>JBNAVJ010000004.1:0-135739 GCA_049700455.1 Ignavibacteria bacterium
TACCGCTAAATAGGGAAGCTTTAGAGGCAGGTCAAAAATTAATGAAAGAAGCTATAAGTGTTGCTGAAGGAATGAACACTAAATAATACAATATGAAAGATATAAAAATCACCAGGTCCAGTACTACACGAATTAATGAAGTAGACTGGAACAATTTAAGGTTTGGGGTTTTCTTTTCTGACCATATGTTTGAGTCAACATATGCAGATGGCAAGTGGGATGTTGGACAAATTGTTCCTTACTCGAAAATTGATTTAGAACCTGCTAACTGCACTTTACATTATGGTCAGACTATTTTTGAGGGGTTAAAAGCATTCAGGTCTAAAAAGGGGGGTATTAATATATTCAGGCCTGAAATGAATGCAAAAAGGTTAGCAAAATCTGCTGAAGCTGTGTGTATTCCTCCGTATGATGTAGAGCATCTTGTGGAAGCTATCAAACTACTTGTGAAAACGGATGAACAATGGATTCCACAAAAAAGAGGGGAATCTCTATACATACGTCCTGTTGTATTTGGATATGGGAATTTTCTGGGAGTTGCAGCCTCAGATACGTACAAACTTTATGTTATAACTTCTCCAGTTGCCTCTTATTATGCAGAGGGTTTAAATCCAGTAAAGATTCTGGTTGAGACTGAACATGTAAGGGCAGTACGGGGAGGTTTAGGTTCCGCAAAAACGGCTGCGAATTATGCTGCTTCGATGCTGGCAGGAAAGAAAGCTCATGAAAAGGGTTTTTCGCAGGTATTATGGTTGGATGGAGTTAACCGAAAAGATATTGATGAGGTTGGGGCTATGAATATTATGTTTGTGATAGGTGATGAACTTATAACCCCATCATTACATAAAGGTACTATCCTGCCTGGCATTACTCGAGATTCAGTTCTTACGCTGGCAAGAGAATGGGGTATGAAAGTTAGTGAGAGGGATATTACTATTGATGAGGTACGAGAGGCATACAAGAAAGGTGAGCTTAAGGAAGTTTTTGGTACTGGAACTGCAGCTGTAATTTCTCCTGTTGGTCTTTTACACTACAAAGGTGAAGATATGGTAATAAATGAGGGAAAGATAGGTCTCTATGCCCAGAAGTTTTATGATACCATTACAGGGATACAATATGGGGAACTTGAAGATATTCATAACTGGATTGTTCACATAGACTGATGTTTATTTTGTATATTTAAATCCCCCTTGAATATAGTAGAGGGGGATTTTTATTTTTATAAAAGAAAAAGGGAGAAAAAAAATGAAGACAATTCAAATTCTATTAATAATAGTAGTTACATTTTTTCTTGGTTCTATAGCATGTAAAGAGGCGAGCAAAGGGAGCCTTAAGAATGAGGTAACTGTAAAGTCCGACTCGATTGTAAAAGAAGATAAAGAGTTTATTACCTCAGATAATATAAAGATTAAGGCAAACTTTTTTTATTCATCGTTGAAACATAAACAAAGTGAGCCACTGGTAATATTGATTCATCAATTCAGGTCTGATAAAAGTCAGTGGACCAGAGATTTTGTTGATTCACTTGTAAAGAGCGGTTTCAAAGTTATTGCTTATGATATAAGGTCACATGGGGAATCTGATAAGGCACCGGTGGCAATAGACAAACTTTTATCTGATAAAGAGCAAGCGCCCAAAGATCTTCAAGCGGTTTTTGGGTGGGCAAGGTCTGCTGATGGTGTTAATGAAGGGATTGATTCAAGCAGGATTGCTGTAGTAGGAACTTCCATAGGAGGTTCACTGGCATTCTATGCTAAATATTATCTTGGGGCAAAGACTATAGTAGGAATTTCTGTTGGCAAATATACTTTTGAAAACCTTACAGATATTCGGGACATATTAATGGGGCGAGTTATTGAGAGAATACGTTCAGTGTTTCTAATATGTGGCGATAAGGATGGAAACTATGCTGCTGAAAGTAAAGATATTTATGATAATTATGTTGATGACCCAAAAGAATTTAAGGTTTTTAGCTCTGATAAACATGGAAAATATTTGATAGAAGAAAAACCAGAAATCAAGTCTTTAGTATTAAATTGGTTGAGGAGGAATCTGTAATTGGATGCTTTTGTTATAATTATAGTAGTAATATTTTCTGTTATAGTTCTCATCTTAACTGGTATTACCTCAGTCAATAAGTTCAGTAAAAGATTACTGGAAGACCCATTAAAAAAACACGAAGGAACGGAAGATAATTAAGAATTTTTTTGTCTAAAAATCTCGTACAGGAAAATTGCTGCTGATACGGAGGCATTAAGAGACTCTACGTGTCCTGCCATAGGGATTCGTACAGTAAAGTTGCAAAGTTCACGAATTGTTTTTCTCATCCCTTTGCCCTCACTACCGATTACCAGAGCAATTGGTTGTTTAAAGTCAGTTTCAAAAATAATTTTTTCTGTTTTCAGGTCTGTGCCTACTATGAGGAAGTTGTGGTCTTTAAGATATCTGATGGTATTAGCAAGGTTAGTAACTTTTACTATTGGAATGTGTTTGACAGCGCCGGCAGAAGCTTTTATGACGGTGTGATTAACTTCTGCTGAATTATGTTTTGGAATAATTACTCCATCTGCTCCAAGAGCGGCTGCTGAACGGATGATAGCCCCTAAATTATGAGGGTCAGTGATTTCATCAAGTATTATCAGAAGCGGGTTCTGGACAGGAGATATATCCTGAACGAGTTCGGTTAGTGGTTTATATTGAAAATCTTTCATAAAAGCAATAACTCCCTGTGCGATGCCCTCCTCTTTTGTTTTCGATGAGAAATATTTTGAAAAGCCTTTGCGAGCAAGATACATTACCGGGATTCCCGCCTCTTTACAAAGTTTACTAATTTCTGCTGCTCTTTTGTGAGGGTGATTTGTTTTCATAATAATCACGCGAGTAAGGCTCTTGGGTTCAGTCAGGAGAATTTCAATTATCGGATTTCTTCCTATTACAAGCATACGGTAACTTACATTTTGTAAATTTAAAGTTAAAGGCATTAACTCTTAATTCATTTTAATTTTAAAATACTATTCTTAACTTAAAAAGTGTTGAAAGAAAAATATAAAGACATTTTTGATTTTATTGAAAACAAATTTTCCCATTTAGCTATAGAACCTGGTGTTTTATATGTTGTTGCAACGCCGATTGGGAATTTAGACGATATATCTTTTCGTGCAATTTATGTTCTTAAAAATGTTGATTTAATAGCGGCTGAAGATACTCGTCGGACGGGGCAACTGTTGAGTTTTTATGGTATCAAAAATAAAATCGTAAGTTATTATTCTCAGGTTGAATCAAAGAAAATTGATTACATAATGTATGAACTGAAAAATGGGAAACCAGTGGCACTTGTATCCGATGCAGGGACACCGTGTATATCTGATCCCGGCAGTATACTTGTTAATGCCTGTATAGAAAATGGGATTAAAGTGGTTCCGGTACCGGGAGCTAATTCGGTAATTCAAGCTCTGGTTATGAGCGGGTTTGAAACTGACACTTTTTATTTTCAGGGGTTTTTACCTGTGAAGAAAGGGCGAGAAACCAGATTAGAAGAGTTAAGGAATATCAAAGATGTGATTGTGATATTTGAATCCAAGTTCAGAATAAAAAAGACTATGTCGGAATTGAAAAAATTTTTCGGTACCAGAGATTATGTATTGTTTCGCGAACTTACTAAGAAGTTTGAAGAGAGTATAATAGGCAACTTCAGTAATCTTGATTTGGATAAGATAAAGGAAGTTGGAGAATTTGTAATTGTAATCAATAATAGCAAATAGCAGATGAATAAATTAGAAAATGTCAGAGTAAGGTATGCACCGTCTCCAACGGGGTACATACATATTGGTAATTTGAGAACAGCACTATTTAACTATTTATTTGCCAGACATCACAATGGTGTTTTTGTATTGAGGATTGAAGATACTGATCAGGCAAGAAAAGTTGAAGGTGCAGTCGAGAATTTAATTCATTCCCTGAATCTTCTGGGGATTGATTATGATGAAGGACCGTTTAAAGGTGGGCCTTATGGTCCGTATTTCCAGTCTCAAAGACTTGACATTTATAGGAGGTACTGTAATGAATTATTGGAGAAAGGGTGGGCGTATTATGCGTTTGAAACTCCTGAAGAACTTGAAGAGATGAGAAGGCTTCAGCAAATTGAAGGGCGTCAAACTATGTATGACAGACGTGCCCGAAGTCTTATGAAAAGCGAAGTGGAAAAGTTGTTAAAAGAAGGTAAACCTTATGTTATAAGGCTAAAAGTGCCACTTGATGATGAAGTTAAGTTTGAGGATGTTATAAAAGGGACCGTGAGAATTGAAACTAATTTAATAGACGATCAGATTCTATTGAAATCTGATGGGTTTCCAACATATCATCTTGCGAATGTTATTGACGATCATTTGATGAAGATTACACATATTATACGTGGGGAGGAATGGGTTACATCGGTTCCGAAACACATATTGATTTACAAAGCACTTGGATGGGAACCTCCAGTATTTGCACATGTTCCATTATTATTAAATCCAGATAAGACTAAATTAAGCAAAAGGCAGGGTGATGTTGCGGTTGAGGATTATTTACGCAAAGGTTATTTAAGAGAAGCCCTTATTAATTTTATTGCATTATTGGGCTGGAATCCCGGAGAGGGAGAAGAAAACGAATTCTTTTCTATGCAGGAACTTATCCAGCGCTTTTCTCTTGAAAGAGTTCATAGTGCAGGAGCTGTTTTTAATGTTCAGAAACTTGACTGGATGAACAATGAGTATATTAGACGTTATGATATTGATAGTCTGATGGAACTTGCACTGCCATTTCTTGAGGTAGAAGGGATTGACACAAGTGATAAACTTAAAATTAAAAAGATTTTAAACGTTGTAAGAGTGTATGTAAACAAATTAAGTGAATTACCCCAACATTTTCGGATGTTTTTTGTTGATGAGATAGAATTTGAAAATCCAGATTATTTGAAGGTTGTAAGAACAGATACTTCTAAAAGGGTTTTTGAAGAACTTATTTTACGGCTTCAGAATATTAGTGAACTTACCGCTGAGATTTTCAAAAAGGTTACTCAAGAGATCCAGAATGCAACCGGTATTAAGGGTAAAAATCTTTTTAAGCCTATCAGGCTTGCTTTAACAGGAAAAGAACATGGTCCTGAGTTACCTCTTGTTGCTGAATTACTCGGAAAAGATAAGGTGATAAAATTCCTTTCTCAACATATCTAAAAAGAAACACCCGTCCTGTAATGTATATATTACAAGCCGGGTTAAATGTTGTACTGAATTTTAACGTAGTCTCTTTTTATGTCTATTTTTACGTAATCGTTTTTTTCTTTTATGTGTTGACATTTTAGCTCGTTTTCTTTTTCTACCGCACGGCATTAATTTTTCTATCTCCTTTCTTTTAATTATTTATTTGATAAACTATCTTGAACAATTTTTTTAAATTCTTTAGAGACTTTGAATTTCGGTATATAGCGTTTTTTAAGTTCAATTGTCTCTCCAGTCTTAGGATTTCTTGCTTTACGCGGTTCGCGAACGACATTTTTGAAAGTTCCAAATCCGCGAATCTCAATTGAATCATTATTGCTCAAGCATTCAATTATAGTACTGATAAATCCTTCAATAATAATTTCAGTTTCCTTCTTACTAATTCCGGTGGCTTCAGAAATTTTTGCCGCTATTTGTGCACGTGTCATAATACTGCAATTTTATTTTTCGAATTTGTATTGGAGTATAGGTTTATTTATATACTCGGCTTCAAGTTGATTTTTTATTGATTCTAAACTATTTTTGCCGAGTCCTTCCAGAAATATATCCAGAATACCCCGTTTGACCTTTTCCTTAACAATAGCAGGTTCCCCTTCAATTTTACCAAGACGAGCAGCAATCATTATTGCGTCCTGATAAGTCCCTAAGGTATCTACCAGTTTTAGTTCGAGAGCCTGTTTTCCTGTAAACACTCTACCATCTGCAATTTCTTTAAGTTGTTCCATAGGTATCTTACGCTCTTTTGAAACAACTTCCATAAACTGTTCATAACTATCGTTAACAACGGATTGAAAATATTCGAGGTCATCTTTATTCAATTCTTTAAATGGGTTTCCCGAATCTTTAAATTTTCCACTTTTAACGGTTGTTTCTTTAATACCTATTTTATCTGCCAGATCTTTGAGGGTTATAAATTGAGCAATTACTCCAATACTACCTGTTAAGGAGCCGGGATTTGCTACTATATATGAACTTCCACAGGCGACATAATAACCACCGCTTGCAGCTATTGCCCCAAAGGAAACAACAACAGGTTTTCCGGCATCTCGAGTTCGTTTTACTTCCTCATACATCTCCTGTGAAGCTGCTACACCACCGCCTGGCGAGTTTATCCTTAAGACAATGGCTTTAATGGATTTATCATCTTGGTATTTTTTAAATTGTCTGACAAGAGATTCAGGCTCTATTATTGTATAGTCAAGTTCTACAATAGCTACTTTTCCTGAACCCGAACCACTTACTTCATAATAAAAGGTTTTTTCAGTGTGTTTAAAGGTACTTGCAAAATATACCAATGCTGCAGCAATAAATACTACCACTATTACTGCAATTGCAATAAAAATACCAAGAAACCACTTCCAGCCTGATGATTTCTTTTGTTGAACGTTCAAAGTTATTTATTATTATTGTTATTTTTCTCTAAAGTTTCTTTTTTCTTTAGGTATTCAGTCGCTTTATCTGCATCTCCAAGACTTGCATAAACATTTACCAATAATTCAACAATTCTCAGTTCAAGGTCTTTGTTTTTTAGATTTTGATATAAAGGCTCAAGCACAACTTTTGACTTGTTGAAGTAATCTTTATAGGCTTCGTTATTTGGGTCTTTATCGCGTACATCTGCACCTACTGCTGCATTAGCAAGTGCATAGTAATAAACCGAAGCTTCGTAAATTTTGCTATCTTTTGGAAGTTTTTCAAATTTTATTACCTTTTCAAAATCCTTTGTAGCCTGTTCATAGTTCCCTTCAAGAAATGTATTTACTGCTTTGTCGTATAGTGAGCCAGCAACCTTTTCAGCGTCTTTAGGGTCTTTTGTCTTATTAAATATTATCTGGTATGAAAGGTAGGAACTATCAGCTTTTCCCAGATACGCATAGGTGTCTCCCAGTATGGAGTAAACCATCAAACTATCAGGCATTATTTTAGTTGCCCCCAGAAAATAGTTTAGTGCGTCGGTAAAATTTTTCTTTACACATAGAGAATCTTTAGCTTTCATACAGCTCAGGGCGTTATTAAATTTTTCAACTCCCTGATTGTAGGTTTCCCCCCAAAGATACTTAATATTGTCTGCATATTTGTTTGAGATTGCCAGACACCTTGCGAATGATTTTGCTGCAGCCTCATACTTACCCAGTTTGGTTTGTGCATGTCCTAACATATACCAGCCCTCATCGTCGTTTGGATCGGAGATGAGTCCTTTAGACAATTTTTCTTCAGCTTCGGGCCAGTTTTGCGCTCGATAAGCAAGTTTTCCACTTTCGGTTTCCATTGAACCGACACAACCTGAAAGGTAAGTAAGTGTGACAAACACTCCAAAGAAAATTAAACTCTTGAAAATCTTTTTTGTAAAGTTCATTTTAATACTCCAAAATTTTTATAAAATGTTATACAAATATACGAAAAATAATATAGTTATTCAATTTAATCTATCATCAATCCTTATCTGGCTAAGTACACGACGAAATTTCAACAGGGTTATTAAATTCATACAAGTTATTATGAATGTCTTTAATTACACCGATTAAGTAATCAAAACCATACCTAAATATACTTGTTGATTTTCTTTATTTATATTATTAATTATTAATAAATTTAATAATATAACATTTTTAGAGCCAGATTTATTTTTTTATTCTATAAAAAGTGTCGTGTAGTTAGTATATATTATGGGTGTAAGATAGTCAAGAAACTGATATTAATTGAATATTTCTGTTATAACAAGTATTACTATTTCATCGAGTTGAAAATTATCTTTTGTGGTACAATTAAATTGCCTCCGGGGAGATAAAATTATGTTTAATGTTTTGCTGTTATAAATTATTTTATGGCTACTTACTGAACTAAGAGATTTTCCTTAGGTATAAAACGGGAAGCAAAGTTTTATTTAACAAAAACAAACTATGTTTATTAAAATGTTTCAAAGGGCATTTATAACTGCTATTATTGTATTAATAGCAGCAAATAGCTTCTCACAGGATTACTATTTTGTTCCTAAAGAAATTCGAGCAGCTATAAAAAATAACACGCGAACTAACAGCGGTTTACCGGGCAGTAAGTACTGGCAAAATAAATCTCAATACAGGATTGAAGCTCTTGTGGACTTTTATTCCTATGTTCTTTATGGTAAGGAACAAATCTCTTACTATAATAATAGTCCTGATGACCTTTATGATATTGTGATAAGAACTTATCAAGATTTTGCTATTGCCGGGAAATCCCGTGATTGGGAAATTACAGAAAAGGATTTTACAGAAGGAATGGTAATTAAGCATTTAAGAATTAACAATCAGCCATACGACTTAGCAGATAAAAATGTTGTTCGAAGAGCTGGTACTAATATGTATCTTAAACTTTACAGTCCAATCAAATCAAATTCGTCAGCTGTTTTAGAAATAGAATGGGAGTTTACCATTCCTGGTGAGAACTTTCCACGAATGGGTAGATATGATTCAACTGCTATGATGATTGCTTATTGGTATCCTCAAATTAGTGTATATGACGATATTGATGGTTGGGATAAAACGGATTATAAGGGACAGGTAGAATTTTACAATGATTTTAATGATTATGATGTAAGCATAAAAACCAATAAATCAGGCGTGATTGTTTGGGCAACTGGAACCTTGAAAAATCCCGAAGAGGTTTTTACACAAAAGTTTCTCAGCTATTACAATTCTTCGCAGAAAAACCTGATTACTATTTCCGACCTCCCAAAGATAAAGGAATTTACCACATCTGCGGAAACAGGTGAATGGAAATACACTGCTTTTGGTGTCCCGGATTTTGTGTTTTCTTTGAGTGACCACTATCTATGGGATCGTAATGTGATTCAGCTACAAAGCGGAAAAACTGTAACGGTGAATGTGGCTTATAAATCCTCTTCCTACTGGTACAAATATGTAATTGATATTGCTTCTCAAATTATTCAGTATCTTTCTAATGAAATGCCCGGAATAGAGTTTCCCTTTTCTGCGATGACCGTATTTAATGGGGAAGGGGGTATGGAATACCCTATGATGGTGAATGATGGTACAACGGATACGTGGGAATCGACAGTGTTTTTAACTGCACATGAGATTTCGCATACATATTTCCCGTTTTATATGGGAATTAATGAGAGAAAATATGCCTGGATGGATGAAGGGTGGGCTGTGTTTTTGCCTATGGAATTCCAAACAAGAGTTGGGAGACAAAATCCTGAAGGACTTTCTAATTTTCAGTATGATGTGAAACAACGAAACGTTAAGAATTATTTAACGTACGCTGGTAGTTTTTATGACTTTCCTTTGCTTGCAGTGTCATCTGTATTACGTGCACCAACCTATAGACATAATTCTTATAGCAAGGCTGCTTTAGTTTATGATTTACTCGAACAAATATTGGGGGAAAAAGAGTTTAAATTTGCTTTACAATCTTATATCAATATATGGAATGGTAAACATCCTACCCCTTTTGATTTCTTTAACATTATTGAAAACATCTCAGGAAAAAATCTCAAGTGGTTCTGGAAAAGATGTTTTATGGAATATAATGTTGCTGACCTTGAAATTAAAGATGCCACTATTCGTGATGGAATACTTACATTGAGGATTTTTAATAGAGGTGGTCTCCCTTTACCTCTTTGTATATCGGTTTCAATGGACTCTGGCAATAGCATTATTGTAACTGATAGTCCTGAAATTTGGAAAGATACTAACATTAAAGAATATTCTATCGAATTGCATAATAAGAAGCCTGTAACAATTACTCTGGGGAATCTCTATATACCGGATATTGATACTACAAATAATATATTTCAGTTTGAATAGATATTGATATTGAAAAGTATATTAGCATTTTGGTAAGTTTTATTTAGCCCTTTATATAACTAAAGCTACAGATGGCATAATTTATGGTATTTTGAGAGACTATTAATTTCTACACTTAAGAGAAGAGATAATAATGCGAAATTTGCCATCCGAAGATAATGGAAATTCATCAGTCTGAAATCGAGGTTGAGGCTGAGAAGAACTTCAAAAAATATCCTCATATTTGAAATTGTCAACATCTGGATTATAATATACTGAAAAGCGTGCTAAGGCTCAATATTATATGATTTTATTTTTGATTTAAGTTAGTTAGATTTTGTTTAATGTGGAAGAAACTTGCAATAATTTTTGGCATTGTTGTCTTTTTAATTATTCTTTTCAACAATGTTCTGATGCCCTGGTATGTGCGGCACTCAGTTCTTGTTAAAGTGCCAAATGTTGTTGGCTTAAGATATGATGAAGCAAAAAAGGTTCTTGAGTCAGCAGGGCTTGATATGAAGCAAGGGAACATCAGGTATGATGAGAGTAAGCCATTTGGAGAGGTGCTTGAGCAGTTACCACCGCCAGATGAGATGGTCAAATATGGCAGGAGAGTCTATGTTGTTATCTGTGGTGGGGAACAGATGATAGAAGTGCCTAAACTGGTCGGAAGATCTTTGCGGGATGCTAAATTTGTTCTTGAACAGAGAAACTTACAGATTGGAGAAGTTGTTAAACAGTTCTCCAATGAGTTTCCTGAAGATGTGATTATACGACAGGTACAGCAACCAGGTAGTAAAGTGAAAAAATCTACTAAAATAGATTTGATTGTAAGTAATGGGCCGCAAGTAGGTGATATTATTATTCCTGATTTAATTGGAAAGAAGGTTGAAGAAGCAAAAAAGATACTCGCTGAAAAGAAGCTGCAAATGGGAAAAATTACATATCAACCAAGTGATAAACCTGTTGGAGTAATAATAGATCAGTATCCTTTGAAGGATAAATCAGCTAAGGAAAATGCAACTGTCGATGTTATAGTTTCAAAGAAGAAGAGCATTGATGTAACTAAGATAGAAGAAAGTTTGAAAAACGAAGGACAGGAAGAAATTGACCAAAAACGTGCAAAAGAAAAGAGCAAAGATGAAAAATCTCAACAGGATATAAAGCCGAAGGATAAGGATACCCATGACCCCTCAACTGACAAATCTAAAGACAGTAAAGATAAGCATCCATCAGAGAAGACTCAGATAAAGGAACCTACAAAAGAAACTGATACAAAAAAGAAAACAGAAACCCCGAAAGTTCCACCAACTACCAAAGACAAAAAAAACTCTAATTGATATATGTCGAAAAAAATCTCTCCTTCAATATTATCAGCTGATTTTAGTAAGTTAGGCGAAGAAATAAAGGAAATAGAAGTTGCTGGAGCTGATATGATTCATTGTGATATTATGGATGGACATTTTGTACCAAACATAAGTTATGGTCCATACATAGTGAAAACAGTTGATAGAATTAGTCGTCTTCCACTTGATGTGCATCTAATGATAGAACATCCGGAGCATTTCATATCAGATTTTGTAAATGCTGGAGCCGAATATATTTCTGTACATTATGAAAATAATTATCATCTTGACAGGATTATAAATTATATAAAGTCATATAAGGTAAAAGCTGGAGTGGCTTTAAATCCTGCAACACCGGTTGATGTTTTAACTGAGATTATTGATAATCTTGATTTTGTGTTGTTAATGAGTGTGAATCCAGGATTTGGAGGGCAAAAGTTTATTAGTTATGTATTACAAAAGATTTCAACTCTTGATGCAGTGAGAACTGAAAGAAAAGGCAAATTCTTAATTGAGGTCGATGGTGGTATAGGAAGTGAGAATGCCAGAGAAATTGCTGAAGCAGGTGCGGATATACTGGTTTGTGGTGCTTCAATATTCATGTCAGCAGATAAAGCAGCAGAACTGAAGAAAATTAAGAATGCAATAAGTTAGTGTATGAAAAGTGTGTTTTATAATCATAAAGTTTTAGAAATTGAGAAGGACATCATTGAGTCACTGGGTCTCCCCTCTATTATTTTAATGGAAAATGCGGGTAAAAATGCTGCCTTGTTCATCCTCGATATTATAAGGAAATATTCCATCAATAGTGTGATGGTTCTAGCAGGGAGAGGTAACAATGCGGGTGATAGTTTTGTAATAAGCCGATTTTTAGCGATAAATAATATTGCAACAGATGTAATGTTGTTTTATGATGATATTGATTTTAAAGGGGACTGTCTGATAAATTACAATATTTGTAAATATTTTTCTAAAAAGCATCTTATCAGATTTCATAAAGTTGAGTCGGAATCTACCTTAAGGACTTATTTTGAAGGTCGTAGTGAGAAGGTATTGATTATCGATGGGATTTTTGGGATTGGTTTCAAAGGAGAACTTGAGAAACGTTTGGAGAATGTTTTTGATTACATAAATTCACTTGCGAATAAAATTGTAGTAGCGATAGACACACCAAGTGGATTAGCTCATTATGCGGAGTGTAATCAGATGTTGCGTGCAGATTATACAGTAACAATGGGAGTTAAAAAGGTTAATTCATTATTTGAGGAGGGCAAGGTTGCAAGTGGGAAAGTTGTCGTTGTTGACATTGGAATCCCAGTAGAGGAGTTTGAAGTAAGAAATGTTGATAGGATATATGAACTTGAATTTACTGATATAGGCAGACATATCCCACATAGAAGTGTTATTTCTAATAAATACAGGAATGGAAAAGTCTTTGTTCTTGCTGGGTCACGGGGATTTACTGGGGCGGCTTATTTGTGTAGTGTTTCGTGTTTAAGAGCAGGTGCGGGAGCAGTAATACTTGGAATACCTGAATCATTAAATGCTATTCTTGAAGAAAAGACAACAGAAGTGATTACCTTCCCTTTGCCAGAAACTGCTGCAATAACCTTCTCAATGAAAACATTTGATGTATCGAAAGAAAAAATAGATTGGGCTGATGTTGTGTTGACTGGGCCCGGTATAGGAAGAGAACAGGAAACAATGGTATTAGTCAGACAATTACTTAAACAATACGTGGACAAGAAATTTGTTGTTGATGCAGATGGACTATTTGCACTGAAAAGCGATCTTGAGGTATTGAAGGGAAGACAAACAAAAGTAATTTTAACTCCTCATCACGGTGAATTTTCAACTTTAGCGGGTCTATCAGTTCAAGAGCTTAAAAGAAACCTTGTTGAGAGAGCAAGAGAGTTTGCAAGGCAATATGATGTTATACTTGTTTTAAAAGGTTCTCCTACAATAATTACTGATGGTACAGAGGTATACATAAATCCATTTGGACGTGAAAATCTTGCTACGGTGGGCAGTGGAGATGTGTTGAGTGGAATTATTGCTGCAGTGTATGCTAATTCATCAGATGCACTGGGTGCTGCAATAGTGGGAGTAGGGATTCATTCGTTATGTGGGGATTATTTATATGAGTTGAAAGGACAGAGTTCAACTCTGGCATCGGATTTAATTACTGTGATTCCTTTGATAAAAAAGCGACTGATAGATGAAAAAATTTGACTTTGTAAAATATCATTTACCATTGTGGTTAATGCTGGTAGGGATCTTTGTTCTTTCATCAATACCGTCTGATAAATTGCCCGAGTTGAGTTTTACTTTTGAAGATAAATTAATTCACATAATATTATTTTTTGTATTGTTTTTTTGTTTTGTATGGTCACTAAGACATCAGAAAACATTTGCAACTTTGTCGAGACATTTTATGTTAGCTTCGTTGATATTTACGATTTTATATGGCCTTTTTGACGAGTTTCATCAATATTTTGTTCCAAACAGGACAAGTGATATATACGATTGGTTTGCCGACAGTACCGGTGCGGTGCTTGCATTCCTGGTGCTGATTTTCTACTTAAGTAAAACACGAAAAAACGCCTATGATACAACTATCTGAACTGCGTTATCTATTACCTTTTCTGGTGGTTTTTGCGGGAATATTCATCGCTTTGCTTGTGTTTTTGGTTATCAAGAACAAGATTATCCAATATGGAAGTTCTGTCCTTGTGCTTTTTATTGGCTTTTTATCAAACTTTTATTTAATTGATAAAGAGGTAATTATTCTTGGTGAATCTTTAAAGATTACTAATGTCACAGTCTTTTTTAGTGCGCTGGTATTTCTTATGACTTTATTGACAGTGCTTGTATCTTATCAGTACCTGCAAAAATACTCTTCTAATTTCTTTGAATATTACCTTGTTGTTATGTTTGCTTTACTCGGGATGCTTGTATTGATATTTGCAAATGATTTATTGTTGGTATTTTTGGGTATTGAAACAATGTCAATTAGTTTCTACATCCTTGCCGGGTTTTTCCGCAAGACAATAAAATCTAATGAGTCTGCTGTGAAATATTTTTTGATGGGAGCATTTATGACCGGATTCCTCCTTTTTGGAATTGCTATTATTTTCGGTATGACCGGGGAAACAAATATATCCAGGATTTTAACACATAATGTTCTTTTTAGACAACCTGTTTTTCTGGTTGGGACGGGGTTTTTGTTTATAGGTATGCTTTTTAAAATAGGTATTTTCCCATTTCATATGTGGATACCGGATGTTTATGAAGGTGCTCCAACGGTTGTCACTGGACTTTTTTCAACTTCGGGGAAGATTGCTGCTACAAGTTTTCTTGTTGGGATGTTTGTTGATTTAAGTATTCCTGATTATAAAAATCTTTTTGCATTTCTTGCAGTTGGAACTTTGTTCGTCAGTAACGTAATTGCTTTATCACAAACAAATATCAAGAGGCTTCTTGCCTATTCCTCTGTTTCAAGTGCAGGCTTTGTACTTGTTGGTTTAACTTCTATGGATAGTTTTGCTGCAAAGGCAGTGCCATTTTATCTTTTTGCTTATAGTCTTGCTCAGCTGGGGGGTTTTATACTGGTAGGGATTCTTGAACAAAGTGATGATGGAAAAGACTACTTGAATCTTAATCTAACTGACTACAGAGGGTTTTTTAAAAAGAATCCACTCTTCACTATTTACCTTTCTGTGTTTCTTTTCTCGCTTGGTGGAATGCCTCCATTGCTTGGCTTCTTTGGAAAATACTACCTATTTTATGCAGCAGTTAAAGTCGATTTAATCTGGCTTGCTGTAATTGCAATTTTAATGAGCGTGATTGCAATGTACTATTATATCCGAATAATTGTGCTAATGTGGTTTTATGAAGAAACTGAAAAAAAAATTGCTGTAAAGATTGACCCTTTAACACATTTTACTCTTGCATTATTGGGGATTAGCACAATAATATTGGGATTTTTTCCGCAGTCAATATTTAGTTTATTTAACTTAGTTATTAAATGATAGCCGTATTTTTTCTGCTGCTTGGGTTAAGTATACAGCAGAACATTGTAGAGGTAGGGCGTGTCGAGAGTTTCCAGAATGCCGTTTCTATTACAGGTGATGGCAAAGGAAACATTTATGTCCTTGATAACCTTAGCAATGAGCTCATCAAATTTACCCCTACGCTGAAAGAGATTAAAAGAATAGGAAGAAAAGGCTGGACGGCAGGTGAGTTTGATGGTCCTACTTTTGTGGATTGCTCTACGGGACTTGATATTTATGTGTGTGACGGAAAAAACTATCGAATACAAAGATTCGATTTAAACCTTTCCTATGTTACTATGTTAGTAACAAATGCAGAGATAATAGATTCCCGTTTTAAGTTTGATACTCCGCTGGCAAGTACTATTCTGGGTTCTAATATGTATGTATTAGATGGGGAGAACAAAAGAATCGTGGTATATAAAACTCAGAATTATACTCCATTTGGCTCATTTGGGGGCTTCCAATCTGCTGAACCCTCGTTTGTACAGCCAGTTAAAATTCTGTCTGATAATAATATGAGGTTATATGTTTATGATGCTGGAAGATCTGCAATTTACATTTATGATAACTTTGGAACTTATATTAAGTATATCACTTATTCCAATATTAAAGGGGTTTCTGTTTTGAATAATTATTTATATATTCTTACTGATGATGAGATAATCGAATACAACCTAATCAGGAATTCTTTTGAGTCGATGATAAAAATTAATAATTCTATTGAGAAGGGTACAGTTACAGATATTTTATTTTATTCAAAAGAAACAGATAAAAGTTATTTTTTTGTGTTGTACAAAGATAAACTAATTTTATACAAACTAATCACACCATAATGGCACGAGATCTAAATAAAGTAATGTTAATAGGCAGAGTAGGTACTGACATAGAACTTAAACGAACAGATAATAACATTGCTTATTTAAGATTTAATCTAGCAACTAATGAGGTCTATAAAAATGAAAAAGGGGAAAGTGTACAAAAAACCGAGTGGCACAGGGTTGTTATGTGGGGTAAATTGGCTGAGATTGCAAGTTCACTTTTGAAAAAGGGGTCCCATATTTATGTTGAGGGGAAGCTAAACACCTTTACCTATGAAAAAGGGACGGAGAAATATACAAGTACCCGCATTAACGCAACTGATTTTATCCTTTTTGATAAGAAACCTGTAGCTGAAGAGACCCCTGTGAGTGATAATTTAACTCCATTTAATGAAGGGTCGGGGGGCAATAATTTACCTGAAGTCAATGAAAGAGATGTTGATAAGGTTTCTGAGGCTAACACCAATGATTTTCCAGATCAGGATGAGCCACCATTTTAAAGTGGGCTATGACTGTTCCAAATGTATTATCAATATTGAGAATTATTTTATCACCGATTTTTCTGATTTTGTTTCTTGAAGGGGAAAAATCGGGGAATTGCTTTTACTTTAATACATCCTTGCTGGTGTTTTTTGTGGCTGTCTTGACTGATTGGTATGATGGCTGGTATGCGCGGAGGTATAAAACCATTACCAGAATTGGAATTTTTCTTGATCCTCTTGCTGATAAGATTCTAACTACTTTTGCTTTTATTTTATTCTATATTAAAAATATTATGCCATTATGGATGGTAGTTTTGATTGGATTGAGAGATATTCTTGTTACCACCCTACGTTCTTATGACGAGTTCAGGGGGATTACCATAAAGACCTCATTTATTGCAAAGGCAAAAACTTTTTTTCAAATGACATATATTTTTGTTATTCTATTTCTTATAGTCTTACCGCAATTTCAGAATAGTCCTGCTCTTCAAGACAAAGTTAATGTCTTTTTCAATTCTACAGCAAATTATCTTTTAATGTTATTCATAACTATTATCACAGTTTATACTGGTATCGATTACTTTGTAGAAAAAAGGGTCTATCTGAAAAATGAAATTGATAAAACGTAAGAAGATTGTTAATCCTGATTATAAGGTTAATAGGTTATACCTTCTGGTGTCATCATTTTTAGGACTTGGTTTTTCTCCTTATGCAAGCGGGACAGTTGCAAGTTTTGCTACAATGGTTTTGATTTTTATTTTTCATCTGAACGATATTTTTTTTCTTGCTTTGATTACCATTGTTTGTATTGTAGTTGGTATTATTGTAAGTGGAGATGCCATAGGTAAATATGGGAAAGATCCGTCAGTAGTTGTTATTGATGAAGTAGCAGGGATGCTTGTGGCATACCTTGTTTCTCTGATATTGTCTCCTGCGGGGAGTGATAATATCCAATGTTTGATTGGTGCTTTTATTGGGTTCAGGTTTTTTGATGTTGTGAAAATTTTCCCATCTACTTATTTTGATAAGATAAATAATTCTTGTGGGATAATGATGGATGATGTCATAGCTGGTTTTTATGGAGGGGTCTTATCTGCAGTCTTTAATTTGAGTTTCAAACTATTAGGGGTTTCTTTATGGTAAACTGTAAGATTATAGCTATTGGAGATGAACTTCTCCTCGGGCAGATTGAAAATACAAATGCAGCTTTTATTGCACAGAAGTTGTATAAGATTGGGCTTCCTGTCAAACGAATGGTAACAATAGGTGATGTAAGGGAAGAACTTGTTGCAGAGCTTGAAGATTCACTCAAAAACTATAATGTTACTATAATGACAGGGGGGTTAGGTCCTACTCATGATGATATAACAAAATCGACTTTAGTAGAATTTTTTAATGATAAATTAGTCCTTAACGAATCGATTCTTGAACACATCAAAGAGTTGTTTGATAATCGAGGAATGAAGATGCCTGATATCAACAGGGAACAAGCTCTTGTCCCCTCGAAGGCAAAAATTATATGGAATGAAAACGGAACGGCTCCTGGCTTCTGGTTTGAAGAAAATAACAAAATATTTATTTCGCTTCCTGGAGTCCCTTTTGAGATGAAACCGATGATGACAGACTCTGTTCTGCATATGCTGAGAGAGATGGTGGTTCCTTTGTTAGGATATTTCCAAAAGAGCAGGACAATATTAACTACAGGCATTAGTGAATCTGCTCTTGCTGAATTGATAGGCGATGTAAAAACACTTATTGGGGAAAACAATAAACTTGCTTTTCTTCCTTCAGCAACAGGGGTAAGGTTAAGAATTGATGTGAGGGCAGAGGTTGAAGAATATGCTGATTCAATTATGGAGGCGTTGCTCCAGAAAATTAAAGAGAAAATTGGTAAATACATTTATAGTTTTGATGACGAACCTCTGAATAAAATAGTTCATAACCAACTTCTTAAAAAAGGGACTACCATTGCTACTGCTGAGTCCTGTACTTCCGGAATGTTAGCTGTTGCCTTGACAGAATTTAGCGGGAGTTCAGGTTTTTTTATGGGAGGAGTTAATTCATATTCAAATGATGCAAAAATAGAAATCCTTGGTGTCAATACGGACACAATTCGAAAATATGGTGCTGTTAGTGAAGAAACTGCTATTGAAATGGCAACTAATGTAAGAAAGATATTTGGTACTGATATTGGGGTTTCAATTACCGGAATAGCAGGACCTACTGGTGGAACAGATGCAAAGCCCGTAGGGCTGGTATATATTGGCTATGCTGATGGCAAGAAAGCCTATGCATCAAAAAACCTCTTTGGAAACAATCGTGAACGCAATAGGTTGCGAGCAGTAAACGCAGCACTTTCAATCTTGTATTTTGAACTTTTTTAAATTATTTTTAGTTTAAATTTAAAAATATTTGGTAAGCAAACTAACGAAAAATGAAAAAGAACATTTTCCTTTTCATTCTGGGTATAATAACATCCCTTTCTCTGAAGGCTATTGCCCAGTATGATAACCCAAACGTAGACCACCTCCCTTATGGTCTAATTAATTATTACAACCCAAGGCTCTTTATTCCATTGGGCGTAATTACCATTGGTGATTATGATAACTTTGATATGGGAGTAGACTATTCAGAGGGGCATGTTTCTATTAATCCACAAAATCCGTTGTGGATTTTTAATGCGTGGAATATTAACGGTTCACATTATTCCTTGAACGGTTATGATTGGAATAATGCCTATGCGAGTTTTCCAAATGCGGCAGGGGACCCTGTAACTGCTTACGATAGTTTAGGCAATCTTTACTATCAAACAATGAAGAATCCAATTACCGGTACCTGGATTGCCAAATCTACAAACAATGGACAAAGCTGGGTATTTACTAATGTTAGCGGAGTTAATGGGAACGACAAGAACTGGATGGCTTGCGACCAAACGACCGGACCTTATGCAAACTATGTCTATAATACAATGACACCTGGTAATTTTGCAAGGAGTACGGATTTTGGACAGACCTTTACACAAACTGCAACTTTTTCTACTCAGAGTCTTCCTGGAATGATGGTTGCCGTCGGGCCAAATGGTAATATATCTGGTGGAGTTGTTTACGTTGTTACTCATTCAGGAACAAACTCGGCTGGAATTTACACGTTTTACAAATCAACAAATGGAGGTTTGAACTTCGTTCAGACTTCTCAATTACAAGTTTCTAACTACATAGGTACAGAAATTAGTGGTCGTTCAACTGTGAGTGGAATGAGGACCAGACCCTATCCAATGATAGCTGCTGATAATAGTTGGGGTCCTTATAGAGGCAGGCTATATCTTGTGTGGGCTTCAAATGATCCTCCTGGTAATGGCAACAAATCTGATATTTTCTTAAAGTATTCGACAGACCAGGGGGCAACGTGGTCAACAACAAAACGTGTTAATGACGATCCCAATCCACAGGCTAATTTTTCGTTTTTCCCTGCAATATGGTGTGATATTAATACGGGGAAACTTTATATTAAATTTTATGATACACGTAATTGTCCCACAAGTGATAGTATGGATGTCTATGCAACCTATTCGACAGATGGAGGAGAAACTTTTGCTCCCAATCAGCGTTTAACAAATGCGATTTTCAAAATTAAACTGTCTTCATCTGGTAGTCCTCCTGCATATCAGGGTGATTATGATGCTATTAATTCCAACAAAAAAGTTGCCTATGCAATCTGGGCTGATTTCAGAAATAATAACTATGGTAGTTATGGTGCATATTTCCCGGATTTTGGAATGAGACTTACTCCTACCTCTGATACGCTGAATGGTTTAAATGGTAGTAAGACATTTACAATGCAGGTACCAAGTGTTAAACTGTATACTGATACAGTTTTAATTACCACTGCTATTACACCAACTCCTCCTTCAGGTACAATAAATGTTACTTTGCCTTCTGGGAATAAACTTACTTCTTATCCAGGTTCATTGCCTATAACAGTAACTGCCACTGGCGGTGTAACGGCAGGTACGTATCTTTTGACTGTTACTGCTAAAGGTCCTAATGGAACACCGGTACATAAACGAACTTCATCACTTGTTATTTCTCCTGCAGCAGGAATTGTGGAAAACAATTTGCCATATAAGTATGAACTCTTACAAAACTATCCTAATCCTTTTAATCCCACTACAAGGATAGAGTTTTATATGGCAAAGGTTGGAAATGCCAAAATAACAGTTTTTGATGTTCTTGGTAAAGAAATTACAAGTCAATATCTTGTGAATTTGGCACCGGGTAAGAATTTCATAATGTTCAATGCTGGTAACCTGACAGCCGGAATTTATTTTTATAAGTTTGAAGCTGAAGGTTTTGCGGATGTTAAGAAAATGATGCTTGTTAAATAATTTAACTGTAATATCTATTTTGAGGCAGCAGGGTTTAAAATTTTGCTGCCTCTTTTTTTTAAAAAACTAAATATTGAAGTTTATGAATGTTAATGCAATGGCAGCTTTTAAAAAGGGAGCCCCACTAAATCAATTTAGATATGGTATTGATGAGTTGGGTCAATATGATTGTATTATCAAAGTTATCTCTTGTGGCTTGTGTCATAGTGATATTCATGCAATAGATAATTTTTTCCCTGTTAAGTATCCGATGGTGCCGGGTCATGAGGTTATAGGGGAGGTGGTAGAAATAGGAACAGGGGTCAATCATCTAAAAATCTCCGACATAGTAGGTGTTGGTTGGCAACGATCTGCTTGTTTGCAATGTGAGGATTGTATTAATGGTAACGAAAATGTTTGTACCAGTGCAAAAGGAGTGATAACAGATGGGTATGGAGGTTTTGCAGATTACCTTGTTATGGATAGTCGTTTTTGTTTTTTACTCCCGTCGGGGTTGGATAGAGTGAAGGCTGGACCGCTAATGTGTGGGGGTATTACGGTATATTCCGCATTGAAATATGCGGGTATGAAGTCAGGACAGAGAATAGGCGTTATAGGAGCAGGAGGGCTGGGACATCTTGCAATCCAGTTTGCTGCAAAACTTGGGAACAAGGTTACAGTTTTTACAACTTCAAAAGATAAGGCTGAATTTGCAATAAATATGGGAGCAAGTGAAGTGGTTATTACTAAAGATGGAAGTAAGATAGAAACAGAGAGACCTCTTGACATTATAATTAGCACAGTTCCTGCAGATCTTGATTGGGGAAAATATGTTAGATTGCTTTCAACAGATGGGACACTAACTTTTGTAGGTTTATTTGATAAACCAATAAGCATTGACTTGTTTTCACTGCTTTCACGGCGAAGAAAAATAACCGCAAGTCCAATAGGAGGCAGAGCTGCTATAAATGAAATGTTAAAGATTGCAAGTGACTTTAAGATTGAACCAATTATAGAAACCTTCTCTCTGAAAGACGTAAATGTTGCAATTAAGAAAGTGCGTGAAAATACTATCAGATATCGTGCAGTAATTATACCATAACAGGTTGATTTATACCAGTGGTATTTGTTTTCTTATTTCATATAATAATATTGAGGCTGCGGTTGTTACATTTAAGGATTCGCAATCTGAATATCCTTTGATTGTAAGTTTTTTGTAGCCCTTTTCTTTAAGCAATTGATGTGAAATGCCGCTGGCTTCGTTGCCAAATACTAAAATGTATTTTCTATCTTTTGAAAATTTAGTTTCTTGTAAAAAGTGTCCATCGCGTGGAACTGTTAATAGTATTTCAAAGCCAGTGTTATAAAAATCGTGAATTATCTTATACAAATCAACTTCTCTATGCAAGTTTATATAAAAGATAGAACCTTGTGAAGCCCTTATGACTTTAGGGTTAAAATGATCTACGGAGGTGCTGCTGATGATTATATCGTGGTATCCAAACCAATGTGCAATTCTAAATATTGTTCCCAGGTTTCCCGGATCTTTAATTTCTTCAAGCGCCAGAATTATATCACCCTTAATTTGTTGCTGCCTGGTAGGAAAATTAACAATAGCTGCAATACCTTGCGGTGTTACAGTATCGGATAGTCTTAGTAAATCTTTTCGTGAAACGTAATGTATCTTGTAGCTCTGGATTCCCTTAATTATAGAAATTGATTGATAGTCATCAGCAACTATAATATCAGTTATTAAATTTCTGTATGTAGGGGATTTTATACATTCATTTAAAAGGTGTTCGCCTTCAATAATAAATTTTTTCCCCTCTTCACGATATTTTTTTAATTTTAGTTTTGCTAATGCTTTCAGCTGATTTTTTGTCATAATGACTTTGGGATATAGGTAACTGAGTTTTTTTCAGTTTCATAAATTTTGACTGAATAAAGCCGGGCATTTGGTCTCTTCAGTTTTGGTTCGAGGATGTTGTAAAATATGATAGCAATGTTTTCGGCGGTAGGGACTATGCCTTTGAACATTGGAATTGTGTTAAGGTCCTGATGGTCAACTTTATCAAGAATTTCTGTTCTCAAAATATCTTTAAGCTCTTTCAGGTCGAAGACGTAACCTGTAATTTTGTCAGGGGTTCCTGCAATAGTAACCTCAAGGTAATAATTGTGTCCATGTATGTTACTGCATTTGCCAAAGAGTTTCTGGTTTTGTTCCCTTGATAAATTATCTGAAGTTAATGTATGAGAGGCAGAGAAATGTTCTTTTCGACTAATAAATACCATATAAATAAAAGATGTTTAATGCTAAAATAAGCCAATTTTATAGAATTTACAAAGGGAAAATTTTTTTTTACATACTTATTGAATGAAACATTTCATAGTTTTAAACGTTAATATAATATAAAAACAAGGCAATGAAAAAAATAGTTTTACTGGTTTTTTTATTTCTAATTTACAGTCCCATATATGCTCAGTCTGTTATTGATTTGAATACTGCAATAAAAACTGCCCTTCAAAATAATCCTGATATTATTACCCAACAAAATAACCTTACTATACAGAACTACAATATAAAGAATGTTCAGGGGGACTTGTTTCCTTCTTTAAATGTAACGGGAGGGTGGTCGAGAAACAACACTTTTTCGAAGGGGGGTGTTGTTTATCAGAATGGCATTCCAATTTTTATTGGGGATCAAAGCAGAACTCAGGATAATGTAAGTGTTGGCATAAACTCACAGGTTACACTTTTCAATGGATTTGCTAATTATGAAAATATTACGCTGGAAAAACAAAACGAGACTTCATTAAAGCTCAATCTTGAGAAGTTAAAATATGATGTTGTTATTAATGTTTATTCAAAATACTTTGATGTTCTAAAAAAAGAGAAGATAGTTGTAGCCAACGAAGAAAATCTGAGCAGTTCTGTTGCACAATTGAATAAGATTAAGGAGTATGTTAATGTTGGAAAAAAAACAGTCTCAGATGTTTACAAACAGGATGTTCAGGTTGCACAGGACGAACTTGCTGTGGAACAGTCTCGTAATGATCTTAAAAAAGCAAAAGTTGAGTTATTATATGCAATGTATGATGATGTAAATAAAGAAATTCAAGTAAACACACAGGAAGTCTTTATAGATTATACTCTCAGAGAACTACAGGATATGCTTGCAAGTTATCGTGATATTGAATCTTTAACTAAAAGAGCAATTGCAAATCGTTACGATTATAAGGCAGCACTCAAACAGATAGAAATCAATCAAATCAAATTGAGCATTGCGAAAAAAAATCTATATTTTCCATCATTAACTGCATTTAGTAATTATAATCTTAATGGGGATAGATTTGATAATTTGACTAACACGAGGGCGTTTACTTTTGGATTATCATTAAGTTACCCAATATTTCAAGGGTTTAATCAGGAAGTAAATCGGCAAATAGCGGAAGTGAATGTGAAACAGAAATCTGAAGATTTAAAGAAACTCGAGATGCAGATTAAATCTGAGATTAAAAAAGCTGTTCTCGATCTTGAGGTTGCATATAAACAACTGGAAATTCTTGAGCGCAATATTGCTTCAGCTGAACAGGACAAGATTCTTTCCGAAGAAAATTTTCTCGTTGGATATGGGACAATTCTTGATGTACAGGTTGCTACTGCAAAACTCAATAATCTCAAGATAAATAAAATAAATGCAATTTATAATTTTCTTCTTGCAAAACAGCAAATTGAATATTTAGTAGGACAATTAAAGTTTTAAATTTTAAATCAAAAATATGAATACATCAACAACAGTATCTGTTCCTAACAATAAGAAAAAGAAGAACAAAAGAAAAAAGGTTTTCTGGATAGTAACTATAGTTCTTGTTATCTTGATTGTTGTTACTGCAATAGTTTCAGGTAAAAAAGAAAAAGTAGTTGAAGTTCAAACTGAAAAGGTTCAGAAAAGAAAAATTATTCAGGTTGTAACAGCGACCGGTAAAGTACAGGCTGAGACGAAAGTTAACATCAGTGCTGAAGTAAGTGGAGAAATTGTAGAGCTTCCATTTAAAGAAGGGGATGAAGTGAAAAAAGGTGATCTTGTAGTTAAGATTAAACCTGATGTTTATTATCCACAATTGAAGCAGCAGGAAGCAGCAATTAAAGTTCAGGAAAGTAATTTGAAACTGCAAGAAGTTAATCTAAAAAAGAACGAACAGGAATTGAGCAGAATTAAGGAGTTATATTCAAAAGGTCTGGCATCTAAAAGCGATCTTGATAATGCTCAAGCTAACTATGATGCAACAATAGCGCAGATTAATACGGTTAGAGCTCAGATAAATCAGCAACGGGCAGCCTTACTTCAAGTAAAATATGATATTTCCAAGACAACAATTTATGCTCCTATGAGCGGGACAGTTACTCAATTGAATAATGAGAAAGGTGAAAAAGTGCTGGGGACAATGTCTAATATGGGTTCAACTATTATGACAATTTCGGATTTATCACGAATGGAATGTCAGGTAGAAGTTGGCGAAACAGATGTCACTTATGTAAAGATTGGAGATACTGCAAGAATTCAGATAGATGCTTTTCCAGATGTAATTTTTGATGGATACGTCTATGAAATAGCTAACACTGCTAAAACTAAGGGTACTGGTACACAGGAAGAGGTAGTAAACTTTATAGTAAAAATCAGGATACTTAATAAAGGTTATGACCTCAGGCCTGGAATGAGTTGTACTGTTGATATTGAAGTGGATAGTCGTGACAATGTTCTGGCTGTACCTATTCAGTCGGTGACTACAAGGGAAGAGGAACCTCCTTCTTCTCTGGGTGAAGGCTCCCCTGATAACCTTACAACGGAGAAAGAAACTAAAGGTATAAAAAAGAACAAACCTAAAGAAATAGTTTTTGTTGTTGAAGGTGGTGTATCAAAGAAACGGGAAGTTAAAACTGGTATAAGTGATGCAGAGTATATAGAAATAATCAATGGTTTAAATGAAGGAGAGGAAGTAGTAAAAGGAAGTTTTAAAGCCATTACAAAAGACCTTGATGATGGTGTAAAAGTTAGAGTTGATAACTCAAAGAAAAAAGTAAAAAAAGATAGTGGCAATGGATAATTTGATTCATATTAAGGATATAGTAAAAGTTTATGAAATGGGGGAAGAAAAACTTTATGCCCTGCAAGGCGTTAACCTTGATATTGCAAAGAATGAGTATGTTGCAATAATGGGACCATCCGGCTCAGGCAAGTCAACATTAATGAATATAATTGGTTGTCTTGATACCCCTACAAGTGGTACCTATATTTTAAATGGCAGAGATGTCCACGAAATGGATGATAATGAACTTGCTGAAATCAGAAATAAGGAGATTGGATTTGTATTTCAAACTTTCAATCTGCTATCAAGGAGTGATGCGCTTCATAATGTTGAACTTCCACTGATATATTCCGGAGTGCCTAAAAATGAAAGAATACAGAGAGCACGAGAAGCTCTGGAAAGTGTAGGATTGGGTGATAGGATAAGACATAAACCAAATGAGCTCTCCGGTGGACAACGACAACGAGTTGCTGTTGCGAGAGCTCTGATTAATAAGCCTTCAATACTATTGGCTGATGAGCCCACAGGTAATCTTGATACGAAAACCGGAGAAGAAATTATGATGTTATTTGAAGAGTTGAATCAAAAAGGCAACACAATAATAATTGTTACTCACGAGGAAAGTATTGCACGGCATGCGAGAAGAATTGTAAAGATTAGAGATGGGAAAATAGAAGATGATTTTAAAAAAACTAATTAACACTTCTTTGTAATTGAATCTATTTATTGAGATAAAAGAAAATATTATTATCGCTGTTAAAGCGATAATAACTCATAAGCTGCGATCTGTACTTGCGACACTTGGGATAGTGATAGGCATTACTGCAGTAACACTGATGCAAACTGCTATTGAGGGTATTAATCAGGCTTTTGAAAGCAGTATTGCATCGGTTGGGGCTGACGTTTTATACGTGCAAAAATTTGAATGGTTTGGGAAAGAGGATTTTGAGTTTTATAGAAACCGTAAGGACATTACTATGCAACACTTTAATTATCTCCAGAAAAATCTAACAACTGCTGCATCAGTCAGTCCTTCAGTTGGTACTACTCAAACAGTTCAATATGGAAGCCTTTCACTTGAGAATGTTTTTGTAATTGGTACAACAGAAGAGTATCAGAAAACTGTGGGTGTCAATATGGAGCTCGGGAGATTTTTTTCTACAAGGGAATCTGACGCTGGTTATCCTGTGTGTTTGATAGGTATGGATATTAAGAACGCATTTTTCGAAAATATTAACCCACTTGGCAAGATAATAAAGATTGGGAGTTATACATTTAAAATAATAGGTGTTATTGAAAAACAGGGGAGTTTGCTTGGACTTTTTAGCCTTGATAATAGAGTAATTATTCCTATAAATCGTTTTTTGAGGCTTTATGGAACCAAAAGAAGTATTACAATTAATATCAAGGCTCAGGACATCAATAATCTTGATGAGACAAAAGAAGAGATTATTGCGGTAATGAAAAAGGCAAGACGAATACCGATTGGAGGTAAAGCTGACTTCGGGGTAAATCAACAATCTGCTTTTCGTGACACATATAACCAACTCACATCCCTGATAAAAATAATTGGTCTTCTGATAACGTTTCTTTCTTTGATTGTTGGTTCAGTTGGGATAGCAAATATAATGTTTGTCTCTGTTAAGGAACGTACTAAAGAAATTGGAATTAGAAAAGCTATTGGTGCAAGACGGCGGACTATTTTAGCTCAATTCTTGATTGAGTCAGTTGTTATTTGTTTGCTTGGAGGTGTAATTGGGTTGATGATTGCATTTCCAATTAGTCTAATAATAGATGCTTATGTTCTTCCAACTTCAATGCCTCTCTGGATAGTTGTTGTTGGCATTAGTATTTCAGTGTTTTTTGGGGTACTATCAGGATTTTTCCCAGCTTACAATGCAGCAAAAATGAATCCTGTTGATTCATTAAGATATGAATAATAATTATGTTGCTAACTGAAACGATAAAGCTTTCTTTTAATACAATACGCAGTAATAAATTGCGTGCCTCTCTAACACTATCCGGTATTGTGATTGGTGTATTTTCAATCATAGCAATAATGACACTCCTTGATGCTCTACAGGCAGGAATTGAAAGTGGTTTAAGTCAGCTTGGTAGCAATACTTTCCAGGTACAAAAGTTACCGGTACTGATGGTGGGAGGTCCAGGTGCTATGAGAAAATATATGAGCCGTCCAGATATTACATATGAACAGGGTCTCAGGTTAATTGAACGTGCAACGCTCCCCAAATACATTGCTCTTGAAGATTGGAAAACCAGCAGGGTATTTAAGTATGGACAGCTTTCAACAAATCCTAATATGTGGCTGGGGGGAGTAAATATGGATTTTCTTCCTTGTAATAATTATTCCATTAAGGAAGGGAGGTATTTTACCGAAAATGAATTGTACACAGCCAGTAGTGTAACTGTTATAGGAATGGAAGTTGTCAACAAACTTTTTCCGAAAGAAAATCCAATAGGGAAAAATATTATTCTTGATAAGAATGAGTTCCGTATAATTGGTATTCTCGAGCCAAAAGGTGAAAGTTTTGGACAGAGTCGAGATAATCTGGCCTTGATTCCAATAACCAGAATGCAGGAAATTTACGGCAAAGCAGAGCGGTCAATAAATATTTCTGTACAGGCGCCAAACAAAGATCTGTATAATGAAACCGTTGAACAGGTCATCAGTATAATGAGAACAATTCGAAAAGTTAAACCAGGTGAAGAGAATAACTTTGAAATTTTTTCGAATGAGTCTCTTATAGCGAGTGTGAATAATTTTACACGATATTTCAAGTATGGAGCGGGATTTATTTCTTTCATTGCCCTTGTTGCTGCCGGTATCGGCATTATGAATATTATGTTAGTCTCAGTGACTGAAAGAACGCGAGAAATTGGTATAAGAAAAGCAGTAGGAGCAAAAAATAGAAACATTCTTTCTCAATTTTTAATTGAAGCTATAGTTCTTACTGAAATTGGAGGGATAGTTGGTATTCTTCTTGGAATTATTGCAGGGAATTTGCTTGGGCTTTATTTGAATACTGTGGTAGTTATTCCTGTAGATTGGGTCTTTATTGGTCTAATAATTTGTTCATTGGTTGGCATAATGTTCGGAGTTTACCCTGCCTACAAAGCTGCTAAACTTAATCCTATTGATGCTCTACGCTATGAATAAAGTTTTTTACTCTTTTGATTGTTTTTTGATCTGAAAGAATACTCAGGTAATTATCAATCTTATTTAAACCAGTATGAATGGTCCTAATTTTTTTCAGAGCAGAGGGAATGGCATTAAGTCTCTTGGTGTTTTTCATTGCATAAAAAGTATATCCGTAATTTCCAATTACCTGAATTAATCTGATGATAGCATAAATCTTAAAATCTGAAATAAAAGTTTTTCTATTAATGCTTTCGGTTTCTTCAAGTAAGTTGATATAATACTCTAAAAGTTTTTCTCGTTCTTTCTCAGTAAGCATAATGCTGCTTGAATAAAGAAAGGAAGCTATATCGTATTCTCGTGGTCCCCGTCTACCAGCCTGATAATCTATATAGTATAGAGCCTCGTCTTTGACTAAAATATTTCGTGGTTGGAAATCCCTGTACATAAAGTATCTATCCCTGCGGTGTCTAATTTTTTCCCATAAAAGAGTATATAAATGAGTTAAGTCTATGTTTAAGGAGGAGCTTTCGAGAATCTGCTGAACGAAAAAAGTCTGAAATCTCTTTATATCAAAAAATATTTGTTGTTTGTCAAAATTTTTTGATTCATAGCAATAATTAAAATCAATATGTTCTTTTCCAAGTATTTGAAAAGCAAGAAGGTCAGAGAGTGCCTGTTTATAAAACCGATTCTTTCTGGTAAAGTGAATGTTGTTTGCAAATGAAATATCTTTTAGAGATAAATCTCCAAGATCCTCGAGAAGGTAATACTTAAATGATTTGTCAACTGATATTATTTCCGGAACTCTCAAACCCAATTCTTTGAAAGTTTCAGTAAAACTGATAAATGCTTTATTTTCCCGTATATAGGGATGAAATATCCCAATACACGATTTAGATTCAGAGAGTATCCTATAAATACGTCTTCCAGATACTCCCCCTCTTAATTCGAAACTTCTTTTAGGCTTTTCTTTATGTTGTTTATAAAAGATACGGTGAAGAAAAGTTAATGGATTCATTTTCCTGATAGCAGATTTTCAACGGCTAATTTAATATCAGTAAAATCGAAAATAAAACCAACCTCAAGTGTTTTTTGGGGCACGACTTTTTTCCCTTTTATTAAATACGTAGCAAATTCTCCGAATAAGATTTTTAAGGCAAATTTCGGTATCTTAAAAATACAGGGTTTATGTAATACTGCTGCAATAGTGCGTGAGAATTCTTCATTAGTAACAGGGTTCGGAGAACAGGCATTTATAGCTCCATGGAGGGAACTATTTTCTACTGCGAAAATAAACAACCTGATAAGGTCTTCAATATGAATCCACGGCATCCATTGTTGACCGTGACCGATAATGCCTCCGAGGTAAAACTTAAATGGTCGTACCAGTTTTATAAAAGCGCCTTCTGTTTTATCAAGTACAACTCCAATTCTTATAATTACCACTCTTTGGGTTAATGATTTTCTGGCTTCAGTTTCCCAGTCCAGGCATAAACGTGCAAGATAATCATTACCTGCCGGAGAGCCCTCATCGGCAACGGTATTTTCGTTATCAACCCCATAGAAACCTATAGCTGATGCTGATATAAGAGTTTCAGGCTTTGTCGGGACCTCATTCATTAATTTTACCAATTCCCGTGTTGTTTGAATTCGTGAATTGTAAATAATCTGTTTATATTTTTCTGACCATCTTTTGTTACCAATGTTTTCTCCTGCAAGGTTAATAACAGCAAATGCCCCATTAAGAGAGTCCTTTATCTGGTTTCCATTGTGAGTGGGGTCCCATAAAATAAATGAAATATTTGCAGCATCCTTGTATATATTATGTGCCTTATCCAGATTACGTATGAGACAAACGATATTATATTTTTTACTTAATTCAAAAGCAATTCTTTGTCCTAAAAACCCGGTGGCTCCTAAAACAACAATTTTATTTGTCATTAGCAATGAGTTATTGTTTTTGCATTTATAATTTATTAAATAAAGATTATAATTAAAATAAATATATGAATATAGATAATGCTTATAGAGAGTGTCAACGTATGGCGAAGGTTCATTATGAAAATTTCCCTGTTGCTTCTATCTTACTACCTGCACACTTAAGAAAACATATTTTTGCGGTTTATTGTTTTGCCCGCTATGCTGACGATATAGCAGATTCTAAAGATTTACCATCAGATAAAAAACTTTCATTATTAAAATTATATCGATATTATTATCAATTATCCTTGAACAATGATTTTGATGCAGTTCCCGAAGATATTAGATTCATTTTAATAGCATTTTGTAACACAGTGAGGGAGTTTTCAATTTTAGAGGAAGAACCTCTTTCTTTACTTACAGCATTTGAGCTTGACGCCATAAAAAATCGTTATGAAAGATTTGAGGAACTTCTTGAATATTCTAAATTTTCTGCAAATCCGATAGGGAATATATATCTTCATATTACTGGTTATTCAAGACACTCAGAATTTTTTAAAATAAAATATTATTCAGATAGAATTTGCACGGGTTTACAGCTTATTAATTTTTTGCAAGATGTACGCAGAGATATGGAGATGGACAGGGTTTATCTTCCACTTGAGATTATGAGAAAATACAATTATAGTTACAATGATTTATTTGCTTTTCGTCAGGATGAGCGTTTTATTGGTGTTATGAGAGAATTGTGGGAGGCTACAAATAAAATATATTCGGAAGGGTATAATATACTTAAATATCTGGACGGTAAGTATAAAAAAGAAATGCAGTTAATTTTGCAGGGAGGTAATATTATATTGTCAAAGCTTAAAAGAGAAAACTTTATGGTACTGACAAACAATTTGAAGTTAAATAAACTTGATAAAGTAGTGCTATTAATTAAGACAATTACAGTCGGTGTCGATTATTAAAGAAATAGAAGCTGACGCGAGATATATTACAAAGAGTAGTAAGTCTAACTTTTTGTACTCCACCTTATTTCTTCCACGCGAAAAATCAGAAGCATTGCAAGTACTATATGCATTCTTTCGTTGTAGTGATGATATTACTGACTCGAATGCTTATTCTACTGAGGAAAGGAGAGCATTGCTTTCTGAGTGGAAAGGGAATCTGATATCAGCCATTGAATTTAAGGATTCAAAGAGTATAATTCTAAACAGGTTAGCACAGGTTATTCAGGTATTTAAAATTCCCGTTGAACATTTGATTGAGTTTCTTAAAGGAATGGAAATGGATCTTGTACTGAATTACTATGAGACTTTTTCCGAGTTGAAACAGTATTGTTATCGAGTTGCTTCGACAGTAGGCTTAACAATAGTAGAGGTACTTGGCTATAAGAACCCATTGGTGAAAAAGTATGCAGAACATCTTGGAATAGCTCTTCAACTAACTAATATACTTAGAGATATTAAAGAAGATATGCAGAATAGCAGGATTTATCTTCCACTTGAGGATTTAAAGAAGTTTGGATATACGACTGACGACTTGAAAAGGAACATTTACAACGAGAGCTTTTGTTCATTAATGCAATACGAATGTAATAGAATAAATGAATATTTTGATTTAGCGAAGAGTTTTCTCCCAAAAGAGGATAGAAAGTCTATGTTTATGGCTCGTATTATTGAAAAAATCTATCGGTCAGTTTTATATAAGATTAAAAAGAACAATTACAACATATTTGAATATCGGGCAAATGTTTCGAAGTTCAGAAAATTTTATTATGCCTTAGGCGTCTATGTTAAATATAATCTGCTAATAAGATGAAGAAAGTATGTATAATTGGAGGAGGTATTTCCGGGATAGCTTCAGCAATTTTTCTCAGCCGGGCTGGCTATGATGTTTCTCTTTTTGAATCAACTTCTAAACTGGGGGGACGTACTTATAGTGTATCTGATAGATACTTAGATGCCACTTACGACAACGGAAAACACATTTTTGCGGGATGGTATAAAGATACCCTCGAGTTATTAAATATTCTCGGAACTAAGGATAAAGTTACGAATTCCAGATTCAGATTAGCGATTGCCCATAAAGATGTTTTATTGATGAGCGATGCGAGAAAACGGTTTTCTTTATTTAACTATCTTTTAATGTTGAGAAAAACTGGTTTAATCAGATGGATTGATTTGTGGCGGGTGTTTATCCAGTATAATAAGATAAAGTCAATCAATGATACAGTATCTTATAAAATGAGCAATTTCCTCCAACAACAAAAAGTTTCTGATAATTTGAGCTATTATTTCTGGGTGCCTCTGGTACATTCAATTTTTAACTGTGACCTGGAAGATGTTAATATCAAAGTTATCAAAAACTTAATGCTGGATATTGGTTTCAACCGAACTAAACTTTCATTTTTTTGTTCAGATAAAACTTTAAATGAAATATTTATTCAACCAGCGATAAATTTTTTTCATACTTATGGAGTAAAGTATTATCTAAATTCAAAAGTTTCTAAGTTTTTGCTTCGAGATGGTAAAATAGATGGGATAGCCATTAATGGAGAGATAAAGAATAATTTTGACTATTATATCTCAGCAGTACGTGCCGATCAATTTGGATTCCTTATTGATGGATTTTCTCAAAGTGAAAAAATTTTGATTGATAGTTTTCACTTCAATCCTATTATTTCGGTACATTTATTTATTGATGATAATTTATTTAATAATAAGTTAAAAGAGGTAACCTCTCTAATGCTTGCCATTTTTCAGCCGATACCTTTATGGCTTTTTAAAAATGGACAAAATTATTTATCTTTTATAATAAGTAATGCAAGAAAGTATATAGATTATGACAGGAATCAGATGCTTTATCTATGCATTAAGGTTCTTCGGGAAAATAATCTTGTGGATTTGAATGAACGTAATATAAAGCATTTTTCTGTTGTAAAAGAACGATTTGCTACAATTGTTCCTGAGCATAGCAGGTTAGGCTTGCAGTTTTTTTCTGATTTTTTACCACCTAACTTGTTGGTTTGTGGTGATTGGACATCGAAATTAGGATTTTCGACTATTGAGGCTGCAATTTCTAGTTCAAAGTTAGTTGTAAAAAAATTAGATGAAATTGAAGGACAACATTAAATATTCGCTTGGAATTTGTGTTGGTGGTTCTACGGTGTCATTTGTAGTTACCTCTCTTAAAGGAGGGAAGATACAGATTGTGCAATCTGATAGTTTTGCTCACGAGGGAAATCCCAAAAAGGTAATTGAGAAAAAAATATTTGACTATTATCAGGAAGGCTTTTCAGTCGTTGTTACTGGACGAAAGTTCAAAAGGTTAATTAATGCGGAAAGTATTTCAGAGCCTGAAGCGGTGGAGGAAACATTAAAATTTGCGGGCTTGGTAAATGAGAACTTTATTCTTGTTTCTCTGGGAGGGGAGAATTTTGTAGCCTACAAAGTCAAAGCTGGTGGTAGTATAGAGAGTGTAGTTGCTGGCAACAAATGTGCTTCCGGTACAGGGGAGTTCTTCTTACAGCAAATAGGAAGAATGGGGATTCCACTGTGTGAAATTGAACAGATTGAGACAACTTCAAGTTTTTATTCTGTTTCAGGGAGATGTAGCGTATTTTGCAAAAGTGATTGTACACATGCCTTAAATAAAGGGATCCCAAAGGCGCAGGTTATTATGGGTCTATCAAGGATGATTGCAGATAAAGCAATCGAGTTAATTGAGAAACAAACATACAAGCGGGTATATTTAATTGGTGGGGTTACCAGGAATTCAAGAGTGGTAAATTTTATCAAAGAGAAATATCCTGAAACAAAGATTGCAGATTATGCATTATATTTTGAAGCTCTTGGGGCAAGTATTTACGGGCTTCGTAGCGATTTCGGGTTCGATTCAATGAATCTCTTTGGAATCTCAAAACACTCTTTTCCCCTATTGGAATCTATCAGGAATGGGATTCCAAAAGTTACTTTTAAGACAATGCAAACGGGAATTGCCACTGATGATGAGGAATTCATTATTGGACTTGATGTAGGCTCAACAACAACAAAAGCAGTGTTGATGAGGGTGTCGGATAATGCGGTTGTTGCTTCAGTTTATTTGAGAACAAATGGGAATCCTATTAAAGCTGCAGTTGAGTGTTATCAGAATTTAAAATCTCAGACGAATGCCGGTATAAAAATTATTGGACTTGGTACAACAGGTTCCGGCAGACATATAGCCGCACTTCATGCCTTAACCAAAGGGGTTGTTAATGAAATTATTGCTCATGCTGTTGCTGCTGCCTATTTTGACCCTGAAGTTGATACAATATTTGAAATAGGCGGGCAGGATGCAAAATATACTTATCTTACAAATGGGGTAGCAAGTGATTATGCTATGAATGAGGCGTGTTCGGCAGGTACTGGTTCTTTTCTTGAAGAAGCTGCAAAGGAATCTCTTAGTATTGATTATCGCGATATAGAAAAAATTGCTCTTGAGTCTGATGCGCCATTGAACTTCAATGATCAATGTGCTGCTTTTATATCAAGTGATATCAAAACGGCAAGTCACGAAGGAGCAGAAGTTAAAGATATTGTAGCAGGATTGGTTTATTCGGTTTGTCTTAATTATGTTAATCGTGTAAAGGGTAATCGTCCTGTTGGGAAAAAGGTATTTATGCAGGGGGGAGTCTGTTACAATAAGGCGGTACCCTTTGCTATGGCAATACTTACAGGGAAAGATATTATTGTTCCTCCTGAACCTGGTTTGATGGGAGCTTTTGGAGTTGCTCTTGAAATTAAAAATAGGATAAAACTTGGATTTCTTGAAAAGGGCAATTTCAGTTTTGATGTTTTGATTAATCGTAAGTTTGATTATACTTCTGAATTTATTTGTGCAGGGGGAGCGGAAAAATGTGATCGCAAATGTTCTATTGCATTGATTGAAGTTGATGGAAAGAAATATCCTTTTGGAGGTGCTTGTAGTAAATATTATAATCAACGATACAATATTCATATAAAACCAGCCGAAAATAATTTAGTAAAGCTTAGACAGGAACTGGTTTTCAAAAAATATTTACTGGCGACTCTAAATAATTATAATGAGGAAGATTCTGTAACAAGAGTAGGTATCTCAAGGTCATTTTTAGTTAATACACTTTTCCCATTATATTATAACTTCTTTACTGAACTGGGATTTGAGGTTGTTCTCTCAGACGAAAAAAATATTTATGCAAGTCAAAAAGCCCAATCATCCTTCTGTTATCCTATGGAATTAGCCCACAGTTCTTTTGAAGATTTGTTGAAAAAGAAAGTTGATTACATATTTCTTCCTCATATTACGCAGATGGATTCACACAGTGAAAATCAATATAATAGGCTATGTGTTTTTGTACAGGGTGAATGTTATGCAATGAAGTCTACTTTCAGGCAGGAAATACTGGAGAGATTCCATATAACCGAATCTGAACTTGATAGAAAAGTCATCTCGCCAGTGATTGATTTTACCAATGGTTATGATGAATTAGAAAAGGTGTTTGTAAAAGTAGGACGTTTACTTGGCAAATCTTCAATTCAAAGTAAGGGTGCTTTCAGGTCTGCTTATGATATTCAAAATCAGATGTATAAAGAGTTTCAGGACATCGGCTATAAATTCCTAAAACAGCTTGAAAATGAACCTGATAAATTTGCAATGGTTCTTTTTGGAAGATCGTATAATGCATTTGCAACGGAGGCTAATCTTAATATACCTCATAAATTTGCATCAAAGGATATAGCAATAATTCCCCACGATTTCCTTCCAAAAGAAATTCGTACTTCGTATGAGAATATGTATTGGTACAGTGGCAATCAAATTCTCTCCTCCGCAAGATTTGTTAAAAACCACAAACAATTATTCGGTGTTTATATTACAAATTATTCCTGTGGTCCTGATTCTTTCATAATTACTTATTTTCGTCGCATTATGGGGGATAAGCCTTCCCTCACTCTTGAACTTGATAGTCACTCGGCGGATGTTGGAATTGAAACCAGAATTGATGCTGCAATTGATATTATTAAAAATTACAGGGAATTGAAACGCACAGAAACCACTGAGGTTGTTAGTAACACTAATGAGAAAAAACCACTCCAAGTTATTACAGAAGGCGGAGAATTATTTATTATAGATAGTTCTCAAAAGAGGAATCCTATAAAATCCAAAGATGTTGAAATTCTTATTCCATCTATGGGACATTTTAGTAGTGATGCTTTTTCAGCTGTTTTTCGCTCACTTGGTATAAATTGTTTTCCCCTGCCAATTCCAACCTTTGAGACTGTAAAACAAGGCCGCTCTTATGCAAGTTGTAAAGAATGCCTGCCGTTTATTCTTACAACCGGTTCACTGTTGGAATTTATTGAAGAACATTATTCCCCAGGGAAAAAGATACTCTTTTTTATGCCTCATGGATATGGGCCTTGCAGGCAGGGACAATATCATATTATGATTAAGAATATAATTAAGGATCTCGGTACTGAAAATATTGGTGTTTTAACAATGGATGATGAGAATGCTTTTGCCGATTTTGGACAGGATTTCTTTATTAAACAGTGGATTGCCCTTCTTATAGCTGATGTGTATCACGATATAGAGGCAACTGTTTCTGCTATTGCTCTTGACAAAGAGAAGTCTATAAAACTATTAACTGAACAATGGGTAGATATAATAAAAGCACTTGAATCAGGTAATCAAAATTTTATCCTTGATGAAATTGAACGTGTAGCTGGGTTGTTACGTCAGATAAAGTTATCTGTTCCATTAACGGAGGCGAAGGTTATTTCTCTTATTGGGGAGATTTATGTTAGGAGAGAAGAGTTTTCCCGTAGTGAGTTAATGAAAGCTTTACTTGAAAGGTCTTTTGTTGTTAAGACAGCACCTATAACGGAATATGTTTATTATTCAAATTATCTCCTGATGAATGAGATTGTTGGGAAACAAAACCTTATTGATAAGACTCTATTAAAGGTTAAAGATACATATCAAAGATTAATTGAGCGTAAGATTAAGAGAATTTTTGCAAAAAGTGGCTTATATAAATTTGAAATGGTTGACCTTAATAAAACGATGAGCTATGCAAAGAGGCTTGTTTCAGACAAACTGATAGGGGAGGGGATATTAACAGTGGGGCTAGCTATGAGGGAAATTCTTGAGGAATCTTGTGGCGTGGTCTCAATAGGTCCTTTCAATTGTATCCCAAGCAGATTATCAGAGGCAATTCTGAGAAAAGAAATGAATCTTATTGGCAAATATAGAACAATGGGAATTGACCGTGATGGTTTTCCGGAAGAGATAACTGATTTGCCATTCCTTTATGTTGAATCAGATGGTAATACTTTCCCACAGATAACTCAGTCGAAAATTGAAATATTTATGTTACAGGCAGAGAAGCTACATAATTCTCTAAGAAAACTTCCTCATAGGAATCATTCCATACCTAAGGAGTTGTAATATTCTTTGCAGATGCTTAACTCTGAAGCCAGTTGTAATAAATTCTGAAATGACAACATATCCATTGAAAGGAATTTCTCCCTAAGATAAGAATTACTTTCAGGAATTGTATGAGAGATTTGGTCTTTAAGGTTCTCAATAGCAGAGGAGAAATCGCTTCTAATTTTTCTGGAATAATCTTCCCCAAAATCTTCTTTTCTAAGAATTATCTTATGTAAACCTGTTATATATTTTGAGATAAAAGATAACTCTTTAAACTTAGGTTCACCAGCAAATTCAAATATTACCATCAAATCATTGATGAGATGCAATTTATGACCACAGAAATCCTGAATTTTAAGAAACAAATCGATAGTGGAACTATTAAAATTCATTGTACTCAAGTGTTTCTCCCATGACAATTTTTATATTTTTTTCCACTTCCACAGGGACAGGGGTCATTACGTCCTACTTTGGGACCAACTTTAACAGGTTGGCGTTTTCCTGCTCGTGCTGATTCGCTTTCAGTAGGTGTGAGGCTGGAAGATAGCCCAAGTCCATCCCCTGAACTATGAATAGTTTGAAGTCGCGAAACGTTCACAGTTCTTGGGGCTTTTATTTGTGGAGCTTCTTCCTGTGTTTGGGTAGTGAACTTAAAGATAAAATTGATTACATCAGCAGAGATGGAATCCATCATATTATAAAATAATTCCATTCCTTCTTTTTTATATGCAATAAGTGGGTCCTGTTGTCCGTAAGCACGAAGGTTAATACCTTCTTTCAAGTCATCCATTTCTCTTAGATGTTCTTTCCATTTTTCATCAATTACTATCAGCATAGCAAATCGTTCTATTTTTCCCATTAGCTCAGAACCGTAGCGCTGTTCTTTCCTTTCGTAAAAATTCCGTGCCTCTTTGATTATGAGTTCTTTTATCCCATCTTCTCCCAGCTTACTCAATTCTTCATTTGTTTGCTGTAGTCTAACCAGAAAAGTTTTTTGTACTTCTTCTTTAAGTGCGTCGAATTCAGCGTCTTCATAATATTTTTGAACTAACTGTTCAACATAATTTTCTACAAATTCAAAAATGCTGTCTTTCAGTCTTTCCCCCATTAATGCTTTACGTCTCTTTGCATAAATTACTTCTCTCTGTTTATTCATAACGTCATCATATTCAAGCAATCTTTTTCTTATAGCAAAATTGTTTTCTTCAACTTTTTTCTGTGCCCTTTCAACGGAGTTATTTATCATTTTATGCTCAATAGCCTGTCCTTCTTCAAGTCCAATTCTATGTAATAAATTTGCAATTCGTTCGCTACCAAATAATCTCATTAAATCGTCTTCAAGTGAAATATAAAATCTCGATGAACCCGGGTCTCCCTGTCTGCCTGCTCTTCCTCTTAATTGACGGTCAATACGTCGTGACTCGTGTCTTTCAGTTCCTATAATGTGTAATCCACCTGCCTCTGCTACCCCTGGTCCTAATTTGATATCAGTACCGCGTCCAGCCATATTTGTTGCGATTGTAACAGCGCCGGGCAATCCAGCATTTGCAATAATCTGAGCTTCCCTCTGATGTTGTTTTGCGTTTAATACTTCGTGTGGGATACCTCTCCTCTTCAATAAGCGCGAAATAGTCTCTGAAACTTCCACGCTTGTGGTTCCTACCAGCACAGGTCTATTGATTTTGCGTTTATCCTCAATATCTTGTAGTACAGCATTATATTTTTCTCGTTTGGTTCTATAAATCTGATCGTTGAGGTCTATTCTAATACACTTTTTATTAGTTGGGATAACAACTACATCTAATTTGTAAATATCCCAGAATTCTCGTGCTTCAGTCTCTGCTGTACCAGTCATCCCGGCAAGTTTTTTATAAAGTCTGAAATAGTTCTGGAGGGTAATTGTTGCAAGTGTTTGAGTATCTTTTTCTACTTTAACACCTTCTTTTGCCTCAATCGCCTGATGTAATCCTTCTGAATACCGTCTGCCATGGAGTATTCTCCCTGTGAACTCATCAACAATCATTATTTTACCATCTTGAATGACATATTCCACATCTTTTTCGTAGAGGGCGTATGCTTTCAGGAGTTGTTCAATTGTATGAAGTCTGTCACTACGGTCTGAATATATCTTGTATAATTCTTCTTTTTTGAGCTCTTTTTCTTCAACGCTTAACTCTGGATTGTTCTCAATTGCAGCTACTTCAGAACCTATATCAGGTAATACAAAAAAATCTTTTTCACTTGCTGACTGAGCTAGAAACTCACGTCCTTTCTCGGTGAGGTCTGTTACGTGAGATTTTTCGTCAATAACAAAGTACAATTCGTCATCAACTATGTGTAACTCTCTTGCTTGGTCTCTATGGTAAAAGAGTTCAGTCTCTTGCATAAGTTTTTTGTTTGCCGGTTCTGCAAGCAACTTCTGAAGTTTTTTATGCTTTGGCAAACCTCTGTACGATCTATAAAGAAATAACCCAGCCTGCTCAAGTTCTGTTTTAGAAGGGTTTTCCTTGTTGAGTATTTGTTCAGCTTGAGCAGTTAAAGAGTTTATGAGAGATTTTTGTGCTTCAAAAAGTCTTTTAACTCTTGGATTAAGTTCATCAAACTTATGAGATGGAGCATCTACAGGTCCTGAAATGATAAGAGGAGTACGTGCTTCGTCAATTAATACTGAATCAACTTCGTCAACAATGGCGTAAAAATGTTCTCTTTGGACAAGATGCTCGGGTTCAGTAACCATATTATCTCGCAAGTAATCAAATCCAAACTCATTATTTGTGCCATAGGTAATATCACAGTTGTACATCTTTCGTCTTGTTTCAGAATCCATATCATTGAGTATTACACCTACAGTCAAGCCGTGAAACTTAAAAATCTCACCCATCCACTCTGAATCTCTTTTAGCAAGATAATCGTTGACAGTAACAAGATGACAGCCTTTTCCTGCCAGTGCATTCAAAAATAGTGGCATTGTAGCAACAAGAGTTTTACCTTCGCCGGTTGCCATCTCTGCAATTTTCCCCTGATGAAGTACAACAGCCCCTATTAATTGTACATCAAAAGGTATCATATCCCATTTTACTTTCATTCCTGCCGCAGTCCATTCTTTCCCGATAAGCCTTCTACAGGTATCTTTTACTATTGCAAATGCTTCTGGTAATATTTCGTCCAGCACTTCCCACAGTATTTGATAGTATTCTTCCTTTTTTTCTTTAATCTGGTCTTGAATATTTTCTATTTCTTCGTGTGAGAGGTCCTGTTTCAATTTCTCCTGTAATGCGACTAATTCCTGCTCGATTGGGTCTGTAGCAGATTTGACTTTTTCTTTTAATTTTTGGGTTCTTTCTCGAAGTTCGTCATCTGTTAAATCCTTCAGGTCTTCGTAAATACTGTTAATTTCTGCCACTATTGGCATAATTTCGCGGATATCCTTCTCATACTTAGAAGGGAATATTTTTGATAAGAATTTCAACATACCTGATTTTTTACATAAATAATAATTTAACTCTTTTAATTAATATTTAGAATGCAAAATTAAATGCTCAACTTTATTATACTCAGATGATAAATAGGGGTTAGTTTTTGTATGGAAAATAATAATTAGAGTTTATAAGTTTAAAGAGTAAAGATAAAATTTAAAACTAAAATTAAGAGGAGACAAAATGGCTTTAATGATAACTTCTGAATGCATCAACTGTGGTGCATGTGAGCCGGAATGCCCCAATAATGCAATCTACGAGGGGGGAGCTCGATGGAGTCTTGCAGGTCAAGAATATGGCGAAAATGATCCTGCTCCTTCTGGAGCAACAGGCTTTTTCTCCAATGATTATTTCTACATAGTCCCTGATAAATGTACTGAATGTAAAGGCTTCCACGATGAACCTCAATGTGCAGCCGTTTGTCCCGTTGATTGCTGTGTCCCGGATCCAAATCACCAAGAAGATGAGGAAACTCTCCTGAAGAAAAAAGAATATCTCGATAGTCTCGGTAGATAGTTATTTAAAATCTAAAATGTTTTTATCTTCAAGTGGAGTTAATGACTAAGCATTAGCTTCACTTGAAGAATTTTCCACTGTCTCAATATTCTTTTCAGTTGTGATAATATCAGCGGGTTCTTCCTTAGCTTCTGATTCTTCTTTAGAAGGGAAGAGTTTTTTGTATCTGAGTATAATCAAAATGAAGCCAGTGCTTACAGATATATCTGCTACATTGAAAATAGGCCAGGATGTAAGGTGTTTCCCTAAAATTGTTATATCAGGAATATTGAAATGAAAAAAATCCACGACCTGTCCGTAAAAAAGAGGTGCATAGCCAAAAATTACTCCGTAGAAAGTCCTGTCTATAAGATTACCAATTGCTCCTCCTAAAATAAAAGCCAGGGAAATTCTGAGGTAGAGGCTCTGATAACGGTTCTTGTAAATTAAAAAGATAATCACCAGAGTTGCTACAATTGTAAATAATGTGAGTGGTAACTTGCCAACGAGTTCAAGTCCAAATGCCATACCAGGATTTTCAATGAAGGTAATTTTGAAGACATTTGGTATAACTTCAATACTGGAGTTTTTTGGGATACCAGCAAAATTAATTCCAAGTGATGGGATTGATATTCCCTTGACCAGTAACTTTGTTATCTGGTCAATTACAACGATAATAAAAGAAATTATTAAGACACGCAAAGCTTATTAACCTTTCCTTATCTTACATTCGAGGCAATGCTGTGTAATAGGTACAATTTCCAACCTCTCTTTAGGAATTAATGGACAGGTTGGACACAGGTTCTTTGGTTCCTCTATACAATCTATACAGACACCGTAGGTCCCGTTTTCAATCCTGAGCAGGGCATCCTGTATATAGCTGAGATACTTTTCATCCCTTTGTACAAAGAGATAATTTTTTTCACGTTCCATTTCATCGGTCCCTTGTTCTGCCATATGTGAAGCATAGGTTAAGTTTTCTCCTACATATTCTCCGGATTCACTATCTACAAGTGAACTCATATTAGCACGTGCGCTTTCAAGTATATTGTTTCTTTCCTTGAGTAGAATCTGTTTGAAGTATTCAAGTTCAGCCTTTGTATATCTTGTCTTCTTTTTAGTTTGTGCTTTTGTCCTTTTTGGTTTTTGTGTCTGAACCTTTTTCCTGGTAACTGATTTAAGTTTTGAAGCAACTCGGGTATTTTTAGCCGCTTTTTTTGCTGCAGGCTTTGACTTGGTTGCTGTTGCGTTTCTTGTTGTTTTTTTGGTAGTGCTTTTCTTTTTGTCCTTTTTAGAAACTGCTCGTTTTTTAGTTGGCATATATTACCTCACATTTATTTAATTTACTTTATTAATAATGAATTTACAGGGTTCCCCGTTTATATCAGTTTCAAAATAGTCTTTTTCTAATTTAGAAAAAACAATATCTATACTATTAACTTCTTCCTTTATATAATTAAGGTTCTTCTGTAGAGCAGTAATGATTCTGGAATTTGTATCAACAGTGATATTCACCAGGTCTTCTACTTTGAAGCTATTATTTTTTCTATAATTCTGAATCCTATTGATGAATTCTCTTGTAATTCCTTCATTGATTAATTCTTCATCAAGATGTGTATCGAGGGCAACAGTGATGTAGCCCTGAGTTTCAATAATCCATCCTTCTATATTCTCAGTGTAAACTTCAATATCTCCTTTTTGTATTTCAAAGCCATCAAGGAGTAAAGTTCCGTTTTTTTCGATTTCAGATATTTGAGCATTGGTCATACCGGTAATTAGTTGTTGTATTTTCTTTACATCTTTACCGAATTTAGGTCCAATTGAGCGAAAATTAGGTTTAGCTTTCTTAATAATTATTTCAGAGTTCCCTTCAATTACTTTTAAATCTTTGACATTTATTTCATCCAGGATTATATCCTTAATTTTTAGTAGCTGCTCCTTAAAATGTTTATCCAATGCCGGGATTAGTATCTGACGTAACGGCTGTCTTACTTTTAAATTATTTTTTACACGAAGAGCTCTTACAATATAAACGATTTTCTGAGCAAGTGACATTTGTTCTTCAAGTTCAGGATTTATTGCGGTTAAGTCTGCAACCGTAAACTCCTGAAGGTGTATGGAATCTGCTTGTGGATTTAACTCAAGAAATATTTTTTCTACAAGAAATGGAGCAACCGGTGCTATCATCATACAGATCTCATAAAGGCATTCATATAAAGTCTGAAATGCTGAAAGGGTGTCTGCTTCTGTTATGTTATTTCGGAATCTTTTCCTGTTTCTTCGTACGTACCAGTTGGAGAGGTGATTAACTGTAAAATCTTCAATTGTATCTGCTGCACTGGTAATATCATAGGAATCCATTTTTTCCAGATACGTTTTCTTTGTGGAGTTTAATTTTGAAATAATCCATCTATCAATTTCTGGTCGGTGATTCAGTTCAATCTTTTCCGATTTATCATAATAGAAACCAGAAATTTCTGAATATATTGCAAAAAATCTGTAAGTATTTATAACTGTATCAAAAAAATAATTTTTTAGGTTGATAAGGTCTTCTTCGTTAAACGATTTTGGTTTCCATACTGGAGAACCCGCAACCAGGTACCATCTGAGTAAATCTGCGCCATGTTTTTCCATCATCAGAAAAGGGTCAACTACATTTCCAGCTGATTTACTCATTTTTTTCCTGTCTTTATCAAGTACGTGTCCATTGACGATGAGATTTTTATATGCAGGTTTGTCAAAAAGAAAAGTTCCTATTGCGTGAAGTGAATAAAACCAACCACGAGTTTGGTCAACCCCTTCGGCAATGAAATCAGCAGGGTAATTATCGTTAAAGTAATCAACATTTTCGAAAGGATAATGAAACTGTGCAAATGGCATAGAACCACTATCAAACCAGCAATCTATAACTTCTTCAACACGATGCATTACTTCTCCATTATTTGACTTTATTTTTATTGCATCAATATAAGGTTTGTGTAAATCAAGGAAATTTTCATTATAAACTTCGTTCCAATTAATAGCCCTTTGTTTTAATTCTTCTATACTCCCAATACATTCATAATGTTCTTTTCCATTTTTATCCACATAAAACCAAATAGGCAGGGGTGTCCCCCAGAATCTATTTCTTGAGAGCGCCCAATCTTTATTCTCTTCAAGCCAGTTGCCAAAACGTCCAATCCCATATTCAGGAGGATTCCAGTTAATCTCTTTATTCTTTTCTATCATCTTGTCTTTGTAACGTGTCGTTTCAATAAACCAGGTATCACAGGCGTAGTACATTAATGGGACCTTGTGCCTCCAGCAGTGCGGGTATTGGTGTTCATAAATTTCTTTCTTATATAATCTGCCAGATTTCTTTAAATCGTCTATAATTTCTGGATCAGCTTCCTTAAAGTTCTTACCTTCATAAGTAGAACAACCCTTTTTAAATCTGCCGTCCTTTTCAACTGCCTGGAGCAGAGGAAGTTTATATTCCAACCCGATGTTATAGTCATCTTCACCGAAAGCTGGGGCAATGTGAACTATACCGGTTCCATCTTCCATTGTTACAAAATCTCCAAGTGTGACGTAATATGCTTTTTGTTCGAGTTCAAAGAATTTGAATAGAGGTTCATAAGTAATATATTCCAGTTTGCTCCCGGGTATTTTATCAACGACTTCATATTTTTCTTTGATAACGGCGAGTCGTTTTTCTGCCAGTATTAAATTCTGTCCGTTTTCTGTCTTAATCAAAACATAGTATTCAGAGGGATTTACAGCAAGAGCAACATTGGAAGGTAGTGTCCAGGGGGTAGTTGTCCATACAAGAAAATCATAGTCTTTATATGTTTTGTCGTTACATTTAAACTTTATATAAATGGAGGGATCACGAAGTTCTTTATATCCTTGAGCTACTTCGTGAGTTGACAAAGGTGATTCACAAATGGGGCAGAATGGTTGTATCTTAAATCCTTTATACATATAGCCCTTTTCAAAAAACTGTTTTAAAGCCCACCATACGCTCTCTATATATTCGTTATGGAAGGTTACATAAGCATCTTTTAAATTTATCCAGTACCCCATTCGTTCAGTAAGAAACTCCCATTGTTCGAGATATGTAAAGATAGACTCTTTACAGGCAAGATTAAACCTTTCAGGCCCATATTCAAAAATTTCACTGCGCGATTTTATCCCGAGTTTTTTTTCAACTTCAACTTCTACAGGTAAACCGTGTGTATCCCAACCAGCTTTTCTATGTACCTGATAACCCTGCATTGTTTTGTATCTGCAGATAGTGTCCTTAACAGCCCGGGAAATAACGTGGTGAATTCCAGGCATCCCATTTGCCGTTGGAGGGCCCTCATAAAATGTAAAATATTTTTCTGGATTTTTTTCTGAAACGCTTCTTTCGAAGATTTTGGACTCCGACCAGTGTTTCAGTATCTCCAGTTCAATCTCAGGTAATAACAATTTTTCTGGTAAATTCCTGTACATAAGCTTCAATGCTGAAAACTAAAATAAAAACTTTAATTTAATAATTTCTATTCCCAGTTTCAATGGATATAGTTAGTTTAGTCTATTTCTGTCTTGATGGGACTCAAGGTAGTGGTTAATTTATATAAAAAGCTCTTAAAAAAGAGTATAATAAAAGAAAGCATAAAATAAAAGTTTCTAACTATTAAATAAATATAGAGGTTAAGTAATAGATATCAGACTTATTTTTTGTCTTTAAAAAACGAGGGTGTTTTTTTAAATTAAACAACTAAGATATAGCTTTGATTATGGGTTTTCGGTGTCCCATCAAACTAATTATATACATAAACTTTTTATATTATAATGATTATAAATAGAAGGGAGTCAAAATGCTGAGACACTACTTATTTTTGATATTTATAATTAATTTATTTGCCTTCTTATTTACTACAAAATTATCTTCGCAATGGGTTAAAACCGGCGGTCCAGCTGGAGGGTCAATAAATGCCTTATATGTGAGTGGAGGGACAATATACTCAGGAGTCTATTTAGGAGGAATTTACAAAAGTACTGACAATGGGAATTCCTGGATTTTTCTGGCATTACCGGGGACTACGGTTTCTGCTTTAACAAGTGACGGGCTTGCCTTGTTTGCTGCCACAGGTGATGGTATTTATCGGTCCACTAATAATGGTCTAAATTGGCAACCGGCAAATAATGGGTTGACCAATCTATCTGTTACTTCACTGGTAGTAGAAGGCTCAACTGTTTTTGCTAGTACTTATGGAGGAGTGTTTAAGTCTATTAATAGTGGACAAAACTGGATATGTGTGTTTCCAAATTACAGTTTTATAACTTTAGTTAATTCTGGTGGTAGTATTTATGCAGGGAGCTATGATTATGGAATCTTCAGATCAACCAACTCAGGAATGAACTGGGTGCCTTTAGGACTTGATACTGTAGGGGTAACCTGTATTGAAATAACTCCGACCCATATTTTTGTTGGAAGTGATGGATATGGTGTGTTTAAATCCCAAACTGGTCAAATGGGATGGGAGCAGGAAAATGTTGGATTGACTAATACTTTTGTTTATTCACTTAAATATGATGGAACGTATATTTACGCTGGTACGTGGGGTGGAGGAGTTTTTCGGAAAACTGTTTCTGTGTTATCATGGAGTAATGTAAACAATGGGTTAACCCACACTGCAGTCTATGCTTTTGCTTTGGGATATCCCTCAAACATCTTTGCAGGTACAGATGGAGGAGTTTTTTTGAGTACTAATTCGGGAGGGAACTGGACAAAAAAGTTTTCTGGAATGGCAAACTTAAATGTTTATGCATTGTGTGCACCGTCATTGGTATCACCAAACAAAATCTTTGCAGGTACATCAGATGGAGTAGCACTTACTACTGATGATGGAATTACCTGGAGTTCTATCAATAATGGCCTTTCCAATCTTACAGTTTTAACGTTAATAGCAACTGATTCAGCTTTATTAGCAGGAACTTATGGAGGAGGGGTTTTTAAGACATCGGCGATTAACCCTTCCAGCTGGAATACAATAAATACCGGGCTCAATGGAGGTGGGCTATATATTAATAAGTTATATAAAGATTTCTTGTCCAATATTTATGCTGCAACTTATAATGGTGTTTATACTTATTATAATAACCAGTGGTTACGTATCAGCAATGGTTTGGGGTCTAGTTGGGTTTATTCGATAACTTCGTCAGGTGTGAATAACCTCTATGCAGGGACTGCTTCTGGGGTTTACTATTCGACTAATTCAGGTGCAAATTGGATACTGGTTAGCGCATTACCAAGCCAGGTTTGTTATTCTTTACTTACTGTTGGTACTTCTATTTATGCTGCAGTTGGGAGTTCAGGTGTATATGTGAGTAATAATTCAGGTAATAACTGGACATTAGTTGGTTTGTCTGGTCAATCTGTACGCGATTTAAAATATTATAATAACGTACTTATTGCTGGTACGTGGGTAAATGGAATTTTCATATCAACAGACCAGGGTGCTAACTGGACGAATCGTGTTGAAGGATTAAATTTTACCTACAAGAACGTTTATGCTTTATGGGTTCAAAATTCTAACTTATTTGCCGGATTTTATGCTCAAAGCGTTTGGAAGAGACCTTTTTCAGAGTTAATATCGGGTATTGCACACGAATATCAGAATGTACCACAGGGACTCTACTTATCTCAGAACTATCCAAATCCTTTTAATTTTACGACCAATATCAGCTATGTAGTCCCGAAAACCGGAAATGTTAGAATTGCCGTTTATGATATGTTGGGCAGGCAACTAAAAATAATTGTTAATTCAATGCATTCTGCAGGTTATTACGAAATTCAATTGGATGCTTCGAATTTTTCCAGTGGTTTATATATTTACAAATTAGAATTTGAAAACACAACACTTGTCAGGAAGATGTTGTTTTTGAAGTGATAAATGTTGATAAGAGGTTAGTCAGTTCATCCTGTATAGATTTCGATTTGTCCTCTGCATACCATAACTGTGTTTTTTTGATAATTTCTTCTTTTGAGAATTGATTTGAGTTTTTCATATTCATTACCAGTTTCTGAAGTTCTTTTGGTCTTGGTCCCCATCGAAAAACTTCATTTAAATTTTCATCTAACATTACCAATATGGGAATTGATTTTGCATTATTAGTCAGATACTGCTCCATTATTTCAGGGTTTGAATCTCTGAGAAAAATTCTCAATGTGATAGTCGGATTTTTCAAGGCAGCTTTTGCAATAATAGGGACAGAATTAGCAGCATCTCCGCACCAGGGTTCGGAGATAAGCAGCCAGTATACTTTTTCGTGAATCTGGTTTAACACTCTGACAAAATCTTTGGAAATCTCAATAGTTTTGAGAATCCGATTCATCCTGACAAGGTTAAGTTTGGTATATTCTTGATATGGATTATTTTGATTTAATAAAGATATTCGTAAATTTGTTTCTTTTAAATAATCTTCAAAAGATAAACCTTGTTCTATTTTTTCTAATGTGAATGGATAACCCATCTTTTCTATTTTATTTTAATATGTTTTATTTGTGATTCTTTTTTATTCAACAAGAATTAAAATAGTTAAGTTTCCTAAATTAATTTTGAAGAGCTTTAAAAATAAAGAGACACTGTATAATGTGTCTCTTTATTTATTAAATATGGGTTTTCAGCTATTACCAGCGATTTTTCTTGATTTCATCTCGAATGCTCTGGCGAAATTTCTTATTGAATTGCAATGCTTTGGCAAATTGTTCAGGGGAAAGGATTTTTAAGGCATCAGAAAAATATCCTTTCCTTGCAGAAACTATTTTATATTCAAGATCGAGTAATTTATCAAGGGTGGTTTTTACATCTATTCCAGTGCCAGGATTTTCAAGAGTCTTATTTGTTTCCTTCAGTTCTTTCATATAAGAACCTACAGTCTGACGGTATTGATTTGAGAGTGAAATAAAATCATCAGCCGTTTTAGAATCGATGTTCAAAACCTGCATCAGTTTCTCTTTGTATGCTTTTCGGAACTTGCCGCCTTTATTAAATTTGTTTGTATCTATCTGCCCATAGGAAACATAGGATATCATAAATAAACTGACTATAATGATGAGTAGCTTTTTCATAATTGTATCTCCTTTATTTTGTTTAGTATTATTTCTTGTTTTTCAGGTGAAAGTTTTTCAAATTCCTTTTCAATCATAAGTTCTTCTTCAATTTCTTCATAAAGTATATTCTGAAAGTTGTTTTCATCTAATTCATTTTCTTCCAGTGAAGTTTCTAATGGAGTTGTAATAGTGTTTGATTTTTTTTCTAAAATAATTTCATTACCTGTCCGAACTGGTTTAGGGTTAGTTTTTTCAGTTGGTATGTCTGTTGTAGATGTTTTCTCGTTATTGTCTGACGAAGTGTCTTGAGCTATAATATTCGTGTCGGTGTGTGGGATATAAATATTTTCTGGGGAACGAGGTACTTTCAAAAGAAATATTACTAATATTACTGTAAGTGCGGGAATTAGTACCTGCCAGTATTTCAGTAAACTAATTGATTGTTTATGTGATTTTCTTTGCTCCAGTCTATCTCTGACTTTTGGTAGGAAAGTTGCAAAATAAACTTCATCAGGTTCTTTAAACTCTATCTTTTCTAAGAGTTTTCGTGATGATATTAATTCGTTATAGGTTCTTCTAAAGTCTGGGTCAGTTTCAAGGCGTTGTTTAATATTCCGAACTTCACCCTCATTAACCAGATTGCCTTCTATATAATCTAATAGGAGCGTATAAAGTTGTTCTGTATTGTTATTATTATTGTTCATTGCTAAAGAATTTACTTAATGTTTCATTGTTTTTAAGCATACTTGAGAGTTTTTTGAAAGCGAAGAAATATGTTGCTTTCAGCGTCCCAATTGGCTTGTTCAATATTTCAGCCAATTCTTCATAACTAAGGTTGTCATAAAATCGCAATTGAAAAACTACTCTTTGTTGTTCTGGTAGTGAATTGATAGCATTCCGTATGTGTTTTGATATAGTTCCCTTATCAAGTTCTACGTCGATATTATAGGGGTCTTTTAGGTCGATATTATTTTCATCTATGTTGTAAGAATGAGTATATAATTTGCGATTTTGTTTAATATGATTGAGGCTCATATTTATGGCAATTCTGTAAATATATGTCATCAGGCTTGAATCTCCTCTAAATGTTTTTAGAGAATCATACAATTTAACAAATACTTCTTGAGTAACATCATCAATATAAATACTATTTACCAGAAGTTTTTGAACTATGGAGTATGTTTTTTTTTGATATTTCATTACGATATAATTAAAAGCGGTCTGGTTGCCACTAAGAAAACTTTGTACCAGAACTCTGTCGTCTGAATTGATATTTATGTTATCTGTTGTGTCCAAAAAATTATATGGTTTTCTATGAGATTGACTTATCATATAAACATCTGTATTTACAAAGCAAATTTCAATGGAGTTTGTTGTTGCCATTTCATCTTTTTATTGATTAGACAATTAAAGGACTGGTAAGGTTTAATGGAATTTATTAAACTTTACACTTAAAATAACAAAAAATGTTGTTATTTTAATAATTCGTGGTTAATTTCAGGAAAATATTACACGTTAAACATAAGGTAATTTTTGTAGTATCTTTTCTCATTTTAGTTATAATAGCAATTGTTTTATCACTTCGCAACGACATATTGGATAATCACAGAAAGGAATCATCCACAAGGAGTAAGAATATAGAGAGTGAACAAGCAATTGTTGTTCCCAAGCCTCCGCCTGTAAGACGGTTTAAGTTTTCGGATTTTGTATATGAAGATGTTAATAACCTTACAGAATATATTTTTACAATGCTGTTAAAGTACCAGCGGATATTGGACTATTTTACTTTTAATAATACATTAGAGACAAATCAACTAATGTATCAGTTAGAGCTGGAAGGTAACGAAGTGGCTTCAGTTACAAGAAAATACAAATTTAACCCATCAGGTATTGAAAACATCCTGTACGAGTACGAAAATCTCATCAAGGAACTTTGCACTTATTACAAACTTGATTGGAGATTAATTCTTGCTATAATACATCAGGAGTCATTTTTCAATCCCAATGCCATCTCAAGAGCAGGTGCATTTGGGCTTATGCAAATTATGCCTAAAACAGGTTTAAGTCTTCAAGGAATACTAAAACTTGAAAATACCAAAGATCCTGAAAATAATCTTTCAGCAGGTATTTATTATTATGCTACTCTTGTTGCAAATTTTGAATTTGCAGGTGCTGACAAATATAAATTTGCGCTTGCTTCATATAATGCCGGTGTAGGTAGGGTGATTGATGCTATGACAATTACCTACTATTTTGGCAAAGATTACAAAAAGTGGGATGAGGTTAAGGAATATTTGAGTTACCTTTCAACAGGCAATGATTCTTTGCATAAAATTATCTGGCCTGAATATGGACGTCCAAAGTATGGGATATTAAATAACTGGAAAGAGCCCTATTTATATGTTGATTATGTATGGTATTACTACGAACAATATAAAAAATATTTTGCAAGCAATTTACCTGAAGAAAAACCCCGAAAAAAACGAAAACAAAAATGAAAAATGAATCTTCATATCTTGATGAAATTACAAAGGTAGAAGAATCACGTGTCCTTTTTCCATTTACGAAAACGTGTACTTATCTTGATTCAGCACATTACTGTCCTTATAATATTGAAACCCGACGGCGGCTTACAAATTTCATTAATGCTTTTACTACTCAGAACATTCATCTTGGAAAATTCACAGCAGAAATAAAAAAACGGTTAAAACTTAAAATTGCCAGATTCATAAACGCGTCCGAGAAAGAAATTATTATTACCAGCAACACAACCCATGGTCTTAATATAATTGCTAATGGATTTAGAGTTGATGAAACATTTAGAGTTGCAGTAGCTGATAGTGAATTTCCAGCATTAGTGTATCCCTGGATGAATCAAAAAAAGCTTGGGAGATGTGAATTGGTTTTTATTCCCTCAATTAACGGGAAAATTAATTATGATGATATAGAATTCACATTGACTGCAAATAAAATTGATATACTTGCTGTTAGTTCGGTTGGTTTTTTAGGGTTTAGGCATAATCTGAAAAAACTTTATGGACTGTGTATGGCAAATGGTGTTTATCTTGTAGTTGATGCTATACAGAGTATGGGGATAGTACCTTTTGATGCTCTTCAGGAGCAGGTCCATTTCCTTGCAGCAGGAGGCCAGAAATGGTTAATGTCGCCTGCGGGGATAGGATTTGCTTATCTGCCGGAAAGTATGCGTAAGCTAATTGAACCGACTTATGTAGGGACAACAAGTATTGAATATGATTTTGAAAATTTTTTAAATTATAAACTTAACTTTCAGAAAGATGGTTCAGCTTACGAAAATTCTACTTTAAATTTATTGGGGATGATAGGACTTGAAAGTTCTATTGATTTATTTACAAAACTTGGAGTTAGCAACATCTTTAATCATATCTTAAAATTACTTGATAGTTTCATAGAAGGCATTAGAGGTTTGCCATACTATGTAGAATCTGATATTTCTGAAGATTACAGGTCGAACATTTTAATATTTTCACACATCAATAAAGTGAGGAACAAGTCCATACAGCAGGAACTTGAGCGCCAGAATATATTTATTGCCCTCCGCGAGGGTTTTTTACGTATTTCGCCCCACATTTTTAATAATATGGGAGATATTCGGCGGCTTTTGATAGAATTGGAAAGGCTTGCTTAATCGCAGGTCTTACAGAGCGCCACAAGAAAAATCCCACGTGCACCCGCAGCACGCAATACTCTGGTAGCCTCATTAGCCGTTGCTCCCGAGGTTACAATATCGTCCACAAGCATTATTCTTTTATTCTGGATTAAATTGCGATATTTAGGGTTTACGATAAAAGCATCCTTCATATTTTCTTTACGCTCCTGAATATTAAGCTGTGTTTGAGTTTTTGTATTTTTAATCCTTTTCAATAAGTCGGGGAGTAAAGGAATGGGTAATTTTGTTGCAATTGCTTCTGTAATGTATTGAGTTTGATTGTAGCCACGATCACGTAATTTAGTTGGGTGAAGTGGAATCGGACAGATTATTTTACAGCTGGAACTCAAGACAGGCAACTTTGCTAACAGTATCTCTGAGAGTCTATTGCCCAGCAAGGTTCCAATTTTATAATAGCCATTATATTTCATATGGTGTATAAGTGTCTGGATGTGAGAGTTCCTTGTGTATCTATACAGGCAGAAGAAATCATTTGCCAGGAGTGTTTTACCGAAATTTACTATTTCATCTACTGTAATAGTTTGAAGTCCTTCCAGGATTGAATCTTTTACAATAGGGTTTGAATTAGAAGAAGTGAGTATTTCATCTGTTATAACACAGGTCTTTGGAAAAATAAATTCAGATATACTGTTGAAAAAAGATTTGATAAGTTCTTTCCTCTCCAAGAATCTGATAAATGAAATACTTAAAGTTCGGCAAGCAAATCAGTTAAGAAATTTTTTAGTTCTTTAAGATCCTGTACAAGCTTTTCATTTTGAACCTGAGTGTCTTCTGCATCTTTTTCGTCAGAAGTGAAAAGTGTTAGTTCCCCTTGATGGGAAACAGTTTGAGTTCTGGGTTTATCAATCTTATCGTCTTTAAAATTGTAGTTTTTGAGGAGTTTTTTTGCTCCTTCTATTGTATATTTTTCGTCGCGCAGAAGTTTTTTTATATAGAGAATTAATTTTATATCCCGATTGGTATATATTCTATTTCCAGCAAGGTTCTTAGCGGGTTTTAACATATCAAATTCAGTTTCCCAATAGCGTAACACATACTGTTCCAGCTCAGTTATTTTGCTAACTTCGCTTATAGAGTAATATAACTTCTTCATCGCAAAGTTTTTCTTCATAGCTTACCTTAATTCAAACGAAATATATATAGTAATTTATTATAAAACAATGAAATATTTTAAGTAAAGTATTAAAACTTTTTGCTAATAGTATTAAAAGTATAGTTATCACAACTATTAGCTTAAATGCATTTTAAAAGACTGGTATATTTATTATGTTAAATTGAATTAAAAAAACTTTTATGAATCGTATAATCTGGATAGCATTTCTATTTGCAGCTGTAATTTTGTCTTCCTGTGGAAAAAAGGCAGATACAATTTACCTCAACGGAAAGATATACACTCTTGACGAAAACAACTCGGTTGTTGAAGCTGTTGCTGTCAAAGAGGGAATAATAGTTGAAACTGGTAAGTCAGATGAGCTGGCTTCCAAGTTTTCTAACGCTGATAAGGTAGATCTGAAGGGTAATGTTGTATTGCCTGCTTTTACTGATGTGGAAGGAAACCTTGTGGAGTTTTCTTTGAATTTATTCAGGTACAATTTATTAATTGATCTTAGGACTGCCAAGAATATTGATCAGCTTGTTTCGTTGGTAGCTGAAAAGATTCCTTCTTACAAGGAAGGGGATTTTGTTGGAGCTTATGGCTGGAATGATGAGCTAATAGAGGGACCTGCTATTATAGCAAGTAAACTTGAAGCACTTACAAATAAATATAAGTTTTACATTTTAAATATTGATAATACTATTGCATGGTGCAATAGTAAGCTGATGAAGACCCTTGAAATTACTCCCAAAACTCCTAATCCCAAAAATGGTGTTATTGATAGATATGAGGATGGTGAACCCACAGGGTTTTTATTTGATAGTGCGGTAGATTTAATTAAAGAAAAGCTTCCCAAATTTTCCGAATCTGATATGAAAACAGCTCTTGAATCAGGGACGAGGGAGCTTCTTAAATATGGAATAACAAGAGTTTTTGATAGAAATGTAAATCAAAATGCAATTGATTTGCTAAAGAACCTTGCTGATGAGAACAAATTAAATATAAGTGTAAATATTATACTTTCGCAAGGAGACGAGGCATATAACAATTATCTCTCACAAGGACCGGTAAAGAATTATAAAGATAAAATTAAGATAGCTACTGTAACTCTTGATTATGATGGTGCTTTTGAATTTAAAAAGGCTATTTTGAGTGAGCCTTATAAAGATTCACCAACTCCGTTACCTTTTTCTGATGCACATACTGTTGAAAAAACCTTACGTGAGGCAATTGACAAAAAATTTCAGTTTACTGTTAAGGTTGTTGGGGATAAAGCAATTTCCGATGTTCTGTCTATACTTGAAAATGTTTTACGGGAACAAAAGCCTGATGATTATCGAATCATATTTGAATATACGGAGTTTATCGATCAGAAAGATATTGATAGGATGAAAAAGCTGAACATAATTCCATCAATAGTTCCTGAGATATGTCTATATGATTGTTTAAATGCAGATAATTTAGTTTCTCATAATATTACACGTCGTCTCGGATTATGGTCTGATATTTTAAATGGTACTGGAAGAATTATTGTCGGTTCTGATTTCCCTTATCAGACAATAAATCCTTTTGTTGGTATTTATTATCTTGTTACCCGACAACTGACTGATACAAATCTGGTTCTACCGCACCCTGAACAGAAGTTATCGCTTTTAAATGCTCTCCGTTCTTATTCAATATGGTCAGCTTATGCAAGTTATGATGAAAATCAACGAGGTAGCCTTGAAAAGGGGAAAATTGCTGATATGATTGTTATAAACAAAGACATCTTTTCCCTTCCTCCTAAAGAGCTTCTAAATACCACAGTTATAAAGACTATAGTAGGTGGCAAAGTCCTTTATGAGGTTAATCGATAAGGAAAGCGGCTATGGAGAAACTGCTGGATATTCTTCATCGCACTGCCTCCTTGCTTGAAGCAAATGGAGTTGAGGATTCACGTCTGAATGCAGAGTTGATACTATGTGAGGTACTAAAATATGAAAGGCTTAATCTTTATCTTAATTTTGAGCAACCATTGAAAGAAAGTGAGATTGAGAAAGTAAATCAGATGGTATATAGACGTTTGAAGAAAGAACCACTTCAATATATAATAGGACATACAAATTTTTATGGTTATCGGATTTTTTTATCGCCCGATGTTCTTATTCCCAGACCAGAGACTGAAATATTAGTAGAAAAAATTCTCGAATTCATCAAGCATTCTAACAAGAAAAATTTACATATTGTTGAAGCTGGAACAGGCAGTGGTTGTATTGTTGTTGCAATTGCCGGTGAGCTTGAGAAACTTGGATTTGAATATAACATTTATGCTATGGATAGTTCGGATGCTGCTCTTAAACTTGCCAGAAATAACATTATTGTAAACAATCTTAACAGTGATAAGATAAGATTTCAGAAAGTTGATGTATTAAAGATGGAAAGTATTCCAGATGCCTGTGACATTTTTGTTTCAAATCCTCCATATATATCTTTCAAAGAATTTTTACATCTTTCCGAAGAGATTAAGCTTTATGAACCAGAACAAGCACTGACTGATGGTGCCGATGGACTTACTTTTTACAGAAAGTTTTTTTCTCTGTTAAGGGATAAACATAATATCATAGGATTTTTTGAAATTGGTGCTACTCAGAAGCCTTTTCTGATGGAAATATTAAACACTGCAGGAATTAAGAACTTTTATTTTTATAAAGATTATAATAACTTGGACCGGGTACTTAAGATTGAATTATGAAAGCGGTCATTCAAAGAGTTGATTTTGTAAAAGTAATAATCGATGAACAGCTACATTCATCAATTGGGAAAGGTTTATTAGTTCTACTTGGGGTTATGAAAGATGATGTAACTGAAATTGCAACAAAACTGGCGCGTAAAATAATAGACCTGCGAATTTTTGAAGATGAACAGGATAAAATGAATCTGAGCGTGAAGGATATTGATGGAGAAGTAATGGTTATTTCACAATTTACTCTATGTACTGACAATGAAAAAAGTGGTAATAGGCCGAGTTTTAGTCTTGCAGAAGAACCTGAGAGAGCTAAAACTCTGTATGAATATTTTATTCGTGAATGTTGTAACTATTATAATAGTAAGAGGATTAAATCTGGTATTTTTGGTGCGATGATGAGAATAGAACTTGTTAATAATGGTCCTGTGACAATAATTCTGGAGAAATGATGAGAAGTTTAAAATTTACTTTGTTAGGTATGGGGAAAGTAGGCAGTGCTTTTGTTTATGAACTGAGTATGGCAGGCAGTGAACCTTTGTGTGTTGTAGATAGACAATTTCGAAATAAATCAGGGATAAGAAAGTTTTTTAAATCCACTGAATTTTTACCTGTAATCACTCAACAGTATATAGACAGTTCAGATTTTATTTTGATATCGGTTCAAGACAGAGAAATTATCCCTCTTTTAAGACAGTGGCGTAAACTCAAGCTCAATTTCAGCGGAAAAGTTTTAATGCATACCAGTGGTTTACTAACGTCTGAGGTATTTGAAGTGCTTAGAGTAGATAATGCAAATTGTGGTTCTATTCATCCTGTTCAGACATTTAGTTACATCAGTAACAGAAATGAAGGATTATTAAGTGGAATTTATTTTGGATTGGAGGGGGGAGAGAAATTTTTGAATCTTGCAAAAAAAATAATAAGGGCACTACATTCTAAATTTGTAATTGTACGAAAAAAGGATAAGATTCTTTATCATACTGCTTGTTCAATTGCATCTAATTTTCTGGTAACAAATCTTAGTGTTGCAGAGATGTTAATGTCAAAGTGTGTTCAATTTAATGGTCTCAAAGTTTTATCACCTATAATTTCTCAAACATTAAAGAATATCTTGAAAAGCAGTCCAGAGCAGGCTCTGACAGGACCTGTGGCGCGTGGTGAGATAGCAGTGGTAAAAAAGCAAATCAAAGAGATTCGAAATCGGTTCCCAGAGTTAAATGGTTTTTTTAATGAAATGATTTTGCAAACCGCACTTCTTGCAAAACATTCGCAAAAGATTTCTAAAAATGAATTACAGGAATTTAAATCGTTGGTCAGGTAAAACAAGATTGATAATATTACTTCTTTTCGTGTGGTTTATTATACCTGCTGAGGTAGCGATGGCGCAGGGAAGCGATACAGGTGCTACCAGAAAAACTTCGGAGTTACCAAGGGTAAATCCCAGCCCATCGGGGATTTTTATTTCTCCGATGTTAGGTATAGTGTTTCCTATAAAGGCTTTTAAAGATAACTCCAAGTCTGCATTAACCTATGGGATTAAACTTGAATTTGCCAGTTTGAAACTTTATCCATTTACCTTTGGGATTTCTTATGAGCATTCGAGTCATTCAGGCAGTGAAGAGCTGAAAACACAATATTACTTGAATTCAATGACAACCAAAATAGATGCATTTTCTTTTAACGTAGATTTTATTGTTAATAAATATCTTAAATCCAATTTTACCATACCTTTTTTAACTTTTGATTTCAAGTATTCTTTGATTAAACGCACTATTGATCCTGATATTAGTATTCCTAACATAAATAAGTCCGATGAAATTTTGACTTTTTCAACTGGTGTGGGAATGACTCTTTATATCTTCGATATAATTAGCTTTTATCAATTTGCTAAAGATTATCCTTCGTTTGGATTCAAAACAAGATTCCATTTTCCACTTTTGAAGTTTTAGTGTATCCGCTCTTTCCAGATGACTTTTGTCCCTCCGATGAAAGTAAAAGGTAGTAACACACCGTATATAGCAAAGTATATCTCAAAGAAGAAGAAATGTAAGATAAGTTTCCTGAATTTAAGCAAAAAGTAAGGGGGGAGTATAATTAATAAATCAGAAATAAATTTTACTGCAACCAGGAGCAGGTAAGATTCAGGAGCAAGATAGAGAAAGCCCGTAAGAAGTACAAAATTTGTGATATACATAATAACACCGAGAATGTATCCAAGCATATTAATTCCGAACCCACCTCTAAACCAACGTTTTTTCTGCCTTATTAGTTCTTTTATATTTTTGCAGGGTTTGGTAGTAACCATTCTCCTGTAATTAATTGGATATAAAATTTTGTATTTTCCTGTACTGCCAATTGCTCTCAGAAGAGCTAAGTCTTCTGTTATAGATATTTTTATATTTTCATAACCGCCAATGGTTTCATAGGCAGCTTTTGAGTATGAAAGGTTATTTCCTATAGAGCTCAAAGTTTGATTTATTCCAGAACTATAAGCTGCGAGTGATTGTAAATATAACCAGTCAAGTGTTTGTAGCTTTGAAAACAAAGATTTTCCTTCTTCAATACGTGTATATCCGCATACCATCCCGACATTATCTGTGTAGTACTTAACAGTTTCCCTAACCCAATCAGGGGGTACAACACAATCAGCATCAGTAAGCATTATGATTTCACCTGTGGCAACTTTGAGGGCTTCGTTAAGGGCATTTAATTTCCCTTTTAATCTGGTATTAGAAGTTTCAGAGATCTCAATTATTTTGAATTGAGAATAATTATGTGTATGGGATTTTATTAAATTAAGTGTATTATCAGTTGAGGAATCATTTACAATAATTATTTGTAGAAGTTCAGGTTCGTAATCAAGGGCTTTCAGAGATTTAATACAGGCTATGATATTTTCTTCTTCGTTGCGGGCAGCAACAACTACAGTAACCTTTTTTTTTGATGGGGTGGCAACTACTCTATATAACCTTGAACGTAAAAAACCTATAAATAAAACAAGATGTAATGTAAAGTAAGATATAAATATAACGTATAACATTGGTCACTTGACAATAGCAATTTTTATTATCCTGGTCTCCTTAGCCCCGTCAACAATGGCTTCTATAACCCCATAATAGATGCCACTCTGAATCTTTGTTACATCAAATGGAATTTCATTATCTGTATTAGAATAAGTTGTTCCCTGGAGTTCGGTAACAAGTTCACCGCTCAGATCAAGAATCTTTATCTTTACAGATGATGCTGTACCATTAATATAATAACGGATGTAAGTTTTGTTATTGTAAACCGGGTTAGGCCAATTATAGACTTTATTAGGAGGTAATTTTTCACTAAATACTGGTTGAGAGAAAGTCCCAAAGAAATTATTGTTTGAATAATATTTATCTTTTAGGAATCCTTTCCATAGCAGTTTGCTTTCGTCATATTTAAAAGATGTTTTAAATGCATACAAATAGCGGTCAGCAGAATAAACAACAATACCAAGCGTATCATTCAAATTTACAAATGCCGGAACTGTTGTAGTGTTTACTCCTACCTTAATTGGGAATCCTTTTATAACACTCCCATTAGTTCCATAAGCGTATAGGTCTCCCTCTGATGTTACAAATATTATATCGTATATTCCATCTCCATTGATATCTCCGCAAATTAGCCCAGAGGTAATTTTCTTATTAAAATTAACAGGAAAGTTTTCTAAAAGTATCCCCGCTGAGGTAAGTGCATACAGGCTGTTATCAGCTACAAAGACAATTTCTTGCTTCAAATCCTTATTGACATCTACTAAAATCGGATTGGAATTTATTTTTGAAAAACTGTAAGGTGGAGTAATAATTTTATCGTTTATTTTTATCACACCTTGTTGAGTAATGAAGACACTATCTTTTGAGTTTGCCGCCGTTAGATTTCCAATCATAAAATATGTGCTATCAGCAGATGAAAATCTATAGTTAACATTATCAAGTTTACTAAAATAATGTATAGGTTTATTTGATGAATCAACTATTGTGGCAAAAGGTGAGGCTAAACCAATTTCGTAGATTTTATTTGAAGAGTTATTTGAGATTCCTAATACAACCCTGTTTGAGTCAAATACAAGAAGAGGGGCTGTTGGAATAAAGTTAATGTTGAATAACACTGAATCTGTTGTGCTAAGGTTAGTAAATCTAAAAAAGCCTACGGTTGTTGAGCCAGTCGAGTATTTAGAAGCAATAATCCACCGTAAAGCATTGAAATGTTGTGAAAAACCTTGTGAAACAGGTAAGTATCCAAAATTTCTTAAAAGAAGCCCATTACTGTTTGAATCTAAAAAGCTATTACCATTATATTTAAAAGCAAATAAATCAGTTCCATTATTTATGATAATTTCATCTTTTCCATCACCGTCAATATCAATGCCCGATGGCTGAGTGAATTCTGTCACGGCTCCTCCGATGTATTTAGGAAAACCCGGCAGAGGAGTTAAGTAGGGTCCTCCTATTGAAATGCGGAATTTCATTACTGCAGATATAGTGTCAAATTCAGTAATGTAAATGTTACTGTTTGAAAGAGAATAAGATAGAGAATTTGGATAACTTTCAGGAGTGAAAGCGTTTTTATAAATATTAGCGGGAACATAATGGTTACCATTATACCAGAAATCAACAAATAGTCCATCTCCAGTAAAGTCTCCAAATGGTGTACTATATGTTACCCCAATATCTTGGGAGCCTTTTGCTTCTTCCAGGTCAACACCTTTATGCTCAATATTATTATTAATAGTGTTTGAGGCAAAATTAGCATCAATAACATTTTCATCTATATGCCATATTAAGATTCCCCCCGCATAATGTCCTGTATCAGAAATATCGCCCGGTAAACTCCAGTCAAGATACTTAACATCAATTACATTACCGTTAACAGAATGTATATCATAATTTACAAATCCAATAGTATCTTTGGTTACGACAAGCGAATCAATTCTCCCGTGATTTCTTACGTATAACACCTGCGATATTGCATCTGGCATACGATTTCTATTTTCCAGTAAGAAATATTCTTTAGAGTTTATTAAGACTTTAAACATTGTAGAATCCTGTGAAAAGGGTAGAGAGGAAGTTTTCAGTCTATAATAAGAATTTCCCGAGGAAACAACTATTGGATTAACCCAACCAAGAAAAGTTTTTTCCCATGCTGATGGTTCAGGTGGAAATATACCATTAAAACTGAATATTGACTGCCCATCCATTAGTCCGAATCGTCCTATTGCAGTTTTACCTGTCTGTGTATTAAACAAATCAGGTAGTCCAAGGTGGCTACCAAATGTTGCACAAAGGATACCATTCACTCCGAGTTGCAATAAATATTTCCCGCTTATCAAATCCAGTTCACGTAATTCAGTAGATGGTACGATGAGAGAATTTTTTATTCTAAATCCTTCCGATGTCGTATAGCCTTCATAATTGGGCCCATAAATATTCTTAAGTGTATTTAGTCCAAGATACAAAGAGGGTATATCAAATGGGAACGGGTCATATCCGTAAATTGAAGTCAAATCAATATCTCTTCCAACTCCTGCGTGAAATATTAAGAATGCAGTATTGATGGAGTCGTAACCGGAAAAATTTATAAAGCTATCTGCTGCTGTCCAGGCATCATTGTATAACTCTCCGAGTTTGAAAAGATTTTCATTTCTCTGAGGCGAATAATGTTGCATTGGATATGGGAGGGTGATAACTTTTCCATAGAGGTCATAAGTAATTATAAGTTTTCCTTTTGATGACTTATAGTAATAGTTTTTCAGAAATAAGAGGTGGTCAGCAAAGTAAGTGCTGTCGTAAGGAGGTGCATCTATAACTGTGTCTTTTTGTAAAACCGGGTCATAATACTTATTTGAGAGGTCAAACCTCCCATCACCCGTTGAGCGTGGGTCGCTATCCTGCTGAAACTGTACAAGGATTGCAACAACCTTAATTGTATCTGGAGTAGATTGAAGTTTTTTGTGGGGTATAGTATTCGTTTTGCTTAAAGGATGGGAAAGTTTTAAGTCTATCTTCTGAGAAATTTGAGCAAAAGTAATCGAAGAGAAAAATACAAATACTGAAGTCAAAAAAATTAATATTCTCTGCATAATTCAAGTTGATTAAGGAAAGTTGAAGGAAGCAGTGTAATACTGCTTCCTTCAAAAAATATCTATACTTAAAAGCTCACAATTAAACCAAATCTAAGAGTATTTGCAAGAGGATGATTTTCCTCAACAGCATTAATATAACTAAAATCAAACCCATAATTAGAATATCTGATACCGGCACCAAGCGTTATAAATTTTCGATTCCCATTTGAAGGGTCTTCGTAAAAATATCCGGCTCTTATTGCTATCAGCCTTGGATTTCCGTACCAGTATTCAGCCCCTACTGAAGATTGGAATGTTTTTGCAATGCCATTTATTCCTCCCTTCCATGATGTAAATATAGCCTGGTAAAAGGCATCAGAAGTTCCATCATTGTATCTATTAACCAGCAACTTTGAGAAGTCCGCAGTTATGGTAAGATCATTATAATCATTCTTCAGCAGTTTGTAACCAACTCCAAATCGTAATTGGGTTGGAATAGGATCTGCTTGTGCAGCATCAACGTAAGAGATTTTCGGGCCAAGATTTGAAAGGTTTAGTCCAAATGAAAACTTATCTTTTAATAGTTTTGGGCCTGACATCGCTTTGTAAAGCATAGCCAGGTCAAAACTTACCGTGAAAGCAGTTCCCCGTCCTTTTTCATTTCCAACCTGAACGTCATTTGGAGAGAGTCTACTATATATAAATCTCGTTGTAACTCCTACCCCGATTTGTTGTGTAAGCTGTGTGGAGTAAGCGAATGCTGTGGCAAATTCATAAGCTTTATAATTTTTCGATTCGTCTGTTTGCCCAATCTCATTAGTGTAGATAATTTCTCCTATGTTCAGGTATGTAAAGCTGAAACCAATTGTACCCTTCAAGCTTGGAAAATATCTTTTAGCAGCAAGGTAATCATAAAACAAATCTGATAAGCCCAATCCTGCTAACCAGGGGGAGTGAGTCAGATTAAATTCGGTTTTATCTTTCTGAAAAGCAAGTCCTGCAGGATTCCAGTGCATTGCTGTAGCATCATCTGCTATAGCGGTTCCTGTTTCACCCATAGCTGCAAAGCGGGAGTTAGGTCCTATCAACAAGAATGGTACACCGGTTGATATTGTTTGCTGGGAATATACATTCACACAAGTCATCAATGTAGCTATCAAAATGAACAGTTTTACATATTTTCTTCTTTTTTGCATTTAAGTTTTAACCTCCTGAATAAGTTATTTATTTAAGTTTTGCAATTTTGCCGGTACTTGTTGTTGAATATGTACCGTCTTCGGTTTTTATTATTATTTTATAAATATAAATTCCATTTGCGATATAATCACCATCGTTATCTTTACCGTCCCAATCTATAACAACAAATTTATCTGTAATATTATTCCTTACTATGTCTTTAATTTTCTTTCCACTAACAGTATAGATTTTTATCTGGGCTGTAAGCGGAACTGAAAAGTTATGCTGGAACGTAAAGCTTGTAAAGTCCTTCATCGGATTGGGATAGTTGTAAACTTTATCAATTACAAGGTTAGCAGAACTCCTGACATAGAAATCAATACTTGATATGGAGAAATTATTATATGTATCCCAAACTTTCAATTTAAGATTGTTAAGTCCTTCGGGCAGTCCTGTCAGATTATATTCGATATTACCATATTGATAGCCCTGTACGGTATTATAATAGTTCGTTAAATCAATCTTTTTACTTTCATCATTGTTCAGTATAGCTTCGATTCTATGTCCGAGTGTCCCTGTAAGATTGATGCCGTTTTCATCGAAAATATCTGCTATTAATTTTGCATTTTGGTTTATCATATCACCAGACCTGAAATTTCTACTATCGAGGAAAAGCGAAATTATGGGTCCTATTGTATCTACTGGAGCATTATTATCCAGTCCTGAAAGCTTAAACATATTTGTATAACCAGAACCCTCTGTATTATGATTATAAAAATAGGCAATTAGTTTGCCTGTTCCAGTTGCAAAGGAAATATCTTTTGGGACTACAAATTCAATTTCCCATTTTCCATTTACTATTTTACCGTTCCCTTTGAAAATAGTTCCACCGTCAAGTCGGAAATAAAAGGGATAACCAAAGTCATACATAACTATATCTTTTGCAACATCATTGACTTTTATTACTATATCGCCATTATAGTTGTTCCAGAGCGATGAATCAGGTTTTAGAATACTACCATTAATTCGTATTTTTTGTAGAGCTTTAACAACTGCAGTATCAGTTGCTGGAACTCCATTGATGCTATCAATTCTTGTGAAATACTGTGGAACACTAACTCGCAAAGTAGGGTCACCCACCAGCAGGTACTTCATATCATTGTCAGATACGGAATATAGCTGATTTTTAGTATTATACATTGCAAGTCCCATTCTGATAGGGAGATGCAATGTATCTTTGCGGAACATAAAATTTTCCCAGAGTTTGTTGTTGAAGACAGAATTGTCATTAGCATAAACCGGTCGTGAGGCTGCAATGACCCCAATAGCTCCTTTATTCTCAATAAAAACAAGTTGTTCTCCAGCACTCAAAGCAAACGGATCATCATATCGCGCAAGGTCACAGCTTGCAATCGTAACCATAGGATATTTGCTTTTATTATTCAATTGAGGAATGCTCTCGTCTCTAACAAATATATGTTCATGTGCCCAGAGATCTGTACTACCATGCCCAACATAATTAATTACAAGTCTTCCTTCGTTCCAACCGTTAATTATGTCAACATTGGCGCCTGGTTTTCTACGCCCCTGAGGAGTAATGACAGTGGGATAGGTTACAATATAGATTTTTTCTTTGTCAATATCAGGGGGGGTATAAATTTCAGCAACCATTTCAGACTGACTTGTATGTAATGAACCTTCCTGCCCCTGATTATTTTCTGTTGTCCAGCCATCATCTGCTACGTACATTATTTTTTTCTTCCATATTCCATAATTAGATGGTGATTCATAGTCAATAATTTTATCTATTACTGTATTGGCTTCAGATAGTGAGTTAACACAAATTCTTCCCCATGCAAAATCGGGTCTGCAAAATGTGGGGGAAGGGTAGTTTTCGTTAATTTCGGTTGCAAAATCGTCACTCGGATAACTTTCGAGATCACTGCTCTCATCTGATGATTTTTCAATGGGAGGAAGGAAATTCTTTACACTTAAATTATAGATGTTTTTGTAATCATATGTTCCATCTCCCAAAAAGAGAATATAAACTGGTCGTTCGTTCCAGTTATTGTATGCATACTTAAGGAAATTTCTAACTGCAACAGGATCAACTTTACCACAGGAAAATTCATTATAAATTTGATTTATATCAACTATGATTGTTTTCAAATAATTAGGATTTCCAGGCCCAGGTGCTTCTCTCAAGGATTTCAATCTGGTTGCTGCAGGTAGGAATTCTGTGGGAGATATTATTACAAACGATGCTCCATCTGTAATGCCGTGCAAATTTTGGTTAGGAATTCGTGATGATATAGAAGTTGGGGTTTTATAATTTTCTCCAGTAACTATATATTCCTTAGGCTGTTGTGAAATCAAATTAGCCTGAAATTTCACTATCCCATTTGAATAAGAAATAGGTATAATTATTTTTGTTGCCTGAGGGGTGGTTATATCAAACACTTTTGTAGTAGCGGAAGTGAAAGGTGATACCTGAAACTCTACCAGACTATTTGTATCGGGGGTAGAAAACTGAATGAAATTATTTTCAACACTTGCAAGAGTTCTCCTATAAAACAGTTCTAGATAATCATAATAACCAACAATGAAAGAACTATTATATTGTGAAGGTAGTGAGGCTTTCAAATTAATGGCTTTGGTGTTTGGGAATAAGACATAACTTCCCTCGAATAATCTTAATCTTACACGTGAAAAGCCCTGAACAAAATCGATGGGTTCCATCAAAGCAGAATATGATGAATTTTCATCTTTTACCTGATAATAAGCATATGCGGATTGTATACTTGTACCGTTTCCAAGTCGTAATTTATATTTTATGGGGCTTCCTTCTATATATCCTGGCAATGACTTTGTAAATGTAAATGTTTCATTCACTCCAATTCTCTGACTAACCCAGAGTGTTCCAGTTGAACCAAGGTTGTTCAATTCAGGTTCAATAAATGATTTATCGAGTACTGATTGAAGTGGAGGAATATTAGGTTGATTTGGTGAGGTTAATATTTGCATTCGTCTCCCGTAGGTTCCTCCAAAAGTTAAAAAATAATAGTTTGAGTTCGAATAATGGTTTAACTGATGTGACCAGTCATTTGAGATAGGGGAGTAGTTCCATATATAAGTGGGGGCACCGTAAAAAAGTATATAATCATTATCATCAAATTTCCCATCGGATTCTCCTTCTACATAAATATCGTTTTCTACTAAATCCTCCGACACCGGTTCAGAATTAGAATAAGGTAGCTCAAAGCCACCATTATTGTATATCTTAATAGTTCGGGGGTCTATGTTGTTAACATTTATCCCCGCAGACTGGAGAAAGCTTTTGGTCAAAATGTAAATTCCTGGTTCTTTGATTTCAATTTTATAAAAATCTCCTGTGGCAAGCACACTGTTAATTACTGTCCTGGAAGTTTTGAGTTCCTCAGGGGTAGACCAATTAAGTGCTGTGCCTGCATTGATAGCAACCGATTGTAGGAATTGAATTTCTTGATTACTTAATTTTTTGGGTGAAAACAGAGGATTGTCCCCAAATGAGATTCTGAATTTGATATAAGTAATTCTTTTAGCTGTTTTTGTTGCTGGGTTATATTGAATTGGATAAATTATTGCATTTCCAAAATACTTTCCACGAATTATTCCACCCGGGACAAGAAGAAATGGTTCTTTTGGTAAAAAACCATTATATGTATATATGTCAGATTTTTTCTCATAAGTAAAAGAGACTGACTTGAGGTCCTGGGATCTAACAGGGGTTGGTACTGGAGGTACCTCAACATTTGAAAGTTCTTCGTATTTGATTTCTAAAATCTGTAAAACGTTATTTTTATTGGATGGTAAAAATACCGAAAAACTTCTATAACCAAGGTCAGGTGAACCAAAGTTTTTTGATGTGTTGTGTATTTCATTAACAAAATGAATGTTATCGATATATCGTGGTATATATTCAATTTCAAGAGCACTATTAGTGCTAACAAGCATTTTATAGTCTTCAAGGTTAACCGGTGTAATATTTTTTTCAGCTGTTTTGGATGCCTGAGAGTAAACAGCTGAAGTTAGAGTTAATAAAATAAAAACTGCAAGTTTTTTATATAATCTGTTCATAATAGTTAATAATAAAAAAACCATTCATTAAAGAAAATTCTTAAAAGCTGCTATTTCTTTAATAAATGGTCTTAGTATAATATCATTTAAGAAATTTTTTAATCAAAACTGTAATAACCTACTCTGCCTGCCTCCAGTTAACTTATTTTTAATACAAATATATCAGGTTCTTTGTGTAATGTCAATGTATATAGACAAAAATAATTTCTAAAGTTTTTGTTTCTTTTTTAAGCCAAGTTTTTCGACGACATCAATATTTTGCAGGGCATTTTTTGCGGCTTCCTGTTCAGCCTGTTTTTTTGATTTGCCTTTGCCAATTCCAAGACAATGTTGGGCGAGCCTAACTTCAACTGTAAAGAGCTTATGATGTTCGGGACCTTCTTCTTTTACTACTATATATTCGGGAATGTAATCTGTATGTGCTTGTGCATATTCAAGGAACCTGCTCTTGTAATTCTCATCAAATTGATTGAGCCATTTAATATCAAGTTTTGAAAAAATTTCCTGATTAACAAATCTTTTTGCAGCCTCGTAGCCGGAATCAAGAAAAATTGCTCCAATAAAGGCTTCATAAGCATCGGCAAGCATAGAATCATAGCCCTCTTCAATTGCTCTTAATGCTGTTGCAGAGGCAAGTAAGAAATCTTGTAAATGTATGTTTTTTGCTCGTTCAGCAAGAAATTTCTTATTTACCAGAATTGAGCGAAATTTTGTCAAATCACCTTCTTCATTAGATGGGAAATTTTTGTACAAGAATTCAGCCACAATCAAATCCAATACAGCATCTCCTAAAAATTCAAGTCGTTCATTTGATGGTAGAGTACCCCTTTGTGTCCCTCTGCGAATTTTTAAAAATGACCTGTGTGTAAGTGCAGTGATAAAAAATGACCTATCAATTATCCTGTAGTTTACTAATTGCTGAAGTTTCTCAAAATCAATTTTTTTAAGAGCTCTTGAATATAAATCACCCCTTTCTTCTTTTTTGAAAAGGGGGATGAGGTTTTTTAATTTTTTCAGGAATTCAAACATACCTTCCGTTCAAAATGGTGGAAAATATTACTCTTCAAACTTCTTGAAAATAATGGCAGTATTATGGCCACCAAAACCTGAATTATCGCTTAATACTGTTTTAACTTCTTTCTTAAGAGCCACATTGGGTACATAAAACAGGTCACACTCTTCATCTTTTACTTCATAGTTAATTGTAGGAGGTATGATTGAATCACGGATGGTCAGGATTGCCGCAATTGCTTCAATAGCCCCTGCTGCACCAAGAAGATGACCAACCATAGATTTGATAGAATGAACAGGGATGTCGTATGCCCGTTCTTTAAAAACAGATTTGATAGCTGCAGTTTCATTTTTATCATTTGGGGGGGTAGAGGTTCCATGAGCATTTATTACATCAATATCATTGGTTGTAAGTGCAGCATCTTCGATAGCAATTCTCATAACTTGAGCAACTCCGGCACCGTTAGGAGCTGGATCAGTAATATGATGTGCATCACCAGTAAGTCCAATCCCAGCTATCTCAGCATAGATTTTTGCACCTCTTGAAAGAGCATGTTCTTTTTCCTCCAGAATTAATGTAGCAGCTCCTTCTCCCATAACGAAGCCATCACGTAATTTATCAAATGGCCTTGATGCTTTTTGAGGGGCATCATTTCGAGTAGAAAGTGCATGCATTGCATTGAAGCCACCCACACCCATAGGGCAAATAACAGCTTCAGACCCACCAGTAATCATAAAATCAGCATTACCCCTTTCAATTAGCATCACAGCATCAATAATTGCATTTGCTGATGTAGTACAGGCTGAGATAGTGGCATAGTTGGGTCCTTTTAGTCCATATATCATTGATAAACGTCCTGCGGTAATATCCGCAATCAGCATTGGAATAAAGAAGGGGCTTATTCTATCAGGATTGCCCCCGCGCTGATACAGTAAATTTTGTTGTTTGTCATAAGTCCACATTCCGCCAATTCCAGAACCATAAACAACTCCAGCCCGATCTTTGTTAAGTTTTTCTAAGTTTATTTCGCAATCCTTCATTGCTTCCTGTGTAGCTGCTATAGCATACTGAGTGAAGGGGTCTGTCCGCTGGCTAAGCTTTCTATCCATATAATTTAATGGATCAAAGCCTTTAAGTTCAGCTGCAAATTTTGTGTCGAAATTAGTAGTGTCAAAATAGGTTATGTAATCAACACCACTTTTCCCATTTATTAAGGAATTCCAGAAATCTGAAACAGATAACCCAACTGGTGAGATTGCCCCCAGTCCTGTTACTACAACTTTTCGCTTCATAAAAAATTAGTTATTTTGGAGCTTAGACTCTATATAGTCTATTGCTTTTCCGACTGTTGTTAATTCTTGACCTTCTTCTTCAGGAATTTTTATCCCAAATTCGTCTTCAAGTTTCATTATTAATTCTACGGTATCAAGTGAATCTGCTCCCAGATCTTTCATAAATTCCGCTTCCATTGTAACTTTTGATTCTTCAACTCCAAGTTTATCGACGACTGCCTTTGTGACTTTTGCTAAAATTTCTTCACGTGTCATTTTGTACTCCCGTTTTTAATTTTTAAGAAAATAATTAATTAATAATAATCTTCAAATATAATAATCAAAAATACAAAATTAAATGGAAAAGACTACTTTAGTTAACATCATAGGTTCTGGATTCGTTCCAATTACCGCGCGGGGTTTTAGTTGTTCATTTTAATAGGTCTTCTTACAATAAAATTGCCGCTTAAGGGATACTTCCCAAAAATTACGTTGTTAATAACATTTTTCCCATTGTCTTTTTTTGTAGTTCCTGCCCACATTGCAAGAGCATATATATCGTTTTTAATTATCTGGAATGAATGATAAAGAATCACGTGTCCATACCAGACTATCAAATCCCCCTTTTCCAGATCCTCTGGTTTTCTTACCCTTATAACAGGAAAGATGTCATTAAAGAGGTCTTCATCCATCAAATCTTTTGTCCTGACATTTACATTGGGATATTTAAAGCCAGCTCTGTATAAAGTATTAATAGCAAATATGTTACATTTTGTCTGTCCTTTTAAATATAATGGTTTATTTTTTAACCAGTAAAGTATAGTTGAATCTGAATCCTTTGCGTACATAGAGTTTTTTTGTTCAAGTCTGGCGTACTTAAAAATAAGATCTCCATTACTAAGTTTGCGGTCTTCGAGATATGAGAGTTTTTGGATACTATCAAGTATTGAAAATTGTACAGAGTCAATTAATATATCTTCGGGGCGTTCTTGTTCAACCGGTGCAACACAACCCGCAAAATATAACACTGTTGGAATTAACACTATAAGGTAATAGAGGAAATGCTTACTAATATACATCTTCATCCATTATTCTTGAGAGAGAATAGTGATATGTTTGGACTAAGGTAGCAATATCTATATTGATATCGTTATTTACCAGAAAGTTTCTATCTGTAACCGTTCCAATCTTTTTAATGGGAATGTTTTCTGATTCTGCAATTTTGATAACTTCAGGTTCGTTTTCAGGTTTAAGAGAAATTATTATCCTTGATTGAGATTCTCCAAAATAATCAAAGTCTTTTCTTTTATAAGTATCAAACCTGATTTTACAACCAAGCGGATTTTTTTCGTCTATGATACAGGATTCTGCAAGTGCAACTACAAGACCACCATCTGAAATATCATGTGCAGAATTGATTAAATGCTTTTCTATAAGTTGCAGTAGAAAGTTTATAATTTTTAGTTCAGTCTGAGGTTCAATTTCTGGAGCATCTCCTGTGCAGAGGTTATGAATTCTCCTTAAATATTCACTTCCACCTATTTCAAATTTATTTGTTCCGATGACATAGATGTAATCCCCAATATTTTTAAAAGTAGAGGTAACAATTTTTGAGACATCCTCAATAAGCCCTATCATTCCTATAACGGGAGTAGGGTAGATAGCATAGTCTCTGGATTGGTTATAGAAACTAACATTGCCACCGGTTACTGGAGTTTCTAAAGTTCTACAAGCATCTCCAATTCCTCTTATTGCTTCAGAAAATTGATAATAAACTTCAGGATTATATGGATTCCCAAAGTTTAGACAGTTAGTTATAGCAAGCGGTTTTGCACCTACGCAGGCTACATTACGGGCACTTTCACAAACTGCAATCATTCCTCCTCTATAGGGGTTTAAATACACATATCTTGCATTACCATCAACTTTCATTGCGATAGCTTTGTTTGTCTTCTTTATTCTTACAACAGAGGCGTCTCCCGCTGGCAAAACAACAGTGTTTGTTCTTACCTGTGTGTCATATTGTTCATAAACCCATTTCTTGTTTGCAATATTAGGTGAAGAGAGCAATTGTAATAATACATTATTATACTCTTCTGGTTCAGGAAGAGAGTCAGGATTGAAGTTTCGAGTAGATTTCAGGTACTCTGGCTCTTTTGTTTCTCTTTCGTAAACAGGTGCTCCGCCTCCCAGTACCAGTTCAAATGAGGGAATTACCGCTTCAAGTTTTCTGTTATGATATACCTTCAGGAGTTTATCTTCTGTAACTTCTCCAATTTGAACACAGTTCAGATCCCATCTCTCAAAGATTTCTTTTGCTTTTTCTTCCAATCCTTTTTTTATAACCACAAGCATTCGTTCTTGTGATTCAGATAGCATTATTTCATATGCACTCATATTTGAATCACGTAGAGGTACATTATCAAGATTTAATTTCATTCCGGTTTTGGCTTTTGCACTCATTTCACTTGAAGAACAGGTTATGCCGGCAGCGCCCATATCCTGTATACCTTCTACTACACCAGCACGGATTGCTTCGAGTGTAGCTTCGAGCAAAAGTTTTTCCGTGAATGGGTCCCCTACCTGTACGGAGGGTCTTTTTGACTCAGATTTTTCTGTTATTTCTTCCGAAGCAAAAGTTGCACCATGAATGCCATCTCTGCCAGTAGAGGAACCAACAATGAAAACTGGATTCCCGATTCCACTTGCTTTTGCAGATGCAGTCTGATTGTGTTTTACAATTCCAACAGCCATTGCGTTTACAATAGGGTTGTCCTGATAGCAATCTTCAAAGTAAATTTCTCCACTAATGGTAGGTACACCAAAACAGTTCCCATAATCTCCGATTCCCTTTACAACATGTTTAAATAAATATTTCGAGCGGCGGATATCACTATCAGGTTTAGATATGTAGAGAGAATTGTTTTCTATCAGGCCAAATCGTAAAGAGTTAAGGGCAGCTATAGGTCTTGCTCCCATTGTAAATATGTCTCGCAAAATCCCTCCTACTCCTGTAGCAGCACCCTGGTAAGGTTCAACTGCTGATGGATGATTATGCGATTCTATTTTAAAAGCAATAGCGTAACCATCCCCAATATCCACAAGTCCTGCATTTTCTTCACCAGCCGATACAAGTAGTTTCCCTCCACTGCGAGGGAGGGTTTTAATCTTGAGTATTGAATTTTTATAAGAGCAGTGTTCGCTCCACATTACAGCAAAGATTCCAAGCTCAGTGTAGGTAGGAATTCGTCCAAGAATAGAAAGAATTCTATTGTATTCTTCTTCAAGTAAGCCGAGTTCTTTTGCCAGCTCTAAAGTGACAGTAGGATTTTCCATAATAGTTGTAAAAAAGGGGAAATCAAAATTTATTGACTGCCCACTTTCAATATATCAGCAACGCCTATTTAATTGCCTTAAGAAAAGTTTCTGCCAGATCAAGCTTTTCCCACGTGAATTCTTCTTCGGTTCTGCCAAAGTGGCCATATGCAGCAGTTTTTTTATAAATAGGCCTTTGTAATTTAAGCCTTTCTATAATACCTTTAGGGGTTAAGTCAACTTCCTTCTTTATAATTCTTACAAGTTCTTCGTCAGAAACCCCATTTTTCTTAGAAGTGTTTTTTGTGTTTACGTAAATGCTGACAGGCTCGCTAACTCCAATAGCGTATGAAATTTGTATTAAACATTCGTCCGCAAGTCCTGCGTGAACAATATTTTTAGCTATATGTCTGGCTGCATAAGCTGCACTTCGGTCTACTTTAGTTGGGTCTTTCCCGGAAAATGCCCCACCTCCGTGTGGTGCTTTTCCTCCATAGGTATCAACAATAATCTTGCGTCCTGTTAATCCCGTGTCACCGTGAGGACCTCCAATTACAAATTTGCCGGTGGGGTTAACGCATATTAAAGTGTTTTTATCTAACAAATTTTCTGGAACAACAAATTTTAAAACGTGTTCTATGATATCTGCTTTTATCTGGTCTTGAGTAAGTGGTTTTCCATTAAGTTTTTCATCGTGTTGTGTTGAAACTACTATTGTATCTATTCTTTGCACCTTGTTGTCATTGTTATATTCAACAGTAACCTGAGATTTAGCATCGGGTCGCAGATAGGGCATAAGATTAGTATTTTTTCTAATATCAGCGAGTCGTTTAACAATTTTGTGGGCGAGGGTTATTGCAATCGGCATATACTCTTCGGTTTCTCTTATGGCATATCCAAACATCATTCCCTGATCGCCTGCTCCTCCAATATCAACCCCCATAGCTATATCAGGAGATTGTGAATTTAGAGTTGACATCACGTTTATTGAGCGATAGTCAAAATTATATTCATATTGATTATAGCCAATTTCTTCAACAACTTTTCTTACAATTTCAGGAATGTTAAGTTTATGACGTGTGGTAATTTCTCCCCCAACAAGAACGAGTCCTGTTGTGCAAAAGGTTTCGCAGGCAACTCTTCCTTTAGGGTCGTGTTTCATTACCTCGTCAAGGATGGCATCTGATATCTGATCGCAAATTTTATCAGGATGTCCTTCGCTTACCGATTCTGAAGTGAATAAATGTGACATTTTTAAAAGTAAATTATTTTTAATTTAATAATATAACAAAAAAGATTAAAATTTTATATCTATTTATGTATTTTGGTCGAGATGATTTTTCTAATACTTTTCCGTTTCTGAAGTTTAATATTTTCCACCTTCGTTATATATAATATAGTTCTGATACTATGTTTAAAGTGTTGCGTTTATCAATTACCTACAAAAAATTGTTTTTTTGAGGTCTCCTTTGAAAATAATCTGGCATAATAATTGTAAGCTTAATAATAAAACTTAGAATTATGAATATAACAAATAAAAGAGTATCAAAATTTGATATTAGTCTGTTTTCAATTATGATATTATTGATTTTGATACTTGTTGTTGGCTTTATTTCCTGATAAAAAATTATGTAAGAGAGTCAGCAATAATTTCAGCCAGATCCTTTACTTTTACTACCTCAGCCTTTTCAAGTGCCTTAACTCCATCACTGAGCATTGTCATACAAAAAGGACAGGCTGAACAAATTGTATCCGAGCCAGTTGATATTGCTTCTTCTGTGCGTTCCAGATTAACCCTCTTGCCTACAGTTTCTTCCATAAACATTCTTCCACCACCAGCCCCACAGCAAAATCCTTTATCTTTGTTACGATTCATTTCAATTAATGTTGTTGCTGGCAACTTTTCTAAGACATTGCGTGGTGCATTATATATATTATTATATCTTCCAAGATAACAGGAATCGTGATAAGTAATCTTTTCAGTTTTACCTTCAGCCAGAGTTATTTTACTGTTATTAATTAGTTTAAGTATGTATTCACTATGGTGATATACTTCTAATTCTATTCCAAACTGTGTATATTCATTTTTTAACGAATGAAAGCAATGTGGGCACGCTGTCAATACTTTTTTAATTCCATATTTTTTGAAAGTTTCAATATTAGCATTTATAAACTGTTGGGCAAGGAATTCATTTCCAAGTCGTCTGGCGGTATCTCCATTACATTTTTCTTCGTTTCCCAGAACACCAAATTTAATTTCTGCTTTTGAAAGAATTTTTGCAATTGATTTAGTTACATTTCTATACCTCTTGTCAAATGCTCCAGCACAGCCAACCCAGAAGACTATGTCAACTGCATTTGCATTTCCTGATTCAGATAGTTTTACAAGAGTGTGTACAGGGTTTTCCTTTTCAAATTCCATAATCCATTCATTTCTTGCTTCTGCACCAAATGCCCAGGGTGATTCGTTATTTTCAAGGTTTTTAAAAACGGTTGCTACTTCCTTAGGGAAATCAGATTCCATCATTGCAAGATTTCTTCGCAGGTCAATGATTGTAGTCAGGTGATCAATCATAACCGGACACTCCTCAACACAAGCGGCACAGGTAGTACAGGACCATAATTCTTCAGGAGTAATAAAATCCGGAACAAGTGTTTTTTCTACTTTTGTATCTTTACCCTCATCAGATTTAGTTTGTGAAAGTTCCTTAGCGCGTTTCCGCACGTCGGTAATAATTTTTTTAGGGTTAAGAATTTTTCCTGTAAAATTTGCAGGGCAGGCTTGAGTACACCTGCCGCATTCAGTACAGGTGTAGCCATCTAAAATCTGTTTCCAGGTTATATCTGTTATATCTTTTGCTCCGTATTGCTCAACAGTTTCATCTTCAAAGTTCAATGGTTTGATTGTATTTTTTTTCTCAATACCAAAATTGGAGAGGAAGGTATTTGGAATAGACGAGAGTACATGAAAATGCTTTGAATAGGGGAGATAATTTAAAAAACCCAGAACAAGAATATTATGCAACCACCAGAATATTTTCATTGTAGTTTCTGAACCATTATGTGCATTAAAAAATGAAGCAAAAAATTTTGTTATAGGTCTTGCTCCTCGAAGAGTCCCAAGCAATTCTTTTTCAATGTTCATTCCAAACATAGTTAGCATTACAAGAGAAATTAAAACAAGAACGAGGGCTGCATCAAGTCTGGATGATTTTTCAACCCTTAATCTTTTCGGAGTTCCTATAAATCTCCGTCCGAGAGAAAAGAGCGCTACAACTAATACCAGTAAGCCAAATAAATCCTGTGTGACAGTAACTAATGAATAGGGTTTGCCAATAAAGGCAAAAGAAAAGTTTTCTTTGTACCCTTCAATTAAACCTTCAATTACAACAAGTAATAATACGCAGAATCCCCAGAATATTGAAACATGTAAGAAACCTGCAAACTTCTGTCTCATAATTTTACTCTGTAGCAATGCAATTTTAACAGTGTTTTTTATGCGGATTCCAAAATTATTCCAGCGGTTTTCTGGTTTTCCAAGCCTGAGGACTTTCAAAACTTTTGAGACAGAATAACCAAAGAATCCAAACGCAACAAGTAAAAATAAAGTATAGATTGTTAATTCTATCATAATGGTAATTTTATCAATAATATTAAAAATTGTGCTTGATTAAAATTCATTTGAGCTTTCAGGAATCTTTAAGGTAAATTCTTAAGAAAATGTTTTCCCAGCAGTTTTGTTCTTTCATAAAATAGTCAAGTATTTCTTGAATGAAGTCGGGTGAATGTTCTTTCAAAGGATAAATTGGGAAGTCATAGTTATGATTGATAATAACATTTATGGAATCAATTACGTGAACGCCTGGTAGACTTTCAATATCTTTTCGTGTAAGGCTTTCCTGAGTAAAAGGTGAACCGTCAAGTGAACTTTCCCAGACAATCAAAGCTCTATGATACTCCGTGAGATTTTTCTTTGTTAAAGGTTTGTATATTTTTCCACCTGAGGAAGGTTCATCAAGTGCATTTGCAATTTGATATAAATCTGAGATAATAACATATCCCTGATATTGGGTATGCATTTTGTGGGCGAATTGTTCGGAGATTTTTTCTATTTCATATTTTTTATGAAACGGCGTAACAGGAGGTCCCAGAATAAAACTAATGACAAAAATAATTACAGCGAGTATATTTCTTGTTATACGATTAATTTTTGTTGCAAAGTAACTCATACCTGCAACCGAGATAACGGCAAAAGCAGGACCTACTATTGAGATGTATCGAAGCTGTCCCACACTACAGGTAGTATTGAGTCCATCAAGTGCTGCCAGAGTGTGTCCTGCGATACCTCCGAGAATGATGAGTATTAATATAACAAAGTTTTTTAGTTCTTTTGTAAATAATATATAAATACAGCCTGCTATAAAAAATAGAGTTTGAAAGATTCCATAAGTTTTTGGGGCAAGTAGTAAGTAGTGATACCATTTTACCCCCTGAGTTATACGAGGTAACTTTGTATGTATAAAAAGGTTTTCTACTAATGAGTGTAGACTGCCAGTGATAATTATAGTATATAATGTCCAGAATACAGGGCCGGTGAGAAAGGGGATAAGTGTTTTATATTTTTTTTGTTTGAGAAAAACTAAAAGGTATATTACTGCTACAAAGTACATTTCAGTTCTGAAAATAAAGGTCAGGGATGCACAAAGCATCGCAAGGCTATCTCTGCTTTTTTGATAAAAATAAAATGATAGTATTATCAGGGCTGCAGCAGGTAATTCTGCAAGTGAGGAGAATGAAATGTTGAATAATACTGGCTGAAAAGCAATAAAAGGGACTATCCACTCAGCATAATTAATTCCAGCATTTTTTAAAATTTTGTATGAGATAATAATGGTGATGAAAAATACTATAGCAGCGTTTATCTGAACTCCCTTTAGTCCAAACTGAGCAGCCGGGAAATAAAGCAGGACTCTTCCAACCCTTGACCAGGAGCTAACAGTGCGACTAAGATCTTCCAGATAGTGTCTATTATAATTAAAATGGCAACCGTCATCTATAAAATAAAATCCGTCTGAATTAAATATCCATACGATTTCCACAAAGATAGCAACCAAAAAGAAAAAGATAAGTAATTTGTTTGATTTCTGTAGGTTGGATAGTAGTTTATTTAGCATAAAGTAAAGTATATCATTCTCCTGTAATCTGTACAATAATTTTACGTTCTCTTCTCCGATTGTCAAAGTCTATGAAGATAACTTGCTGCCATCTGCCCAGAGTGAGTTCTCCATTAACAATCGGTATTGTAAAAGATGTTTTGATGAGCGAGGAGCGAAGATGAGCATAGCCGTTTCCATCTCCCCACGTATCATCGTGATGATAAGGTATCCCAGCAGGTACAAGTTTGTTCAGAAGTTGTGGTAAATCTTTTAATAAGCCCGGCTCGTATTCAATAGTTGTAATACCTGCAGTTGATCCCACACTGAAAAGGACACAGGTGCCATTTTTAATATTTGCATTTTCGACCAGTTCTGAAACTCTATCTGTAATATCGATTATATCGTTATGTCCCTTAGTTTGTAAAAAAATTGTTTCATTAATGATTTTCATATTTCTAATTTGATTGCTACAATTTCTTTTTTGTTGCGAAGATAAAGTAATACATTTTTATAAACCAGAAAATTGTCTGGTACTTTATAAGCAGAATGGTAATTCAGTATATCAGCATATAATTTTTTTTCTGTTGGGATGTCAAAGATTCGAAGTCGATTTTCAAGGGATGACTGTTGATTTTTAGGATAGATTTTTTCGTAGTAATTGAAAACCAGAAAATTATTATAAACTATGTATTCAATGTCACCCCCAATATTTGTGTTTGAGACTTCTTTATCTATAATATGACGAATATTACCATCTGGATTATTTGATGATAACTCATTGGCATAGATTACATCGCTATAGAGTATTTCATCGTCGTTGTCCCGTATTTTATAGATCTTGCTTTTTTTATCAGGTTCTAAAATCTCGATGAGTTTTCCTGTTGCAATATCAAGGCGTACAAATTCAGAATCTTCAAAGAGTTGTCTATATGCATATACTTCATTTTCAGTATGATGAAAATAAAGATATTCTTCATTTTCCCATTTTTTGCTGCCCGTTTTAATATCCAGAGCAACAATATTTTTATGGTATGGGAGGTCTGGCTGTTGATATCGATTTAAGAAAATCGTATCAGCATTTCCTGATTCAATAGATATCCAGTAATTTCCATCTTCGAACATATAATCCTTTAGAAAAATTTCGCCGGTTATGATGTTCAAAGAGAATAAATAAAGGAGTCGCTTATCTATATCGCGAGTTTCCCCAACAATTGTATCTTCTCTGGCAAAGATAAATCTCCACAGATTTCCACTTTGTGAAAAAATCCAGTGTGGGTGAAGCTTATTTTTTTTTAACAGTTCCATATTGTTCTAAAATTATACATATTCCTTTTAATGATAAGAGGCTGTCATATAAATCATAATTGAGATAGTTAAGAAAGTACTTTGCATTTCCGCCTGTAATAACAACCAGCAGGTCATTGTACTTCAGTCTTGATACTTCTATCAATCTCTGAACAGAATATAATGTCTGAAGATAGGCACCGTAAAAAATGTTATCTTCAGTAGTATTAAAATACAAATTTTTTTTATCAGGTATAGATAAAGCCACTTCTGGTAAAGCAGTAGAAGAGATTAATGATGTCAGAGAGGTTTTAAATCCTGGCATTATTAACCCCCCACGAAATACTTTAGCTGTGATGAAATTTGCTGTTGTTGCTGTTCCAAAATCAAAAATCAGAATATTTCTGTTTGAAAACATAGCTCTTGCTGCAACAGCAATTGAAATTCTGTCTGAACCAAGATTCCCGCTATAATAATTAAAGTTCAGGATGGAAGTAATATCTCTTTCCACAAGAATTGGGTTGTGTTTATATTTTTTCTTTATAAAGGGAATCAATAATTTTGTTACCTCAGGTACAACGCTGGATATTCCAATTTGTGAGTAGGTCCCCTTATGAGTGTCGAAAATTGCAGTTACAATCTTGTGGAAGAGTTTTTTTTCATAATTAACTCTATGAAAATTTTGCAATGAATTGTATTCAATTGCTTCTGCTATTTTAATTGTTGTATTACCTATATCTATAAGTAGATTCATATAATAAAAAAAAGCGTAAAAGAGTATTCTTCTACGCTTAAAATTTTAAAAGGGAAATCTCAAAGTGTAAACTTTAAACCAAAGTTAACGGTAAACCCTTTGATGTTGGGGTCGCCTACAATGACTTTGTATTTAGCATCGATAAAAAGGGAATAATTACTTCCAGCACCGGTAAAATCGAGTCCGCCTCCTAAATCAAGTCCAAGTTTGATGTTATTGTTATCGTAGCTCAGAAAGTTTACTCCAATTCCTCCATCTGCATAAGGTTCCATTGATCCCGATTTGAATCTCAATCTCACAAGTCCTGCAGCTTCAAAATCGTTTTCAACATTTGTTTTCCAGTAATTTGCAAGAGGAACGAAGGAAAAAGTTTCTGTTCTCAACTCTGCAAATAATCCAACAGAATAACCTGTATTACCGTTCATTTTAGCAACACCACCCATCATACCCAGGGAGACTGTAGGTGAGAAACCCGATTTTGAGTAACTTGAGAATTCAGAGTTTGATTTTGATGAGAATAGAGAACTTGATAAATCCTGTGCTGAGGCAGCTGAAATAAAAAACAGGATAATGAAAGGGACAACGAGTTTATTCATTATATGTTAATTTAAATTAGAAATCTCCAATTTCTTTATTTCATCTCTGAGCATTGCTGCTCGTTCATAATCTTCGTTCATTACAGCTTTCTCAAGATCTTTCTTAAGCTGGTCAAGTTTTTCTTTCTTGGAAAGTTCTCTTGTCCCTTTTGGCTTATTTTCAGCCTGAGAAGTATCAGTTTCTTTTGTTAGTTCTGAGTTTTCTTCAGAACCTTCGAAATCTACATCTTGAGTAAACCCAGCTTCTTCAAGAACAGGTTGAGCAACATAGATAGGAACAGAGAACTTAAGGGCAAGAGCTATTGCATCAGATGGTCTTGCATCAATGTCTTCAATATCAGGACTGTCAAATTTGATTTTAGCAAAAAATGTAGAATCACGAATATCAGTTATTATTACAGATTCTATTGAATATCCTAAGGCTTCAATTATGTTTTTTAGCAAGTCGTGAGTCAATGGTCTATGATGCTTTACTCCCTGTAACTCCATTGCAATAACCTGAGCTTCAAACTGACCAATAATTATTGGGAGTTTCCTTTCTCCATTAACTTCTTTTAAGAATAACGCATAACCGTTACCCGATAAGTTTGGAGAAACCGATAACCCTAAAATTTCAACCTCTATTAAATCTCCAAAGTTTTCCATCTCAATTGTTTTTGTTTCTTATTTCTTGTACTTATTATACATATTCGCCTACAATAAAGTTTCACTTTAACCCTGTATAATATAATCAATGAAAAAACTAACTTAAAGTCAAAGAATTTTCTTTAATTCTTCTGTTAACTTAGGAAGTATTTCAAAAACATCTCCAACTATTCCATAATCCGCTATCTGAAATATTGGGGCATCTTTATCTTTATTGATAGCGACTATACACTTTGAAGAAGACATCCCTGCTAAATGTTGTATTGCACCACTAATTCCACAGGCTATATATAGACTTGGTGAAACTGTCTTCCCTGTTTGTCCAACCTGTTCAGAATGTGGTCTCCAGCCTGCGTCTACAACAGCCCTTGAGGCTCCTGTTGCTGCGCCTAACACTGCTGCAAGCTCTTCAATTAAATGGAAATTCTCAGGACCTTTTAAACCTCTACCTCCTGAAACAATCTTGTCAGCTTCTGCTACATCAAGCTTTCCGCTTGAGAGAACTATATCTGATACTACAGTTCTAAAATCGGCTTCTGTTATATTTGAAATTTCCACATTGTGTACAGAAAAAGAAGAAGCATTGAATTTCTCGGCTTTGAATACATTTGGTCGTAATGATAAGACTACACGTTTACTTTTAAATTCGAGATCAACCTGAGCTTTACCAGCATAGACTGGTTTTGTGGCAATGAGATTGCCATCTTCAACTTTCAAATCAATCAAATCCACTCCTAAAGCCGCTTCTATTTTGATTGCCAGAGACGGGGCTACTTCTTTCCCGAATGAAGTAGCAGATAACATAACTATTGTATAGTTGCCTGAGAGTATAAAATCAGCAACAACCCTGGTAATAGCTGAATAGGAGTATTTGTTAACTGTAAGTGGACTCTTGGTATTTAACTCACTCAATTTTATGTTATATACATTTTCAACACCATATTCAGATAGAATATTTAATTGCTCCTGAGTCAAATCAGAAACTGTTATAGCGTCAAATGGGCACTGTAACGATTCAGCTAATTTACGTGCTGTTGTAAGAAGTTCAAAAATATTATTTTTTACGATTCCCTGTTTTACTTCTACAAATGCTAAAATTTTGTTTTCCATATTACTTTTTCCTTTCTACAATATTAAATAACTTTTGCCTCTTCTTTTAACAGTCTTACCAATTCAGGCACACTTTCAACGCCTTCGAATATTTTCCCTTTGCCTTTTACCGGCGGTAATCGCATTTCTCTTATACTAACAAGTGGTTCAACTTCAATAAGAGGTACTTCTTTTATAGGCTTGGATTTTGCTGCCATAATATTTTTAAGGCTTGGATAACGAGGTTCATTCAGTCCTTTTTGAGTTCCAATAATTATGGGTAGATTGGTAATGATAACTTCTTTTCCCCCTTCAATTTCACGTTCAACTGTTACTTTCGTTTCTTCTATTTCGAGCTTTACGACATCATTTATTGCCGGTAATCCGAGTAATTCTCCAACCATTGAAGGAAGAATATGACCATCGTAGTCAATTGATTGTTTACCAAAAAAAATAATGTCATAATTTTCTGTTTTCAAAACTTCGGCAAGGTTTTTTGCAACTGTGAATGAATCAAAGTCTTTACTGGTAGCTTTGATGAGAATGCCCTGATCAGCTGTCATCTGAAATGCTTTCCTCAGGGCTTCTTTATATGCATCAGTACCAAAAGTCACTACCGTTACATCCCCCCCAAATTTTTCTTTAGTTCTGATAGCTTCTTCGACAGCAAATTCATCATAGGGATTCAGGACAAAAGAGACTCCGGTGTCATCTATAGATTTATTACTGGAGCCAATTTTTATTTTTGTAGTTGTGTCTGGTACAAGTGAAACGCAAACCGCAATTTTCATAAACTTTCTTTAATTTACAAAATTATACCAAAATAATAAAATTATTTATTTTTTAAAAGCGGAATGAGTTGCTAATTTATATCATTGTTTGTTGTTTTATAATTCTTACCTGCGGCTCCGGGATAGGTGAGAAGAATATAGGGGGCGTAAGAAGAGTTCTATATTGATTTGTGTAAAATACAGAGAGTTGAATTTTCGATTTGATTTTATTATATTAGCATAATATCGCGGGGTGGAGCAGCTGGTAGCTCGTCGGGCTCATAACCCGAAGGTCATAGGTTCAAATCCTATCCCCGCTACGAAGTCAGGTCTCTTGGTTTTTATAGCTGGGAGGCCATTTTAGTCTTAGTAAGCCTTCCCCTCATAGTATCTAAACTGTTCTCTTTTTTTAAACTCTAATGAAATTTCTTGTAACTTTATCAGAGGTGTTTGTATTAAAGTTAATTTTCTGTGAGAGTAAAACTAAATTTAACAAAAGGGAAAGGGGGTATTTTACTTATTCAGCCAGCTAATGATTGTGGCGCTATTAAGTTAAAAGGGGGATGAGAATAAAACAAAAAATTTGCCTTGTATTGGCACTTTATTATTAATAAATTTGTTTGTTCAAATTTTTAATGTTATACAAAAAACCCAATAAAGTCCAGATACTCTTACACTACGAATTCAACTTTATAATCCCAATTAAATATATAAATATTAAAGAAAGGAATTAAACTATGGCATCCCCATTTGTAAATGAAATCATCGACTTAGTGAAAAAGCGTGACCCCGGGCAACCGGAATTTTTACAGGCAGTAACTGAGGTAGTTGAATCTCTGGCTCTGGTAATGGAAAGACACCCAGAGTATCGGAAGCACAAAATTGTTGAGAGAATTATCGAGCCTGAAAGAGTTATTATGTTCAGAGTTCCCTGGATGGATGATGAAGGTAACGTACAGGTAAACAGAGGGTTTAGAATTGAAATGAACAGTGCAATTGGACCTTACAAAGGTGGACTGAGATTTCACCCATCAGTAAATCTTGGTATTCTAAAGTTTCTTGCATTTGAACAGGTATTTAAGAATAGCTTGACAACACTTCCTATGGGCGGTGGAAAAGGAGGCTCAGATTTTGATCCTAAAGGAAAGAGTGACAATGAAGTGATGAGATTCTGTCAAAGTTTTATGAGTGAACTTTTCAGACATATTGGACCCGATACTGATGTACCTGCTGGTGATATTGGAGTTGGTGGTAGAGAAATTGGATATCTCTTTGGTCAGTACAAAAGATTAAGAAATGAGTTTACAGGTGTGTTGACCGGTAAAGGTTTAAACTGGGGTGGTTCACTGATTAGACCTGAAGCAACTGGATATGGGGCTGTATATTTTGGGTTGAATATGTTGAAGACCAGAAACCTCAGTTATGAAGGGAAAGTTTGCCTTGTTTCAGGTAGCGGAAATGTTGCACAATATACGATTGAGAAGCTTCTTGAATTTGGTGCAAAGGTGGTTACGTGTTCGGATTCAAACGGCTATATCTATGATGAAGAAGGCTTTAACAAAGAAAAGCTTGAGTTTTTGAAGGAGTTGAAAAATGTTAAGAGAGGTAGAGTAAAAGAATATGCTGAAAAGTATAAATCAGCCGTTTATACTCCTGTTGATCCTTCATTGGATTATAATCCATTATGGAATCATAAAGCTGACTGTGCCTTCCCGAGTGCAACTCAAAATGAGATTAACGGAAAAGATGCTGCAAATCTACTTAAAAATGGTGTAATGCTTGTCTCTGAAGGCGCTAATATGCCTACTACAATAGATGGTGTTAACCAGTTTATAGATGCTAAGATACTTTATGGTCCCGGTAAAGCTGCTAATGCAGGTGGTGTGGCAGTTTCAGGGTTAGAAATGGCACAAAACTCTGCAAGATTAAGCTGGAGCAGAGAAGAAGTAGACAAAAAGTTACAGGAAATAATGAAGAACATTCATGATAATTGCTATGCAACTGCTGAAAAATATGGAACCCCTGGTAACTATGTAAATGGTGCCAATATTGCTGGATTCTTAAAAGTTGCAAATGCTATGATTGATCAAGGAATTGTTTAGTGATAATTCTAACTTTGTAAAAAAAAACGGAGTGTTAAAACACTCCGTTTTTTTATTGTCTGAAACTTTGTAATTTACATAAAATTTGATTTTATGCTTTTCAAAAAGAGTTCAGAAAAATTGTTATTAACAAACCGCTTTCAAAATTTTCAGGAGTTGATGAAAAAGCGTATCAGTGAGGTGTTGCTGGTATCGAGTCCTTATGATTTATTTTTATTTGAAGAAGATGGCAGGTTATATGAACAAATTCGGGATGAATATCAAGGGCTTCATCTCAGCCATTCGCCTGAATTTTCAAGGGCTTCAACAGCAAAGGACGCAATAGATTTAATCAAAGAGAATAATTATGATTTAATAATTACCACTCTTCACATTGAGGACCGACTTCCAATTAAGTTTGCTGAGGAAGTCAAAAGCCTTAAGCCTGATTTACCTATGGTGCTCCTTGCATATGACAGCAGGGAATTACATAATCTTATGTTAAAATATGACACTTCGTTTTTTGATAAGATATTTATCTGGCTTGGTGATTATAGATTAATAGTCGCAATTATTAAACATCTTGAGGATAAGATGAATGTTGAACATGATACTGAAATTATTGGTGTTCAATCTATCATTGTTATTGAGGATAATATCAGACATTATTCTGCATTTCTTCCGCTTGTATATACAGAAATTATTCAACAGTCCAAGAGATTGATAAATGAAGGAATAAATCCCTCCCATAGATATCTGCGGATGCGTGCAAGGCCCAAAATCCTATTGTGCAACACTTTCGAAGAGGCTCTTAACTATTTTAATAAATATGAAGAGAACATTTTAGGTGTAATTTCCGACATTGATTTTATGCATTCAGGCGTACAGGACCCGGAAGCTGGTTTTCAATTTGTTAAAGAAGTTAAAAAGCGATACTCTGATATCCCTATTATTCTGCAGTCTTCTGATATCAGAAACCGGGAAAGAGCTTATAAGGTGGGAGCATCTTTTCTTTTAAAAGAATCACCAACCTTACTGGATGACCTTAGAAAATTAATTGTAACACATTTCCATTTTGGGGATTTTATTTTTCGCCTTCCTGATGGGAACGAAGTTGCCAGAGCCACTAACTTGATTGAACTTGAGAAGCAACTTGAGAGAGTTCCCATCGAGTCTATAGTTTACCATGGAGAACGAAACCACTTTTCAAATTGGCTTAAAGCAAGAACGGAGTTTTTTCTTGCTGAAGAATTAAGACCACAGCGTGTTTCGGAATTCAAAACCCGTGAAGAGGTGAGAAATCATCTCATTAATTCTATAAAAAATTATCGTATAAAACGTCAACGTGGAATTATTACTGATTTTTCTAAAAATACATTTGACCCCGAAAATAGCTTTACAAGAATAGGCGGTGGCTCAATAGGAGGGAAAGCCAGAGGATTGAGTTTTCTAAATTCTATGCTTACAAATTTTGAAATAACAGATAGTTTTGCAGGCGTCAAAATCACTGTACCGCCTGCGGTTGTAATTGGAACAGATGTTTTTGACCAGTTCCTTGAAGATAATAAGCTAAGAAATTTTGCTTTGAATTCGAATGATGATAACTCGCTTAAAAGGACTTTTCTTGAGGCTAAAAAATTCCCCTCTGAAATATTGAAGGCTCTAAAAGAGCTCCTTGACATTTTCCGAATCCCTTTATCTGTAAGATCATCAAGTTTGCTTGAAGATTCGCTTTACCATCCTTTTGCTGGTGTTTATGAAACTTATATGATTCCTAATAATCACCCGGAAAAGAAAATCAGGCTTGAGGATCTTCTTGATGCAATAAAACTTGTTTATGCTTCAACGTTTTACAATAATTCGAAAAGTTACATCCGAATGACAAATTTCCGATTGGAAGAGGAAAAAATGGCAGTTATAATTCAAAAAATGGTGGGGCATAAACATCATAACAGATTTTATCCGGACTTTGCCGGCGTTGCTAAAAGTCATAACTTTTACCCTTTAAAACCTCTAAAAGCAAGTGATGGAATAGTTAATATTGCTTTAGGACTTGGACAGATGGTGGTTGAAGGGGGTAACTGTTATTCATTTTGTCCAAAATACCCTGCAAAAATAATTCATTACCATTCGATAAAAGAAGCTCTGGGGCTTACCCAACGAGAATTTTATGGACTTGATCTGGAAACCGGAAAGTTGAAACATAACAAACACTTTCTGCTGAATAATCAATTTACTAAAAAATTTAACCTTTCTGCAGCAGAAGCAGATGGAGTCCTGAAAAATATAGCTTCAACTTATCTGGCAGATGAAAATAAAATTGTTGATGGTATTTCCGAACCAGGACCGAGAATTGTAAATTTTGCTCCCATTTTGAAAAATAATGTGTTTCCTGCTGCTGAAATTCTGAATTTGTTACTTGAACTTTGTAGCTGGGGAATGGCATCACCTGTGGAGATAGAATTTGCGGTTAAAATATCAAACGATGATATTTCTGATTTCGGGGTACTTCAAATGAGACCTCTGGTAGTGAATCAGGAGGCAATAGAATTTGATTTTACTACGGTTGACCAATCCAGTATCCTCTGTAAAAGTACAGAAATCCTTGGTTATGGAATGATAAACGATATTTATGATATAGTTTTTGTTTCCCCTGAAAAATTTCGTCGGACGGATACCCACCTAATTGCTAATGAAATCAATTCCTTAAATACTCGATTACTTAATGAAGGCAGAAATTATCTGCTGATTGGAATTGGTCGCTGGGGGAGTAGTGACCCCTGGCTCGGGATTCCTGTCAACTGGTCCCAAATATGTGGGGCTAAAGCAATAGTAGAAACTACACAAAGCGATATTTTTATTGAACCTTCGCAGGGTTCACACTTTTTCCAGAACCTGACCTCCTTTTCTATTGCATATCTTACCGTTGGTAACCCCCGTAAGGACTTTATTGACTGGAAATGGCTGGAATCATATCCCGATGTTGAAAGGGGTAATTATGTCTCTCACATTAGATTAGTTGCTCCTCTTCGGATTATCATTAATGGTCACGATAACATTGGGGTAATTCTCAAACCAGACAGGAATAGAAAATAATATCATATAAAAGAAATTTTCTACACTATAAATATAAATATATATTTTTATAATATTTTAATATTCACACCCCAATATGAGTGTTTCATATTGAGATAAAAATTTTTTCTTCTATAAATAGAAATAATTTGCAATTATTTACCTTCTTTGATGTTTAAATTATTGTTTTTACAGTATTAGATTTTCATAGTTCTTATTATTATAGCCCAAAATTTTTTTAATTTTTTCACTTGACAGTATATATCATTTTTTTTAATTTGAAGATTATGTTTTTTGTTCTTTAACAAAATGCGTCAACTAATTGACTTACAAATTGATGCGACGCAGGTTTAAAAACAGTTTTGATAAATTAAACAGGAGTAAGTATTGTTGACAACATTGAAGTTAATGTGGATAGCGATATTCGCATTAATCTTTGTAACTCCAATTAGTAAAACGCTGATGGCTCAGACCGAAGATGAGCAGTTTGTTTTCCATTCCGAAGGCACTGCTTCCTGGTATGGACCTGGTTTTCATGGACGGAAGACTGCTAATGGTGAAAGGTTTGATACCTACGACTATACGGCAGCTCACAAAACTCTTCCGTTTAACACCTATGTTAGGGTGACTAACCTGGAAAATGGAAAATCTACAATAGTTAGAATTAATGATAGAGGTCCTTATTCAAGTGGAAGGATTATTGACCTTTCCTATGCTGCAAAGCAGGAAATTGGGATGAGCGGGCTGGCACGAGTCAGGCTTGAAATTGTGCAATCTCCTGAATCTGATAACATTGAAAAGCCTTATTATTCTCTTTTTGAAGATGTCCTGCCAGGTGCGTTCCACATTTACGCCGAATATAACAAGAATGAATATAAAGCGGGCGGAATTAGGAACGTATTTCAGGATAACTTAAATTTATTTTCGAACACCTTCAAAAAGATTAGCCTAAAAGTTTTCCCGCTAAAAACTCAGGACCTTGAAAATTCGACCTATCCTGGCTTTGAGAACACTGATGAACTGTTTTATATTGATGTGACAGATGTGTTTAAGCAACAGGAAGGCTTTATGATTGAGATTATGGTTCCTGAGCCAGAAGTGGATATAGAATCACTAATTGGAGAAGTTGAGTCTTTAAAAATTAGTAAACCTGTATACTTACTGGAAATACTGAAAGAAGACTCTTCTAGTTTTAAGGTATTGGTTGGGACTTATGCAAATGAGGAAGAATGCAAAAATGGTATGAAGGTTTTAGAAGATGTAGGTTTAGGGGTAAGATTAGTGAAGATTTAGAATAAAAAAGGCTGTTCGGATTGAGAACAGCCTTTTTTATTTGTTCTCAAATTCATAGTCCATTTTATAATAACGCAGTGCTTTATATATTGAATAGGCAATTTCAGATTGACCTTTTTCTGATTTAAGGTAGGCTTCGTCATTTTTGTTTGATAGGTATCCACATTCAACCAGCACTGAAGGCATTGATGCTCCATAAAGTACATAAAACTCCTGTTGTAATATTCCCCGACTTTCTAAAGGGGTATCACGGCTTAGGATAGAATTAAGTATAGTAGCAAATCGAGTAGCATAAACACTAAATGAACTCTGAAAAAGAGAGCCTATAATTGTTCCAATTTCAGGGAATTTAGGATAATTAATAGTTTTGATAAAAGGACTCTGTTCTATAGCAATTGTAGTAGCATCATCTTTTTTCTGAGGATCGAGTACATAAATCTCAAAGCCGGATTTATCATTTTCTACGTTTTTGCGTGCATTACAGTGGATACTGATAAAAAGTTTCCCGTTATTGGAGTTTGCAATTATTCCCCGTTCTTTCAATTCTATAAATTCATCTGTTTCCCTTGTCATTACAATTTTGATATCTTTATAGTTATTGCTGATGATTTGTTTGAGTTTGTTTGCAATAGCGAGTACGATGTCTTTTTCTCTGGTGTCGGATATTCCAATAGTTCCTGGATCCTTACCGCCATGTCCCGCATCAATAACAATTACATCCAGTTTACTGAAGTTGGTTGTATAGGTCTGTGCTAAAGCCTGTATGGTTATGCATAACATACATAAACTGAAACTCAAAATTAATTTCCAGCTCATATTTAAAAATAACCGAAATTCTCCTAATATAAAATCACAATTTTTTTTTGGGGGGGATTTGAACAACAGCGGAGTTTGATTATTTTAAAACAAAAGTTCTGGTTTCCAAATGACGGTAGTAGTGATTTGTTTATTCTAAGGTATTAATTCAATTCTAAGGAGATGTATAAGACCAGAAAATTTTGTAATATAGTTACTTATATAAAAGTTTTTTCATTGTTTCTTGTTTTTCAATAATATAATTTAGTATAAATTAAATCAATTCGGAGGTATAATTTTATGGATACTACAACCCAAAGGTCAATGCCCTTGCTTGGTGATAAATTCCCCGAATTAGTAGTACAGACCACACAGGGAGAAAAAGTGCTTCCAAAGGATTTTGAAGGTAAATGGTTTGTTCTTTTTAGTCACCCAGCTGATTTTACCCCAGTTTGCACCACAGAATTTGTGGCATTTCAGCAGAGGTATGACAGATTTCGGAAATTAAACTGTGAACTTATTGGATTAAGTATGGACCAGGTATTTTCGCATATCAAATGGGAAGAATGGATTAGGGAGAAACTTAACGTCAGGATTGAATTTCCTATAATTGCAGATACAGGAGCTGTAGCCCAGATGCTTGGATTAATTCACCCGGGGAAAGGAACTAACACTGTGCGTGCTGTGTTTGTTGTTGATGATAAAGGTTTCATTCGTATTATTCTTTATTATCCTCAGGAACTTGGCAGGAATATGGAGGAGATTCTTCGTGTTGTAGAGGCAATGCAAATTTCAGATATTAATGGGGTAGCAATGCCTGCTAACTGGCCTAACAACGAGATTATTGGTGATAAAGTAATTATTCCCCCTGCTAAGGATGTTACAACGGCAGAAGAGAGACTACAAAAGTCGAAAGCAGGAGAATTCGAATGTTTTGACTGGTGGTTATGTTATAAAAAACTTTCGAAATAAATCAGGCAGGTTGGTTAATTTACTTGTTCTTAGTGAGGGGATGTTGGTTTGATTTTTGGGAGAGAGATAATTGAGTTATAGTTTTTGGAAGGGGTTTTTACTCACAATGTCTTTTATGACTTGTGAGCGAGAACTGTGATGTATGAATTTGTTTATTGACTATTTTTGTTTGATATTATATTTTTGTATTGCTTCTTGGAAGATAGCTCAATGGTGGAGCATTCGGCTGTTAACCGAAGGGTTGCGGGTTCGAGTCCCGCTCTTCCAGCAAATTTACCTTGTTTCCTCTCCGGTTTAATTGTTTTTCAGACACTCCAAAATGTTGAGGGTTCTTTTTATGCCTCTGACATTGTATGAATTGGAAATGTTTTTATTATAGACCAGAATATTATAATTTAATCTGATATCTTGTCAAAATATAGGCAGATTAATAACACTGATTTTGGATAAGAAATTGATTAAATTAATTGATAACGGGTAGTAATCTGTTTTTTGGAATCTGAGGGAAATTAGGGATGTGTTAAGTGATGGGTGTTATTAGTGGGTCTTTAATATTGGTACCCTGTAATAAGGGTTTTTTATGGTAATGTCAGAATTAAAAAATATTGAGCCTATAACGGTTTCCCAGTTGACGAGGGATATAAAAATTCTTCTTGAAAATAAATTCAGTTTGCTTCTTGTTATTGGTGAAATTTCAAATTTTAAGAGGCATTCCCAGTCAGGGCACTGCTATTTTGTTCTTAAAGATGAAGGGGCAGTTTTAAATGCAACACTCTGGAATCTCAGATATCGGGAATTAAAATTTACACCTCAGGATGGGCAAAGGGTTCTTGCTCAGGGAAGAATTACAGTCTATGAACCCCGGGGAAACTATCAGTTTGATGTGTTTGGAATGCAACCTTATGGGATAGGTGATCTTCAGCTTGCATTTGAAGAATTAAAGAATAAACTCCAGAAAGAAGGACTTTTCGAGCAGCGTTTCAAGAAGCCATTACCTGAATTTCCAATGAAAGTGGCTATAATAACTTCAGAAACTGGTGCTGTGATTAGAGATTTTAAAACCGTTGCAGCAAAGAGATTTCCCATTGCAAAGATATATTTATTACCTGCACGAGTTCAGGGGCCTGGTTCTGTAGAGGATGTATGCAGAGCACTTGAATTTGCAAATTCTTCTGATTATAACTTTGACCTTATTGTGCTTGCGAGGGGTGGCGGGTCATTAGAAGATTTATGGACTTTTAATGAAGAAGCTGTTGCAAGGGCTGTATTTAAATCAAAGATTCCCGTTGTTAGTGCAATAGGACACGAGGTTGATTTTACAATTTGTGATTTTGTTGCTGACCTGAGAGCACCAACTCCTTCTGCTGCTGCAGAAATAATATTTCCGGATAGAACCGACTTACTTGAAAGAATGAAACGAATTGAGTATAATTTGCACTATGATGTTAAAGAGCATATCCGAAGGTTGAAAGATGCTATCACCTCTTTGAGTAAGAATTATTTTTTTAATAAGCCAAGAGATATATTAGTTGACTACAAAATCAGACTCGATGATATTTATAAAGACCTGAATGATATGATTAATAATAGATTAGATGAACTTAAAAACATTCTAACAAATTCGGAGCAGTTCTTGAAGCAATTAAGAATGTCGTGGAGATTCAAGAATTATCATATGGTAATTGAGGAAAGTTCGGATAGATTAAATAGAATAATTACCAATCGTCTGGCAAGTTTAGCAACATCTGTAGATAGCATTGAAAAAGTGTTCCAGCAAATCAATCCGGAGCTTACACTCAGACGTGGTTACACCTATATCCTTCGTGATGACAAAACTATCACACGTTCAAAAGAGTTAAGAGTTTCAGACGAAGTGGAGATAGTATTTTACGATGGTAAAAATAAAGCAACAATAAAAAAATAATAATATTGAAATGTCAAATAATAATAATAATAATCAAGATTCTTTTGAGAAAGCATATTTGAGGCTTCAGGAAATACTTAGAATTCTTGAGACGAAAATAGAAGAAATTTCGCTTGACGACTTACTTAAATACTATGAGGAAGGCTTAAGATTGTTGAAGATTTGCAGGGAAAAACTTACAGAAGCCGAACTAAAAATTGAAAAAATTAGTTTAAATGGAAGTACTGATTCAAACAATTCCTCTTCAAATAAAGGGGACACAGTTGATTCTCTATTTAACCATTAATTAGAATAAAAAAAATGGATACAACCACAAACTTTGAATTAAGTAATACAAAATTTCTGAAGGATATTGAAATTCCAACAGACTTAAAAAAACTAAATCTGATAGATTTGCGCCAGCTTACAGATGAATTGCGCGAGTATATTATCGATGTAGTCTCGAAAATTGGAGGTCATCTTGGAGCATCACTGGGGGTTGTTGAGTTAACAGTAGCTTTACATTATGTTTTTAATACTCCTGATGATAAAATAATCTGGGATGTAGGACATCAAGCTTATGGACATAAAGTTTTGACGGGTAGGAAAGAAGCTTTAAAGACTATTCGTCAGCTGGGAGGTATAAGCGGTTTTCTTAAGAGGAGTGAGAGTGATTATGATGTTTTCGGTGCTGGTCATGCGTCTACTTCACTATCAGCTGCACTTGGGATAGCAACTGCACGTGATTTCTTGAAAAAGAAATACAAAGTTATAGCAGTAATTGGAGATGGTGCAATGACAGGTGGAATGGCTTATGAGGCAATGAATAACATTGGACTTCTTAAAAAGGATATGATAGTAATCCTCAATGATAACAAGATGTCTATTGCTCCCAATGTTTGGGCTTTACAAAATTATTTTAATGAGTTAATAATAAAGGAGTCTTATAATAAACTCAGGACAAAAATATGGCATATTACGGAGAAGTTTGATAAGAAAAGTAGTGATCGACTCAGACAACTGGCAGCAAGAATAGAAGGCAGTATAAAAGGAGTTCTAACACCGGGAATGCTGTTTGAGTCGCTTGGGTTCAGGTATTTTGGGCCATTTAATGGGCATAATGTTGTGAACCTTGTAAAGCTGTTTGAAGATATAAAGAATATAAAAGGTCCCATACTTATACATATATATACAGAAAAAGGGAAAGGACTTCCTTATGCCGAACAGCATACGCAGAAACTTCACGCTCTGAATCCATTTGACAAAGCAACTGGAATTGAATTAAAAAAGTCCAGTGTTCCTTCATATACACAAATTTTTGGTGAAGCCATTACTGAGCTTGCAGCACGAAACGAGAACATTGTTGGTATAACTGCAGCGATGCCAGATGGGACAGGGCTCAATATTTTAAAAGAGAAAATTCCTGAAAGATATTTTGATGTCGGAATTGCTGAACAACATGCTGTAACATTTTCAGCTGGACTTGCGACAGAAGGATTTACACCTGTTGCGGCAATTTATTCAACTTTTTTACAACGTGCATTTGACCAGATAATTCACGATGTAGCTCTCCAGAAATTGCCTGTGATTTTTGCTATTGATAGAGGGGGTCTTGTTGGGGCTGATGGTCCTACCCATCATGGGACGTTTGATCTTACCTATTTACGATTAATTCCTAATATGGTTGTGATGGCTCCGAAAGATGAAGCTGAACTCAGGAATATGCTTTATACGGCTACTCTCTACAGGAAAGGGCCTATTGCTCTTCGTTATCCTCGTGGGAATGCTGTTGGTGTTCCTATTACTGAATTTGAACAAATTGAAATAGGAAAAGGCGAGCTTCTTAAGGATGGTTCTGATATTGCAATTCTTGGTATAGGTAATATGGCAACTAATGCCCTGAAAGCAGCACTGAATCTTGAAAAACAGGGTATATCTGCAGCGGCTTATAATATGAGATTTGTTAAGCCACTTGATGTTGTACTTCTAAAAGAGATATTTGAGCGATTTGATAAGATTTTAACTGTCGAAGATAATACAATTATTGGTGGTTTTGGAAGTGCTGTTGCTGAGTTTGCTGTACAATATGGCTATAAAAATGATATTTTGTTGCACGGTATTCCGGATAAGTTCATTGAACATGGAACACCGGCAGAGTTACATAATATGTTGAAACTCGATGTAGAAGGTATTGCTACTGTTACAGTTGAATTTTTGAATAGAAAAAAGGTAAAGTATGATTTCTAATATATGTTTGAAGTAGTTAATCAACATATTACCAGACACAATAAGATAAACAACGACAAGAAAGTTTATATTGAAACCTACGGTTGCCAGATGAACATTGCAGACTCTGAAATTGTGTTAAGTGTACTCAGCAAATTTGGTTATAACAGTGTTGATAATCTGGAGCAATCAGATTTAATTTTAATTAATACCTGCAGCATACGAGAACATGCTGAGGAGAGAATACACCAGCGGCTTAATAACCTGAAAGTTTTCAAACGCAAGAATCCAACCCTGATAATTGGTATCCTTGGTTGTATGGCTGAAAGGATGCGCAAAGAGATATTGGCAAAACATCAGATTGTTGATTTAATTGTAGGACCTGATGAGTATAGAAAGCTTCCGCAACTCATTGAGAATTTTGTAGAGACAGGAGAAAAGGGAATCGCAGTTAAACTCTCAAGAGTAGAAACTTATGATGATATAACGCCTGTGAGAAAAGATGGCGTTACTGCATTTGTTTCTGTGATGAGAGGATGTGATAAGTTCTGTACTTTTTGTGTTGTTCCGTTTACAAGAGGTAGAGAGCGAAGTCGTAAACTCGAGAGTATTGTTGATGAGGTTAAATATCTTTATGACGAAGGCATAAGAGAAGTTACACTCTTAGGGCAGAATGTAAATTCTTATAATGATGGGGGAAGGGATTTTGCAATGCTTTTGCGCAAGGTTGCCATTGCCGTTCCGGCAATGAGAATAAGGTATACCACTTCCCACCCTTATGACCTGTCTGATAGGTTACTAGAAACTATGGCTGAGTTCAATAATATATGTAAGTACATACATCTGCCCATACAGTCAGGATCTGATAGGATTTTAAGATTAATGAACAGGTTGTATACGGTTAAAGGGTATATGGAGCGACTTAATAAAGCCAGGCAGTTGATGCCTTCAATAGGACTTTCAACTGATATTATTGTCGGGTTTCCAACGGAAACTGAAGCAGATCATAAAATGACAGTTGATTTGATGAAGGAAGTTCAGTATGATGGTGCATTTATGTTTGCATATTCCCCTCGTGAAAATACTAAAGCTGCAAATATGCCTGATGCCGTACCAGTGGATATTAAAAAATGTAGATTGGAAGAAATAATTGAAATACAAAGGGAAATCTCTTACCATAGAAATAGGAATATGATTGGTACTGTTCAGGAAATTCTTCTTGAAAGCACCAGTAAAAAATCTCCTGATTTTCTGATGGGAAGAACAGATTGTAACAAGTCTGTTATTGTTGCAAAAGGTGTTTATAAAATAGGGGACTTAAGAAAGGTAAAGATTTTTAAGGTAAATTCTGCTACATTATTTGGAGAGATTGTAACAGATGCGTGATAGATTAATATTATTTATTTTTTTAGTTGTTGCTTTTTTTGTCAGGAGACTTCCCTTGAAGTTAGTGCAGCGTATGGGAAAGTTAATGGGGTTGTTTTTTTTTATCTTGTTCCGTTCAGAAAAGAAGTTGCTCTCAGCAACTTAACGCGTTGCTTCCCTGAGAAAAACCCCCAATGGAGGAAAGATATCCTTAAGAAATGTTACATTAATCTTGGTATTATTCTTTTCGAGATACTTTACTTTCCTAAACTCAAGAAAGATACGCTTGAGACTTTTGTATCATTTGAAAACCATCATCTTGTAGTACAGGCTCTTCAGAAAGGGAAAGGGACTTTCTTTATTAGTGGACATATCTCAAACTGGGAACTTACCGCTTTTGCTTACGCAAGAATGTTTAGAACCCATCTTAATATTGTTGCTAAAACCCAATCCAACAAATTTGTAAATAGAAAACTCAACGAATATCGTGAATTAAGTGGTAACGAGATTCTCGAAACAGGCTCATCATTAAGGTCAATTTTTCAAAAGATATTACAAAATGAGATAGTTTGTTTTCTTGTTGATCAATCAGCTCCTCCAGATTATTCAGTTTACTCAAAGTTTTTTAATACGAGAGTCTCCACATTTAATGGCCCAGCTAAAATGGCATTAAAATATCAAACGGAATTATTGTTTGCTTACGGGATTCGTTCTAAGAATTATAAGTATTACATAACTCTTGAAAAGATTGGGTATGATGATATTAAAGAATATTCCGAAGAGAATATCCAGAAGCTTACCGATAGAATTAACGAGAAATTAGAAGGTGTTATTAGAAAGTATCCAGACCAGTGGCTATGGGTACATCGAAGATTTAAACATATTAAAAACGATAGTGAATAAAGTTTTAATTATACAGACTTCATTTCTTGGTGATGTTATACTTACGCTTCCAATTGCTCAGGCACTGAAATCATTTGATAATAATATAAAGGTAACTTTTCTGGTTATTCCTGAAGTGAAAAACGCACTGGAGAATAATCTTTTTGTTGATGAAATCTTAGTATATGATAAACGAAAATTGTCTTATAGTTTGAAAGAATTCTTTAAGATTATCAGGACTATTAAAGAAAGAAATTTTGATACTATTGTATGTCCACATAGGTCATTGCGTTCTGCTTTAATAACGCGTTACAGTGGGGTGCAGAGAAAGATAGGATTTGATTCATCAGCTACTACCAGCTATTTTACGGATGTTGTTTCCTATCGTAAAGAGGCACATGAGATAATAAGGAACCTTTCCTTGCTTGCTCCGCTTGGTATTATTCACAATGAAATCTTAAGTCCAAAACTTTTTCCATCAGAAGAAGATAAAAAGTTTGTTGCGAATGTTTTAAAACAAGTAGGAATACGGGAGGATGAAAAAATAGTTGCAATAGCTCCGGGGTCAGTATGGTTTACTAAAAGATTCCCTGAGTATAAATTTACTAAATTACTGGATATGCTTAAACCTGCCGGGGTAGCAGTGGTTCTTGTTGGAGGGAAGGATGACGAGGGTTTGTGTGGTATGATTAGGGTTAAAACAAAAAATTATAAAACTTATAATTTAGCAGGGAAACTTACAGTTCTTCAAACTGCAGAATTGTTAAAGAGAGCCGCAGTGCTTATAACAAATGATTCAGCACCCCTGCACATAGGAAATGCAATGGGGACGCGTGTTATTGCAATTTTTGGTTCAACAGTTCCGGAGTTTGGTTTTTATCCCTATGGTAGTAATGATGTAATATTTCAGATATTAAACCTGCCCTGTCGTCCCTGTGGCATTCATGGGAGAAGGAAATGCCCTATAAAAACTTTTGATTGTATGACTCAAATTAATGAAATGGAAATAGTCAAAGAAATACAAAAAGGTCTTTAACTTATCCTTTTATAATTCTGTTTACATACTTACCAAGCATATCAAATTCAAAGTTTACGCGATCACCCGGTTTTAGAAATTTAAAGTTTGTTACTTCATAGGTATGAGGTATTATAGCTACTTTAATGGTTACCCATTTTTTAGTTTCCTTAACAATGTCTGCAACTGTAAGACTCACGCCATTAATTGCTATTGAACCGACGTAAATAATATAGTTTCTAAATTTGGCGGGGAAATCAAAGAAAAATTCCCAACTATCCAGAAGACTAACAATTTTTTTCACAAAACCAGTTGTATCAATATGACCCTGAACAATATGTCCATCAAGGGTGGAGTGGAGTTTTACAGGTTTTTCAAGATTAACCATCTGTCCAACTTTTAAGTCTCCGAGATTTGTTTTTTTCAAAGACTCATTTACTGTCGTAAATTCAAATGTGTTCTTTCCCACTTTTTCGATGGTCATACAGGCTCCATTAATTGCCATGCTTAAACCAGTTTTTTCTCCTTTAAGGTAATCCTTTTTTGTAGGTTGTATGCGAAACTTAATACTATCTCCCTTTTTAACAATGGAGATTACTTTTCCCATATCGGTAACTATTCCTGTGAACATTATATTATTTTTTTAAGTGAATAAAAATATCGTTTCCTAATTTCCTGAGTTCTGTAATAGTAAGATTTTTTGTTTGCTTCAAATTATCAATTTTAAAATCATCAAACGATGAAATTCCCTGTCCTACAATTTTAGGGGATATAAAGATAATCAGTTCGTCAAAATATTTTGATTGGATAAATTGCGAGAACACTGACTTCCCGCCTTCAATAAGGACGCTTGCAATTCCAAGTCTGGCAAGTTTTTTCAAAACAGTTGATAAATTAAAATGTGAACCAGCTATCGGAATATAATTTACAAAAGGTTTCAAAGGGTTGACGTTTTTATTTAATGCTTTGGTTGAAACCATAACATAGGTCTTATGTATATATTTGTCTGTAAATACTTTTCTATCCGCAGGTAAACAATTAGTGCTATCAAGAATTATTCTGTTTGGACTTCTTCCCTTTATCAGGCGAACTGTAAGCGACGGATTATCATAAAGTACAGTGTTCTTTCCTACAAGCACCGCATCATAGATGCTTCTCAATCTATGAACTTCTTTAAGTGATTCGTTTGAGGTGATATATTTTGATGAAAAGTTGTGGAGGGCAATTTTTCCATCAAGAGATTGAGCAACCTTTAAAGTAATATAGGGAAGACTGGTTGTGATGTATTTGAAAAAAAACTTGTTTAAATCTTTTGATTCATCTACCAATACATTTGTAATTACTTCAACTCCTTTCTCTCTGAGTTTTCTGATACCTTTACCTTTGACAATGGGATTTGGGTCAGGTGTTCCAATCACCACCTTTTTTATTTTTTCCTGCAGGATTCTATCTACACAGGGCGGGGTTTTCCCGTGGTGAACGCAGGGTTCCAGGTTTACATAAAGTATACTGTCTTTCGGTTTGAAGCCTTTACTTTTTGCATCAAGTATTGCTTCAATCTCTGCATGGTTACCTCCAAAGTGGTGGTGGTAGCCCTTGCCAATAATATGACCATCTTTCATAATTATACACCCTACAAGTGGGTTTGGGGAGACATATCCTTCACCTTTGCGGGCTAACTTCAGACATTCAGCCATTATCTTTTCGTGTTTTGTCATTGTAATTTATTTTTTGCTTTTTCCCTGCTTAGAATACTGTCGCTGGAGTCGCGGTAATATCTGTAAGAATATTCTATAAACTCTTTCACATTGCAAATTGATTTTGCTTTTTTTAAAAAATGTGAATCATAAGAATAAATGTTTCTGAAGCCCCCTAACTTCAGGAAGATTTCCTTCTTGCCAAAGAAGGTTGCACCAATAACGCATTTGTTTAAATGAATTAATCGGTTTCGATTTCTAACATCAGGTACAAAAAAGTCCTCTTCTTCTCCTATTAAAGTTGCAGGAGAGTATATCAGGTCACATTTTTCTTTTCTGATAAATTCGATTCTTCTCTTTAAATAGTGTGGCCCATATTCATCATCTGAATCCAGAAAAGCAATATATTTCCCTTCGCTGATAAGGATGCCAGTGTTAAGTGAAAGTGCCGCTCCTCTATTTGAGTGTCTGAGGTATTTGATAAAGGAGTAAGATTTTGCCAGTGGTATGATGTTTCGTTCTATACTATCAGTACTTCCGTCATCTATGATTATTATTTCGAGATCTGTAAAGCTTTGTGAAAAAATTGAGTTAATGGCTCTTTGAAACTTTCTACGGCGGTTGAATACAGTTACTATAATGCTAACTAAATATGTAGGTTTTGATGTGTTCAAAATAATTTTTTTACCCAGTTGGTTGGATTGAGATTTCTTTTCCCTTCCCATATTTCGTAATGAAAAGCCTGCCCCATTGGATTGTCACCTGTTTTAGCAATCAAGTATCCTGCTTTAACGGTTTGTCCTGTACTAACATTAACTTCACTTAAAGATGAATACACAGTTCTATAAAGTGAATCATGTTGCACAATTACAGTTAGACCGAAATAGGGGACTCTTATAATTGCTTCAATAGTTCCATCATAGACAACCCTTACATTAGATTTTCTTGCAATTGACACGTCTATTCCATAATTATTCTCTAAAGTGGCTGTTTCGGTGTTGGTAAAAACTCCATAAGGATTAATTATGTTAATACTCTCAACCGGGAATATAAGTTGTCCCTTAAGTTCGGGAAACTTTTTTGTCCCATAGGTAGGGGTCGTATACAGATTGTATACAAAATCGGTTTTTATATCAGAAAGTTCCTGCTGTATTTCATTGATAAAGGTGTTTTTCTTATCAATCTGCCTTTTGATAACCTCATTTGCAGTGGCTAATGAGTCTACCATTTTTTCATAACTACTTTTATTAAATAACAATTTGTTTTTTACATCTTTCTTTGTTTTAATATATTCTCGGATAGCGTTTTTATTCATTGAGGATATTTTCTTTTTTTCTTCGAGAAGAGTTTTTTCTTTCCGCAGATTGTCTAAGGTTCGTTTGCGTGATTCTGTTACTTTGATAAGATATTCAAGTTTAACAGTTATCTCATTAAATGACTTTGATGTAAATAAGATTTGTAAATCTATATCTTTGCCGTTTTTATAAAGCCATACTAATTTTCTGGCAAATTCATCTTTGAGTCTATCATATTTCCCCTGTTGTTTTATTAAGGCTGCTTCTTCTATAATAATTCTGTCAGGGCTTTCCAATCTGGAAGTTTCTAACTTTTCGAGTATTTCGGATAGTATTGTAATTTCAGTATTGAGAGAATCAATTTTATCTTTATAAAAATTGATTAATGAATTATTCTGTGTAATCCAATTTTCAAAAGTAACAATATCACTTTTATAAAAATTTAGTTGCTTAATTAAATCATTTCTGTAACTATAAAGTGGATAAACATTTTCTAAAAACAGGAAGAAAAAGATTAAAAAAAGAGTTTTTTTCATTTCCAGAAATATTGTTTGGCACTTTTTGGAATTACCATTTTAAACTTTAAAGCTCCGGGGTTAAGCTCAGTTTTTTCATAGGTGATGTAAACAAACTGTCTGGATGCAGGACGGGAAATAGTGATTTTCCCCGGGATACTAACTTTATTATGGACAATATAATCACTGTATTCTATAATAAGTTCTTGTTTTTGTAGTAAATCGTTTTTTATAAATTTTTTGACATCGAATGTTGACTTTGAAATCACAAGCAGTCTATAGCGATTATCAAATTTATTTTTAAATGATAAAATATAAACATCAGCACTATCTTTGAGTCTCCACTCAGTTGTGTTAGAATCTATTAAATTAAATGAACCCGTGAAAGCATTCATTATTTCGTCGAATTCTAAATCGATTTTAAGTAGAATACGGATATTATCTCTTGTTGTATAACCTCGAATTACATAATTGTCGTATATGTTTTGATAAATAAAGTTATTTCTGGTAAGTAAAATTTTGGCTATGTCAATTCCAAATGGCCCTTCTATGAATACAAAAGCACTATCTGGCTGATGTATGCTTAGTGTAAGACTTCCATCATTTGACATTGAAGGGGTATCAAAACTTATATTGCCTTCTGCATTTAATGAGGTTAGAAGTTGATTTCTTATTGCAAAGGTTTTCTGTAAAATTTCAAGTTGAGTTGATATAGAATCTCTGGCTTGTTGAGTAAATGGAAATGCAAAATCAGTGAAAATAAAAACAAGACTCAGTATTGGCAATAATAGTTTTGTTTTAATGAGCATACTTTTCCGTTTCACTTACAAATTCGAGCAACACATCTTTTGAAAATGGTGAATTAAAGTCAGCAAATCGTTCAGGATGCCATTGTATCCCCAGCAAAAAGTGTGATTTATTGTCAATAGCCTCAATCCCTTCTATTGTTCCATCATCAGCCCTACAATTAATTTTTAATCCTTCGCCAAGACGATCTACCGCCTGGTGATGAGAACTTGTTACAACACCTGATTTAGCTTTGACAATAGAATATAAGAGAGTATTTTCATAGACAATGATGTTATGATATCGAGGTTCGTTTTCAGAAATTTTGCGGTGATTAACATTTCTAATTTTTTCTAAATCGAAGACCAGATTCCCTCTGAAGAAAACATTTATTAACTGAATACCTCTGCAAATTCCAAGAATTGGTATCTGTAAGTTAACAGCGGTTTCAAGTAGCCTCAATTCAAAGCCATCACGTTTTGAGTTATAGACTTGTTCAGTATTGCTTTCTCTCCAGTCACAATAAACTTCGGGGGAGATATCTTCACCACCGCTGAGAATCAAGCCGCTACACAATTTTAACCTATGTAAGTCGGTAGGTGTGTTGTAATCAAGTACAACATAACGTACGTTGAAATGTTCTAACCATTTTATATAAGCATCGAATTTTCTATCACATCTGGAAATGGCAATCATTCAAAATTTCAGATATTTTTCTTTAAATAAATTAAAGTTATCAAATTCGAGGTCAACTTTTAAGTAATAAATTGGGTACTGGTTAAAGAATTCTTTAAATGCCTGTATCTTCACATAATCTTTCTGAGTTGTAACATAAAGGCAATTTTCGACATAAAGTGCTTCTAATTTTTTGATATCCTTCTGTAAGTAGAAATGGTGATCAGGAAAAGAAATCTTAGCGCAAATCTCATATTTGTTTGACTCAAAAAAACTAAAAAACGATTCCCTGTCAGCGATACCGGCAAACAATATGAGTTTAGTTTGAGACAGGTAATCAAAAACGCCATCTTTATTTCCAAATCCGGCAAATTTATATTTCATTGTAAAGAACATTCTGGTTGTATCATTTAGATTTTGTGTTTGAGTTAATATGTGGGGGGCAATTAAATTTGTTAAATAATTAGCCTTTTGTTTTTCATCCCGGGAAAATTTAAAGTTAATAACAATTGCATCTGCCCTTCTTAATGAGCTATAAGGTTCGCGCATATTCCCTACAGGGATTAAAAATTTATAAAGAAAAGTATATCTACTTTGATGTGGTGGGGTTAGGATAACAATATCTTTAGTCCTTGAAACAGCTCTGTGCTGGAATGCATCATCGAGTAAAACTATGTCTGGAGAAAAATGTTTTTCAGCGTACTTTATTCCTTCTATTCGATTATTCGAGGCTATGACAAAAAATTGATTTGGGTTGCTAATCAGTTCTTTAGTAATCATTAATAACTCATCGCCGGTTTCGGCCGGATTAGATTTTAGAGTTTTGCCATCCCAGACAACCAGTAACCCCTTTGTTTTTCTTTTATATCCTCTTGCTATTATAGCAACACTCTTATTTTGAGAAATAAAATATTTTGCCAGAAAAATTATGAGGGGGGTTTTCCCTGAACCTCCTGTTGTGATGTTCCCAATAGAAACAACAGGTAATGATGCGCAATATGAGTTGATAAAACGCTTATCAAACAAAAAATTTCGTATTAAAACAATCAGGTAATAGATACCTGAAAATGGTAATAAAAGAAATCTAATGTATTGCACTGGTAAGATATTGAATTATAATATCTTCTGGATTAACATCGGGTTCTACATTGCTCAAATTAGTTCTTACCTGTTTTAATTTGTTTATTATAGTATCACTATAGTTTGAGTCAAAAAGAATTTTTCTGGCTTCCTGGTAAATATTTTCAGTGGTCATCTGGTTCTGGATAAACTCTTTTACAATTTGTTCTTTTGCAAGAATGTTGCAGAGCGTCACATATTGAATGCGGGCGAATATTTTTGCAATTAAATAATTCGGGAAGTTTGTCTTATAAACAGATATAAGTGGGACTCCCAACAATGCTGCTTCAAGAGATGCAGTTCCAAATTTTGAAATTACAAGGTCAGAATTTAGCAATGTTTGATAATAGGTCTGGCTGTTATTTTCTTCTAATGAAATTAGCTCAGTATCTATGAGGTTTATAAATTCTTTTTTATTAATTGTTGTGGGCGTGATAAGTTTGAAAGTTATATTATTGTCTGCTCTAAGTTTTTTGGCTACTTCTGTAAGTACTGGCAATATATTAATAATTTCACCAATTCTGCTGCCTGGTAGGAGAGTAACGCGTTTTGTTTGTGATTCTTCACGCCTTGAATTTTTCAGAAAATTTTCGATGCGGGTAAGGACAGGGTTTCCTACATATTTTGCTCTAACCCCTTCCAGTGAATAAAATTCTACCTCAAAAGGGAAAATTACCAGCATTTCATCGACATACTGTTTTACAAACTTGATTCTGCTTTTATGCCACGCCCATAATTGTGGAGAAATATAGTATATTATTGGCAGGTTAAAGGTTTCTTTTACTGCTTTAGCTAATTTCAGGTTAAATCCGGGAAAATCGACTAGAAGAAGCAAATCAGGTTTAAGGTCACTTATAATTTTTATAGTTTCTTTAAAAACATCCTTTAGTTTACTATAGTTTTTAAGAACTGATGTAAAACCACTATAATTTAGAACTGAATATTCAAAAAAGAGTTTTGTACCTGCATCCTGTAAGCTTTTTCCTCCTATGCCATAGAATTCAATGGTATTATTCTTTTGTAAAATTCTCCGGACAAGGTCGGCTGCATTATTATCACCAGATGCTTCTCCTACGACAATGAAGATTTTATACATAAGGGGAATTTGATTTTTACCAATTTAGTAAAAAACAAATTGAATGTAAACTGTATTCTTGATTAAAAACGAATGGTAAATCCTCCAAGAGCACTAATGAAGGTTATATTTTCATCGGTCGAGAATATTGTGTGTATATTTGTTCGCACGATGAAAAATATTGAGTTGGATATTACTATTTCTCCTCCTATACCTGTTGAAGCCCCTAACTTTATAATGGATCGGGAATTTCTATAGACGCCAAGGGAGTCAGTGAATTCAGTTTCGTTCATAAGCACTGGTCCTGTCCCCACTTCAAAAAATATGGCTGATCTGTAGCAACGGGGACAGAAATAGAATTTTGGGCCGAGAGTAAATTCAAGGTAATTACCGTCAGGGTCATAGACGGAATTTCTGGTAAGAATATGATCAGTAATCCTCAGTGAGGCAGAAGCTTCCTCGTTGATACGATACAGAAAATCTAAGCCAACAGCAGTACTTGTTCCAAATTTTTTCTGGAAATCATTAATAGGATAGATAGGTCCTCCGAAAACCGCAAGCTGGAAGAAGTTTTTTCTTCTAAAATTTTTTAATTCTTCCTCATAAGATTTTTTCACTTCTGTATTCTGAGATAGTAAGGTAGTAGCATTTCCTATGATAAACAGAATTATAGACAATAAGTAACAAGTTAATTTATTCGTACTCATAAATAGAGTTTGCTTCTTTAAAACATTTTTATATACTATCTAAATAAAAACTAATTATTTAGATTAGCAATGTCAAGAACAAAAGCTAACTATAAAAATCATATTCAGCTATTTAAAGTTCCAACAAAGAAATTAATGGAATATCTTTTTGTCTATGAAAAAAGCAGAGGGGAGTTTTGGATAACTGGTATTTTGTTTGTAAGTCTTTAGATATATAGATAATATATAATGATGATTCCTGTTAATATAATAAGTGCCTGGAGTGTTCGAGTTTCTGATTTTAAACCTTCGGTAAAATCGAAGGGTAATTTTGATTGAGCTTCTGGTGGTATTGGTTTTGGAAATGGTAGAAATCTTTTTACAGCTCTACAATATAGAGCATACTTCTCCTTGAATTGATTGCGTAGATATTCTTCTTCATTTAGTATAATAGCATAGTATTGAAATATAAAGAAACACACAGCCACTATTTGTAAGTATGGAAAGAAAGTGTAACTCATAATTCCTATTCCAAGATAGATTAAGATGTTTCCAGCGTATAATGGATTGCGTATAATAGAAAAAGGGCCCTGTGTTACTAAATTAGACCCTCCCACTTCAGAAGTGGTGCGTGTTTCACTACCTGCATAACTTACTGCAAATATTCTTATCAATTCGCCTGTAACAGTTAACACTAATCCAGAGAGTATACTGTAAATGTTAGGGTTCATAAAGATGAACATTACAAAAATAAAGGGAAGGGGAGTATAGCTACGATATTTAAAAAGTATCTTTCCAATATTCTTCATTATTCAACCTCCGAGATAAACATCTCTTCTTAACAGACGAGCTGATTGTCTTTGTTTAATCTTACCTTGTGAGATGAGTTTTTCTAACTTATTCTGTACATCTCTGAAATTTTTATAATCGTAATATGTAATGTTATGTTTCCAGCAATAAGAAGCTAAACTTTTTTTTGCAAAAACTATATCTGCATAGTTACTTGCACAGAAATCGGAGACTCCATCCCCGATGAATACTGATACTTCATTGTTATACTCGTCAGTATGGGTAAGGATGATATTACGTTTGCTTACTCCGCAATAACTACAATGTTCATCTTCATAAGGGAATTCACAGGAAAGTTTATATTGAATTGTTTTGTCATCTTCTGAGAGTTCTTCTTTGACAACAAGCTTATTACAGAATACTTTCAAGTTAAGGGATTCCCGTTTCAGAAGATAATTTATATAGTAATCAAGCCCTTCACTGAGAAGGATTATTTCGTAATTCTTTTCTTCGCAGTATTTAACAAACTCTTTAAAATATTCATCAAATTCTTCAGCATCGAGATATTTATCGAATTGTTCAAAGGAAAAGTCTTCAACAAGGGAGAGCTCCCTTAATGTGCACTGCCTCGACGAGATGAAATTCGAAGCGAACTCGTAGCATACTTCTCCAAAAGCATCTTCATCTTTGATAAATTTTCCAAGTGCTGAGACCCAGATATCATTTTTTGTTACAGTTCCATCAAAGTCACAAAAAATCTTAAGGTGGGGAATCGGTTTAGACATCTTTAACCTGTTTTTTGCTTGAATACAGTTTCAACAATTGTGGTTACTCCGGGTTCCTGCATTGTAACTCCGTAAAGTCTGTCTGCTTTCTCCATTGTGCGTTCGTTATGGGTAATAATGATAAACTGAGTATTATTAGAAAATTTTCTTATCATCTTGTTAAAACGCTCCAGGTTTGCTGAGTCAAGAGGCGCATCAACTTCATCGAGCACACAGAATGGTGAAGGCTTAACGAGATATATCGCAAATAGTAAAGCTATTGCCACGAGAGTTTTTTCCCCTTGTGATAGCAGTTCTATACTGGTTGGTTTCTTACCTCTGGGTTTAGCAACTATTTCAATTTTTGCTTCAAGGGGGTCTTCAATAATTCTTCCATTGTCATCCTGTTCATATACAAGTTTTAGGTTTGCTTCATCTCCTTCAGAAAAAAGTTCTTTGAAAATATTTATAAAATTCTGTCTTATTTGCTCAAAGGTATTTAAAAATTTTTCTTTTGCTTCATTATTTATTCGTTCAATTGTTCTGATAATATTCTTCTCTGCCTCATGCAAATCATCTCGTTGGGTTATTAAGTTTTCAAGTTCTTTCTTCTCATTTTCAAAATCGTCCCACACTATTTGTTGATATCCGCCTCCAAATTTTTTAAGTTTCTCCGTTAACTCTTCAACAACATTTCTAACTCGTTCGACATCAAACACTCCATCCATCGTTGTATATTCACTTATTACAGTTGAAAGAATAACATCATTCTTTAAAGCATTAAAATCATTTGTTAGTTCAACTTCATATTTATTTTTAATTATATTTTTTAGGTTTTCTGCTTTGATTTCGTTTTCTTTAATTTTAATCTGAGCGTTTACGAGTGCTTGTGATACTTTATCAAATTGGCTTCTTTTCCCTCGTCTTTGATTATCTATCTGATTTTGTTTCTGCCTTATTTCATCATATTTATGTTGTAGTAAAGTTTGTTGTTCCTGAACCTTACCAAGTTCAGCATAGAATTCTTTGAGCTGATTATTTTTTGTTTCGTTGTCACGTAATAAATTTTGGTGTTCTTCTTCGAATGCAATAATATGTTTTTGATTTCTGTTAATCTGGTCGGTCTGAAACTGGATATTACTTATTGCCCGTTGTAATGAGGACTCTTCATTTTTAATCTCATTTTTAAGTTTGATAACTTCAAGATTGAAGTTATTGTATTCTTCAAGATGTAATCTGTAGTTTTGTTCTATTTCGTTAAATTCATCAGATAGGAAAGCAAGTTCTTTTTCAGCATTGGATTGTTCATTTTCTAATTTTGAAACCTGGTTAATGATTGTATTTACCTGAAGATTTAAATCATCAGTCTCAGAATGGGTGGACTGATATTCTTTTTCCATTTGTTCAATTTCTGTATTGGTAGCTGATATCTTTTCTGTTAATACAGTTATATCTTTATTAAGTATAAGTAATTCCTTTCCTAATTCTGATATTAATTCTGTAAGTGAAGCAATATCTATTGAATTAATTTTATCTGTAAGTTGGTTTATTTGTTCTTTTATTTCAGAAATTTCCCCTTGTAGTTTTAGTGACCTTTTTTTAAGTTCTTCAATTCTCTGATCACGACCCATCTTTAGGTTTTCCTCATTGGTTTTTCCTCCAGCCCTTACAAAGCTCTCAGTAACTATATCTCCGTCAAGTGTTATGAATTTATAATAATTATCGCGGGCATATTTGAACGCTGTATCAAGTGTATCGACAATTACATATTCATCCAGCAGATAGCTAACGAGGTCTTTGTATGTTGGGTCTGTAATCTCTACCAACTTATCTGCAAATCCATACACGCCTTTGTCAGTTATAAAATCAGGGTCATCACCATATATATCAAAGTGAAAGTAAGGTAAACTTAATTTATCCTGTAAGATAAAGGTTACCTTACCCTTATCTTTTTCATTTAATTCATCAATGATTTTAGTCAGTTGTGCAGAATTTTTTAATACCAAATAGTTTGATACTTCTCCAAGGGCGGTTTCAATAGCAACTTTGAATTTGTCTTCTACATTAAGCATACTAAGAACTGTACAAACGAAATCGGATTTTTTTTCTTTCAGTAAATATTGAATACCTTCTACATAGTCTTCAAACGATTCTTTTAAATTTACCAGGTGCGCAATCTTACTCTCTATTTTTTGTAATTCCTGTTGTTTATCAGTTAAAGATTGATTCAGTAAATCAAGTTTTGAATTCAGGTTGTTCTTGAGGGATATTTTGACAGATAGTTCATTTTCAGTCTTTTTCTTTTGTGTTTTTACAGTTTCTAACTTATCAGTTAGCAGGTTTTTTTCATTCTCAAGTTTTTCAATAGTCTTAAGGTTATTTTCATTAATGTCTGATATTTTTTTCAGCCTTTCATAGTTGTTTTCTAATCTGATTTTATATTTTTCATATAAGTTCTTACTGTCGTTAACCTTTTTGATGATTTCTTTTAATTTCAGCCCTAAATGGTAAATCTCGTTTTTTTTGTCGGTCATTATGTTGGTTGTCTCGTCGAGATTATTTTTTTTCTCTCTCAGAGAAACTTCCGAGATTTCGAGCGATCTTTTTAATACTTCAAGGTTTTCAGAGGCAGCATCTCTTCTGCCCCTATTATTTTCTATATTCCTTGTAAGATTTTCGTTTTCAAGTTTGAGTCGTTCTATGTTTTTATGAAGGTTTGATAATTTTTCGTTATTAACAAGTATTATTTTTTCGAGGTCTGTTATTATACGTTTCTTGGTTTCTAAAATCAGAGAGGTTTCTTTTATTGAGGTTTCTACTGTTTGTGATTCTGATAAAAAGGAATCATATGTTTGGTCATATTCTTTAATTTCTTTCAGAAGTCTGTCTTTAAGCTCAAGGTTATCAACTTCGTGGTCTTTAATTTCAGCAATTTCATTGATTAGACTACAGTATTGGTGGGTATATAATATAATCTCAAGATTTCTCAATTCTTCATAGGTTTTTCTGGCTTCTTCATTGCGCTTCACCTGCCGTTCAAGAGCACTTACATTTCTTTGTTTTTCTCTAATAATATCATTAACTCTTGAAATATCCTGTTTAACAGATTCAAGTCTTTTTAACGTAGTATCCCTATTATATTTGTATGAGACAACTCCTGCGGCTTCCTCAAACATCTTTCGCCTTTCATTTTTTACTGAGGATAAAATAGTTTCAACCATTTTAAGCTCAATTACGGAATATGCATCCGGTCCTATGCCCGTATCAACAAATAAGTTTCTTATATCTTTTAGCCTTACTTTTGTCCCGTTCAGATAATATTCTGTTTCTCCATTTCGAAAGAAACGTCTGGCTATTTGAACCTCAGTGTATTCAGTGGGAAGTATGTTCTTATTGTTCTGAATTGTGATGGCAACTTCAGCAATGCTTAAAGGTTTGCGAAATTTTGTACCGGAAAACACAATATCTTCACGTTTTTCACTCCTTAAAACCTTATCTCCCTGTTCCCCCAGAACCCACCGTATAGCGTCAACAATATTAGATTTTCCAGACCCGTTAGGCCCGACTATAGCAGAGACTCCTGAATCGAATTCAATTACAGTTTTCTCAGGAAATGACTTAAATCCAAATATTTCTAATTTTGATAGATACAATTTCTATTGATAGTTTAGCAATAAGCCAGCAAGATTGAATGTAAATTTGGTGAAATAAAAATATCCGAATAGCAAAAGCAGGCTCAAAGTTGCAAAAAGTAAACCAAGTGAATAAGTTTTTATAATACCTGTTTCAAACAACGTTCTCAAACCATTTATTAATTTAAAGGTACTAAAAATAAGTAAAATAATATATAACAAAACTGTATAGTATACATAACTACCATTTTGGTAGCCTAATTTATAGATTATGGTGCCCAGAAATATAAAAATTAGCAAACTGTTATAAGACCAGACCTTAATAGTATAAAGGGTGTTAAATTTTACATGTTTTCTTGCAGTTAGATTTAAAATGTAAAGAAATAACGTAAGTGAGTGTGATAGTATAAACAAGAGTGAAGCAAGAGCGAAAACTAATTTTTCAGGTGAGTTAATTAAATCTGATACATAGATTTTCAGTTCTGAATTTCCGAAAATGTTTCCGAAGAGAATATCCATAATATCACTGTCACGGTAGAGATAAATAACGGAAGCAAAGAAAATACTTAAACCAAACGATGTCAAAATATCTAATGCAATATTTGTTACAGGCGGTATAAAGGATTGCTCTTTAATCTGAAGTGTAAAGTTTTTTGGAGTGATGAAACTTCTGATAAGGCTATTTTTTATTGTTGAGCCTCTCCCAAGAATTATGAAAAATGTGCCAATTCCAATAAATCCCGCAATTAAAAATGTAAAGTCTTTATCTGTATACATTTTATCGCCACTGCCTTCGGGAATTTTCTGAAATCCCTGATTTGCGATTAACCTTTTCACAAGGTTTGCTGTTGGTTTTGGAGTTCTATCTGCTTCAAAAATACCGTTGGTCTTAAGGAATGGATTTGGGTTTAAAGGGAAATTAAGAGGGGTTTCGGATGTCCAATCTGCATACGCATCTATTATATTACAAAAGGATGAGCTTGTAACGATTTTAAATATCTCACTAATATATTTCATCTGATATTCTACTGAATATTTATCTGCTGCACCATTTCTATTAATATTATTTATTGTTTTACCATAAGATGCAATGAAATAGGGAACCTTGTAAGTTTGTTTTTCATTAATAGTCTGGAGAGTCGAGATAACTTTCATATAGTCAGGTTCATTAAAGTTAATTCCTACAATGTCGCTATATTGATTACAAATATCTTTAGGAGTATACCAGGCTGAGTAATAGATTTTTCTTTTATTATCAATTTGTGTAACAAGTTCTTTTGCTTTTTGTAGATATTGAATTGCGTAATTGCTTGTTACATCGAAATTGTTTCCAACACCCCAGGCAAGTATGCAGGGGGAATTTTTATCTCGTTTGATTATGTCTTCAAGGTTATCCAATGCCTGCTGTAAATATTTAGAATCTCCAAGAAACTTTTCCGGGACATTATTAAAAGGGATATCCTGTAAGAGAAAAAGTCCTAATTTATTGCACAGAGTAACAATATAAGGGTGAGCTGTGCGGCCAGGGACACGAATACAATTTAGTCCAATCTCCTTGATTTTCATTAAATCCTTTTCGATGAGTTCGTACGAAAGCGCATCTCCATATAAAGGGGAATCTTCGTAATAAGATGTTCCATAAAGGGCGGTTTTTTCTCCATTTATAATAAGAGTGTTCTGGTTGAAACTCACCTGCGTAAAGCCGGTTTCAACCGATTCAACATCTATGATATTATTATTAGCAGAAATTACATTACGTATCCGATATAAATTAGGGTTTTGTGGAGACCATAAGGCAGGATTTCTAAGAACTATTTCTGAATTTACATTTATTAATTGGTAATCGTCAATTTGAAATTTTTGTTTTTGTGTCTCAAACACCTTTTCACCTTTACTGGATAAAATCTCAGTATGTAGATAGAAATCTTTATAGGTTTTCTTCATTTCAGCCAGATTCCCGCTATTGATTGAGGTTGAAATGAGAAGTTTGATGTTATTGTCAGTTTGAATTTCATAATCAACGTTAGTTCCAAGCACAGAGAGTTTCGGCATTACTACGAGATATATATCTTTGTTAATTCCTCCGTATACTTTACCGAAGTTTGTTTGGTTGGCAAAAGGCAGGGTAGTTGAATTGTCAAGTACATTATTAATTGTTATTTCAATTATATTTTTATTCTGTAAAAGGCTTTCATCGAGAATTATTGTTATGGGTGTATAACTGCCGATATGTTGAAGTACAAATCTATTATTTATCCTGATATTCGCACTGTAACTTATACCTTCAGCCACTAAGAGAAAACTATTGTTTACGAGCAGGGAATCTGCAATTTCAAAACTTTTTTTGAAAACAGCGTTGCCATTGAAAGTATAAGATAATGGAACATATAATTTTGAAAATTCATGTTCTTCAAATGAAACTTCCCATTCCCCATTTAGAGGAATTATCCTTCGTGTTTCGGAGTTATATTTCGTTGCTACTACAGAATCAGCTTGTTTTTCTATTCGCTCGTAGATTTTGATTTGAGAAATTATAGAAGCTGCAAAAGTGAATGAAAACAGAATACAATAAAATAGAATTTTAAGCTTCAAATTTTAAATTAAGTTAATTAGTAAAAATTAAGTAAAACTCAAATTTACGGAAGTTCTCTTAAAACTTAAATAGAATTATACTGGCTATATTGGAAGCGGGGTTTTTTTGTTACTTGCACGCCTGAGTGGATTCGAACCACTGACCCACAGCTTAGAAGGCTGTTGCTCTATCCAACTGAGCTACAGGCGCTTTTCCGTAAAAATAAAAAAAACTGTACTTAGAAAAAATACAGTTATTTAGTAGATGTTTGGTTTCCCTCAGGATTAAATCCAATAACGTTGTCCATTTTAACATTAACCAGTTCCGCTCCGTTAAGTATAGCATACCAGAGATTTGCACCGCTCAGATTTGCGCCGTTAAGCTTTGCCTCAGTCAGATTTGCTCTTAGTAGTATAGCACCTGATAAATCAGCATTCTGTAGATTTGCATTGGAGAGATCAGCATCAGTTAAGTTAGCATCCGTCAGTACTGATTTCCATAAGATTGCTCCTGAGAGATTAGCCCCAGAAAGGTCAGCAGATATAAGTTTGGCTCCCGATAGTTTTGCCTGGGATAAATCAAGACCGGATAGATTATGTCCGGATAAATCCGCACCCTGTAGATTTGCTCCCATAAGCTCTGCGCTATCAAGTTTTGCTTCTGAGAGATTTGTCTGCCAGAGCTTTGCATCTTCTAATTTTGCACCCGTAAGATTTGCTTCCTCAAGTTTTGCCCCTGTCAGATTTGCATAGGAAAGGTCAGCACCTTTTAATTCGTGACCTGATAAGTCGGCATACTGTAAATCAGTTTTTGAAAGATTGGTACCTGTCAGAATTGCATTTTTCAGAATAGCACTTCGCAAATTGGTTTCTGATAAATCAGCATTTGTAAGATTAGCGCCGGAGAGATTTACTCCATTGAGATTAGCTTTATGGAGAATAGCATCTGAAAGGTCAGCATTACTTAAATCAGCATTTGTAAGATTAGCCCCGGATAAATCAGCACCTCTTAAGTTTGCACCTACAAGGTTTAAGGGTTTATGCGTTAAACCGTGGGAGCTTTGAGCTATTAACATCCATAAATCGCGATCACTGAGCGTTCTGTCTTTTGGCATTTTTTCGTTGATTTAGTTTTTGTTTGAATTATAAATTACAAATAATAGTTCTTAATTTCAGCTTTAAAATTTACTCATATCCATTTCAAATAGGGTATTAATTTCTCTTCTTTAGCAATAGAGAAATGAATTGTATCAACGAATTTTAATTAATAAATTACTTAATTCTAAATTAAAGAAATTTTTGTGGAATTCAAATTAAAGGAATTAGATAGCTGTAAGAGGGAATTAGAAGGAAAGGCTGATTATCAGGAACTACAGCCTCATTTTGAGAAAGCACTTGTTGCTTATAGAAAGAAGGTTCAAATTCCGGGTTTCAGAAAAGGCAAAGCACCGCTTAGCCTGGTAAAAAAGATGTATGGTCAGGAAATAGAATATACAGCCCTTGATGATATTGCGAACGATTTATTCCGAAATTACATCAAGGAGAATAAAGTTGAGATTGTTGGACAGGCTAAACTAATGGATATGGACTATAAACCGAATGAGGAATTTACATTCAAAGTCGAATTTGAAATCATACCGCAGTTTGAAGTTACAAACATTGACAATCTTGAAGTTACAAAAACTAATTATGTTATTGATGAATCTCTTGTGGAGCAGGAATTAAAGTATTTATTGCTTCAGCACTCAAGTTATGAGCTTGATGGCAAAGCTCTTGATGATAATTATATGGTTACGATTGATTTACAGGAACTTGATAGTTCGGGGCTTCCTGTTGTTGGTGCTGTTCAGAAGGATATACGAGTATATCTGGCAAGTGAATCACTTGAAAGAGAGTTCAAAGAAAAGTTAAGGGACATTTCTGAAAATGAAGAGCGGATTGTTGAAATTGAATCTGATAACAGGAATAAAAAGTATCTGATTAAGTGTACTAAAGTGGAGAAGGTTGTATTTCCTGAACTCACAGAAGAAACTTTAGAAAAGATGACAGGTCGTAAGGGCTTAAAAACAGATGAGGACTTAAAGCAGTACATAAGAGAAAATATGAATAATTTTTACCGTAAACTTTCCGAAAACAATTTAAAGGATGAGATACAAAGAGAGGTTGTTAAACTAAATGATATTCCAGTTCCAGAATCGTTGGTTAACGTTTTTTTAGAAGAGTATGTAAAGGAGTATAAAAAGGCACATCACGGTCACAATCATAAAATTGATGAAGATGAGATAAGAAAAGAATATAGGTCTAGAGCAATTTTTGATACGAAATGGTATCTACTTAGTGGTAAACTTATAGAGTTGTTTGGGCTCAAAGTTGACGAGGAAGATGTGAAGAAAATTGCTGAGGAAACTTCAAAATCGACAAATATTCCGGTAGATAAATTGATTCCATATTTTTCAAAAAATGAAGAGGTGAGAGAGAAGATTCTTAAAGATAAGCTAATTGATGAACTGATTAAAAAATCGAAAATAAAAGAGGTGGAAGAAATAAAATCTGTAACCTCTGAAAAATAGTCTAATAAACTAAATACTAAAATATGGACTTTTATAGTATCATTAAATCAAGAGAAAAGGAAATAACAGAATCACTTGATAAAGCAAAGAGAATCCAGAACCAACTTGTTCCCATTGTTATTGAGACAACTTCAAGAGGGGAGCGGGCTTATGATATTTATTCACGCCTTTTAAGAGAGAGGTTGATTTTTTTAGGCACTCCAATTTTTGATGAGGTTGCTTCTCTGATTGTAGCTCAATTGCTTTTTCTTGAATATGAGGATCCAGACAAAGATATTATGTTATATATAAATTCACCTGGCGGAAGCGTTTCTGCGGGACTTGCAATATATGATACAATGAATTATATCCGTTGTGATGTTTCAACAACGTGTGTTGGAATGGCAGCTTCAATGGGGCAGGTATTATTGACCGGTGGGGCAGATGGGAAACGGATTGCTTTGCCTCATTCTAAGATATTAATGCATCAGCCGCTGGGAGGTACTCAGGGACAGGCAACGGATATAGAAATTTATACAAGAGAAATGCTCAGGACCCGCGATGCACTTTATCAAATAATTTCCAGGCATTCAGGGAAATCTGTTGAACAGATTGCAAAGGACGCCGATCGTGACCATTATATGACTGCTCAAGAAGCAAAAGATTATGGTTTGATTGATGCAATCCTGAGTAAACGTGCCAAAACAGAGAAAAAACAGCAATAAGAAAGAAGAGTTAATTTTTTATTTAAACAATATATATTTTTTGAAAATAACAATTTTGTTCAATGGACTATAAAGTATTAAAAAGGATAGTTGGATTAATTGTTTTTATTTTTGCGACAGTTGTTTACGTGATGACTGTTCAGCCAACACTTTCGTTCTGGGACTGTGGTGAATTTCTTGCCTGTGCCTATACTCTCTCAACTCCACATCCACCGGGAGCGCCATTGCATATTCTTGTAGGCAGAATATTCACTATGCTGCCTACTTCATCGGATATTGGCTTGCGAATGAATTATCTTAGTGTGATTTCCAGTTCGTTTACTGTTCTTTTGTTGTTTCTTGTATCTGCTAAGTTGATGAAAAATTTTCTTGGAGCTCCTAAGAACCTGTGGGATTCAATTTTAATCCTTGTACCTTCTTCAATTGGGGCTCTGGTGCTTGCTTTCTCTGATAGTTTCTGGTTTAATGCTATGGAAGCGGAAGTGTATGGTTTTGGTACTTTTTTGATTGCTATCAGTATATATCTTCTTGTCCACTGGTGGGAACATGCAGATGAACCGAATAGCGACAGGTACCTAATACTTGTTGCTTATATAGTTGGACTTTCCATAGGTATTCATCTGCTGGTTGTTCAGTGTATCTTTCTTGCGGGACTTATTTTCTACTTTCGTCGATATGAATTTTCTCTCAAATCTCTGGGAATAGCAATAGTAGCATCAATGCTTGGATTTTTCATTGTATATCCGGGAATTGTAAAAAAGTTTCCTGCTGCTATTGAGAATTTCCCTGAAGTAGGCGGTATAATAACCCTTATAGTTCTTGTAGTCCTTATTTATGTTGCGGAAACTAATAATATTAAACCGCTGAAAATAATTTCACTTTCTCTCTTTCTGATAATAATCGGTTATTCAACCTATATTTCTGTATTACAGCGTTCCGCAGTACCCAATCTTCCGATTGATGAGAACAATCCTGATAATATGGAGCGTTTACTTTCATACCTGAACAGGGAACAGTATGGTGAACAACCTCTATTTTTGCCAAGACGTTATTCCCGAGACCCTATGCACCAACGGACATGGGATAAATATTCCAGCGATATGGATTTTATGTGGAGATACCAAATAAACCATATGTTTAACCGTTATCTTTTCTGGCAATTTATTGGGAGGGAAGGTTATGATCAGGATATGGGGGTTGGCTGGAATGTTTCAGAACCGATTAAGTTTGTAACCATTATTGCTTTAGGTATTCTTCTTTTGCTTGCATTCAAGAATTTTACCGAAAATAAATATAAGTTAGCGTTAATTTATCTGGTGATATTTTTTGCTATTGGGATAAGTTCGTTTTATTCTACCCGTCTTCTGGGGATTCCATTCCTTCTTGGTTTATGGGGAGTGTTTTATCATTTTAAAAAGGACTGGAAACTTGCATTTGTATTTTTGATGATGTTTATTATGATGGGGATTGTAACTGCTCTTTATCAAAATCAGCAGGATCCTCAACCTCGCGAGAGGGATTACTTCTATATAGGAGCGTTTTACGTTTATTCATTATGGGTAGGACTTGGTGTGCTTGGTTTACTTGAAGTTATCCGTAAAACACTCTCTGAAACTAGTGCGAAAATCTCATTTGTTCCTATTGCTATAATTGTTTTACTATTATCTTTTATAGGCTCACCGGTATTAATGTTGGCTACGACTTATCGGTATCAGAGTAGAGCTGATAATTATTTCCCGTTTGATTATGCGTATAACTTACTACAAAGTGTTGATAAGGATGCAATTCTTATTACAAATGGAGATAATGATACGTTTCCTCTATGGTGTTTGCAGGCAGTTTATGGGGTTAGAACAGATGTAAGGATAGTAAACTTATCTCTTGGACAAACCGATTGGTATATTTTACAACTCAAAAATGAGAGACCCTATGGGGCAAAAACTGTGCCTTTTACTATGAGTGATTCTCAGATAAAGGAACTTACACTCAATTGGATTGATAGGCGCTGGGACGAAAACAAACCGATTGTTGTAGATGTGCCTCCTACAGCGTATCCTGACACAATGAAAACAAAACCTGACAAATTGGTTTTTAAGGTGCCAGCTACTTTCAGGTACAATAGAGGTGGACAGAACTTTCCTGCTTTGAAAGTAAATGACTATGTTGTTCTTGATATAATAAAAGCCAATCACTGGGAAAGACCAATTTATTTTTCTGTGACAGTATCTCCTGATAATTATGTAGGGTTACTGAATAATTTGATTCTTGAAGGTATGGCTTATCGTTTAGTGCCTTATCAAACGTCAGAGATAGGTGGTGGTGGAATAAATGAAGAAAAGATGAAAAAAAATCTATTTGTTTACAATAACGTTGTTCCGAGTAAAGAACCTCAAAGTGGGTTTATGTTCCGGGGTTTAAGTAATAGCAAGATATTCTATGATGAAAACCATATGAGAATGATAGAGATGTACAGGAGATTATATTTAAGACTGGCAGATTATTTTATGGAAGATTCTACGAGGACAAATCTTGCACGCGAGACGCTTGACTATATGGAGAAGAATATTTCAAGAGATGTAGCAAAAATGGATTATCGCCAGAAATATGAACTTGCAAAAATCTATTATGCTCTTGGGGATGTTCAAACATTTAATCACTATGCAGATGAAGTTTATGCTGAAGCATATAAAGAGCGTGAACCTTATAAAATGTCTGGTCTTGATAAGTACTATAATCCATATCGCATTCTAATTGATGTTGCGGAGATGAAGGGAGACTATAGAAAGGCTCTTGATTTGTTGAAAGAACTAAATCAGAACGATCCCAATGTTAGATTAAAAATGGAGAGTATTAATGCCAGATTGGCCGGTCAAAAATAAATCCCTGATTTAAAGTTATATGCCGCAAAGATAATTCTGTGCGGCATTTTTTCTTAATCTTATGAAGAGTAATAAGAAAATAGGGATTCTAATAGTGGCATATAATGCTGCTTCAACTCTCAGCAAAGTCCTTGACAGAATACCACCTGCTGTCTACGAGGAAATTGATGAAATTGCTGTTTTTGATGACGCAAGTAAAGATGATACTTACTTGCTCTCGATAGGATATAAGACCAAATATGAGCTTGAAAAGCTCACGATACATCTTAATCAGAAAAATCTTGGGTATGGAGGGAATCAGAAACAGGGTTTTAAGTATTTTATAGATAAAGGTTTTGATGTTGTAGTTTTATTGCACGGTGATGGTCAATATGCTCCGGAAATTCTAAATGAAATGTATACTCCTATTGTCAATGATGAAGCGGATGTTGTTCTGGGCTCGAGGATGATGAGTAAGTATGGTGGGGCACTAAAGGGAGGAATGCCACTTTACAAATTTGTAGGGAATAAGATTTTGACTTTCTATCAGAATCGAGTGCTGAATATGAATCTTACCGAGTTCCACTCAGGTTACAGAGCTTATTCTCTGAACCATCTAAAAAACATTCGTCTTGACAATTGTTCGGATGATTTTCACTTTGATACACAGATTATTATCAAAGCACATCATCATAACCTGCGCATTAAAGAAATTCCAATTCCAACTTACTATGGTGATGAAATTTGTTACGTTAACGGGATAAAGTATGCAAAGGATGTTTTTCTGACTACACGGGAGTATAAAAAGAATCTTAGTGGTAGAAAAAAATCTGAGGTTTATGAAGAATTTTATAAACCATACCCACTAAAGCTTTATCCTTATTCTTCACATTATGTTGTATTAAGACTTCTTAATGAAAAGGAAAATCAGAGGATACTTGATTTAGGTTGTGGAGATGGGAGTTTTGATAGTTACATCAATCCTAATAATTACGTTGTTGGGGTAGATTTTGTGGAAGAAAATGAACTGATTAGAAGAAGCATCAAAAAATATTATCGGGCGGATCTGAATAATGGTTTGCCAGCGGATATTTTTTCAGAAGAGAAATTTGATTATATTTTAATGCTTGATATCATTGAACATCTTGTTGATTATAACAGGCTCATAAAAGATGCAGTTAAATTATTAAAAGACGACGGAAAGATAATCATATCCGTACCGAATATAGCAAATATTTACGTACGCCTGAACCTGCTTATAGGTAGATTTCCTTATAGAGACAAAGGCATTCTTGACCGCACCCACCTACATTTTTTTACTCTTAAACACATCAGGCAGTTACTAAAAAAACACAATTTAAACTTGTTGAAACTTAAAGTAACCCCAATTCCCATAATTGAAGTTCTACCAAAATTCTTGAAAAATAATATTGGACGGCTATTAAACTTTTTGCTTTATTATAAGACTTTAATATTTAAAAGACTGTTGGCGTATCAGTTTATTGTGATTACTAAAAAAACTTTCTAAGGATGGCAAAAAGTAAAAGTAATCTTAAAAAGTCAGTTAAAACAGTGAATGATGTTTTCAATGATGTATTAAGTAATGACTGGTTGGCTATACTGTTGTTGTTGTTATTCTGGTTAGTATTCTTCAGAGATTTGTTGACCGGTAAAGCCTTTTTGGCTGATGATTTCATAGAACAATATTTTCCGGGCAAAACTTTTGCTACAGTTTCTCTAAGTAAAGGAGTAATACCATTCTGGAATCCTTATACTTTTAGTGGGATGCCATTTCTGGCTGACATTCAGGTTGCTGTATTTTATCCATTTAATGTTTTGATGACTCTATTTGTTTCTGGCGAGAGATTGCCTGCTGTGGTTCTGCAAATATCTATTATCTTACATTATCTTTTAAATTCAATTTTCTGCTTTTACATAGGGAAACATTTCAGGTTCACAAATACTGTTTCAGTGATTTTTGCTCTGATGTTTACTTATTCGAGCTATATGATAATTCATATGATTCATATGCCACTGGTGGAAGCGGTAATATGGCTGCCGTTAGTTTTTTTATTATGGTTGAAATTTATAGATTCGAAGAAATACATATATGTTTTTGTAGCCGGTCTTGTTATGGTAGTCTGTACTCTTGCAGGTTATCCACAGGTAACATTTTATAATTATGTTTTTATTTCTTTGTATTTACTTGTTCTGGGCATTAAGAGTTTAGGAGAAAGAGATTTTGTATTTATCCGCCATTTAATTTCGGCTTATATAATTTTTTTGCTCTTTTCATTTGGGATTTCAGCATTTCAGCTGCTACCCACAAATGAATTTGTTAGCAATTCAAATAGGGCTAAGATAACTTATGAATTTGCAACCGAAGGCAGTATTCATCCTAATGATCTCATTACTGTTTTTACTCCTAAGATATTTGGAGTATGGAAATTCAATCGTGGTTCATCTGATCTGGAATGGTATGCTACGCACCACAAAGGTTCATTTATGTTTTCTATTGCGAACCTGTATATATCGGCTTTGTTTGTTGTTATGATAGTGCCAGTTCTGATTTTTTTGTTTAGAAAGAGAATCAAAACATCTCTGATATATTTACTGCTTGCTATTGGTGTAGTAACAGTTCTGTTTTCACTCGGGGGGAATTTTTTTGTTCACAGGTTATTCTATGATTATATCCCCTTCTTCGGTCGTTTCAGAAATCCGGGGCATAGTCTATATCTTTATACTTTCAGTTTCTCATTGATAATTGCTTTTGGACTTGATGGACTTTTCAAAAACAGAAATGAGTTTTCAAAGATTTTTAATAGGACATATTTCTTTGCTTTGATTGGTGTTGTGGCGATTTTATTATTTATTGGAGTCTCAGGCAGTTTTGTTCCCACAGGAATTTCATCTGCTGATATTATTCGGAGTTGGATAAGTAAACAATTCTTATTATTTACAATTTTATCTCTATTGTTTGCAGGGCTGGTTTATTTCTTTGCGGCAGGGAAGTTAACTTATAAATTGTTTAATATTTCTCTTGTGCTTCTGCTGTGCTTTGAGCTTTATTATATCTGGTATGAACAAAATAATGGTTCATTAAATCCTGAAGCGGTTTACCAGCAACGACGACAAAAAATAGATGAGTTTAAAAATGAATTAAAGTCTGAGCTCTTTCGAATTAATATGAGGGAAGGCAGAAATATTTACTTCCAGCGTAATCAGGGTATGATAGATAGAATTCCCCTGATTGAAGGGTATGGAGCACTTATACTTGATAAATATATTCCCATAAACAAAGCAAATTCAAACAGTACTCAGACTCATGATATAATGAACATTAAGTATAAGATAGATCCTGTTAAGATGAGTTTTTACCTGAATTCTTCTTATTTGCCTCGTGTTAAAATGTTTTATGATGCTAAAATATTTAATACAGCAGATTCAGTTGCATTAAGGAACTATATGCAAAGTGAAAGTTTTGATTACAGAAAGACACTGGTTGTTGAAACTGAAAATAATGAGACCTTTCAGCTCCCTCAAGTAGTAGATTCCACAAAATTACCTTCAAATGATATCAGGATAATTAGTTACTCTGAAAACGAGATTAAAGTCCAGGTAAAAACAGATGAAAATGGTTTCTTGTTTTTCAGTGAAGTGTTTTATCCTGCGTGGAAAGCATATGTTGATGGGGGGCTTAGACCTATTTATCGCGCTGATTATTGTGAAAGGGCGGTTTATTTAGAAAAAGGAACTCATATTGTTGAAATGAAATATGAGTCTGATACATTTAAACAAGGATTGTTATTATCATTAAATTTACTCTGGATTAACCTGCTTGGTATTATTATTCTCTCTGTGAAACCTTTGTGGAAGAAAAAAAAGGAAAGTGACCAGGATTTTAGTTAATGCTCTATCTGGCATTGGAGATGTACTGATGTTTACACCAGCACTCCAACTCTTAAGGAGAAAACTCCCTCAGTCACAGGTTGATTTTCTTGTGATGTACAAATCAGTACGGCAGTTATTTGAGGTGAGTAAACTTGTTGATAGAGTATATTTTATTGATTTCTTTCATCAGAGTAAATGGGAGTCTTTGCGGCAGATAAAAGAGTTAAGAAAAAACCGTTATGATGTTTCAATAAATGTGTATCCCTCGAATCGCTTTGAATACAATTTTTTGAATTATCTTTTAGGTGCTAAAAAAAGAATTGCACATCGTTATACTCACTCTAATATATTGAGAGTTGAATTTCTTAATACGGATTTAGTAGATGAGGAGCCAGACAGACACAATGTTTTGCAAAACGTTGATTTGATAAAGAAAATTATCAGTGTTGATGAGGAAGAAATTCCCCAGATGAATATTGATATTCCAGAAGAGAAAATTACAGAGGGGAAAGATTGGATTGCGGGTATTTCTTTATCTACTGAAAACCTGATTGGATTTCACCCCGGTTCAGCTTTGTTAAAAAATCATATTAATAAACGGTGGGATAAAAAGAAATTTGCCGAATTGGGTAAAATCTTGATGGAAAAACATAATGCTACAATTCTCCTGTTCGGGAATGAGTTTGATTTAATAGATGAAATTAATCAGGCTCTTGAAGGAAGGGCAATTAAAGCTTCAACTGATAATTTTCTCGATTCTTTAGTAAGAATGAAATATTGTAAGGTATTTGTCAGTAATGATACGGCTTTTCTGCATAGTGCTGCAGCGCTACAAATTCCCGTGGTTGCAATTTTTGGTTATACAAATCACAAGGAATTATATCCATGGAAAACGGAGCATATAATTGTACGTAAAGATTATGAGTGCAGCCCCTGTTTTTATAATTCTCCTAAGGCTGCGTCCTGTAAATGGTCAGGTGAAGAGAGATTTAAATGCATAAAGGATATTACAGTTGCCGAAGTTTATGGTGCGGTGTTACAACTCCTTAAAGTATAGTTACCTGTTAAAGTCCCAGACGATAGTGAAGCGTGAAATTGATTGAAGAAATCCTCCTCTGTTGTCCCACGGATAAACAGCACTACTATAATTAAGATTATCAAAAATGTTTGCAACTGTTAGATTGATGTTTGCAGTTCCTATTCTTGCGCCGAGATAGATGTCCATAGCAAAATTGTGTTTGTCATTTATTTGCAGCCCATTATAGAAACTTGCATACCTATATTGCGAGTAGGAGAGTGGAGTATAGTTACTTTCAAATCTTGTAATTAACCCAATCCTTAAATTAAGCCTATCATTGAAAAAATAGTTGTGATAATAAATGTCAGAACTTATAGCCCATTCAGGTAAATCTGTTGCATTATTAAGATGAGTAAGGTTAAGATATCCATCTATGTATTGTGATTTCCACTCCAGAGAATAGTTAGCATTGAAGAAATCAAAGTTTCCGTGTCCAAAATGAATGGCTTTGAGAAATAAATTTTCATATTTAAGTTCTGTCCCGAACTCGAGATATCTTGATCTGTTGGTTTTTATAATGTTTGGAGCTCCGTAGAAATCCCGATAAATAATATTAGTGTAACTTAAGCCATCTATTGTATAGTTGCCTCCTCCACTAATATTCCATTGTAGGGAATTATTGTTTATAAGGTGGGTTTTGAGTTCAAGCCCATATTCAGTTACAAGTTTATTTTCTGCTGCTGTAAGTTTTGATGAAACGGAGATTTGACTTTTATTAATCTGGAAGTCTATTTTCCCTGAAAATGAATGGAGGTTGTAATTAAAAGTTGTTTGAGTTATTCCGTTGTTATTGGTGGTGTCCTGAGGGAAGATACGGGAGAAGTTATAAAAGTTATAAAACCCATTGTATCCTGCGAGAATATCAAAAGAAAAATAATCAGTAATTTTTTGTTTTATGTTTTGCCTTATATTTATGCCGTATTGAATGTAATGAAAATCATTTATAATCAGTTTACCATTTGGAGATGATCTATTTTCTTCGTCACGATAGGCACGAAAAGTGTTATTTGAATACAGGTTTATAGAGGTAATTGAGGCTTTATCCCCCAGAAATTTCCCTGTTAAAGTTAGAGCTGAGTGATAGAAAGTTAGTTTCTCATAGGAATCAAGGTTTAGGGATTTAGCAAGTATTGGATCGCGTAGTGTGTCTTCAGATGAGAGAGATAATCCTTCATTTAATCCTCGTTGAATTTTAGAAGGATAAAAACTTAACTTAATATTGAGTTTATCGGATGGATAAAAATTAAGTTTGAATCTCCCTCTCCATATACTTAAATCAGTATTGTCATATCTACCATCATAAGCATGGTTATTGAGACCAAAAGTAAAATTTAGTTTCCGACTGAATGGCATAGTGATATAAAAATCTGCATACAGGGCTCCATAACGATCTTGAGAATAGCGGAGCTGAGAGAAAATATACTTTTTATATTCATCTTTAGTAATAATGTTTATGCTCTTACCATTACTGTTTGTTCCGTATAGATAAGATGAAATATTTGAAATAAGTTCAACAGCTTCAATTTCATTTATGGATATAGCTTCATTTTCAAATCCCCCAAAAAGTATATCATTGAGTTGAATTCCATCTTTAAAGATTCCTATTTGATATTCATCATAAGTATTATATGATAAAAGAGTCCTGCCCCCAACATTAAATCGTTTAAGAAAGAAGCCTTCATTTTGTTCTAAAATATCAGCGGGATTTTTTCTGTCGTTCCATAGAAAAAAGCTGTTATCTAAAATTTTGGAATGTTGAGAAAGATAGTAAGTGCTATCAATTTTATAATATGTGGATGTTATAGTAGAATCTTTTGTTAGATTCTGAGAATAGAGATAAACAGGTAGCAATAATATGATAAGGACATTTCTTGTCATCAAGGCAAAGTGTATTTTTTTAACTTAGAGCTTCTGATATTATACCATCTGATATTTTTACAATTCTATCACAACGTCTGGCAAATTCCTCATTATGAGTGACAATAATAAAAGTTTGTTTAAACTTCTTACGAAGGTCAAAAATCAGGTCAATAACAATTTCTGCATTTTTTGTATCAAGATTTCCAGTAGGTTCATCTGCGAGCACAACCTTCGGGGAATTCATCAGTGCGCGAGCAAGCGCTGCTCTTTGAGCTTCTCCTCCTGAGAGTTCAGATGGTTTATGGTTAGCGCGCTCTATCAAACCCACATCATTGAGAAGAGTCTTTGCCCTTTCAATATCATATTCACCTTTAATCATAGAAGGAATCAGGACATTTTCTAATGTGGTAAATTCTGGCAAAAGGTGATGAAACTGAAAAATGAAGCCTATCTGTTGAGTCCTGAATTCTGCGAGTTTCTTCTCAGACATTTTAAATACATCAATGCCTTCAAAATAATATGAACCAGAATCAGGTTTATCCAGTGTTCCCAATAGATGGAGTAAGGTGCTTTTTCCTGCTCCGGATTTCCCAACAATTGCAACAATTTCCGATTTGAAGATTTTTAAGTTAATTCCCTTCAGAACTCTGAGAAGATTAGTTTTTGTTATTGCATAAGATTTTTTAAGGTCATTTACTTCAAGCAAAATATCAGACATTTTTACTCCCATCTAATTGATTCAACAGGGTTAAGTTTTGCTGCGCGCTTTGCGGGATAAAGAGATGCTATATAACACAAAAAGAGAGCAGCAAGCGGGACAGCAATAAAATCAATTGCGCTAAGTTCTACAGGTAAAGCACGGATTTTATAGATAGATGAACTGATTTTATAAAGTTCAAACTGTTTTTGTGCAAGTGTAATTCCAAGTCCGAGAATAGTTCCAGCCACCATTCCAATCAATCCAACAGCTATTCCTTCAAACATAAAAATCTTTGTTATTGTTTGAGGGGTTGCGCCCATTGCCCGTAGTATGCCAATATCACGTTTCTTCTCTATAACTGTCATAGTGAGTGAACCTAAAATGTTAAAAGTAGCCACTATGATAATCAGTGATAAAATGATAAAAGCTGTCCATCGTTCTATTTTCAGTATTGAATAAAAATCTGAATGTAAATCATACCAGGTAGATACGGTAAATTCATTACCAAGAGCCGAAGCAAGATTTTGTTTTACTTCTTCAGCTTGATTTATATTGTCAAGGCGGATATCGATTCCATTGTAAGTTCCGTATGTTCTGAAGAGATCGCTGGCGTCTGTAAGTGATATATAGGCATATTTAGAATCATATTCTTTATTTTCCGAATCATAAATACCTACAACAACAAATTGTTTTGTTATAGGCTCAACAAATTGTGTGAGGGCATATTCAAGCCCAACCGGACTAATAACTGTTAGTGTATCTCCGACTTCACTCTTCAGCTGGTCTGCAAGGCTAAGACCTAAAATAATACCCGGCACCTCTGATGTATTTGATAGGTTAAATTCTCCATAAACCATTGCATTTCTTATTCCTGTAGCTTTTGCAGTAGATTCTTCATCTACTCCTTTAATAAAGATAACCTTATTCTGTGTTGAGGTAGCCAGCATTGCTTTATTTAATGTGAATGGTGCAAAGTATTTGATGTTATTTGCGACAAGTTTTTGTGAGAGGCCATCAAAATCAGTTATTTTTTTTGAATCTGCTGCCTCAATTCTAATGTGAGGGTCAAATCCAACGAGCAGAGAAGTTACACGATTCTGAAAGCCATTAAATACAGACAATACTATTATCATTGCTGCAACACCAATTGTAACGCCCAGTACGGAAATCAATGATATGACGGTGATAAAGTTTAGCTTCCGTTTTGAAAAAAGGTATCTTTTTGCTACGAAAAACTCTACATTCATAGATAATCTTTATTCATCAAAAATTATAACCGATTCCCGATATTGACGCACCTTATTGTTATCAATTTTAGAGTTAAGGTATTCATTTAGGGCTTCACGTTTTTTTGTTAGATTATCATCTGATTTCAGCATTGATATTTCATATCTGATATGAAGAACTCGATTATTAAGGATGTGTCTGGTTATACCAGCCGGGATTTTGGCACTATCTTTTGCTACTTTTAGCACCTGTTCTTTTGTAAAGGAAGGGAATTCAAAGAGTATACCTTTTTTCCTTGAGTATTTTACGAGGTCATAAAACTTAATTTCTTCTTCGGATCTATCAAAAGGATATTTATTAAAATAGCTTCTGGTAAGCAAATTTATTTCCCTTACCATCTGAAAAAGGTTTTTTGCAAGTTTTATGATGATAGATTCATTTGTTCCTATATCAGTTACCATTACATAATGAAATCCTTCTTTGAGTTTTTTTTCTCCTTCACGGTAACTGATATATTGGTGTTTAAATTTATTATCTACCAGGTATTTAAGAATCTTGTTAAAATCAAAATTATAGACAAGGTGATTCCATTTGCGTAATTTAATCTTTGGGTCAAGATAATCGATAATTTGTGCCAGAATGAGTTTACAACCAATTTCTTTAAGTGAAGCAAGTCTATTAGCCCCATCTAACAAAATGTAATCATCTTTGTATTTTCCAACTATGACAGGGTTCATTAAAAATTTACTTGTGGCTATTCTCTGGTATATATTCCTCAATCTATATGTTTCTGTTGTTTCATGTAATTTTATCTCTGAGATTTTTAATAGGTCTAACTGAAAAAAATTGGCAGTAAAATTTATCATCTGTTATTCCTTTCTAAATTCAATCTTATTTGCGTGGTCAAGAGCAATTATAACAGTGTCCCCCGGTAAAAACTCTGCGGAAAGAATACGTTCTGATAGGGGATTTGTAATATATTTCTGGATAATACGTTTCAGGGGTCTTGCTCCATAGACTATATCAAACCCTACTTTTCCTAACCAGTCTTTTGCCTCATCTGTAATTACAAGTCCTATGTTGTTTCTTTCAAGTTTTTCCTTGAGAAGATTGATTTGAATATCTACAATTTTTCTGATATCAGAAGGCGTTAGAGGGTTAAACAAAATTATTTCATCAATCCTGTTCAAGAATTCCGGTCTGATTGTAGCTTTTAATATATCTATAAGTTTAACCTTTATCTCGCCCATAATTTCGTCTTTGTTAACATCGGTTAACACCTGCAGTTTCTCCTGAATCAAAGAAGAACCAAGATTAGAGGTCATAATGATGATAGTGTTCTTAAAGTTAACTGTCTTTCCCTTTGAGTCAGTTAATCTCCCTTCATCGAGGACCTGCAATAATATATTAAAGACATCCGGATGAGCCTTTTCAATCTCGTCAAGAAGGACCACAGAATAAGGTTTGCGTCTAACTGCTTCTGTAAGTTGGCCACCTTCTTCATAACCAACATATCCCGGAGGAGCCCCTATTAATCTGGAAACGGAAAACTTCTCCATATATTCACTCATATCGATTCGCACCATATTTCTTTCATCATCGAAAAGGAACTCAGCCAGAGCACGTGCCAGTTCGGTTTTACCAACTCCTGTTGTTCCAAGAAATATAAACGAACCTATTGGGCGATTTTCATCCTGTAAACCTGCTCTGGAGCGCCGAATGGCATTAGAGACAGCATGTACAGCGTCATCCTGACCAACCACTCTACGTTTAAGATTCTCTTCCATATGTAGAAGTTTATGCTTTTCGCTTTCGAGCATTTTGCTCACCGGGATACCAGTCCATTTTGAGACAATTTCTGCAATATCTTCAGCATCTACTTCTTCTTTAAGCATTTTGATATCTTTTTGCACAGTAGCTAATTGTTCTGTTTTTTCATTAATCAATTTTTCTAAGGTTGGAATTTTTCCATATCTGATTTCTGCAACTTTGCCGAGATTTCCTTCCCGTTCGAATTTCTCAGCTTCAAGCCTTAGCTTTTCAATTTCCTCTTTTGAGGTGCGTATAGTTTTGATAAGTTCTTTTTCTAAATTCCAGTGTGAAACTAATCTATCTTTTTCAGCTTTTAACTCAGCTATTTCTTTTTCAATTTCCTGAAGCCTGAGTTCAACCGGATTGACTTCTTTTTTTGACATAGTCGGTTAAGTTTGTTGTTAAACTTATAAAGTTAGCAAATAAAAAGCTTGTTTTCTATTACATTATATTTCTGAACTGTAGGCCTTTTCTTTCTTTAAGTCCATTTATAAATTCAGCAGCAGTCATTTTTTTTCTACCTTCAGATTGTAAGGAGAGAATTTCAAGCAATTTGTCGGAAGTATGAACAAAAAGTCGAGATTTTATAATTAATAACCTACCGGCAAGGTTAAAATCTGCATTTTCATCTGTGGGTTTTGTCTTGAAGATCTTGATAAGTTTTCCATTCAGGTATGTAAACGCTCCCGGTGTGGGAGATAATCCCCGTACCAGATTATGTATTTCAAAAGAGGATTTTGTCCATTCTATTTTGCAAAGGTCTTTTGTTATTTTTGGTGCTGGAGTTGCTTCTGAATCGTTCTGCTGGATTAAGGAATAACTTCCTCTTTCAATTATTTCAAGAGCATCAACCAGTGTTTTTGCCCCCAGATTGGCAAGCTTATAATATAAACTCCCAAAATCATCTTCTTTATCTATAACAAGCTTCTTTTGTAAAAGTATGTCCCCCGTATCAACTTTTTCTTTTAGAAAAAAAATTGTAACACCAGTTTCAATTTCACCATTTATTAAAGCCCAGTTTATTGGAGCGGCTCCTCGATATTTAGGTAGTAGTGAAGCGTGTAAATTTATTGCTCCATATCTTGGTTTATTGTAAACCTCTGGAGGAAGAACCTTAAAGGCAACTACGACTATCAGGTCAGCATTTGCCTCAGTTATGGTTTTAAGAAATTCTGGATTCTTTAGATTATCTGGCTGAAGTATTGGGATGTTATGTCCCAGGGCGTATTGTTTAACACTTGATGGCTGACTGATGAGACCCCTACCTTGTGATTTATCAGGTACGGTGACAACATAAATGATATTATGACCTGCAGCTTGAATTGCTGAAAGTGAAGACACCGCAAATGCAGGCGTCCCCATAAAAATAATTCTCATAAAGATATTTATGAAGTATAAAGTGGATAATCCACTTCGATTTTCTGTTTCTGAATCTTCCTGAGGATACTCTTATGTTTCTTTAGAGTATCTTCGTCAAGATAATCTATGAATAAGATTCCATTTAGATGGTCAATCTCATGCTGAATAACTCTTGCAAGCAGTGAGCCAGCTTCGAGTGTCTGTTCTTTCATATCAAGGTCGTAATATTTCAAGTATATTTGTTCTGGTCTACTTATAATTCCCCTTACTTCAGGAATGCTCAGACAGCCCTCTTCTATTTCTATATTGCCATATGTTTCTATTATCTCTGGATTAATTAAAGTTAGAGGTTTGTAACTTTCATAGTTTTCTACATCTGAAATATCCACTACTGTTAGAGATAAACCTACATTTACCTGAGGAGCGGCTAACCCAATACCACCGGCATTTTTCATAGTATAAAACATATTGGTTATTAATTCAATCAGCCTGTCATCAACATCAGTAACTGGAGCGGATTTTTCCCTCAAAATTCTCATCCCATAAGTTGTTATAGGTAGTTGCTTTTGCATAAAATTATATTGGTTCTTATTAAAGAAACAAAAGTAATTTATTAATAGTTTAAAGTCCCTCTCTAACCTTTTTGCGTTTTGTTTTTCTCTAATTTAATTATATCCCATAATTTATGAAATGTATATCTACAGTTAGTTATTTCCTTAGAGAATGAAGAGTTTTTTTAGGAATAAAAAAATAAACCCGAATACAACACAAAATTATCACGGAAAAACTGCAGCGTATCTCTGTTTCTAATTGTATGAGGTCCTGAATGTTAGCAAAATAAAGAAAAATAGTTCCTTCCCTTCATAACTATAATTCTG
>JBNAVJ010000005.1:0-132327 GCA_049700455.1 Ignavibacteria bacterium
TATTACCATTATCATAAGATACTACCGAAGTACCAAAGTCGCCTACGGCACGAATTATAGGCGCCAGCTTAACTGTTAGTGAAGGGTAGAATTCTCCTGCCTCCGTGGATACCAGAGATACAAACCAATTTTCTCCTGCATCAGTTGATTTTAGAATATAGCTGGTGGAAAGAAAATATGGCCCCGTACTTAAGAAACCTGTTGTTTCATTTACAAAACCAATGTCATCAATGTAGTTTTGAAAAAAGGTATTGTATATATGGTACCAGTTGTACCCACCATTGGTTGTTTTCATAACTTCTGCTGTATAATAACTTCCCATAATACCCGTTGTTTCATTCAGAAAACAGATAATATGAGGAGAATTTATAGTTGAATCACATATTGTTACCCAATTTTGCCCTCCATTGGTAGTTTTAATAATAGCACCTCCCGGATATAAACAACCATAACCAGTACCTGAATTCAAAAAACTCAAAGATGCCACCTCTCCATAACTGTTAGAATATTGTATCTGCCAGTTCCATCCTCCATCACCTGTATGTAATATAAATCCCGTGTTTGTTGCAGTTCCCCCCCATGCCCAACCGTTAATTCCATCTGTAAACACGAGCCTGTAAATTATCTCGTTTGGTCCGTTCCTTATCAGGGTATAGGTGTTTCCACCATCTGTTGTCCGATATAACCTCCCAACACCACCCCCTATATAACCTGTCATCTCATTTAGAAAATAAACAGATGTTAGCTGAACACTGTCTATCTGTTGATAGCTATATGTTAACCCTCCATTGGTAGTCTTCTGCACGACTCCGTACATTCCACATGCCCATCCTGTCCTCTGATTCAAGAAATATAAACCCCACAATGTATATCCGTGTGGTTTAGGGTTTTGCCACATCCATTGTGAAATTCCCACTTTTGAGACCAATAAAATTATTATTAAAAATTTATAACCTTTTCTCATAATAAATACTCCTTTTATCTTCCTAAAATTTATGAATAAATTTAACTATTGACAATAAAAAAAAATCACTAAACTAATACAAATTTTAAAGAGGGTATAAAAATGAAAACATTAGAGATTCTAACCTTTGTAGTTCTCGTTACAACCATATTTATCTATTTTTATGGGACAACACACAGTAGAAATATTTCAAAATCCGACTCTGAATGGAAAAAGAGAATTGTTGTTAGAACTCAGGATGCTAAAGGAAATAAAGTGAGCAACGCTCTAATCAGGGTAACCGGGCCACAATACGATTTCTGTTGCTATTCAGACAGCCTGTTAGGAGAATGTAACTTTTCGGTGGACAATAACGGCATATACCATATATGTGCCAGCAAGAACGGTGGTAATGATACAACTATTTCAGTCAATGATTGCCAGCCTTATTACCTGATCGAGCTCAGATTGGTCAAACCGACAGCGTGTATTAACTGTGATCAGGAACACATTATAAAGTAAGATAACGTATAACAACAGTAAAGCAGGGGTCTTTCCACAGAGCAGTGAAGATGAGTGAGATTCTTTCTCTGCCAGGTAGTTACAGACTCTTAACGAAAATGCACTCTGAACATAGGGGAAGAGGATAAATTTGCTATATCTCATTTTATCTCATTTGATTAGTCAACTACGTTCTTATCCCATACTAATACAGAAAGTTTATAAAAAAATTCACCTACCTCTTGACTTTTAATATTAGTTTCCCGATTTTTGTATAATTTTATTCAAACGAAAGTATTGAAACATAAACACACAAAAGTAATCATAATAAAACCACTCAGGAGGGCTTCTGATGGAAATGAGTAAATGCTACTCATTTCACTTCTTTAATGATTATAAATCATTACGATTAATATTTTCGCAAAAAACACTTTCCGACATATACATTTCTGATTGTTTTTTTAATATCCTGCTATTCAAGTATTTTCTGCTAATCATAAAATGGAGTATCAATGGGCATTCAGAACTTTATTGATGCCCATAGAAACTTTCTTACATATATACAATTACTTTTTTTATTCATCGACAAAACAAATTTTCTCATAACATTTAATCATAAATTAAAAACGAAAGGGGAAAAAAATGAAACTAATCAATTCCCAAGAGTACCACCTTGTGGTAAAAAGATTAAGAGAATTCTTTGAGTCCAAAGGATTTATTGAAGTTCACACTCAATCCAGACTCAGTATTCTTGCAGCCTGTGAAGATCCTTCTACCGTATCGGCATTTATGTATGCAGGACAGGTTTGGCCTCTCCCCCAAACAGGGCAAATGTGGCTTGAATACGAATTACTAACAAATCCAGACTATTGCGGGGTTTTTTGTCAGTCTACATCATATAGACAGGAACCTCATCCAGTAGAAGGACGACATGACCTGATATTTCCTATGTTTGAATTTGAAAGTCGTGGGACAATTGATGAGCTGATTGAGCTTGAAAAAGAACTTTTAATCTTTCTCGGTTTTGACCCTGACCATTTCAAAATGGGAAACTATTTTGAAACAGCAAACCGTTTTGGAAAACTTGAAATCACAGGGAAGGAAGAAGAGCTCATCTGGAAAAATTTCAGTGAGATATTTTTCCTCAAAAATTTCCCTGAATATACCTCTCCATTCTGGAATATGAAACGCGACCCAGAAACAGGTCTTGCTAGAAAGGTTGACGTTATACTTTATGGAATAGAAACCATAGGCTCTGCTGAAAGAGAAACTAATCCGTCTGTAATGTATGAACGATTCCATTCCATCAGCAATGGGTACTACGCAGATCTTCTCTACTCACATTTTGGAAGAGAAAGAGTGGAAAAAGAGTTAAATGATTTCTTGAGTCTCAATTTTACAGATCGATTTGGAGGTGGAATAGGAATGACCAGAGTAATCAGGGCAGCAAAACTATTAAAGGAATCAACTGCTGAGATGGTTACCCTGGACTAAGAAATTAAAATATATTAAAGATAAAAAATCATAATCTTTCTGTAACACGAGGTGGGGTGATTACGGTAAATGTTGATAGTTTTGTCTTTGATAAGTCATAACAGAGATAAAATAGTATTGATGTTCCAGCGGAAATTCAAACAACACTTTCATAACAGGTTTACTATTTGATATAGATGGCTTTTACTGGACATAAGGATTTTTGATGTAACGCTGGGCTTCCTGGTGTGAGTTCTGAAAATCTTCCATTGAGAGAACTCTATTATAATCTTCAATCGCTCGTTTTCTATCACCTTTCACATCATACATCATAGCACGATAAAGATATGCCCAAACTTTAAATGAAGTATCTTCTTTTTCCAGTTCTTCGGATAAGTTTATGCAGGTATTGATGTATTCTTCAACTTCCAATATTCTCAAAAGTCTCACCAGACAGAGCGAGATGTAAAATGTAGCCTCACGTTTCAGATATGGTGAAGTATAACCAGTAACCGACTGATTAGTTTTTTCATAAACTTTTTTCCAGCCGTCAAGGGCTTCTCCAAATCTTGATTGTCCTACAAGGCTTGTAAAATAGTATTTTTCAAAAACCGGATTTTCAGGGAATTGCTCATAGAGAATTTTTGAATAATACTCTGCTTCAACATAATTTTTTTCATAAAATAAATAAAGAAAAGCAAGAATATAGGTTGCTTCAGTTTTTGCATAAATACCCTGGTGAGAGGTTTCTTTAATTTGCTGTAAACCAAGTGATTTATTACCTGAAGGGAAAATTATCAGAAGAGGTTTCAATAAAGGATATTTTTCGGGAACATATTCAGCAAAATAGTTATATACACCAATTCCAAAAAGAGCATCTTTATTTCGTGAATTTAGACTTGTAGCTCTGGAAAGTAAATTCAATGCAACCTTACCATCTTCAGCAGCTTTAAGCCAGCTTTCACGGACACTTCTTAATAATCCCCTATAACCAATGGCCCCGCCTTTATATAATAAAGCATAAAAATCATTTTCATTTTGTTCAAGCATTCTATCAGCAACTTCGATAACTTTCTCAACCTTATTGAAAAAAACTTCGTCATAAGAAATATCAGACTTGTTTAAATTAATTTTCCAGAACTCTATCATCGCAGAAAAATAGTAACCTGTAGGATCATCCGGGTAACTTTTAATTTGTTTATCAAAAATAATGGCAGCTGAATCAAATTTCAGATGATAAATATAATTTATTCCCTGTAATACTTCAGTTGTTTTCGGTTGAGAAAATGCTAAAAAACTAACCGTCAATATATAAAGTATAATGGTAAATACCCTCATTGGACTCTTTTAATAATTACAAGGGTTTTATCGTCTGAATATTGTCCTTTCGCAGAGAATTTTAAGACCTCCTCCATAATAATCTGGCAAATCTCTTTTGCTGATTTATCTTTGTTTTCCTTAATGAAAGCCTTAAGTCTTTCATCACCAAAAAACTCAAACTTCTTGTTTGCAGCTTCAACCAAGCCATCAGTATATAAAGCAAGTATATCACCAACCCCAAGATAAGTACTATCGGTTCTATAGCGCTGGTCTGGTGAAGGTCCCAGCACTGGGCCTGTAGCAAGAAGTTCTTCTATATCTCCTGAAGAAGCTATGTAATGGTACGGTGAATTATGTCCTGCATTAACAAATACACACAAGCCTTTTTTATCATAATACAATTCACATATAAACAAAGTAACAAACCTTTCATTTGGGAAAGTAGAACCAACCAGATTGCCAATCTTTCTAACCAGTGTAGATAGATTTATATCGTAATCAATGCCCATTTTTAATGCTCCAGAGACATAAAGCGCCTGTACAGCAGCTGATATACCTTTTGAGGCAGCATCAGCAATAACAACAGAGAGTTTATCATCCTCTTTTGTTTGAAGATAATCAAAAAAATCTCCACCAACTATTTTATCTGGCAAAGAAATACCATATATATCATAGTTTCCAAAAGTTAAATTGTGCTCGGGCAGGATACTTTGTTGAATTTCACTTGCTTTTCGTAATTCTTGAATGTTTTCTTTAGCTTCGGATTCTATCCTCTGACTCCGAATTATCGAACTTAATGTTGTACTTATAATATTGAGAGCGTAAAGAAATTCATCATCCAGTTTTAATCCATTTAATGCTACTATATATTCATAAAGTATATAGGGTTCCTGATTATCCTTTTTAATTTTATATCTTTCCCCTACTCCCATTGCAGAATAGTGATGAATTCCCCTTTCTTTTAAGTATTCATCAGTCTCAATTCCCATAACAACTCTGCTTCTTCCCAATTCAATAAAAATAGGAACATCAGATATTTTCAAGGTATAATTAGGATCAATAATAGTAATATCCCCTACTTGACCTACAAGCACATAACTATCTTTTTTATCGTTAAGTTTCCATATTCTACCACCAACAATTTCTATGTATTCGTTAGCAATAATTTGTTCTAAGGCATATACTAAAAGTTCTGTTATAGAAGCAAACTTTGGAGCCTCTTTAAAAATACTTTCAATAGTTTTAGCAAGTTTTCTTTGGTTCATAAGATTTAGGTTATTATTTTTAGTTTATTTCTATCCATAAAGATTTTCCCTAACGTTGCACTGAATACAGTTATAAGTGAAATATAATAAATCATAAAAATTGTAATCACAATAAAAGCATAAGTTCCATAAATTTTGCTCAAACTTGATATTTCAAGGACATAAAAAGTATAACCATACTTCATTATCTCAAAAAGTATTGCGTTCAATAAGGTAATATAAACTAACACTTTCCCGGGTAAACGAAAGTTTGGCACAAACCTATATAACACAAAAAACATTATATAAGTTGTAAAAAATGCTGAAACCTGAGGAACGTATCGCTGCAATCCTGTAAGATTTCTTAATATTTCCAGTCTTAAAAAATTTTGTGATAGTTCACTTAGCAACTGAAATACTGTAGTTAGAGAAACCGAAATCAGAAACAAAGTAATAGTTACTATCACGAGTAGTAAGTCGCGAAATTTTCCAATAAAATAATTTTTATACCCTTCCGTTTCAAAAATAGAATTAAAAGCATCACGAATACTGCTAAAAAGGCTTGACATAGTCCATATAAGTGCAATAAAACCTATAACTGCGGTCCAGAAAGTATGAGATGTAAGTTCATTTGCCCTCTCAATCATAGTATAAATAAATTTCTCTTTCAGTTCATTCTGTATAGGTAGCAGTTCATTTATATATATTATAAGTCTTGCTATTATGTCAGATTGGCTAATATAGATGCCCAGAACTGTAAGAGAAAGCAAAATAAAGGGAATGATACTAATTATTATATTGAAAGCAATAGCAGAAGCCTGATTCCAGAGATAATGCCTTTCAAATTTATGATAAACTTGAATTGCGTAATATTTGACGGTTTGTATAATTTGTTTCAAAATTCTAATCAATATGGTTTTTGAAAGACATAAAGTTTTGCATCATAATTGCTGATAATATACATTTTGTTTTGATTATCAAATGTTATACCCTCAGGATAAGAAACTGGCAGTCCCCAGGATTTTATAACATTCCCATTATCATCAATCTTGAAAAGTAAGTGAGAAGATGAACTTACTACCCAGCTAACCTCCTCAAGACTATCATAATAAATATCTGTAAGATCTGATGAAAAATTTACTTCAAGTCGTTTTATTTCAGTTCCTGAATTTGAAAACTGTAACAATAAAGATGGGTGCTGTCTTGTTACAGCAAAATATTCATCTTGACTTTTGCTATACGAAACGCCATTTAGTCCATAGCCGTTCTGTGTACTAACATTCACCGAAAATGCATTAAGTCGCGTGCCAGAGGTAGTATATTTAACAAGTTTGCCAGTGCCTTCTTCGGCAATAATTAATGTATCCCTGGAAAGAAAGCTTATTCCTTTTGGGCGCGTTGCGTTAAGATTAACAGAGTTAAGTAAGAACCCGCTAAGCGTAAGTTCATACAAATAACCGTTTTGTTCTGAAACAGCATATAAGGTATTTTTATCAGCATTATAAGCAATGGCTGCAGGAGAGGTCACAAGCAGCTGGTATCCAACAATTGGTTCTAAGCCCCCGCTTTCAACTGTATTATCTTTACAAGAGACCAGAGCAAATAAGATAATAGATAACATTATAATAATAATTTTCTTCATAGTTACAGTTCCTTAGTTAACGAGAACAAAATATCATACTTTTGAGAGAGTTTCGCATTATAATAAGAATTTTCAGGTGTCGGTGGTTTAAATTGCCATTCCTGTTCGAGTGCAGAGAGTTGATTTTTCACCTCCCAGCGATGTTTAAATTCCTTTGTATGTAGTTTTCTTACAGCAGCAATTTGTCTCTCCGAAAAAATAGCGGGATTTAACCTCTGAACAACATAAACAGAATCAAACTTAAACCTTTCAATTTTAGAAATATCGTAGATAATAAATAAATTCTTTTCGTTCTTAACGCCAAGAGAATTCAATTTCTGTCTTAGTTCTGATTGGTTCGGGAAGGTAAGGTTTAAAATAGAATTTAACTTTTCCGTTTTAATCCCATTATCACTCAACTGCTCCATAACTTCAGGTGTAAATTCAAATGAAACCTCATTAAATACTTTAAGTTGAAATACATTCTGCATAATAAATAACGAGAGTAAAGAAATAAGAATTGCAGAAAAAGGAGTAATAACCCATCCTAATAAAATTTTAAATGAAGTTTTATAATTTATATATCTCCCTCCCTTAGCTAATCCGATTCCAATTACAGCACCAAACATAGCCTGGGTAATAGAAACCGGAACCAGGGGAAAAGAAGGTAACCCTGCAGAAAGTAATAGTTCCTTAATACGTTCGCTTGAAAATAAAAAAAGCACCAGTGAAGAAGAAAATAAAGTAACAAGAGCCGAAAGTGGTGAAAGTTTATATATCTTTCTTCCAATTGTATGGAGAGTTTTATGTGAATAGGTAAAAACTCCCAGCACCATTGAAAGTCCTCCAAAGAAAAAAAGCTGGGTTAATTTTGTAATTTGAAACCCTGCAAAATCAATATCATTAAATGGAGATGAAGAAACAAAAACCCCCACTACTTTTGAAATATTATTTGCTCCAAGACTATAAGCACCAAACATAAAAATAAAAACCATAGTAATTCTATATAACTTATCAAGCGTAAGGAGGTGTACCTTGAGTTTAGGAATAATAAAGTTTAAGAGATGGTATATTCCAAAGGATAATAAACCTGCAAGCAAGGGATTCAGGAGCCAGGATAACACAATACTATATAGAGAATCCAGATCTGTGGGCGAAGATGTAAATAGATTCCAGCCAATAATTGCTCCAACAATTGACTGAGAGATTGAAACAGGTAGGGTTCGTCTAATTAAAATAGTTACAGCAATAGCAGCGGATAATGCAACAGTAAATGCCCCTCCAATAGCATTAACTTCTCCAAGTACTCCAAGTGTATGAGTCGCACCAGCCCCCGAATAAACTGCCCCAAAAACAATGAAAACAGATGTAATGAAGGCAGCAACTCTAAATTTTACCATTCTTGTAGCAACGGCTGTTCCGAAAATATTAGCAGCATCATTAGCACCAAGAGACCAGCCAAGAAACAGACCTGAGGATAACAAAAGCCATACCATAAATATTAACCATATCTTTTGATTACAGCAATTGCCAGTCTATCACAAACATCCTCGGCGGCATCGGCAATGTTTTCTATATGATATGTAAAATAGCGCTGATGGATTTTAGGTGCAAGTTCAAGGTCAGGTTTGTTAAAAATGATTCGTTTAATCTTTTCCCCAATCTTATCGGACTCTTTTTCGAAAAAAATTGTTTTGGTAATAAAATCTCTCACAACCTCCATCTCAATAAAGTAGGCACGAATTGCAGATACCATTGTTTCAAGTGCGCTTACGGACGCATCTGTCAAATCAACAAGGAGTGAATGAACCTCAGGAATGAAATCCGGTATTTCAACTGAAAATTGAGAAAGGGTCTCGTGTGTTATATTTATAACTTTGTCTGAACTTTCCAGTATGCCGAGCACATCTCCTCTTTGTTCTGGAATGAGGGTATGTTGATAAAGTTTTGTTTCGATTGTTCTTCTCAATTGGTCGGCTTCATTTTCAAGTTGCTGAACTTCCTCTAACTTCCTATCGAATAACTCTTTCTCATTTTTTAAGTAATACCTGACACCTTGTTTAAAAACAAGACCAGCCTGCAGTATTTTATCAAGAAACTCATCTATTTGAAGTTCAAGTTTTTTTGTCTTACTCGTAACAAACGCCATTGATAAGACCCCTTTTCTTTTTAATCTTTTAGTTAAAGTAAAAAACAAAACTTCTCATTTTAGCAAAATAAGTTTAAAAACTGATGAGACAAATGAACCTGAATTATTATCGGCTGCAACAAGTCTATAGAAATAAACTCCACTTGCAAGATCATTTAACTTTAGAGAATAATCATATTCTCCAGCATTTAAATGCATAACTTCGGAAACAAACACACGGTTTCCCTTCAAGTCATAAACTTCAATATAAGCATTAGATTTTGATTTCAGAGCAAACCTGATATTAGTAGTAAGATTAAAAGGATTAGGATAATTTTGATACAGTTTGAAGTTATCTGGTAAAGACTGAGAAATATTACGGACTGATATTGTCGTAATATCAAGTATTTTACACCAAATCTGATATAATCCTGAGTAATCATCCATCCACAAAGCATATAGATTTTTCCCAACAGAAAGCAGAGTAATATGGTCTCCCTGATAGTTAGAAGCAAATCCTATGATAGGTTTCGGTTTAAATCTGTGTTCACTGACAACAAATTCGTTCCAGCTGTCTCCACCATCAGTGCTTCTGGCAAGGAATACCTCTGCTGAATCAGATGTAGTTCTTCTGTCATCATAGAATAACACGTAAAGAACCCCATTGGAATCTATTGCAAGATAGGGGAAATATTGAATCTTTCCATTATTAAGGGGGTCTTGATTAACTCGTATTCCCTGTGACCAATTAATACCACCATTAGTAGAACGATGCATAATAATATCAGGATCTGTACCAGCCGGAGAGAGATTTTTCTCTGTAGTAACAATATAAATCCATCCCGAACGCGGACCATTAGAATTATCAATTGCAAGCTGTGGCAAGCCATTGACACGGATGTTTGATTTTTCAGGCAAAGTTCCATTAATTCCGTTCATATCATATACATTTTCGTTAACCGTCCAGTTACTACCTCCATTAATTGAATATGCAAACCCAACATAGTCTTCTGTAAATGGAGAGGTATTTATTACGCGAGCCCAACATACATAAACATTTCCATTCTTAAAAACCTCTACAAACCCGCCGGAACATCTTGCAGGTGGATTATTAATCTGTTGGGGTGTAGTCCAATATCTGCCACTACTATCAGAATATGAACAAAGTACAGGAAAAGGAGAAATGTAATTTACCCAAACTGCATATATTCTCCCATAATAAGGGCTTGAAAGGAAATTATCTATTGTGGTGGTACCCTTATCTTCCGGCTGGACAGTTGTAATTGTTACTGCTGGTGACCAGTTCAGACCATTGTTAGTAGAATAATGACTGTACAATCCCGCCGCAAAGGAACCAATATGATTCAAAATAAAAATTCCATATTTATCAATAGCAACTCCGGGGTCACCTCCGTGATTATTAACATTTGGACCATTATTTACATCTGAGCCAGTCCAGTTCAAGCCACCATTAGTACTTACATAAACCCCCTCGCTTTTAAATCCATTAGAAGTATTAAGCGTTACAGCACTGGCAAAAAGCACCTGCCTATTAAGAGGACTTACTGTTATAACAGGTTCCGATTGGGTAATAACACTGGGAAAAATTCGAAAACTCTGTGTTTGAGCAAAGAGAAGTGTTTGTGATGTTAAAACAAAGGTCAAAATTAAGATAAACTTCCTAATTTTCATTTTGTTAGAATTTAAACGAAAGATTTAAGCCCGAGTAAAAATTGCGTGGTTCTCCCATATTATAATATCTACCAAAGAAATCATTTATATTAATGTAACCTGCATATCTTCTATCAAAAATATTGGTAGCACCAGCATAGAAAATAACATTTAACATCCTGTAATTATAGTTTATCCCTGCCATAATATTACCGTAAAAATAGGGAGAAGTGGATTGAGTATTTTTATCATCGACATACATTTTAGCTATATAATCACAATCCCATATAAGAAGTCCGGAAAAATTCTTTCCCAATTCATATTCATAAGCAAGAATGAAATTAAGAATATGTTGAGGTATAGAGGGCTCAAAATTACCTGAATAATCCTCAAAGTAAGAACCCGAAGGAGTGTAAATTTCGGCTATGTAGTCATCATATTTAAAATTCGTATAAGTGTAATTAGTAGTAAGTTCTATTCCTTCAAATGGTTCAGACATAAAGCCAACTTCTACCCCCACTCTATTAGTTTTAGCAGCATTACGAAAATATACAGTTTGATTATATGCAAAAGGTACAATCACATCTTTTAGTTTATAATTAAAGAAAGTAACTTCAAAGAGCACTTTTCGCATAAACTCAGATTTATTTTGTCTGATGTTCCCTTTAATACCAAATTCAAAGTTATTAGACTTCTGAGGTTGTAGATCAGGGTTCATCGTGTATCTAATATTAGAAGTTGTAAAATTATTGTCCAATTCACTGATTGAGGGTAAATCAAAGCCAACACTATACGAAGTATATAATGCAATGTGATCAGTAAGTTTAAAATTTAAAGCTGCTTTAGGGTTAAACTTGCTAAATATTCTTGAAGTGTCAACAGTTCCTACAAATTGTAATGATCGCTTTGAATAATCAACATAATCAAATCTTGTTGCAAGATAAAGTTGTAACTTATCTTTCAACAACTCATACTGATTTTGTACAAAGATACCAATATTACCTTGAGTATCTTCAAATTCGTTATTAACATTCAAACCTTTATTTCCATTTATATTATCAAACTCAGTTCGTGGTCCTGACTGATATGCAAAATCTACTCCAGTGGTAAAAACATTTTTTCTTCCATTAAATTCAGAACGATTTGTTAAACGAACATATGAACCAAGATTATATCTTGTTGATGTAACATAAAAAAGATTATCTGTTTTGACCTGTTCTTTTATACCACCCCATCCTGCAAGTTCAAACTCACTACTATTGGCATACCCAAGACTTGTTCGAAATCGCAGTCCAAGTCTTCCCTTCTGTGATTCACGGCGAAAGTCTTGAGAAACAGCAAGATTATAAGCCTGCCCCGGGTCTACTGCAAACTCACCTTGAGTAAGAGAGCCCGGATTCCTTATTAAATTATTGACATAGTTAGCACTCAACATAAGAGTTGACTTACTTCCAAGATAACTTTCAAAAACAGAATTAATCAGATGACCGAACTCTGAACTATGAGGTCTGTAACCATCTATATTGCGATAACTATAGGAAGTAAAGAGACGAAAATCATTATTCGCGATTCCAAACTTAACTCCGTTTTGCCGCATTCCATATTTGCCAATCTGATTTGTTAGAGTAACAAAATTTTTAGGGAAATATAAATCAGAGATGAAATTTATTACCCCTCCGGGTGCATTTGCATACAGCGAAGATAGATTTCCCTTCACCACTTCTACCCCACCCAGCGAAGTCAAATCAATAGCATCTATAATTGTTTCACCATCAGGTTCGGATTCAGGTATACCGTCCTGTAAAATTCTTATTCCCCTAACACCAGTACTTGAACGAGTTCCAAACCCACGAAGAGTAATTCTGATATCATGATTACCATATTTTGCCTGCAAAAATAAGCCCGGGACATCAGCCAGAACATCTTTAGCAGAAATTTTCCTACCGTAGTTTAATTCCTTTTTATCAACCTTAAAAACAGAATAAGGAATATCTATAATCTTTTCAAAGGCACGCGTACCAGTAATCACCAGTTCATCAGTTTGATACTTAAGAGAATCTTTAGATTCTTCTTCCTCTTCCTGAGCATAAGAATTGCTTAATAGAATTAACACCGTGATTAAAACAACGAAATAACATCTTTGATTATTCATTATTCCATAAAATTTATTTTTTTATAAGTCTGTTTTAGTATCAATCTGTTCAATGCGAAGTTCCGGATGTCTTATTTGTAATCCTTTATAGACACTCCATACAGAAAATAAAACGGAAATAAATACAATTACAAGTAGAACATATTTATAAAGAAGAGTTGTATTATTAGATTCTTTATAAACAATTAAGCCTAAAAGTGAATAAACAGCAGTCACCAGAAGCAGTACAAAGACAATCAAAGAAATACTCTCGTGTGCTTCTATATATTTATCATCTAAATCAGGATAGAGACTTTTGAGGTTACTAGCTGCCGGTTCCCCGGAGAAATAAAGGATAAGGATAATTCCACCTGTTATCACAAGTATCCATAAGGAAACCCTGATAAATACTTCAGATTTAAGGGAAATTCCTATTATTAATAAAACAAGAACTACAGCCGTAGCAATCGCTGGAATATGACTTAGAAAAATATGTAAATAATTAATATCCATAAAATAAAACGTAATTTATATTAACTTAAACTTTATAAATTAATAAGTAAATGAAAAAAAAATAAGCCCTTTGAATAGTTCAAAAGGGCTTATTCCAATACTTACAGATAGGTAATTAGAAACCAGCTCTCAAAGATAAAACAAAGTTTCTACCAGGAGCATTGATACCCGAAGCAAAGACCCTATAAGTCTTGTCCAGAATATTATCAACACCGGCCTGGATCTGCAAGTATCTGTTTATTTGGTAAGCAGCACTAACGTTCAATGTATACCAAGAAGGCATTCCATAAGGTGTAGCATCAGCAAAGTTGTCTTCACCATACATATTATAGTCAACTACTCTCTTCCAACCATTATACATAGCATTAAATTCCCCACGGAACTTATCAAGCTTTACTACAATTCCTGTTTTTCCATACACTGGCGGAATATGATCAAGAGGATAGTCAGCCGTTGTATCTGATTTTATTCTTCCATAAGTGTAGGTAAGTGTACTGTAAAGAGTAAAATAATTGGTAAGATCTGCATTAAAGTTAATTGTATATCCAAGTATATAAGCACCTTTGTCAGAATTTTGGTTTGCTGTAACAACTGCCGGGAACCCATCATAAATGATTGTGTCTTGACCATTGAATTTAAACGGTCCTGTAACAATAGCGTTTGTAAGATACGTCCCAAATGCAATACCTTCAATTTTTATTTTATTATCAAATATCTTAGAAATACCCAGTTCTGCATTCCAGGTGTATTCAGGTTTCAAATCTGGATTTGGAACAATGACATTACCAACAGAAGTAGCAGTGCCTTTTACCGTTTCAAATACCTTGCTCAAGTCGTCAACATTGGGAGCTCTGAAGCCTGTGGATGTTCCAAGATAGAACCTCCAGTCATTCCCCGGCATCACAACTAAACCAAGATTTCCATTCAAAGCAGCATTTCTCTGACTTGCGTTCGTGAATGGAAACTTGTAAAAAGTAGTATCAACAAAATCTGCATCAAGAGTTACATAACTAAATCTTAAACCATCTGAGAGGACAAGCTGCTTGTTAATCTCCCACGAATGCGATAGGTATGCTGCAAAGTTTTTCATATTGCTGCCACCATCAGGATATCTTGTGCTTGCGTTTGTAACAACACCTGTTTTAACATTTTCACTGTTGGCAGTCGAATTAACATCATTATAATTTGCTTCCAGTCCATACCTTAATTCATGTGCCTGAATTTTTTTCTGAAAGTCTGCATTAAATGAATATACTCTTACTCTCTCATTCCTGTGAGTAAGGCCTGATTTACCAAAGCTACGCGAGTGTCTGCTTTCGTAAATATCCTGGTAAGCAAGAATTATTTGTGCGTTATCAAAGAATGATTTTGTAAGTGAAAGATCCATTTTATATGCAGTCAGTAAACGCGTTTCAGGACCATAGTACCATTGAGCAGTAGTAAACTTCCCGTTACTTCCAATAGTGTTCAACCTATCATAGCGAGGTACATCACCAGTGTTAGAAAACTGTATATTTAAAGTATGCTGTATATTATCTGATTGTTTGAAATACAATTTTCCCAGAATGTCATATTGATAGTAACCGCTATTTTTTTGGACATATGGATTATCATTGATCAGCATCGTATCAATATTATTAATTCTTTCCTGGTAGTAATTGCGTAACCAGTTTGGATTATATGTAGGATCATAATTAGCTCCCATCCTAAGATCCCCAAAATTTGAGTAGGTGAATCCACCGAGAAATCCCAATTTTCTACCTCCAAGATTTATTGTTACTCCAGAGGTTTTTTCTTCCATAGCGCTTGAAAATCTACCAAAAAGATTGGCAGAATATAAAAGCTTATCTGTGCTGCTTAATATGGGGTTCTTAGTGTAGAAATTCATTACTCCACCGAGCGCGTCACTACCATAAATTGTAGAACCCGCTCCAAAAAGAACTTCCATTCTATCTACTATATTATTATCTATTCTTAAAACATTTTGTAAATGTCCTCCTCTAAAAATAGCATTGTTCAATCTTATTCCGTCGATTACTATCAGGACTTTATTAGCTTCAAATCCTCTAATTATTGGACTTCCGCCACCAAGCTGACTCTTTTGTACCAATACACTCCCCGTATTCATCAACAGATCTGCAGTGGTAGGAACGTTGTATTGTTGAATTTCTTTACTTGTAACAATATTGATTTGCTTAGGAACATCAAGGAGCTTTTCAGCAAATTTATCAGCGGAAACCACTATTTCTTCTGTTTTATAGGATTTTTCAGTAAGCAACACGCGATTGTCATTCATAAAAACATCGTTCAAATAGAATGTTTGTGGCATATATCCAACAGCTATTACTGTGACAAGACTGCTCTTATCAATTTTGGAAACATCGAAAGTCCCATTGATACTACTTTTACCTAAAATCTCATTGCCTATGCTCAAAGTCGCATTCTCAATGGGTTTTAGGGTCATCTTGTCAAGTATTGTGATAACTTGAGAATTAGCAATATTAGCAATAATAAATATTGCCATTAATAAATAACAGATTCGTTTCATAAGTAAATTTACTTTTGTTTAAAAAACTATTTACTTTACTTTCTTGCCTAACTTAAATACTTTAGTTAGTTGTAAGTTAACTCCACTCAGTTAGTCAAATACTGAGTAAAAACATTCTTTAAACTCATTTAAAACTTAAAAGGAAGAAAAATAAAAAAGTCTTTTTAATAATAATGCTGCATTATGAGGGATCAGGAATTTTTAGGAGGTGGATCAAGAATATCTGCACTAATATTCTTTATAAGATGTGTATTTTGAGGTATTATTTTTGTAACTTTCTGAGGAGTGTTAACATCTATAGTAGATTCTAATAGACCTTGAGCCAGGACAAGGCTCAGAACAGTTATAATTAAAGATTTTTCTTTATCACTAACCTGTTTATTAAGTTGAGTGAACCCGGTAAGAAGTTTTGATTCACTCTCATCGTTTAAGCAATAATACTTTATTGAATCGTCTGAATCTTCAACTTTCACAATGTCGTACATTTGCCCTTGATACAATATTTCATCATCACCAATAAATGTAAATTCGTTTTCATTTAACTGGTATGATTTAGAAACAACGAAAAGCTTACATTCGTCTTCTCTCAGCAGACCGCTACGGATTCTATCTTTTGCTTCTTGTTTAACTACCTTTTCACTATGAATATATAAAAAGAGATATACCCCTGAATTATAAAGGACAAATAATGCAAGTAATATTGATACTAATCTTTTCAAGTCAATACAATATATGTAGAATTATTAATTATGTCAATACCCTTTTGAACTTTCTGATTTACAACTTTTTAACCTGTAACGGCAAGGATAAGAATTATTTTTTATCTTGAGTCGAGCGGTATACAGAGATATAATACAGGTAATTTTCTGCGCTCTGTTTTATTTTCTTGATTTCCTCTTCGGTTAAGTCTCTCACAATTTTACTGGGTACCCCAGCAACAAGCACACCTTCAGGGACAACAAAATGTTCGCGTACAAGTGTTCCTGCTGCAATAAATGAATTGGAACCGATTCGTGCATCATCAAGAATCACCGCGCCCATACCAATTAATACAAAATCTGAAACATTACAACCGTGAACAAGTGCTCCATGCCCGATGGTCACATTGCTCCCTATGATAAGAGGATATTTCTTAAAAGTATTATGAAGAATAGCTCCATCCTGAATATTCGTATTATCTCCTATTCTTATATAATTCACATCTCCTCTAACAACGGCATTGAACCAAATACTTGAATTCTTTCCTATAACAACATCCCCTATTATTCTTGCTCCCTCACAGATAAATACACTTTCATCAATTTGCGGGGTTATACCATTGTATGGAATTATCTGACCGTTTCTCATTTCTTCTATATTGAAATAAATATTTTATAATTTAAGAAGAATAATTTTAGTCTTCAAGCAAATGTAAGATAAAAAAATTAATAGTTATTCTTCTCTTAATTTTAAAACAATCCTTCTTGGAGCAATTCCTGTGTCATACACCTTGATTGGATTGCCAGCATTATCAAAGATTCTAAGTAAACCAGTAACAGTAAAATTACGTGCATCAGCAACATAATGTCTCTTATTCTTGTAATCATAAGCATATCCATAATAAAAAACCGAAGATGGATTAGGATTTGTTATAAACACAGTTACTGTCCTTGTGCTTAAATTTAATCTCATTATATTATTGTTATTAGCTATGTAATATATATCAGAGGAGTTTTTATCAACGCAGATATCTCTTCCAAAGCCACCGGGGAGATTATAAAATGAATCAACTTTAATTAAGTTCACTGGATCGAAAACGTAAATGCACCCAATTGAATCATTGCAACCTACAAGCAATTTCAAATCATTTGTTATAGCAAGGGCTGAAGGGTCACGTTTCACGCTTAATTTTGTAATTTCCTGGTCAGTTCTTGAATCAATAACACTCACAGTAGAATCTTTGTTTCCAAAAAACATACTTGTGTTACAAACAAAGACATAGTTATTAAAACTGAGAATTTCCTGAGGGAATACACCTGCCTGAATGGTTTTTATCTGCGCTAAAGTATTTTTATTCACTACACTAACATTACCAGCAGGTCCATTTGTTATATAAAGCTTGTCATTTGAATATGCAATTGAATAGGGATTCAGTCCGACTTGATTAGACATTAGAACAGTGCCATTTGTATCAGTCTTATAAATAGTACCAGCATTTCCATAGCTCCCCTGCTCCGTAATAAAGAGATAATTATCTTTCACAATTAACCCATCTGGAAATAAGCCCAGATTACCCGGATTAAAAATGTTCAAGAAAAAAGTATCCTTCTTAATACTATAATAAGAAAGTTTTGCAGTACCAGAGGCAAATCCCCCTTCTGAAAGCACATAAACACCTTCAATATCAGTTCTGCCAGGCAGGTTAGGATTAACAACCTCATCACGATTACAACCTTGATAAATAGTAATAACAACAAGTAAGAATAATAGTAAGATTACCTTTTTTTTCATGGTTTTTCTGGGTTTAAGTTTAACAAATATATTTTAGAATTCTATACCAGCTCTTGCGGGAATTCCTTTATCAAAATAATGTTTAACTTTTTTCATTTCGGTAATAAGATCTGCCTTCTCTTCGATAAATTCCCAGATACGGTGTCCAGTAATAACCATCTCAAATCGTTTATTCTCAAAATAGAGTTTTATCAAAGACTCTATATCTTCTTTCGAAATTAGATGATATACAACAGCAGCAATTCCCTCATCAAGTATAACCAAATCATAAGAGGCACCTGTAATAACTGCCCGTGCAATTTCGAGTGCCCGTTGGGCTTCCTTAAAATCTTTTGGTGTATTTTTAAATCTGAATGTCCCATCAGCGTTCATCCTCTCACATCCTGTTGGAAATAAATCTATCGGATATCCTGACTGCCTTAAAAATCTTAGGATGTTCCGTTCGGAATAGTGTTCATTCTTCCCATCAAAGCCCTTATCAAACTGGATTATAGCAACCCTTTTACCAGCCCCCAGGGCTCTTATTGCAAGTCCAATTGCACTTGTTGTTTTACCTTTGCCGTAGCCATAATATATATGAAGACAATTCTTCTCCTCATCTTTAAGTTTTGAGTAACTTTCTATTGTCTTTAACATTTTCTCTTTTAATTTCTTACTGCCCAACAACCTTATTTTCTTGTCCATTATTTAAGATTAAGTTTTAATGAAAAATTATAATATCTCAATGGCATTGGATAACCTGAAACAAGTTCATAATCAGTATCAAGTATATTAGTAACTTCTGCCCGTAGTACCAGTTCAACTCCTCCGAATACGAAGGCATAGCTCAAATTTCCGTTAAGCAAATCAAATGCTGATAGTGGATTTTGATTACTTACATCTGAATAGCGGATACCAGTAAATAGATAATGTAAATTCAGAGTAAGTTTTCTAAAATTCAGGTGAAAATTTACCTTCGATAACTCTTTTGGTATATAGATTAGCTGTTTAAAATATGAGGGGTCCTCTGCAAAATCTTTCGAGGTTTTAATAACTCTATTATAGGTATATGAATAAATTACTGAAGCAAAAAGGTTATCATTAAACTGTTTTTTGGCTCCCAGAGATAAAGATAAAATTTTTGATTCTGAACTCGCAATATTTTCAGGTCTCCATAGACTCTGCGTATACGGTCTCCATAGAATCTTATCAAAGAAATTTATATATGTGTAAGAAAAGTCTACAAAATTTGAAGATATTAAATCAAAGCTGTAGTTTGTCGATATGGTAAAGTTAACTGAACGTTCGGGTCTAAGGTTAATATTACCAGCCCCTTTCCAGAATAAATCATTGAATGAAGGTGCTCGAAAGTTATTGCTTACAGAGCCTTTGATATAAAACTCTCTTTCAAAAGGTTTTATGTTAACAGATAATTTTGATGTTACAGCATTTTTCTTAATATCGGAAAAGTAATCGTATCTAACAGAAGGATAAACTTTTAAAATTTTAGCGGGTATCAGCCGAGCACCGCTAAAAATGCCAATTGAGGTTCTTACTGGTTCAATCTCAAAATTTGAAGCAAGCAGTCTGGAGTGTGAAATATCAACACCTGTATACAAAGTAATCATTTTGCTTGCAAAATTTATTTGACCGGAATAATTGTATCCGAGCTCACGATAAAAATCATTTATGTTTCCATCAGCAATATACTTAAGTAAACTATTGCTATAATTCAGTGAATTGATTAACTGTAAATATCCCAGAGTATTTGTCAGCTTTAATGAGGAAAGTACCTTATAATCTTTTTGATTACTTTTAAATGTCGGACTTAATGTAGCAAATCCAGGCAAGTTTCTATCAAAGAATAAAATGTTAGAATTCCACTCAACTAACAGTGTAGGAGTTATCGAATACGATATTCCACTAATAAAGTTTGAATATCTATAACCTAAATTATTCATTGTTTGGCGTATTTTCTCTAAGCCTGTTTTTAAGTAATAATCATAATCCTCTGAGGATTTTTCATAACTGAACCCTCCATAAAGATTTAACTCCTGAAACAGCTTAGTCGAGTAATAAACAGAACCCCCTTTCTTATCAAGAGAACCGTAAGTAAGTTTTATAGAAAGTTTCTCCTGTTCCTGAACCCCTCTTTTTGAGACTATGTTAATAATACCACCTACTCCATTACTACCAAACTCAGAACTTGCTCCATCAGGAAGAACCTCAATTCTATCAAAGAAGTCTTTTGCGAAAAGCGAAAGATCAACTTGAGAATTCTGGTTAGAATTAAGTTTTACACCATCGAGAACTATAACAGTATGTTCAGGACCGAGTCCATTAATGGACATAGTTCCAAGGGCTGAGGTGGAACCGTAAGATTTGATAAAGATATCAGGGGCAGTTTGTAATACTTCGGCAAGACTATTGCCATTTACATTCTGAATATCTTGAGTATTTAAAACTGTTACCCGTCCTGGGTACAAAACAGCATCTGTTTTTAAACGAGAGCCAATAACCTGAATTGATGGGGTAATACAAACAGTACTATCTTTGTGAAGTCCATTTTCCTGAGCCAGGACTTCAGTAACTAATAAGAAAACAATCAAGAAATATGTATTAAATATATTTTTCATAAAATAAAAACTCCTTGCATCTGCATATCCCTACCAAAAAGTGAAAATATGAAGACACAAGGAGTGTCATAATATTTTCATTTCTTTCCCGGCGAAGAATATGAAAATGCAATAAATCGGCAGGTCTCCTGACTTAAGAGATTCACACCTGCAACCTTCCCATCCAGTCGGACAGTGGTTTTTAGCAGGCTAACTCTTTCACAGTTGCGCGGACAGTCACGGATTTTCACCGTGTTCCCTTTTAATCCGGCGAACCGATTTATCTATCAAAGAACGTTACTCAAAACTAATTATAATCTTTTTAAATGTCAAGCGTAACTTTCGCAATTTCACTCCAGCCATTCTTAACATTCGCTTTGATGCTTTTGTTGTATCAAGATTCTTATATTTATCCGAAAGATAAACTATTTCTTTAATACCCGCCTGTATAATTAGCTTAGCACATTCATTACAGGGGAAAAGTCCTACATAGATTTTTGCACCATGCAAATCTTTCGTGGAATTTAGAATAGCATTTGCTTCAGCATGAACAACATAGGGATATTTTGTATCATTAATATTCTTTGCCTCACGTTCCCAGGGTAATAAATCATCCGAACATCCTATCGGGAACCCATTGTAACCAATACCTACTATTTTATTTTGTTGGTCAACAATACAGGCTCCAACCTGAGTATTAGGATCCTTACTCCTCATTGCGGAAAGCATAGCTATGCCCATAAAATATTCATCCCAGGAAATATAATCTTTTCTTTTCATAACAGTAAACTGAGTTTATCAAAGAGTTCTTCCAATGTTCCATCATTTATTACAGTATAATCAGCAAATGCAATTGGGCCTCCTTTATTGAGATTTTCTATCTCTGCATAATCCCTTGCCACTGCTTCACCTTTATTAAGAGGTCTAAAAGGACGGTTTGCAAGACGCTGATAACGTAATTTTTTAGTTGTATAAACAGCGATGAGTTTGAAGATATCCCCAAACTCTTCTTTGATAGTTTTAAATTCTTCCCAGGAATAGAGACTCTCTATCACAACATTCCCTAAAGAATGCAGGTAACGAATTTTATCAAGACTTTTAAGAGCCATCACAGCCATTCCAAAATCAGTTCTGAGTTTCTCCCTTATATATTTCTCATTCTTCTCGTTTATCTCTAATGAGTTTTTTTTCAACTCATTCAATACAACATCCCCAAAGTATACTCTTTGATATCCGTGGGACACAAAATATTTTACCACTTCACTCTTACCGGAACCACACATTCCAACAACAGCATAAATCTTATTCATCTGTTTAAAAATAAAGTTAGACGAGAATATTTAACTTCCTTGTATTCAAAAAAAGTTTCTTCTTTGGATGGGGAAAAATATTTTTCTATAAGGATATTTTTTTCTGTTCCTTCAAGGAAATAAGTAAGAAGATAGATAGTATCGCTTAACTTATCAATCGTAACCTTATCAGCTTTCGCTACAATGGGGTAAATTATATTCTCAAGAAATGCTTCAAAATCAGGATCATCTTCGTTGATAAAATCTTCTACGAGGATAATCGCAAAGTTCTGTGCAGGCGTAAGTGAAACTGTATCCTCTGAATGAGAATTTACATCTTCGTTATTTACTTTTTCAGGCAATTTCTTACAGGCAGCAAAGATAGCAAAAATAAAAAGAACAAACAGAAAAAAAAAGGTTTTCATTGTATAATTCCCATTTTCTTTCCGATATCACCGAATATTTCTATGATTTTATTAAGATGATGGTCTTCGTGAGTTGCCATATAAGATGTTCTGAGCATAGCAAGATTTTGAGGGACTCCCGGAGATACAAAGGCATTAACAAATACTCCTGCATCAAACAACTCCCTCCAGAATTTAAAAACTAACATATCCTCACCAAGGATAACCGGAACAATTGGTGTTCTTCCATCAATAACCCTGAATCCCAGATCTTTTAAACCATTACGCACCTTTGTTCCATTAGCAATCAATTTTTCAATACGCTCAGGTTCTTCTTTTAGGATATCGAGTGCTGCACTGGCCGCAGCAACAGCAGCAGGCGTTGGAGAAGCAGAAAAAATCAATGCTGCTGAATGGTGTTTAAGATAATTTATAACCTCTTTTTCGGAAACAACAAATCCACCCAACGAAGCTAATGTTTTAGAAAAAGTACCCATTATTAAATCAACTTCATCATCCAATCCAAACTCAGAAGCAGTCCCCCTCCCCCCTTTTCCAATAACGCCAAGTGAATGAGCATCGTCAAGCATAACTTTTGCATTGTAGCGTTTACAGATTTCAACAAGTTCTGGCAGGTCAACAATTTCCCCGGTGGTGGAAAAGACTCCATCGGAAACAACCAGTTTAGGCGCTTCAAAAGGCAGTGATTTCAAAACCCGCTCAAGGTCAACCATATCATTGTGTCTATAACGTAAGACTTCAACAAAACTTCCCTTTGCAATTAAATTGCCGGCAACAATACTTGCATGATTATCTCTATCCGAAACCACATATTCTCCTTTACTAACTAAAGTAGGAATAATCCCCTGAGCTGTTTGAAAACCGGTTGAATATAAAAGGCAAGCTTCTTTGCCATAAAAATCAGCAAGCTTTTCTTCAAGTTCTATATGCAGATCCAGAGTACCGGTCAAATAACGAGACCCTGAACAACCAGAGCCGTATTTCTCAAGTGCTTTTCTGGCAGCTTCAAGAACCTTAGGATGCGTTGTTAGTCCGTGGTAATTATTCGAACCAGCCATAATAATCTCCCGTCCTTCAATTTTCACAACGGGTCCTTCGTTTTGTTGGATTGCACGGAAATAGGGGTAATATCCCATTGCTTTGACTTCATCAGCACGTTTGAAGTTGTAACATTTCTGAAATAAATCCATTATCTTGAATTTTTTATCATAGAAAATACATATTATTATTAATAAATTCTATATTTAAATTTATTAACAATTTAGATTGTGAAATCATTTGTTACCGGTGCGACAGGATTTGTTGGTAGTCATCTGGTCGATAGACTTTTAAAAGAGGAACACCAGGTCTTTTGCCTTGTTAGAAAAACATCCAATACCAGATGGTTAGACAATAAACCAGTAGTTCTTATTAAAGACAACTTAGATTCAGAGAATGTCAGGGAAGTTTTAGCAAAAACAGATTTCGTATTTAATGTTGCAGGAGTAGTTAAAGCAAAAGATTATAACAGTTATTATCAGGGAAACGTAGTTCCTACACAAACACTTCTTGAAATTCTCAGTCAGGTAAAGCCTGATTTAAAGAAATTTATACACATTTCTTCACAAGCAGTTTGCGGTCCAAATCCTGACGATAACCCAATAGACGAAACCTATGAGCCCCGCCCTATTACAAGCTATGGAAAAACAAAACTTCTAGCTGAAAAAGAAGTTTTAAAAAAATCAAATGTGCTAAAAACTGTTATTCTCAGGCCATCAGCAATCTTTGGCCCTCGTGATACTGAAATACTTGTTTATTTTAAAACTTTTATGAAAGGATTAAATGCTGTTATTGGATTTAATGAAAAGTACTTGAGCTTGATATATATTGAGGATTTTATTGATGCAATTTATAAAGCTGTCTTTTCTGATTTAAAAAGCGGAGAAGTATTTTTTGTTTCATCTGATAGAGCTTACAGTTGGGACAATATTGCTACTGTAACAGCACAGGTTATAGGTAAAAAGGCATTTAAATTGAGAATTCCACATTGGATTGTCTATACAGTAGGAGCATTTTCTGAACTGTTCAGTATGTTTAGTGGTAAAGCAACAACACTTAACCTTGAAAAGTGTAAAGATATTACAAGAAAACGCTGGGTGTGTTCAAATAAGAAAATCAAGTCACTGGTTGGCTGGAATGAACAATATTCATTACAGGAAGGCTTTAAGATAACACTTGATTGGTATAAATCAATGGGCTGGTTATAAAATGATATTAGACTACATTACAAAAATTTTAGAAGATGCCATTAAAGAAAATGGTATTAAAATTAGCTTCCCTATTCAGGTTGAACTTTCTGAGGAGGGAAAATTTGGAGATATCACAAGTAATGTTGCGCTGGTCAATGCAAAATTATTAAATAAAAAGCCAATTGACTTTGCAAATCAAATTTTGAAAAAACTAAACTATGACAGAAATATTATTTCAAGAGTCGAAGTTGCTGGTCCTGGTTTTATTAATTTTCACCTGAGCGATAATCTTATTAAACAAAACATATATGATATATTAGCTTCCGGAAATAATTATGGGAAGACTTCCCTTTTCAAAGACAAAAGAGCAAATGTGGAATGGGTTAGTGCTAATCCTACAGGTCCACTTCATGCAGGGCATGGACGGCAGGTGGCACTTGGCAAAGCTATAGTTAACTTACTTCAGGCTATTGGTTATCAAGTAGAAAAAGAATATTATTATAATGATGCTGGCAGTCAAATGAAAAATCTCGCTAATTCCGTATATGCCCGATATATGCAGATTTTTGATGAACATTTTTCATTTCCGGCAGACGGTTATTTTGGAGAATATATCTCTCAAATTGCTCAACAGATTTACAGACAATACAAAGATACTTACGTAAACAATTTTGATTTGGAATTCTTTAAATCATTCGCCGAACAATATAACTTCAGTTCTATAAAAAGGACTCTGGAAAAACTCGGAATAGAATTTGAACGATATTTCAGTGAAACTTCACTATACAAAAGCGGAGAAATTGAAGAGCTGCTAAAATACTACCGAGAAAACGGTTTCAGTTATGAAAAAGATGGAGCCATCTGGTTGAAGATGGAAGGTGATGATTTTAAAGCTGACAAAGTCATTGTCAAGCAAAGTGGAGAACCAACATACAGGTTACCTGATATAGCTTATCACATAAACAAAATTAAACGGGGATATGACCTGATAGTTGATATTTTTGGTTCCGATCATTCAGACACATACAAAGAGGTTTTGTATGGAGTTACCAGAGCTGGTTATGATGTATCACATATTAAAGTAATCATCCATCAAATGGTAACTTTCAGGAAAGGTGAAAAGACAGTAAAGTTAAGTAAACGCTCTGGAGAATCATTTACGCTTGACGAGCTTATAGAAGAAATTGGTACTGATGCAACACAATTTTTCTTTGTAATGAGGGCACCATCTACTCATCTGGACTTCGATATAGAACTTGCAAAACAAACATCAGAGAAAAACCCGGTGTTTTATCTACAATATGCACACGCAAGAATCTGTGGGATTATCCGCAACGCTGTAGATTTCTCTTCAGATCTAACACCAAAGACTCTTGAACTAACACCACTTCAGCTGCTGAAAAATGATGATGAAAAACAATTAATGAAAATTTTATTTTTCTATCCTTATGAAGTATATAAATCAGCAATGGATTTTGAACCCCATAAAATTATTTCATATCTGAATCTTGTTGCAGAAAATTTTCATCGCTTCTATCATAACAATAGAGTTCTGGATAGTGAAAACATAGAGTTATCAAGAGAAAGGCTTTTATTGTCATTGGCAACCAAAATTGTCCTGAACAATGGGTTAAACATAATAGGTGTTACTGCCCCAGAACGAATGTAAAAGCGATTTAATCAATATATATTATTTTTCTTGCTTTATAAAATTATTTCCAGTATATTTGAAAAATATTAATTAATAAGTTAATAATAACTTTAAATCACAGCTATGTTAGACAACAAAAAATTAACAGCAAGAGTTAGCTGGATGATTAAAGAGTTACAAAAAAACTGGGGGATTAGTCTCTACCGAATTGCTGTTGAAACTCAGATTCCACATTCAAGCCTTAAGTATATGCTTGAAGGAAGGTTTGAATGGAAACTCAATCATCTTTTTACATTGGTCGATTTTTTCAGGAAGTATGGAGTTAAAGTCTCTATACCAAATTTAATTGACTTTGAAAAAGACCACCCCATTTCAAAAATCTTTGATGTAAGCAAAGCCGACTTTAGAGAAGCGATGATTCCGCTTCGATTAAAAAAGTATGGATTTAAACCTTTAGGTGCTCCTCCCCAGCAACAAAAGGTTGATTTAAACGATCCAAAGTATCTTGCCAATACTTTGTGGAAAGACATTCTTGACCTGACAAAAGAAAACAAATTATCTAAAAATTCAAAAATTGAAGTCTCGCTTAAAATCAGTGGCAAAAACTTCAACTTTGAGCAGACTTCCACAATAGGTAAGAAGTCCTGACATCTGCACAGATATTGTAACCAATTGACAAGCTACACAAAAGCCAGTTTTATACTGGCTTTTGTTATTTTATACTTTTTAGTACCCTATCAAAAAACAACAAAAAAAGAGCAACCAAAAGGTTGCTCTCTATTAAAATGACCTAACTCAAAAATTGAGCTATTTCTTTTTCTCGTCTTTCTTTTCTTCCTTCTTTACATCTTTCTTAGTGTCCTTCTTTTCTTCCTTCTTTACATCTTTCTTAGTGTCTTTCTTTTCTTCCTTCTTTACATCTTTCTTTTCTTCAGTTTTCTTTTCAGTGTTTTCTTCAGTCTTGGTAACCTTTACTTTCTTAACAAAGCTCATTTTGAATACTTTCTCTTTCAGCGAAGAGAATTTGCCAGATTGGTCTTTGTTCAATGCTTTTTCAATTTCAGCGTTACATACATTTTGAAGCTTTGTTAATTCATCTTTGTAAGCCTTTTTATCTTTCTTTTCTTTTTTCAAATCATCGACTTTCTTTTCATAATCAAAATAGGCTTGATAAATTTTAGCATACTGATCGTTTGTCAGTTTTAAGTGCTTGTAGAGATAATCGGCTTTCTTTCCAGCCCTGTCACCAGGGAATTCTTTTGCTGAGGTTGTGCCAACAAAGGCAAATAGAACTGCAATTACTAAAACAGAGATTAATGCTTTTACTTTAAACATACTTTTAGTTGGTTTTAATTTAATTTAACCTATCAATTAAAATATAAATATTAAAATAAAAAGTAAAGTATAATTTTTCTCTCCTTGAAAGTATCAGTGGTTTGTAATAGTTTTAGCTATGCGAATTGACGAGATACTATCACAACCTTTCAGTGGCTATAGCAATGAGAGCTATCAGTTTTTAAAGGCCCTTAAAAGTAAACACAATAACAATAAGGAATGGTTCGATAAGCATAGGGATATATATGAAACTTTCCTAAAACGTGAAGTAAGAGAACTGGTCGACACACTCGCTCCAAAGCTAATATCCATTGATTCAACTTTTGTTTTAAATCATAAATCCATTTTAAGAATTAACCGTGACATCAGGTTCAAGGAAGACAAAACACCATATAAAACTTTTTCAGCGGTTTCATTCGGACTGAGAGTTTTAAAACATAAGGATATACCTCAAATTTATTTTCATTTCAGCCCTGATGAATTTTTAATTGCAGCCGGGCAATATAGCACCGAGCCATCTGTAATGAAGAGAATTAGACAAAAAATAGTAACTTCCCCTGATAGCTTCCTTAAAATAATACATAGTCCAGCATTTCAGAAAGAATATAAAAAAATTCAGGGAGAAAAACTTTTAAGACTTCCTGTTATATTTTCAGAATATGCCAACACTCCAATAGAAACATATCTTAAATATAAGAATATGTATGTGTACAAAGAGTATGAGCCAAAAGTAGCAATGAAGCCAGAACTTGTGGAACTTATATTATATCATACTCGTTTAATGTATGACTTTTTAAAATTTTTATCAAATTAAACTATCATTGAAAATATGGAAAAACCAGAAGTATCACAAAAATCCCCCTTTGTTTTAGTTCTTGAACAAGGTACTTATTATTGGTGTGCGTGCGGAAAATCAAAAAACCAGCCTTATTGTGATGGTTCTCACAAGGTAACAGGTTTTACTCCTGTTATGTTTGAAATTAAGGAGCAATCAAAGGTTGCGCTCTGTGGCTGTAAACACACTAACAAAAAACCCTTCTGTGATGGAACTCATAAAAATCTAACCGATGATTGAATTTAAAATCAATGAAATTGTGGTTCAGAGTTATGGAGATGTTAAAAATCCTCCTCTTATTTTTGTACATGCTTTCCCATTCAACAGTAGGATGTGGGAATCTCAGGTGCATTTTTTCAAAGATAAATTTAGAATCATAACTTATGATGTTCGTAGTGCAGGAAAAACTATAGTCGACGATTATCAGTTTACTATGGAAACTCTTGCTGACGATTTCAATGAAATTGTAACACATCTCGGCTTAAAAAATGTTAATGCTGTGGGACTATCTATGGGTGGATATATACTGCTTCGATCCTATCAGAAAAACCCTTCAATTTTTAAGACACTTACCCTTGCTGATACAAAAGCCGAGAATGATGATAACACAGCATTACTTCAAAGGTCTTCTAATATTAAAAAAATTAAAGACGGGAAAAGAGAAGAATTTGAAAATACTTTTATCTCAAATTTATTGAGTCAAAAAAACCTCGGATCCCAAAATATTACTGGCTACCTAAAAAGGATAATCTCAGAACAGAATGATGCTTCAATAGTTGCTTTACTTATTGCTATAGCAACCCGTCTTGATTCCACATCGGCACTCAATAATATCAACATCCCGACTTTACTTATTTTCGGGGAAGAGGATAAGTTGACACCACTTAATTGCGCTCGAACTCTAAAAGAAGGGATAAAGAATTCTGAGTTAGCTATTATTCCGTGTGCAGGTCATCTATCCAACATAGAAAATCAGCAGGGGTTTAATAAAACCCTTGAGAAGTTCCTTTTAAGATACAACCAATAGCGTTGAAAAAATAAATTGATAAAAGTATATTTGTTATAGATGGCGAGCATAGCTCAGTTGGTAGAGCGCCAGATTGTGGCTCTGGTGGTCACGGGTTCGAGCCCCGTTGCTCGCCCAATTTTATATGAGCGAGTTTAAAGTCCTAAAAAACTTTTTCTGGAAGCTTCCACATTTCTCAATCCTTAAGTCTTCATACCTTGATTAAGGTTATTAATTTTGATATCTTCAAGAAATATGAATAGGAAAGGGAAAAAAATTAGGAAATCAAAACCTACTGTCCATTATAAACAAAAAGGGAAAAACAAATCTAAGATTGAATTTGATACAAAAGAACTCGATGAGGATATTCTGGAAGATGGTGGTTATTTATCTGACGAGGAGGTAGAGAAGCTTAAAGAAGAGTTTAAAACTGAAGCATTGCCTCATATTGGAGTTTTGCACACCTATGCCCTCAGACTAACTGGAAACGAATTGGATGCCGATGACCTTCTCCAGGAAACATATATGCGTGCCTATAGATTTTTTCATAAGTTTGAGAAAGGAACTAATTGCAAAGCCTGGCTTTTCAGAATAATGAAAAACTTATTTATTAACAATTATAGAAAAAACCAGAAATTACCTAACAAAGTTGATTACGATGATATAGAAAACTATTACGAGTCAATTCGTTCAGAAAAAATCAATACAACTGACTTACAGGAACGGATATACTCCAGTTTGCTTGATGATCAAGTTACAAACGCATTAAATTCTCTGCAAGATGACTTTAAAACTGTTATCATTCTGTGTGACCTTGAAGGATTAAGTTATGAAGAAATTGCTGAATTTGTAAATTGTCCAGTTGGTACAGTCAGAAGCCGACTACATAGAGGTAGAAAATTGCTCGCCCAAAAACTAAAAAAATATGCTGAGGAAAAAGGCTATGATGTTGAGAATGCCTTTGCTTAATATCACAAATTCTCAAAATTTTAATAAACTTAAACTAATTGGGAGATAAAATATTATGAAGAACCTCTCATTTCTAATTGTAATACTTCTTTTATTTTTCACAGGCTGTAACAAAAAAGACGCAACAACCAATCAAACTTCTCAGACAACAACACAGCAACAATCAAATACCGGGGTTTCTTCCTCAGATAAAAGTACAGCCCAAGGTTTAACTATACCTTATGTACTTAAATTTGATAAAGCCCCCAATCAAAAGGCTGCAGCTAATTTCTCATGGGAACAAAATGGAAAAACAGTTTCACTAAGTGATTTTAAAGGGAGGGTAATACTCCTGAATATCTGGGCTCAATGGTGTGGACCCTGTAAACAGGAAATGCCCTATCTATCCCAAATCTATGACGAATATAAAGATAAAGGACTGGTTATTATAGGGGTTAGTATTGACAAAGCCAATGATAGAGCCAAATTGGAATCATATCTACAATCCAATCCTGTTTCATATCTTATAGTTCATGATGTTAAGGGAGATATTCTCAAAACCTACCCCGCACCTGACGGTTCTGATATGATAAATGTATTTCCGACAACATTTATAATAGATAAGAAGGGAGAAATAGTAGAGTCATTTGTAGGCTCTAAAACAAAAGAGGCATTTATATCATATATTAAAAAATACCTATAACAATTTTTGAAGACCAAAAAAATCGGAATATTAGGTTCAACTGGTTCAATCGGGAAAAACGTCCTGAACGTTTATGATAATTTACAGAGGGAAGACTTCCCTATTGAACTCGTTTTTCTCACAACAAATGAAAATATAGGTGAACTTGCACTGCAGATCAGCAGGTATAAACCCCATTCTGTTTTCGTTCGTGATTCTAAAAAAGCAAAAGAATTAAAGAAGGACTTCCCTTCTTTTGAAATTCTTTCTGGGGATGATGCACTGACTGAACTTGTAACAAGGGATAATTACAATATGCTGATAAACTCTTTTGTCGGAATTGCTGGATTGGTTCCGACAATTCAGGCAATTGAAAACAACAAAGACATAGCCCTTGCTAATAAAGAAACTCTTGTTGCAGGAGGTGAACTCGTTGTCCAACTTCTTAAAAGACATAATGTATCGCTTATACCAATCGATAGTGAACATTCAGCTATTTTACAATGTCTGATTGGAGAAGAGCTTAAAAGCATAAGAAAAATTATCCTAACAGCCTCCGGAGGTCCTTTCCGTAACAAGACACCTAATGAATTAAAATCGGTTACGGTTGAAGAGGCTCTCAAACATCCAAACTGGCAAATGGGGGATAAAATCACAATTGATTCAGCCACACTTATGAATAAAGGACTTGAAGTTATTGAAACTCAGTGGCTTTTCGGTATTGATACAGATTCAATAGAAGTTGTCATACATCCGCAATCTATAATTCATTCATTTGTGGAATTTATCGATGGATCTGTTAAGGCACAGCTCGGGATTCCGGATATGAAAATTCCCATTCAATATTCATTAACCTATCCTGTAAGAGTGAAATCTAACTTCCCTGTTATTGATTTCGTAAACTTAAAAAACTTAACTTTTGAAGCTCCTGATTATAATACCTTTCCCTGTTTAAAACTCGCATATCAGGCAGCAAAAGATGGTGGTATTTATCCGACAATTATGAATGCTGCCAATGAAGTTGCTGTAAATTTATTTCTTAAGAGGGAAATTAGTTTTATAGATATTCCTAAAATAATTGAAGAATGTCTTAATTCTTTTGAAAACAAGAACAAATTTGATATATTTGATGTTTTAGACACAGATAGAATCGTACGTGATTTTGTTTTGAAAAACATATCAAATGAAAAATGGAAATTATAACAACAATATTCTATTTTATAATAGTAATAGGAATCCTGGTTTTCGCCCACGAATTTGGCCACTTCATCGCAGCACGTTTAACCGGTACAAGAGCAGAAGTCTTTGCCATTGGAATGGGGCCAAGACTATTTGGATATAATAAAGTTAATGGCTTTACATTTGGTAAACTCGCAAGTGATATTGAGCTGGGAGATAATACTGATTTTCGGATTTGTGCATTCCCTATAGGTGGTTATGTTAAAATCGCCGGGATGATTGATGAAAGTATGGATAAGAAAATTCTTACTACCCCACCTCAACCCTGGGAATATCGTTCTAAACCTGTCCGACAAAGAATGTTTATAATTACTGCAGGAGTCATTATGAATTTGATTCTTGCATTTCTTGTGTTTTATGCCCTCTCTATTTTTAAAGGGAAAACACTTACAGAAACTACAACTATAGGGTATATTTCTCCTGGTTCAGTTGCAGAATCGGCTGGTTTTAAAATTGGAGACAGAATTTTATCTATAAATTCTGAAAAAGTCCAGTATTGGGATGATTTGCAAACTCTAATTTATCTTGAAAATATCGGACGCCCACTTGAATTCTTAATTGAACGTAATGGAACTCCTCTCACTATCTCAATTGCAAAGGAAAATCTTAAAGATTTATCAGAAAAAAGTATTGGGATATTCCCTGACAAAATCATTCCAGTAGTAAACGAAGTAATACCGGGAAAACCAGCAGAAAAAATTGGATTAACTAAAGGTGATATTATAACAGAATTTGCCGGCGAACCAATTTTAAACTCTCAAAAACTTGTTGATCTTATTAAAGCACATAAGGAACAAGAAACCGAAATTAAATGGTTAAGGGAGGGTAAAATTTTTTCTGCTATAGTTAAACCAGATAGTGCCGGGACAATAGGTATTGGTATAACCCCTAAATATGAAGGTCCTTCACAGATAGTAACTTATAATGTTTTAACCGCTTTTCCTAAAGCAGCAAAGGATATGTACTTCTATGGCTTTGAAGTTTTTGTTAAATCTATTGTCAAGATTATTAAGGGAGAAGTTGCTTTCAGAAAAGCAATTGGGGGTCCCATTAAAATAGCTCAGGCTTCAGCACAGTCAGCAGAAGGTGGATTCTTTTCTTTTATCGGATTTCTTGCGCTGTTATCTCTTTCACTTGCTATTATAAACATATTACCATTCCCAGCTCTCGATGGGGGGCACTTTGTTATTCTTCTCATAGAAGCTATTACACGTAAGCCCATTTCATATAAAGTTCAGATTGCTATCCAGAATATCGGTTTCATACTTCTTCTGGCGTTTATGCTATTTGTTATATATAACGATATTGTTTCATTCAAATAATTAATTACTGTCTTCTATGGACAATAGTTGTTGATGCTTGAGCCTTTGGTAATATCAACATCTGGGCAATAACAACATCTTCATCCCGAGTTAATGCATAATAGATAGCATCAGCTATGTCTTTCCCATATAATGGAGTTAGTCCTTGATAAACTGTCTTAGCCCTTTGTTTATCACCACGAAATCGTACAAGTGAAAACTCCGTTTCAACAAGACCCGGGTCAATTGTTGTAACCCGTATGTTCGTCCCATTCAGATCAATTCTCATTCCTTTAGTAAGCGCATCAACTGCAAACTTTGTAGCACAATAAACATTACCTGCTGGATAAACTTCATGCCCGGCTATAGAACCGATATTAACAATATGCCCCACTTTGCATTTCAACATTAGAGGAAGCACTTCCTTTGTTACATACAATAGTCCTTTAATATTTGTATCTATCATCTCTTCCCAATCATCAAGAACGCCATTCTGAATTTTATTTAATCCACGCGAAAGTCCTGCATTGTTTACAAGTATTTCAATTTTCTTCCACTTTTCAGGTAGTGAAGCAATTGTTTTCTTAACATTTCTATATTTTCTGACATCGAGTTCTAAGGCTAAAACCTCAACATCGTATCTCTTCCTGAATTCTGAAGCAAGAACTTTAATCCTATTAAATCTACGGGCACAGATAATAAGCTTTGTTCCTGCTCTGGCAAGTCTTTCTGCCGTTGCAAGTCCAATCCCGCTTGAAGCACCAGTCACAAACGCAATTCTACCCTTTAATGATTTCATAATATGTATTTTTGTTCATTAACTTTTAATATATTATAAGATATTATAAAATTAACTCAATCTAATAATATTTGATATTCAAAAAAACCAAAATAATATGTACACTCGGACCTGCCACAAGTAAAGTTACAACCATTACCAAGCTTGTGAAAGCAGGAATGGATTTTGCAAGATTGAATTTTTCTCATGGTAGTTATCAGGAACATTATAACCTCATTCAAAATTTACGAAAAGTTGAATCTCTTACCAGAACGCACATTCCTATTATTCAGGATTTAAGCGGTCCAAAAATTAGAACCGGAAAATTTGTCAATGGGAAAATTGAGCTTAAACAAGACGCCATTGTATCTTTGCAACATAGCAACCAAATAGGAAACGAAAGATTAATACCTATTAACATTAACCTGCTAAAAACATCTGTTCAGCCTGATTTTAAAATTCTGCTCGACGATGGGAAATTAACACTTCAAATTGAATCTATTAATCACCGTAAGAAAATTATTTTAGCACGGGTAATCAAAGGTGGTATATTATCTGACCATAAGGGTGTGAATATTCCTGATTGTAAAATACCTTTGCCTTCACTAACCAAAAAAGATATTGCAGATCTTAAATTCGGGTTGATGAACAATGTTAATTTAATCGCTCTAAGCTTTGTGAGACAGCCAGAAGATGTGATTCATATAAAGAAGCTTATAAAAAGCTATAATAAAGAAATACCGGTAATCGCAAAGATAGAAAAACCTGAGGCACTTCATCACATAGACGAAATTATAAAAGTATCTGACGCTATTATGATAGCACGTGGGGATCTTGGAATTGAAATTTCTCCTGAGAACGTACCTTCGGTGCAGAAACAGTTGATAGCAAAGTGTCGCGAGTATATGAAGCCTTGCATCACCGCTACTCAAATGCTTGAATCAATGATTCTTAATAACATTCCGACACGTGCAGAAGTCTCAGATATCGCAAACGCTATTATTGATGGAACAGATTGCGTTATGCTTTCAGGAGAAACTTCAGTAGGAAATTTTCCTGTTGAAGCGGTTAAGATTATGACAAAGATTATCATAAAAACTGAATCAGAATTTAAACATATTTCTTCTACTTCTTTTAACAATATAACCTTAACACCAATGCAATCAATCTGCAATGCTGCAGAACTTATTTCCAATCAACTTGATGTAAGAGCAATAATTATCGACACAAAAACAGGATACACCGCAAGAAACATCTCATCGCGTCGAGTTAAACAGGCAATTTTTGCTATATCACGCAAACCCTCAATGCTTAATTATCTTAAACTCCTCTGGGGTGTTGTACCTCTTTTATGGAACAAAAACGAAGAATCTATTGTTAAAAACATAAAATTTTTTAAATTTATCAAAAAAGGCGATTATTTTATAAAAATATATCGAACAAAAAAAACTGAAGTTGACAACTCAAATGCAATTGAAATTCGAAAGTTTTAAATTATTTTCATAAAAATAAGAACCTTTAATATGCAAAAACATCTTCTATCAATCACTCTAAACATCTTTTTGTTATCTTCGCTCATTATAACAGTATATTGTAGCCCAAATCAAACACAGGAAAAAATTAAGAATAATGAGCCCCAACCTCCAACACAACAAAATCAACAGAATAACTATGAATATGAGAAAGTTGAAATTAAAAAAACCGTTCCAAATTGCACAGATGCAAACCAGCAAAACTGTACAAACTTTTCTTTAACTTATGATAAATTTAAATCAGGAACGCATAAGGATGCTATTAACTCCAAAATTCTTGATTTTATACTGAACAACGTTTATTCCACTGAAGATAAAAAAAAGTTCTCAACAATTGATGAGTTAATAAACCAGTTCTTCACAGACTACTTCGAAATACTGGTACTGAAAGAAAAAGAAAAATCTGACTATCCGGCGTTACCCTGGATGCTTGAAATACAGGGAGAGGTTAAATATATCAGTGAAAATTTTATATCATACGAATTAAATCATTTTATGTTTACCGGTGGAGCACATCCCTTATCAGGAACAAATTACTTTAATTTTAATCCCGCTACAGGAAAAATATTAAATTTAGGAGATGTATTTAAAAAGGGCTTTGATTCCGAACTCGATAAACTGATTGAAAAACACTTCAGATCTTCCTATAATATTATGCCCGGACAACCTTTAACTGAAATTCTTTTTGAAAACCATATCAGTCATAACAATAATTTTCTTCTGTTTCCTGATGGAATTGAATTTTGTTATAATCAATATGAAATTGCTCCCTATGCAGCTGGAATCCTCAAGGTCAGGATACCAAAATCAGAACTTGTTAATTTATTAAATGAGAATTTCAAATAATGGGAGAGCATTTTTACAGAAGAAAGGTCTATCCTCTTTATAAATTTTGATTTTACAAGAGTTTAACTTTTGTGATTATGATAAAATTTAAAAAAGCCACTTACTTTCTGTAATCACCTCAGTAGTCATTCCAGCCAGAGTCATTTCAAATAGTCTTGACAAATCAAAAGAGTTTTGTTATTTTTAGCAGACATCAATAACGAGTGCTAATAATTTAATTTAAGTTATTATTTTTAAAATAAATAAAAAAGAGAGGTAAAAAATGAACATCAAACCTTTAGGTGACAGGATTCTTGTTAAACCCGCTCCTGCTGAAGAAAAAACTGCCTCAGGTATTATCATTCCTGATACGGCTAAAGAAAAGCCGATGCAAGGCGAGGTTATCGCTGTTGGAAAAGGACGTATCGCTGACAACGGGCAACTTATTCAGCCCGAAGTTAAAGTTGGGGATAAAGTCCTTTATGGGAAATATTCTGGTACCGAAGTTACCATTGACGGTGTAGAATATTTGATTATGCGTGAATCAGATGTTTACGCTATTATTAATTAAACTTAAAAAGGAGATAAAAAATGACTGCAAAACTAATAACATTCGATACTGAAGCCAGAACTGCCCTACTCAAGGGTGTTGATAAATTAGCAAATGCTGTAAAAGTTACTCTTGGACCAAAAGGACGTAATGTCCTTATAGACAAAAAGTTTGGTGCTCCAACAGTAACAAAAGATGGTGTAACAGTGGCTAAAGAAATTGAACTTGAAGATCCAATTGAAAATATGGGAGCACAAATGGTTAAGGAAGTTGCTTCCAAGACCTCAGATGTCGCTGGTGATGGTACTACAACTGCTACCGTTCTTGCACAGGCTATTTTTCGAGAAGGTTTGAAAAACGTTACCGGTGGAGCTAATCCGATGGATTTAAAAAGAGGTATTGATATTGCTGTAGAAGAACTTGTTAAAGGATTGAAAGAACTTTCATCACCTATAAAAGAAAATAAAGAAATTGCTCAGGTTGGAGCTATTAGTGCAAATAATGATATGGCTATTGGTGAACTTATTGCGAACGCAATGGATAAAGTCGGGAAAGATGGTGTTATTACTGTAGAAGAAGCTAAAGGTACTGAGACCACGCTCGATGTAGTTGAAGGTATGCAATTCGATAGAGGTTATCTCTCTCCATATTTTGTAACCAACGCCGATTCAATGGAAGCAGAGCTTGAAGATCCATATATTCTCATCCACGACAAGAAGATTTCCTCAATGAAGGATTTGCTTCCTATCCTTGAAAAAATTGCACAGGCAGGAAGAAGCCTTCTTATTATTGCCGAAGATGTTGAAGGTGAAGCACTTGCAACTTTAGTTGTTAATAAGTTACGTGGCACATTAAAAGTTTGTGCTGTAAAAGCGCCTGGATTTGGTGATAGAAGAAAAGCTATGCTTGAAGACATTGCTATCTTGACCAATGGAACTGTGATTTCTGAAGAAAAAGGTTACAAGCTGGAAAATGCTACTCTCTCTTATCTCGGAACAGCTAAGAGAGTCGTCATCGACAAAGATAATACTACAATCGTTGAAGGCGCTGGTAAAACTGAAGACATTAAGAAGAGAATCAATGAAATTAAAGCTCAAATAGAAAAAACAACTTCCGATTACGACAAAGAAAAACTTCAAGAAAGACTTGCAAAACTTTCTGGTGGTGTTGCTGTTTTGAAAATCGGTGCACCTACAGAAGTTGAAATGAAAGAGAAGAAAGCAAGAGTAGAGGATGCTTTACACGCTACAAGAGCAGCTGTTGAAGAAGGTATTGTTCCAGGTGGTGGTGTTGCTTTTTTGAGAGTAGCTCCAAGACTTGATAAGATTAAAAATGACAATGACGACATAATGCTTGGTATCAAAATCGTTAAACGTGCAATAGAAGAGCCAATCAGACAAATAGTTATTAATGCCGGTGAAGAAGGTTCAGTAATTGTCAATAAAGTAAAAGAAGGAAAAGGTAGTTTCGGATACAATGCTGCAACCGATACTTATGAAGACCTTGTCAAAGCTGGTGTTATTGATCCTACAAAAGTTACCAGAGTTGCTCTGGAAAATGCCGCCTCAGTAGCATCACTCCTGATAATGACTGAAGCTACAGTTGTTGAAAAACCTGAAAAGGAAAAACAACCTATGATGCCTCCTGGCGGAATGGGTGATATGGGTGGTATGTACTAAACCTGATTATTTTTTATGACTTAAAGAGGATTGAGTTCGCTCAATCCTCTTTTTTATTTCTTGATGACACAGCGAAAAATCATATTTCACCGGGTCATCTGGGCTTAATAGCTTTAGTCTTTCTGTTAATTCAAGTGCAAATTTTATATCACATTGTTTTCTATTTACAAGTTGCAGTTCATGTGACACACGATATATATGCGTATCAACCGGCATTAAAAGTTTATCAGGGGTTATCTTCCCATACCATAGTCCCAAATCAATCTCATCTTTTCTCACCATCCATCTCAGAAATAAATTCAATCGCTTACAGGGAGAACCTAAACCTGCATCGGGGATTAGATGCCTGTAGTTACAGTTGCCCTTGAGAATTTTTTTTCTTAGAATTTTTGTAAAATTATTAAGTGCAGGCAGAATATTTGTATGTGTATGTTCATAACCTTGCAGAAAAGCATTTAGCAACGAAGTTTTCTCTATTAAAATATTTTGAAGATTAACAAAAAGAGTAATCAAATCTTTTGAGTTATTAAATCTGTAATAAAAATTTGTAAACAACCTACCTTTAACAGTAGGTTCAAATTCTAATATAAACTCATAGGGGTTGTAATCAGTTCTCTCAAGGATATATCTACCTGTGTTTTTGATACTTTTTATAGAACCATAACAAAAACAGGATAGTATAAAAGCGAATACCTCTTGATTTTTCTTTCCACTTAGTTCGTGAACAAGCCAGATAGGATCGTCAGCAGAGTATTTTTGCTGATACTCAAGATAGAGAGTATCAAGAAAAGGCTTAAGGTTTTGAATTGTGCTCATCATTCTTTTCTGGTTTCAAACTCTCTGACAATTTTCTTTGCAATAATATCAAAATCAACTTCTCCACCTACCTCAATCCAGTTTATCCGACTGTCTTTTCTAAACCAGGTCAACTGTCGCTTTGCATAGTGTCTGCTATTTTGTTTTATGAGATTAACCATATCCTCATAGCTCAACTCTCCCTCAAGGAATTGAAAAACTTCTTTAACTCCAACTGTATTTAGAGAATTGTGAGTTTTGTAATGATATCCCTGTTGCATCAGTATCTTAACTTCTTCGATTAACCCATTCTTTATCATCTGTTCAACCCGTTGATTTATTCGTTCATATAAAATTTTACGCTCATAGTTCAGTCCATACTGGATAGTCACAAAGTCAAGTTTAACATTTTCCTTCTGAAGGTCACTCATTTTCTCCCCTGTTACAAAATAAACCTCCAGCGCCCTTATAACACGTCTGAAAAATTGTGGTGACATTTTGTCTGCAGTTTCAGGATCTACTAATTTTAATTTCTGATATAGATATTCTTTACCGTAAAGTTCAAGTTCGGTATAGAGTTGTTTTCGAACTTCGATATCTTTTGCATCTTTCTGAAAAAAACCGTCAATTAAAAACCTGATATAAAGACCGCTTCCACCAACAATTAACGGGACTTTATTACGTTTTAAAATATCCAAAACTACTATTCTACCCTGTCTACCAAACTCTCCTGCATTAAAATCCTCATCTAATGAAAGGTAACCGACAAAGTAATGTTTATACTTTTTTAAATACTCTTCTCCTGGGGCAGAAGTGGCAATAGAAATACCCTTATATACCTGTCTTGAATCTGCAGATACAATCTCACAATCCATAAGTTCACATATTCTGTATGATAGTTCAGTCTTACCCGAACCCGTTGGACCAACTATTGCCAGGCAGTTTTTCTTCTCCAAACTTCTCTTAATTTAGTTTCAAGTAAATAAAAATAAAAAATCAGAGAGCATAAAAATATGCTCTCTGATTTACAAAATTTTCACTCTAAAAGTATTATTTTATCAACAACATTTTCTTTACATCAATAAACTTACTGGCATTCAGCTTATAGAAATAAATCCCACTTGATAAGTTTTTCGCATCAAAGGTATATACATAACTCCCTGCCTTAAGCTGAGCATCTATCAGAACCTCAACTTCTCTACCCAACATATCATAGATACTCAGTCTCACTGACGTGTTTTCTGGAATATCAAATTCAATTTTTGTAATAGGATTAAACGGATTAGGATAATTTTGTTTAAGAGAATATTTTTCAGGGATTGTAGTACCGTTAGATGATATTCCAACTGGTTGTCCCTGTCCACCACTGAAACATATAATTCGTCCGTCTCTGCATCCGCCAACAAATTCAGAAGTGCTGTTACCATCAATACTATTAAGTTTACTTACTCTATCCCCGCGTTCTGCTAAAGAGGAACCAAAAGTATAAGTAAACATTATGTTGCCATTTGCACCATTTATAACAAGTATTTTTCCTGGCTGTTGGGTTGCAATTGCAATTTCATTAATACCATCAGCATTTAAATCAGTCAACATATCAATGCCTCTAATGTATGAACTTGCCAGTGCAACCTGCCACAAAACATTTGAGGTCTTCGAATCAAATCGTGCAAGCACCTGAGGACCAGAAAGTGATAAATCAATGTATCCATTTGAATCAAGGTCATCAAGTAATTGAATCTTACCATTATTAGCTGAACCAAAACTCTTTGTCCAATTCAGTAAACCATTATTTTCTGCTATGCAAAACACATTACCTGAAAATCCATAGTAACCGACAATCTCTTTTACCGTGTCAGTCGTCTGAATAGAGGGGATTTCTTTCAGACTCCAGACCTTACCGTTGATAGAGGTATAATTAAACAGTTGTGAACCGTTATTTGTAAAGCCGTAAACAGAATATATTCCACTATTATTTCCAAGCCCAATTGCTCCACCAAAACTTGTTGCTACTATATCTCCTGTGAACTCACTATTCATTGTAACATAATACAACTCCTGACCTGTCAAGCCATTGAGTATAATAAGCGCATGGCGCCCCTGCATATTACCTGTTCCACTTGCACTAACAAGTACATCGTTTATACCATCATTGTTATAATCCTTATCAACTCTTATTCCTTCAATATCTCCCCTACTGTAATTTACGGAATCCCCATAAGCCCATATTCTTTGACCTGTCCTACCCGAAATTGTATAAACCATTTCATTACCACCAGCACATCCAATTACCACATCCTGCACACCATCTCCATCAATATCACTTCTTATTTGTAAGCAGTCTTCCCACGTAACCGAACCAGTATTATTGTTGTTATAACCAGTGTTAAAAATCCAGAGAATATCAGCAGTAACCGATGAATTTCCGTTAAAGCAGGTGGTAAGATAATTTCCGCTCGCAACTATTACATCATTAACCCCATCGCCATTAACATCTCCAATTTGCTTAATACTGATTGGCTGATAATCATCATAACTGGTATATGGATTATCAGGCACAAGTCCCTGCCACATTATATCACCAAGATTGGAAGTAATATTTACTCCTGTACCACTTAGAGATACAATCTTTGTAGAACCATTGACCGCATTGGATTGAATTGTCATTGTACCGTTATATGTAATGTTTTGTGTCGGATGGAACCACACCCGCAAGGTTTTCACTCTCTGGGTATCAACAACAATCGGAAAAACCAAACCAACCGTATCAAGTCTGAAAGCCTGATTACTAAAAGTAATATTTGAAATTTGCAGTGGTGCACTACCTGGATTACTTACACTAAGAATCCATCCACAAAGTGAGCCTGTTCTGCGTTGAGCATAATTAAAGACTGTATCTGACAGAGTTATATAACTTCCATTATAAACTCCTTTACCTTTTAAACTAATTGTCTTATTCGGTTGTGCAACATCGTTAGAAGAAATTGTAAGAATAGAAGAATCTATTCCGGCAGTCAACGGATTGAAGCTAACAGTATAAGTTTTGAACTGTCCTACGGGTATAGTGTCAGGAACATTGTTTGGTGATATACCAAATCTCGGATTATTCGTAGTTTTACCTGTAAGTATAAGCGGAGCTGTTCCAACATTGGTAACTGTCAGGTTTCTTGTCGAAGTTGACCCAACAATAACGTTGCCAAAATCTATGCTTGTTGGTGAAACACTTATAGCTGGGGTACCTGCTCCTGTCAAAGAATATTTATACAGCACCCGATAAGCATTGATGTTATTACCAATGCGGTATGCCATAAGCCATAGATACTGTCCGTCCCAGAAAAGACCCCGTGGATCACAGTCATTGTCAGGATCGGGAGCTGGAAATGAAAACAACGTGTCACCAATTGCTTTTCTATAAGCGTAAATTCGTTCAGGTTCGCTCTGAAAATTATCATTAACATAAAATATCGTATCACCCTTGACAGCAATCCCCTGCACCTGCCTCCCTCGCAAAGGGATAGTATCTACAAGCTGTTTTGTGGTAAGATTTACTTTATATGCGTAGGCAAAAGGATAGGTCGGATTATCAGGATAATAAACTGCAAACCAGAGATTATTCCCATCGAGTGCCAGTCCCCCGATACCCTGAGCATAGCTACCTGTATAAATACTATCTATAATCTGACCACTCATATTTAGTTTATACAATCGTGCACCCGAAGTCCTTACATTTTCAGCCACCCAGAAACCTGTTCCATCCCAGGCAAGACCGTGATTAAATTTCACAACTGTAATTATGCTATCCACAATGGAACCTGTTTTCGTAACTTTATATAAAATTGAATACGGAATCACAACTCCGGTATAATCTGAACCAACCCAGAGTGTATCATTTTTTTGTGTTACTCCCCAGAGGTAATTGTACGAATTATAATAAGGGAAATTTATAGTACCAACCAGACTTTGTGAATTAACCTCTCCGAAAACAAATAAATTTAAAATAAGAGAAAAAATTGCTAAATTGATTTTAGAAGTCTTCATTATTTTAGTTTTATTCTTTTAATTTAATATAAATATAAATTAAATCAAAAGGATTAAATATCCAATTTCTCGTTCTCCTGCTGGCAATAGGAACGCTATCGCTATTCGGAGGGTGTATTACATATTCACAAAAAACCGAGTTTAACAGCGACGGTTCCGGAGAAATTAGCATTTTTTATATAGCAAAAAAGAATAATATTCTACTTGGAAGAATCGATGGCTTCGCTTTCACTGAAAAGAAAGTCCGTGCCAGTTATGAATCACCAAATACAGATGTAACCAACCTAAAAGTAATAGAAAACCCTACCGATTCAACAATGTCAGTATCTGTAAATCTAACTTTTAAAGACTTTAATAAACTTTCCCTATCAAAAGGTTTTTCCAGATGCAAACCGGTCTGGGTAATTCATCAGGACACAACTTTTTTTTCACTTACCTTGCTGCCTGACTCATCAGTTAAAGAAATTTCATCAACAAGTGGTAGTTTGCATTTTGAGTTTCATTTCCCCAACAAGATAATTCAAACCAATGGGAAGAGAGATGGCAAAACTGTAAGCTGGGATTTCAAAATTGGAGACCTTTCCCATCAACAGGAACTCACTGCAACTATCTATACCAGAAAATCCACGTGTGGTATCTTGGGAATCGAACTTCCTCTACTGTTGCTGGGATATCTGGCAGCAAGATTTAGCAATTTGACACGCACATCCACATAAACTATCCCCTTTTTTATATTCAATTGTCGGAAGTTGTTATTCCCCTGTGCTCATTATCAACAAAAAATTTAAATGGAGTTGTTATTGTTCCTTTAAATCAAATCTTAAAAAATATAAAGATTTTATAAATAATTGGGAGCTAGAGCGAGGGTTATTACTTATTGTAGCGGAAGTTTCAAGTCGTAGCTAAAATAAATACTTTGATTTTTAAATCAGAGAAAAATAAAAGTTAAGTCTTAACCAAAATGGTAGCAACTGTTCTGATATAATTTTCAAATTGTTCTTTTATGCTATGTTAAAAACAAGTTGAAAACTTAAATAAAAGCTCAAAGGTTAAAGTAGTGTTGTTTTGCATAGCATACGGTTTCGCAAAACTGAAAAGAACAAATGCTACTAATCCGGTTTATTGGATTGAAAAATTCATACCTATTGGGTATTTTTAAGTTTCTAAATTAAAATTTGATTTAGATGAAGCGTACATATCAACCAAGCGTAAGAAAACGCAAGAACAAACATGGATTCCGTGAGAGAATGAAAACTAAAGACGGCAGAAAAGTCCTTGCAAGAAGAAGAGCCAAAGGGAGAAAAAAACTTACTGTAAGTGATGAGTTCACCCGCCGTTAGTCTAGATGAACACAAAGACAAAAAAACTGACACTTCCCCGATTAGAAATTATCAGGGGGTATGGTACTTTTGAGAAAATTATGAATGGACCTCTTGTTTTTTCAAAAGGGACTTTAAGCTTTTTTCTTAAACACAAAAGCTTTGTTTATAAAGACCCGCCAATGAATTGTTATAAGGTGGGTTTTCTTGTTTCACGCAGAAAAGTAAAGTCATCTGTTAAGAGAAACAGAATCCGCCGAATCCTTCGAGAACTTTTCAGGTTGAATAAATATAATTTCCCTGAGCAAATTCTTGAATACTGCCTCTTAATCAGTCCAACAAAACGTTTCTATGAAATGGATATGAACACTAAAGAAATAACTTACAGTTTTTTTGAACCGGATTTCCTTGAAACTCAGAATATGGTAACTGAATTTTTAACAAAGGGATGAAATATCTTTTAATATATACAATCAGATTTTATAAGAGGTTTATCTCCCCAATGTTTCCCCCATCCTGCCGGTTCTATCCAAGTTGTTCATCATATTTCATAGAAGCAGTGGAAAAATATGGAGCTTTCATAGGTACTTTTCTCGGTATAAAGAGAATTATCCGATGTAACCCATTTTTTGAGGGCGGATTTGATCCTGTCCCTGAAGAATTTCATTTCAAAAGAATTAAACTTAAAAAGTTAGATGGATAGAAGAACTGTTATTGCATTTATCTTAATGGGAATAGTAATTTTCGTCTGGTTTTACTGGATGAATGAGACACAAAAGCGTCAGGCTGAGACCCTGAGAAAGATGCGCGACACAACCAAGACTCAGCTTATCGACTCCCTGCTAAAAGAATCTCCGAAAATTAGTGATACAGTTAAGGTGTCAATTAAACAGGCAATTGATTCTCTTAAAACCGATTCACTCTATATCACTTATGGAAGTAACTTTTATAAAAATACAATACAATATAACCTTGAACAGGGGGGGAAGGAAAATGTAATCATAGTTGAAAATGATCTCGCGTATATGGAGTTTACAAATTTCGGGGCAGGTATAAGAAAATATATTCCTAAAGATTTCAAAAAGTGGGACGGTGATACTTTACAGTTAATTGATTGGAAGGCTCAACACGAACTTAGTCTGCTTTTCACCTCAAAAGAAGGTAAAACTATTAACACACGAAATTTAACATTTAATTCCAATTATACTAATTTTCAAAAAATTAACCTATCAAAGGAAAAAGATTTTGTGCTGAAGTATGAGCTTTTTGTTGCTGGAGATTCTTCAAAGCGAATAATTATTAAATATAAATTTAATAGTGATCGGTATGATTTTGATACTGATTTTGAATTTATTAATCCGGGAAGTTTTATCAGTAGTTCAGAATATCAGATAGTATGGGGCTCATCACTAAACCTTAGCGAATATTTCAGCACAGATGAAGATGCATTTGCTGAAGCTTATGCATATATGGGTGGGAAAATTGCAACATTCAAAGCAGGCAAATTCCAGAATGAATATCTTGAAAGTGATAAAGATAACTATTTTTCTCAGAGTGGAAAAACAGAATATGTTTGTAGTAGAAATAAATACTTTGGTGTATTTCTTATTCCTTCAGATAAGCGTCCTGGAGATGGAGCTTATTTAACCGGCTATAAAGAACATTTACCTGAAGAAGGTGTGAGAAGCCACTACAAAGTGGCTCTCAAAATGGAATTGAAAAATCCATCCAGTGAAACAGCTTCAATTAAAGTACTAATTACACCAATTGATTATAAAATTCTGAGATCTTATGATAAAGACCTTCAGAAAACTATGACCTTTACACTGGATTTTCTGGTCAGGCCTATAGCGCAATACATAATAATTCCCTTTTTTACTTTTCTTCACAGTTTTATACCAAACTATGGACTTGTAATAATAGTATTTGCAATTGTGATGAAAATAGTTTTAAATCCGTTGATGAAGAAACAGATGGAAAGTGCCCGAAGAATGAGTGCTCTAAATCCAAAAATGACCGAAATACGCGAGAAGTATAAAGACGACCCAAACAAAATGAATAAAGCAATTATGAATCTGTACAAAGAAGAAGGAATTAATCCAATGAGCGGGTGTTTACCATTGCTATTGCAATTACCCATTCTCTTTGCATTGTTTGGTGTTTTCAGGTCAACTATTGAGTTAAGACAGGCAAATTTCTTCTGGTGGATTAAAGATCTTTCGACGCCGGATACTATTATATCATTACCATTTAAATTGCCTTTGCTTGGGACACATATCCCTGGCCTTGCAATTCTAATGGGAATCACTATGTTTTTACAACAGAAGATGACCGTAACCGACCCAAAACAGAAATCTATGGTCTATATGATGCCGATATTATTCACGATAATGTTTTTCAGTTTGCCTTCTGGCTTGAATTTATATTATTTTGTTTTTAACCTGCTTTCAATTGCACAACAATATTATTTAACAAAAATCAAACCCCCAAAAGAAAACGAGATTAAAAAGAAGCCAAGAAAACCAACTTTTATGGAACGTCTTCAGCAGAGAAGTGAAGAAATAAGAAAGGCTAACCTTAAACGTAGATGATTTTGTGAAAGTGCTTGTATTTCAAATAGGTAAAATTGGAGATACGATTCTTACAACTCCACTATTTGCCAACCTGAAAAAATTTTTTCCGGAGAGCGAAGTTATAGTTCTCTGTTCACCATTTAATAAAGACATAATATCAGTTGACCCTTATGTGGATAACTTTCTTGTCTATGACAAAAAAGTTACATCAACCCTAAAAATTCTTCTCAAATTAAGACTAACCCATTTTGATTACTGGATTGATATAAAAAACGAGTATTCTTCTACATCAACATATTTTTTGAAAATCTGTAACCCTCAGCTTTCACTTGGCTTCAATGTTGGAAAATACGTCTTTGATATCAATCTTTTTGATTTCATAACAGGCTATCATTATATAGACTATGCCACAGCACCATTCAGCTTTCTGTTAAAAGAAAAAAGCACAAAAGACGAATTAATAAGGAGACCCTATTTTATTATACCTGAATCAATTCAAGGGAAATACAATCACCTTAGGAAAAAAAATCCAATCGTTTTACTAAACTTATCAACTGACAGTTTTGCGCGTAGGTGGAGCTTCAGAAATTGGAAAGAGTTGATAGAGTATCTTTCAGATAGAGAGTTTGATATAATTTTAACTTCCCTGCCAGATGAAAAGCCTCAGTGGATAGAACTTTTAGAAGAAACAAAATATTCTAATGTATATTACGTTGATGCAATAACAATTTTCGAATTTGCAGAACTAATAAAAACAGTAGACATTTTAATTTCTCCTGATACTTCTGCCATACACATAGCCTCCTGTTTTAATAAGCCCGTAGTTAGCTTATATAATAATGTCCAATGGAACATCAATAAATTTGCTCCCCTCTCCAATCATCACATTATTCTGAAATCAAAAGAACGTAATTCAATTAATAGTATCAGCCCTCACGATGTACTTGAATCATTTAGTAAATTAGCACAGGAAATTACATTAAATAAAAAAATCTAACTCTATTAAATATAATATAGTTAGATTTTTTACTTCATATGAATTCGTGGAAATGCCGAGAGTCGAACTCGGGTCCGAAGTGATGACCATTAAAACGTCTACATACATAGTCAATTGTAACTTCTCGCTTGAGCAGTACAATTGACAAACCTGCTTCAAGCCAGCCTGTTTAAGTTTCGTCTGAATCTTACAGGCTTCAACTCAGACTATCCCGATATTGCGACACCCTTTCACTGCTAATCGGGAAATAGCGTTGTGAAAGAGTGGGTTGCCGTTTTAATTAGGCAGCCAATGCAAAGTTATTATCTGCATTTATTTGTTTTTTCAACCTTTTTAAAGTGATGGCTGAGAACACTGTATGCAGTTTTAACCATCTATCACTCCGTCGAAACCGTTGCATTCCCTTCAATTATTTAAACTAAAATCACTAAATAGAAGTTCCCACAGATAATTTTATATTTTTAAAGAACTTATAAAGCTTTATTTAAATCCTGAGCTTCTGTGTCTATTGGTTTGTCTTTACGAGCAAACCATTCTTTTTTAAACAAAATTCCTATTGGAATTACCACAAGGTATCCAAATACCAGCAAAATTGGAGCAAGTACTGTTGGATTAAAACCATCTACAGATTTTTCTGACATCAATATATAGCCAATAATGATAATAACGATTCCAGCCGCTATGATTAAATAATTTTCTTTCGTTAGTTTAAGGTTGATAATATCACCTTTTTGAATTTTTTTCTTTGCTTGTATTTTTGCTTTTGCCATTTTAATATTCTCTATTTGGAAATAGTTTTAGAAAGTTCTTCATAAAAATATGCTACACTGAGAATTCCATAGTGAAAATTCTCAAGATCAAAATGTTCATCGGGAGAATGAGCATTTTCATCCGGTAGTCCAAACCCAAGTAAAACGGTGTCAGTCCCAAGAATTTCCTTAAAAGAACTAACAATCGGGATAGAGCCACCTTCTCGAATAAACACCGGTTCAACACCAAAGCCTTGTTTCAAAGCAGCTTTTGCAGCTTTTATAGCAGGGGTATTTATGGGAGTAATACTTGGGTTTCCCCCGTGCAGGTTAGTAATTTTTACTGTAACCCCTTTAGGAGTAATTTTTCTAATATAGGCTTCAAACAGTTTAGCAATTTTTTCAGGTTTTTGATTGGGTACAAGCCTCATAGAAATTTTCGCACCCGCCTTTGACGGTAAAACGGTTTTAGCTCCTTCGCCTTGAAAGCCACCCCATATCCCATTACAATCAAGAGTTGGACGGGCTGATAATCGTTCAAGAGTTGTGTATCCTTCCTCTCCTGCAAGTTCTTCAACACCAAGTTCCTTTTTAAACCTTTCTTCATTATAGGGCAAGCGTTTAAATTCTTCACGTTCTTCTTCTGTTAAAGGCAAAACATCATCATAGAATCCATCAATCAGGATTTTTCCTTTTTCGTCTTTTAACCTGGCAATGATAGTTGCAAGTGCATTAATCGGATTTTCCACACCTCCACCAAAACTTCCGGAATGAAGGTCTCTGTTTGGTCCCGTTACATCAAGCTGCATATAAACAAGTCCTCTCAAAGCATAACAGATTGAAGGCAAACCTTTTTCATACATAGAAGTATCAGATATCACAACATAATCACAGGCGAGCAAATCTTTATTTTCTCTTAAAAATGGTTCAAGATTAATGCTTCCAATTTCCTCTTCACCTTCAATAATAATTTTCACATTGACGGGGAGTTTACCTGTTATTTTCAAAAATGCCTCAATTGCCTCAAGATGAATCAAAAATTGCCCCTTATCATCAGTTGCACCTCGAGCATAGATTTTACCATCTTTTATTACTGGTTCAAATGGAGGATTACTCCAGAGCTCTATAGGGTCAACAGGTTGAACATCATAATGCCCATAAATCAAAATTGTAGGGGCATTATTATCTGCTCCCAACCACTGACCAAAAACTATTGGGTGTCCTGAGGTTGGATATATCTTCACATCATTCAACCCTATAGAAATTAATTGATTCTTAACCCATTCAGCACATCTAAGTATATCGTCTTTTTTATCTACATCATTACTTATAGAAGGAATCTCAAGGATAGATTTTAATTTTGAGATTGCATTCTCTTTGTTGTCTTCAATATATTTTACTACTTTATCCATAAAAAAATTATGCGGCTCTTAACCGCATAATTTACCAATTTCCTATCTAAAAAAAACTACTTTTATTTATTCTTATTTTGAATAGCCTTTAGAGCATTACTGGCTTCAACATTGTTAGGTTCAAGTTCCAGTACCTGCTTATAAGCTTTTGTTGCCTCATCAAATTTATTTAGATAATAATACGAATTGCCAAGCATAAGGAATGCCTTTGTAAACTGATTGTCAATTCTGGTTGCTTCCTCGAAACTGGAAGCAGCTTTATCATATTTTTGCAGGTTGTAATATGCAAGACCTTTAAGGAAAAACATCACCTTAGATTTAGAGCCATAATCGGTTGCTTTTTCAAAATAATACACAGCCGAATCGTTAGCATTATTTGAAAGATGAACGACACCAAGGTTATAATAATAGAGGCTATTAGCTGAATCAAGTTTAATAGCACAGTGATAAAGGTCAATTGCTTTCTGGTTATCTCCAAGGTTTTCCATTACTTTCCCAAATTTCCCAAAATCCTCTGCTTCAAATTCCTTTAGCGGAACTTTCTGGAAGTATTCAACGGCTTTTTTGTAATATTCAACCTGAGTTAGTGAATCATCAGATTTTTTCTCCGAATATATGTAAGCAGTATAGAGGTTACCAGTTATAGAATTAGGATCTATTTTAAGGACCTCGTTAAGAATTTTTAGAGCATCATCAAATTTGCCCTGTGCATAAAGCGTTTTTGCATAATAAGAATTGCCTTCCTGAGAGCCTGGTTTAAGAGTTGAGAACTTCTTAAAAGCTGTTGCCGCCTCATCAAACTTGTCAGCAAAGTAAAGGATTTTTCCTATTTCAAGATATGCATCAGCGTAGTTTGGGTCTTTCTGAATTGCCTCATTATAGGAAGAAAGGGCTTCAGTATATTTACGTTCCTTATAATATGCTTTACCTTTACCATAATATGCTGTTGCAAGATTTTTATTAAGGCTCAGTGCCTTATCATAATTCTCAACTGCTGCCTTATAGCTGCCACGCATCAGATAAACGTTACCAATTCCAACATAGATAGAAGGGTCTTCTTTATTATATACTTGTTTGCTGGTAGCCTTAGCAAGAAAAAGAAGATTATTTGCCTCATCAAGTTTGCCTTCTGCCACATACGCATCAGCCTCAGCAATCATTACGGGGATATTATTGGGATCTATCTTTAAGGCTTTTTGATAATAAGAGTGGGCTTTGGAATAGTCTTTTTTAAAAGTATAGTAGTCTCCAAGACCACGTAAGGCTTCAACTCCTTCATCATCATCTTTAAGAGCAATCTCAAAATATTTACGAGATTCATCAAGAGAACCTGTTCTCAGTAAAGCCTCAGCATAATAGTAATTTGCTTCATATCCTTTTTCACTCTTTACTACATCCTTGAGGTAATTTATTGCAGAGACATAATCGCCCTTTTTCACTGCATTTATACCTTTTTGCAAGTTATCCTGTGCATTTATTTTAGAAACCAGCAGGATAAAAATCGCAAATAATACCAGCACAAAATGCTTTCTTGATATTCCCATCATATAATTTTATTTAATTTTTTAATCTTCAAGTTGAATGCGAATCCCTGTGTTTTTCCCTGGAACCAGCCCGTAATCAATCATAACTTTCTGACCATCTCTACCTCTCATAAAGCTTACAAACCCTGTTGTCAGACTAATTCCAGCTTCCGTTGTGAAAACATATATTCTTCTAAAATAAGGATAACTCTGATTTGCTATTGTTCCAATATGAAAATCCACAAACTTAAAGAAATTAGCAACTTTAATAGGCTTCACAGTTGAATCAAGGTTTTCCATACCTCCTCTACTCAGAAACGCCATATTGGAAACTCCAATAGCATTTCGATATTTTCTTATTTCTTCAAGCATCTGTACACTTGTTGTACACATTACCGCTGCCCTGGAAAATTCACTTCCTAACAGAACAGAATCTTTTACAAATCCATTTAATGAAGAGTTTGGACGCGGAATAAAAATCTTGATGTTATCATCACTCCCTTTCATCTTCTGTTGAACTTCCTTGTTCTGTATCTCATCCTGTGATTTAATATCCGTCCATTTAGAATATGTCCCATTAAAAATGTTTTTAAGTTCTTCTTTTGTTAACCTTGTTGTAGGATTTTCAGGATTAACTATAAATGCCACCCCATCAAAGCAAACTTCATATTTCTGAACTTCTATTTTATATTTATTAATCCACTTTTTTGTAGTATCATCAAAATCCCCTGCCATCACAATAGTGTTAACATCCCTATTCAGCAAGTCAACAACAAGGTTATTAGTCGGGACATATGAAATTGAAAGTTTTGCCTCTGGATTGAGCCTTTCAAATTCCTTTTTGAGTTCATCCATAACAGGTTTGAAAGTTTCATCCACTTCAATTTTTAATTCACCAGTTGTTGCTTTAGACTTCATTTCTTCATAATCACAGGCGGATAAGAAAATCGAAAGTATAACAATAAAACTAAGGAGAGAAGAAAACTTTTTCAGTAAATTGGCTATATAATTCATTTTTTGCGGATAAGCTCTTGAGTTTTATGTTCCAATTCTTCTATACGTTTTTGCTGCTTGAGAAGTTTGATTTTGGAATAAACTGTAATAAAACGGTATACTCCATAACTAAGTAAGATTACCCCGAATATCACTCTATTTCTTGTTTCGATATACGGGGTAAAAACTCCCACCAGCAGGATTACCCCTATAACCGAAAGAACGACAGCAGTAAAAATATTAATGTAAAAACTAACATTCATCTAAAGAGAGCACCTTATTCTTTAGGTGTTTCTGTTTTCTTTTCTTCTTTTACGTCTTCTTTTTTCTCTTCTTTATCTTTCTTAAATTTACCTGTCAGTGTAAAGTTAAAAGGAACAGTTACCCAGCACTTTACAGGTTGACCTTGTTGAATAGCAGGGTTAAACTGTAAATTCATAACTTTTGAACTTACTTCAGAATGAAATACTTCAGGACCTGAAATCGAACCAATTTGAATGACAGAACCATCTGTTCCCACAAGGACCTTAACTGTAACCTTTCCTTCAATGCCATTTTGTCTGGCAATTTCAGGATATCTCATTGAAGCTTGAACCTGTCCAAGATTAACAGCAACTGGAGCTTTGTCAACTTCAAACTGTTGGTAGACTTTTGTTTTAGTATCTTTTTCTTTCTTCTCTTCTTTTTGTTCCTTCTTTTCTATATCTTTGGAATCGAGTTTTATACTGGAATAGTCAGTAACCTTGGATGGGTCAAAATCTTCACGACCCCTTGAGTCAACAGCAGTCTTAATTTCTTCCAGTTTTTGTACATCCTTGATTGTTTCAAGCACAGCGTCTTTCTTGGCAACAGGTTCAGGAGCAAGTGCGGCATCATCTTTCAATGCTTCAACTTTTGCCTGTTCAACTTCCGGTTGTTGTTGAGTTTCCTCTTCCTGAGTTTGTTGATCCTGAGTCTGGAAATTCTGGAGTTCAAGATTCCTTGAAAATTGTTCGCGTCGTTCAGCCTGCAATTTTTCAAGATAAAGAGAAAATATATACAGAGAGATAAAAACTATGTGGACTACAATTGCAAGCAATACTCCACGGAAAAAAAACTTCATATATGATTTCTTTAACTCAGGGGCTCCATACTGCATCCTCTGATAGAGCGGTTCAACGTATCCGTTTTCCTGATTTTGATTATTCGCTGTCATAGCGACCTCCGTTAGTTAAGTTTTTTATATTTCTATTTTTTATACCTATATACGCTTTTTATTGTTCCGTTAAATACGGATTTTTCTCTTTTACAAATATAATCATATCAGGAATTATTTAACATACAATTCCTAATATTATTTATCTGGGGGGAAATACGGAAGTATTCCAATCGGGTTATGAAAATATTTCTTAATTAAATCCCGTTGAGTATCACTTAGCTCATCGCTTATTACATTATCAGGCTGATTAGTAACTACCGAATCATTTGAGATTATGTGTTCAAAAGAATAAAAGGCTCTTTGTTTATACAAATTTGTTCTGTCGGTAATCGAAGCATAATAATACGTACTTTTGGGTAATTTTTGTTTTTCAGGTATTTTTCTATCATATCCAATATAAATACCAGATGTAGGAATAACTTTTGGGTCAACAACCAAAAATCTTCTTTCTTTTATAAAATACTGCCCTTCAAGTATATTATATAAATTTTCAGCCAACAGGTATTTCATTTCATCCTTTGAATATGAAACAGGGTTTACATACCCTGGCGGAGCAAAACCTACAGTTCTTGCAGTACTACCTCTATGAGCAAGCACAAGAGTTCCGAGTGGACACTCTTTAAAAAGCTTTCTCACATCCTGATGGCGCATCCTAATACAACCGTGTGATGAAGGGGCAACTCCAAGCGTGCCATAATAACCTGTTCCGTTAAGTGAATGAAAACCAATCCCCATATTAAAAGGCATAAAGAAATACATATCGGCGTTGTTAAACTGGGTGGATTCGTGATGCTCTTCCTTGTGAAATATTGCAAATAATCCGGGACGGGACTCAATCCCTTTTTCAAGATATTTATTACCTGTCGAGACAGGATACCTCTCCACTCTTCCATCTCGCCAGTGTTGATAAAGCATTTGCTGATCTATTCTTAGTTCCAGCCAGCAATCTTTATCTGTATAAACTGTATCTTTCAGCCTTCCTGAGAGGTCTTCCTCATTAAGTATATTAATAAATTTCGATGAATAATTTTCTCCTATAGCCGGCACCTCAGTAAATCCTGAACGCTCACTAAAATCTGGAACAGGAAAAGGCTCTACTAATAAACTCCATACTACTAAAAAGTAAGTAAAAATAATCAGGGTATAGCTCAAAACTGACTCACTGAATCCCTGTTGATTTTCAAGCCTGAGGCTCCCTGAGGGGATAGAACCTAAACTATAGTTGGTTATTTCTCTTTCTTCTAACATATATATCTTTTAAGATATCAATTTTCATTCAAAAACTCTATTGAAAAATAGAGCAATTATTTCATTTCAGCATTATATCCAAATAACTGTTGTATATATAAAAAAAGCGTGTGGACATTTGTCCACACGCTTTTCTCCTGAACTTTTGCTTTAGACTCTTACTTTACAAGCATCATTTTCTTAACCGAACTGAATTCACCAGCTGTAAGTTTATAGAAATAAACTCCACTTGCAAGATTTCCTGCATTGAATTCAACTATGTAACTACCTGCTTTTTTTACTTCATTAACAAGTACTGCTACCTCTTTTCCTGTTATATCATAAATGCTCAGTTTTACAAGCTGGTCTTTTGGTAGGCTGAACTTAATTGCAGTGATTGGATTAAACGGATTTGGATAATTTTGAAGCAATTCATATTTATCCGGTGCGGAAACGTTATTTCCAATCGCTGTAACTGCTCCACTACATCCAAACGATGCCCATATGTGATAAGGGCCCGTTTCATTGTATATAACAAAACAACTGTCATTAGCAACATTTCTGAATCCGGGTTTAGGTGATATTGCAGCAGTTAAGAGGAACGAAGGATTCATCTTAGTAATGTTTACAGGCCAGACTCCTGTTGTGGAAGTAATAGTTACGTATTGGAGACTATCTGCTCCAGATCCCCAGTGTATCATTGAGAGATAGATAGTGTTTGTTCCTCGTTTGCCCATTATATCAGGGGCATATGTTGAAGCTGTGGTAGACCCAAAAAGTTCTGATTGGGCAAAGCTGCCTGTAAAACTGAAGTTAGTAGTTCTGAAATATTTTGCCCGCCAGTTGTTGTTGGTAATGTCATACTGCCTGAAGGATACTATTATTGCTCCATTGTCATTACTATTAGTTGCAAGTCGTGCATACGATTTCCTCGAAGTTGCTTCTGACCCACCAATAGAACTCCCTGCACTCTGACCAACATATGGAGAGTAAGTGGACATCTTTGAGAAAAATAGCTTTGTTGAATCGGGTACATTTGAATAAACAAAAATCAAGGAGTCGTTTGTATTTCTGAAAAACGCAAGATCTGTATGAAGCGGGGTAGAGTGGGAAGACGTAAACCACCAAATCTTGTCAGCTTTATATGTAAATGTGGGTGTCGTTGTGTATGGGTTTACACACACTGCAAACTTTTGTGCACAGACAGTTGCTGAATCAAATGAGATTGCTATATAAGTATAGGCAGAGCCAAAATAATAACTGTTATCACTTGTTATTCTGGGTGAGTAATACTTCTTTGCAGGGTCGTCACCAGGCCAGCTGAAAGCATATAATGCCCCACCAAAAGTAGGAGTGGTTATCACAGCGCCTCCTGAAAACACTTTTCCAGTACCATTATTTGCAGTTAATCCGTACACTATCCAGATGTAACTATTACCACTTCCAGATTCAATTATTTCCATATCAGCCTCATCGGTATTGAAACGGTCTGTTCCTCCCAAAGTTATATAGGCATACACTACCCAGGACATACCGTTATTTGCTGAATATAACAGTCGTGCAGAATCTGGAGCACTCGCATTGCCTGAGTAAAATCCTGCAAAAACCCATATCCTGCCTGCATTTGCACCACGCGTTTCTGTTGCTGTTGCCATACATTTCATTTTAGTATTTGTAAACAATCTCGTAGCATTAATTGTGGGGTTGTCTTCATTATTAAGCATCGGTAAATTGGAAGCGTATTGAATACTTCCATTGTACGGTGTGTACTGAGCTGTTACTAAATTAGATTGCATCGAATTAAGTTCATTGTTCAATCTTGTTATCTCATCACGATTTGATTCAAGGTTCTGCTCGCGTAGAGATTTAATTCTTGCAATTAATTCCTGCTCCCTTTGTGATGGAACGTAAGATTTTGTCATAACTGGAGATGATACTCCGTCTGTTCTATCTGTAATGACAGGGTTATTTGGTCCTTTGGGGACAAAAATACTTTCCTGCGCATAGAGTTTTACTGCCAAAAGAAGCAAAATTCCTACAATAAATTTTTTAACCATAACAGGTTCCCTTTCCTTTTTTATTTTATTAAATATAATTTAATTAATAGAGCAATTTTTTCTTCTTTAAACCACACCCAGGAGCAAATAGTTCCCTCTTTCCTCAAAAAAAATCAAAAAATAAAAATTATAATGAAAAAAGATTTCTTTCTCTTTGGGACCTGTCAGAAAGATAATTAAGATTCACATATAAGTCAAGTACTTTTTTTCGGTATTAAGCATCTTTTATTTAAGTATTTACATACAGGGAGTAAACTTTTTTAAAAAAATAAAAAATAAAAATATTCGTACTCAGTCAGGGAAATATTAAATTATATTTAATAGATATGATTTCAAATAAATGGTTTCTTCCATCTGGGGTAAGAAACAGTGGTCAAAACTACAAACCGAATAATCAATAATTCTTACTTTTCTGTTTGCAATTAAAGCAGATTTAACAATAATTTCACGAAAAGATGATTCTGAAATCACTCCTGAGCAAGAGAAGGAAAATAAAAAACCTCCCGGAGCAGTTAATATCATTGCTTTTGAATTTAATCTGATATAAGCATTAATTGCATTATTCAAATCTTTACGTGATTTTGCAAAGGATGGGGGGTCAAGAATTATCATATCATACCTTCTGTCATTCTTGCGCTGAACATTAAGGTAATCAAATACATCAGATACTTCAAATGAGATTTTTGGACTTAGTTTGTTGAGCTCTGCATTTTGCCGTGCCTGACTTATAGCATTTTCTGAAATATCAACACCAATAACGCTATTAGCTCCAGCCAGTAAAGCATTCATTGCAAAACCTGCATCATTACAAAACAGGTCAAGAACATTTGATTCTTTAGAAATAAACTGTCTTATTTTTAACCTGTTATTAACCTGGTCAAGATAATGAGCAGTTTTTTGCCCCTTTAACAAATCTATATGGTACTTGATACCATCAAGTTCAATGATTGTATCCAGGCTATCGGCTACCTCAGGAAAAACAATTTTTTCATACAAATCCAGTCCTTCGAGTTTGCGGTATGGGAAATTATTTTTTAAGACAATTGCTTCTGCCCCCAGCTCATTGATAAGAACATTAGTAATAACAGGAATGTGGTGTTCCATTCCCTTTGAGAAAATCTGTACGCTATAAAAGTTATTATATTTATCTATTACCAGTCCCGGGAGGAAATCACTTTCTCCATAAACAGCTCTAAATGCAGATTTGTTTCGCGAATACCTGTTTCTAAAGTTAAAAGCAACTTTTATTCTTTCAGTAAAAAATTGTTCATCAATCGCCTGACTATGAGCAGTAGTAAGTAAACGAAAGGCAATCAAAGAATGTTTATTATAAAAACCTTTTCCAAGAAACTTACCTCGGTAATCATACAAATCTGCAATTGGCTCATTCTCAGAATAATCTTCAATTTTTTCTATTTCATTGGAAAATATCCATTGATAGCCTTGAAGAAACCGCCTTTCGTGTTTTTTCTTTAAGATAATCCTCATTTAAATACTGACGAATTGATTTTTATTCCATACATACAATTAAAATGTTTTTTTGGACAACTGGAACGCCCAATTTTCGTACAGGGGCGACAGCCAATTTCATTATTTTCAAAAACTGTAGTAGTTGATAATTGAGGAAAGAAGCCAAATTCTTTTACAGTACTTCCAAAAAAAACAAATGTTTTTTTATTCATTGCTTCAGAGAGATGCAGAATACCACTATCATTACATACAACAAATTCACTGTAGAACACAAGGCTTATAAGTTGTTTAAAATCGGTTTTACCACATAAATTTATACAATTATTCAGTCTGGCTTCAAGATATGAGCAAATTTCTAAGTCAGCAGGAGTGTTATCCCCCACTAAAACAATCTTTCCCAAAAAATGAGATGAAAATTTTTCGAATAGTTTTGCAAACAGTTCTTTTGGAAAAGTCTTGGTAAAATGCCCGGCTGATGGAGCAAGTACTATATATTTATCAAAGAGTAAATGTTGAGGATTTAAATTTTCAAGTAACGGAACAAACCTATGTGAGACATTTAGAGCCACCTTAGAAAGGGTCAGAAGATATCTTTTATAAACGGGGATAATGTCTTTGAAAAAATTAATCTTAAAGTAAATGAGGAAAAATTTTTTAAAATAATCCTTTTTAAATCTGACTTTTCGAGATGGTAAAAATAAAGTAAGTATCCTTGTTTTTAAATGATTGCTCAGGTCAAAGACTAAATCATAACGATTGACATTCAAACTTTTTCTAATATTTAAAAGGCTATCCGCAGGACTTACTGTTATTATTTTATTAATAAAGGAAAACGACTCTAAAAGTTGTTTATATTTCTCTTTCACAAGAAAATGAATCTCAGTATCAGGGAAAGTTTTTTTCAACTCCTTTAAAAAGTTATATGTCAACACTACATCACCAAAAGAGGATAAACGAATTACAAGAATTCTCCTGAAGTTTCTCATTTTTCAGGGTTCTGCGATAGTAATTAATTGATGATAAGAAGGTCCAGGTTGAATGGATTCAATCAATCTTGTTATAAAATCAAAGCCATATTTATTAACAAAATAGGTAATATTAAAAAACCTTTCCTGCAAAACTCCCTCAGGATACAGCATATTTAAATATGTCTGAAGTTTTGAAACATTTGTCTCATTGAGTTTTGCTTGAACATCAAGGAACTTTCGCTGGAAGTTTTCAATAATCTCAAGATATTTATCCTTTCGATTTTTCAGTCCCTCAGTTAGAGATTTATCAATTTGTTCGATTTTCCCTGTAAGCTTGTAGGTAACAGCATTAATTTCATCAAAGTAATCAGCAAAGATATCCTCAACTTTAATCTCATTCACTTTATACATCATCTTATTTCTCAATAGTCCTTCTTCATAAAATAGTTCAAGGGGCAGTTCATATTTATCAAAAAATGCGGCTACCCTCCTCTCAACAAGTGTAACAGAACTTCTTGGATAAATTATAGGCATTGGGACGTCAAATAAACTATAAACTTCTTTCAATTGAGAGAAATATGCTATCTCAGAGGGACCGGCAATATAGGTAACTGTTGGCAATAAATAATCCTGAGTTATAGGCCTCAATACAACATTGGGACTAAAACATTCAGGATTTGTATATAATATGGAAAACAGTTCCTCTTCAGAAAATTTTTGCCGTGAGTTTCGTAAACCGAAAGCACCATCAGTTTTAGGTTCAATGGCATATCTGTTTCCCTGATATGTGAAGAAAAGATTTATGGGTCGCGGCTTAACCTGTGGTTCGTACGTCTGTTCAATAACTGCAGAAATTTCAATCACACTTTCACAACTGCGGGGATAATTACGTAATTCTTTTTCAAAAATAGGTATTACAAGATTTTTTATTTCAATATCAGCAGGATTTAAAAGAATTATACCTACATCTCCAAGCAGTAGCTGAAAGAACCTCCCGAATGCAACCGGGAAACTAACACCGGGTTGATAGCAGTCCCTGATTAAATCAATAAGTTTAGGCGAAAATTCAGTTTCTAAAAGACACTCCTGAAGTTCATCTATAAATTTTGTAATACTATTGTCAAAAACGATGCTGGAAATAGGTTTAAGATACCGTTCCTGCTCTTGACCGTTTTCAAAATAACTAATCTTCTGTATTTTATTCCCGGCATTTAAGACATTGATGCTATTAACCTCAAGAAAATCGTGATCATCTGTTTCCATCCAAAAAACAGGAACAAATTGGTAATCAGGATACTTCTCTGATAAGAGATTTGAGAGCTGGAGAGTATTGATTGCCTTATAAAGAGTATAGATGTTACCTGTCAGGATACCTACTTGCTGACCAGTCACAACAGCAAAAGTTTTTTCATTTCTCAATTTTTCAATATTTAAAAAAACCTTTTCCCCAGCTCCAAAAAGTTTATTTTGTTTGGTTAGAATGTCACAGAGAACATTACGAGTTATAGATTCGGGAGGATAATTATTCTTTTTCTGATTAATTACCTTACTAAAAGCAGCCGGGTCAGAAAAAACACCGTTAAAAAATGCTTCTACTTTAGAAGGTTCAGAAATGTAATCAAGGAACAAATCGTTAACGTCAGGCAAGTTCCTGTATTCTACTTTCACTTTTGGAACAATTTACTTATTTTGGAAATATTTAAGTAAGTTAAATAATTATTTATAAATATTAAATCAATTTAGTTGTCTATGAAAAAGGTAATTTTGAGCCTGGTGGGACTTCTTTTGATGGCAAAAGGTGTTTTTGCCATTTATGTTACTCCGGGAAACTACAAATCCTGGACACTTGATAGTCTTGTGGTATATTCAAATGGTCATATTACCCATTCCAACGGGATTTATTATTTCAACGATACCCTCGTTGTATCTCAGTCAGATACAATTAAGATATTGTCAAATACCACAATAAAAATGGCTCTTAAGGGATTTATTAATGTGTACGGGACTTTTATCATTAATCCCCCCGACTCAGTTAAGGTTACTGCAATAGATACAACACAAAAATTTATCGGTTTCAAGCTCGATTCCCTAAGTGATGCCTCAGTATTCAAGCGATTGATTATGGAATATGGGAATTCCATTTATCTTATGTATTGTGATATGCTGATTGATAGTTGTACTTTAAGATACAATTATTATTATACCTCAGGGTTAAGAAGCGGAACAATTTATCTGTTTTTTTCCAGCCCTACAATTTCTAATAATAAGATTTTTCGTAATATAAGGGCTGCTATTGCATCTGGAGCCAACGTTTCATCTTCACCCAAAATAATTAACAATCTCATTTATGAAAATGACCTGGAAAACTATAATACACCACAGATAAATCTTGGAGCAGCTTCTTCTCTCCCTATAATTATAAGAGGCAATATCATACGTGGGGGATTAGCAACAAACTCCGGAGGTATTTCAGTATTACCTGTTGGTACAGTACCATTTATACTGATTGAAAATAATATAATAAAAAATAACCGATATGGGATAGCATTACAGGGTTCAAACATTAACGCATATATAGTAAATAATATCATCGATAGCAATAACATTCAAGGATTGCCTTTGCTGGGAGGTAGTGGACTTAACTTCAACGGTACCTCGACTCTGCAAGCAATAGTTAGTAGAAACAAGATAAGATGGAATCTGTGGGGCATTACAATTCAGAATACTGCAAAGCCTAATCTCGGCAATCTTACTACCCCTGATACAACCGATATAGGTCTTAACTGGATATATGGCAACTCTCATAACGACACAATATTCGACCTGTATAATAACACTCCTGACTCAATCTGGGCTCAAAATAATTGGTGGGGTACTACCATTGTTGACTCAATTGAATCGCACATTTTTCATAAACCAGATAATCCATCATTAGGTTTTGTTAATTACATTCCCTTTAGGATTACAACAGATATTTATTCAGGTTTATATCAAAAGAGTATGTTGGGATATAAATTATTTGAAGCATTTCCAAATCCGTTTAATATTACAACCACAATTTCATTTGAGTTATACGAGAAAGGCTATGTATCTCTTTACATTTTTGACGTCACGGGAAGAAAATTACATACATTAGTTAATGGGCAACAACTTCTTCCAGGTCTTCACAGATATCTTTTTAATGCGGAACAACTTGCAGGTGGAGTTTACTTTGTAAACTTTCTATTCAATAACCATAGCACTACGAAAAAACTGGTTTTGCTCAAATAGTGTCTATTAATTATATTAATCAAACCCGATACAAATGATACACAATACAAGACGTAATGCTATTGCTATTGTTATAATTTCGGCACTGGGATACTTTGTTGATATCTATGATTTGATATTATTTAGCATAGTAAGAATTGTTTCACTCAAATCGCTTGGAATTACAGAAAATGATTTAATTACTGATGGTGTATTATTGCTCAATATGCAGATGGCAGGAATGTTAATTGGTGGCATCATCTGGGGAATATTGGGTGATAAAAAAGGGAGGATCTCTGTGCTTTTTGGTTCTATTATTCTTTATTCACTCGCAAACATTGGAAATGGCTTTGTACAAAATATTCCTCAATATGCATTCCTCAGATTGATAGCTGGAATTGGACTCGCCGGAGAATTAGGTGCAGGAATTACTCTGGTTTCAGAAGTAATGACCCCTAAAACACGAGGCTATGGTACAATGATAGTAGCCACTATAGGAATTTTAGGAGCTGTAGTAGCAGCTTTGGTGGGCGATTTATTTAATTGGCGTATAGCATATTTTGTTGGAGGAGGACTGGGATTAATACTGCTGGTGCTACGCATTACAGTTTATGAATCCGGGATGTATGCTTCTATCAGAAATTTGAATATTTCAAAAGGAAACTTCTTAAAACTGTTTACAAGATATGATTTGTTTATACGATATATTAACTCAATTTTGATAGGTGTTCCAATCTGGTTTATAGTTGGAATACTAATTACATTTTCGCCTGAATTTGGTAGAGAATTTGGAATTGCAGAAACAATCTCAGCCGGAAAGGCAGTTATGTTCTGTTATATAGGACTTGCTACAGGTGATTTTCTGAGTGGGACAATAAGTCAGTTAATAAAGAGTCGAAAAAAAGTAATCCTGATTTTTATTTCTTTAGAATTAGTCTTTATTCTTATATATCTATTTTTTAATCACAATCAAATTTTACTTTATGTTTTATGTTTTCTGTTAGGCATATCTGGAGGCTACTGGGCTGTATTTGTTACTAATGCGGCAGAACAATTTGGCACAAATATTCGAGCAACAGTTACCACAACCGTGCCAAATTTCGTAAGAGGAGCAGTTGTACCAATTACTTTAATGTTTGAATATCTTAGAAACTTTGTATCTCTTAAATACTCCGCTTTAATTATAGGATTATTAACTATCACCTTAGCATATCTTTCCGCAATAAGTCTCAAGGAAACGTACGGAAAGAATCTTGACTATGTCGAAACAGATTAAAAATAAAAAAGAGCCCGATTGATTATACAAATCGGACTCAGTTAATTTTTTTTTCTGTAATTCCCTACTCCTGTTAGTATTGTGTCCAGGTGAAAGACCTGGAAGTTAACAGATTGTTATTCCCGTCATAGACGTAGACTTTGTAGGTACCTGTTGCATAGAAATTTGCTTTTTTCCATACCCACTGTCCTAATTTGTAATCAAAGGAAGCCTTTTCAGTTTTGTAGAAATTCTCACTTCCATTGTAGTCAACTGTGTAGATGTCAAAATAGACAGTGTAGGTACCAATGTCATATGGTGTGCGAACAAGCATATAGATGAAACACCCGTCTGGATCACTACAGGTCCACTCAGTGTTAGGATTCTTGGGATATCCATCTTTTGACACCTCTGTACAAAAATAGAGAGTCTGGGAAAAGGAATCTAATGCAATCAACATTAAGATTCCAAATAACATAAGAGATAGTGTTTTTTTCATAGTGTGTTATATTTAAGGTTCATGAAATAGGTTTTAAAAAAACTTGTTTTTTTAAAATACTAAATTTATAATCATATAAAAACAACTAAATAAAATTTTTTATTTTATTAAACCTTATATTCTGAATTTTGTTCCCGATCTCGGGCCAGTTTAAGATATTTTTCTGACTTTAAATAACATTTAGTTAGCCATATTTTAGAGTGTGAATTACTATAACGACTATAACTTTTTAAAAGACATTTACCACACCTCAATTCCGGAGATAGAAATTCCAGCCTATAACATTAGAATTCGAAATTTCGTTTTTAATTCACCTCCAACACTTTCTATTGACAACTTAGAACAGCAAATAAAACAGATAAACATAATCCAAAAGAAGATTCAAAGCCTATTTCCGGTCAATAATAGTAATGAAATACATTCACTAAGAATATTTTCAAAGCCAGACTTAGAAATAAAGGAGAATTATAAATTTGTATATCCCATTTATGAAAGGCTTAATAATAGAAATAAGTCAGATTCTGTTGTTATAATACTTCACGGTTTGAATGAGAGAAGCTGGGACAAGTATCACAGCTGGGCTAATTATATAGTAACAGAAACGGGTATTCCTGTTATACTCTTTCCGATTGCAATGCACATAAATCGCAGTCCAGTTCTATGGCGAATGTCACGAGAGATGAATGCAATATCAAAAGAGCGAAAAAATCTTTTCTCTCAGCTGGAAGAGTCATCATTTGTTAATGCTGCAATAAGTACACGGTTAACTTTTAATCCTATTGTGTTTTTCTGGTCGGGGGTAAGAACATATTTCGATATAATAAGTCTGCTTGGATATTTAAAATCTGGTCGGCATCCTTTATTTGAAAAAAATCCCAGATGTTACTTTCTCGGATACTCAATCGGGGCTTTTATAACTCAAATTCTCTACCTTGTAAATCCATCTGGTTGGTTTGAAGAAATAAAATCTGTTTTATTCTGTGGAGGTTGCACATTTGATAAGATGAATCCTTCCTCAAGATACATTTACGATACAAAAACCTTTGAAGTAATGCGTGATTTTTACCTTAATAATTTCGAGACTCAAACATTAAATGACAAATACCTCAGCAGGTTTTTTGAAGAGTATAAAGATGAAGCTAATGCTTTCCTTCTAATGCTGCACTTTGAAAAAAATGCTGCTGAAAGAGGCAGGATATGGAACCGTTTCAAGAATCTTATTCTAACAATATCATTACAAAAAGATGAGGTTATACCCACTCATTGGACACAGTTGACAATGACTGACAATTTAAAAATTCCAGGAGCAAAATTCCTATCATTGGATTTTCCCTTTGACTATAGTCATGTTACCCCTTTTCCTCTTTTAGGTAACATTCAAGAAATGGTTGATGAGGCTTTTTCACAGGTGTTTGGTAGAATTGTAGAATTCTATTTAAATTCGTAAATGTATTTATAAAAGTATTCAAGCATTTCTTCAAAATCATCGAAAAACTTCTCTGAAAGTAAACCATCCTTTGTATAAGAATAGTTGGTCCTTGAAAGAATATTGTCGTTTCTATCAAATTGCTCTTCTTCTATAACGTGGTTTTCATTATCGTATTTTAATTTTTTAATTTGATAAATAAAACCTTCAGAACTGAATTCAGTAACCTGAATTAAACGATTTAACCCATCATATTTATAAACAGTCCTATTGCTGGTTTTAAGCGAAGGGTAAAGAACAGTTTCCTCAACAAGATTGTGATTGATGTATTGATACTCATAAATTGTCTGAAAGTAGTTATCAACATCAGTTTTTTCCTCACGAATAAGATTCCCATCCTCATCATAATATAGCAAACTTGTTGAGACAACATTCTGATCTTTATCATAAGTGTGTTGTTTATTAATACGCCCATATTCATCATATTTATATTCAATAGTAAATGAATAATCGTTGCCAAGATAATATTCTTCAAACTGCTTTAAACCTTTATAGTATTTACAAATAATTTTACTTGTAACAACAGTATCTTTCATAAAAATGCTTTCGCTAATCTTATTATCTTCATTAAACTTATAAATCTCCACACTTTTGATCGGCTCAAATTTTCTAACGGTCATAACATTTTCAGAATAATCGATGGTAGTTTCCTCTATTATTTCAAAACTATCAGTTCGTTTGTGGTCTTCGAAATCAAAACTTTGAACAATATATTTTAATACACCAAGTTTCTTGTAACTTAAAAAGCGATTATTAAGCTCCTCTTCGTTTTTCAAAACCAACTTAACCTGAGCAAACATCGAGCTAAAATCTAATAAAGATATTAAAAGAACAATTATACTTGTTAATTTAAAGTTGCAAATTTTTTTTCCCCTAATCATATTATAGTTTAATTATACGTTCTGAATTTCTTAAGAAGTAGGAAACGCCGGCAGTGAATCTTTATAAAATTGGGCTGCCGAAAAAATAGAATTTCTTAAATCATCCAGGTTATGTGTCTCTCTAACAGGAAATATTATTGCCCTGCTAACATTCACAAGGCAGTATGGGTTTCCTATGCTTTTAGTTAAAATTTCAACATCATTACCCTGTGCCCCAATACCGGGAATAAGTAAGGAAAGATTGCTGTAAGATGTTGTAAGTTTATTAATAAGTTCAGGATAATTAGCTCCCACAACAAAACCTACAGAATCACAGCCAGTTTCAATAAATTTTTCTATTACCAATTCATACAAAAATTTGCCGTTGCTCTTTAAAGTTTGAAAGTCCTCTGCTCCGGGATTTGAAGTGCGAGCCAGAACATAGGTTAACTTCCCCTTAACTTGAAAAAACGGTTGTAACGACTCAACCCCCATATATGGACTGACTGTGACCGCATCAAAGTTTAGTTTTTCAAAATAATAACCTGCATACATTCGGTTTGTATTTCTAATATCCCCTCTTTTAACATCAGCAATAGTAATCACCTCCTCTGTTAATAACTCAAGAGTTTTTTCAAAGGCAATATATCCAGTTGGACCAGATAATTCGTAAAATGCAATATTGAGTTTGTAACCTAAAGTAAGTTCTTTAGTAAGTTCTATAATTAATTTATTATAGTCATATATGGGATTGTCAGATGAGCGTAAAAAAAACTCCGGGATTTTGTTGATATCAGTATCAAGTCCTATAATAAGACTGGATTGAATTTCTTTTTTTCGTTGTATAATCTTATCCAGGGAGTTCATCTTATAAGAAGACCTTTCGATTTTTATAAGCGTTTAACCCAATAGCCGTCATTAAATAAAATGAAAGCAACGATGAGACCCCATAACTTACAAAGGGCAATGGAATCCCAATTACAGGCATTATTCCAAGTGTCATACCTACATTTATCAAAAGATGAAACAAAATTAAGGATGCAATACCTATACAGGTAAATGACAGAAAGGAATCCCGGCTCTGGGTTGCAATATTAACAAATCTTAAAATGATTATAACAAATAAAAGAATAACCAGCATACCACCTATTAAACCAAATTCCTCTCCTATCATACAGAAGATAAAGTCAGTCCATTGTTCTGGAATAAATTTCAACTGTGTCTGAGTCCCCTGTAAAAATCCTTTGCCAAACAGTCCTCCGGACCCTATAGCAACCTTAGATTGTATTACGTTATATCCAGTACCGAGTGGGTCAGTAGTAGGATCAAGCACTGCCAGTATACGATGTTGTTGATAAGGCTGAAGTTTATTAAATAAGAAATGTACAGAGAACCCTGCAACTACATTGATAGCAAAAACAAGAGCTGATTTCCACAAGCTGTTTTTCATTAGAATTAGAACAATTATTACACATACAAGCCCGGCATAGAAATAATATTGATTTAAAAATGCAAGAACCACAAGCACAACTGGTGATACAATAGCAAACAGCAGAAAAGGTGATAAACCTGCCCAAAAAAGTAATGGAATTATAAAAGAGAAGAAGACCAATGTGGTACCAGTATCGTTCTGAAATTTAATTAACACTGCCGGTAGAAGTATTATCAGAACCGATTTGAAAATCATTGAGGAACTGTTAATTGAGCGTCCTTCAATATTGCGATGAAGAAAGTTAGAAAGCGCTAATATAGTAGCAACCTTTGCAAATTCAGATGGTTGAATTCCAAATCCGGCAATATAGAACCAGCTTTTATTTCCGTTAATTGTCTTACCAAAAATCAGAACTGCAATTAACAAAACAATCGAAACAATATATGCCGGATACGAAAGCATAAGAAAATATTTGGATGGTATAAACAATAAAACTATTACCATCACCAAACCTATTATAGCAAAGACTAACTGTTTAGAAAAGAAATCTTTGCTTGCAGAACTTGCATAAGTAGCACTGTAAACAGCGAATAGACCTATTGTTACAAGCGTAATCACAGATAAGAAAAGGACAATATCAAACTTATCAAATAATCTTCTTTCCATTAATCCCTCACCTGAACTGTTATATTTTCATTATAAACATCAAGGGAATTGTTACTCAAGTATCTAACCATAATAGCAGCAGCAAGAGGGGCTGCAAATTGATTCCCCCAGCCCGCATTTTCTCCAAGGACACAGACAGCAATCTGAGGGTCATCATAAGGTGCGTAGCCAACAAACCAGGAGTGATTATTGCCGTTTGGGTTTTGAGCTGTGCCTGTTTTCCCTGCAAGAACAAATTCAGACGACTTAATATTTTTAGCAGTTCCACTTCCGTTGACCACAAGATACATACCTTTTTTAATGGCATCATAATACTTTTGCGGGAATTCAATACGATATTGTCTGAATTCAGGCACTACTGTTTCCCCAGTTAATGGATTAACAATTTTTCTTACAAGATGCGGTTGACTATATAATCCATCCTTACACATTGCAGAAACATATGCAACAAGTTGAATTGGTGAAACACCAAGTTCTCCCTGTCCAATACCAAGGTTAACAAGCACCGCCGGAGACCATTTATTAACACCAAAAATTTTATTATAGTATTCAACTGAAGGTAAAAGACCGGATGTCTCTCCCGGTAAATCAATTCCCGTTTTAGTTCCAAAACCAAAGAGTTTCGAATAGTAATGAAAATTATCAAGTCCAACCATCAAGCCGAGTTTGTAGAAAAATACATTTGACGATACCTCAATTGCCCGTGTTAAATTGATTGCCCCGTAAGCACCGTGATCTTCATAGACTCTATTTCCATATTGAAATGAACCACCACAGTATATAGTTGATGATGTAGTTATTTTGCCCGAGACAAGAGCTATCATTCCCATCATCATTTTCCAGGTTGAACCCGGTGGATATTTAGATTGTATAGCACGATTGAAAACAGGCTTACCTTCATCATTAAACAATTTACTAATTTCTTTTTTATCAGGAGTACCTGAAAAAATTGATAAATCAAAATCTGGCTTGGATACAAGACACAAGACTTCTCCGTTTCGAGGATCCATTGCTACAATTGCACCTCGTCTTTTTCCAAGTAGTTTTTCGGCATATTCTTGAAGTTCCGGATCTATAGTAGTGTATAAATCATAACCATTTTTAGATTTCTCATCATTTAAACCATTGTTATATGGACCAACTTCTTTTCCATTAACATCAACAACAATCAATTTAACACCCTTTTCACCTCTGAGATACTTTTCATATTGTTTTTCAAGCCCTGTAATACCGATAAGATCCCCCATCCTATAATAACCGTCGTCCTGAGATTCTAATTGCTTTTGTGTAATTTCACCAAGATAACCAAAGATGTGCGAACCTCTGAATTTAATAGGGTAATATCTAAGAGATTCAACAACATAACTAACACCTTTGAGTTTATCTTTGTTTTCTTCAATGTATGCTACAGTTTTAAAGTCAACATCACGTTTTATATTCACCGGATTATAGCGATTAGTGCCTTTAACACTGGAAATGGTTTCAAGTATATCATCTGGACTTTCGTTAATTAATTTAGCAAGTTCTTCAATTTGAGATTTGTCAAATTGAGAGGGTGTTACTGTTATAGTATAAGACGGTTTATTATCAACCATTACTTTTCCATTTCTATCAAAAATTATTCCACGAGCAGGAGTTTCTATAATCTTCTTAATAGAATTTTTTTCTGACTCCTTACCATACTCTTTCTGATTAATAACCTGTAGTTCAATCAATCTAAAAATAAGTACCAACCCTGTAACTATAGTAACTGCATAGAAGATTATATGTTTTATCCCATTATTCATACTTAAGCAAATGTTGATTTACGACGCGGTAACAGTAAATAAATCAATGACACAATCAGCGTGTATGCAGACGAAGTCAACACATACCGCATAAGAACAATAAGGTATTTAATGTTCGCCCCCTGGAAATATATAGAATAAAAAACAAAATTCGATACAAGACTAATTATAAAAACAACTAAGAGAAAGTACTGGTTTTTTAAAAACTTCTCATCTTCTCTCTTAAAAAATCCTGCAACAAAACACGCCAGCGTATAAGAAAGCGCCTGTAAACCAATAAATGTTCCTCCTAATATATCTATTAAAAGCCCTGCAAAGAACCCAAATGTTACACCTGTTATTTTCCCTTCTTTAATACTAATATACGCTAAGATTACTATTACCAGATCAGGACTGATATTGTACGTCGATATAGCAAGCAACCAGATAAGCGATTTTTGTAATACAATAAATACAGCTAAAACTACTACATATTTCAGAATTTTAGATACCAAACTTATTTCTTAAAAGTTTTTTCAAGTTCGCTTCTTTCATTAGATGGAATGTACTTAACAACAAATACCTCCTCTATATTATGGAAATTTACTAAAGGGACAGCAACAACTTTTCTGAAAAGATTATCAAGATGTCCTACCTCAACGACTACTGCAACAGGAATACCGGGCGGGAACAAGTTACTATATTCAGAGGTAATTATCACATCACCAACACTAACATCAGCACTTTTAGGGACATTCTTAACTAATAAATCCGAAGAACCATCATAACTAAGAATTCCATCAATGCGGGAGCGTTGATCCTTAACAGTTACTTTTAAATCTCTATTAAGTAATATCTGAGCAATTGAATAGTGCGCACTTGTAGCAACTATCCTACCAACCAATCCATCATCAGTTATTACCGGCATCCCAATAAAAACGCTGTCGGATTCCCCAATATCAAGAGTTATAGTGTTTCTTGTTTGCACCAAAGATTTATTAATGATTTTACCTCCTACTAAACTTAAGTGGGACTTTTCTTTGAAATTAAGCAATTTGGTTAACCGTATGTTTTCAAGTTTAGCCTCTTTCAAATCGGCGAGTTCTTTTGCAAGTCTAATGTTATTTTCCCTCAGGAGTTTATTTTCTGTTTCAAGTGCAAAAATATTTGGGATAGCTGATATTCCGCTTTGAATAGTCCCAAATGAAGTTATAGCAACAGCGCGAAGAAATCTGATTTGAAAATTATCATTGGTAAATATCAAGATGAGTGAAATTATAACAAATAAACTTAACAACAGATATTCTTTTATATCAAATGCTATATCAAAAAATCTTTTCATTTTCTATACTATACCTGTTGTTTGCATTTCAGAACATTAACGTTTCAACATTACTTTTCTATAAAAATTAATATCCTCGAGCACTTTTCCTGTACCTCTTGCAACTGCTGTTAGCGGATCTTCTGCTACATGGACAGGGACCCCCGTTTCCATCCTTACTCTCTCATCAAGCCCCTGCAACAAAGCACCACCACCAGTAAGGAAAATGCCTTTTTCAAGAATGTCTGCTGAAAGTTCAGGAGCAGTTTTTTCAAGTGCAACTTTAATAGCTTCAATCATCTGACGAACCGGACCATCAAGAGCTTCACGTATTTCTATAGAACTTATTTCGGTGGATTTCGGGACTCCAGCAACAAGATCCCGCCCAAGAACCTCAATAATAGTCTCTTCTTTCAGGGGCATAACTGAACCAGCTTTACATTTAATATTTTCCGCTGTGTTCTCACCTATAAGTAAATTCTGATTATTTCTAAAGTATCTTATAATAGCTTCTGTTAACTCATCTCCGGCAATCCTTATTGAAGTGCTGTTAGTTATTCCACCAAGACAGATAACAGCAATTTCAGTTGTTCCACCCCCAATATCCACAATCATATTTCCTTCTGGAGCCATAACATCAAGCCCAATACCGATAGCTGCAGCCATTGGTTCTGTTATAAGATAAACTTCTTTAGCACCAGCATGTTCTGCTGTATCCCTAACCGCACGTTTTTCTACTTCGGTAATGCCACTTGGAACACAAATTACTATTCGTCTGGCAGGCATAAAGCTTCGTGTGATTCTCTTGATAAATTCTTTCAACATCATTTCCGCAACATCAAAATCTGCAATAACACCATCACGTAAGGGTCTAACAGTAACAAGCTCCTTATGAACCCTACCTATCATATTCTTTGCTTCGTGTCCTATGGCTACAAGTTTCTTTGTTGTTTGATCATAAGTAACAATCGAAGGTTCATTTAACACTATTCCCTTCCCTTTCATATAGATCAAAGTATTCGCAGTACCAAGATCTATTGCTATATCATTAGAAAACATTCCAAATAACGGCATTTTATGACCTCATTCTTTTTTAGTTTTTCAAATATAACAAAAATATTTTTAATGTTTGAAATGCCTTATCCCGGAAAAGACCATTGCAAGACCATTCTCATCGGCAGCTTTAATAACTTCATCATCCCTGATGGAACCACCAGGCTGAATAACGCAGCTGGCTCCAGCTTTAGCAAGCTCAACAACTCCATCCGGGAATGGGAAAAAAGCATCGGATGCTACTGCACTGCCATCAAGATTCTTCCCGAACTGCTTTGCCTTCATAATCGCAATCCGTGTCGAATCAACCCGTGAAGGCTGCCCACCTCCAATCCCAAGTGTTGCACCATCCTTAACAAATACCACTGCGTTCGACTTCGTATGCTTTGCAACTTTCTCAGCAAATAGAAGATCAAGTATCTCTTTATCAGAGGGAACTTTAGTAGTAACACACTTCAAATTCCTTTCGGAAGAATTTAATTTATCAGTATCCTGTAGAAGATACCCCCCTGCAACCTTTCTCAGTTCAAATGTTGACTCAATATTTTTATACTGAATAATCCTTCTATTCTTTTTATTGAAAAGTAAATTAAGAGCTTCCTTATCAAATTCAGGAGCCATAATAATTTCAGTAAAAATCCTGTCAACTTCTGCTGCAGTTTCAAAATCCAGTCTCCTATTGAATATAACAATTCCACCAAATGCAGAGACAGGGTCAGAACTATATGCGTTTAAATATGCATCACGAAGCACGTTGGATAAAGCAACTCCACAAGGATTACCATGCTTTATAATCGCACAGGCTTTAAGTTCATTATTAAATTCCGCAATCAACTGTAAAGCTGCATTAATATCAAGCAAATTGTTATACGAGAGTTCCTTTCCGTGTAAAACCTTGAAGAGTTTATCAAAATCTTGCTTAACAAGAAATCCTTTTTGATGGGGATTCTCTCCGTATCTAAGCGGCATCAAATTGTCAAGGCTAACAAAATCGGGATATTCACTATCACTTAGTAGATGTTTGAAATATTCTGTAATTGCGCTATCGTAAACAGTTGCCCTTAAGAATGCTTCATAAGCAAGACGCAATTTATATTCATCGGGTAAGTTAGACTGAAATTTTGTATATACGTTTATGAACTCCTGGTACTGTTTCGGTTCAACAAGTATGCTAACAGATTTGAAATTCTTTGCCGCAGCTCTGATAAGAGAAATGCCACCGATATCAATCTTCTCTATAGCTTCAGCAAGAGTACAGCCCTCCTGTTTAACAGTCTCTTCAAATGGATAGAGATTAACAACCACAACATCTATGCCTGATAAATTCATATTACCCATAAATTCTTGATGAGCAGAGTTTTCCCTGTCATAAAGAATACCTGCAAAGATGTGTGGATGTAAAGTTTTAACTCTGCCATCAAGAATTTCTGGAAAGGAAGTTATCTTTTCAATCTCAGTAACAGCAATACCATTGGCAATTAAATAAGAATAAGTTCCCCCTGTAGAAATGATTTCAAATCCATTATCAACAAGAAATTTTGAGAGCTCAACAATCCCATCTTTTTTATAAACACTTATGAGTGCTCGTTTCATAAATTTATAAATCAAGTTTAATTCTTCCTTCTTCTATTAAGCTAATAACATACGGATAATACCTGTGTTCAAGTTCAAGTACGCGTTTTTGTAAAGAATATTCATCATCAGCCTCATCTATTTCTATACATTTCTGGAAGAGTATCTTCCCTTCATCATAGTTTTCGTTAACACAATGAATTGTAATACCGGTAACCTTAACGCCAGCCTGAATCACAGCCTTATGAACATTGATGCCGTACATTCCCTTACCGCCAAACATAGGAAGCAAAGCAGGATGAATATTAATTATTCGATTCTTAAAACTTCTAACGACCTCTGGTTCAACCATCTTCATATATCCGGCAAGCACAATTAAATCTATAGAATATTTGAAAAGAACATCCAGGAAAACATTAGCGTATTCTTTGTCACTCAGATGAGGATAAACCTTTCTACTGATATGAACAACCTCTACACCAAACTTGCGAGCAATACTCACAGCTCCACAGGTAGAATTGTTCGTTATTAGTAGAGATATATTAGATCTTATAAGCCCTTCTTTTCGAGCTTTCAGAATAGCAAGAAAATTCGAGCCCGTTCCTGAAGCAAAAACGCTAATATTCAATTCTTACATTATCTTATAAAAATAAACAAATATTAGCGTTTTTTCAACTGAAGTATTGGTAGGGAAATAGTAATCCCCTACCATTGTAAAATATACGATATTACTTCTTATTAAGTGCCTTCAGACCTTCAAGAGCAGAAGCATCATCAGGGCTAATCAGAAGCACTCTATTAAATAGAGTTTCAGCTTCGCTATATTTACCGAGTTTGAAATTGGTCCAGGCAAACATTAACACAGAGTAATAATCAAAAGGATAGCTGTTTACAACCTTTTCGAACTGTTTATAGGCTTTATCATAATCAGGTTTGTAATAGTAAATTAGACCCAGTCGGTAATTGGCTACCGAGTTGTTAGGATCAAAACTTAAAATGTTTTGATAAATTTCTTCTACCTTTCCCCATTTTTCCGTTGCAGCATATGGATACACCAAACCAAACTTAGCTTCAATTGAGAGAGGCATCAGCTTGTTAGCAATTTCATAATATTTTATAGACTCATCATATTGTTTATTAAGATAAGTCAGCCAACCCAACCGTAGATTAATTTCATAATTATTCCTATCATACACATCACTCAAAACTTTGATTGCAGATGCATAGTCCCCCTGACTTTCATATACATAACTATCTTTGAATGCACTTCTCAAATCTACAATTGGAGCATAACTGCTTTGTGCATTGATAGCAACAATCGTAAACATCACAAAAGCTGCTATCAAGAACCTTTTAGACCACTTTAGAATGTCCATTTTAAACCTCCGATTAAATTATGATTATATTCTTTAAAAAAGTTTGTTAAAATATTGTTACTATTATAAGTATATTTTGGGACTTCCTGAACATAAAATGAATATCTAACCAGAAGCTCTACCTTATCAGAGAGCAGGAAAAATAAATTTACTCCCGCTAAATTGGAAATTTTATCTTCTACATTGTAAACAATATAATAATTGTCTTCAGAATAATTGACAATGGTTCCAAAAGTATACTGAAGTTCTGCCCAAACCTTATTCAAAAGTTTAAATCCTATTTTTGTTCTTAGTAAGCCCCGCTCGACAGCATAGTTGTTGGTATTAATATTTCTGTGAAGAATAAAGTTTGACACAAGGTATAGGTTAAGATTACTCTTAGGGTATAAGGTGACATCAAGACTAGATTGTCTCTGATTATTATTATTCATATTAGAGACAGAGTTTGAAAGTCCCAGAGTGATATTACCAAGTTCTTTTGATAAACTCAAACCAAATATATAGTTGTTCTGAGATGAAGAAGTTTTTTGAGCAACAAAATCCGACCCTGATTGTAATACAAGAAGCTCTTCGTAATTAACAAATAGCAAGTTCATTGTGAGTGTAGTGTAAAAATTCGCACCCAGATAAATTCCTCCTGTAAGATAATAGTTCCACTGCTGAGTACGCAAATCAACTTCTTGCAATTTATTCTTATTAAAAAACTGTCCGGTCCGAGAAATGTTCAGACCACTTACACCGTGAAATAAACTTACTCGCTCAGATATAGAATGCAATAGATTAAGACTGAAATAATTACTGTTATTTCTAATGAGCTGAGACTCCACTGTTTGAGAACCTCCTTTACCAAAATTGGTTTTGGTATCATCGTAATTACTGTTTATACCATAACCACCCTCTACATAACTGCCGGCAACAAATTTAGGTTCTAAGTAGTGAACCTTTTGACGAAGTGAAGGGGGTAATAATGTAGCAAGAAGATTTAATTTGGCAGTTTTGTTTGTAAACAAATAGGAATAATACAGATATTCTAATGCTATGGTATCGCCAGGCTGAAACTCCAGCGCACGTTCAAAATGAGGTATTGCTGAAAGATATTTTTTGAGTTCATAATATCCTATACCTGCACGCATTCTTAAATAATAAAAATCAACTCCATTACTTATAGCGTCTTCACAATAGATTGTTAAACTATCCCATTTCCCTGCTACATAAAGTTCAAAGGATTTAGCATCAACTTCAGATTTATCATTTTTTGTCTGAGACACAGCAGATGAAACAAGTATCAATAAAACGAGTATTATTCCTGCACGCATTGTAGTAATGATTTTGATTTCTTTGTTTCTATTTTGACTTCTTTGATTCCAGTCCTATCAATAATTGTTTGAAAAGATTTCTCACTTGTTTTAATACCAAAAATTCGATTTGTAACTTTTGATTCAAGAAGAATCCAACCAGGACTTAAGACATTATCAATTTCTTTGTATTTAAGACTATAATCTGCTCTCATAAATAATATGAACGGAGATACAAAATCCTGAATAAGCAATTTTAACTTTGAAAATATCAAATTTAGAGCAAAAACATCACTAATTACAAGATTCTTATAGAACCCAAGTGGCACGTGATAGAAAGCAAGAAAAAATTCATATAAGACAGATTTTCTCTTCCCGACAAAATTATAAAAATAAAATACTTTCCCATCGTTGTAAAAATAAGCGTAACTATTACTACCTTCTTCATAAAGATAAGAGTAATTAAACATATCTGTACCCACAAGCCAATTAACAAGTATTTCTTTTGTCCCATTTACATACTTGAAGGTCAGTTTTCTGCCTGGAACAAGGTGAAACGCAGTTCTCATCAGGTTATTAACCTCTATATTACAAACTTTCTCGGTAACAAGCGGACGTGAAAACAACTGAAAAACAAAACCACTATTTGTATGAACAATATATTGTGAGAATGGATAATCAATTGTTTCCCCATCGATTCGGTTAGTTGCTTGCAACTGAAAATGTAAATGCGGCTGTGGTGAACGCCCGGAACTACCACACTCTGCAAGCGGTTGCCCCGATTTTACCCAGTCTCCTTTATTAACACGAAAAGAACCAGCCTTCAGGTGTGACATTTTCGAATAAAAATAGTCTCCGTGTTTTATGATTATAGTATTCCCCCAGTTATGTTCAAGGTTTACATCTCCTACAAGATTATCAGGAATCCCATCTACAATCTCTTCCACCACACCATCAGCAGGAGCAAGAACAACTTTACCATAGCAATAGTAATCCTCAAGTGTAGCACCTAAATTTCGATAAGTTTTGTTTTCATCGTCCGTAATGACAAAATCCCATGCATAACACCACCTATCTTTATGAGTAAAGTCTCCATTATGTCCTTGCCAAACAGTCCACTCTCCAAAAAATGGGAGTCTCAGCAGGAAAGGTTTATATTCCTTGAATCTATGATTATTATTTACATAAGTATAAAGACTATTTTCCGGTGTGTCCTGATGCAGTAAGATCTCAGTTAGGTTATCTTTTTTTATTAACCTGCTTTTTAACATATTTAGAAAAAGCAGAACTATAATATTAAAAGGTAAAGAATATATATGCAATTTTAACTTAGCAAAGACACTACTAAAACCTACTGTAAGCAAAACAGCAACCGGCATCAGAAAAATTGTCCATAGATACGAACTTTTCGAAGGGACCACAAAATAACCACCAACAGCAATTGATGTTAATATAAAATTAAATCCAATGTAAGCATAACTAACTTCGTTTATATCCACACCAATTAGAAGATAAAACGCATAGGCGCAGTAATAACCCAGCACAGAAAGAGTAAATGCAATACGGGAGAAATATAGCAAACCTACAGCAATTATAATTCCTGAAATCACATTATACTGAAAAAAAATTGCCCCAAGTGAAAGCAGATAAATCTTAACGGAACCTATCAAATCAAACTTCCTGTACCATTCGTATATATTAAGCAACCTTTCACCACCTATCTTATAAACATCGTTCATAAAAAATATACCACGTGCACTTACTCCAATGAAATTAAATTCACGTGCAGCAATAGTAACTATCCAGAAAGTAAGTAAAAATGATAAGCTTAAAAATGGCAGATAATATTTCGTCAACAGGTTTTCCAGGGCAATGGTTAAAAAGAAACAGAGTATTGAAGCAAATACAACTACAACAATAATTATAGCATGAAATTCAAATTCTAATCCTATTCCCAGCCCAACGAGAAGACTATTAAACGTGTATAAACCTTTCTGGATTTTGGATTTGTCAAACCCCAATGTGTAGGAAATCATCAGGGATGTAAGAAGAGCAACAAATCCACATAAACCAGAAAAGAGGTCAAAAAAGGAACTTAACAAAAGCAATATAGCAAAAAACTTCTTTTCAGAGAAGAAAATAATCGAATAGCTGTTTAATATTGAATCAGTAAAAAAACTGATTTTATTTTTCACAGACTTATTTTTTTCTCATTCAAATAGTCAGGTATTACTTCAAATTGGGTAATACTTTCAGTTGTTTCTTTTTTTCTAATGAGATGAATCTGACCTTTCATATCAATCAGGACGACATTAGGGCGCGTAGTAATAAATTGCATCCATTGAGTAAGATTATATGCTCCCACTCTCGTTATTACAAAAATATCACCCCTTTTAACCGGAGGCAAAGCAACGTTTTCTCTTAATTGATCAATATTCATACAAAGGGGCCCGTAAACAGAAGTCAATTCCGTATGGGGAGAAAACTCTTGTGCTGGCACAATTTTGTGGTCATACCAGAAAGAAGTAAATAACAAGTTCACCCCCACATCAACAATTATAGCCTTTCTACCATCTGAGAGCCTCTTGTTTGCAAGAACAGTGCCTATTATATAACCAGCATCGTCAACCAATGCACGCCCCGTTTCAAGAATAAGTAAAGGCAAATGTTCCGGATTTATCTGTGAGTTAATAATGGTCGTTGTAATAGCTTCAGCGTAATCATCAAAAGTTGGAACTGTATCTATCCCCAAAAGATACGACCCCTTTAGAGTATTCTTAGATGCAAACCCTCCCCCGAGATCTATATAATCAATATAATGATGGTACTTTTTTTCTATATTGATTGCCAAATCAACAAGTTTTGCTGTTGCAACGGCATAAGCGTTTGTTGACAGCATAAAAGTACCTATGTGGGTATGTAAACCAACAAGATGTAATTTATTACTTAACATTATTCTATTTATTGCTTCCCATGCTTCACCGTTTTCATAATTAAAGCCAAACCTATCCCACATAGGATAAACCCCCGTATCCATATTAACCCGAATCGCAACTTTAGGTTTCTTTTTCAATGAAGTTGCAATATCAATAAGGGAATAGAGTTCATCAAAATGGTCTATATGTATTAACGCCCCTTTTTCAACAGCAAATTTTAGGTTTTCATCGGTTTTTTCAGGTCCATTATAAATTACGTGTGACCCATCAATACCAAGTTGTAAAGCCTTTTCAAATTCAAACATACTAACCACTTCAGCCCAGGCACCTTCTTGATGAAAAATTTTACAAATGCTGTTGAGGTAGTTTGTTTTATAAGACCAGGCAAATTGCACCTTAGGATAACGAGTTTCAAAAGCACGTTTTGCTTCCTTGAAAGTCTTTCTTATTGTGAGTTCCGATATTACAAAAACAGGAGACCCATATTCTTTGACAATGTCTTTTACAGGGATATCTTCAATATGTGTAATAGGTTCAAATTCAGATTTTAATCCAAATTTGTTTGAAATCCCTACTGAGATTTTCTTAATGATAGGCCGTTCAAATACTTCTTTTCCCATATAAAATTATTTTTTATAGTTCTCCAAATTGAGTTAACTTTTCAAATTCTTCAAGGTTGGTAATCATTTCATATGAGTACCTGATAAAAAGTTTACCGATTTCGTATTTCTCCATAGGTTTGACCTCTATACCGAGTGCGAGTTTCACCAGAGCTTCAGGTAAGTTTTGTCCTGCACCTACTGCTAAGTACACCCACGCTGGTAATCTTGGATTGATTTCAAGGAGATAGTATTTATTCTTAGATTTGATAATTTCCAGTTCCATACCCCCTCTCCACTCAGTTCTGGCAATTATTTCGCGAGTTAATTTCAAGAGTTTTTCATCATCAATTGTAATACCAGACCATGCTTTACCCCTCTCGGTAATATAAAGTTTACGCATTGGCACCGCACCTATTGTATTACCTTTGCCATCCCCAAGTGCCACAACGTTCACCTCAGTACCCTGAACAAATTGCTGAATGATTATAGGCAGGCCCCACTTTGATGAAATTCTACGAAAGTAAATCAGAGCCTGTTCGGGAGTATATGCAACATACGCATCGTAAAATTTACCCTTTACAAGTACCGGATATTGAAAGTCTTTTGTTAGGGTATAAATATCCCTCTCATTAAATATAGACCTACTATAAGGAACAAGTATATCATATTTCTTGCCAAACTCATATAAAAAAGGTTTACTTCGTTCCTCAAGTTGATTGAGTGTTGGTAAGAAAGTCTTTATCCCCATTCGGTCCAATCTTTTTGAGGAACGAATAAAAGTATACAACTCAGCATCAAAATTCGGTATTAAAACATCAATCTTTTCAATACTATTGATATAATTTAGACGTTTCAATATAGCTTCAGAACCTGCGGAAGGATAAGGGATTTGATAACTCTTATCTACTAATTTATGCATATAGATGCCGGGTTCAAGATTTTCATACGCAAGTCCCACAATCCTTACTTTAAATGACTTTGAGTCACGCAAACCTCTAATAACAGGAATACCGGGCCCGGGGTTGTCTATATTGTTTAAACCTGTAGTGGCAATAGTAATTTGTTCTTTACTCATCAACAACAATACTTAGTTGAATTAACGTCGTAATAAATTCATCAAGAATCTTCGAAAGTACTGCTTCTGTAACTTCATACTTCTCCAGAAGCAATGCCCGAATCTCTTCAACGGATTTTCCTTGCTTAATTAATTTGATTATTTCTAATCCTATTGGATTCACAGAAAAAGATTCTCCTGTGGTAGGGTCAAAAATAAAACCAGTATCGCTAATTGCAATTTTATTATTGAATTTCATAAGAAACTTTTATATAAGTTAGACAAATTCTATGCCAGCGTGGTTTATTTAAAAACTGAAAATTTTTAGCACTATTTTAATAATATTCGTCCATTTAGACGAAGGCACTATAGCCACTTTTAAAATTTTGCCGAAAATCCAATTGTCGGCAGAATAGGTATCATTCCAATAACTTCTCGTTTAATTTTTAAATCCGATGTTAGAGTATATCTATAACTCAGAACGTTTTTTCTGTTATAAACATTTATGATATCTAAATAAAAAGACCAATCTGCTCCCAAAAACGATGTATACGCTGTAAACCTCAAATCAAGTCTGTGATAGTCTGGTCTTCTTTCAGATGCTAAATTTTGTTCATTACCATAATCAAGATTAAAAAGCACCTGATTTGTAAGAGGATTAACAACAAGGCTATCATTATATATGCGAGGAGTAATCCCAATCGGTGGTGTAAACGGGAAGTTACTTGCAAAAGTCCATTTAATTCCAAGTTCCAGCCAGCTTTTAAGTCTATAGTTTAAAACAAAGTTAGCAACAATAGGTTGATCAAATCTAAATGGTCGTTCTATGTCGTCTCGTTTACGCAATGCCCTGGATAGAGATAAATTAAACCACCCTGTTACTTTTGTATCAGGATTAATATATTTCTTTTCAATGCTAAATTCAATTCCATAGGCAGCACCTGTAGCACCATTAATGGGGTTAGTTGTAACAGAATCAACAGGAAGTTTTGTTGATGATCGTATCCAATTAGAAGGATTTTTTATGTAATTGGGGTCTGTGTTATTAGGATCAATCAGATAATATTTGTACCTGTATGTGGTAACTTTCTGCTGGAGAAGTATATTATCAAATCTCTTATAATATGCTTCAATTCTCAATTGCCACTGATTACTCAGCCATCTATCAAAGCCAAGTACAAAATGAATTGCACGTTCTGCTTTTAAATTTTCCCCTGTGGTACCGGTTAAGTCATAAAACGTCTGATTATCTATAAGTTTTTCATAGCCGGGTGACTGAAAATATAATCCCACCGATGATCTCACAGTAGTTAAAGGATTAAATGCATAGCCGAAACTAAAGCGGGGTGCTACATAAATAGCCTTCAAGAAAGAATAATAATCGAATCTAATAGATGGTTGGTAGTAAAAGTTTTTGCCAACCATAAATCTACCCTGCCCATAAACGTGAGACCTCAAATTAAACTTACCCTCTAAATTGAAATCCTCAAGTAATGCTCTGGCATTCGGAAGCGACCTTATGTAAGCCTTGAAATTATCATCAAGATCAAGTGTATATGAAAGGTCTGTTCGAATAAAATCAATTCCCCCTCCAAATTCAAATTTATTATTGCCTTTTACCAATACCGCGCGATTGGTAAGGGAATACTTATAAAATTTATATCTTGACTTAAAATTAAATCCAAGTAAAGCCCCGATGGCTTTAAGACTATCCCTTTGAGAGGGGGTTAGATTTTCTTTATCTATGAGGGGATCCAGTATATCGCCATCAAAGCTATTATCACCATCATTAAAGTACATTGAAAAAGTTGTCTTTGAAAGGAAGTTCTGTGAAGGAATGTAATGCCAGCCAATTGCAAACAAATTGTTATGTGTTACATCAGTTGCATTAACACTATCAGGATTTGATCTCCCGCTGCCGGGAACAATATCAACTCCATCACGTGAGACTATTGCATTAACTAAAAATTTGCTTTTATCAAATGGACCGAAAACCCACTTCACCTGTAAATCTTGAAATGATGGAAACGAAGAATCATCTGTAATTAATCCTGATTTTCTTGCAAACGGGCCGACTATCAAGTCGTAATATGTTCTGCGAGAAGACACCAGCCAGGAACCAGGTATTTTAAAAGGATTCTTTCCCTCAAAAATTAAATTTGCATTAGCAATGTTTACGTTTGTCATAACTGCAAAACTTCTATCCCTTATTCCCTCTCTATTTACCACATCCAGCACAGCGGATAATCTATCTCCATATTTTGCAGGAAAACCGCCTGTCATTAAATTAATATCACTCAAAGTCTCAGGATTAAACATACTAACAAGTCCATAGAGTCTATATGGACTAAAAACCTCTACCTCATCCATTATTATCAGATTTTGATCAGGCCCAGAACCCCTTACGACAAGTTGAGAAGAAAAATCATTAGGGGAGGTAATACCCGGTAGTGCTTTAAGCGATCTAAGAACATCTTCTAATCCTCCAGGCAGAATTTTAACACTCAGTGGAGAAACATTAAAAAGACTTGTCCTCAAATCAGATTGACTTTGTTTAAATACCCCCTCAACATTAATTTCATCAAGTGTATATGTTTTAGATGTTAAGACTATATCATATTCTTTTGTCTGACCCGTAATATTAATGATAGTTTCCAGCAAGTCGTAACCAGCTGCGCTTACCTGCAGCTGATATTCTCCTGCTTTCAGAGAAATATCATAGCGTCCACCCTGATCAGAATACACACTTTTACTTTCATCAAGCTTTACATTATAAAATTTAAGCAAAGCAGCTGCAACTCTTTGTGATTTTTCATTGGTAATAACTCCAAAGACTTTTACTGCAGTTGAATCCTTAGCCAATATTCTGAAGCTTAAAAACAAAAAAATCAAATTTACTAAAAGAAATCTTATAATGTACATAGCCGTAATAAATTTAAGCGATTACTTCTTTTTTATATATAACAAAATTTCCACATATTTAGTTACCTCTGCTACTATACTATGCGTTGGTAAAATAAAACTTTCCAACTATATGTGCAAAGTGATTGGTCGTTTCAAAAATGCTGCCAGAATCATACCTCTCGAAAGAATTAAAACAAATAGTAAAATAAGGAAAACTACTCCTGTATACCGTGAGTATAGTACAATATCACAAAGTAGATTGTTTGACTGATGGGAAAAAAGCTCTTTTGTTTTTTGCAAAATCAGTTTCAAAAGATTAAAATTTCGACTTAACTTAAACTTTTATTTTAAAGCCCTCAATTTATCTTTATAGTTCTGTATTTCTTCTATTTTTAAAAAGATTTTTTTTGTTTTTTTTAATTCTGATTTAAAGTATATTTAGTTTTTATTTACCCTATAAAATTTCTATGAGCAGATTAATTGATAGAAGTTTTCATACCATTCTTTTGATAAGTCCTGATAGCAGTCAGACTAAAACATTTCAAATTCGTTCAAAACACATTTTACAAGTTAGAAGATACATAATAGGAAGTGTTATTTTTGTATTGGTGCTGTTTGGTATTATTACAACTCTTATTCTACAGATTTTTTCAAACCGAAACCAGATAGTCCATCTTAACACGGTAATTACTAAAATGGAATCGGATGCAAGATTAGTGGATAGTCTCAGAATAAAAGAAGCTATCAGGGAAATTGAATATAACATTAAAGAAATTGACTCTTATGTAAGAGCAAGGCTCACCAATCAAATTTCTGCTGGGGGAGAGTCGGATACAAACAAACCGCCTGATGCAAGTATATATAATTTCTATCGCAACTATACAAAATACCTTTATCAAAAAATTCAGACTTTACCACTGGGATATCCTAAATCAGGAGAATTAAAATCTGAATTCGGATACCGTGCAAATCCATTTTCACGGAGGGGTTCAGAATTTCATAAAGGTATTGATATTAAAGGCGAAATTGGTGAACCAATATATGCAACAGCTGATGGGACAGTAGAGTCTGCTGACTGGGACAAAGGTTACGGGAAATGTGTAAAAATACATCACAAATCAGGCTATACAAGTATTTTCGGGCATTTATCTGCTTTTAATGTAGAACCCGGTCAACATATCAAGGCTGGAGATATTATAGGCTATGTTGGAAATACAGGCAGATCAACCGGGCCACACTTACATTATGAAATAAGAAAAAATGATGAACCTATAAACACAAATTGGTTTGTATCTTTAAACAACTAAAATAAAAAAACATATGTTCGGAAGTAAACAACAAAAAACCTCTGATGCTACTACTTTTATTAGTAAATCAGAAGATTCACAAATCAAGACATTAATTTCTGAGGGTTGTAGGTTTGATGGAAACTTGTTCTCTCCTACCAATACTAAGATTGAAGGATTAGTTAATGGAAATCTCAATGGGGAACGTGGATTAATTATAGGTAAAAAAGGCTCAGTGAATGGAGATGTTAGCAGTATTGAGGTCGTTGTGTATGGAACTATTAAAGGCAATATCCGTGCTCACAGCATAGAGATTAAATCTACCGGTATTGTACAGGGCGATATTGAAACTGATTCTCTTGTTATTGAACAAGGCGGTAAACTTAATGGCGGAGTAAAAATGAGAGAAACACAACCAGAGAGTATTCAACCAGCTGATTCAGAAGCTTTTACTCTCCCAGAAGAACCACGTTCATAGAAACTGAAGAAAGATACAAAAAAGCTTACTTTGATGTAAGTTTCATCTCAACTTTTTCCCTCTTGCCATTACGGATAACAGTAAGGCTAAGAGTGTCTCCCACTTTAAGGTCATTAACAATCATTATCAAATCCTGTTCATTACGCACCTTTTCATTATTAGCTTCTATTATAATGTCTTCAGGCTTAAGCCCAGCGTTATCTGCAAGGCCATTCCTTACAACCTGAGTAACAATAACCCCATTCTTGTCTGTTAACCCGTAATATTTTGCTATCTGGTCATCAATACCCTGTATTCTGAAACCAACATTAAAATTCCTATCAATCTTACCACTAACTTTGAGCTGTTCCATTATTTTCTTAACTCTATTAATTGAGATAGCAAAACCTACACCTATACTGCCAGTACTATAAGCACTGCCTGTAAAAATAATAGTATTAATACCAATTACTTTACCCTCGACATCAACCAGAGGACCGCCAGAATTACCAGAGTTAATTGATGCATCTGTTTGGACCATATCTTTATATACACGATTACCCTCTGCTGCTACTTTCATATTTAAAGCACTTACCACCCCTACTGTCACAGTTGGTTTATCATTAATTTCAAATAGTCCAAAAGGATTTCCAAGTGCTATTACCCATTCTCCAATAATCAGATCATCTGAGTTACCAAGAGTAACAGTTGGACAATTTTTTTTATCAATCTTGAGCAATGCCACATCAGAAACAGGATCGGAACCAATCAGTTGTGCATCAAAAGTTTCACCTGAAGTAAGCGTCACAGTTATTTTTGTTGCTTTGCCAGCAACATGGTCATTAGTAAGTATATAACCATCTTCAGAAATAATAAATCCTGAACCAAGTCCTCGAACAATCTGTTTTTGAGGTCCTAAATCTCCAAAAAACTGTCTGAAGAAAGGATCATTAAAAAATGGATCCCTCACTTCTCTTTCTTCAACAACGTTAATACCAACTATAGCAGGCGCAACTTTCTCAATAGCACGTGTAATAGCAGTTTGTCTCTCCTGGGATACTTCTTTGTTTTGAGATTGTTTATCATCTGAGACAACTGTAATACTACGAAAATAATACTTTGAGAATAGTATCCCACCAAGTATCATCCCTCCGGCAAGGGTCAGAACAATAACAACAGGAATCACTATTTTCATCTTAGAAGACAAAACTCTACTTATTGTAATATCACTCATAATTTATGGGTTAGTTTTTTTTTAACTTTTTCAACTATTATAAATTTATCTATTTTATATTTATTCATCAATTCCTTCATTGTTCCACTTTCACCAAACGTATCTTCAACAGCCACAAAATCCATTTTCACAGGAAATTTCCTGGAAAGTACCTCAGCCACAGCGCTATATAAACCACCATGCTTTTGATGATCTTCGCAGGTAATAATAAGCCCCGTTTCAGCAGCACATTTAACCAGTGTATCTTCATCAAGTGGCTTAACGGTATGAATATTTACAACTCTGGCGCTAATGCCTTCTTTACTTAGCATTTCTGCAGCAAGAATAGCTTCCCAAACAAGGAGACCATTAGCAACAAGTGTTACATCGTCTCCATCCATAAGAACCTCAGCTTTACCAAGCTCAAAGGGAGTATTTATATCAGTAAAGTTAGGGGTTTTATCTCTGTAAAATCTTACATAAACAGGCCCATTAAAATTAGCTATTTCCATTATAGCTCGATAGGTTTGATTATAATCACAGGGAGTTAAAACTGTCATATGTGGTAAGACCCTCATTAAAGCAACATCTTCAAGAGATTGATGAGTTGCACCATCCGGACCTACAGAAATCCCACAATGTGAAGCACAAATTTTAACATTCATTTCACTGTAAGCAATAGCCTGACGAATCTGATCAAAAGGTCTACCTGTAGCAAATTCGCCATAAGTGGAGGCAAAAGGGATTTTACCTGCAACAGCCAGACCCGCAGCAGTTCCCATCATATCCTGCTCAGCTATTCCTACTGAGATAAATCTATCCGGGAATCTATCTCTAAAAAGGTTAGTTTTAACTGAAGGTGACACGTCCCCCCCCAGCACAACTACATTAGCATTGCTTTCTCCAAGTTCGAGAAGAGCATCAGCAAACCCCTGCCTGGTTTCCTTTAACTCGGGATTGTTTAAATCAAGGTCTTTTCGAAGTTCCATTTCAACTATTATTTTGCTTTCATTATTAACGAATTTGCGTGAAAAAAGTTCATTCCGGGAAGTTAAAACAAATTCTCTACGAAAGGATATTGGTAGTTATAACTAAAAAACATTGAAATTAAAACTTACTATTGTTTTAGTATTCTTACCCATAATAAAATTTATAAATTATCATATACCGAACTTCATATTTTTGACAGCAAATAGAAATAGTAGAAGGAAGTTTAAATTGAATTTATAAATTCAACCAAAATCAATATATTATTTTCAAGAAATTAAAATCAGAATAAAATTGGAACAGAAAAATAAATATTCAGAATATCTATCTTTTGAGGAAATGCTCTGTCCAATAGTAATAGTAACTCCTCAAAAAGATAAGTTCGTAATTGAATATGTAAACTCAAGTTTCAGGAAAATGTTAGCTGCTGAACCTGAACAGTTAATTGGGATAGGAGTAAGTAATTTACTCAAAGACTTCTTTAGAGAAAAAAAATTACTTTTTTCACTCGAAATGGCTGTTGAACAAATCCACTATGCTCTTGAAGTCTCCTCAAGACAGCAAACCCTACAAATTGTAGAAGGGTTTATTTGGAACGAAGAAGGCAATAGATACCCGGACCAACTCCTCTGTATTCCGTTCAAAAAAGACCAGGATGTAAAAGTATTGCTTGTGTTTACACACCTTGGCAATGAAAATTTTTATTCCTCAACTGTTAAAAGTTATATTGACCTCTTTAATACCGTTACTGATGCAATTTATATACAGGATGAAAATGGGTATTTTCTGGACGTGAATAAAGGAGCTCTAAAAATGTATGGCTACAACCGTGAAGAATTCATTGGCAGGACACCCGAATTTCTTTCTGCACCGGGGAAAAATGACCTAAAAAAACTTGCGGAGGATATAAAAAGAGCCTTCAAGGGAGAAAAAGTTTCTTTCGAATTCTGGGGGCAGCGGAAAAATGGGGAAATCTTCCCAAAGGAAGTAATTCTGCATAAAGGAAAATACTTTGACAAAGATGTTATTATAGCAACAGCAAGAGACATAACAGAAAGAAAAAATTATGAACAAAAAATTCTTGAAATCAATCAGCAGTTAAAGGAAATGAGTTTAGCTAAAGATAAATTCTTTTCTATAATCGCTCATGATTTGAGAAGCCCATTCCATGGTCTTCTCGGATTTTCCGAAATTATTTTAAACGAAATAGATAAGCTCTCAAGAGAAGAGATAAAAGAATATTCAAAATATATCAATTCACTCTCAAAAAAGATGTATGAACTTGTTGACAAGTTACTTCAATGGTCACAGATTCAAACTGGAAAAATTGAGTATTCCCCTGCTAAAGTTAATATTTCCCAACTAATAAAAAGTATACTCGAGCTCTTTCAAACTAATATTTCACTAAAAAGGATCAATTTGACGATGCTACTACCAGAAGAGTTAACTGTTTTTGCTGATGCTCAAATGATACAGTCAGTTTTTTCTAATCTTATATCAAATGCTATCAAATATACTAAACCGGGAGGGCTTATATACATCACTTCCGAAGCTGAAGACAACACAATAGCAATTTCAATAACTGATACTGGAGTAGGTATGGATAAAGATGATATTGATAAACTTTTTAGAATAGATAAGACTTTCACCACCCCTGGAACAAATGATGAACAGGGCAGCGGATTAGGTTTACTAATCACAAAAGAATTGGTTGAAAAAAATCATGGCAAAATAAAAGTCAGTAGCCAAAAAGGAACAGGTACAACTTTTACAATAATATTACCAAAAGAACCAAAAGAATAGATATGAAAGACGTCCGTTTGACTCAAATGGTAACTTCGGCTGGATGTGCGGCAAAGCTATTTCCATTTTTACTTTCTGATATTTTAAATGGAGTGGAATTTTTCAACGATAAAAACGTTATTGTAGGTTTTGAAGGAAAAGATGATGCAGGCGTATACAGGATAAACGAAGAACTTGCACTAATAGCTACCACAGACTTTTTTACCCCTGTTGTAGATGACCCTTATACTTATGGACAGATTGCAGTAACAAATTCATTAAGTGATGTTTATGCAATGGGTGGCATTCCAAAATTTGCTCTAAACATAGTTGCCTTTCCACAGACTGAGGATCTGGAAATTCTTAAAGAAATATTGCGTGGAGGTGCGGACAAGGCTAAAGAGGCAGAATGTTCAATCATTGGTGGTCACAGCGTAGATATAAAAAACATACTATATGGACTTGCGGTAACTGGATTGGTCCAACTTAAGAATTTGAAAACAAATGACAATGCGCAAGAGGATGATATCCTTATCCTTACAAAACCTCTTGGCACCGGTTTGCTAAACAATGCAGTAAAATATAGTACTCTACCGGAAAATCAGTATCAATCCTTGATTAATTCTATGTTGCGACTAAACAAATCTGCAAGTGAAATAATGATTAAATACAGTGCAAATGCCTGTACTGATGTAACCGGCTTTGGACTTGCAGGCCACAGTATGCAAATGGCAGTCGCTTCAAAAAAAGTTCTGCATTTCAGGATGAAAAATCTACCAGTGTTTGAAGGTGCATTTGATGCTATAGAAAAAAAACTTCTAACACGGGCAGATAAATCTAATCGAATATATACAGCACAAAATATTCAAACTGTTGGAAAGATTGATGTAAACCTTGAACATATTTTTTATGACCCCCAAACATCTGGAGGCCTCCTTATTTCTATACCAGAGAAATTTGCCAATGCCGCGCTTCAAGAACTTAAGGAGAAGGGTGACCTGAACTCTTCAATTGTTGGTTGGGTTAAAGCTCCTGATAAAAACTCTTCGGAAGGAACAGTAGTTCTTCATTATGAATGAAAAACTTAATTTTGCTAATGATAGAGAACTATTTGCTTACGTACGACAGTACAATCTCGAGAATGTAAAAGATTTAACCTCACTTATTCCGGAATATGTACTTGAATATATCAGCATCGAAGAAATAATTGAGAAAATCAAGAAACAGGAATTAGATTTTATTCTTCTCGATGCAAGGTCTGAAAAGGAATATGAGGAAACACACATCCCTTATGCCCTAAATTTCCCGGTACTATCCAACATAGAGCGCCATAATGTAGGTTTAGTTTATGCCAGATATGACCAACGTGCAGCTTTATTATTGGCAAAAGAATATGCTGACTTTAAAATTAACGATCTGGACAGATTTCTAAAGAATCACAATGTAGACAAACAAGTGGTGTATATCTATTGTTGGCGTGGTGGAGGTAGAAGCAAATACCTTGCAAAAATGGTAATAGATTGCGGCTATAAAGTAAAAATTATTCACGGAGGTATAAAGTCTTTCCGACAGCTGGTTAATAAGTTTAATAGTATAAATCCATTTCCCTACAACTTAATAGAGATAAGTGGTTTAACTGGAGTAGGAAAAACCAGGATATTACGTTCAATTAATAAAAAACTTGCTACCATAGATCTTGAACATTCTGCCCGTCATTTTTCCTCACTTTTCGGGTATGTGCCTTATAAGATTCGCTACCAACAACCCGTTTATAGCCAAACTGCATTTGAAAACAACATCTTTTCAGAGATTCTTATTAACTACTCCCGGTATCAGAAATATCCTTTTTATCTTATAGAATCAGAGAGTAAGAAAGTAGGCAATTTTCTACTCCCAGAAAATTTATACTATAAATTACTTAATGCATTAAGTATTAACATATATGCAAATATAGAAGTTAGAGTATCTTTCCTTAAAGAAGATTATTTCATTAACGACGAGGGAAGGTTGGAAATGTTAAAGATATTTTTGGAAAAAGAGAGATTTTTCAAACAAGAAGTTGGAGGTAAACTCTACAATGAGCTCCTTAGCAATCTTGAGGAAAACAAAATTGATAGTTTCATAGAAAAGATGCTTATTAACTATTACGATGTAAAATACAGAAAAAAACAAAAAACTCCTATTCTCGAGGTTGAAAACGATCTTCAATTGTCCGCAGCTGATGAAATTATATCTTTTTTAACAACTCAATTCAAACCATAATCATACATTAAAAGCCTCCTGTAAAAGTTTGTTTTGAGTTTCCTGAAAGCTTTTATAGGAACCAGGAGCAGGACTCGGACTACTTTTCCGAGATACAAATGAGAATTTAAACTTGCGAAGAAATCCCTCTTTTAAGAGTCTATTTCTCATAAAGTTCATAGCCCCCATATTTTCCGGCTCTTCCTGAACCCATACAAACTTTTTAGCCTCAGGATAAGTTGACAGAATCTCTTCTATTTCATTCTTTGGAAATGGATAATATTGTTCAAGTCTGACGATAGCCGTATTATCAATCTTATTAGCAGTCCTATAGGCAAGCAAGTCATAATAAACTTTGCCACTTGTTAAAATAACTTTTTTGACAGATTTTCTATCAATAGCATTATCATCAATAACAGTAATGAATTTCCCATTCAGAAATTCATTCAAATCTGACTTAACAAGCGGATGCCTTAATAGGCTCTTTGGTGTCATTATAACCAGAGGTCGGAGATTGGATTGATATATATGGCGCCTTAAAAGATGATAATATTGAGATGGGAGTGTTGGATTACAAACTTCCATATTACCATCTGAACAGAGTAAAAGAAATCTTTCAAGCCTTGCACTTGAATGTTCAGGTCCCTGCCCTTCCTGTCCGTGAGGAAGCAACATTACAAGATTGTTTCTAAGCCCCCATTTAACATAAGAGCTCGAAATAAAATTATCTATTATTACCTGAGCAGCATTAGCAAAATCCCCAAACTGTGCTTCCCAGATAACAAGTGAAATTGGATCAGCGACACTGTAACCAAACTCAAATCCAAGCACAGCTGCCTCTGAAAGCAAACTATCAAGCGGCTCAATCAATGCCTGCCCCGAAGCAATGTGATTAAGTGGGATATATTCATTCCCGTTTTCAACATCAACAAAAATTAAGTGCCTTTGGGAAAAAGTTCCACGACTGCTATCCTGACCACTCAATCGAACAGGGATTCCATCCAGTAAAAAACTACCAAAGGCAAGAGATTCTGCAAGTGCCCAGTCAATACTTCCCTCTCCATTTAAGATTAATTTTCTTAAATCAATAAACTTTTTGAGTTTTGGGTGTAGATGAAAATCGAGAGGGAGTTCAGTTAATCCTCTGAGAATTTTCATAAGGGTCTCATAATCTAAACTTCGGGGCTCGTTAGTCTTTCTTTTCACAATTTCTGTTTCGTCAACAGCCAACGGAACATTTGATTCAAAATGCACTTCTTTTGAATGCAACAGTTTATGTTCAGAATTCATCTTATCTTGAATAACAGATTCAATTTTTGATATATCCTCTTTTGTTAGAACACGTTCCTTTATTAATTTTTCTTCATAAATCTGTTTAACAGAAGGATGTGAACGGATTACTTTATAAAGCAAAGGTTGAGTAAAGGCAGGTTCATCCGTTTCATTGTGTCCAAGCCGTCTATAAGTGATAATATCAATTACAACATCTTTTTTGAATTTCATTCTATATTCATAAGCTAATTTAGTTACCCAGAGTGCAGCCTCAGGGTCATCACCGTTAACATGAAATATTGGAGCCTGAACCATTTTTGCAACATCAGAAGCATAAACAGTAGAACGAGCTTCGGCAGGAGATGTTGTAAATCCTATTTGATTATTAATTATGATATGAATTGTTCCGCCTGTACTGTATCCTTGCAGTTGCGATAAATTAAGCGTTTCTGCTACAATCCCTTCACCTGCAAACGCTGCATCGCCATGTAACAGTACGGGAATTATCGATGACTTTTCTCTGTCATCAGCTCTGGTTTGTTTGGCACGAACAATCCCTTCGACTACAGGATTAACAAACTCAAGATGTGAAGGGTTTGAAGCTAATGTAACCTTTATTTCAAAATCATTATTTGTTTTATATATCCCTGAAGCTCCAAGATGATACTTCACATCCCCGGAACCCTGCACAGATTGCAAATCAACAATATCCTCAAATTCCGAGAAGATTGCGTAAAGTGGTTTTCGGATTATATTAGCAAGAACATTAAGTCTTCCCCGATGAGCCATACCTATAACAACTTCCTTTACGCTATCATTGGCCGCCTCGCTCAAGAGGAAGTCCAGAGTCGGTATTAATGTTTCAGAACCTTCAAGAGAGAATCTCTTATGGCCAATGTATTTTTTATCTATAAAGTGTTCAAAACTTTCTGCCTCAATAAGTTTCTCCAGTATTCTTTTCTTAACTGATGAATTAAATACTGGCTGATTTCGGACTACCTCCATATTGTTCTGTAACCATAATTTCTCTTCCGGATCCTGAATATGACGATATTCAACTCCTATTTTTTCACAATAAGTCTGATGTAACATTTCAAGAATATCACGTAGTTTTGCCGTCCGCAATCCTCCTAACCCATCAGTAATAAATTCTCTATCATAATCCCATACGGTAAAGCCATAACTTACAGGATCGAGTTCAGGGTGATAATGAGATTTAGAACTGAGCGGGTCTGTATTTGCAATAAGATGGCCTCGAACTCGATACATATTAATCATCTGTAAAGTCTTAGCTTGCTTCTCTATCTCAACAATATTAGCAGTTTCGGATATAGTATCAGTAGATCTGTCAACCTGCCATATCAATGGTCTTTGAGGTATCTCAAGAGAATCAAAAATTTCATCATAGAAGTTATCTTCACCAATCAACAACTCATGAATTTTTTTCAGAAACAAACCAGATTCCGCCCCCTGAATAATTCTATGATCATAGGTACTTGTGATATTCATAATCTTGCTTAACCCTAGGTTTGAAATTATGTTTTGAGATACTCCCTGGAATCCCGGAGGATAGTCTATTGCACCCGTAGCAATAATTGCCCCCTGTCCAACCATTAATCTGGGAGAAGAAGATACAGTACCAATAGTACCTGGATTAGTCAAAGAAATTGTTGTTTGCTGAAAATCTTCAAGTTCAATTTTGTTAGTTCTTGCCCGCTCAATAATATCATTATATTTTTCGTAAAACTCTTGAAAAGTCATACGTTCGGCATTCTTGATATTAGGAACAATCAATGAACGACTCCCATCTTTACGCACTACATCAACAGCAAGGCCTATATTTATATGTTTTCTCTTTATTAAAATGGGCTGTTTATCTATTACACTAAAAGCATTATTCATATTTGGCACAGAAGGAATAGCTTTTACTATTGCCCATCCTACTAGATGAGTATAGGAAACTTTTATTAATCCTTGTTTTTGTAGATAGTAATTTATCAGTCTTCTATTTTCTTCAAGGAGTTTTACAGGGATGGTCCGTAAAGAAGTAGCTACCGGGATTGTCAAACTATTATCCATATTCTCAACAAGCTTTTCTGCAACTCCTTTAATCGGTACAGCGTCATCTTCAGTATCAGGGATTGGGAAATGAATTTTTTTCTTTGAAACAGGAGTACCATTTCCTTTATGTGAAATAGTAGTAATAGATGGCTTTATTCCAAGCGACTGAAAAAACTCACGCCAGGTTGCAGAAACTAATTCCGGATTTTCTGTATATCTATTTAGTAACTCTATAACAAACCAACTATTGACACCAAATTCTAATAATTTTTGTTTTTGAAATTCGCTAAGTTCTTCTAATATCATTTTGTTTTTCATTTCTTATTCTAAAAACAGATTTTATGTCTTAAAAATTCTAAAGCTTTACGACTTTAAACCTTCAGTTTTTTTAAGTATATTAAAAAATCAAAAACACAAATCAATGTATTAAAACTATGGGAAAAGAAATATTTGAAAAAATTATTCTTTTAGGCAGACCAGCTTCAGGTAAATCAGAAATTATTAATTTTCTGAAGCTTCAGGATGCAACCACTCTAAGAAACCGTTACCATATTGGACAAATTCTTGAAATAGATGACTTTCCAATGCTCTGGACATGGTTTGAAGAAGATGATATACTTGAAAAAGTATTTAAAAAGCCCCGACTACATTCAACCCCAGATGGACTTTTTAAAGAAGAGTACCTCTGGCACCTGCTTATTGAAAGAATATCATTGGACTATAAAAAGTATAAAAGAGATAACGCTGAAAAAAATAAGGACATTACCTATCTGATAGAGTTTTCACGTGGAACCGAGCATGGAGGCTACAAGGAAGCCTTTAAACACCTTTCAAAAGAATTGCTTGAAAACTCAGCAATACTTTACGTTGATGTCCCATTTGAAGAGAGTTTGCGTAAAAATAGAAAGAGATTCAATCCTGATAAGCCTGATAGTATACTCGAACATGGACTGCCGGATTGGAAATTAGAAAAGTTATATAAAGAAGTTGATTTTCACGAGGTAGTTAAAAACAATCCCGAGTTTGTAATTATCAACGATGTAAAAGTCCCTTACATTATATTTAATAATATGCCATCCAAAACTGATGATTTTGAACTTCTTGCTCCGGCTCTTGATGAAGTGATTTCAAAATTATGGAAGATATATCTTAAGTAAATAAAACACTATCCAACGTAAAACTCATCGTGTTTTTGCTCCTTATAATAAAACATTGAGGGCTTCATCATTGAAGCCCTCAGTCTGGAATCCTTAACAATAAATTATCCTGTTCCTTTGCGTAACTATTTTATAAGCATCATTTTCATTGTCTTAGAATAATTATCAGTAGCCAGTTTATAGAAATAAACACCACTCGATAGATGACCGGCATTTAACGTTATAAGATATTCCCCTGCCCTTAAAAATTCATTATCAAGCAACGAAATTACTTCTTTCCCATGCATATCATACACCTTCAGAGTAACAGCTTTGTTTTCGGGGATCGAGAATTTTATATTAGTAGAAGGGTTAAATGGGTTCGGGTAATTCTGATACAATACATATTTATCAGGCACATTAGTCCCGATTGGATTAATGCCGATAGTAGCACCAAGTTTCTGCATTTGTGATGTAGTCAATGGCTGCACATATATAGATAACATCTGCTGCAAGTTAGTACCTGATTTCAAAAAGACCCACTGATTCGGATTTGTATAGGTGGTATCAATCCTTCCGACATAGTTAGCAAAATCAAACACACTTTGATAATTAGGTGGGATTGGAATCATACCCTGCGTATGAACAATTTTTGGGATTTGAGTTGAATCCCATCTTGCAACAGTAATTTTTCCTGTGTTATTATATTCCTGAATTGTTGCAGCATTATGACACTCATTACAGGCACGAGTGGAATCCTTCGGCATTATAGTATGAGCGTAATATGGACCATATCCCACAAAAGATTGACCTTGATAAACAATGGATTGATAGTTAACCAGCCCTACTTTACCCGTCTTAGTATGGCGGCCTAATATAATAAAGCCTTTGAGTTGGCCGATAGGCCGTTTGAACCCCCTCATTCCGGACCAGAGTTCAGTCTCAAAGTGACAGTTATAACAGGTAACCACTGACCTTGCATGACAGGTTGGACATTCAAGCTTGTTAATATGAATAGCATGGGCAAGTGAATCCCCTGTTGTAATAGGCAAATTTGAATGACAACCTGAGGTCTGGCAGTTTTTCCCAGCTGTAGTATCAAACATCGTAAAATAATTTGTAGCATCCATATGCAGCTCTTCCTTTATGTGGCAGGTTGTACATGAGAATCCAGCAGTGCGGTGTTTATCTGTGTAAAAATTAATCTCAACCTTTTGACGACTATGACAACGTTTACATATACTATCAGGGACTGCATAGCCCGCCTGAAAATTGTGGCAATCGTTACAACTCGGTTGATAAGTGTTTGTATCTACAGGAGTTCCGTTTGCAAGTTTACCAGGGTGACACCTCAGACATCTCAAAGCACTCATCGGAATATTTGTAATTTGCTCAAAGCCACCGTTGGTACTTGAATAAAAATATGTCTTTCCCTTTCTCGTCATATGAAGAGATGAGGAAGATTGCGCAAAAATTTGGTACGTAATCAGGAACAGGATAGTTAGACTTAAAATTGTAAACCGTTTGTTCATTTTTCCCTCCAGATTAATCTTTTTAATTATTTATTATTAAGGTCCTTAATTAAACATACAAAATTTATGCCACAAAAACCTGAAAAAATATAAAGATTTAAAGGCCTTAAAATATAATATTGAGGAAAACCCCCCCATTGCTTATAAAACAATGTGGCTTTTTTCCTCAATTAGGTTTATGTGGGCAAGCAAACTACTTATTTTCTTCTGCTTTTCGCTTCTCGTAGTCTGCAATTATTTTCTGTTCAATTTCTTTTGGGACTTCCTCATAATGGGAAAACTTACGAGTGTAACTACCCCTGCCCTGGGTCAACGAACGCAATCTGGAACTATATCCACTCATTTCTGAAAGAGGAATTTGACACTTAATAACTTGAAGCCGACCTTCAGACTCCATACCAAGTATGCGACCACGTCTTGCAGAAACATCCCCTGAAACAGCACCCATAAACTCTTCCGGGAAATATATATCAACATTATAAATAGGCTCAAGTATTACTGGATTTGCCTCTTTGAATCCCTTTTTAAAAGCCATTGACGCTGCTATCTTGAATGAGAGTTCATCGCTGTCTACTGTATGGAATGAACCAAAATGCAGAGTAACTTTAACATCAACAACTTTACACCCTATTAAGACACCAGAATTCATAGTTTCAATCACCCCTTTTTCAACAGCAGGGATAAACCTCCCCGGAACAACTCCTCCTACAATTGCATCAACAAACTCAAATCCTTCTCCACGAGGTTTAGGTTCAAGCTTTAATACCACATGACCATACTGCCCTCGTCCACCAGTCTGCTTTTTGTGTTTATATTCAGCATTCTCAACTACCGATTTAATTGTTTCCCTATAAGGGATTCTTGGTTCGGAAATTTCTACTTCCAGATTATACTTGCTCTTCATCCTATTAATCATAGTTGTCAGGTGAATTTCCCCCTGACCATGAATTAAAGTCTGACTGATTTCCGGATCATAATTAGATATAAAAGTAGGATCTTCCTCATGTAAAGAATGAAGAGCCTGACCAAGTTTATCTTCATCACCCTTTCTTAACGGAGCAATTGCAAGCGTTACATTGGGCTCAGGATATTGAATAGAAGGCAATATTACCGGAAAAGATTTGGAGCACAAAGTATTATTTGTATGTGTATCCTTAAGTTTTACCACACCTGCGATATCACCTGTAATTGCTTCAGACATTTCTTTTCTATCTTTTCCTAACAGTGAATAAATCTGTGACATTCGCTCCGATTTATTGTTCGACTCGTTAATCAGGTCCATTCCCGAACTTATTTTCCCGGAATACACACGGAAAAATGAAAGTTCTCCAATATTCTTTTCCGAAATTGTCTTAAAAACAAATATTACTGGTTCGCCATTTATATCCGGTTTCACTTCAACCTGCTCCCCATTGCCTGGTTTTATTCCATAAACACTTCCCCTATCCACAGGTGAATCACAATATTCAGAAATAAAATCCATCAAAGTTTTTACACCTACATTAGATGAAGCTGCAGTGCAAAAAACAGGAAATATTTTTCTCTCCCTTATTCCAATTTTTAGTCCCGTCTGAATCTCTTCTGGGGATAATGTGCCATTCTCAAAGAACTTTTCCATCAAAACCTCATCTTCTTCAGCAATGTTCTCAATAAACTTCTGGTGATATTCTTCAGCCTTAGACTTCAACTCTGCAGGAATCTCAACTTCTTCGTAATCACCTTTACCATCTGTATTGAACTTAAACATTTTCATTTTCAACACATCTATAATAGTATGAAATCCAGGACCTTGATTAACAGGAAACTGGACCACAGCAACCTCTGGACCAAAGCTCTGACGCAATTGAGATACTACATCTTCGAAATTAGCATTTTCAGTATTAAGCTTGTTGACAACAATAACAACACTATTACTATTTTCTCTGGTGTATTTAAATGAAGCTTCTGTTCCAACTTCGATTCCTTTAAATGCATCAACAAGCAGTAAAGCAGTTTCTGTTACCCTTAATGCTGCTTTAACTTCACCAATAAAATCCATAAAACCGGGTGTATCAATGAGATTAAACTTCATTGATTCACCTTTAGAATTCTTCCACATAAAATTTAGCAGAGATGAATTTATCGACATCTGTTTTTCAATCTCATCTTTATGATAATCACTGACTGTATTGCCTTCTTCAATCTTACCAAATCTTGTGGTAACACCGGCAGCATGAAGCATTGCTTCGCAAAGAATGGTTTTGCCAGTACCTCCGTGACCTATCACAGATACATTTCTAATTCTCTCAGGTGTAAATTCTGCCATAAAATTTCTCCTTGGATTTTATATTTATTTGACTATATCAATTTTTGATACATAAACTTTAAAAATAATAATGTTTTTTGATATTTTAAAGTTACTTTATAAAGACATTTATTAGCTTATATTTCCAGCTGTATCAAAAACTGATTATTAAGGACTAACTGTTTAGCATATTATCTGCTTTGCCAGAGTAAGGACACCTTTTGCTACGTATGTAGAGATTAACTTTTTATTCCAAAGGATATTTTGCATTGAATTTTCTGCTTATATAGAAAGAGTTTTTTCATTATTTATATGATTAATCTTTGTTATATTAATTAGTTATTTTTATGAAGTTGAACAGTTATATTACATTAATTCGCCCAAAACAGTGGATTAAAAATTTCTTTATCTTTGCTCCTGCCTTTTTTGCAGGAAGCCTTAGCGAACCAAAAATCCTCAAATTAACAGTAATTGCTTTTGTAGCTTTTTGTTTGCTTTCCAGTTCGGTTTATGTTATCAATGACATATTTGATGTAGAAGCTGATCGCATTCACCCAAGAAAGAAATTTCGTCCTCTTGCCACAGGTGAGATTTCTATTACTGCAGCAATAGTACTCACTATTAGTATGCTCATACTTGCTTTACTTTTGACAACACAACTTAATTTATCTTTTGGACTGATTACAATAACCTACCTTCTAATAAACTTATTGTACTCATTCAAGGTCAAACATATTGTTATTCTTGATGTATTTTTTATCTCGTTAGGTTTTGTACTGAGAATTGAAGCTGGAGCCACTGCAATTGGGGTCAGTGTTTCAAGCTGGATGATGTTAACAACAATTTTTCTTTCACTTTTTCTTGCAATAAGTAAAAGGCGCGCTGAACTTACTTCAAATGAACCTGGAAATCTTGATATCCAGAGAAAGGTTCTCAGTCATTATGACGTTACTTTTGCAGATCAGATGAACACTCTGGCTGCAACGGGTACAGTAATTTGCTATGCTCTTTACACCGTATCTGAAAAAGCAATTAGCACTTTTCATTCAGAGAGTCTTATTTATACCACACCTTTTGTTGTCTACGGAATGTTTAGATATTTATATCTTTTACATAAGAAAAACCTTGGGGAAAGCCCGGAACTGGTAGTAACAAAAGATATTTCTCTGATAATCAATGTCTTCCTCTGGCTAATTGTTTCTCTCTTGATAATTTATAAACACAAATTCCCTTTTCTGAGGTGAACAAAGACAAATTACTTCAGCTTAAGGCTACAATAATGCTTGTCTTGCTATCAATTTTCTGGGGATTGAGTTTTCCTCTTATTAAATCAGGGTTACAATTTTCCTCACCTATTCTTTTTGTTTTTGCCAGATTTCTTTTTACAACTGCCTTATACTTATTAATATTTTACAATCAAGTTAGAAAAATAAAGTTTTCTGATTTCCGTTATGGTGTGATTTTAGGGGTATTCTTATTTCTTGGATTTATCACTCAAACAATCGGGCTTAAATTCACCACTGCATCTAAATCAGCCTTTGTAACGGGTGCAAACATAGTTTTAATTCCCTTTGCTCAATATTTTATAATTAAGAAAAAACCTGCTGTTGCTAACATTGTTGGGATTATACTTGTACTAATAGGATTATATCTATTAACGGAGTTACAGGAGATGGCTGTTAACATTGGAGACTTAATTACTTTCTTCTGTTCCATTTCGTTTTCAATTTATGTGGTCTTACTTGATAAGTACTCAAGGTTAGCTTCTTTCCATGCATTAGTTTTTGGACAATTTTTAACCACAACGGTATTTTCTCTCCTGGCATCATTTTTTGTAGAAAACTTAATCTTCAGAGAAACACAATTTATAATTTCAACTGAACTAATAGTAATAATTCTTCTAAATGCTGTTATTGGAACTCTTATTGGGCTTTTTGTTTCCACCCGCTATCAGAAGGAAATAACCCCGGTAAGAGCCGGGCTTATATATAATCTGGAGCTTCCATCGGCAGTTTTGTTTTCTTATTTCCTGCTTGGTGAAATTATGTCTATTTCACAGTGGTTGGGAGCATCAATAATGGTTATCGGATTGATTATTTCAGAATTATTTAGTTATTTTAATAAAACTACGTATTCTATTAATCAAAGAGATGAAAACCATAAAGATTAACATCTCAGGAATAGTACAGGGAGTTGGGTTCAGGTATTTTTGTTTAAAACAAGCCCGAATCTTTAACATTAAAGGTTATGCAAAAAACCTCTTTAATGGCGATGTAGAAGTTGTTGCTCAGGGCAACGAACCAGATCTGAAAGATTTTGTAAAAGAAATATCCATTGGTCCAAGGTACGCAACGATTAAGTCTGTAAAGATTGATGAAATTGAAAAAAAGGTAGAATTTGATGATTTTTATATTTACTAATTTTTACTTGTAAATAAAAAACTATTGTTATATAATTAAGAATGACTTATTTAAACTTTATGAGAAAACTGATTTTAAGTTTATTTGTCTCGGGAATAATAATGTCTCAGCCTTTTGCACACGGACAGACAACATATAATTTTCTCAGACTCGATGTGGATGCCAGAAGCGCTTCACTTGCCGGTAGTTTTGTCTCTATGACAAACGATATTAATGCAATTTTCTATAACCCATCATCGCTTACAACAATTGAATCCCCTCGCGCTTCCATTGGCTTTTTTAAATATCTAATGGATATAAATTCAGGTAATGCTGCTTTTGGTTTAAGATACAAAGATTGGGGATATTTTGGCGTTGGGATTAGATATGTTAATTATGGGACTTTTGATAAATACGATGAAAATTATGTTAATATAGGAACTTTCTCTGCTAACGACTTTGCTATTAATTTAAGCTATGCTAATATATATCTTGACCACTTAAGTTATGGTGTATCATTAAAGTTCATCACTTCAAAATATGATGAATATTCATCATCCGCAATAGCTGGTGATATTGGAGTGCTTTACAGAATTCCACAAATTGACCTCACTTTTGGTATAAGTTTTCTTAATCTTGGTTATCAAATTTCAAATTATATTAATACACGTGAAAATCTCCCTTCAGACTTGAGAATTGGATTCAGTAAAAAACTCGAGCATCTTCCTCTTACAGTACATATCGGTTTTTCACGACTTAATGATGAAACAGACAGGTTATTCCAGCGTTTCAAAAATGTCATTGCTGGAGGTGAGTTTAACCTTAGTGACAATTTTGATTTTAGAATCGGGTATAATAATCAAATCCGACAGGACTTGAAAACTGGTACTTCACTTGGTCTTTCTGGATTCTCAGCTGGACTTGGGTTCAAATATGATAGGTATTCCCTTGATTACTCTTACAATTCAATGGGGAAAATTGGAGCCACACACAGATTTAATATTGGTTACGTCTGGAGGTAGTAAAAAGGGCTTTTGATTTTTACCCTCTCATTTCATTATAGAATGTTGTTGGAAGGCGTGTATATCTTATAACTTTGTGGCAGATATAAGTTTTTTTAGAAGAGATTAAGTTTTATCCCATCTTTTCGGATTTTCTCCGTAAGTTTCTGAATTTCTAAAAGTGTATTGTTAAGCGTATCAAAAAACTTTTCATCATAGATAAATTTCCCAAGACCACTTCTTTTTTGCTGTACATCGCCTACCAGAAGGTTAACATTGGTAACAAGGCTATCAACCTTAACAGTCAATTTTTGCATATCTTCCAGCACATTTGTAACACCGGGTTTGGTCGAATCAAGCAGTGAATTTACGTTATCAAATGTATATCCTGCTTTGTCAGTAAGGTTACGAATAGAATTTTTGTTTTCTACTATGAGTTTATTCAGATTGCCTGTTGTAGCTCGCAAATTGCTAAGTGACAATTTTAAATCAGACTTCATAGCAGGATCGCCAACTATTTCATTAACATTTAAAAGGACTTTATCAATATTATCTGTTACTTTAGAAAATTTGTTTATCAATTCTTTTGTATCAACAGCAAGGTTACTAATATTTCGAAGCGCAGAGGATATATCAGCTGAACCATTCCCTGAGAGAGCTTGGGTATAATCTATCTCTTGTGAATCAGAACCTGGATAAATAAGCAGTTGTTTCCCCCCCATCAATTCAACCGTTGCTACTTCGATTTGATAATCACGTTTGATTTTTACATCTTTTTCTAATTTAAATTTTACTTCTACAGAGTCTCCCACAAGGTCAATACTCATAACCTTCCCCTTCTTAACGCCATTTACACTTACAAGATCTCCCTCCAATAAACCTGTAACATTTCTGAAATATGCTTTTAGAACAATCGTCTCTTTACTGAGGAGAAAGCCCTTTGCCCAAAACGCTGTTGCTACTACTATTATAAGCGCTACAAAAACAAAGATCCCTACCTTTAACTCTGATAATTTTTGACTGGACATTTTATTTTAGTTTTGTAATTTCAAGAACCTTGTACTGCATTATCCCATCAGGGGCAGATACTTCAACCACATCACCGACCTTTTTTCCAAGCAGAGCTTTTCCCAGAGGAGAAGTTACAGAAATTTTATCAAGTTCAAAATCAGCATCGTCAGGAGACACAAGTGTAAAGGAAATTTCTTCCTTATATTTGATATCAAGGACCTTTACGGTACAAAGGATAAACACTTCATCATCAGGCATATCTTCAGGATTAATAACTTTAGCCCTCGATAACAAATTTTCGAGTTTACTAATCTTCATTTCAAGCCGTGTTTGAGCTTCTCTTGCCGCATCGTACTCTGAATTCTCACTCAAGTCCCCATGCCCACGTGCTTCGGCAATTTTTTCGGCGATTTCTTTCCTCTGCCGTGTTACCAAATCGTGTAATTCCTTTTCAAGTTCCGAAAGTCGATCTTTTGTAAGATAGACTGTTTTATTTTCTCCCATTGTTAATTTACCTTTTTGTGTTTTTGAGTTTCAGATTTACCATTATTAAGTAAAATCAAATGACCGAGCTTATCCCTTTTCGCCAGAAGATAAGTGAGGTTCTCTGGATTTGCTGGCATCTCTATAGGAACACGCTCAACAACTTCAAGTCCATATCCTTCTAATCCAACAATTTTTTTTGGATTATTTGTGAGTAATCTCATTTTAGTTACACCCAAATCTTTTAAGATTTGCGCCCCAATTCCGTAATCCCTTAAATCAGGATGAAAACCTAATGCTATATTTGCTTCAACAGTATCTTTCCCCCTCTCCTGTAATTGATAAGCTCTTAATTTATTCAGCAAACCAATCCCCCGACCTTCCTGCCTCATATATAATAACACACCACTTCCGTTTTTTTCAATCATCCGCATAGATTCTATTAACTGGTCACGACAATCGCATCTCAGCGAGCCAAAAACATCTCCAGTTAAACATTCAGAATGTACCCTAACAAGAGTTGGTTTCTTACTGTTAATTTTCCCCTTTATAAGCGCAATGTGTTCTTTAGCATCCACTCGACTCTTATACATTATTATCTTGAAATTACCAAATCTGCTTGGGAGATTAGCATCAACCATACGCTCTACTAACTTATCTGTTCTCAATCTATATTGAATCAAATCCCTGATGGAGATTATTTTCAAATTGTGCTTTTTAGCAATTTTTACAAGTTCAGGAAGCCTTGCCATTTCACCGTTTTCTTTCAACACTTCGCACAAAACCCCCGCAGGATAATGTCCTGCAAGTTTTGCAAGGTCAACAGCTGCCTCAGTATGCCCTGCCCTTTTTAATACTCCGCCATCTTCAGCCTTCAGCGGGAAAATATGTCCCGGTCTTCCTAAATCTGAAGGCTTTGTATGAGGATTAATCAGTGCCCGAATTGTTTTATTACGATCAAAGGCTGAAATACCTGTTGTTGTCCCTTTCAGGTAATCAACGCTAACTGTAAAGGCTGTTTCGTGTAAAGCCGTATTTTCTTCAGTCATCATCTCTATCTGAAGTTCATCCAGTCGCTTCTTTTCCATTGGGACACATATCAATCCTCCCGCATTTTTAATTAAAAAGTTTACCAGTACGGGTGTTGATTTTTCTGCCGAATAAATCATATCCCCTTCATTTTCTCGATGTTCATCATCAACAACTATCACAATTTTTCCATTCCGAAAATCACTTATAGCAGATTCAATAGAACTAAATCTGAAACTCTTTCTCTCCGCCTTCATCTTATATAAAAGATAACATTATTTCTTTTGCACATCAGTTACACCAATAATTACACCGATTCCACTTTTCTCCATTCTCACCTTTACATTGTCTGCAATTTTCACAAGAACTACATTCCCATCAACTCCTTCCACCTCTCCATAAATTCCTGCTGTCGTAATTATTTTATCCCCTTTCTTAACAGATTCAAGTAAACGTTGTCTTTCCTTCTGACGCTTTTGTTGAGGTCTCAGAATAAGAAGATAAAATATAACAATTATCAATAGGAATGGCAAAATAGTCCCCAGTAGCTGTTCCATTCCACCAGGTTGTCCCTGCAATAAAACAAAATTCAGTACTTTATCCATTCTTTTATCCTTTCTATTTTTTTAGTTTTTAAAATCTTTTGAGTTATATTTTTCAATAAAATCTTCCTTAAATTTTTTAAATCTATTTTCTCCGATAGCCTCTCTTATTTTTTCCATCAGTTTTAGATAAAAACCAAGGTTATGAACACTTGCCAGTTGCATTCCTAAAATCTCTTTCGCCATAAATAAATGCCTTATATAAGCAAATGAGAAATTTTTACTTACATAAGTACTATACTCGTCATCAATAAATCTGAAATCTGACGCAAACTTTGAATTCTTTATATTTATTTCCCCTCTCGAAGTAAATAGTCGTCCATGCCGCGCATTACGCGTTGGCAAAACACAATCAAACATATCTACCCCCCTGTCAACACACTCAAGCAAATCTATCGGAGTTCCTACTCCCATAAGATATATCGGTTTCATAGCTGGTAACAACTCAGTACTGAAATCTACAAGTTCATACATAACCTCAGCCGGCTCACCAACAGCAAGCCCACCAATAGCATTTCCATTAAAATCAAGTTCTGAAAGTTCTTCGATGCTTCTTCTTCTCAAATCTTTGAAAGTCCCTCCCTGTGTAATTGCATAAAGATATTGAGGGAATCCATACTTATCTTCCGTTAACTTAAATTGTTGCAAACATCTCTTTTCCCAATCAAATGTTCTGCGAATAGACTTTTCAACAGTTTTCCTATCACTTGGATTAGGTAAACATTCATCAAGACTCATCATAATATCAGAACCTATAACCCTCTGAATATCTATAGCCTTTTCAGGAGTTAGCAAATGTCTTGAACCATCTATATGAGATGTAAATTCAACACCCTCATCACGCACTCTTTTAAGCCCAGCAAGACTGAACACCTGAAAACCTCCGCTATCTGTAAGAATACTACTTTTCCAACTCATAAATTTATGTAAGCCTCCAGCAAGACTTAAAACTTCAACTCCGGGGCGAAGGTACAGATGATATGTGTTTGCAAGAATTATTCTTGTATCAAATTCTTCCAGATCTCTGTTTCCCACAGCTTTTATAGCACCCGAAGTACCAACAGGCATAAACACAGGAGTTTCAATCTCGGAATGAGAAGTAGTAATTACCCCACATCTTGCTTTAGTGCCTGGTTCATTGCTATTGTAAAGAACACGAAAAAAATCTATCTTACTGGTTCCCACGTCTTAGATATTGACTTCCTGAATAAAATCACTGAAATAGCATTTTTAGCCCAGTCGAAAAAAACTCTCATATATCCATATCTTCTATATCTACGTGGGGACTCATAAATTATGCAATCTTTTACAAAAAGAATCCGTCCAAATTTCCTTATCCTTTTATACAAATCAAAATCCTCACCTGCAAATAAAGTTTCATTATACCCGCCAACTTTTTCAAACACTTTACGTTTTATCACATGACACTCACCTCTGCCCATTCCCATAAAAAACTTGTTCAAAATTCTTACATAACAATTATAAAGCTTATGGAATATCTTATCACTTAGTTTCTCCTCTTCAGGGAAAACTCTTACAGGAAATGCAATCGCCACAAAAGAATCATCGTTATAAAATCTGCTTACTAAATTAAAGAACTTATTTATATTGGAGAATCTTGTATCGGCATTCAAAAAAACAAGAACATCTCCATCTGAGCCGGAATATCCTCGATTTCTACCAATGGAAATGTTCTTAATTAACTTATCATCCTGTATTAAAATTTTATCCACATAATGCTTTGCTATTTCAACCGTATCATCACTGCTCCCACCATCACTCAAAATCAGTTCTACATTGTAACAATTTCTAACTCCATTCTCAAACTGTTTTAACATACTTTCTATCAACTTCTCTTCATTCAAAGTCGGAATAATAACGCTAATATGCATCAAACCAACGTTCTATAGTAATCCCTTCAAGCCTTTTTTATCTATTGTTCGTAGCCCTTCAGTTGAAACTTTTAGAGTTACGTATCGTTTTTCTTCAGGCAACCAGATTCTCTTTTTCTGTAAGTTTGGCAATTGACGTCTTTTAGTGCGATTATTCGCATGTGAAACGTTGTTTCCAACAAGTGGTTTTTTTCCTGTTATTTTACATACTTTAGGCATTATATCCTCTCCTTATGGTTTATATTCTTTAAATGTTGACTCATAAATTCTCATATTCCGAATGGAGAATTTATAAGTACCTTTGTTGCTTTTAATTGCTTTGACCATTCTGACATTAAGGATACGAGTTTCCTTATTTGTGTCTGGACAGATAGCAGTTACATCGTGTTTACGTGCTAACTTTGCTGCTTTTTCTGCAAATGTTTGTGCTTTTGCCATAATTATTATTTATTATTTTTATCATTCAATTTTCTATTTTGTAAAACGGCTTTTATCCTATCGTTAACCCGTTTACGAACAGTTTCCTCAGCTCTAAAAATCATATTTTTGATTGCCAGTGGCGTAGATTTTCCATGTCCAATTATTGATACACCATTAACCCCCAGTAGCGGTACTCCACCATAATACTGGTAATCAAATTCTTTTGCTATTTGTCTGAGCGCACTCTGAGCCATGCCTACTTTCAGTTTGTTTATCAGGCTACTCTCAGCAAGTTTTCTAAATTTAGCCTTCAGAAGCCCAAGCACACTCTCTGCAAATTTTAAAATAACATTACCAACAAATCCGTCACAAACAACAACATTTACTTTACCTTTCAGAATATCTCCACCTTCTATATTCCCCACAAAGTTAAGTTCACTTCTTGATAATAATTCATAAGCTTCCAGGGTTAATTCATTTCCTTTAGTGTTTTCTTCACCAACACTTAAAAGCCCAACCTTTGGGTTTTCAACACCTAAAATGTAGCTGGAATATACACTCCCCATTAATGCATATTCAACAAGATTATTAGCTCTGCAATCCACCGTTGCTCCAACATCAAATAACATTACACTTCCTTTCTCAGAAGGAAACATAGAACCGATAGTAGGCCTACTAATTCCTTCAATACGACCTAACTTTAGGGTAGAACTCGCAAGAACTGCTCCAGTGTTTCCAGCACTGATAAAGGCGTCAGCTTTCTTTTCTAATTGTAAACTTAATGCTACATTGATTGACGAATTAGGTTTCTGCTTGAAGGCTTCGGATGGATTATCTTCCATCGTAACCACTTCGTCAGCATTAACAACTGACACATTACTAAGTTGCAGATTTTGTTTCTCTAAAACCTGTCTTATCTCTTTTTCTCTCCCAACAAGAATAATCTCAAGGTCTTTCCTTTCAGAAGCGGCTTCAATGGAACCCAATACTTCGTTTCGTGGAGCATTATCGCTACCCATAGCATCTACTGTAACCCGTATTTTTTCTAAAGTCTCCATCTGTAAAAAAAGGGGACTTTTACTTTTTCGGAATTATAACACTTTTACCGTCATAGTACCCGCAACCTGGACAAACCTTATGATTAAGTTTCATTTCTCCACAATTTGGACAGGGAGTCATACTCGGCACTTCTGCTTTATAATGTGTTCGTCTTTTGCGACCACGTGACTTTGAATGTCTTCGCTTCGGATTTGGCATATCTATTTATTTTGATTTCTTTATTATTTTTATCGTCTTTTCTAAATCGGATTTAAATGATTTCTTAATTAAAACCCTGCTATCAAATATCTCATCCAGCGTTCTGTGACAGACACTACATACACCATCAATTTCATCTGGAACCCTTCTCATAGGCAATGATAACAAAATGTAATCTCTCAAATCATTTGTAATATCAAGATCCTTAGTATGTTCAGAAATCACCTTAAAATTATCATCCTTTAATTCCTCTTTCTCTACCGAATCTACATAACGTTCAAATTTATATGATAACCCTTGCCTACGAGTAAAATCAAACTTATACACAAGTTCAAAGGTATTCTGTAACTTATACTCAAACGGATCAAGACACCTATCACACAAAAACTTCAATAAACACTCAAAACTCACTTCCAAATCAATCTGATGATATGTTTTAACTACCTTGACCTTAACATAAACATCAGATAGAAATTCTATTTCAGATAAATTAAAAACAGAGGGCTTTTCAAGAAATTCAACAAAATGCTCACCCTCTTTTAAACTTGCAATGTTTAAAATCATTAGGAACTACCACCTTTCTGTGAAGTAGTCCTGAAATTAATGGCTTAACGATTCAACAAAATTTTTGTATGAAGCAGCATCCATTAGAGCATTCAGCTCTGCGGGGTCCGCAATTTCAATTCTCACAAGCCATCCCCTTCCATAGGGGTCTTCATTAACAAGGGCAGGGGCATTGTTCACTTCAGTATTTGCTTCAATCAATTTCCCACTAATAGGACTGAAAAGCTCTGCAACAGTTTTTACTGCTTCAATTGAACCAACAGCCTCGCCTTGTTTTACTTCAGAACCAACTTCTTTCGTACAATCAAAATAAATAATATCTCCTAACTGGCTCTGAGCATAATCCGTAATCCCTACTGTCCCAATATTGCCATCAACTCTTACATATTCATGATCGTTTGAATACTTACAGTTTTCGGGAATATTCACTGTACAAAAATTTATTTAAAGCAATAATTTAACAAAAATCAAAAACTAATTCAATTAATTAATTTATCTATCCAGATACTCACTTTCAGATAAGCTTCAACAGTGCCTTGTTTATAAACCAGTTTACATTTCTACAACTTGAGAAATAAAACAAATACGCAACAAAAATTTAGAAGATCCTCCAGATAGTCGTTTACTGCCTATCAGTATCCCAGCGCCTTTCCATAACCACGAGAATCGGAATGTCCTGTCATTCTTCCATCAGGGAAAATCATTATCGCATCAATTCGTCCGAAATTTGAGACTTCTTTAAGGTTATGCCCCATACTCATCAATTGGCTGACCACTGTTTTAGGAAAACAACCCTGTTCATATTGTATATAATCAGGTAACCACTGATGATGAAATCTTCGTATTTCAATTGCATCACTTAAAGTTCTGTTGAAATCAATTATATGAACAATTGTTTGAAGCACGGCAGTAATAATTTTCCCACCACCGGGAGAGCCTAATACCAGGAAAGGTTTATTATCTTTCAGCACTATTGTAGGCGTCATTGAACTCAGCATTCTTTTGCCCGGTGCAATTGAATTTGCTTCACTTCCAATCAATCCATATATGTTTGGATAATTAGGTTTTATAGCAAAATCATCCATCTCGTTATTCAAAAGAAATCCAGCTCCATCAACAACAACCTTACATCCAAAGTTATCATTCAATGTTGTTGTTGTTGCAACTACATTCCCATATTTATCAGCTACTGAGTAATGAGTTGTATTTATTGATTCTTTATAATACGCATCTCCGGGTTTTATCTCAACCGAAGTTGATGCTTTATTTTCATTAAAGCTTTCCATTCGCCTTTTTGCATAAACTTTGGAAGTTAATATATCAACCGGCACGTTCACAAAATCATCATCGCCCATAAATTCTGCCCTATCTGCATAAACTCGTTTCATCACCTCCGTTAATAAATGCACATATTCAGTTTGGGTTATAGAACTTAGATTGTAATATTCAAGAATATTCAGGAATTCCAGAAGACATATCCCTCCACTCGAAGGGGGTCTCATAGTAATAATATCATATCCTCTATATGTACCCCTTAAAACTTCACGCTCAATTACATTATAATCTTCAAGATCTTTATATGATATAATACCATTACCGCCTTTCATTTCATTAACTATTAAATCAGCAACTTTACCTTTATAAAATCCATCTCTGCCATAATCTCTTATTGCTTTAAGTGTACTGGCAAGATCCTTTTGAAAGAAAGGTTGGTTTGCTTTGACATTTTTGAAAATCTTATAGGAACCTTCGAATTTTTTAAAATCAGTATTATAATTTCTGATGGCATCTGCAAGATGTTCACTAACCACAAATCCATTTTCGGCAAGTTCAATAGCATATTTCATAACCTGCTGGCGCGACATTGTTCCATATTTCTCCAATGCATAAAGTAGTCCTGCTACCGAACCTGGTACACCGGCAGCAAGATGTCCTATGGTACTCAAATTCTCAATAACATTGCCGTTGATATCCAGATACATATTTCTCGTTGCAAGTAGAGGTGCTTTCTCACGAAAATCAATAGATGTTGCAGTTCCATCTGCAAGACGGATAACCATAAATCCCCCTCCCCCAATATTCCCAGCCTGAGGATACACCACTGCAAGAGCAAAACCAACTCCAACAGCAGCATCAATTGCGTTTCCGCCCTCCTGCAGTATTTTAATTCCGACCTCGCTCGCCAGTCTATCGGCACTACTAACCACTCCATTATAGTAGTAATCTTCAGTAACTGCTGTTTCATCTGAAGGACCTAATAGTCCAAGTAGAAGTGACAATAAAACAATTAAGATACGCAAGTGGTTTTTATTTAGTTTAAAGTTAAGCCTTTAAGTATTCCAATCGCGATTATATCTAAAATCTATATTCACTGTGCGGGGTGAAATCTTCGCTATTACAGGTGGAACCCGCTTGAACTGATTTTTCTGCACCATTGCATCAACTTTCTCAACAAATTCCCTCCTATATCCTCTGGCAATTAGTTCCTCTACACTCCGTCGTTCATCATAGCGTTCAAAAAGATAACGATCAACCTCCTCATATTTAATTCCCATCTCTTCTTCATCGGTTTGTCCAATCCATAAGTCTGCAGACGGTTTTTTATCTATTATTTGTTGTGGCACTCCGAGATGTTTTGCCAGGTCAAATACCTGAGTCTTATATAAATCCCCTATGGGGTTCAATGCACAGGCAGAATCCCCAAATAATGTTGTATAGCCGAGTAAAATTTCCGTTTTATTCCCGGTACCAATAACAAGCGCATTTTCTTTTGCAGAAGTATCATAAAGTAAAATCATTCTGACGCGTGCCATAATATTACCTTTTCTAACATTCGAAATATTCTCCTCTTCAAGCGACTGAATAAACATATCAACTATAGAACTAATATCAATTATGCGGTATTTTATTCCCAGACGGTTAACCACCTCTAAAGCATCTGTTACACTCTCCTTGCTACTGGTTCGGTATGGCATCAGAAGACAAAGTACATTTTCTTTCCCAAAAGCTTTCACAGAAAGATAGGTTGAAACAGCGGAATCTATTCCACCGGATAAGCCTATAACAGCATTTTTTATCCCGATACGGTTAGCTTCATTTTGAAGAAACTCAACCAGAATTCTCTCAACTATTTCATTATTATAGTTCATATAAAAAATTTTCTTTAAGTAACTTCTTAAAATAATAGCTAATCAAATAAAAAAAAAGCCGATTTTACAATCGGCTTTTTCCCATTCATTTAATAGCCACTCTATTTAGACACCTGATAAACTATTTTTCTAATTGTATCAAACTGCAAGTAAGGAAACATTTCTTGTATTTTATCAATTGCCTCTCCTGCACTCATCTCACGTCTCATTTCCTTATACATCTGTCTAATTCTATAATCTCTAATTGCCTTTTCATCTAATAACTTATATTTTCTCAGCGTATTAAACACCTCATCTGGTATCAGATCACTCAACGGATTTTCACTTTTACTCTTTTTCGTTGTTGGTTTCAAGGCTTATCTCCTTTAATTTTTTTAAAATGTTTTTCTACTCTTGTAAAGGACTCTCTCAAATATCTTACCTTTTTATTTCTTTATAAAATACAAAAAATCAATGGAAAAATCAAGGTAAAGAATACTCTGATTGGACACTGCTCAAACCAGCAAAATCCAGCTTAGTAAATAACCCAAAAACACACTTTTACTTCCAGATAAGCTATTAACTTACAACCAGATTTAATTAGAATAAAAATTTTCTCTAACTTTCCGTTTTTAACAAATTTATACTTAAACATCCCGACAAATCCCGCAGCCATTTGCCGGTTTCACCCAGACATATAATATTGTATTGAATATATTAAAAAACTAAGGTAAGTTAAAAAATTATATTTTAAAATTAGTTTATTAAATATGAAGCCAATAAAGCTTGGTGTGTTTAGTTTATTACTTTTGTTTGGGGTTTTTGTATTCTCCAATAGTACCTTAGCTCAAAATTCGCCCGTCGTAAAAGTTTTTGCCTATTCACTTAAAGAAAACTATAATTCTAAAGATACTATTACTATTGCAGCTGTACTTCAAATAGAGGAGAACTATCACATAAATACTTATCGTGCCGATGACCCCAATCTGATAAAGACAACCATTACTCTTAAGAATAATGACTTCAAAATCTTGAATTTTTATTACCCGGAAGAAAAACTATATAAATTTGAATTTTCACCTGATAAAATAAAAGTATTTCAAGGAGAAACGGTAGTAGGAATTAAACTTATTCCATCAGGAGAACTTAAACAGGGCGATAAGAAATTGTCTTTTGTACTGAATTATCAAGCCTGTAATGATAGGTCCTGTCTCCCCCCTGAAGATGTTCCTTTTGAAGTAAAGTTTTCCATCAACGACAACCAACCCTCCAAACTCAATAAGTTCGAGAAAATATTTGCAAAAATAGATTTCAATAAACCTTCGCCTCTTGACTCAGAACTAACTCTGACAGAAAATCCACGAACCGATTCAGTTATGGTTAATAAGGATGAACAGATAGTATCTAATTTTATGAAAGAGAAAGGGATGTTACTTGGACTGATATTCATTTTCATTGGAGGTCTGGCACTTAACCTCACACCCTGTATATATCCATTGATTCCCATAACAATCAGCTATTTTGGTTCTCAGGGAAGCGGAACTAAAGGTCAACGTATTGTATTAGGAATTTTCTATGCACTTGGAATGTCTGTTACTTATTCAGTACTTGGGTTGATTGCGGCTTTAACAGGCAATGTACTTGGCTCAGCATTACAGAATCCCATTGTAATTGTTTTTGTTGCGCTGGTTTTCATCGCACTTGGTACAAGTATGTTCGGGTTATTTGAAATTCGTGTACCCCAGAAACTTGCTATTGAGGGAAACAAAGCAAGAACCGGCTATGTCGGTTCATTTCTAATGGGGCTTCTGGTAGGTTTTATTGCAGCTCCCTGCATCGGTCCTTTTGTACTAAGTCTTTTAATTTACGTTGGGACTCTGCAAAATCCTATACTTGGGTTTCTGTTGTTCTTTGTCCTATCAATGGGACTTGGACTACCCTATATTTTCCTTGCTGCTTCATCTACAATGCTGGCGAAATTACCTCGTTCCGGGGAATGGATGGAAGGGGTAAAGATAATATTTGGGCTGATTCTTTTTGGAATGGCTATTAATACACTTGAGCCTCTTTTCCCACAGGGTATTTTCAAGTATGTTTTTTACGGATTTATAATACTTGCAGGTTTATATTTGATTCTCATCAATAAGAAAGGACATAACTCAAAAGTATTTCCCAAGATAAAGATTATTTTAAGTCTGTTTGCTATTGCTTTTAGTATCTGGGCTCTAATCCCCTCCTCTGGTAGTGGTGAAGTTGAGTGGAAAGTTTTTACAAGTCTTGACTCCATTAATGCCTCGATAAAAAACAGTAATAAACCTGTTATAATTGATTTTTACGCTGATTGGTGTGCCCAATGTAAAGAACTTGATAAATACACATATACCGATGCTGGTGTAGTTTCCCTATCAACAAAATTTAATACTATTAAGGTTGATTTAACAAAGAAAAATTCCGAAATTACAGATAAATTCAATATCAAAGGGTTGCCTGTAGTTGCATTTATTAATAGCAAAGGTGAAGAAATAAAAGAGTTACGTGTAACAGGATTTTTAAAGCCGGAGGAATTTATCAAGAAAATGCAAATTGCACTGGAAAAGAGTAAGTAAAAATGCAAAAAAAACAAATTCTTTTTTTAACTGGTCTTTTTGTTTTCATTATAACATTGCAGACATCAACTGCACAAGTTATCAACTCCAACTTTAAAAGAGTTGAACTTGAACACCAGATTATATACAGCAATGATTCACTGCAGGAGAATAAAATATCCGAAAAACATTCTCAAAAGTCTCCTGGTGTTGCTCTTTTACTTTCGTTAGTGCTGCCGGGAGCAGGACATTTTTATGCCGATAGAATGGATGTAGGACAATATTTTCTTGCATCTGAAGCTACACTCTGGCTGGGCTTGATAGGAATCAATCAATATGGGAACTATTTGAAAAACGATGCGCGTACCTTTGCTTACGTTCATGCCAGTTTTACAAAAGAAGGGAAAGACGATGACTTCTTTTTGAATATCAGTAACTTTGATAATATCTTCCAGTATAACAACGATAAACTTGCCAGAGGGGAATATGGTAAGCTGTATGATGTTAATTCGTTTTTTTGGTCGTGGGACAATTCATCAAACCGTGAACAATATAATCATCAGAGAAAAAAAAGCGAAAGAATATATAACGGAAGAGTTATTTTTGCGGCAGGATTGATTGTAAATCGTCTGCTTAGCGCTATCAGTGCCTTCGTGGTAACACAAACACCAATTAAGAATAATCTCTCTTTAAATTCGGAGTTTTTAAGTTCGCCTCGCCAAAAACTTGATGGTTTAAGATTAAATTTCAGTTTGAAATTCTAAAACACTCCCAATAAAGAGAATGTTTAATTACAAACTGGTCATTGAGTATGATGGACTAAAATTTAATGGTTGGCAACGACAAAAAAATTCACACAACACTGTTCAGGAAAAACTTGAAGATGCAATATCAACAGTTCTTAAAAAGAGCATCAATATTATTGGAGCCGGTAGAACTGATGCGGGAGTAAGTGCATTGGGACAGGTTGCAAATTTCAAAACTGAAATTAATATTGAAGGCAAAAATTTTCTTCACTCTATTAATTCAATTCTTCCTCCAGAAATTACTGTAAAAAATATTAAAAAAGTTCCTTTGAGCTTTCATTCAAGATACTCTGCAAAAAAACGTGAATATATATACCAGATTACAACTGCAAAAAAATCTATCTCGAGAAATTATTTCTGCCGTTTAATTTACGATGTAAACTTCAGTATAGTAGACGAGTTCATTAAACACATACTCGGTTATAAGAACTTTAAGTCATTATGCAAGGCGGAAACTGATAAACACAACTTTTTTTGCAATCTTTATGTTTTAAATTACAAAGTTTTTAAGTCAAGAAACGAGATATATTTCAAAATTGTCGCCGATAGATTTTTAAGGTCAATGGTAAGAGGGGTAATTGGGTGTTTGATAGATCTTGGTCGCGGACATCTTGATTTAACAACCACTAAAGAACAATTTAACAGAGGTGAAAGAATAAAGACTACTTATTTACCAGCCAATGCATTATTTTTAAAAAAAATTTATTACTGAAAAATGGTACCTAAAATCATTTTCTTTTTTTTATTCATTACAGCATTTATTGTTTTCTTTGCTGGCAACAACTATGCTCAACGTTCTTTATTAGACGATGAAACTTACAGATTAAATAAATATGAACCTACGCCACTGTCAATTGAAAACGCAAAATTCCGCAGGCTTGAACTTACAGAAAAAGTGGTTTATAATAACAGGCGAATTTCCCTTTTTGACAGCACTTTAAAATCCCCTTCGGATACAATAAAAACAGGGAACAAAAAATCTCCTATACTCGGAGCGGTTTTATCAGGTATAATACCTGGAGCCGGACAATTTTATGCAAAGAAATATTTGAAAAGTGCAATATTTTTTGCTGTTGAAGCAGGTTTATGGGTTGCCTATGCAATCTTTGAGAAAAAGGGGGACGAACAAACCGACAACTTTCAGAGATATGCTGATGCAAACTGGAGTATGAAAAAATATGGACAATGGTTGAAAGAACAGGGGTTCCCAAAAGCAAGTGGTATTGATACTTCACAGAACTTTGTAATTTTGAGACAACAAATCAATTATTGCGAAGAGGATAATTTTTCTCACCAACTTCCCCCACCTGGTGAACAACAGTATTATGAAGTCATTGGTAAATACAGAAATTATATGATTGGCTGGTCTCAGGTTTTTGGAATCACAAAAGATAATTATATTACAGTTCCTATTCCTCCACAGATTGACTGGTATATGAACGAACGTCAGAGGGCAAACGATTATTATAACAGAGGTTCAATTACTTTGTCAGTTATAATCCTGAATCATTTACTGAGTGCTGCCGATGGGGTCTTGAGTGTAAACTCCTATAACAATAATATTACCATCAAAACAGCTGCCAGCATAAGAAGTCTCTATTCATATAAAGATAACCGTTACTCGCTGGCTCTCTACGGGAATTTAAGCATCCTTTTTTAATGGGAAAACATCAAGATGAGTAAAAAGATATTATTTTTCTTTGTTTTTACCTTCATAGCTTTTTACTCGTCTTTAACCCAATCTTATTTAGGCTATACTTCAAAGAAAAACACTATTAAAAGAATGTCCGTCAGACACCTGCGAAGTTCTTTTGACTATCAAAAAGAATAGTCCTGTATTTTTTCTCCTTACAAGTTGATAATGGTTATTATCACATCATCGATATTAAAACTGATACAAAAGGATATATACTTAAAGATGACGTTAAGTCAATCGAAGCTCTTCCTGCAAGCCCACAAAATATATTCACACCGAAGGGAAAAACCATCTTGTCTTATTCGCTTGTGAGAATTATAAACAATACCAAATTAACTCTTTCTTTAACGTTCAACAATACCAAACACAAGTTTTATCCTGAAGAAGAGCAAACATTATCTCTTTTGGCGGGTAAATATACTTTTTATGCTTCTGCTCCTGACGTTATTCCAAATTACGGAATCGTAATTTTTGGAAAAAATGTATTATATGAATGAGCTTTTTATATAGTGAAAGGATTTAAGAAAACTTACAAATAACATCATACTCCCGTTATATCCAGAAATCACTCTGTGATAAAAATTCTATACTTCTTATCTGTAAAATGTTTTTGTGCTTCCTGAAGTTTATCTACATCAACTTTATTAAACACACCATATACGGTACTGCCAGTCCCGCTGAGTGAGGCGAAAACTGCACCTTTTTTAATTAGCTCTTTCTTTATAGTCCCCAGTTCTGGATATTTCTCAAAAACTATTTTTTCAAAATCGTTTTCAAGCAAATTAAAGATCTTCTTTTCAAACTGTGTTACCTGTGACAGGGATGATTTTCTTACCTCACCACCCTGTAAATTTAGAGTCGAAAAAGCCCACCTTGTAGAGACATAAACACCAGCATTAACCAATAAAAGTTTATAATCTTTAAGTGTGAACTCAGGCAGCAACTTCATTTTTTCTCCCCTCCCAGTAGCAAGACAGGGTTTCAATACCATAAAAAACGGTACATCACTACCTATATTTAAAGCAAGGTCAAGAATTTTTTCTTTATTGCTTCTTACATCAATATTAAAATATTTCAGACAGATTTTTATCACGGCGGCAGCGTTTGAACTGCCACCACCAAGTCCACCAAGAACAGGGATATTCTTTTCGATGAAAATCTCAAAATCATAATATTCTTTAATGTTAAACGCCTTCAAAAACTGAACCACAGTCTTAAAACAAATATTCGATTTGTCAAGTGGTATTACTCTATTATTAGTTCTTATTTTAAAGGTATTGCTTGCTCGGGAAGATGGTCTGATATTGACTGTTAATTTATCATAAATAGAAACAGGATAAAAAATCGTCTCAAGGTTATGAAATCCATCACTGCGTTTGTTTATAACCTTTAAACCAAAATTGATTTTTGCTGGTGTAAGTATTATCATAATTATTTTTTATTCAAAAAAAGGTATTGTCAATATCATACTTTACATACTAACAATACCTTTATGCAGATTTTCAGTATGATACTGCTATATCACATCGAGAAAAAAAATATTCTTAACAAAACATCTTTTAAATCGCCCATCTTACCAACAGTGAGCCCCAGGTATACCCTGCTCCAAAGCTTGATAACACCAGATAATCACCCTTTTTAATTTTTCCTTCCTCATAGTATTCCGATAAGCAGGAAGGAATTGTTGCACTCGTTGTATTCCCATACTTGTGAATATTGACCATCACTTTTTCCATTCCCAAGCCCATTCTTTCAGCACAGGCTTGAATAATTCTAAGATTTGCCTGATGGGGGACAAGGTATGCAACATCATCAGCCTGCAAATTATTCTTTTGCATTATTTCGACCGAGACATCTGCCATACCTTTAACAGCAGCAATAAAAACTGCTCTGCCATCTTGATGGACATAATGCATTTTCTTCTGTACAGTTTCTAATGATGCTGGATGTAAACTCCCTCCAGCAGGCTGATAAAGATACTTCCCCCCTTCTCCATCAATACGTAGAATTGAATCAAGAATTCCATAAGATCTGTCTTCTGTCGGTTCAAGGAGAACAGCAGCAGCTCCATCCCCAAACAATACACATGTATTACGGTCATTCATATCAACAATAGCTGACATCTTTTCGGCACCCAGTACCACAACTTTTTTATGCAATCCTGATTCAATAAACTGAGCCCCGGTGGTTAAAGCAAAAATAAATCCTGAACAGGCTGCTAGAATATCATATCCCCAGCAGTTCTTTGCACCAATTTTATTTTGAATCACGCAAGCAGTCGAGGGATATATCATATCCGGCGTTACTGTTGCAACAATCAATAGGTCAATTTCATCCGGTCCTATTCCTCGCTTTTCCAGCAGCCTCTCAATAGCTTTCACTCCAGCATAAGATGTTGGCTGTCCGTCTTCAAGAAATCTGCGTTCTGAAATCCCTGTACGTGTCTTAATCCATTCATCACTGGTATCAAGATACTGTGCAAAGTAATCATTTGTTATAACTTTTTCAGGCATCCAGTGTGCAACTGCACTAATGTAAGCATTTAGATTAGAGTTTTTTCCCATTAAAAGTTATCCTTTAATTCTGATGATCTTTCAATTCCTCCTGATGTTCATCTTTGAGTCCATCAGTCTCCTGAGCCCCAATGTTTTCAAAATGCAACTGATCTTCTTCACCTCGATGAGTAATTAATATGTTACTATATTCTTTGAATGTTCCTTTCAATATCTCTTCACTTATCGGGTCCTCAAGATACTTCTGGATTGCTCTTTTAAGAGGCCTTGCCCCAAAGTTCTCATCAAAACCTTTATCAGCTAAAAATTCCTTTGCCGATTGGTCAATTTCAAAATTAATACTCATATGTTTCAGACGATTTCTCAAATTAGCAATGTTTATATCTATTATCTTTAATATATGTTGTTTCTCAAGTGGCTTGAATACAATGAAGTCATCTACTCTATTGAGAAATTCGGGTGAAAACACTTTTCTCACTGCTTCACTGATGGAGGATTTCATCTTTTCGTATTTTCCTTCTGTTTTTAATTCACCAAAACCTAATACCTTATCAAATTTTATGTCTCTTGTACCAATATTTGACGTCATTATCAAGATGGTGTTTTTGAAGTCAACTTTCCTGCCAAGCCCATCTGTCAATACTCCATCATCAAGCACCTGTAATAATATGTTGAATGTATCAGGATGTGCTTTCTCTACTTCATCAAGAAGGACAACGCTATACGGTCTCCTGCGCACCTTTTCTGTTAATTGTCCCCCTTCCTCATATCCTACATATCCTGGAGGAGCACCTACCAATCTTGATACATTAAACTTCTCCATATATTCGCTCATATCAACTCTAATCAGGGCATCTTCAGAATCAAATAAGAATTTAGCCAGTTGTTTTGCAAGCTCTGTTTTCCCAACACCAGTAGGACCAAGAAATATAAACGAACCTATAGGTCTATTGGGGTCCTTTAATCCTGCACGTGCTCGCCTTATAGCTTTAGAAATGTTTTCAATAGCCTCATCCTGTCCAACGACAAATTGTTTAAGATGTTCTTCCATCTTTATCAGTTTCTCAGACTCTGACTCAGCTATCTTATTAACAGGAATACCAGTCATCATTGCAACTACATCTGCTATATCCTGTTCTGTCACCTCATAGTAAGAATTCTGAGACTGAATTTCCCAATCGAACTTTGCCTGTTCCAGATCTGCCAGAAGTTTCTTTTCCCGGTCACGGGCTCTGGCAGCTTCTTCATAATTTTGGTTCTTCACATATTGAAGTTTCTCTGCTCTAACCTCTTCAATTTGTGCTTCTAATTTTGCTATGTCTTCGGGAACTGTTATATGACTGAGATGCACTCTTGCCCCAGCTTCGTCCATCACATCGATTGCTTTATCAGGTAGATATCTATCAGTGATATATCTATCTGAAAGACGGACGGCTTCTTCAAGTGCTTTATCAGTATATCTTACCTGATGATGTTCCTCATATCTGCTCTTAATATTCATTAGGATCTGGATTGTTTCTTCAACCGTAGTTGGGTTTACAATAATTTTCTGAAACCTCCTGTCAAGAGCACCATCTTTTTCAATATACTGGCGATATTCATCCATTGTAGTAGCTCCAATACATTGTAAATCCCCTCTTGCAAGTGCAGGTTTAAATATATTTGAAGCATCAAGTGACCCACTTGCACTACCAGCTCCAACTATTGTATGTAATTCATCAATGAAAAGTATTACATCTTTTGCTTTTTCAAGTTCATTCATCAACGCTTTCATCCTCTCTTCAAATTGTCCTCTATACTTTGTACCTGCAACCAGACCTGCAAGATCAAGCATTACAACCCTCTTATTATGTAGAACCCTTGAAACCTCCTTATTAACAATTCTTATTGCTAATCCTTCTGCAATAGCACTCTTTCCAACACCGGGTTCCCCAATTAGAACAGGATTATTTTTCTTACGTCTGCTAAGAACCTGTGCCACTCTTTGAATCTCTTTCTCACGTCCTATTATAGGATCAAGCTTATTTTCTGCAGCGAGTTTAGTCAGGTCTCTTCCAAAGTTGTCAAGAACAGGTGTTTTTGATTTTTCCTGTCGAGTGGCTGTTGTTCCTTTAGCTGAAAATGCAGACCGACCTGATTTACCTGCAAGTATATTTACAAGTTCTTGTTTTGCCACATCGTATGTTACATTAAACTTATGCAAAATTTGCGCAGCAAGATTATCATCTTCCCTTAATATAGAAAGTAACAAATGTTCTGTTCCTATTGTATCAGACCTGAAAAGTTTAGCTTCAAGATAAGTTATTTTAAGCACCTTTTCTGCCTGTTTGGTTAAAGGAATATTGCCAACTGTTAAAGTACCACCGGAAGGCTTTATTGTTTTTTCTATTTCTTCTCTTAAAGCTTTAGAATCTATACCAAGGTTGTTCAATATTTCCATTGCTATTCCTTCACCCTCGCGAATCATACCAAGCAAAAGGTGCTCCGTTCCTATGTAATCATTGCCAAGCCTGAGCGCCTCTTCTCTGCTTAGCTTGATTACTTCCTGTACCCTTTGTGAAAAATTACTATCCATTTTTTTTCTTCTTTTCTTTTTTACAAACTGTTTAGACTTTCATTTACTTTCATTTTCTCTCTATTCATAGCTCGCAAATCAATATAATGTAATCAAAGCATAAATAAATTAAAACAAATTTTAATAGATACTAATTCAGATGTTTTTTCAACCAATCCCTTCTATATTTTACAACAAAATCTCTGTTTTTTCTCAAAAAATGGTTATCTCCATCCAACAAAATCAACTCACAGCCAGCATGATACGGCAACGAGTTAAGTTTATCATACATCTCCTGAGAATCTTGATAACTAATCACTTCATCTCCTTTACTATGTATTAGTAAAATCGGAGTCTCCTTTGATAGTTTATCATAAAATTCCACCGCTGAACGGGTTCTTAAAAATTCTTCCATTCCTGTTTGTTCAATAATGTTACTTAATTTCCTAAAACTTTCAGGGTTGCTTTCAAAATATCTTTTCATATTGGATAAACCCGAAATAATAGTTGCTGCCTTAAAAATGTCCATCTTCTGCAAAAGGAGGTAGGTCATCATCCCCCCCCTACTCCAGCCCTCTATAGCTAATTTACTACTATCAACAAATTTAAGATCCATAACCTGCTGGATAAGATTTATAACATCGTCAACATCCCCACCTCCAAATTCATCATCATTTCTGTATTGAGATGCAAACACTCCATAGCCCCACGAAGCAATTTCTCCAATAGTAACATAAGCAAGAAAATCATCCAATCGTCCATTATTACCAAACCCTCCTCTATTCCAAAAAACAGCAGGTATCTTTCCAATAAAAGCTCCAGGTAAAGCCATAAAAGCATCAATCTCTCGTAAACCGGAAAAATAAGAAAACTTAAACAATCGTATATCTGAAAGCTGTAATTCACCCGTCAATCTTTTTTCCCGAGGACTGAGAACTACTTCTCTAATATTATTAAAAACTTTTATGTCAGCTGTTGATACCAATTCAAAACGTATTTGTTACAAACTTAATCAATTTGACTTTAAATTTTAAGGTAATAAATAAGATATATACCTGTTAAAGTATATAAAAAATCCGCAAGATTGGAATATTGCCCGATAGTCAGTTAATTATGCAGGTTATCCTGAATATATTTTAATGTTTTAATTCTACAGGGTTGTTGAGATATCGCCTGGTTATACATTTGTTTATTAATGAATTCTAAACCTCCCCTGAGATTAGAAACACTACAAAAAAAGGTAGCCCTGTGTTCCTAACACAGGGCTACCTAACAACATCTATCTAAAATAAACCTTACTTAATTAAAATCATTCTCTTCACATCAGTGAACCCAGCAACATCAAGTCTATAGAAATAGACACCGCTCGAAAGTTCCGTACCATTAAATTCAACAACGTAACTTCCGGCATTTTTGACTTCATTGACCAATGTTTGCACTTCTCTTCCAAGAATGTCATAAACTTTCAACGTCACCAGTCCTTGTTTTGGCAGGTCAAAACTAATCTTGGTTATAGGATTGAACGGATTTGGATAGTTTTGTAACAGCCTGTATTCATTAGGAATACCAGTAACAGGATTCGTGATAGCATTTACAGGTGACATAGTCAAGCAGGTGTTTGGCCTATTGGTTTGAGCAGTACCTGCCGTTAGCTGAGTACAACCGTCCCCTGTTGGTAAGTCATTAGATTGACCCCACGTTTTCCCTGCGTTTGCAGTTGCATATACTGGAGAATAAGCGGTCCAAGAGGAGTTGTTATAGCAAATTTCCACAAGCAAGTTACTTGCTCCATCCCAGTAGAACTGAGAGGTAAGTGTAATATATTGCCACCCAGTACCCGGGACGCTATAAGTACCACTATAGCAGGTTGTCCATCCTGTTGAAATGAAACCAGTCAAACTGGTCAAGGAGGTATTCTGGAATCTTACATTAAAGCCATTCATAGGTATAGGATCAGCAGATATAACATTAAATCCAATTTTTTGAATATTTGCCGCACCACCAACCAGAGGTGTCAATTCTGATGCAAGGTATAGAATTTGTGTTCTCCCATCCATCCAGTATGTAGTAAATGGATAGTTTGATGATAATGTACCAGTTCCAAGACAGGCATTGACTATGTTGATAATCTTAAACTTATACAGCTGCGTTGAGTCAGTGTTATGGTTAGAAGAGTTATCACGTGCAAAGATTCTATAAAAGATAGAATCATTAATATTAACTTCTGATTGAGTAGAATTAAATGCAGCTGAATAAGTGCTGCCGCTTACAAAATTAAGCCTGAATCGCTTAATTCCTGTTCCTGTATTGTTCTTATACCATTTCACCCAGACTGAGTCTATTCCAATGTTATCTGTTACATTCGCTGAAACTGTTGCAGGCCAGCTCACTTTTGGAACATCTCCCAATGGAGTGTGAACAATTACTGGCTTAACGGTATCAGCACTTGCAATAAATGAATAATAGTTTGCTGGTGCTCCAGCAGGTGCAGTAGCAACTCTGTTCAAAGAATCAGTTGTAGTTATGTAATACCTGTACAGCCCGGCCCCAGATAGTGGAAGATTTGCTGTCCAGTTATTACCACCACTATTTGTCATCTGTACATAGTTGTTAATATTAGGATTATCCTTCGAATAATACAACCTTGTCAATGAAGGATTAATTCCCGAACCTGCAGGAATAATCTGACAATTAACAGGTCTGGAGCCTGTTGTTTGCTCTGTATTTCCAAGTGGTGTATGATTGATAGAAGGACCTAAATCAATCTTCGCAGTCCAGATTTGATATGTACCACTATAGTTATCAGCCCAGAACGGGTAAAGAGCATTGTTGGTAGAGGTAATTCCAATGTAGTCTCCCTGATAACCTCCCGCCAGTCCAGGAATAGGAGCTGGTCTAAATCTGTGATCACTAACTTTTATATTAGTAAAAGTATTTCCACCATCAACCGACCTTGCTACATAAACTTCTGCGGAATCATTGGTAGTTGGGTTTCTACTATCGTAGAATATAATGTTGATTCCACCAAATGCATCAACATTAATATTTGAAAACCATTGGTCACGCCCATTGTTCATTGGGTCATCATTAACTCTAATCGGAGTGCTCCAGGTTGAGCCACCATCAGTAGATCTTGCAAAACAAATATCTGGATCGGTACCAGCTGGAGCCATATTTCTTTGCGCCCACGTTACATAAATCCAGCCATTTCTTGGGCCACCTGTCTTGTCAACAGCCATCCATGGGAAACTATTAACCCTTATTGCTGATGTTTTTAAAGTTCCTCTAATTCCATTAACATCAATTGCCTGCTCATTTACAGTCCAGTTCGCTCCACCATTTGTAGACTTTGCAAACCCAATGTAATCTTCAGTATAGGGGGAACTGAGAATGTTTGTAGCACAAACCATATAAACGTGTCCTAGATGGTTTGTATGTAAATTCACACCCTGTGAGAAGTGTCCAGAAATTGGAGCAGTAACCTGAACTGTAGTCCACGAAGTCCCATTATTAGTAGATCTTGCCACTTTTGCAGGATAGTTCGCTGCACCAAAGTCAGTCCACCCTACATAAAGATTATTGTAGTATGGACTTGTGGATTTGTCATCTATTGTCACATGGTTTTTGTCCTGGGTACTTGAACCACTATAGATGGTTACATATGGAGTCCAGTTAACACCATTATTAGTTGAGCTTGTAATAACCTGTGTACTGGCACTCGAACCAATAGCATTCATAAAAATGGTAGCGCTACTATTGATAGCACAGGATGGGTCACCACTGTTGACTGCTAAACCTGGCAATGTGTTGCTACCAGTCCAGTTAACTCCTGTATTGGTCGAAACAGCAAAACCAGTTCCATAAAACGAGGGACCATAAGAGTTCCACCCGATGAAAATTTTACCCGGTACATTCGGATTTGAATAAGCGTGTACCTCGCTTTGAGTTGCCGTTGTAGGATAAGGAATAAAATTCGGTCCTACAGCAAAAATACCTGATGGTGAAAACAGGTAAAATGTCTTAGTGTTAAAAGTTACCAGATTATTTACTGGTATGTAGGGGACATTAGTATTGGTAAGCCATGCATGGCTCATTATAGGTGAGTCCCATTTTGGTCCATCTAATGTCTTTTGTCCCGTAAACAAAAAGAACCCCACTAAGACTACTGCAAGTAATAGTGCTGCTTTTTTCATAGTTTTTTTTTGTTTATAAAGTTCTACTTAATATTAAGTAAACATATAATAATGTTTTTATAAAGTCAATACTTTTCAGAATACAAAATATTTTATTTAAAATTTAACCTTCCAATCTCTCCAAACGACTAATTGTATTGTAATTTAAAAATCAAATCTTCCTGAACAAACCAAAAAGCGATTGAAAAAAAATCTTGAAATCCGTTCTTAAAGACATATTTTCAACATAGTAGAAATCATATTGTAAATGCCGTTTAACATCATCAATAGCACCTAAGTTCCGAAACATTAGTTTCGTTAGTCCTGACAAACCAGGACGTACTTTTAATACTCTTCTGTAATACGGAATTTCACTCATTAATTTTTTCACGTTTTGAGGTGATGATGGACAGGGTCCGACAAGTGACATATTTCCTATAAATACATTTATCAAAAAAGGTATAAGATCCAGGCGAGACCTGCGCAATAATTTCCCAAAAGGAATGCACTTTGAGAGGTCATCTGTTGTACTTATTCCTTTTGGTGTAGTTCTGAATCTTAATCCCTTAAACAACTTCTCGTTTTTACCAACAAAAGTTTGAACATCAAACACACTACCAGATTGAATTAGCACTATCAAACCTATAAGAATCCATAGAGGCAACCCTAAAATGAGTATGAACAATGATAGGATTATATCAACAGTTCTCTTGATTGCCTTTTCCCAGGGTTTCATTATTTCAGGCATAATTTCAATCAACGGCACATCATACAATTGGTCTGACCTCGCTTTGCCACTAACTATATCATAAATATCTGGTATTATTTTAGAAGTAACATTTTTAACCGAAGATATACCAAGTACATCAAGCAACAAATTTTGTTCTGAAGGCTCAAGTGCAATAACAATGTCCTTTACATTATATTGTTCAATCAAGTTTTCAAGTTGTTCGATACTCCCCAAAGTAGGGACCCCTTCATAAGTACCATCGCTCTGCGACATTTCAGTTTTAACAAAGCCTACAACTTTATGACCAAGCGAAGGAAATTTCTTCAGGTGGTCAAAAACTTCTTTTGCTTTTCTTGACCACCCTACAATTAATGTATTTCTAAGTCCAATTCCCTCAAGAAGCAGTTTTCTCTGAAAACTTCTAACTGCTAAACGAACGCCCCCAACAATAAAGACCATTAAAAACCAGTACAAAAGGATAATTAACCTTGCAAAAGCCTGAGTTCCTTTTGCAACATCATCCACAAAAATTGCAAAAAATAAAATCAGTACTCCAATTGTTATAGCCTTAAAAACAATTGTAAATTCATCAAACCGCGACTTTGCATACCAGGATTTATAAAGTCCAAACAAAGAGAAAAAAATCAACCAATAAACATAAATAGTTAACATAGGAATCCAGAAATCAGGACGACGGCTATATTGAAACCAGCCGCTTTCAATCCGTACATAGTAAAACACTACCCACGCTAAATTAACAGCTAAAAAATCTGCGGTAAAAAGTACCACCTTTTCAGTCTTCTTTCCCATATGTATTAACTACTATCTGAAAACTATTTGAATAACTTAAAATAATAATTTGAAAATATCAATTCTTATGTAAATGTATGTAAAAAATTGCTGACTGTGTTTCTGCTATTAAATATTTACCCCACTGCGGAATTGAGATTGTCCAATAATATATTATTTATTCTGAATACAATTTTAATTTATAAATCGTATGTAAATACTATAATGATAAATAAAATTTATCTGTCATATCTGGTGTATTATATATACTATTGCTTGATGCGAAACCTGAAGGAGTCCAATATAACAATTGTAATGTT
>JBNAVJ010000006.1:0-33255 GCA_049700455.1 Ignavibacteria bacterium
TTTTATTTTATCTAAATTTGCACAGTGAAGGAATTTTTAATGAAAATAATGTCTATTAATTCGACTTCCGGTCAGGAAGATAGCCTTGCTGATTATCTTATATTGAATCTTGAACCGGCTGGGGCAAAACTGGAAATAATAAAAACAGAAAACGGATTTAAAAATTTATTTTATAAATGGGGCGAGCCGGAAATAATTTTTTGTACACATTATGATTGTGTGCCTCCTTTTATTCCTCCGCAGTCAGAGGGTAGTGTAATATATGGTCGTGGCGCCTGTGATGCTAAGGGGCAGATTGCAGTGATGCTCGGAGTTTGTGAAAGTCTGTATCGAGACGGGGAAAATAATTTTGGACTTTTACTTGTTGCAGGAGAGGAAACCGGTTCGTATGGTGCAAAGGCTGCCAACACTTATATTAAAGGTTGCAGGTATGTTATCATAGGTGAGCCAACAGGGAATAAACTTGTGAAGGCTGCTAAGGGAAACATTCTTTTCGAAATTGAGGTGATTGGTAAGTCCTGCCATTCTGGATATCCCCAATATGGGGATGATGCAGTTTTAAAAGCTATAGATTTTATTAGTAGATTAAGAGGATCAGCATTTGAATTTGATAACGAGCTTGGAGAAACGACATTTAATATAAGCCATCTGCGTTCTGACAATGCCTGTAATGTAGTGTCAGAAAGGGTTACATTCAGGGTGTTTTTCAGAACAACTTTCAAGACACATTTTGAAATTGAGAAGGCATTAAAGGCTCTGGCAACTGACGAAGTCAGAATCAATAGAGTTTACGGTGATGAGCCGATGGAATATTTTACCATTGAAGGGTTTGAAACAGAAGTTGTATCTTTTGGGAGTGATGCGCCTGAATTGGGAAATCTCGGTAGTGTATTGATGTATGGTCCGGGCAGTATTCTAACAGCCCATACTGATAATGAGCAAATTACAATAGATGAGCTTTACAGAGGTTTTACGGATTTAAAAGAAATTTATTTTAAACTGAGAGAGAATCTGAATGAAGAAAATTAAAGTTGGGGTATTAGGTTGTACCGGGAGTGTTGGGCAGAAACTGGTCAGATTGCTGAGTTCACACTCTTTATTTGAGATAGCCGAGCTTGCCGCATCAGAGTCATCGGCTGGTAAAAAGTATGGTGATGCAGTAAGATGGCTTGAGGATGAAGAAATTCCTGAACAGATAGCAAATCTGGAGGTAAAACTATGTACAAATGATTTAAAGTCTAAAATTTTATTTTCGGCGCTTGATTCCAGTGTTGCAGGTGAGATTGAGGCTATGCTGGCTGATAAGGGTTATTTTGTTATTAGCAATTCAAAGAATCACAGGATGGATACAGATGTCCCGCTGGTTATACCTGAGGTAAATGCATTTCATTTTAATTTGATTCATATTCAAAAGAAGCGCAGGAAAGGATTTATTGTTACCAATCCGAACTGCAGTACAATAGTTCTTTCTCTTGCATTAGTTCCTCTTTATTACAGATTTGGGCTCAAGCGGGTTTCAGTTACGACTATGCAGGCTATTTCTGGTGCTGGCTATCCCGGCGTTCCATCGTTGAATATTTTAGGGAATATAATACCTTATATTGAAGGAGAAGAGGAAAAGATAGAGACCGAAATTCTGAAAATTTTGGGGAAGATGGAGAATGATTTCGTTAGGTTTGCAGATTTTAAAGTGTCGGCATCGTGTAATCGGGTTCCGGTACGGGATGGTCATCTGTTGAGCATTTCATTTGAAACGGAGCAAAAAGCAACGGAGGAGGAGATTTTAGCTTCAATTTTCGAATTCAATCATAAGGTTCAGAAAGAAAGTGGAAATACAGTCTTATATTATATTGCTGAAAAAGGGAGGCCTCAGCCATTGCTGGATATAAATCGTAGTGGAGGGATGGCAGTTACGATTGGTAATTTAAGGCGATGTGCTGTTCTCGACTGGAAATTCACTGCACTGGGACATAACACGATTCGCGGGGCTGCAGGGGCTGCTATTAAGAATGCAGAATATTTATTAAAATTGGGGTTGATATGATTGTAATGAAATTTGGGGGTACTTCTATTAAAGATTCTGAGGCAATAAGGCGGGTTATTGGAATTATAAAATCACAAATTAAACTCAAGCCAGTTATAGTGTTATCAGCAATTGCAGGAGCAACAAATCAGTTAGAAGAAATAAGCATAAGCGCTAAAAGTGGTGAGATAATAAAATCTGAGAACAATCTTTTTCAGTTAAAAGAACGACACCTTAAAATAGTAAAGGAAACTTTGTCTGGTACTGAACATTATGAGAGGGTTGTTGGCTTAATAGAAAAATATTTTCGTGAGATAGAGTCGTTAATTAAAGGGGTATATTTGCTCTCCGAATTGACTCCGAAGGCATCAGCACGGATTCTTTCATATGGGGAATTGTTATCAACAACAATTATAACGTCTGTTATGGAGGTAGGCGGAGTAGATAGTGAATTATTAGATTCGAGACAATTAATAAAAACAGATAGAAATTTTCTTAAGGCTGAACCGCAGGTAGATATAATAAAGGAATTAGTTTCTGCGCAATTAATACCGATTGTGAAAGCAGGGAAGGTTTCCGTATTACAAGGGTTTATAGGGAGTAATGATATTGGAGAAACAACGATTCTTGGACGCGGAGGTTCTGATTATACTGCTTCGCTTATAGGACTTGCAATAAATGCTGATGGGATAGAAATATGGACTGATGTCGATGGGATGTTAACTGCTGATCCGCGGATGATTGAGGGTACAAAACTTATTGAAATAATATCTTTTGAGGAAGCAGCAGAACTTGCATACTTTGGAGCAAAGGTATTGCATCCTTTAACCATTCAGCCTGCTGTTGAAAAGAACATTCCTGTTTGGATTAAGAACTCGTTGTTTCCGGAAAGACAGGGTACAAAGATTGTTAGAACGGCTACAGAAAAGTATAATTCTGTTAGGGCAATAGCATCTAAAGAAAAGATAATAGTGGTTAATATTTTTTCAACACGGATGTTAAATTCGTATGGTTTTTTAAAAAGGATTTTTGAGATTTTTGAGAAACACCAGACCTCTGTTGATTTGATTGCTACTTCTGAGGTGAACGTTTCTCTTACTCTTGATGATGATTCGAGGCTTGATGATATAGTGAGAGATTTATCAGAGTTTTCTATTGTGAATGTAGAGACTGATAAGTCGCTTATATGTGTTGTAGGAAGCAACATAAAGAACTCTAAAGGGATAGCAGGGAGGATTTTTAATGTGCTATCGGATTATAATATAACTATGATATCACAGGGGGCGTCGTTGATTAATATAAGTTTTGTTCTTGAGAGGGCTGTTTTAAAACCAGCAATGCAAAAACTACACAATATTTTTTTTAACTAACTTAATTTAATGATTATGGAAGTTGTACTGGTTGGAACAGGTAAAATGGGAAAAGAAATAGAAAAGGTACTGCTTCAACGTGGTCATACAATCAGGATGCGTATTAATAGAACTGAGGATTTAGAAAGGCTTGATGTACAGGATTGTATCTGCATAGATTTTACAACTCCAGCTGCATTTAAAAGAAATTACAGAATAATTGCGGAAAAATTTTCAGGTGTTGTAGTAGGTACAACAGGTTGGGAAGAGATCCGAGAGGCTGTCTTTGAACATTTTAAAAGGAGTGGACGTAGCTTGATTTATGCTTCAAACTTTTCAATAGGAATGAATATTTATTTTGATGTAATAGAACTGGCATCGCAGCTTATGTTCGGGAGTGGAGATTTTGACCCATATATAATTGAAATGCACCACACAGCAAAGAAAGACGCCCCCTCAGGTACTGCAAAAACGATACGAGAGATTATAAATGTTCAAATGGGAAGGGATATTTCTATTGCGTATGTTCGCGCTGGAAATATAAAAGGCGTACATATTACAGGATTTGAATCGGAATTTGAAAAGCTTACATTTCACCATGAAGTTTATTCGAGGGCTGTATTTGCGTTTGGAGCTGTTATGGCTGCGGAATGGATGGGGCAGGTAAAAGGGATTTTTCATTTTCGTGAGTTATTAAAAACTAAATTGAAAGGTATAAAAAAATGAAACTAAAAGGATGTGGAACAGCTCTGGTAACCCCCTTCAAGGAGGATTTTTCGGTAGACTATGAAGCATTTATAAAACTTGTCAGGAGACAAATAGAACAGGGGATACATTTTCTTGTTCCTTTAGGGACAACAGGCGAAACACCCTGCCTGACAAAGGAGGAAAAATTCAAGATAATTGAATTAGTTCTTGAAGTTAATAATGGTAAAACACCTGTTATCTGTGGAGCAGGGAGTAATAACACAATAGAGGTAATAAAAAGCATCAAGGAATTTTCCCGATATGAAATAGATGGGTTCTTAATAGTAACTCCATATTACAATAAACCAACACAGGATGGGCTTATAAAACATTTTACAGCAATTGCTGATGCTTCTGAAAAACCAATAGTAATGTATAATGTGCCGGGCAGGACATCAGTAAATATGACAGCTGAAACGAGTCTTCGTTTAGCTGAACATCCGAACATAGTTGCTACTAAAGAAGCAAGTAGTAATTATGCTCAGATAAGTGAGATAATCAGGAATGCTCCGGAAGGATTTAGTGTTTTATCAGGTAATGATGATGAAACTCTTTCGTTATGTGTTACTGGTGCTTCTGGTGTGGTAAGTGTTGCTTCTAACATTGCTCCATCTTTTATGTCAGAATATTTGAATTTTATTCTGGCAGGGGACTTTGCGAAAGCCAGGGAATTACATCACACGCTTTTTCCGCTTTTCAAAAACTGTTTTATTGAGAGCAACCCAATTCCTGTTAAGGCTGGTCTTACACATCTTGGTTTTATAGAGAATGTTTTGCGAGCTCCTCTCTATTCATCTACAAAAAAGACTTATGATATAATGGCTGAAACTATAAATCAATTAGGGGTTAAAGAGTGATGGAGCTTAAAGATAAATTTCTATATTTGAAAGGTACTGAATTAGTGGATAAGAATTTCCGTGTATTTTTCAAGGAGCTTTTAGCAGCCCTTGAATCAGGAGAGATACGGGTTGCGGAAAAAAAAGCTAATGAATGGCAGGTTAATAGCTGGATTAAAGAAGCAATTTTGATGGGCTTTAAGTATGGCAATCTCAGTGTTCAAAATATAGGTGAGTGGCAGTTTTTTGATAAGGATACGCTTGGTATTCGTTTTTTGAGTGTGGATGATGGAATCCGGTTGGTGCCTGGCGGGTCAGTAATTAGAGTGGGTGCATACGTTGCAAAGGGTACGGTTATAATGCCCCCATCTTATATAAATATTGGGGCGTATGTGGATAGTGGATGTATGATAGATTCACATTCGCTTGTTGGGTCCTGTGCTCAGGTGGGGAAAAATGTTCATCTTTCAGCGGCTTCACAATTAGGAGGCGTACTGGAACCAGTAGGAGCAATGCCTGTAATAGTTGAAGATAACGTTTTCATTGGTGGAAACTGTGGAATATATGAAGGTACCATCATTAAACAAAATGCAGTTATTGCAACTGGGGTAATCATAAACTCTTCAACCCCTGTTTATGATGCTGTAAATAAGCGGTTCCTTGAAAAGGAAAAAGGGAAACAGATCATTATACCAGAAAATGCGGTTGTAGTTGCTGGTTCAAGGCAATTGAAATCGGGAGGGGGGACTGAAAATAATGTGCATATTTATTGTCCTGTCATAATAAAGTATCGTGATGAGAAAACAAAATCGTCAATTACACTCGAAGAGTTATTAAGATAAGATAATATGTATTTTAATATTGCGCAACTTATAAAACATCCCTTTTTTGAGGACTTTGAAATTAAGGAGATTAATGGGTATCTGAAACGTTACCGTAAGCCGATTTTTATTTATCGGAAGACTGTGTTGGGGAAGCAGATAAGTCGTTTTCTAACTTATATGCCTTTAGGGACAACTTTATACTATGCGGTGAAAAGTAATCCTAACCCGGAGTTGTTAAAATACGTTGCTATTAATAAATTGGGTTGTGATACGGCTTCATATAATGAAATTAAACGAGTTCTTGCAGCAGGATTTCCCGCGAATAAAATAATATTTACAGGACCCGGTAAAACTGAGCGAGAACTTATATATGCAATCAAACATAGTCTGAAAAGCATAAATGTTGAATCCAGCTCAGAGCTTGTGAGAGTAAACTCATTAGCTAAACGCTTGAAGAAGGTACAGGATGTTATGTTAAGGATTAATCCTCCTTATGATGCAGGCGAGGGTTTTCGCATAATTGGAGGTAGCGGAACGAGCAAATTTGGAATAGATGATGAACAGATTGATGGGTTTTTGTCTCTGATTAAGAAATTAAAATATGTAAGGCTTAAAGGCATACATATATTTAATTCTTCTCAAATACTTGATGATAAGAGAATTCTCAAAAACACAGAAAATGTTATAAAAACTGCCGAAGAGCTTGAAATAAAGAGCGGAGTAAAATTTAAGACTATAGATGTGGGCGGTGGATTTGGTATTCCATATCTACCAGAAGACAGAGAATTGAACATTCAAAGGCTTGGCTTCAAGATGAAGGGACTTATGCAGCGATATAAAAAATTTCTGAAGGGTAAAGAAGTGATATTTGAACTTGGAAGATTTATCTCAGGGTATTCAGGAATATACTTAACCAGGGTATTATACTCAAAAATTTCTCGCGGCAAGAATATATTGATAACTGAAGGGGGAATTCATCATCTTCTCAGACCTGCATTAATTAAGCAACCATTTCCAATTGTAAACTTAAGCGCTATACTGGAGGGGCGCAATGGGATTTATAAATGTTATACAGTATGTGGACCCTTATGCACTTCACTTGATGAGTTATCACCGGATGCTAAGTTAAACGAAACTAAAGAAGGTGATATTTTGTGCATATTAAACTGTGGAGCATACGGATATACTGAAAGTATGCCAATGTTTTTAAGTCAGACAAAATCACAGGAAGTTGTAATTAATTAGTTCCATCAAAGCTGATTAAAAGAATATTATGAATTTGTAATATTATCATTGCTATTTTTAAGTATTCATATTAATTTTATTTGTGTTAGAAATTTAAAAAGGGGTAATAAAAAATGTCGCTCAAGAGGGTTGTTGTGTTTGTCTTGGTGATTGCTTTTTCTGTTAGCAGTCTGTTTGGCTTCGCCAGTTCAAGAGAATCTCTTTCAAAAGGGAATGCAAGAGCGGAACAGGCTTCTAAACAGCAACAAAAGAAGAAAAAGACTACACCAAAGAAGAACACAAAGAAGAAAAAGACTACATCAAAGAAGAACACAAAGAAGAAAAAGACTACATCAAAGAAATCTAAGACAGGAAGAAAGAGAACCAGTGGTAAGAAAACCTCAAAGAAGTCAAAGTATAGCAAGAGACATAAAAAAGTCAGACGTCATTACAGAACTTCTAAGGTAACTACAAACACTGGTACATATACTCCGCCAAAACTTTTTGATACACCGAAAGAGGAAAAGAAAGGGCGGGAGTATAAACGCGAGGAGAAACAGGAAAACAACGAAAGTAATTTTAAGAAAGAACCGAAGAAAGAAAGCCCTACTGAAAGCAAGTAGTATTTTTGGATTGATGTTTCTTTGTTGGGAAAGGAACAGGGTGGAAGTTATAAAATCCTGTTCCTTTTTTATTGTTCTTATATATTAACAACTCTACAGGCTTTTGGTTTTCAAAAATCAACGTAAATGATTATTTTAATAATAATCAATCAGTTATGAGAGTAAGTTTAAATTGGTTACGAAAATACATAGATAATTTAGAAATTACTGATTTTGAGTTTCTAAAACAACGAATGATTACTATTGGACTGGATATTGAAGCTATAGAGTATGAAGGTGATAAGTATAGAAACTTTGTTATAGGGGAGGTAAAGGAATGCTCATCGCATCCAAATGCTGATAAGTTAACATTATGCAGAGTTGATATTGGGGGCAAAGTTCTTGATATAGTATGTGGTGCACCAAATGTAAGGGAAGGACAAAAAGTATGTGTTGCTCTGGAAGGGGCTGTTATCCCTAAAGGTGGATTTGTTATTCAGAAAACCAGAATAAGAGGTATAAAATCAGAAGGTATGATATGTGCTGAAGATGAACTTGAGATTTCGGATAATCACTCAGGAATTATGGAATTATCTACTGATGCTCCTGTAGGGATGTCTTTTTCGGAGTATATTGGTGCCAATGATTATATTTTTGAGATAGGTGTAACACCAAATCGAGGAGATCTCTTTTCACATATTGGAATTGCAAGGGAGATTGCAGCGATTTACGGAAAGAAGTTAAAATTACCTGAGATTAAACTTCGTGAATCAAAAGAGAAATCTTCAGATTATATTAAGATAAATATAGAGAGTAAATATTGTAAAAGATTTACAGGTAGAGTTATTCGCAACGTTAAAATATCAGAGTCTCCTGAATGGTTAAAGAAAGCTTTAATTGCAGTTGGGTTAAGGCCCAGAAATAATGTGGTTGATATTACCAATTATGTGATGTACGAAGTGGGACAACCTCTTCATGCTTTTGATTATGACAATATCAGAGGTAACCAAATAATTGTTAAGGTTGCTAATTCGGGTGATAGGTTTATTACTCTTGATTCTAAGGAAAGGATATTAAATGAGTATAGCCTGATGGTTTGTGATGGGGAAGGATATTCTGCAATTGCTGGAGTAATGGGGGGTGAGTTTTCCGAGATTACAGATAAAACTCAAAATGTATTGTTGGAAAGTGCATACTTTGATCCTGTTTGTATCAGGTTGAATTCCAAGAAGTTGGGGCTTCAGACTGATGCATCACAAAGATTTGAACGTGGAGTTGATATCAGTAAGGTAGTTTACGCATCGAATAGGGCAGCTCAGTTAATTCAGGAAATAGCAGGTGGAGAAGTGCTGAAGGGGATAGTTGATGTGTATCCAGAAGAGTTCAGCGAACTCATAGTTAGTTTGCGTCTTGAACAGGTTGAGAGAATTATAGGAGAGCCCTTTACAGAGGAAGAAGTAGTTGATTTATTAGGGAAAATTGAAATTGAGTTTGTTGGAAAAAGCAATGGTAAATTAAACTTCCGTATTCCTGAACATAGGAGGGTAGATATTTATAGGGAGATTGACCTTATTGAGGAAATTGTTAGGATTTACGGATATGATAAGATAAAGGATTTAAGTTCAATTAGTCTTAGGCTTGATTCTCAAGGCGAATTTAACAACAAGTTTTTTGAGCTGCTTGAGAAGACGCGCAATCATTTTATTGGCAGAGGATTTAATGAAATAATTACGTATTCCCAACAAGATGAAAAATTGATTGAGAAATTTACTTCCGATTATGTAAAGATAAAAAACCCAAACTCTGTTGAAATGAATGTAATGCGGGTTAATTTACTCTTTGGTATGCTTGCTACTGTTAGGAATAACTTGAATTTTTCAGGGAGGGATATCTCACTTAAACTTTTTGAAACTGGCAGGGTCTTTAAGAGGGATAAAAACGGTTTAAAAGAACAAACAAGACTTTGCCTTGCAGTAGCTGGTAAATATGATTTCAGGAGTTTTAATACAAAGGGACGTAATTTTGACTATTTTGACCTGAAAGGGGAAGTAGAAACATATTTGGAAAAGTTGTACATAAATGACTATTCTTTTGTTAGCGTTAATAACGAAGACAAAGAACTTGTTTCTGCACATATTTATTTAGATAAAAAGGAATCAGGGTCTTTTTATATTGTTGGGGGAGAACTACTGAAATTATTTGATATAGATATTCCTGTTTTTGTGGCAGAAATAGATATGGATAATATTCTGGAATCTATTCCTGTCGGGGTTAGGTATTCAGAGATACCGCGCTTTCCCTCTGTCAAAAGGGACCTTGCTTTTGTAGTTGATAATAAAATAAATTATGAAGATATTATAATATTGATTAAGAAAGTTATAGGTGATAATTTAAAGATGTTAGAACTGTTTGATGTATATGAAGATCCCAAATTTGGTAAAAGTAAGAAGAGTATGGCATTTAGGATGGAATTTTACAGTAAGGATAAAACTCTGACTGATGATGAGGCGACTGAGCTGGTAGAGAAGGTAATACGAAGTCTTGAAGATAAATTAGGCATAACTTTAAGGTCATAAGCCATATGGATTTTGAGGTATCCTCAAACAACAAGGAAGAGTTTCGCAAAGTTCAGTTAGAATTCAATACTGAATTTGAGAAATTGTTAAGTAAAATAGGTGTATTAATATCTAAATTTAATGAGTATAAGGAAGAAAATTACCAGCTTAAGGAAACGATAAAGAATTTGAACAATAAAATAACCGAACTGAAATTACAGTTTAATAAACTCAATACAGAATTAATACAAAAGGAACAAGAAATAACAAGTTTGAAAAATTCGATGCTGAGTTCTGATGCTACAAGGATATCAATTTCTGATAAAGATAATTTAAAATCAAGAATCAAAGAGTTGATATCAAGAATAGATGTGCATTTAGACCAGTACGAAAAAGAAGAAAGAGAGGACAACGATTTTTAAAAAACTGGCTGGCAAAAAATTATTATGAAAAATACAGGTACAAGAGTCAAAATATTTAACAGCGAATATAATTTAATTGGGGATAATAGTGAGGTAATTCAGAAAATAGCGAATTATGTTGATGCTACAATGAATAGAGTAAGTTACCAATCCCCCAATATATCAGTTGAATCAATAGCGGTGCTTTCAGCATTGAACATTGCGGAGTCATATTTTCGTATGTCACAAGATATGGATAAATATTTACAGGAAGAGATGGAATTTTTAAAAGGTAAAATAAGTAGACTTGAGGAACTTAACCGTTCACTCGATTTGTTAGTATAGTTCTTTAATATATAGGTTTTTAAAAAACCGCACTGCCAGCCACTTATCAAACATTATATAGAACCATCAAATAATAGTTAACAGGGAGGTTAGCTCTGAGAAGTGCTATTTCAGGCCACACCCGAAAGGGATTTGTCTCCAACCGAGCGTTGGGCAAAGACAAGCAGTGGAAGGAAGAACACTTAGGCTGCCACCCACTGTATGTTATATAAGGTTCTCTTATATAACCTTTGGTTAGTGAATTGGCGTGCGGTTTTTTTTTGAAATAGAGGGAAATCTTAATTTATATTTTTTCCAAACATTAAATTATTTATAACTATGCCAGAATTAGAACTATATATTTTTATTCCGATGATAGTCGGACTTTGTTTTATTACCTTTGTTATAGGGTGGTATGTGAACTCCCGTATCAATAAAGCAAAGGTTGACGGAGCTGAAAACAAAGCGAAAAAAATAATTACTGAGGCAGAAACTAAAGCTCAGACTATGTTGAACGATGCTGAATCAAGAGTGGTAATAATGAAATCTGATGCGGAGAAATATGCTCAAAACCTCAGAAAGGAAAAATTGCTTGAGGTCAAGGATGAATTTCTGAAAAGGAAACAGAAATTTGATGATGAAGTTCGTGCTAAAGAGCGAGAATTTCAGGAAATAGAAAGAAAACTCAAGAACGAAAAGGACTACCTGGAGAAAGTTAAATCTGAACTTTCTCAAAAAGAAAAATCGGTCAGCCAGTTAATAAATGAATATAATGAGAAGAGTAAAGATTTGACTATAAAACTCACTGATTTAGAACGTTTAACAGAGGAAAATCGTAAGGTACTTGAAGAACAAAAGTTGCGGTTGCAAAAGATTTCCGGGCTTACTGAGGAAGAAGCAAAACAAATTTTACTTGATGGTTTAATTAATAAAGTCAAGATGGAATCTGCCCAGAAGTTACAGGAAATAAGAGAAGTGACAAAACAGGAAGCAAATAGGATAGCAAAGAACATTATTGTGCAAGCAATACAGCGTTCTGCAATTGATCATTCAGTTGAGACAACAGTTAGCGTTTTGAATATTCAGAATGATGAGCTGAAGGGCAGAATAATTGGTAAGGAAGGTCGTAACATTAGAGCTTTTGAAGCTGTAACAGGGGTAGATATAATAGTTGATGATACGCCAGAGGCTATAATTATAAGTGCATTTGATCCGTTTAGAAGAGAGGTTGCCCGCGTAGCAATGGAGCGACTAATACAGGATGGAAGGATACATCCAGCAAGGATAGAAGAAGTTGTGGCAAAAGTTGAAAAGGAGTTAAATGAAGAAATTATTAGAGTTGGAGAGCAGACATTATTAGATATGGGTATTCAAGGGGTTCATAGGGATTTGGTAATGTTGATTGGTCGTATGAAATACCGTTCAAGTTACGGGCAGAATGTGCTTAACCACTCGATTGAAGTAGGTCAATTAGCAGGAATTATGGCAGCTGAACTTGGGTTGGATGCAATGATGGCAAGACGAGCCGGATTATTGCATGATATTGGTAAAACGGTTGATAGGAGCATAGAAGGTCCTCATGCAATATTGGGTTATGAGATTGCTAAGCGTTGTAAGGAGCATCCGATAATATGTAATGCTATAGGGGCACATCACGATGAGATACCTATGGAACATCCAATATCTGTACTGGTACAGGCAGCTGATGCTATTAGTGGTGCCAGACCTGGTGCCAGACGCGAATCGATTGAGGCATATTCGAAGCGACTTGAAAAACTTGAAGAGATTGCAAAATCATTTGAGGGAGTTGCTAAAACATATGCAATTCAGGCGGGTAGAGAAGTCAGGGTTATTGTAGAACATGAAAAGATAGATGATATTTTACAGGATCAGCTTGCGGAGGACATTGCTCAAAAAATACAGGAAGAGATGGAATATCCGGGACAAATTAAGATAAATGTAATTAGAGAGCGGCGTTCTATTTCTTATGCAAAATAATCTTTTGAAAGAGTTTGATTTTTTAAATTCTTCTCTATATCTTGTAATAGCAATAATTACTATATGCATAAAATTAAAGGAAAAATTCTCGTTGGAATTACAGGTGGCATAGGTTCAGGTAAGTCTGAAGTATGTCGTCAGCTTGCAAAAAAAGGTTTTAAAGTTATCTACGCAGACCTGAAAGCTAAAGAGCTTTACAAAAAAGATAAAGTTCTTGCTGCTAAGGTTGTGAAGGCATTTGGGAAAGACATTCTTAATTTTAAGAATGTTATCAGTTTGACAAAACTCAGGGAGAAAGTTTTTGCTAACAAACGAAATTTTAAAAAGATTAATGATCTTGTTCATCCCATTGTAATCAAGCATCTTATGAGAGAGATTAAGAGGATACCTCAGAAGCTGATACTCATAGAGTCTGCATTGGTGTTTGATACTACATTTTATAAATACCTTGATTATGTAATTATGGTATATGCAAATAAGAAGAAACGTCTTGAACGAATAATGATGAGGGATGGTGTAAAGAAAAAAGATGTTGAAAGGATAATGCAATTTCAGCTTGATGAAAGGGTTAAAATAGAGCGTTCGGATTTTGTTATTGTTAATAATAAATCTCTGGAGGACCTCGAAAAAGAAGTTGAATTTTTCAGCAGAGTTCTCAGAGCACTTAAGAAATAAAAGTTATCAGAGGTTTTGTGTAGGAAGCAGGAAGCTTAAAAGAGTCTCCTGCTTTTTTTATGTAAACTAAAATACTCTCAAAACAGTTATTCACAGAAAAATATAAATTATAATGAAAGTATCAATTATAGGGGCAGGTAATGTAGGCACAACCTGTGCTGCAGAAATAGCGGAACGAGAGATTGTTGAAGAGGTTATTCTGCTTGATATCCACGAAGGTATTCCAGAGGGAAAAGCTCTTGATATCTGTGAGGCTTCGCCAATACAAAATTTTGAGACGCGAATTGAAGGTGTTAGTAATGATTATTCTGCAACTGCCAATTCTAACATTATTGTTATTGCTGCAGGTTTACCGCGTAAGCCCGGAATGAGCAGAGATGACCTTACTAAAATGAATGCCTTAATAGTAAGAGATGTTACAAGATTAGCAATTGCTCATTCACCGGGAGCAATAATAATAGTGGTTTCAAATCCGCTTGATATTATGACTTACGTTGCTTATAGAACTTCAGGTTTAAGTGCTAATAGAGTTTTTGGAATGGCAGGAATTCTTGATACTGCACGATATAAATCTTTTATTGCAAGAGAGCTCAATATTTCTCCCAAGAGTATTCATGCAGTTTTATTAGGCGGGCATGCTGAGACTATGGTACCTCTGGTCAGATATACTTCGGTTGCGGGTATTCCTGTAACTGAATTGCTTTCTAAGGATAGGCTTGAGAAAATAATAGAGCGGACGCGTCAGGGTGGGACTGAACTGGTTAACCTTATGGGGACCTCAGCGTGGTATGCTCCTGCTTCAGCAACTGCTCAAATGGTTGAAGCTGTGGTTAAAAATTCACGGCGGGTGTTTCCGGTTTCAGCTCTTCTGAATGGAGAGTACAAATTAACTGGTATATTTATGGGGGTTCCTATTGTACTCGGTAGAAATGGAGTTGAGAAAATAATCAACCTCCAACTTACTGAAGAAGAATTAAAATTAGTCCATCACTCCGCTGAACACATAAGACAGCAGATAATGGCTGTTAATAGTATGAATATATTTTAATTAAGCACAGGAGTTATTTATTTTTCCGACTACAATAAAGGAAAAAATCTGTAAGTGTCCTTCTGAAATATCTATATTTATAATTAATTTTCTTGTAGGTTTATTCATTAACTGATATCTTACTAAACCAAAAAAATAATTTGAGACATTCGCTAATATCAGTTTGTCTGCTATTCGTTTTCCTATTAATAATGTTGGGATATATAGTTGCTCAGGAAAACAGATCGTATGTTGGAGACCCTCTAAAATTAACAGAATATGTTACTGATGAAACTTCTGCTTTAACGCCCCGAGAATTAGATATATTAAATGCTAAATTAAGGGGGTTTTATGATTCAACTTCGACTCAGATAGTCGTAGTATTATTGAAATCTCTTAATGGGGAAACAATCGAAGAAGTAGCTAACAGTATTTTCCACTATAATAAAATCGGGACAAAAGGAAAAGATAATGGAATACTTCTTTTGATTTCGAAAGGGGACAGAAAAATCAGAATAGAGGTAGGCTATGGTCTTGAAGGTGTGTTACCGGATGTCCTTGCAAAAAAAATTATTCAAACAAAAATATCACCTCACCTTAAAAGGAATGAATTTTACGAAGGAATTAACAAAGGCATTGATGCACTAATTGCTGTAACAAAGGGTGAGTACAGTGTCTCTTCTCAGGATAAAGAAAATATTAAAAGCAAGGATAATATCTACATAATAATTGTGGTTGCATTTATTATCGGATTTATATGTTTAGTAGCAATTATAATTGGAGTTGTAAGGTCAGTATTACGGAGAAGTTCTATCCGTAAAGGTTATTTTTCGTCTTCCAATGATTCTTTATCTTATACTCCCTGGGACAGCTATGATTCTTATAATAGTAGTAGTTCAGATAGCGATTCAGGGTTTTCAGGCGGAGGGGGTGATTCAGGCGGAGGGGGTGCCAGTGATGATTATTAGGTCTTAGGTTTACATAGATTTTATGAATGGCTAAACTTTACTGATTGGACATTGTGATTTAAAGTGTTTTTCTTTTTGATGAATTTGTTTGTAAGGAGGAAACCCACTATAAAAGTGACTTTTGAATTACACAAATAATAGCTAAATTAAAGGGATAAAATTTTAGGGAAGGAGACCTGTCTTCTTCGAAGCAAGAGAAAGAAAAAATAGAAACGGTAACAGAAATACTCTTAACGGGAAGGTTCTTGTTTTGAATCAAAATTATGAACCTATTTCAATTTGTAATGTTAAGAGGGCATTTATACTTACTTATCTTGGTAAGGCGGAGGTTGTCAGTTGTGCTGACAGCAAAATGGTGCATACAATTCCTCGTAGCTATAAATGTCCAAGTATAGTAAGGCTTTCAGTATACGTTAGAGTTCCATTTAAGAAGATTATTCTTTCCCGCAAAAACATTCTTCGCAGAGATAACCACAAATGTCAGTATTGTGGTTCATCAATCAATTTAACGATTGATCACATTATTCCAAAATCCAGAGGAGGTGATGATAGTTGGGAAAATCTTGTAACTGCTTGTGTGAAGTGTAATAATAAAAAAGGTGATAGAACTCCAGAGGAAGCAAATATGAAGCTCAGAACAATTCCAAAAAAGCCCTCTCATATCACGTTTATAAAAAATTTTGCAGGTTCTGTTGAAGAGGATTGGAAGCCTTATTTGTATCTTTAAGATGACCATAACATTTTAATGTAGGTTTATAATATTATATATAATTAAAAAATTTTATGGACATTAAGAACAAAACAGTTTTAATTTTAGGAGGCTGGGGGTTAGTGGGCTCGGCTACTGCAAGAAAAATAGTTGAAGGCAACCCCAAAAAAGTAATTCTTACTTCGCTTCATAAAAGTGAAGCCGAAGAGATATGTGAAGTGCTGAATAAAGAATTTAACAAGAAAAATTTTTTTATTCCTTTCTGGGGTAACATTTTCGTTCGATATGAGTACAAAGATATGGATCGTCAAAAACTGCTTGATGATGATAAAACTCGGAGAATAATGATACACGATATTGTAGATGAACTTGATGAGAAAATGTTGCGTGAATCCTGTATTTATCAGATAATTAAAAAGTTCAAGCCTGATGTTATTATTGACTGTATAAATACGGCAACTGGAATAGCCTATCAGAATATCTATAACTCATATAATAATGTACTGAGGATTACTGATCGTAATAAAGAGAAAGATTTTGATAAACTAAGAATTGCAACTGAAAAATTAATTTGCACTTCTTATGTCCCACAATTGATAAGACACGTTCAGATTCTCTATAATTCAATGCGGCGATTCGGTGTGAAATATTACTTTAAGGTTGGGACAAGTGGCACTGGTGGAATGGGGTTAAATATTCCTTTCACTCATAGTGAAGAAAAACCTTCAAGGGTATTATTGAGTAAGTCATCAATTGCTGGGGCACATACACTCTTGTTGTTTCTTATGGCAAGAACACCAAATAGTCCTTTGATAAAAGAAATTAAACCCACTGCAGCAATAGCCTGGAAAAAGATTGCGTATGGGAAAATTTGTCGTGGTGGAAAACCAATCCAATTGTATGATATAAGTATAAACGATGCAGAAAAGTTATCGGATGTTTTTGAAAGAACAACTAAAAAATCCTATAAAATATCCGGAGAACTGAAAACAGTTTATATAGATACTGGTGAAAACGGGATATTTTCCCGCGGGGAATTTGAAGCAATTACAACCAATGGGCAGATGGAATTTGTTACGCCTGAAGAAATAGCAGAGAATATTTTTAGAGAATTACAGGGAGGGAACACCGGTAATGATATAATCAGTGCTCTTGATGCGTCAGCAATGGAACCTTCTTATCGGGCTGGTTTTCTTCAACACAGGGCTGCGCAGAAGATTCGTGAACTTGAAAAGAAAAACAGAACCTATTCTGTTGCTTTTGAGATGTTAGGACCACCAAGATTATCAAAGTTGTTATATGAGGCTCACCTTATAAATCTTTTATACAGAAACTTTGATAATTTTCTTAAAGAGAATCCAGAAAACTACTCAACAAAGTTCTATAAACTAATAGCAGAAAATCACAAATTGCGGAATGAAATATTATCAATTGGGATACCGATATTATTACCTAATGGGAAAGAATATTTAAGAGGTCCTGAAGTAAAAATCCCTTCCGCGGCTGAGGGGGACGTGATACGGATTACAAGAGCGAGGATAGAAAAATGGACACGGGATGGCTGGTTAGATTTAAGGGCTGAAAACTGGCTCCGCTGGAGAAAGAGATTTGAAAAGATTATGAACGAGACTGAAAAGCGCTTTGACCCACAATATAGTTCAAGATATGTTTTCAATAAAGATTACTGGCATAACTTCGAAGAAATTAATATAGGGAAAATTGTAGGCTGGATTTTCATCAACGAAGAGAAGGGTTTAAGGATGAAAGGCTAATGATTTTATTAATTAAAACTAAATTAGAATTGTGAAACCAGGATTATTGACATTACTAATTTTTTCCCCGATAGTGTTATCTATTCCACTACTTTTAATTTCAGAAAAGAAAGCAAATTTCATAAGATATTACTCGCTGGCTATCTCAGTTATAACTTTTGTTCTATCTTTGTTTGTGTTTTTTCACTTTGACAGGGGTGTTGCTGAATACCAATTTGTGGAGAAGGTTGTGTGGATATCGCAGATAAACAGTTCTTATTATGTTGGTATAGATGGCATATCTCTTCTGCTTGTATTACTGACAACATTTCTTTTTCCTTTAAGCATTTTGATATCTTTTGAGCCTATAAAAGATAGGGTGAAGACCTATTACATCTTAATGTTAATGCTTGAGGGTGCTCTGATAGGTGTTTTTTGTGCGCTTGATCTAATACTTTTTTATGTATTCTGGGAGTTTATTTTAATCCCTATGTATTTTATTATTGGTATATGGGGTGGTGAAAATAGGATATATGCTACAGTAAAGTTTTTTATTTACACAATGGTTGGCAGTATTTTGTTACTTGTAGGTATTATCTGGCTTGGATTTGTAACTACTCCATATCTGGGGTATTACACAATGGAATTGCCACGTTTAACAGAAGTAGCATGGTTGTTGCCAACAAAGAAGCAAATTATTTTGTTTATACTTTTTACGCTGGGTTTTCTGATAAAGGTACCTTTATTCCCATTTCATACGTGGTTACCCGATGCTCACGTTCAGGCTCCTACTGCAGGGAGTGTAATACTTGCAGCTTTACTTTTGAAGATGGGAACTTATGGGCTGATTAGGTTTTCCATTCCACTTTTTACATTGGCATTTCTGGAATTTACACCTTACATTGCTATTTTGTCTGTAGTTGGAATAATATATGGTGCTTTGCTCTCCATAGTACAGAAAGATATGAAAAAACTGGTGGCTTATTCATCAGTCAGTCATCTTGGTTTTATAGTATTGGGGTTATTTGCATACAATGTAGAGGCAGTACAGGGAAGTATAATACAGATGGTCAATCATGGATTATCCACAGGAGCGCTGTTTATGATTGTAGGGATGTTGTATGAAAGAAGACACACAAAAGAAATTTCTGAGTATGGTGGTATTATGAAAGTAATGCCGATTTTTGCAGTTGTATTTATGATAGTAGCGTTATCTTCTATAGGATTACCTGGGTTAAATGGTTTTGTCGGAGAGTTTCTGATTCTTGTTGGGTCATTTTATTCAAGCAACCTTGGAACTCCAGCCTATGCAATTATTTCTGCTCTTGCAGTAATCCTTGCGGCGGTATATCTATTGTGGCTTTATCAAAGGGTGATGACGGGACCAATTACCAATGAACAAAACAAACACCTGAAAGATTTAAATAAGTTTGAGTACCTTTCTATAATTCCAATTCTCATTTTTATAGTATGGATTGGTATTTATCCAAAAACTTTTTTGAATTTATCAGAAAAGAGTGTCCAGAAAGTCCTCATAAACTATGACAGGGCTAAAGAAAGGCTTGAAATGGAAAAGCAACAAAAACCTTAGCGAAGTCCAAACAGTTTCGAAATGAACGAATTATTTCCAATCATTCCTTTTATTGTATTACTTTTAGCTATTGCAATTGCCCCTCTGGTCAATGAAGAGTGGTGGATGAAAAACTATCCTTACTTTGCGTTTACTGCGGCTATAATTGTAGGGTTATATGTTGTTTTTGTTCAGAAGAATTTTGAGTTGTTATGGCACACTTTTCATGAATACTTGAGTTTTATAGCACTCTTATTTTCCTTATATGTGGTATCAGGCGGTATTTTTGTAAAGGTAAGAGGGAAATCAACCCCATTGAAGAATGTGTTAATGTTAGGATTTGGGGCTATAATGTCAAATTTTTTTGGTACAACAGGAGCTGCGATGCTTTTAATCAGACCTTTTATTGAGGCTAACAAGTATAGATTTAAGGCATATCACACAGTATTTTTTATTTTTATTGTGTGCAATGCGGGAGGAATGTTACTTCCTATTGGTGACCCCCCTTTATTTATCGGCTATATAAAGGGTGTTGATTTTTTTTGGACACTTACACATCTCTCAGAATACTGGGTGATTATAAACCTTTATCTCCTTTTATTATTTTATATAATTGATAGATACTATTACCTAAAAGTACCGGTAGAGGAAAGAACCGCAGTAAAAGGTACCGGTGAAAAATTTATTGTGGAGGGGCTGCATAATATTGCATATTTGATTGTTATAATAATCTCTGTCTTTATTACAAAGCCAATTTTTCTTCGCGAAATAATAATGATATTAGTTGCGATTCTTTCATATACAAAAACGAGTAGAGAAATTCATATCAAAAATCATTATAGTTTTGTCCCAATAGTAGAAGTTGCTATATTGTTTGTAGGTATTTTCATTTCTATGATTCCAGCGCTGGAATATGTTGGAAAAAATTCTGAAATGTTTGGGCTGAAATCAGCTGGGAGTTTTTATTGGTTTACAGGTTTTTTTTCAAGTTTTCTTGATAATGCCCCGACTTATTTGAATGCAGTTTCAGCAGCAATGGGCAATAGCCATCTTTCTATAAATAATATTGCTGATGTTAAGATATTTCAACATTTACATATTTATGAACTTGAGGCAATATCAGTGGCTGCTGTAGCCTTTGGAGCTATGACTTATATAGGTAATGGTCCCAATTTTATGGTTAAGTCTATTGTTCTTCACAAAGGGGAAAGAGCTCCTAATTTTATTAGTTATATACTTAAATATTCGCTTACTATTCTCTTACCCATATATTTTATTATCTGGATAGTATTTTTCAATGCGCATTAATTCATTTTTTTTGTCTAAAATGGGAACTAATTTTATATTTTAATGTATTTAAAATAGAAAAAAACTATGTTAAATAAAAAAATAACAATCCCCCTATTTTTAACGTTACTGGTTATAGGAATCATAATAGGGATGAAGATTCAAAATGCTGTATCTGATGACAAGGTTAATGAGCAGGTAAGGAAATTTAGCGAAGTATTAAATATCACAGCCCGGTATTATGTTGATAATGTTGATACACAGAAACTTACAGAAGCTGCTATTAATGGACTGCTCGATGCTCTTGATCCTCACTCAGTTTATATTTCTCAGGAACAGCTCAAACGGGTTAATGAGGAATTTCAGGGAAGTTTTGAAGGTATTGGTGTTGAATTTGATATAATTAATGACACCTTAACAGTTGTATCACCTATTAGCGGAGGTCCTTCGGAAAAATTGGGTATTCTGGCTGGGGATAAAATTGTTGAAATTGATGGAGTTAATGTAGTAAAAATTTCTCGTGAAGAGGTCCCTAAAAAATTACGAGGGCCAAAAGGGACAAAAGTTGTAGTAAAAATCATTCGTGCCGGAGTAAAACAACCTCTTGACTTTGAAATAACAAGAGATGTAATACCTCTTTATAGTGTTGATGCATCGTTTATGTATGATGATAAGACAGGCTATATAAAGATGTCTCGTTTTGCAGCTACAACTTATGATGAATTTATGCAGGCAATGAGTAAACTTAAGTCTCAGGGTATGCAGATGTTGATTCTTGATCTTAGAGGGAATCCCGGTGGATATCTCGATCAGGCTTTCAAGATAGCAAGTGAATTCATTCCACAAGGTCGTAAAATTGTATTTACTAAAAGTCGAATAAAAGAATTTGAAGAGGTTTATAATTCAAAAGGGGGTTCTTTTACAGATATACCTCTGATAATTCTGGTTAATGAAGGTTCTGCTTCTGCAAGCGAGATTGTTTCTGGTGCTATACAGGACTGGGACAGGGGCTTGATTGTAGGAGAAACGACTTTTGGAAAAGGTTTAGTTCAGCGTCAATTTACCCTGTCTGATGGGTCAGCCTGTAGAGTTACTATTTCACGATATTTTACTCCTTCAGGGAGACTTATACAAAAGCCTTACGAAGGGGGAAAGTATAAGAATATCCATCTGATAGATACTACAGAAGGAGAAAACCTTTTCCACAGTAAGGATTCAAAAGACACAGCTCGTCCTGTTTATAAAACTTTTGGAGGGCGTACTGTTTATGGAGGTGGTGGTATAACTCCTGATTATATAATAAAAATGGATACATTAACTTCATATACAGTCCAGCTTCGTAGACTAAATTTGATTTATGAATATACTGAGTCTTATATGTCTTCACACAGGAAACAAATAGAGAGTAATTATAAAGGATACAGAGACTTCCGCGACAGATTTGATGTTGATGAAACAATGTTATCAAATCTTATTGATCGTGCTGAAAAGAAAGGTGTAAAATATAATTCCGAACAATTTGAGAGGGATAAGAAATATATTAAAATGTATATCAAGTTTCAGATAGCCCGTGATATATGGGGGAATGAGGGCGGATATGCGGTGTTTGTTTCTACAGACGACCAGGTTCTAAAAGCGTCATCTCTTTTTTCCGAAGCAATTAAACTGATGCAACTTGGGAAATGAGAAAACCTATCCTGATATTGACTCTTATAATATCCGTTTATGGAAGGGTTTTTTGTCAGGATAAAGTAATGGAGGTTGGAGAGGAACTCTATTATAAGGTCTATTATGGGTTTCTCACGCTTGGCGAAGTGAGAGTGAGAATCAGTGACTATGATAAAAAGAACAACATTTATACTTCTATTGCTTCTATGAAGAGTTATGAAGGAATACCATTTGTAAATATTGACTATATATTTGAGTCAACAATATATAAAGTTAAGGATTCAATTTATTCCAAGAAATTTTTTTCCACTGAGTTTAAAGAAGGTAATCTAACTCACTTAGAATATATATTTGATTATGATGCAGGTGTAATTAAATGTAAAAAAGATCATAACTGGAATGTTGATTTTGAGAAAGAAGTAAGAAATGACCAGAGAAAAAGATATCAGGACGGGCTATCAATGTTTTATCATGCAAGAATAAATTCCTTAGTAAACAGAAATTATATAGTTCCTGTTTTTGTGAATGAAGAGGAGAGCAGTATCTCTTATTCATTTAATATGAATAAAGATGTAATCTCGCTTGATATTTCAGATTATGATATTTCTGCAATAAAGATAATGGGAAAAATTCATTTTGTTGGTGTTTATGGTCTTACAGGTGAATTTATGGCATGGTTGAGTGATGATAACTACCGTATTCCACTGAAAGCAAAATTTGGTGTTACAATAGGGAATATTACGCTTGAACTTGTTCGATATAAACGACAGGATTGGAAGCCTCCTGTCTATGGTAAATAATTAAAAAAAATAAAATATTGGGGAAAACAGCATGAAGAAAATATTATTTTTAGTTTTATCCTTTTTAATCGTCTATACAACAAAAATATTTGCTCAGGATGCACAGGAAATAATTAAAAATGTTCAGGATAAATATGGAGCCATTTTAGATGCTAAAGCAACATTTTCACAATCAATTAAGTATAGTTCAGGGAAAGTTGAAAAATCCTCTGGGACCTTTTATATCAAAAAGGAAGAAAAATACCGTATTGAAACAGGTAATAGTATTATTGTAACAGATGGTGTAACGTCCTGGTCTTACAACAAAAAGAGAAATCAGGTTTTGATTGATAATTATAAACCAGATGGGAATACATTTTCTCCTAATAAATTTCTGTTCAAATACCCTGAGAATTTTTATTCAGACCTTGATGGTTCAGAAACTATCAACGGTGTTGAATGCTATGCAATAAAACTTACTCCTCGTAATAAAGGTGCTATAAAATCTGCTAAAATTTGGGTTGGAAAAAATGACAATCTAATCAGGAAACTTACCCTTACAACTTCTGAGTCAACATCAACATATACGCTGAAAAAAATAACTCTTGATGCTGGACTTAGTAACTCAAAATTTACTTTTGACCCATCGTCTGAAGCACCAGGAGCAGAAGTTGTTGATTTGAGATAAAATTAAGTGTTTTTGTTAGCGTCAAAAGTTAGTATTTTACAAGTCTAATATCTTTGTTTGGGAAGTAAAATCAGAAATATCTTACGGTTTGTTATTTTTACACTTTTACTTGTCTTTTTTGTTTACCTTGCCTTTAAAGATATTGATTTTTCTGAACTAATAGAGGAACTATCAAAAGCCAATTATGCTATTGCTATTCTCGGAATGCTTGTAGGGGTGGTGTTTGGGAGCTATATTAGAGCTTTGCGATGGAAATATTTTCTTGATCCCCTTAAGAAAAATATATCTATAGGAAATTTGTTTTCTGCGGTTATGATTGGGTATATGATGAATGCAATTATCCCACGAAGTGGGGAGGTGTCCCGTCCCTTACTACTTGCCAAGAAAGAATCAATTTCACGTGCCTCAACATTTGGAACAATAGTGGTTGAAAGAATATTTGATATGCTTTCAATGTTTCTGGTATTTGGAATCTGTTTACTCTTTTATCGTCAGAAAATATCCGATGTGTTTGGACAATATAATATTGAAACTATATCTCTATATTTTTCTATTGCCATTTTATTGTTTGTTGCATTTGTTGTATTGATGTTGTTCAATCTTGAAAAAACCGAGTCAATTCTAATATGTTTTACTAAACGTTTTCTCCCTGAAAGATTCCAGGAAAAAATACATAGGATATTCATATCGCTTATTAATGGTTTTTTATTTATTAAATATCCTCGGGATTACCTTAAAATTGGTGTTCTTAGTATATTTCTATGGCTGTCGTATGCCCTTTCAAGTTATATTACCTTTTTTGCTTTTAATATTGATTTAAATTTTTTTGATGCTAATCTTGTTCTAACTATGATGTCCTTTGCAATGACTTTACCTCTGCCCGGTAATTCTGCAGGAACGTTCCACCTATTTACTAAACTCACCCTTGTTTCTATCTATGGCATTAATGCTGAAGTTGCAATAGGATATGCAACTGTTAGTCATTTACTTGGATTGATTGCCATCATCATTATCGGATTTTATTATTCTATTAAGGAAAATTATAAGTTTAGTGCTGGCGTGTGAAACGTCCACTGAAGTACATAACGACAACGGTCTGGGTACTAAGTCTTATTAGCCTTTTTACTGATATAGCAAGTGAGATGTTATATCCAATAATGCCTATTTATCTTAGGGCTATTGGTTTCTCTGCTTTTCTAATAGGATTGTTAGAAGGGATTGCCGAGTTTGTTTCTGGTTTCAGTAAAGGATATTTTGGTAACTTATCTGATCGTCTCGGAAAGCGTGTTCCATTTGTAAGAATAGGTTATAGTTTAAGTGCAATATCAAAGCCAATGATGGCTATCTTTACATTTCCCATCTGGATTTTTCTTGCCAGAACTTTGGATAGGCTTGGAAAAGGTATAAGGACTTCTGCAAGAGATGCTATTCTTTCGTTAGAAGCCACTCCTGATATAAAAGGTAGGGTTTTCGGCTTACATAGAGGAATGGATACTCTTGGTGCTACAATCGGACCAGGACTATCTTTGTTAATGCTTTTCTTATTAGGAGGAAACGATATTAGCAATCTAAAATTGCTCTTCCTGTTTGCTTTTATTCCCGGGGTATTAAGTGTTTTTTTGACATTTTTAATTAAAGACAGGCCAGGTTTGGAAAAACCTTCGGTTTCTGATGCAGGATTTTTTTCTTTTTTATCGTATTGGAAGATTGCCTCGAAAAGTTATAAGAGGTTAGTAGTTGGGTTACTGATTTTTGCTCTGATTAACAGTTCAGATATTTTTTTATTACTGATGGTTAAAAATGCTGGAGCATCGGATATGTGGGTTATATTTTCATATATGTTCTACAACTTTGTTTATGCGCTTTTATCTTTACCGATAGGAATGTTTGCTGATAAAATAGGCTTGAAAAATATGCTTATAATTGGTATTGCTGTATTTGCCATAGTATACTTTATGTTTGCATTAACTCCCACCATATTTATAGTAATTATAGCGTTCTTATTATATGCTTTTTATGCAGCAGCCACTGAAAGCGTATCAAAGGCTTTGATTTCAAATTTAGTTGAGAAAAAAGATATTGCAACTGCTATGGGTTTTTTTAATAGTTTCAACAGCATAATGACGATGTTTTCAAGCATCATAGCAGGTTTTTTGTGGTCTACCTTTTTCCCCGCATTGCCTTTCTTTGTTTCTGCAATAATTGCTTTCTGTGTTGCATTTTACCTAAAGCTCGCGATAAAATAAGCTGTTTTTGCCTCAAGACATCTCTTTTAAAGTTGTGTTTTAATTAACTAATAAATCGAAAGTCCTGCGATATTATAGTAAGAAAGATAATCCAATTTAAGTGTTAGTCTATTTTTTCCTTGAAATAAAAAATAGCAGCAGGGAAAGTAAAGCGCTTAAAAGTAGCATCGTTGCAAGTGGAATATATATAGTGAAATTTTTTCTTCGGATAATTATATCTCCCGGTAATTTTCCTAAAAATGGGATTCTATCAAAGAAAAGTATAATTACCCCCACTATAATAATTATAGCTCCGAGTAGAATTATTACTTTTCCAAAGTTTTGAAACTCGTTCATATAAAAAATTAGTAAAAGTATCCGTAAAATAAAATCATTCAAACTCTACCTATTATTTTGTATTTTTGAATATGAACGCTGCACAAGTATTGGAAGTTAGACAGAAATTGGAATCTTTAATCGGTAGAGATTATGTACTTACCGAATCTTTTGAACTTGAAAAATATTCCAGCGATGAAACCGAGAATTTAAGTTTTTTGCCAGATATAGTTGTAAAACCCGGTAGTGTTAATGAAATATCGTATGTTTTAGAGTTAGCCAATAAATACAAGATTCCGGTTACCCCACGTGGTGGTGGAACGGGGTTATCAGGGGGAGCATTACCAACTGAAGGAGGGATCGTTTTATCAACTGAACGAATGAATAAGATTCTTGAGATTGATAAGAAGAATTTTATTGTAGTTGTTGAACCAGGTGTGATTACCCAGACTCTCCAAGAAACTCTTGAATCAGAAGGACTTTTTTATCCTGTAGATCCAGCATCACGGGGAAGTTGTTTTATTGGCGGAAATGTTGCAGAAAATTCAGGGGGCCCGAGAGCTGTTAAATATGGAGTTACAAAAGATTATGTTTTAGGACTTGAAGTTGTTCTTCCAAATGGGGATGTAGTGAATACTGGTTCTAAGACATTAAAGAATGCCACTGGTTATAATCTAACACAGCTTTTTGTTGGGAGTGAAGGCACACTTGGAGTTGTAACAAAAATTATTTTAAGGGTCCTATCTATACCTTTGTATCGTCGGGTTCTACTCGCAGCGTATAATGAAATAGATGAATGTATTTCCTCAGTAGCAGAATTGTTTATTGCGGGGATTGTTCCAAGTGCTCTGGAATTTTTGGAAAGGGATGCTATACTGGCAACAGAAAGACATCTCGGGAAAAGATTTCCAAACAACACTGCTGGAGCTCAGTTGTTGATAGAACTGGATTCCCACGATAGAGAATTGATAGAAAAAGATGTTGAAAAGGTTTATGAGTTAGTAAGCAAATACGGAGCATACGAGGTAGTACTTGCAGAGGAAAAATCAAAAATGGAAGAGCTTTGGGCTTTACGGCGTGCAGTTGGAGAAGCTGTTAAATCAATTTCGAGTTATAAAGAAGAAGATACAGTTGTGCCCAGAAATAAATTGCCTTTTTTGCTCAGAGGAGTGAAAGAGATTTGTAAAGAATATGATGTTATTTCTATTTGTTATGGGCATGCGGGTGATGGGAATCTCCATATAAATTTACTTAAAGGTTCTCTAAGTGATACAGAATGGAATTTAAAGGTTGATAAAGCTATAAGAGAAATTTTTGCTTTGACAGTATCACTTGGAGGGACTATCTCAGGAGAGCACGGAATAGGGTATTCTCAAAAGAACTATCTTCCAATAGCGTTGTCAGATAAAGAAATACAATTACAAAAATCTATCAAAAAATTATTTGACCCTAATAATATTTTGAATCCCAATAAAATATTCCCTTAATAATGATAAATTCAAGCACAACTACTCGAGTACTTTATGCACACACAGATAAGATGGGCATAGTCAATAACGAACGTTTTTTGGAGTTTTTTGAAATTGGAAGAGTAGAGTTACTTCGTAAGTTAGGTTATCCGTATAAAGAGATGGAAAACGAGATGATAGGACTTCCATTAATTGAGACTTATCTTAAGTTTATTTCTCCTGCGTATTATGATGATATAATTACAATTAATGCTTATCTTAAAGAAAAGCCTACTGCAAGAATAAAAATAGAATATGAACTTTTTGTTGAGAAAAGATTAGTATGCACAGGATATACCTTGCATAGCTTTGTGAACCTGAATACTTTTAAACCACGCCGCCCTCCTCAAAGATTGATAGAATTAATTGAAACATATGAAAACCAATCATTATAGTAATTTTGATTTTGATAAGGCAGCAACACTGATTAAACTTGCGCTTAAGGAAGATATTGGTGATGGGGATGTTACTTCAAATTATTTAGTTCCGCCACGAGCAAGGTCCAGAGCATTTCTTGTCTTTAAAGATAAAGGCATTATTGCAGGGTTAAAAATTTTTGAGCTTGTGTTTAAAATAATAGATTCAAATGTTAAGATTGAATTTTTTGTAAATGATGGTGACTTATTGAAATACAAAAAACGTATAGGAATAGTTGAAGGCAACACGCGTTCTATTCTTAAAGGGGAAAGAGTTGCTCTGAATATTTTACAGAGAATGAGTGGAATAGCAACAAATGTATGGAAATTGAAGCGTAAACTACAAAATAATAAAATCAAAATATTGGATACGAGAAAAACAACCCCTAATTTTAGACTTTTTGAAAAGCTTGCTGTAGCTATAGGGGGCGGAACAAATCACAGATTTGGTTTATATGATATGATTCTTGTAAAGGACAATCATATTGAAGTCTGTGGTGGAATAGAAAATACGCTTAAGCAATTAAGTAAAATTAAGCATCTTACTTCACTAAAAATTGAAGTTGAGGTAAAAAATATTTCTGAACTTGAGATTGTTAAAGAATTGGGGGAAGGTATCGTTGATATTGTTATGCTGGACAATTTTAAAATTGAGGATATAAAAACTGCAATTAAAATTATTAATAGAAAATTTAGGGTGGAACTATCCGGGGGTATAAGCAGTATAAATATACAGAAATATGGTAAGCTAAAAGGTATAGACTTTATTTCCTCAGGGGCTGTGACGCATACTTATAAGTCATTAGATATTGCTCTGGATTTTTTTGCTTGACTATTGAAACATAAAATTATACATTAATTTACTTCTTAAAATTAAAACTATAACACTATGAAAACAAACTTATCAGTTACCGGAACTTTCTTATTTATCCTGCTTGTTGGAGTTTTTTCTTTGTCCTGTGGAAAATTAAAAGAAGTTACCAAGGAAGTTTCAAGCAGTGAACCTCGGGTTTATTTTTGTGAACGATGGGATGCTGTAAAAAATGCTCCCGTTAATGAAAGCACCAGATTCACTCCTGGATACTTAACTGTTGTTCTTGAAATGCCAGGTGATAAAACTCTTGGTGTTGCTGAAGTAAATTTACGAATTACAAAGACAAAAGATGCAAGTGGGACTGCTGTTGAAAAAATAATAGGTACATTCCCATTTGAAGTGGAAGCCACCTGGAACACAGCTTATTTCTCTGACCCAGAAAACATCACATTTTCAGAACCAGGTACTTACAGAGTATCAGTTTACAAAAATGATGGGACATTGCTTGGTAGTGGGGAGTTAGAGGTTGTTAGTAAGTAAAAAAGATTAATATATTTAAATATTAAAGGTTATTCTGTATTTTAGAATAACCTTTTTTTATGTTTGAAAAACTAAAGAGCCTTTCAAAAGATACTCTGATTTATGGAACCAGCACCATAGTGGGTAGGTTTCTAAATTTCTTGCTTGTTCCAATTTACACCAATATTTTTTTACCGCAGGATTTTGGTATAGTTGCTAATGTCTATGCATACATAGCGATACTCAATGTTTTCTTTTCAATAGGGCTGGAATCAGGGTATTTTAAATTTGCTTCTACACTTGAAGTTGGCGATGCGAAAGAAAACTTTTCTCATCCTTTTCTTGGTATTTTATTAAATTCTTTTGTGATTTCTACGATACTCTTTATTTTCGCACGACAATTTACTCCCCTCTTTCAGATAGCCGAAGAAAAATATCTTATTATTCAACTTACAGCTATAATTCTGTTTTTTGATGCAATATGTCTTGTCCCATTTGCATATTTAAGATTGGATCACAAACCGAAAAAATTTGCTCTTATCAGAATTATAAACATTGTAATAAATGTATTATTTACAGTAATCCTTATAGTTATTTTAAGGGTTGGTATTATTGGTGTATTTTTGAGCAATGTTATAGCCTCTGTTTTTACCTTTGTGTTTTTATCTCCGATTGTGATACGAAATTTAACTTTGCGGTTCAACAGAAAGCTTATAGTTGAACTTTTAAGATTTTCTATTCCATATATTCCGGCTGGAATTAGTTCAAACATTGTTCAAGTCATCAATCGTCCGATACTTACAGCTTTAACTAATGATGCTACGGTTGGTATATTTCAAGCTAATTATCGATTGGGGATTTTTATGATGCTTTTTGTTCAAATGTTTGAATTTGCATGGAGGCCATTTTTCTTAACTAATGCAAAAGAAAGTAACGCCAAAGAAATTTTTTCTCGGGTAATGACATTTTTCCTTGTTATAGGCTCTTTCATATTTATAGTACTTTCTCTATTTGTAGAATATATTGCTAAAATAAAATTACCATTTAAGGGTTACCTTATTGGAAAGGCTTATTGGGATGGTTTATATATAGTTCCACTTATTTTGTTGAGCTATCTTTTCTATGGGGTATATATTAATCTGATGGCTGGGATTTATATTGAAAAAAAGACCAAATATTTACCTTACATTACCGGTTTTGCAGCACTAATAAATGTAATTGTCAATTTTGTGCTTATTCCGTTGATTGGAATGTTGGGAGCGGCTCTAGCAACTCTTTCCAGTTATGTTGTTATGATGTTAGGGATTTATTATGTGTCTCAAAAATTTTATCCTATTAAATATGAATATGGCAACATATTAAAAATAGTGCTTTCAGTAACCTTTTCTTTCGTCTTATTTTATTTAATAGTTGGGGGTATTGATGGGTGGTACATTAGAGCTTTAATAGTTTTATTATTTATTAGTATGTTGTTTATCTTTCGTGTTATAAAAATTGAGCATATTAAAAAAATCTTAAATGTCAGAGCAGTTTAAAAATACTATATGGCAAAAGTTACCGTTTATTCTTGTTTTTACGATTATTGTGTTTTCGGTATCTTTTATACGAGTTAATAAAGGCATTAGCGATGAGAGGTTAGATAATATAGGTTTTAAGCTTGGTAATGAAGTGCTGATAGGAGAGCACTTAGATTTGTTAGTTGACAAGAGGGTAGGATTAATTACTAACTCAACAGGAATTTTATCAGATGGAAAGCCACTGTATGAAGTGCTACTTGAAAGGGGAATAAAAGTAATTAGAATTTTTACTCCTGAACATGGATTTGAAGCGAATGACGATTACAGCTTAAAACTTCCTGTGCCGGTTACACCATTGTACAAACAGAACAATCATTTGACCTCTTCTGATCTTGATAATATAGATGTTCTGATTTATGATATACAGGATTTGGGGGTAAGGTATTATACCTACATTTCTACGCTTTATTACACTATGAGAGATGCCTGTGAGAATTATAAAGAATATATTGTATGTGATAGACCGTCTATTGCTTCACTTTCTTATATTGATGGATTTATGCTTGATAGTAATTATGAATCGTTTGTTGGGGCAGTGCCTGTCCCGATTATGTATGGAATGACATCAGGGGAATTGGCACAATTGTTAAAAAGCCAGATATCCGGTAACAGCAATTTTAATTTAAAGGTCATTGCAATGAAGGGCTATACCCGCTTGACCAATTTTGAAACTCTAAATTTACCCTGGGTAAAACCATCTCCTAGTATTCCTGACTTAATGAGTGCAAGGTTATATCCTGCTTTATGTTTTCTGGAGGGTGTAAATATTTCGGTGGGGCGTGGAACAAATATCCCATTTCAGGTTTTTGGGGCACCGGGACTTAATACTGAAAATGTTATAAGCGAACTGGAAAAAGCCAATATCAAAGGAGTATCATTTTCATTGTGTTTGTTTACGCCGGATAAGAAAATTTCAAGTTATAATCCTGAATACATGTACAAAGAATGTAAAGGTATTGCTCTAAAAGTCACAGACTTCCAGAACTACGAGCCTGTAAAAATAAATATTTTAATTTTGATAGCCCTCAAAAAACACTTTGCGGGTTTCAGATGGACAAAAAATAATTTTATTGATAAACTGGCTGGTACAAATAGACTGAGAAGAATGATTGATAACGGAAGTAGCTTTGAAGAAATTGTGGATAGTTATCAGGAGGATATAAAGAATTTCAATGAGCTTCGAACTAAATATTTATTGTATAACTAAATTTTATCACTATGAAAAAATTCATTTTACTTACAGTTCTTCTTGTATTTGTTGGTTGCTCCAAATATGGAGACAAGGTCGTATTCAACAATACAGAAATTTATTACACACACAAAGAGCTCGAAAATTATGCAAAGAAATTAGGAGAATATCTTCTCAAAACTGGTTTTGCGGATGGTAAGAAAAAATCTCTGCAACTTGATATAAAAAAAGATGTTTATATTGTAAAAATGGTCATAGCTCCTGAATCTCAAAATGCAGACTGGTTAAAAGAGGGGCTCATAGAATTTTCCAAAGAACTTATGCAAAATGTATTTGATGGTAAAATGGTTGTTGCTATTGCCACTGATGAGAATTTTAAGATATTAAAAATTCAGGACAAATGAGAAAATCAAATTGTTTACCACCAAGTATTAAGGTTATTAAGATATCGCTGATTGTTCTTTTTACGGTGATGTTTATATCCTCCTGTAAAGACCGTTCCCCTCAGCCTGAACCTGATAAAACGCTGGGGACTGATACTACCGTAGTTCCTCCCGATACATCTACAAAATCTTCGGGGGGGAAAATAACGAAAGAAGAAGTACTCAAAATGTTTTCTAAAGAATCTCATAATATAGAAAACAAGTTTGATCAAATTCAGAAAAA
>JBNAVJ010000006.1:33265-125473 GCA_049700455.1 Ignavibacteria bacterium
GGGACTGCCTGGACCGGGGGCGGAATAATTGTCTATGAAAAAGTTGGTGACGAGTTAAAGATAATAACCAAATATGACTGCGGGAACTCAATTATAAAAGAAATTAAGGATGGGGTGTTATATATGCAAGAACTTGAATATGCCCCGGGCGACCCAAATTGTTGTCCTTCGATAAGGAAACCTTATAAACTCGGTTTGGTTAACGGGAAACTTGAAAGGATATAATAAACTTAAGCAGCATAGATATTTCCAGGGCGATGATAAAAATAATTAAGAGAAATTTGTTTTAATTAAGTCCAAGTCTTTTAAATATCAAGTTTACATTCTTCAGTGCATTTTTATAATTAAAGATGTCTTTAAAATCTTTATTATCTAAATAATGGGAGATAATATTGTTATTTCTCAGTAATTCTTCAAAGGGTATTTTTTCATTCCAGGATTGCATAGCAAGTTGTTGAATTATTTTATATGCATCTTCACGTGTCATTTTCTTTTCTATAAGTTTCAGTAAGGCAGATTGAGAAAAGATTAATCCGTTTGTAAGGTTTAAATTTTTCTGAATATTTTCTTTGTAAACGACAATATTTTCAATCAATTGATTTATTTTGAATAGCATATAATCAACAAGAATTGTAGAATCAGGAATAATAATTCGTTCTACGGAAGAATGGGAAATATCACGTTCATGCCAGAGGGGGATGTTTTCGAGAGCTGCAAAGGAATTTGCTCTTACAACTCGAGCAAGACCACATAATTGTTCTGCAGTAATTGGATTTTTTTTGTGAGGCATTGCGGAAGAACCTTTCTGCCACTTACTAAAACTTTCTTCTAATTCAAGCACTTCGGTTCTTTGCAAATGTCTTATTTCAGTTGCAATCTTTTCAATACCGGAGGCTATTAGTGCAAGTGTGCTCATATATTGGGAGTGTATATCCCTCTGGATAATCTGGGTTGAAATTGAAGCCGGTCGTAGTCCTAACTTTTTACACACGTATTTTTCTACAAATGGAGAAATATGTTCATAAGTGCCAACCGCCCCCGAAATTTTTCCGACGCTAATAGCTTTAATTGCTAATTTCATCCTGTCTATGTTACGTTTAATCTCATCAAACCATAAGGCAAACTTTAAACCGAGAGTTATAGGTTCAGCATGTACATTATGGGTTCTTCCAATCATCAAAAGTGTTTTGTATTGTTTTGCTTTTCGTGCAAGTGTCCGCTTAAAAGTTTCCAGATTTTCCAAAATCAGATTTCCCGCTTCTTTCATTTGATAGGAAAGTGTTGTATCGAGAATATCTGAACTGGTCATCCCCATATGTATAAACCTTGAGTCAGGACCTACATATTCCGCAACATTTGTAAGAAATGCTATAACATCATGTTTTACAATCTCCTCGATTTCAAGTATTCTTTTGACTTCAAATTGGGCTTTTTCTTGAATGGTTTTAAGAGAAGATTCCGGAATGAGTCCTAACTTTGATTGTGCTTCACAGGCAAGAAGTTCAATCCTTAACCAAATACTAAACTTTGTTTCATCTTTCCAAATTGATGCTATGGGTTCTCGGGAATATCGTGGAATCATAGTGTTTTATTCTAATATATTATTTATTGGTTGAAATTTAAAGAACATTTTGTAGTAGCACTTGATAATTAATAACCTTAAATTATATAGATAAAAACTTTTATTATGAAAAAATTCGTATCCTTTATATTAGTTTTGTATATCGTGGTAGTAAGTACGCTTTCGGCAAAAAATAAAGCGATATTTGTAAGTCCGGTGAATGAGTCAAAGTTTAATAATGAAAAATGTACTATACTCATTCGGTTTGAGGATAGAATTTCTCCTGCTCTTTTGAATAAGATTAATCTTTTAACAGTACAGGGAACAGTATCTGGAAAACATAGTGGGGTGTTGAAGTTACTTCAGGATAATATGCTTCTATCTTTTACTACAAACGAGGCGTATGCATTAGGAGAAAAAGTAACGGTTTCGTTAAGTAGTGTTTTAAATACGGATGTAGAACAGTTTAGTTTTTTTATCAGAAAAAGAGTTGTAGAAGAGGTATTTGACAGCTTTAAGAATGAATTTGATGGGATTAGAGAATGGTTAACCGGGGAAATCATACCTCTGGCAGATTCATTACCACCTGATTTCCCAAGGATAACGATTACGGTAAATTCTAATCCATCTCCGGGGCGATTTTTTCTCAGCAACTTTAAAATGGTAGGTTCTTATGCTCCATATTTGATTATACTGAACAATGATGGGAATCCTTTCTTTTACAGAAAAATGGTGAATAACTGTTATGATTTTAAGGTACAACCTAATGGCAAATTGACCTATGCAGATTATAATAAACACAAATTTTATATGCTTGATACTAATTATGTTTTGATTGATAGTTTTGCTTGTGTGAATGGATATACAACGGATGAACATGATTTACAGATTCTACCCAATGGACATATCTTTTTGATGAGTTATGATCCCCAAATTGTAGATATGAGCCAGATAGTCCCGGGGGGTGATACAGCTGCAACTGTAATAGGGTTGGTATTGCAGGAATTAGATGCTGACAGAAATCTGGTATTCCAGTGGAGAAGCTGGGACCATTTTGAGATTACTGATGCTACACACGAAGATTTAACAGCTAAACAAATTGATTACGTTCATGGTAATGCAATTGAAATTGATAATGATGGGAATATTGTTATATCATCACGACATCTTGATGAGATTACGAAAATACACAGAATTAGCGGCAATATAATATGGAGATGGGGAGGTAAAAACAATCAATTTGTTTTTACTAATGACACGATAGGTTTTTCTCATCAGCATGCAATAAGAAGGATAGCGAACGGTAATTTTACGCTTTTTGATAATGGGAATTATCACACTCCAAAGTTTTCCCGTGCCATAGAGTATGCGGTAAATGAGCAAGCTAAGACGGCTACGTTGGTATGGGAATATCGTCATTTACCCAGCTCCATATACAGTTCTGCAATGGGAAATACACAGCGATTAGCTAACGGTAATACAATTGTGAGTTGGGGAGTTAATAATAGTTCTGCTGTTGTTTTAACAGAAGTAAAGCCTGACAATACCAAAGTCTACGAGTTTACTTTTCCAGTTGCTCTTTACAATTATAGAGGTTTTAAATTTGATTGGAAGCCTGGTACAGTTACATCTCTTACAGAAAATAAAATTCCCTTAAAATTCTCCCTGAAACAAAATTATCCCAATCCATTTAATCCGGTGACTACAATAGAGTTCGATATACCTGTTAAAACTTTTGTTAAGCTAAAGGTTTTTGATATTTTGGGGAGGGAAGTTCAGATTCTTGTTGATAAGGAAATGGAAGCAAATAGTTACAAAGTTGAATGGAATGCTTCTAATCTCTCAAGCGGTATTTATCTTTATGTTTTAGAAGCAGGAGAGTTCCGTCAGGTCAGAACAATGGCTCTGATTAAGTAATTTCTTATTTTGCTTTTAAGATTGTAAAGAAAATAGTATCAGAATCAAATTTGATAGATTTGTATAAAAGAAATTTCAATTCTTCAGCAGGGAGTTCCTTATTATCTGTGATTATTTTGTAGATTTTTTGAATTTCTCCTTTTGAAAATAAAGATTCAGAATGCAATAAAAGCACATCGTTTGGTTTCAAGTGTAGAGTATAATGGTCTATATAGTTTTTGTTTGAGTCCTGGATAGTGGTGTCAGAGAGATTTTCTAAAGAAGCAATGGAATTGTCAGTGAAGAGAATTAAGTTTTTACAATTCAAGGAGGAAATTTCCAGTCTCTTCGAAGTTTTATCAAAACCAAAAAGAATTAGTCCTGTAGATATTTTGTTACCAAATTCTGGAAGTGTAAAGTCTACAAAATTTTTAACAATGGTATTTGTATCTTTATAATTAAAGGACAATGTTTGTAAAACAGCTTGAATTTTAGATAGATGTAAAACGGCTGGGATTCCTTCGAGAGTAATTGAAATATAACTAATAAGTAACTGTAGTTGAGTATTACAAAGCAAATCAAGAAAATTTTTCTGTAAGACTTTTGGGGAGTTGACATAAACTGCGACATCAAAATCATCGATTTCAGAAAAGCCAGTAGAAAGATGTTGTTGAATGTTCTCAGCTAATTTAAGTTCATTCAGGATTCTTTGTTTTTTATTTTCTTCTTCGTACAACAGAGTGTTTTCTATAGATACTGAAATCTGGAAAGCAAGGGTCTTTAATAAATCGATATCTTCTTCTGAGAAGGCCTTCCCGGAGTTTTTTTGTCCCAGATTAACAAATCCAATTATTTGGTTTTTGATTATTAAAGGGATAGAAAGAGAAATATCTGCTGATTTTAATAGCAGTTGTTCTTCATCTGATAATGGTAACTCCTTTAATGAAAGTTCTGAGAAGAAGTAATAATAAGATGTGTAAAGATGTTGTGATAGCTGTGATTTTTTTAGTGATGGCTCCGATTGTAACGAAGGTTCACTATAGCTTTGTATCCGTAAAAAAATGGATTCAAGCTTTTCATCAGCTAAAATTGATTTATTGCTGAGGTTGCTAAAAACAAATTGCTTATATGCCGGGTTAAGAATTAAAATGTTAAAATTAGTTATTTTAATAGTTGTTTTTAACTTTGTGTTAATTCTTTCAAGTAGTTCAGATATGTTTCTATTTGTTGTAATTTCTTGAACAAACTCCAATAATGCTTTTCTATAGTTATATCTTTCTCTATAAAAATGTTTATCCACTAATTCTCTGGCTTTTTGGTTAACGGTGTCGAAACTAAACGTAAGGATTATCATTATGGCAAGTGTTAACATATCACTGTCAATTTGTAAAGCATTTCTAACAAAAATATTCATTACTAACAGTAATATTACGTAGATTCCTAAGACTACTACAGTAGTAATTGTAAAAACTACTCCTTTTTTGACAACCGTTTCAGTATCAAGGATACGATACTTGAAAATTGAGTATGTAAATGATAATGGTATGGCCAGCATAAGTAAAACAGGGAGTAGAAGGTAAGGATTTATCAAAAAGATAGGTTTTTTTGAAAAAACAAGTAATAGCAATAGATAAGAAAGACCGACAACTCCTAAAAGAAATCCGTAGTTAATGATTTTCAAAGGTTGTTGAAGGTAGTTGTCCTTTAGAGATTTATAAGATCTTCTATAGACAATAATTCCGAGTATAATGAAAAATTGTAAGGGGAGAAAAATTTCGAGTGGCGAAAAATCAGTATCCAATTCACCAAGTACAATATAAGTTACTATCTGTTTAATCAGATAATATGAAAAAGTCGCAATGTATAGAAATATGACAAGAGTTTTTCTTTTTGGGAATTGATATTTTATCGGGTAAGTAATCAGGAAATGTACAAATAGTGCCTGGAACATAAAAGCTGACAATACGAAAAGCAATTGTACTGAAATCACAAGAACTTGTAGAACTGTGTAGAGGAATCTTGAGTTGAGTGCTTTTGGACCTATAATAAATGAACCGAAGGGAGAGGAACCGCTAAACATTATCAGTCCAATAGAAGCTGCACAGGAGAGATAGAAAAATAGCCGAGATGATAATTCCTGAGGTTTAGCATATCCAACCATCGTACCCACTGCGAGAAAAATCAATCCGAGAATCCAGAAGATTAAATACAATAGATTAAGGAACTTATAAACATAGATACTAACATTTAAAATTTGAGTGTCTCTTTGTATTGTATAGATAATAGTTTGATTCTTAAACTGGTTGAGGATAGCCATTGCTTCTGCTGAGCTGTAGAATTTCTGTCCATTGATTGCAATAAGCAAATCTCCATCTTTTAAACCAGCTTTGTCGGCAACACCATTTTCGATAATGTGTGTAATCTTCAAAGCAAAAGTTCTGGAGAGAGAATCTACCTGAGGTACCCAGAGGCAATCATCAGTTGTCATCCTGAACACGACGAGATTCATAAAGGCTGAGATTAGACTCAAAGCCAGAAAGAAAAAAGCTATTAATATAAAAGCTCTTCTTTGATTTTGAATATTTAGTGATTTATTGAATCTCATTTGATTTATTGAGTTTTGCTACCAGCATAGCAATATCATCTCTATTGTCTTCGGAGCCGGTAAATGTTTTGACCTTTTTGATAATCTCTTCTATAAGTAAACCCGCAGGTAAGACAGATGTCTCTAAAAACACTTCAACAAGTTTATCTGTCCCGAACTCTTCATTGTTTTTGTTCATTGCTTCTGTAATGCCATCGGTAAATAGAAGAATAATGGAATTATCTTCTATCAAATGTTCAGAATAGCCAAGTGTTTTAGAGAATATATTGTTGTGTTCAAGTCCCAGCGCTATACCTGGAGGATTTATTACCTGGACTTTCCCATTTTTGTATAGCATAACAGGATTATGCCCAGCACGTGATACTATAATTTTATTTTTTTGATAATCAATTAGGACAAGAGCTATAGTAACAAAAAAGCTCCTATGAAAAGCACTTAACACTAATTTATTAACTTCACATAATATGTCTGAAGGGTGGGAAAAAATTTTAGTAGCAATCCGAAGATAAGTTTGTACTTTAACCATATATGCAGCAGCAGTAAGTCCTTTCCCTGAAACATCTGCTATTGCTAATAATACTTTATTATCAGGCATATCAATTACATCAAAAAAGTCACCTCCGACATAAGCTGCAGGTAACACCAACCCTGCAATGTTTCCGTTTTTGGAATTGACTCTTAAATCAGGAATTAATTGCTTTTGAATGTTTCTGGCAATTTCTAATTCTTGCTGAATTTTTTTGTTAGAAAGTTCTGATTTTCTAAGTCGAGAATTCTCAAAAATAATAGAAGTTTGTGAGACTATTGCTAAGAGTAAATCTATATCATCCTCAGAAAATGTAGACTCATTTATTTTTTCTCCGAGGTTAATACATCCTATATTTCTATTGGATATTATTATTGGAATAGATACAACAATTTTATCATCACTTATAGGTTTTGGTAAATGTGATTGACCATAGTAGTATTCATAAAGAAATTTAACTGAACTATTATCTTTATGTAGGTTTCCATAAAATTGATTATATACTTTTACATCTTCAGGTGGAATTTTCTTTAAACTTGATTCATCAAGGATATTAGCATATTCCCGGTCAAATATCCATATTGAAGCCTGTTTTACCCCCATTACATTTTTCAGAGTATCTTCAATAGTTTTAATGGCATCTTCAATTCGTCCTAAATATGGAAGTTCTTCTGCAAAACTAAGTAATGTTTTTCTATAGTTATATCGCTCTCTGTAAAAGTTTTTATCTACGAAGCTTTTGAGTAGTTTATTTAAGTATGCAAAGGTAAATACAAGAATAATAGATATGGTTGTTGTGAGTAATAACCTGTTTGTGGGCAAATAATCGAGTAAGAAGTTATCTACTATAAACGCAATGAATAAATATAATAAAGTTATAAGTATAAATAAAACTGTAAAAACAACACTCTTTTTAACTATTAGTTCAGTATCAAGAATTTTGTATTTGAAGATTGAATACCCGAGGGAAATAGGAATTGCAAGCACTAATAATATTGGGAGGCGATACCATATACTCATTCTCAAACTGCTCTGTATAAAAGGGGTGAAAATTCCGAAATAGTAAATAAAACCAAGCAATCCCAGAATAAAACCAATTACAATAGTTCTGAGGTAATATTTTAATTTAAAATCAGTAACTTTGAAATACATTCTAATAAATATACCGAAACCAGTAAATAGATATATTATAGGAAGAAATGAAAGTATTAAATATACAGTTGTAGATTCAAAAGAGGGAGTGGCAATTGGTATAAGCCAGTAAATTATAATTGGAATTGCAAAAATCAAGCCTATAATAAATTTCCTGTGAGGTAAATTTATTCTTTTCGGGTATATTAAGGAAAAAAGTAAAAACAAAGGGTAGAAAAAAGTTATTCCTGTTGCATAGTTTAACCAGAGGAAGCTATTAATTTCTACGTAATAGCTGCTTCCATAAATCAGTAATCCAATTGAAGCTGAACACCCGAGCAGAAAAAAGACAAGGGATGTTTGTTCTTTAGGTCTGGAATAACCAACAAAAAAAGAGACTATTAAAAAGCCGAGTCCGAGAAGAGCAAAAGTATAAAATAGGAGATGAAAGTATTTATAAATTGAAACAGTAGTGTTAAAGAGTAAATCTCCACGTTTAACAGTATAAGTTACTAATGAATCTTTTTCAGCTGCCCTTGATAGTTTTTTTTGAAGGTCTATAAAATTGTTTACGGGGGTTCCATTAATTGCAATGATAATATCTCCTGTCTTTATACCCGACTTTTCTCCTGCACCTCCAGGTACTACACCTATAACCCTTACTCCGTCTTTATCTGTTGTATCGTGAAATTGCTTTACCAAGTCATCCATAATAAGCGTATCTCTTACCCCTGCTCTGTACAGTGGGATTGCAAGCAATATTAAACAATAGCTTGATAAAATAACTATTAGAATGCGGGCTGTTCGATTATTTATTTTTTTAAGTATGTTCACAAATTATATACGAAAAAAATTAATAATTGTTAGATTTAAAGGTCGTAGCCAATTGAGAAATAGAATGATATCGGTCCCCAATAGAATGAGTCTTTTTTTAATCCGTGTTTAATTATAAAACTTTTCCCCCCAGAGAAACTCGCCTTGCCAATGGGGGTATCAAACATAATAGCAAGACCTATTCCGTGTCTGAGATCTTTAAATTTGATGTCCTCAGCAGCTTCCCAGATTTGTCCGAGGTCATATCTTAGAGAAGTGTATGTGTCAAAAAACAATCTTATAGGCAGGGAATAACGATATTCAAATGATGTAACAAATATTTGACGACCTCGTAGTTCGTTTTCCATCAAACCGTAGAATAAGTTTTCGCCTCCAAGTGAAAAATATTCACTAAAAGGAGTTGTATTATCTGCGAATCCGAAAAGAAAAGATGGACTTAAAACAAAGTCCTGTTCAATTGAAATAAAATGTTTAAGATAAAACTCAAGTCTTGTATATGAAATATTATTAACTATTTTATTTTGTGCAGTTTCATAGAAATATCTAATTAAACTACCACGTGTTGGGAAAGGAGTTTTATTCTGTGTATCAATATTTCCACCAATTTTCAACTTTACAATTCTATTTTCAGATTCAGATGGGTAGTTCCCGCTTATCCCTAAAAGTCTAAGGTTTTCAAAAGTTAACTGTCCATAGATGGTTCCAACGCGCTTTGCTTGAGTACCTAACAGGAATCCTAAACCATATCTTACTTCTCTATATTCTCCAATATTGTATCTTTCGATAGTATTGTCATTATTGTTGGTAAGCTGAAGATAGTTATTAAAATCTTTTGATTTATAAAACGCTGAAAAGTTATAGGTAAGATATGTGTTAAAGAATCTATTTGATTTTAATTCTATTTTTGCAAACCTATCCATTATGCCCCCACCTACTATTAATCCAATTTCGTTATTTGTCCCAAAAAGATTTTCGTTTCTAATTTCAAGTAATCCTTGAAATTTGCGTTCGTTGTCGACACGGGCAGTAATATTAAGGCTTGGGGTACTTTTTTCTACAAGGTTAATTAACAGAGTGGGTCTATTGTTAGCTTCATTATATAATAAAGAGAAACTTACATATTGAAATAAATTAATGCCAAAAACATTTTGAAGGCTGGTTTCAAGACTATTTAGGGTGACCGGGTCTGATAAGTTGAGTTCGAGTTCTCGTTTAATAATGGATTCTTTTGTTTTTTGATTGCCAATAATTTTTATTTCATCTAACCTCCCATCAGACAGGTCTATTAATAGTGTACCTGTTATATAGTCAAATTGAAATCTTGTTATTAGAGCAGCAGAATAACCTTTATCCCTTAATTGTTTTAAAATTTCGTCATAAAGTTTTTTTATTCTAAATACATTCAAGGTCTTATCAATATAATCGCCCTTGACTGATGATATATATTTATGGATGAAGTCGAAATCAGTTTGAACTTCTATATTTCTAAGCGTAGGATTTAATTGCGCCACATATGTAATTTTTACACCCTGCTCATTACGATAAATTACAGCTTTAATATCATGGAGAGTTCCTTCTTCATATAAAAGTCTAAGTTTTTTTTCAATATCGACATATCTCATTATACTTTTGCCATCATCTTCGAGTAGTTTTTTAAAAGTACTATTACTAAGTGAAGGAATAGCAATCTCAACGTGAGGATTTAATACAAAATAATTTTGATGAGGAGAAAGCAAAGCTTCAACAGAATCCAAAGCCTGTTGTATCAGTTGTATTTTTTGGTTAGTTGCCTCATATCCCCGTGAAATTAAGAAATCAACATTTGAAAAATCAGTAGAACTGTGATTGCCTATCTCTGGCGTTATAACAAGTGTTGAAGTTGAAAGCTGTTTGTTATTGAGCTGAGCTAATGTGATTGAGAGTACCTGGTCAGCAGTGTTAAGTGGATCGACAAGTTCTTCTTTGCTTTTTAATGGACTTGTGGAGTTAACAGTTATTACTATATTGGCTCCTCTTTGCCAGGCTACATCTACCGGGATGTTTGCTGTCAATCCTCCATCTACTAATCTTCTATTGTCAACGATAGTTGGGGTATATAAAAGCGGAAAAGTAAATGATGCTTTTATACAGTCAGTAAGACACCCACGGTCAAGAATTACCTTTTCCCCCTTCTCAAGGTCAGTTGCCACTGCTACAAATGGAATTTTAAGTGAATTGAAATTACTGAAGTATTTGTATTTAGAATTTAGAACCAAGGTGTTAATAACTTCGGCAATCTGAAATCCGCTTGAAAGGGAAGTCGGTAATGATGGCTTGAACCCATCAAGAGAAATGTTAATAAAACCCCTATCCTGCAGTTTTTTTTGTTCAACAAAGAGATATTCACGTTGCTGTTTATCAGTCAATTTTAATTTTTCAGCCCAGGGTATTGTTTTTGCAAGGCTATCAAGTTCGAGAGGATTGTAACCACCCGAGTATAACCCTCCTATAATAGCTCCAATACTGGTGCCAATAATTAAATCAACAGGAATTTTATTTTCTTCAATAGATTTCAAGACCCCTATTTGAGCAAGCCCTCTTGCCCCACCCCCACTAAGCACCAAAGCTACATTACTTTTAAAGTATTTTTTAGGAAACACATTAAAAACGTTAGTATCAATCTGTTCATCCCTCAGTGGTAATTTGATTTCTGTTGTAATGGAATCTTGATAGTTCTGAGCAGAGATACTATTAGCTAAAAACAGGAGAAGTAGATATAAAACAATATGTCCACTAATCTTTTTCAATAACGCTCAATTTTTTTAGAACCAATCCCGTTGAGTAAGTAATTATACCTACTATTAAGCCGGGATAAATAGGTTCAATACCCAATAGGTAATGATATCTTCCATCCTGGGCATTAAGTATACCAAAGATTAGGGAAAATAATGATACTAAAAATGAAATAATCATTGCATAAAAAACATAATTATTTTTTACTTGCATCTTAGGAAAATATGAAGGGACTATGGCTATAAGTAAAGGGGGCACAGCAAGAGTACCGATTGTGTACCAGATATCTACAACTGATGGGATTAAAACAGCAATTACAATAGAAATAACGGTTACTATAATTAAACCTATGTTATTTAAAATTCTTGGGGAGATGTGCTTGAGAGATTTTTTGAGAATGTCATGTCCAACGGTAGTTGCAGATACAAGTAGGTTGGAGTGAAAAGTTGACATTATAGTTGCCAGTAATCCTACAAAGAATAGACCTTTTGCAAAGTGAGGTAAGATTTTATCAGCAAGTAATGGATATGACAGAGCAGGGTTTGTAATGTTCTGAATGTTTGCAAAAGCATAGAGCCCCGTTATTATTGTCATTGTGTCAAAGATAATCCAGAATATAAGTGAAATTAGCACGCCACGTTTTGCAATTTCAGGGCTCTTTGCTGCATAGCATCGCTGATGAAACGCTGGATCAACTATAGCCCACGATCCAATAAAGAACCATACCAGGAGATAGGAGATGGAATTATCACCAAATAAACTGATGTGGGAGGTTGGTAAACTTTTAAATAAGATAGAAGGATTTCCAAATTCAATGAAACAAAAGGGGATAATAATTCCAAACCCAACATACATCATAATAAATTCAAAGATATTGACTCTAATATCACTTATTAATCCTCCCGTGAAGAGAAAAATAACAGAAACTAATAAAGTCAATATAATTGACCAGAACATACTTGTGCCAAAAATAAGTTGTATCAAGAGTGCAATCATCAAAAGATACGGAGCAGGTGTAGTCAGTAACACTACCATAAATGATGCAAATAGACTTACATTAGAACCAAAACTTTTCTCAAGTTTATCGGGAATTGTGAAAAGTTCTGCATTTCTAATTCGTTTGGCAAAAAAAATGGCAAAAATAAGAATAAAAAAGTAATATGGAAACGCATTCATTAGCCAGCTTGAAATCCCAAATCGATAGGTAAACTCACCTACACCAAGAATTCCCCCATAGAATGTGGATACTATTGTTGCAACAAATGCTGGTAAAGTGACTCTTCTCCCAGCAACAATAAAATCTGCTTCGGAAACGTTTTGAAACTTTCTGGTGGTTCCAATAATAACTACAAGTACAAAATATAAGACGATAACAAGGATGTCGAAGGAATCAAAAGTTATCATATTTTGTTAAAGTGTTTCTTAAACAGTAGAAGATTACCTTTTTTGAAACTTATTGAAACACGATTTGAAGATGCTACATTTAGAGTCCCTTCTCTTATTCCAAACTTGAGAGTTTCATTATTCAGAGCGTATTTGAGCCCGGTTGTAATAATTCCTCTTGCATCTGGCATTGGCATAAAAGAAACAACATATCCCTTTTTATAATTAAATACTGTTCTGTTTTTAATATAATATATCTCAAATTCTTTATCTAAAATTTTAATATCAAAAACTTTGTGATACCGTTTCATTACACTAAAATTATTTAATGTATGGTCAGGTCTCTCACTTATAGCTCCAACAATAGTAATTTCTTTAACAAAGTTTTTTTTAGCAAATAAAAGGGCTTTTTCAAAATCAGTGGTTTCCTGTTCTTCTATCTTTAAAATACTAACCCCCTGTTTCTTAAAAACCTGTAGAACTTTTTGCTTAATTGAGTCAAGATCTCCAAGTATCACATCTGGCTGAATCCCATATTCCAGGAGGTAATTGGCAGCTCCATCTGCACAAATAAGTAACTTATCTTTAAGTTTTAATCTTCTGAGAACATTGTCTGGGGGATTACCATTGAGGAAAATAACAGATTTATTATGTTTCATTAGTAATGATATTATTGTATTATTATTTTGTTATAAGTCGTAGCTATAAATTCTGTACACTTGTAAAAAATAAGACCTTTACTTTATAAAAACAATTTATATTAAGCAAATGGGTTTTCTAAACTCGGCGGTGCTTCTCGGTTTAGTCGGTATAGTAATACCAATTATTATTCATTTACTAAATCTTCACAAGGTGCGGAAAGTCGAGTTTTCGTCTTTGATGTTTCTAAAAGCTATTGATGAATCAAAAGTAAAAAGAGTTCAGATAAAATATATCCTGTTACTGCTTCTCAGGATTTTGGTAATAGTAACTATAGTTCTTTCATTTGCCAATCCAGTTATTAATAAGAAAATTTCTGGACTTGATGGCGGAAAAAACCTTTGTATCGTTTATCTTGATAATTCTCAAAGTATGGGGCTTGTACAAAATGGGAAAAGTTTACTACAGTCTGCAAAAGAAAAGATAGAACAACTAATTACTATAAATAAAAACATTTCAACTGTAAAGCTAATAACATCTTCAGATTTATATTTAACCACTAAGCTTGCAGAAACTCCTCTGGATTCGTTACGTTCTATTAATCTTACCTATCAGCCATTTTCATTTGCCAGGATATTACAACATCTTTCTAATACCATATTATCTAATAGAGATTTTCAAATTTTTGATGTTTACATATTTTCGGATTTTGCTGGTGATGTTTTTTCTGGGATAGATGCAGTTACAATGAACGGTGAAAACTCTAGTAGAGTAAGACTTAATTTGATTTTAATGAGGGGAGAAGGTGATGTTAGGGATATTGCTATTATTTCTGCTAAGTTGGTAAACAGGTTTTATAAACAAGGGGATAAAATAGATATATCGATTACTATCAGAAATAACAGTAAGTTTCCGGTTAATAAAGCACAACTAAAAGCATATCTCAATGGTATTGTTGAAGCTGAACAGGTTTTCGATTTGAAAGGGAGTGAAAACAAAGAGATTATACTTCCAATTCGACCTGAGATGAATGGGTATTTCAAATGTAAATTACTTCTGGGTGAATCAGGTGATTCAGTATCTATTAACCAGAGGGATTCTCGTTTACTAACTTTCAACAACAGTTATTATTTAACAGGTTTTATTCCAGCAGAAATTCCGGTAACTTTAATTACAGATGACAGGGGTTCGATGAGGTATTTAATATCGTTGTTTGAAATTGTTAACGAAGGTAGCCCGGTAATTAAGTATGATATCAAATCAAGCATTCCTCCAGTGGAAACTAAAAAAAGGAATCTCTTGATTATTAGTAAGCGGGAATTTGGTACGGATGACTTACTTAATGCAGCAAAATATTCAGAGTCTGGTGGTAATATGCTTGTTTTTATTCCGCAGGGAATCAAGCAGGAGAGTTATAATTCTTTTTTTTCAAAAACTCTAAAAGCTTTTTCAATTGAAAATTCCAGTTCGGTTAATACCAATCTCCGTATTAGTTTAATCAATTCTGGAGCCTCTTTACTTTCAGGGGTATTTCGTAGTCAGTCAGAACAAAATCAGTTTTTATTGTCTGATACTCTCTCGAGAGTTTTTGTTAAGAATAATTATTTTCTCAAAGGAGAGTTAACCAATCAGGTGATTCTTGGATTTAATAATAACGCTGTTTTATTTCAGGAGTTCCAAACTTTAAGTAATAATTATTTGGTCTTTACTGTTTCTCCTGATGAAACTACTTCCGACTTTCCTAAAAATTATCTTTTTGCACCTGTGGTTTTGAACAGCATATATTATTTGAGTAATGTTAATTTGTCAGATAATGGTTATCTTATAGGAGGTTCTACTGTTTTAAGATGCAATTCGACTTCAGAGCCTGTTTCGATAATAGCGGGTAATAAAAACATTCCTGTAGATAGTTCATCTTTTATAAAAGTATTAAATGCTAATCGTTCCAATGGGAAAGCTGTTTTGATTCTTCCAAATAACATTATAACAGAACCTAACTTTTATTTTGTGAAGAATAAAGATAATAGTGAAGAGGTATTTAGTGTAAACGTTGATTCATCAGAATCTAATTTTAATGTTGAAAGTCAGGCAAGGATAAAAGAAAAAATCTCCAGATATTCTTTTGCATCAGTAGAATACTATGAGGGTTTTCATAATACAGACGATTTTTTTTCGGCTCAGATTTTCAGAACAGGATTATACAGGTTGCTTTTAGTAATTGCAATTATTTTACTTATTGTGGAGATGTTTTATTCAAGAAAATTAAGTTTGCAAGTATCTACGACTGCAAATGGGTTTGAAAAACAGGGTTCCCGTTAAGTGGAATCTTAACAATATTATTTCTTATTTTGCTACAATACTGGTATTGTTTACTTCTCTTTTCATTATTATTGTCTATTATTATAGAGATAGTAATTACACGGTAGAGATTTTGAAACCTGCTAATAATGGTCTTATTTCAGGAGATTTTTCGGTTGAGCTTTTGGTAATGGGCAATGCTGATGTGTTAAGGATATATATAGACGACTCACTTGTTGAACGGCGAGCTTTAAATATAGGTCCTGAATCTGCTCAAGCATCTATTCAGAAAATTCTTATGACATCAAAGGGATTGACTGAAAAAAAACATATAATTAGAGCAGAACTTGATAGAGGCTTGTTATCAGTTAAAAAAGTCAGTGAAATAAATATTGATTACATCAAGTTTGAAAGGGACACTTTATCAATACGGAATCAAAACCTGGACAAAAATCTTGAAATGGTTTTTAGAGATTTGATTCCTGATTATTATGTTGTGCTTGATTCTCTAAGAAGAAAATACCCTGTAGTATGGAAATACAATCCAATTTATACTGGTATTAAAAACAAAATATTGGATAGCACAAAGTATATAAACATACGAACCCTTTTCAGGAAGATGTTTTTTGCACTTGAAGAAAATCTCGATGATGAAATTTACTATATTGCACACTTGATAAATGTGGAACTTTATAAGCATTCTATTCCTTTCTGGATATCATTTTACAATCGTATAAGTAATAACAATTACAGGACAACTTTTCTGCTTTCGTACAAAATTGTTAGAACTATGAAGGTAGAGATTCCTAATGGAGAGGTTGAAGTACTTGTAATTACACGTCTCGATAAACTAAATAGGGTAGAGCGTTTTCTTGGTATGCAGGTCCCTGAAACACCAGTTCCTCTTGTTATTGAAGAGCGAATCCAGGAGGAGGCAAATGCTATTATTGATTTTATCAACGACCGTCAAAATTCAATAAAGGAATTCAGGGGACTATATTACTTTTCACAACCTTCTTATAATCTCCACCTGCGTCAGATGGTAAGAAGGAGCTTAATTGATGTTTTTGGAAAGAAACCTTCTAAATCAATAATAGAAGAGTTTTTAACTCTAAGTACAGCATACCATGAGACAAACCATTACTTAAATACTATTACCTGCGTGCAAATGTCATCTATTATTCAAGATGTTTTAAATTATTTTGTAAAAAAGCAAAAAGAAAGTTCAGTAGAATCTTCTACATTTAAGGACCCGCCCAGGATCAGGAACCTGTATTACTTTGCCAGTCTTGCCAATGAAGAGGTGTCATCTTATCTTTATCAAATTTCCCGTAGCAGGGAGTTATCCAAATATTTGTTGTATAAAATGATTGACTGTATGTTGAAATATGATTACAACGAATTGGGCTTACACTGGATTGCAAAGGTAGTATTATTCTTGATTGGTAATGAATATGGTTTTGTAACAGGTGATTTATTATTTAAGAATTATCCGGAGAATGAAACACAGTGGCTTGAGTTAGCAAAGAAAATTATCGAGCAAAAACCAGAATCAATTGTTGAGAAAACTACACAGGCATTTCTGAAACAATTTGTGATAATTCAATAATAATATTGATTTTATAGAATAGAAAATCTAATTTATTTTATTTAAAGGTTTGATAAACTAAAAAATTTGCCTATGAAAAAGAGTGTTACTGTTTTTTTAATCTTTTCGTTTTTTATAGTTCCCCTTGTTAAAGGTCAGGAACTATCAATTCCGAGCGGTACCGGTAGATATGAAGCTTTAGGATTTAACCCGTTTATGGTAGATCCCGCATTTGATTTAAATCGCAATCCTTCCTATGGTTATATGTACCGTAATTATGTGTTTGGAGATATTGGAAGAGCAGATAATTCTGAGCCAAACATATATAAACTACGCAACCAATATATTGGTGTGAATTTTGGACTCGGCAAAAGTGTTTACCTCGGCTTTATTGTTAATAAAAATGAAGGTAGAATGTTTGACAGTGTTTTTTATGTAAATAAACCTTGGGGGATGGGAAGTCTTGGAATGGAGATGCCAGTTGTTCCAGTTAAAGCGTTTGTTGGTATTGCCCCTACTGAGAAGTTTTCTCTTGCTATTTCGGGTTATTTCGCTCGAAAATCTGCTGATAGTTCAAAGCCATTTCTTAATATTCAACAACTTGATACTACAAATCAAGGGATTGGGAACTGGTTTGAATACTTTAGGCATACTCAGATAGGTAATAGTATGGAGTATAAATCGTCAGTTATTGGAGTAAATCTTGGCACACTGGGCCGGTTTAAAGATGGTTATGTCGAAGCAACTATTGATTTTAAGTTTAACAATTATTCTTACAAGAATAACTATGATACAGTTCTTACGACACGATATCATCGTTGGGCTCAACCTCCTCAACTATCAGATTCAACTTCGACTGTTAATGTGAGGTCAATTAGTTTATCTGTTGAAAATGACGGAATGATGGAATTCAACGGGTTTACCCGTGCTTTTATTACAGCTAATAGGGAAAATCAAATTTATGTTGTTCCGTATTTTCAAATAGGGTTTTTTAGCTGGAAGCCCAAATATACTCCTACTGATTCGAAAAATGACACCCTTCCTAAGAGACCTTACATAAATACAATTACTCACGATTATGATTATAGTTATTTTAATCTTCAAACGGGTGTTGGTATAAATATGCCTGTTTTTGAAAAAGGTTTACTTGCCTGTGGACTTTCGTTTGGCTACAATAGTTTCAAGGTAACTTCCACTGATATAGATACCCGTTTTACTGGTAACGGCATAGCTCCTGGAAGCAATGATACGGTGAAAACAACCTCTACAACTACTGAAAATTTCAAATACTCTCGCATTCAATTTCCTAAATTAAACCTTGGTCTTGAATGGTCTTTTACTTCCTGGCTTACGGGTAGAATTGGTTATTCGAGATCATTACTAAGCGATAAGGTGGATTACTCAAACCAAACCACTATTACACAGGTTCAAATTAGTGTAGTTCCTACTTTTAATAATAGGGTGTTATCTTCTGTTATAAATGATAACAGTACAAATGTATATAGTGCCTTATTACCAAGCGATCCAATACAGACTATTTCTCTTGGTTTAGGTTTTCACTTCGATAGATTCAGTATAGATGGTATGATAGGGGAAAAGTTCTTCCAGAAAGGTCCCAATATACTTAGTGGGCAGGATGACAAAGAGTTATTTGGAGTGCTTTCAGCATCCTACAATTTTAATTTCAAATGAAAAAGATTTATATTAAATAAATTAAAGTAGGAAATATGAAACCCACTTTTTTACAGGATTCAACTCAGCCACCAAACTATGGTTACAACCAACCTCCAAATTATCCACCACCACCCCCGCCACCGCCGCCGCCGCAATATGGCCAGTCATCAAGCGGAGGGGGTGCAAGTACGAAAGCAATCCTGGCTCTAGTATTTGGTATTGCTGCGTACCTTTTTTGTCCATTTATCTTTGGAATAGTGGCGTGGATATTAGGTGCCGGCGAAAAGAAAGCAATTGAACAGGGATTATCGTCGAAAGAAGGACGGGGATTTGCAGTAGCAGGAATGTGGCTTGGAATAGTTAATGTGATTCTCAGTGTGCTTGGAATTTTATTTTACCTTTTTATTTTTATTATTGCTGTAGCCGTTAATTCTAATTGATTATTCAGAACCTGTAATTTCTGAATAGTCTCCGAGATTTATCGTGCCACTAAACTTTGTTATGCGTGTCTGATAGCCGAGAAGAGATTGAGATAGGTTGCTATTCTCAATGACACTATTGTTATGTATGATTGTATGTGAAATCTTTGAGTTAGTAACCACCACACCATCACAGATGGTAACATTTGGCCCAATTATAGAACCGGTTATCTTTGCAGTGTGTGCAATATATACTGGGGGTATTATTTTACAGGTTTTTATTATATATTTATTGTTGTGTTTTTTAAGTAAGTATTCGTTTGTAGATAGTAATGTTTCAATCTTTCCACAATCAAGCCAACCATCAACCTTAAAAGTTTTCATCTTTTCTCCGTTATCAAGCATTAATTGTAAAGCATCGGTCAATTGAAATTCTGATTTGGTTTGAATACCATTAGCAATAATATGTTCAAGTGAATTAAATAATAGTAAAGGGTTTCTGATTAAATAAATACCAACAATTGCATCTTTTGAGGGGGAGACTTCTTCAGATTCAGGTTTTTCTACCATTCTGGTTATGAAGCCGTTACTATTGGTCTCAACAACGCCGAAACGTTTTGGGTTATCAACCCGTTTTATTCCAATAAGTGAATACTTGCTTTGGGCAATTGCTTTCAGATTAACATCAAATAAGGTGTCTCCAAGTATGATTAAGACGTTATCTTTTTTTCTAATATTTTCTCTGGCGCAATATATTGCATGACCTAAGCCAAGTGCTTCAGTTTGTTCAATGAAGGTAAAGTTGGCTTTGTAATTATCTGTAAGATATGTTGCAATTTTATCCCCAAAAATTCCCGTTATAAGTATTATTTCATCTGCAATTTTAGTCTTGATAATATCCTCGACAATAAAACTAATCATCGGCTTACCTGCAACATTTATAAGAACTTTTGCCTGTGTAAGAGTGTGTGGCCTTAAGCGTGTTCCATAGCCGGCAACAGGAATAATAACTTTCAATTTTTTCTTTTCACTCATTGAGTAACTTTTTTATTTCTGTCTCAAAAGAACGAAGTTCGTCATCAAGCCTGTCAATAGCTTTACCACCAGCAGTGGCAAGATGTGGTTTGCCCCCTCCACCCCCATCGAGTTTTTTGGCAAGTTCTGATACTATTTTACCCGCATTTAACTGTCTTTCACGAATTAGATTATTACTTACTGAACATATCAGGCTAATTTTACCGTTCAAAACTGTGGCGAGCAAACCTATTCCGCTGGGAATCAGTTCATACATCTTTTCCCCTAATTCCCGAAATTCATCCATATTAATTACTTCTATCTTTCTGACAAAGATCTTGTGTTTTTTTATTTCTTCAGTGGAATTGATTTTTTGTTTTAGTTCATCAACTCTCTTTTGCAAACTTTGTTTCAGTAGTTTTCTTTCTTCCTGTCGTTTCTCTTCAAGGTATTTTTCTCTAAGGTCGTAAAGTGATTTCAAAGTATTATTTTGATGTTCGAGTAACATTTTTAAAACCTGAGTATCTTTTATGTCAATGTTTCTAACTGCTTTCCTTAATTCTTCAAAGCCAATTTTAAATCCTGCAGAATATTTTTCAGGAAGTTCAGAAATTATGTTTTCTATTGTAAGGATTCTGTCACTAAGATAATTTAATATTCCTTCTCCTGTTCGTGCAAATATTCTTCTTATACCCGATGAGATGCTTTCTTCTTTAACAATCTTAAAAAGGCCAATGTCTGATGTTTCACTCACGTGAGTCCCCCCACAAAATTCAATACTGAAATTTTCATCAATTATAACAATTCTAACCCTGCTTCCATATTTATCCCCAAAAAATCTTTTAACATTAGGTATTTTATTAGCTTCTTCTATTGGTAAGTCTTCAAGAGTTTGTACTATTATGTTTTCAGTTATTTTTGAGTTGACGAGGTTTTCAAGCTCAGCTATTTCATTATCTTTTAGTTTGGTGTAGTGAGGGAAATCAAATCTGAGATATTCGTCTGAAACTAATGAACCCATTTGTTTAACATGCTGGCCGAGTACCTGTCTTAATGCTTCGTGTATCAGATGAGTTGCTGAGTGATTTCTCTGGATTGAAAGTCTTCTCCGGTAGTCAACTTTTGCAATAACGTCTTTATGGAAGTGAGAAATATTTTCATAGTTTTTTACATATATATAACGTTCATCTTTACTATCGATTACTTCAAGTGTTTTTCCATCAGAGAAAATTAATTGTCCGGTATCACTTATCTGTCCCCCAGCCTCTGAATAGAAGGGGTTTGTCTTAAGAACTACCACGTTAAGATCAGAATTAGCTATTTTGTTTGCATAGAGCAACTGTGTTTGGATTCCTTCTGGAGTAATAGTATAAGGATTATATTCAACACTGATATTTTTAATTTTCTCTTCAAGTACTAAAGGCTTTGTATCAGGAATGACAATGTTTTCTTTTCTTGCTGCTCTTGCACGCTGCCTTTGTTTTGCCATTTCCTTATTAAATCCATCAATATCAACTTTCAAGTTATGTTCTTTTGCTATAACTTCTGTCAAATCGAGTGGGAAGCCATAAGTATCGTAAAGTTTAAATGCAATCTCACCGGGGAATATTTTAGCCCCTAAGCTTCTAAGTTTTTCATACACTTCGTAAAACAGTTCAATTCCCCTGTCAAGTGTTTGATTAAAACTTTCTTCTTCAGAAAGAATAATATCTATTATAAAACTATTTTTTTCCTTTAGCTCCGGGAAGACCTCTCCGAAGTTATCAACTATTGTTGGAACGAGTTTATGAAGCAAAGGTTCTTTATAACCTATTTTACGAGCAAGTCTTAGCGCTCTTCTTAAAATTCGTCGTAATACATAACCCCGACCTTCGTTTGATGGTAAAGCTCCATCAGCAATGGCAAATGTTAAAGCGCGACTATGATCTGCTATAGCATTAAAGGTGTTTACAGCTTCATTTTTGTATTCTTTACCGGTTAGTTCTTCGAGTTTTTTTATTATGGGTAAGAATAAATCAGTCTGGTAATTCGATTTTTTATTATTTATTACCCGGACAATTCTTTCAAGTCCCATTCCTGTATCAACGTGTTTGTTGGGTAGGGAATGCAGTTTGCCTTTTTCATCCCGATTGTATTGTATGAAGACCAGATTCCAGATTTCAATTACATCTTCCAGACCTGAATTTATATCGCTGGCAGTACAACCATTTTCAGTCATATCAAAGTGAATTTCAGAACAAGGGCCACAGGGACCTGTTTCCCCCATTTCCCAGAAGTTATCTTTTTCTCCAAATCGTAGGATATGAGAAGGGTCAATATCGGTATGCTCTTTCCAGATTTCAAATGCTTCATCGTCAGAGGTATATACTGTTGCCCAGATGCGATTTTTGGGTAACATCCATACTTGTGTTAACAGTTCCCATGCCCAGGTTATAGCTTCAAGTTTATAATAATCCCCGAATGACCAATTGCCCAACATTTCAAAAAAAGTATGATGATACCCATCGAGTCCAACCTCTTCAAGATCGTTGTGCTTCCCTCCAGCACGAATACATTTTTGAGTGTTTACGGCTCTTTTGTAATCCCGTTTTCCATATCCGAGAAACACGTCTTTAAACTGATTCATTCCAGCATTGGTAAAAAGTAATGTTGGATCGTCAAAAGGTACAACAGGGGATGAAGGTACAAATGTGTGTCCCCGTTCCACAAAAAAATCTATAAATGATTTTCTTATCTGTTTTGAATCCATTTTCATAATTACAAAATAAAGTATTTGTGCCTTAAATTAAATGAAACTAATCAGGTCTGAATAACACCGGGATTGAATTTTGGGATATCAGGATTATGGTTTGCGTAATTGATACATTTGGATACGATGTCACGTGTTTTTGCAGGATTGATGATAGCATCTATCCAGAGTCTTGATGCAGCATAAACAACACTTGTTTGCTCTTCGTATCGCTCTTTAATTTCGTTAACTATTTTATTTTTTTCTTCTTCTGTAATTTCTTTCCCTTGTTTTTTCAGTTGTCCAATCCTGATGTCTAACAGGACACTGCTAGCCTGTGCTGCTCCCATTACTGCAATCTTTGCGTTTGGGTATGCAAAAATAAATCTTGGGTCATAGGCTTTTCCACACATTGCATAATTTCCAGCACCAAAACTATTTCCAATAATGATAGTTATTTTAGGTACAGTTGAGTTTGCAACAACGTTTACCATTTTTGCTCCATCTTTAATAATTCCTCCATATTCAGCCTGTGAACCAACCATAAATCCTGTAACATCTTGTAAGAATAACAAAGGGATTTTTCTCTGATTACAATTCATTATGAAACGCGAGGCTTTATCAGCACTGTCTGAATATATTACTCCTCCAAACTGCACTTCTGAGTTACTCTTTGGAGTTGCTTTTCTTACTATATCTCGTTGATTAGCTACTATTCCCACAGCCCAACCATCTATCCTGGCATAACCAGTAATTAAAGTTTTTCCGTAATCCGGTTTGTATTCATCCAATTCCCCATTATCAATTATACGTGCCAGTAGATCATAAGTATTATATGGTTTTGAGCTATCTTCTGGAAAAATGCCAAATATCTCATCGGGGTCGAACATTGGAGGCTTACTTTCAGCCCTATCAAATCCAGCAAGTTCCCCGGAACCAAATTTACTTACGAGATTTCTAATTTTTTCAATAGCGGCTCTGTCATCACTAACTTTCTCGTCAGTAATCCCTGAAAATTCTGTTGTTACTCTGGCACCTCCAAGTGTTTCAACATCTATAACCTCTCCAATGGCAGCTTTTACAAGATGAGGTCCTGCAAGAAATATACTACCAGTTCCTTCAACAATGATTGTCTCATCGCTCATAATAGGGAGATATGCTCCGCCGGCAACACAGGGTCCCATTATTGCAGCAATTTGTGGAATCCCCATCGAACTCATAATTGCATTGTTTCTAAAAATCCTTCCGAAGTGTTCTTTGTCTGGAAATATTTCGTCCTGTAAAGGAAGAAAAACGCCGGCTGAGTCAACGAGATATATAATAGGCAATCTATTCTCCATTGCAATTTCCTGGGCGCGCAGGTTCTTCTTGCAGGTAATGGGAAACCAGGCACCTGCTTTTACTGTAGCATCGTTTGCAACAATAACACAATCTCTGTTATGGATTTTTCCTATTCCAAAAATTGTTCCCGAAGAAGGAGCTCCACCATATTCCTCATACATCCCATAAGCTGCAAGTTTACCTATTTCCAGAAATTCAGTTTCTTTGTCAATTAGTAGGTTTATTCTTTCTCTTGCAAAAAGTTTGTTCTGAGAATGAAGTTTCTTAATGGCAGCTTCACCACCTCCTTTTTCTATAGAAGCTTCCGATTGCAATATCCTGTCATAAATTGCCTTATTATATGAATATCTTGTTTTATAAGCACTGTCTTTTTTTAATAAAGACTTAACCTTTGCCATTATTATGGGTTGAATTGGTTAGGTAATTAAACATAAAGAAGATTCTCAAGCGGATTGTTGTTTTCTACTTCCAGTGATGTATATGGGTTCCTTATTTTCTTTTACCACTTCAGGTGTTATAATACAGGTAGAAATATTACTCTTTGACGGTACTTTATACATAATATCCAGCATTACACTTTCCAGAATAGATCTCAAAGCTCTGGCTCCTGTTCCTCTCTGGATAGCTATATCTGCAACAGCTTCGAGAGCTTCTCTTTCAAATTCAAGTTCTATTCCTTCCATTTGAAAGAGTTTTTTATATTGTTTGACAATAGCATTCTTTGGCTCAGTGAGAATATTGAGCAAGGCTTTACGGTTAAGGTATTCAAGTGTTGTTACAACAGGCAATCGTCCAACCAGCTCCGGAATCAGTCCATACTTGATAAGATCTTCAGCTTCGACCTGGGCTAATATCTGATCAGATCTGATATCTTTTCTGGAATAAACCTCTCCGCTAAATCCAATAGAACCTCTTGCTACCCGTTTCTCGATAATCTTTTCCAGTCCTTCAAAGGCTCCTCCACAGATGAAAAGTATATTTCTTGTGTTAATTTGAATCAGTGGTTGTTCAGGATGTTTGCGACCGCCTTTTGGTGGGACACCTGCAACTGTCCCTTCAAGAATTTTCAAAAGTGCCTGTTGAACACCCTCACCAGAAACATCGCGGGTGATTGAAACATTATCTCCTTTTCTTGAGATTTTATCTATTTCATCTATATAAATAATTCCTCTTTCAGCGCGAGCAACATTATAATCGGCATTTGCAATTAATTGTACTAACATTGACTCTACATCATCACCCACATATCCAGCTTCGGTTAGGGTTGTAGCATCTGCAATTGCAAACGGTACGTTTAAGTATCGAGCAAGTGTTTGTGCAAGATAGGTTTTACCTGTTCCGGTTCCACCAATTAATAGAACGTTACTTTTTTCTATTTCTACTTCATCAATATTTCCCACTGCTTGAGATTCGAGTCTTTTGTAATGATTATATACTGCAACAGAGAGAGCTCTTTTTGCCCGTTCCTGACCGATTACATAATCGTCGAGAAAACTTTTGATTCCCTGAGGGGTTAAGTTGCCTCGATACCTTGCTGCCTGTCTTGCATCTAATTCTTGATTATTTAGTTTAATTATTTGAACGGCGTTTGCAACACAGACCTCACATATATATATAGGTTTATTATTATCTTGTATGGGACCTTTTATCATATGGGAGACACTTTCAGCGCTACGTCCACAAAAAGAGCAACGTGGGAAATTTGTCTTACCTGTTGTTTTTGGCATATTGCAAATTTAATTTTAATTTGTGCGCGAAGGGGGAGTCGAACCCCCACGGGTTTCCCCGCTAGATCCTAAGTCTAGTGCGTCTGCCAGTTCCGCCATTCACGCGCATTAAAAAATATAATGAAAAATTAATTTTGTTTCTATGAAATTATATTATTACTTTTTTACAGCTATCTGGAATCTGGTTCCTGGAATTATAAAGGTCAATTATTAAGAGTATTAGATTCCCCTCATTGAGAATAAATGTCCCCTGGGATATGAGATGGTGAAAAGGCTCAGAAATAACAACATTGAAATTGGTTATGAATTATAAGTTTTATTTCTAAAAATTTCAAGCAATTCTTCTGCCAAATGGTATGGATTGGCTTTTCGTTGGAATAAATCTTCTAATTTTGAATTGAGATACTCGATTTTTGTTTCATCCCAAAAATAAATTCTAAGTTTTTCTGCTATTAATTCGCAAACCTTTTTCTTGATATGTGTTTTTCTTTTTTTTTCGAGCAGGCCACTCCTCTGAAGATATTTAGAATGATGAAATATCTCGTCAGCCAGCTTATCTATTCCGGTGTCCCTTGTTGCAATAGTTTTTACTATTGGGGTATTCCAATTGTGTTCAAGTTTAGGTTTTAAACTGATAATATTTCTCAAAGTTGTTACAAAGGCGTCTGCTCCTTCTCTATCAGATTTATTTAGTACAAATATATCTGCAATTTCCATCAGTCCTGCCTTCATAGCTTGTACTGAATCTCCGGATTCAGGGACAAGGACAACAATCGTAGTATCTGCTGTTTCAGCGATATCGAGTTCTGACTGCCCAACCCCAACAGTTTCTACGATAATAAAATCTGTACCTGCAGCGTCAAGTATTAATGAAACTTCATATACTGATTTACTGAGTCCTCCAAGGCTGCCGCGGGTAGCCATTGAACGAATGTAGATATTATCCAGAGAACTTAATTCGGTCATCCTAATTCTATCGCCGAGCAAAGCTCCCCCAGTAAAAGGACTTGTAGGGTCAACTGCTATGATACCGATTTTATGTTTTTGTTTGCTAAGCAAAGAGGCTAAGGAATTTGTTATAGTTGATTTTCCTGCTCCTGGTGGACCAGTGATGCCAATCACGTAAGCCCTGCCAGTATAAGGGTATATTTTTTTTAAAAGGGATAATCCTTGAGGTGAATTGTTTTCTATCAAGCTAATTGAGCGTGAAATTGCTCTTTTATCAAAATTCAGTATTCTTGATAATAATTCGTTCACTATTAACTCTTTGTAAGGTTCAGAAAATATTCGTATGTTTGTCGAAGTCCATCAGCGAGAGATGTTTTAGGAGTCCAACCCAACTTTTCCCTGGCGAGGTTATTACTAAGGACGCTACGTTTTTGTTCCTTGACAGGCAAGGGATTGAAATTTTTCTTGAATTTGTTGTCAAAAAATGCGTTTACAAAATCAAAGAGTTCTAATATAGTAGTTTCTTTAGCAGTGGATATATTCACTTTTAGTGGCTTATCCATAGAGAGAGAAATAAAATTAGCATCAGCCACATCTTTAACATAAACAAAATCTCTTGTTTGTAAACCATCTCCATTAATTGTAGGATTTAACCCCTTCAATGCCTGCTGAATAAATATTGAAATAACTCCGCCTTCACCCTTTATTGACTGTCGTGGACCATAAACATTACTATATCGCAGGGAGACATAGGTAATTCCATAATATTTATAGTAAAAATCAAGATAAAGTTCCCCGGTTATTTTTGTTACTCCATAAGGAGAAAGAGGTTGAGGGGTGTCGGTTTCATTTGCGGGTAGATTATTTTCGCCGTAGATAGCACCACCGGAGGAAGCAAAAATAAATTTCTTAATTCCGTGTTTTGCCGCAAATTGGAGAAGATTTATTGTCCCAAGTATGTTTTCTTGAGCACTGTGGATTGGATTTTTAATGGAATAATTCAGATCAATTTGTGCTGCCTGATGATTTATGATGTCAATTTTATAATCTGAAAACAGGGTCTCAAGATTATCTGTTATATTAGCTTTTATGAAGGTTGCTTCTGGATGTAGGTTATCAAGAGAACCTCTTGATAAGTTATCAATAACAATAACATTATGTCCTGCTTGAATATAAGTATCTACAATATGAGAACCAATAAAACCAGCCCCTCCGGTTACAAGTATATTCATTCTACATCTCCTATTTTTTCGAAATACCTGAATCCAATGTCTCTTCTATAATATTTATTTTTAAAATGTATTTTCTGAACACAATTGTATGCAGAGTCTTTTGCTTCTCTCATAGTATTTTTGCTTAGTCCCACAACAGATAATACTCGTCCCCCTGAGGTAATAATTTTGTTGTTACTGCTTTTTGTTCCTGAGTGAAAAATAAGGCAGCTTTCATTACACTGATCCAGTCCAGTAACTTCAAATCCAGTTTCATATTTATCAGGATAACCATTTGAGGCAAGTATAACACAAAAAGCATAGTTGTTTTCAATAGAAAGTTTATATTCTGATAAGGTTCTATCGGCTGTTCTTAAGAGTAATTCAAGAAAGTCAGATTTAATAAGAGGCAATACAACCTGAGTTTCCGGGTCACCAAACCTGCAATTAAACTCAATAACGTAGGGTTCATTATTAATAATCATCAATCCACAATAAAGACATCCTGTATATGTAATACCTTCAGAAGCCATTGCATTCAAAATTGGGGAAACAATTCTGGATTGAATTTTGTCGTTTAATGTTTCATCAACAAATACATCAGCCGGAGCATAAGCTCCCATTCCTCCAGTATTTTTTCCTGTATCCTTCTCCCCAACTTTCTTATGGTCCTGTGCATATGGAAGACAAACGAAATTGTTACCATCAGTGAGGATAAATAAGGAAAGTTCATAACCCTGCAAAAATTCTTCTACAACAAAGTATTCTCCAGCTGAACCAAATACTTTTAGGCGGGTAAAATCTTCTATTGTTTTTCTTGCATCTTCATAAGATTGTGCTATTACTACACCTTTTCCTGCTGCAAGACCATCAGCCTTAATAACAAGTGGATAATTAGAATGTCGGAGAAGTTCGTCAGCCTCTTTAAGAGTACTGTGTGAGAAGGTTTGGAATTTTGCAGTGGGTATAGAATATTTTGCCATCAGATTTTTGGCGAAAATCTTACTTGATTCTATACGTGCTGCGGATTTTGATGGTCCAAAAATACGTAAACCGTTTGCTATAAATTCATCAACTATTCCATTGGCAAGTGGTTGCTCAGGTCCTACAACTGTGAAATCGATTTTATTATCGAGAGCATAATTAACAAGAGCCTTTATATCTGTTGGGGCAATGGGAACAGGTTCTGCTATGCTGTTAACTCCGGGATTGCCTACTGTAATATAAAGCTTTGATTTTGTATCAATGAAACTTGGAGAGTGAAATATCTGATAGGCAATTGCACTTTCTCTACCGCCATTTCCAACTATGAGAATTTTCATTTTTTATTCTATATCAATTAAGTAGTTAAGCTCTTTTGCAAGATCTGCAGCCATCAATTTTCTATCATAGGCTTTTACCATTTCCTCATCCGGTTTGGGCATTTTGTTTGATTCCCATAGCAAAAAGTATTCGTAAATTGCATTGGCAATCAATAGTGGGTTTTCTTCATTTACAAATTTGACTGCCTTATACTTTTCAAGAAGTTTTTTTGTTACACCTTCCGGGATGCAGGCAATAATGTTTTTTCTGGAGCCAATATACTCCCCAAATTTTCCGGGCATAGCAGCATCTTCATTTTCTCCACGACTTATAAGAAGAAATAGAACGTCTGAAGCCAATATGTATTTTATGCATTCGTGATGATTAATGTAACCAGTTAGATTAAGCTGATTGAGAATACCGAGTTTCTTTGAATACTTAAGATGTTCTTTTGAAAATACCCCGAGGAAACAAAATTCAATTTTTTGCCTTAAATCGGGATGCCTGTCAAATAAAATCTTAATTGCATCGAAATAAAATTTAGGATTACGTGTATAAAAACTTCCAGAATAAGTAACTCTCATTTTGTTTATCAGGGGAAGTTTTTTGGTCAAAGCATATTCGAAATCTTCACTATCATATCCGTGAGGGAAAATTTTAATATCGTTATAACTTATATTAACGTCCTCATATCGTGAAATAATCAATTCCTTTACCCTGCGGTTTGTCGTAATTACCAGATTGGCATCTTTAAGTATTTCGCGTTCCAGTTTAATATTTTTCCATTTGTGAAATGGGGTAGGGTAAAAATTTAAGACTTTACTATCAACCCAGGCATCTCTATAATCAATTGCCAGAGGAATAGAATATTTTTTCTTTACAGCCTGCCCAATTAGAAAGTCTGTATAAGGAGGGGCAGTAGCATACACAACTTGAAATCCATTATATTTTTTCCATACCTCATCAATTTTTTTAAGGGCTTTTTTCTTCCAGAGAATTTTGCTGTCAGGAATGAAAATAAACGATGATATTAGACTTCTAAATTTTCTGAATTGCTCCTTTGGTACCCGAGTGACGATTTTTGTGAGGTCGAGCTCTTTATCTGCTGTTCTTTCAATTATGATCCCATTTCTGATGGCTTCTTCCAATAGAAATTCATCTACCGCAAAATAAGTTTTTGGCATAGTTGTTAGAACAACTGGTTGCCAATTATAATTGGTAAGGTATTTTGCAAATTTAAGTGTGCGTTGTACCCCTCCCATTCCCATCGGTGGGAAATAATATGATATAATCAGCACTTTATTAGTAGTGATTGCCAAATATTACCCCCTCTAAATCATTTTTACAAAACATAAATAATAAAGGTAGTTAAATTGGCTGTTTTTTTCAATCCATATATTTAAGTAAAGGATAAACAGCCTTTAAGGTGGAAGAAATTTTCGAAAAATTCTTAGAATTAGTTTTGAATTTAAATCACAATGCAGATAGATTTTATTGTTTTAAATAAATACTTATTTTTTTATAATTAAAAGGATAAAGGGATTTTTTGAAGGACATTATTCAATAATATAAAGTTCTGCTCTGATGAACAAAGGGAATATTCTCATAGTTGAAGACGACTTCCTTACTGCTACTATTCTAAAAAAACATCTGACAAAAAATGATTATAATGTTATTGCAATTGCTAATAATGCCAATGACGCCATCAAATTTGTGGAAAAGGGGCAGCCAGACTTGGTATTGATGGACATCTTTTTGAAGGATAGTATTGATGGGATTGAGATTGCTAATCTTATACGGAAGCAGATTGATATTCCTATAATTTATCTGACAGCCGATTCGAGTGAAGAAACCATTGCAAGAGCTAAGATTACAGATGCATTTAGCTACCTTGTTAAACCGGTTAATGCAAAACTGCTCATTACAAATGTAGAATTAGCTTTACGAAGACAACATCTTTATCATAGGCAAATTCTTGAAACGCTAAAAAAGGTTAACGATGAACTTGAACAAAAAGTCAAAGAACGGACAGCAGAACTCGAAAAGGCGCTTGAAGAGTTAAGAAATGAAATTTATCACCGTAAGCAGGTTGAGGAGGCGCTTCGAAAGGCAGACCGTTTGGCAACAATAGGAAAAATGTCAGCTATCCTTTCTCATGAAATTAGGAATCCTTTAAATTCAATTAAAATTAATACAGACATTCTTGTCCAAACACTAAATCTATCTCCTACCCAATCCCGTCGGTTGCAGATAATTCAAAAAGAGGTCAATCGCCTTGATAATCTTTTAAAAGAGGTGTTATTCTTTTCCAGAACTGCAGAACTCAGGTATTCTGAGTTTAATCTAAGATTGTTGGTAGATGCAATTTATCATCAAATCAAGCCTACACTGGAAGAGAAGCATATTAATTTTGTTAATCATTTACCGGATTTAACAATTTCTGCTGATTCTGAAAAACTTAAACAGGTCTTTCTCAATCTAATTATAAACGCTATTGATGCCATTGGGGACAACGGAAGTATAAAGATATCCTTGTTAATAAATGACTTTGTTGATATTTATATTGAAGATAGTGGTAGTGGTATTCCTGAACCTGATAAGCTCTTTGAACCTTTTTATACTACAAAAACAATGGGAACTGGGCTTGGACTATTTATATCTCAAAATATAATTGAACAACACAAAGGGGAATTAAAATTGGTTTCAAGTCAACCGGGTAAAACAATCTTTCAAATTCGACTACCAGATAAAATAAATATAAAACAAAATGGAGAAGATTCTCATAATTGATGATGACGAGTCAACCAGGGAGAGTTTATCAATATTCCTTCAGGAATTGAATTATGAAACACATATTGCTGAGAATGGAAAAAAAGGGATTGAACTGGCGAAAAAAATATTGCCGGATTTGGTAATTACAGATATTAAAATGCCCGATATAGATGGACTGGAAGTATTATCAGAGGTAAAATCTATTGATGAGTTAATTCAGGTAATAATAATTACTGCGTTTGATGATATGGGTTCTACCATTACCGCTATGCAAAAGGGTGCTTATGATTATATTGAGAAGCCGATAGATATAAATCGATTGAAGATATCTGTTTTTAGAAGCCTTGAGAGTCGCCGCTTGAGCAAGAAACTTGAAGTTGTAAGCACAGAGGCGGGTCCTGAATATGAACTGAATAACACACTGGTTGGAAAGTCGCGTGCTATGAGGGAGATATTCAAAAAGATTGGTCAAGCATCTGCTACAAGGGTTACAGTTTTGATACAGGGGGAGAGTGGAACTGGTAAGGAACTTATTGCAAAAATTATTCACAATAGTGGAATTACTGCTGGACAACCTTTTATAGCAATCAATTGTACCTCCTTACCTGAAACTCTTCTGGAGAGCGAGCTTTTTGGGCATGTTAAGGGGGCTTTTACTGATGCAATCAAAGATAAACGTGGAAAGTTTGAGTTGGCAGGGGAGGGAACAATTTTTCTGGACGAAGTTTCAGAAATGTCATTTAATTTACAGGCTAAATTACTCAGAGTCTTACAGGAAAGAGAATTTGAACGAGTGGGTGGTGAACACACTATCCCTATGAAAGCAAGAGTAATTGCTGCTACGAATAAAGACCTTGAAAAATTAGTTCCAGAAGGAAAGTTTAGAGAAGATTTATTTTATAGATTGAGTGTCTTTACGATTTTTACTCCACCGCTTAGGGAAAGAAAAGAAGATATTGAACCTCTTGTAAAACATCTTCTTGAAAAGATTAATTTAACTTTACATAAGAACGTTAGAAAAGTACCTCAAGATGTATTAGCTATCCTGAAGTCTTATAACTGGAAAGGAAATGTCAGAGAACTCGAAAATACTTTAATGCAAGCAGTTGTTTTGTCAAAAGGAGATGTCCTTGAAAAAGAAAATATCCTCCTCCGCAAAGAAGACATCAATGAAGAAAATGAAACAATCGGTAATTTTCTGAGTCTTGCTGAACTGGAAGAAAAACACATTCGGGCAATTTTGAATAAAACTAATTGGGATATAACCCGTGCCTGTCAAATCTTAAAGATTGGCCGTGCTACTATATATAGAAAAATAAAAGAGTATAATATAGATAAAAATAAATAACTCCCTATTTGCACCATATATTTTTCAGGTTTTAATCTTGCTTTTCTTATTCCACTTACCTTTTCCAATTTAGCAATGAATTTTTTGGAATTAGTATCAACGTCTAAATATGAGATTTAAAGTTCCAAATTGAGAATTGTTACACAATCAAAACCTTAAAAACTATCAAAATTTTATGGTCCTACTCTGGCATAATATTTGTAAAATATTATATGAACTAAAAAGTTGAGCTATGGAAAACAAAAAAATTACAAAAGTCGATTTAAGTTTTCTTGGCATAGTTGCAGTCTTAATAGTTATACTTCTTGCAGGATTTATTGTGAGTTAATGGTTTTATACGTAGAACTCAGGTATGAAAGCTAAGTCCTTTAGAGAAAGTGATGTGTTTTTTATTGCATTAATTTTATTTCTGGTGATGATTATTATAGTAGGAGTCTTGATAGGCAGTTAAAAGAAAATGTTTAAAGAAAGAGAAGAAAGTCTATTGAGAAAAGGGTAATCATTTGTTTATAAGCAGTTAAACAAGGTAGTAACTCTTGTCCCCATATATTCAATCGATGCTCCTTATTATTTAATAAGGAGCATTTTTTTAGTTTCACGAAACTTTAAAGTCTTCAGAGTATAGAAATAAACTCCGGATGAAAGTTCAGATGCGTTAAATCTAACTTCATAATAACCTGGTTCGAGCGTTTCACTTAATAAAACCCTCAAAAGTTTTCCTGTTACATCATAAATCAGAAGTGTTGAAAAGGTTTTTTGCGGCAATTGAAACCTGATTGCTGTTGAGGGATTAAATGGGTTTGGGAAATTGTTTTCAAGTTTATAAGAGTCTGGTATATTAGAAGTGAGAAGTTTTATTCCTGTTGAAACAGAAAATTTCCACCAGTTACTTTTAAGACCCCATCCAATCTGGTTTTTAGCTGTTACACGCCAATAAAGTGGTGTATTTGAAGGTAGATTAGTTTCAGTTTTCAAAGAATCAGGTACGTTTCGGACAATTTTCCAATTCATTGAGATAGTATCATTTGTGATTTCCAGCATATAGGAAATACCAGCAGGATTCTCCCCTAATATTTGATTTTTTGCTTTGAACCACTTAAAAGTAATAGGCTGGACAAGATTTATGGCATTGTTAGGAGGTTCCGCCAATACGACCTGTGTCGGAACGCCAAGTGTTGAAAAATTCCAGACCGGTGAAAAACTGCTTTCTCCAACTTCATTTAAGGCTTTAACTTTCCAGTAATATTTTTTGAGTGGTTGTAATGTCTGGAGAAGTTTTGTTGTATCTGTGAGTAAGCTATCTTTATATGCAATGGTAGAAAATGTTGAGTCTAAAGAAACTAAAAAGTGATATCTCTGAGCGGATGCTGTTTTATACCACTTAAAATAAATGTTTGCTGGATCAAGACCGATAGCATTATTATCAGGAGAAGAAAGCACCGGAGTTTGGGGTAACTGTTTCACTGTAAGGTACTTACTCATTGTATCATTTTCAGGATATTCATCGCCAACTAAATTTGTTACAACCTGAATTTTATAAATACCTTCACCAAGAGTCGTAGGAGCAAAATTAAGTTGTATTGAAGAACCAGAAGTAAGGTTTATAATTGTTTGCTGTTGATTGTAAATAAGATTTTGTCCGGAGTAAATCTTAAAAAAAGCAGGGAATGATTGAGTTGCAGTTCCAAAATTAGTGTATGTTGCCATAGGTGTTAACTGTCCAGCGGGGAAATAATTGGGTATATCAATTGAAAAAGGACCTACATTATTTGCTACATTTGGTCCCAATCCAAGATTAACTACAACAGTTTGTGTTGTGTCTGGAATTTTTTTAGGAGTTTCAGAGGAAACTGAATTCATACCCCAGTTTTTGTAAAAGACAGAAAAATGTAAAACAAAGCCGCCAATACCATCAGGTAATGTATCACGTGCGTTTAGACAGATAGTGCGAGGTTCATTAGGATTTAAGTTATCTTTGCCATCACTCAAGTCAAACACAATATTGTTATTCGGGAACGGACGATCAGCATTGGGACCCATATAAAAATTGAAAAAAGATTTTTCCCACTGACATTGACAGGAGCTTTTAATAGAAAAAGATAGTTTCAGTTTGTATCTTGAACCGTGGTCAAATTTTCCCCTCGCAATAAAAACGGGGGAGTAATGAATGCGGTCAGTGGTAAAATAAGCCTGCTGCTCTGAAACTAAGCTATTCATTACTGCTTGATAGGACATCCAGAAGTACCCCTGTAAGCCCCAGTTCAACCCCCAGGAATTAACTAACTTAAAAGCGCCAATTCCGTCGTGAGTTACTCTGCTGTCATCATATCCTACTATTGTAACAGCGTGATATCCACGCAACGAACCAGAAACATCAGCAACACAATAAGTATAATTATAGTTCTGAATGTTATCAAAATTTGGATAAACTGCTATACCAAGTACTGCTATATGTCCGTTTGCAAGGTGTTGTTTGAGTTGCTGAATTCCGCTTAGAGTTGAAGTATTTATCCAGAAAAACTCGTCGGAGCGGTAATCCAGAGCTTTTTGATAAATTGCTTCAGAAGGATAATTTGTGTAATTGGATTGAGAATAAGGGAAGTCGCTGATTGTTGCGCAACCATTGTCAAGCAGGAGTTTAAAAGCATCTTCGAAAAAGGCACCGTAATCCATTCCACCATTTATGTGATTATAAACAAATGCAGGACTGAATATGTGATTCTGATCGAAAACACTCCAGCCATAGTCTTCAAATTCCTGATATGTTTTGTAATAATATCCTACAGCCCATCCTACACAACTCCCCTGTTGGCCCTGATCCCCAACAGGAGGCATATTCTGAGAATGGTCTATTATAGTCGGCAGCTTTGAGGTAATTGGTATTTGGGCTTGTTTAACAAAGGATATTGTCTCAGCCTTTTTGGGGAGAAGTCCTGTTTTGTGTTGCACCTGAGAAAAGGTGAAAATTGGTAATAAGAGAAATAAAAAGATAAGGGCCTTAATTTTCATTATAGTCAATTTTCCGATAAAATAACTTAATGGGATTATATCTACAAGGTAAAATAAGTTAAAATTTAACTTGCAGGCTCTATTTTTTTAGTTAAGAAAACAACAAGGCTCAATTTTATAAATCAAATGCACAAAAAGAAATTATGGTTGGAATCTAACTATTAAAGGTAGAGAAATTCTCAGGTTAGATGTAAATAAGTATAATGTCCCTCTAAGTTGATGAAAAATTCTGATACATTACAGTTAAAATATATTATAGAGATGTATAATCGTTTTTTGTATAATAATAAAATAAGGTCAAGGTTCTAAATTACCTGTGTACTATATTTATTTTTTATTTTTTGAGAAGAAAAAATAGGGACGAATTTTTCTCTTTTCTTAATTAGATAACTATATTATTTTTATAAAAATTAATTTTGGTTTTTAAACTTTTCCATTTGAAATTAATTATAATTACTTTATTTTTATGATAGTTAAAGAAATAGGTGAAAACGGTGATTTTTCTGTTTATTTTATGACTCATAGTATAAAAAGTTTCTGAATCTCATAACACTCCTTACCCCCACTGAAGTAACGCAGGCTTACCCTACGGCCTGCGTTTTTATTTTGATGTCGAGGGAAAATAAAATAGAAAGTTTGAAAACCTGGGTGATAAATTTTGTAGAAAATAGGAGAATAAATATTAAACCTTTATACTCTGGCTTTACCAATCGTTTTTCTGATGTTTTTCAGTGAACCACTATAATCCATTTTTGTTAATAGTTATACCACTAATTTTTCAAAGAAGAGGGAATCGATGGTTCCTTAATTCTCTGATAATCATACTCCGGAAACTCTTGCGATATCTATATTAATGTATTAAATTAAATTTTCTTCTTTTTTCTTTTACCAATTTTAGCAGTAGAAGCATTATTGATTGATAATCTGGTATGGGCATTGTTTATTTGCTAATAATCAAAAATTTGGAAATTGTTATAATTAAGTTTTCTTTTGAAACGGGAAATAAATTCGTCTTTTGTTAATACAGAAGCGTTGTCAAAAAATTTATCAATCTGGTCTGCTTTATGGAAGGAGGATAAGAAATTTTTACTCCGTTAAGTTTATAAACAAAATTTGTTTGAGTTAACTTTGTGTCTAAAATCGAATAGGGAGTTTTCGGAAGCAGAGGTCGAGGGGCAACGCCCCTCAAAAACGCTGAAGTTGTAAAATAGCGGAAGGGGAGAGATTCGAACTCTCGGTACAGTTTTACCCGTACGACGGTTTAGCAAACCGTTGGTTTCAGCCACTCACCCACCCTTCCGTGTAAGCTGAATATCTCTTATTAAAAAAGCGTTGTTCAGATACACCAGCAAATATCAAGAAGTCTTTTTCAACGCTATGCTAAAATAAATAGAACAACATTACCTTAAATTATACGATTTTTATTTTAATTGCAATTTAAAAAGTTAAACCCTCTATCAATTTGTAAATTTACATACCACGGGCAAAGATTTTATCAAGTTCTTCTGTTTTTATTATTGTGGCTGTGGGGCGTCCGTGAGGACAAACATAAGGGGTTTCACATAAAAAAAGTTCATCAATAAGATTAAGCATCTCCTGTAGTTTAAGAGGGTCTCCTGTTTTTATAGCATTTTTACAGGCAAAGGATTTGGCAATATTATCTCTTTTTTCAAGGTTGAATTTTATTTCATATTCTTTGTATTGAGCCAACAATTCTTCGAGAATTGTTGATTCCAAGCCTGACCTTAAGTCTGGTGGTACCCCTACTATTTCTACCTCTTCGTCATTTAGAAAATTCAATCTGAACCCAATATTTTCAAATTCTTTTTTCAATGATAATAGAAGTTGAAAATCAATCTTAGAAAGCTTAACCACTACAGGCAATAGCAACTGTTGTGTCATTGTTCCCTGTGAATCAACTAATTTGAGATATCTTTCGTATAAAATTCTTTCATGTGCTGCATGTTGATCTATTATCATAATTCCATTTTCCAGCTGACAGAATAAGTACTTATTATTAAACTGCCAGATATGGAAGTATTCTTCGGATGGTTTATGTTGAAATTCAATTTTACCGGATTCTTTTTCATCTTTTTTTGGGTTTGTGGTGAAAAGTTCATTCCACTCCGAAGTTTTAAAATGTGATTCTGTTGGTTTTCTGATAGATGATGATTCAGCGGAAAACTTGGTAAATTCTCTTTCTGGTTTTTCAACTGTTTTGTGTTCGAGTGTGTGAATATTAGCGATACTTTTATCAAATCCAACGTTGAAAGTCAGGTCTGTAGATTTTAATGCTTCACGAACAGCACTTTTTACAAGCCCAAAAACAACTCCTTCTTCTTCAAATTTTACTTCAAGCTTTGCAGGGTGGACATTAACATCAACTCGATGTGGATCAATTTCAAGAAACAGCACAAAAGAAGGATAGTTTCCTTTTTCAATTAAATCGTCATAAGCAGAGTATACAGCAAAGTTCAAATTTTTGTTTATAATATATCTTCGGTTAAGAAATATAAATTGTTCCTGACGAATTTTTTTCACAAAGCCTGGTTTAGAAATAAATCCAGTTATATTAATGTATGGTGTAGATTTTTCAAATGGTATAAGATTATTAACTATCGTGGAAGAAAGAAGTTCATTGAGGCGTGTAATAAGTTCTGATTTTTCAAGATTATGTAAAAGTTCTGTATTATTGTAGAATACAAATTTTACTTCAGGGTGAGAGATAGCCATTCTGACAAATGTATCATAAATATGTTTGAATTCAGTCTGATCGGATTTTAAAAAATTCCTTCTGGCAGGAGTATTGAAGAAAAGATTCTTTACAGCGACAGAAGTTCCTTTATCAGAGGGAAGAGGGGCTTTTTCGATCACTTTGTTATCTTCAATGCGTATGTAAGTTCCCAATTCATCCTCTTCGGTTCGCGTTTTAATTTCAACCTGAGCAACTGCTGAAATAGACGCAAGAGCTTCGCCTCTAAATCCAAAAGTGAAGATATGTTCAAGGTCTTCCCCTGTGGCTATTTTACTTGTGGAATGTCTGAGAAAACATATTTCAGCATCTTCCGGACTCATTCCAGAACCGTTGTCAATTACCTGGATCAAAGTTTTCCCGGCCTCTTTGATAATAAGTGTAATTTCTGTTGCGCCTGCATCAAGCGAGTTTTCAATTAGTTCTTTCACAACTGATTCGGGTCGGTTTACCACCTCCCCGGCGGCGATTCTATTGGATAGATTTGGTGGTAATATTTTTATTTTCTTGCTCAGAGGTTGATAAATTTAATTTTCAAAAAGTGCATTAGCAAATGCTTCTGGATCAAATACCTGTAGATCATCAATTTTTTCACCAACGCCAACAAAGCGAACAGGGATAGAGAGTTCTTTGCAAATTTTAACAACAATTCCACCTTTAGCTGTTCCATCAAGCTTGGTAAGTATTATACCGGTAATATTGCCCAATGCATTTTTAAATTCTATTACCTGATTCAAACCGTTCTGTCCTGTTGTAGCATCAATTACGATAAAGATTTCATGTGGTGCATCTGGAATTACTTTTTGTACTACCCGTTTGATTTTTTTCAGTTCTTCCATTAGATGCGATTTGTTGTGTAATCTTCCGGCAGTATCAATTATGACATTGTCCATATTTCTTGCTATAGCGGCTTTAACGGTATCAAAGGCTACTGAAGCAGGGTCTTTACTATTTGGATTTTGTATTATATCAACTCCGGCTCGCTGAGCCCAGATCTCCAGTTGTTCATTTGCAGCAGCGCGAAATGTATCGGCACTGCCTATTAATACACTCTTGCCGGCATTCTTAAAATTATATGCAAGTTTTCCTATAGAAGTGGTTTTACCAACGCCATTGACTCCCACTATCATTATTACATAAGGTTTCTGATTGTGTGAGAGGCTAAAAGAACCAAAGACTTCAGTTGCCTTCAGGAAAATATTTTTAATTTCCTGAACGACAAAATTTTTCAGTTCGTTTTCCGATTCAAATTTCTCAGTCTTTGCTTTTGACTTAATGTTTTCTATAACTTGCTGGGCTGTATTATAACCCATATCAGAGAGAATAAAAATTTCCTCCAGCTCAGCAAGAAAGTTCTCATCTATTATTTTTCTAATTGAAACCAGACTGCCGATTCTTTGTATTAAAGAATCTTTTGTCTTTGAGAGTCCTTCTTTTAGCTTTGTAAATCCTATTTTGTCAAGTATGGACACTATGAATAAATTAATTTATTATAAATTCTTCAATAGATTTTTTGCGATAATCATTCTTTGTACTTCGGATGTCCCTTCTCCGATGGTAAGCAATTTTACATCACGATAAAGCTTTTCTACCGGGAAGTCCTTAATGAAACCATAACCGCCGTGTATCTGTATTGCTTCATTTGTAGCTTTAACGGCAACCTCGCTTGAATAAAGTTTTGCCATTGAAGCAATCTGATTAATGTTTTCGTTATTATCTTTCATTATAGCTGCTTTATATACCATCAGCCTTGCTGCTTCAATTTCTGTAGCCAGTTCTGAAAGTTTAAACTGTATAGCTTGAAACTCTGAAAGGGTATGCCCAAACTGTTTTCTTTCTTTAGAATACTTAATTGAGGCTTCAAGTGCTCCTTCCGCTATTCCAAGTGCAAGAGCCCCAATACCTATTCTTCCACCATCAAGAACTTTTAATACCTGAATAAAGCCCTCATTTTCATTTCCAAGAAGATTTTCGGCTGGTACTTTCAGATTATCAAATATCAATTCTGCAGTGTCAGATGCACGCATACCAAGTTTATTTTCTTTTTTACCAACTTTAAATCCAACCATTCCTTTTTCTAATATAAACGCAGAAATACCTTTTTTAGGGTTTTCTTTATTTGTTATAGCAGTAATAACTGCAATTTCTCCAACACTTCCTTGAGTTATAAAAGTTTTACTTCCATTTATAATATAATACCCATCAGTTTTTTCAGCCGTAGTTTTCATTGCTGAAGCATCACTACCTGAGACGTTTTCTGTTAATCCCCACGCTCCGAGTTTTTTACCAGAAGTAAGAGCTGGAAGGTACTTTGCTTTTTGGATTTCACTCCCGAACATAAAAATATGATTAGTACACAAGCCATTATGAGAAGCAATTGTCAGGGCTACGGATGGATCTATTTTTGAGATTTCTTCTATTATTAATGCATATTCAAGAGTCGACAGTCCAGACCCACCATATTCTTCAGGAAATGTAATTCCCATAAAACCTAATTCAGCAGCCTTATTGATTATTTCAAAGGGGAATTCCTGGGATTCGTCATAGACCATTACTTTTGGTTTTATGACGTTTTCGGCAAAGTCTCTTGCCAGTCTGGCAATTTCCAGAGCATTTTCTGATAAATTAAAGTCCATATAAGTAATTTTTGTATAAAAAAACCCTATCCTGCAGCATAAAGCGGCAGGCAAACAAATATAATGAAATTAAAATTTATAAATTAACTATACTCTCGCTACCTTCAAAGAGGGAACTTAAGTTTAAGGTTGGTTTTTTTGTATTGGCAGCGAGAGCAACATACATTCGAGCCAGATTATCTTTACCTGCTCCTATTACAGTGCTGATTGTTCCGAGAATCTGTGCAAGATTTCCTGGCGGAACTTGTTTAAAGATTTTATTCCATATAACAAGTTCGAGTGAGTTAATTGCACTCTGTACTTCATATAAATTGTAGCCGCTGTTATACCTTTCCCGGGCTATTTTGTCTGTATAGGTTATAACAGGTATGAGACTGCGTTTTTTAATACAACTCATAATTTTTTTCAATAATTCCTCAAGTTTTTGTCTTGTGCGTTCTTTCCCAACTCTTGTGTATCCTTTAAGTTGTAATGAAGTAACTAATTCTGTAGCTTCGGTAATAATTGATTTTGAATTGTCCTGTAGAAATTGTAATGGGTTCATAATTCTGATTATTAAGTTATTCTCAAAAATTATTGAAATCAAGCCTGGCTTTTGCTGTTACTGCAAAGCTTTGCAAGTCATAAAATTTTTTATCTTTAGTATGTAAATATTTATAGTAAGCTGTTATTCCAATCATAGCAGCGTTATCAGTTGTATATTCGTGTGGGGGAATAAAGATATTATATCCAGTTGATTTTAAACTGAGAAACTTTTCTCTGAGATAATAGTTTGCTGATACTCCTCCTGAGATTACCAGCGATTTTACTTTGAATTCTTCCAATGCTCTTAAGGTATTTTTATAAAGCGAATTAATTACTGATTTCTGGAATGAAGCACATAAATCTGAGAGAATTTTTTTGTCAAGGGGTTGCTGCAAATTATTATCTCTAAGGAAATACAAAACAGAAGTTTTAATTCCTGAAAACGAGAAGTTCAGAGAACCGTGTTTGAGTCTTGCAATAGGAAATTTATAAGCGTTTTCATTTCCATCTCTTGCAAGTCGGCTAATCTCAGGTCCCCCAGGGTATCCAAGTCCCAGAAGTTTAGCCACTTTATCAAAAGCTTCTCCTGCTGCATCGTCAACAGTCGTTCCAAGAATCTGATGGTCAAAGTAGTTTTTTACCAGCACCAATAATGTATGTCCTCCTGAAACAACAAGCGCAATAAATGGAAATTCCGGGGATGGTTTTCTGAGAAAAGCGGAGTAAATATGTGCGTGAAGATGATTAACCGGTACAAACGGAATATCGAGGGCAAGTGCAAGAGCTCTTGCATAATTAAGACCAATCAGTAATGCTCCTATTAATCCAGGTTCATTTGTTGCTGATATAAAGTTGAGTTCTGTAATACTTCTACCTGTGTCTGAGAAGATTTTTTCGGTTAGAGGTTGGATTTTTTTCAGGTGTTCCCTTGAGGCAATTTCAGGGACTACCCCACCGAATTTCTGATGCTCCATCTGGGAGTATATCAAGTTCATTACAACGCTATCGTTATCCAGCAGAGCAACAGAAGTCTCATCACAGGAAGTTTCAAAAGCAAGATGCAACATTTATTATTGAAGTTTACGTTTTTTAAAATTAATTTAATTTTATGATTAAGTATATTCTAAAATTTGTGCCTATAATACTGCTTGGGTTTGTTCTACAGGGTTATTCTCAAACGAAACTTCTGATACCTATGGAATCCCATACACAGACCAATCACCTTAAAGCATACGGTATAGCATATCGCCATTTATATAGTGGTAAAGAACTTGATTGGTTATTAAATTACCGTGGTGGAGCTTTTATGTTTAACTACAGTGAAAAGCTGGAGGATGAATGTAAAGCAGAGGGAGTATATTATGAATTGTTGAATGGTACTCAAACTGCTCAGGTATATGCATTTGTAAAAGATGAAAAAAATAATACTGACGTTATTCACCTTGAAAAAGCTGCAAGGATAGCTGTCTATGTTCCTCCAAATGCACTTCCATGGGATGATGCTGTACAACTGGCATTAGACTATGCGGGTATTCCTTATGATAAGCTCTGGGATGAGGAGGTGCTTGCTGGAAAATTAAAAAATTATGACTGGATTCATCTTCATCATGAGGATTTTACAGGTCAGTATGGAAAATTTTTTGCTTCTTATGCAACAGCCTCCTGGTATATAACTCAGAAGAAGGTCAATGAAGATATGGCGAAGAAACTTGGGTTCAGTAAGGTTTCTAAATTGAAACTTGCTGTTGTAAAAACTCTGACTGAATATATTGCTAATGGAGGATTTTTATTTACTATGTGTTCAGCAACTGATACTTATGATATTGCTCTTGCGGCACAGTATACTGATATCTGTGCGGAGATGTATGATGGAGATCCAGCTGATCCAGATGCAAATAATAAACTGGACTTTTCAAATTGTATAGCGTTTGAAAACTTCCAGATTGAGATGAACCCCTATGTTTACAGTTTTTCTACTATAGATATAACCCGCGATCTTCTTAATTTAGGACAGATGAACGATTATTTTAAATTAGTTGAATTTTCAGCAAAGCTTGATCCTGTGCCTACTATGTTAACGCAGTGTCACACGAGCATTATAAAAGGATTTTTAGGGCAGACTTCAGGGTTTCATAAGGAATATATAAAGAAAAATGTTACAATTCTCGGAATGAATGAAGGGACGAATCTGGTTAAATATATCCATAGCAACTATGGAAGAGGCACTTTCACTTTACTTGGGGGGCATGATCCTGAAGATTATCAACATCTTGTTGGGGCGGATCCAACAAATCTTGATCTGCATAAGAATTCTCCAGGTTACAGATTAATTTTAAACAATGTTCTTTTTCCTGCTGCTAAAAAGAAAAAGCTGAAAACATAATGAGAAAGATTTTTTATATTGTAATTGTTACCATATTACTTTCATCCTGTATGGGAGAGAAAAAAGATGGTTTAGTATCTCTTGATGTGTTTGATGATGCAAATAACGAGCTAAAATTAAACCATTACCCAACAAATGTAATTTCACTTGCGCCAAACCTAACTGAAATAATGTTTGCATTAGGAGCTTCTGATAAATTAGTTGGCGTTAGTAATTATTGTGATTATCCTGAAGGAACAAGAAATATTGAGAAAGTTGGAGGGATGCTGGATCCCGATTATGAAAAGGTTGCATCGCTGAAACCAGATTTAATTCTTATGACAGTGGAAGGGAATTCTAAAAGTTCATTTAGTGTGTTTAAAAATTTGAATTATAACGTTTTTGTATCAAATCCGCGAGATATCAAGGGAATTAAAAGAACAATTAGCAAGATTGGGTATCTTGTTAACAAAAACAGTCAGGCTGATTCTATTATTAGAAACATTGATTCTGTAGTTACAACAGTAAGTAATGAGTTTCGCGGTAGAGTTAGATTCAAATGTTTTGTGGTAATTTCGATAGTTCCTTTGATAACGGTTAATAAGAATAGTTATATAAATGACGTGCTGGAAGTATTAAATTTACAAAACATTTTTGGGAATGAAACGCTTGAGTACCCTACTGTGAATTATGAATCAGTTATAAAAGAAAATCCAGAAGTTATTATTGTTCCCATAGATATTTCCAATCAGAGTAAGAAGAAGGCTATTTTTGATGAGCTCAGAAAGAAATTAAATTCAACTACAGCAATAAAAAACAACCGTTTAATTTCGGTTGATGAAAATCTACTTATGAGACCAGGACCGCGAATTACCAAACTAATAGAAAATCTAAGGTCTGAAATTACCAGCGCTCATTGGTTAGCATTTTAATTGTCAGTTCGGTTTCTTCAAGTTTCCTGAGCAATTCTGCTTTTTGTCTTAATAGATATGCTTCTTTTGATTCGGAGCTAATTGTTGATGGGTTATTAATATCTGTGGTTTCATTTATATTATTATTTGCGGAGACTACAGATATACATTTGCGAGCATAGAAGGCACGAATTTTTTCTTCCAATAATGCTATTTTTGCAGAAGAGTCGTTTGGAGTATAAATTTTTGAGTAGTTATAATAAGAAGTTGTTTCAAGTTCGGAGAGACGTTTGTAATTTTTTTCTATTCTTTCAAGAATTTTATTAAGGTTGTCAAACTGAAAGAAATTATTGTCCAGTTGGCTTTGATTATTATTCTCTTCAATGTTCGATATAAGTTTCATCTTATCCATATTAATTTTTTCAATTTATTTATTTTTCAGAAGAACTCGCAAGAAAAATGCCAAAGTATAAGAGTTCTAAAAACAGTTAGAAATCTGAATTTTTGGGATGTAAGTTTTTGCAAAAGATAGTATTGAAACTATATTTTGAAAGAATAATTTAACAAAGACTCCACAAATTCAAAACATAGTTACTGGTTTATAAAACATAGTTTAAGCACTATATATTTTTTTAAGATAAAAAGGAGGGTATAGAAAATCTTGATGTTGCGATAGTTCCAATGTTAGTGAGATAACATATACTTATACACGTTCCTTTTATAGTATTTTTATATAAAGATATATGGCACAATATTTGCGCCTCAAAGGTGGGGGTAAAATTGAAAAAACATCACATACATATACATATCGTACTTATACTAACCACCATAGCGGTATTATTCATAAGTGCAAGCAAAACGTATCCTCAAGCGGTAGATAATCGTTTGGATTTAGCCTATAATTATCTCAATGAAGGCAAGATTGAACTTGCAATTTATTATTTTGAGGACTACATCAAGGATAATCCTTCTGAAATGAGGATATATTTACAGTTAGGTTATGCATACAAGCAAACTAACCAGCTGCAGAAAGCAAGGCAATATTTTAACTATGTTATCAAAAATTCAACTGATTCAAATGAGATTAATCTTGCTTCGCTTGAAATAGGCTACATTGAACAGGCGGAGAGGCAAGATAATAAGAAAAACGAAAATCCTGTTGTTGTTAAAGACCAGTCCGATGATGATTTACTTAATGAAGGGTATGAGTATCTCCGAACAGGAAATACTAAAAAAGCAATAGAGTCTTTTGAGAGATATATCAAGGATCATCCAGAAGCAACTAAAATCTATTTACAGCTTGCCTACCTTTACGATAAGGAAAAGAGATACTCCAGAGCTCTTGATTACTTTGATTATGTAGCATCACATTCCAGTGACATAGATGAAATTGATGCAGCGAGGAAAAGTATGTTTATAGAAAAACAAATGATAGCACTAACATCTCCACGTTCACTTGATTTATATTTTTACAATGGTTACGATTCTTACTATCAGAACTACATCTCAAATTTTGTAGGTCACATAAATTTTAGAGTTCTAAAGAATTTTTATTTAGGATTCTATGGTGATGTATATATGGATTCGAAATCAAAGAAGGATTATATATTGAATGATAGATTTGTTGAAGGCGGTGGATTTATGAAGCTTAGACTATCTGATAACTTCAACTTTGAATTCAGGCTTGGGTATGTACACGAAATAGATTTTGAGAAAAATAGCGTTAATTTTAAACCAATGTTAACTTACGGTAATCGGTTTGGTAATCCTGCTTTTTATCTTGGACGTTCTACAAAAACAGAATATTTTTATGTCGACTTATATTCAGTTGAATTGTATGACTATAAATTCAAAAATTTATTTGGTCAACTTCAACTGAAAGAAGTTCTACGTTATATGACAGGAGGTTACTCCTATTTTGAGTTTTATCTTGTTCAACTCTTACAGGCTGATAGTAGACAACTGGATTACAATAATTACGGTGAATTTGGAGTTGGTGCAACATTTAAGCCTAATTTGATTAATTTCCCTACGTTATTTGTTGAAGGCACAAATAGACTTTATTTGATAGGCCAGGATGGTCAGTATTTTTCAGGGAATCTAAGGAACAATTTTACACTAAAAGCTGGTTTTATTATTAACTTTAATTTTGGACTATGATTTACGATATATTTCAAATATTGCTTTGGGTTACTGCCATAATGTTGACGATAAGCGGGCTTGATGATCTTTATCTTGACATCTGCTATTGGTTGCTGAGAAATAAATATAAAAGTAAACTCCCTGACACTTCTAAGATGTATGAAAAACCCGAGAAGCCTATTGCTATTATGCTTGGGGCATGGAAAGAATCTGCTGTTATTGGGAGGACTTTAAGCTATGCTATTAGAAATCTGAAATATACAAACTACAGGATTTTTGTAGGAGTTTACCCAAATGATATAGATACTTTAAGGGTAGTTAAAGAAATTTCACGAAAAGATAATAGGGTTATTGCTTGTATTAACCCTCAAAATGGGCCAACAACAAAAGCAGACAATCTCAATAGCATTTATGCTGGAATCTGTGAATATGAAAAAGTTTACGGGGAATTTGAAATTATAGTTGTTCACGATGCTGAAGATTTTATTCATCCACTCTCATTAAAGCTGGAGAATTTCCTGCTTGGTTATAAAGGCTACCATGCGATTCAAATTCCTGTTATCCCTATCAAGAGCAAACTCGGTAAATTGATACATAGAACTTATTGTGATGCATTTGCTGAAGTTCACACAAAGGATCTTATTGTGCGGCAGGGGATGGGAACGTTTATTCCATTTGCTGGTACTGGTATGGCTTTTCACAGAAAAGCTATTGCATATCTTGAAAAACACAATCGTGTTAAGCAGAGTGGAAAATATGCGGAGGACCCTAAAGAATTAATTCAGGCGATTTATAAAGAAGAAGGAATCAGATTAAATAACGACTTCTTTGAGAACGATGAAGAAAAGAAAGATGAACTGGAATATATCAATGATACTGAATACCATGATGATCCCTTCCAGGCTTTGAATGGCAACTATGCTTCTAAGGAAAGAGGAGTTCCTGGTGTTATCAAGAATTTCACCTTTTTGTTCTTTATGTTTGTTTTGAGTGGGGTAGGGTTCCTTACTTATACTGCCAATCAAGAAATGCAGATTGGTAATTTGCCTAATAACACTCACGCTAGAAACGAACGGGTTTTATTTGTGTCTGATGCTTATGCAGCACCAACGCTTGACGAAACCGGAAAGAATTCTGTTCCTCAAGAGGAATTTGTTTTTGTTAAAGATGCTTTGAGGGACAAGGAACTTGATGCTTTCTATCTGTATTTTCAGAATGGTAAGATTGGCATTCAGGAATCAATGTGGGACAATGAGCAAGAAGCACTTAATCACATTGGTAAGATTTACAGCGTCAAAGGTCTTGAGTCTACTAAAGCAACAATTACCAATTCTATTGAAGAAAACAAAGAAGTTTATAGAGTAATTATATCAGAATTTGATTCACTCGAACAAGCACGAAAAATTTTAAAAACTATCAGAAATTCTAAATAGATAAAAAATGACAAGCACAGCAAAATATAAAGAAAGTCTTGCTCAAATCAGGGAACTTGCACGTCGGGACAACGGGAAATTTCTTTCAAGATTGAACCGTGATACTGATTGGCGGACAGTTGAGGAAATTATCAAGACTCAGGTAAGTGAACTATCCTCAGGTTATATCCTTGACATCAATGTTTTGACCGTTTTCAAGATAACTCTCCTTGGTGAAATCTATAAGCTTGAAGATCAGGATTTGTTAAATACTATTATCCACCGAACTAATTTTAAGAATTTTGTTGGGATAGAGAACGAATCGGAACTTCCAGATATCATTTCACTGAAGAAATTTAAAATTTTGTTGCGACGTTACGAAATATATGACGACCTGCTTGATGCAGTTTTAGATAAAGTATTAACAGATACTCATAAGTCTTTAGAAACTGAAAGTGGTTTTGTTCCGTTGAGTCAGAATGAAATAATAGATAGGAAAATTGCTGAAATCGAAGAACGTATAAGGCTTCTCCATGAGAAGAACTTATCCCCGATACTCCAACCAACTTTTGAAACAGCCAGGACTGAGGGTTTAAAAGATAAACTTGCTGAGCTTGGGAATCAGGTTAAAGGTATCACACAACTTATTACTGAGGATAAAAAAGCAGTAGAATTTGAACCTTCTGGTCAAGAGACTATTTTGAAAAAACTTGATGACCAAATTTTTGATAAACTTCAGTCAATAGAAAGACGTCTTCAGGAACTTGACCATATCAAAATAGATAAAGAGCATCAAGAAAAGCCCGTGCTTGGAGTCGAAGAATCAGAAACGAAGTCTGCAGATATCAACGAGGAAATGGATTTTGTTACAGCTCCTGAAGTATCTGCTAAGAAAGCAGAAGACATTCTTCAAGAAGAAGTGTTCAAATCGACAGAAACTCCTAAACCTGAGGTTAAGAAAGCCCCTGAAGAAGCTCAGGTTAAGCAACCTGCTAAAGAGCCATTTATTATTACTCCTAAGTCAAAAACGGCTGGGATTTTCAACGATGCTAATTTAACTGAGGATTATGAGCTTGGGTATAGATTTTATGAATTAGGATTTAAGACAGGATTTTTTAATATTAAGGTTGACAAAAACGATGAAGCATCAAGAATTGCAACTGCTGAATTCTTTCCAAATACTTTCTGGGCTGCAGTAAAGCAACGGTCACGATGGATTGCTGGAATTTGTTTTCAGAACTGGAGTGCTCACAAGTGGAAAGGAAACATTGTAACAAAGTATTTTTTATTCAGGGATAGAAAGTCATTATTTACGTTTGTTGGTGCGTTCCTTTCAAATATAGTATTCCTGTACTTTTTGTATGCTGTGATAGCACGTGTGTTGCGTTTAGAAAATGCGTATTCTCTTGTTGGACATTCATCAGTGCTCTGGTATTTAATGATAGCTAATCTTGTATTTATGATTTCCCGAGCCGCACACAGATTTGCATTTACTTATAATTGGTACGGATTCAAGTACGCATTTTTCAGTTTCTTCAGGTTGATACTTGATACGTTTATTAATTTTATAGCCATAATAAGGTCTATCAGTGTTTACAGAAAGACCAGAAAACAGGTTGTGTGGGATTCTACCTCCCATTATTGATTTTTTATTAATTAAACAAAGACTGAATGACAAAAAACAAAATATTTCTTATATTAACAATTATGATGTTGATGCTGGGACTCAACGCAGCGTGGTCGCAATTTGTAAAAACAGGAAGAGACAGTTATGTAATTCCAAATTTGCCAAAAATCCCATCGCCCACTAATGATTTGTATCAAGTAATAAAACAGGATTTCTGGTTAACTCTTAGAGATGGTGTTAAATTAGATGCATCGAAGTTTTATCCAGGTGTTTCAAATCCCTATTTGCCTGATGGTTATCCCTGTGTAATAATGGTGCATGGATACGGAGATAGTAAAGAAACCCTTGAGCAATTTGCTACATCACAGGCTGCTTATGGGTATGTGGTTTATACCTTTAGTGTAAGAGGGCAGGGACATTCAGAAGGTAAATCAAATCTTATAAGTACTGTTGAAGCACAGGATTTAATTGAATTTGTCAATTTTGTAAGAACGGATTTTTCTACAGGTCTTGATACGAGCAAGATATTGATAACAGGGGGCTCGCAGGGCGGAACATTACCATATATTGCAGCCTGTCTTGGGGGGCTTCACGTTAAAACTATAATTTCTGCATTATCATCGCCAGTTTTTGCATCAAGCTGGATAGAAAATGGTTCAATTAAAATGACTTTTCTCTGGACAATAGAATATACACCTGATACTGCAAGATATACACCTCTGGTGGATAGGATGAGCGATTGGGTGTACTCGAGTGCTCCTGATAAATGGGATAGCCTTGCATACTGGGTTCCATATCAACGAGATTTTTCAAATATTGTTCAGAATTGCAATATTCCAATGTTAATTGAAAATTCCTGGCAGGATAAGTTTTTCAATGCTGCTGGCAACATTAATGCCATAACTCAAAGAACAGTATTTGCAAGATATTATTTTGGTGCGGTGATGGGACATGGAGGGGATATTTCTCCTACTGAGGACCAATGGCATATGAATTTTTTTAATGAATGGTTTTATTATTACCTGTTTGGTATTGATAATGGAATACTGACCAGACCAAGATTTCATTTTGCTTCAACAACTTTTCCCGAATACAACAATATGTGGAGTTTTACACACGATAGTTCAAGTACCTGGCCTGTTTCCAATGTTAGCAATCTGAAGCTCTATTTTAATAAAAATAATACTCTGACAACGACTCCAAACTCGAACAGCGGAAACTATGTAAGCCTGAACAACAAAGTTGCAAAAGGTTTTACGATGCAAGAAGCGGTAAATCTTGAATTTACAGGTCCTGTTTTTGATTCTAAGTTTACAAAATCGCAATTGATTTTTGAAACAGCACCTCTGACTAATGATATAATGCTTATTGGAACTCCGTCAATAACTCTTGATTATTATTCAACGGCTACACCATGCCAGTTTAATTTTCAAGTCTATGAAATTAAAGGTACTCAAGCCAAATTGGTCAATCGGATTAATTATACAGATAGGAAATATAAAACAAAACAAAGAAAAACTGTTACTTTTAATGGCATCTCGCACGGCCATATATTTAAGGCAGGAAATAAGATAAGAGTTGTTGTTACCAATCTTGATACTGCTCCAGACGATGTCTCATTTCTTGGGACAAATCCTCATGTTTTGCCAGTATTGGCAAATGGAATCCATAGAATTTACCTTAGTTCAAATAGTTATATTAATTTCCCTGTCAGGAATTACAATGGACCTCTCTATTTGACCGAAGGGGAAAAGGAAATAAAAACTAATTTAAAGTATAATCTGCAACAAAACTATCCGAATCCTTTCAATCCGACCACTACTATTGCCTTTACTATACCATCAAATGAGTTTGTTACTTTAAAGGTGTATGATATATCTGGTAAAGAAGTGGCTGTACTTGTTAACGAACATAAGAATGGTGGAAATTATGAAGTGCAGTTTTCCGCCGGTTCACTGAATCTTTCAAGTGGAATCTACTTTTACAGACTTCAGGCTGGTAATTTTACTGACGTGAAAAAAATGGTGCTGTTAAAGTAAGATGATAAAACCTGCTTTTTTGATTATATTTAAGGTGAGTCGATGACTCACCTTTTTTTTAACAAAACTAATATTCAGATATGAAAATTATTTCCGAATTCAGAGAATTTGCCTTGAAAGGCAACGCACTCGATCTTGCCATCGGGGTTATCATTGGTGCTGCTTTTGGAAAGATTGTTTCTTCCCTTGTTAATGATGTTTTAATGCCTCCGATAGGGGCTTTGATTGGGGGTGTTAACTTTACTGGTTTAAAGTTAGTTATAAAAGATAATGCTACTCTCAATTACGGGAACTTTCTCCAAAGTACATTTGATTTTTTTATAATTGCTTTTTGTGTCTTTATCATTGTCAAGGTAGTGAACAATCTCAAAAAGAAAGCAGCAGAAAAGCCATTAAAACCAGTGGAACCATCAGCTGAAGTTCGTATCCTTACCGAGATAAAGGAGATTTTGCAGAACAAATAAAAGACTTTAGTAGTATAATAGAGAGTTTGTTGAAGTTCGTTGGAATGATTTTTTTATAAATTCAAAATATAAACATTAATGAAAGCTATAATCATTTTTTTATTTTTGGTTATTTTCGCTCCCTTTATACATTCTCAGCAGGTTAGGGAGAGTGTAATAACTCAGGTTTCAATTCCAGAATATAAAACGCAGACCTACGGTTTCAAGTATGACCGGTTATCCAAAAACTGGTTATACTCTGCTTATGATACAGTTATAGCAAAAAATGTTGTTCTTTCAAGCTGGGGGAATATAGCTACTGATGGATATGTGTTTGTAAACAATGCCTTTTTTGATGATGCAGGAAATCTTTATTATGTAGTAGACAGGAGTAATTATGAGAGTGAAAAGCGTGAATATTCTTTTATGAAAAACGACCAGATAATTCTTACTTCAAGTTACATTGGGGATAACTGGGCATTGCGAGATGGGATTCTATATTTCCAGAGTTCAGACAATGTATATTCATACCTGACAACTTATAATCTCAAGACAGGCGAATTGAAAAAAAGTAAGCCTTATGATAATATAGACTTTATATACTTTCAAGGAGCAATAGCTGAAGAAAGAGAGGCATATGGACTTCCCGGATTTACAAAAAGTGGCAAAGTATATTACATTGCATCCGTGGGGGGAAAAAGTTTTCTTGTGGTGGGAGAAAAAGAACACAAGAAGTATTCTGATATTGATAGATGGAGCGTAAAATTTGATGCTTCAGAGGTTCCGGTGTATATTGCCAAATCGAAAGGTACTTTGTATATGGAAAAAGGGAACACCTTTATTGTTCACGGAGAGAAAGAATATAAGCCTTTCGATTATATAATTGCTCCTATTATAGGAGAGGATAATGTTCCAATCTATGTAGGTCAGGATTCGATAGGAGAGTACAGGTACCGTTCACACTTGATGGCTGGAAATAAGGAACTTGATGTGGTTGAAGGTGATATTGCTAACATCAAAGTATCAAAGGATGTAAAAATTTCGTATGTTGTAACTACAGAGAAAAAAGTGACAGCCGATAGTTCTACATTTGAATCATATCTTGTATATGATAGTAAGAAGACACGAAAGTATGCTTATTTGTTTGATTATGATTTTCATAACGGAAATCCTGTTATGTCAGTTCAAATAAACGATAAGTCAGTGCTTGTTTCTAATGATAAAATTATTTCGGATAAATATGATAATCTTTATGCCTTCAAATTTCTTGATGAGAATACTCTTGCATACATAGGTGTAAATTATGGAGACTACACGCTTAATATTCCCGATAAAAACTATATAGTAGTCGGAAATAAGACTTATGGACCTTATGACGGCGTGTCGTTTGCAAGTTTTGACGATGGTATTAATTTTGTCTATGAGAACCAGGACCTTTATGCATTTATCAAAACAAGAAACATTTATTCAGATGGGTATTCAGCCACAAAATTCGGTGTGGTAACCAACAAGTGGGTTTCAGAGGAATTTGATTATATTGATAAACTCCAGATTGCCAATGGTAAAGTGATATATATAGCAGCCACTGGAGACTTTGCGGAGGGTAATGAGAAGTATAGTGTATATGTAGATAATCAATTAATTGCAGGTTACTATGATTCTGTTGGTGAAAGCTGGGTTGATGGCAATAAGTTTTCAATGGTAGTTACAAAAGGAAATACCTTCTATTATGTTGAAATAGATCTGTGAGCACAGCAGATTTTATAGGATTTAAGACCATCATTCTCAAACTGCGTTTAAGATAGAATGTATCCTGTGGTGTGATATATCTTGAGAACATATCGGTTTCATTTGGAACAAGAGAACTTTTCAAGAACACCAATTTTCAGATTGGAAATTGGGACAGGATAGCGCTTGTAGGAAACAACGGAAGCGGTAAATCCACGCTACTCAAAATAATCAAAGGAGATATTCAACCTGATACTGGAAAGGTTGTTAGGTCCCGTCATTCTACAATTGGTTATTTACCACAAGAAGTGGAATGGATTTACGGGAATACAGTTTTTGAGGAAGTTTATTCAGCAGCAGTGGATGTTGTTAAAATTGAGCAAGAGCTGGAAGAAATTACAAAAGAGTTGTCTAATTTTGAGGATAGGAACTCTTCAGAATATCTTGAGTTACTCAATGAATTTACGTTGCTTCACGAAAAGTTATCTTATTATGATGCTTATGAATTAAGGGGAAGGATAGAAAAAATTCTGGCTGGTTTGGGTTTTGTAACTGAAGATTATAATCGTAAGATAGAATCATTTAGTGGAGGCTGGCAGATGAGAGTTTTGCTTGCCAGGTTGCTTGTTCAAAGTCCATCAATATTGTTGTTAGACGAGCCTACGAACCATCTTGATATGGAGAGTCTTTTGTGGTTAGAAAACTTTCTAAAAAACTATAAGGGTGCTCTTATACTTGTTTCACACGACAAAAGGTTTATGGATAATATTGTTAAAGGAGTCTATGAAATCTGGGAGTCTAATTTACATTTTTACTCAGGTAATTACACGAATTTTCTTGTAGAAAAAGCCAGAAGAAAGGAACTGTTGATTAGCAAGTTTGAGAACCAGCAAAGATATCTCAAAGAACAGGAAAAGTTCATCGAAAGGTTTCGTTATAAGGCAACAAAAGCCCGGGCAGTTCAAAGTCGCATAAAAATGCTTGAGAAGATAGAAAAGATTGAGGTTCCTGAAGATGACACTACCATTCATTTCAAGTTCCAACCTCCTTTGCCTTGCGGGAAGAAGGTAGTTGAATTGATTAACCTCAGCAAGTCATATGATGGGAGAAGGGAAATATTATCAGGCATTAACTTTACGATATTAAGAGGGGAAAAGATAGCGCTTGTTGGAAGAAATGGCACCGGGAAGTCAACCTTTGCGAGAATTCTATCTGGTGTTGAATCGTATGAAGGGACTATAGACTTAGGATATAATGTGAAGGTAAGTCTTTATTCTCAAAAATTTTCTGAGGCATTGGAAAATGATAAAACGGTTTTAGAGACTGTCAAGGAAGTGGCTTCATCACTAACAGAACAAAACATCAGATCGATTTTGGGGTGTTTTCTTTTCAGTGATGATGATGTGCATAAACCTGTGAATGTTTTGTCAGGAGGAGAGAAATCCCGTGTTGCACTTGTTAAGATGATAGTTGGAAATTCAAACTTTCTAATCTTTGATGAGCCTACAAACCATCTCGATTTGAGGTCAAAGCAAGTTTTAATTGAAGCATTGAAACAGTATAAGGGTACTTTATTACTTATATCGCATGATAGGGACTTACTGGAAGAGGTAGCTACGAAAATTATATATATTGAAAATGGACAGGTTAAAGAGTTTGTTGGAACTTTGGCGGAGTATTTAAGTATTATAGAAAAAGAACTTATTGAACAGGATAGCGAACTTTCACAGAAGCATATAAATCGAAGAGATGGTGAGATTAGTTTGACACCTTATCAGAGATCGATAAAAGAAAAACAAAAACGTAAACAAATTAACGTTCTGCTTTCACCTTTAAAGAGACGATTGAAACAAGTAGAAGAAGATTTGATAAAACTGGAAAGTAGAAAAAGTGAAATAGAAAACTTAATGATGAAAGAAGATTTTTATAGAGATACAAATTTTGTAATTGAAATAACAACGGAATATAAAGAAGTTGAAAAATCAATTTCCCACTTGACTGTGGAGTGGGAAAAATTAATAACAGAAATAGAAAACTTAAAACAAAACTGAAAGGAGAAAATAAAATGGTAAAAAAGTTATTAATAGTGTTGCTGTTAACAATTGCTGCCCAGGGGCTATTTGCTCAGAATTTTCACTTTACTGGTTCCAATGGTGATGTGAAATTGAAGAGGGACTATTTGAAAGCAACTGAAGAATTTAATTATCGAACAGGTAAAAAGCCTCTTGATTTTTACATTGATTTTCAATTAGGTGTTGGTGGCACGAGTGCAAATATTAGTGGAACAGGTGCTAATAACTATGAAACGAAATCCAAATTAGGTTTTACTACTGGTGCACTTTTTTACATCAGCCTTTTTGATGTGGTGAAGTTTTCTTCAGGTCTGAGTTTTGATGGGAAGAGTTTTTCTTATAAACCTTTGAATATAGTTGACCCTGATCCAAATCAGGATACAACGAAAACTGAAAAATATCTGACAGCCAATTATATGAACATTCCACTTAATTTTAATTTTGGTGGGATGCTTTCAGAAGATTTTGGTCTCTGGTTTAATGGAGGACCATATATGGGCATCTTAACAAGTTCGCCTGATAATCAAAAAAGTGGACTGGGATTTAAGAATTTTGATTTTGGACTTAATGGTACTATTACAGCTAATTATGTTTTTGCTTATCCGTTTAGTGTAATTTTTGGGGCAAATCTTAAATATGGAGGTTTAAACAATCTTGGCAGTACTAAAACAGTTGATGCAATTCATACAGTCAATTATACTTTTTTCTCTGGCTTGAGATTTTCTCTCTGAGTTTCAAATTGTATAGAATTAATTTTTTGCAGAACCGGGGCTGCAAGATTAAATGAAAAAGACTTTTAACCTTGTGAATATTGAACTATATAAACATAGTGTCTTTTTGACTGAATGGAAGAACTGAAATGCCAGTTATAACACCCTACTAAAAATCTTTAAGTACGTCTATACATAGCTACTGTAGCTTGGGATTCATTTTATTTTAAACACATCATCTCCTGGTAGTATGAGTACAAAAGCACCCAATCCACAGAATCCCCCCGTGTTGAGAAGATATTTTTTTAGACTTGACAAACCCAAATGTTCTCTATATTTTTATTCTCTTATTGGTATATTGTAAAAAAATGAGACACAGGCGAAGAGGGGGGTAAAGTCTTGGGAAGTTTTAGAAGGAGAAGACCGGATTTACTTTACACTTTACAATGCATTCAACTCATTTAAAATATAAAACTTAAATTCAAATTTATGAAAAAAGTATTTACTTTTTTTGTAGCCTTTCTCACCCTTACTTTCTTTTCAGTGACAGGCTTTATGAACGGTCCTATTAATTTCGGTATCGGTAATTCTCTTGAGTCTACGAATAGCGGCAATATGGGACCGCTTGCAATGGTATCTGAGTCTTTTGATAATGTTACTTTTCCACCAACTGGATGGACTGCAACGATTCTCTCAGGTAGTTACAACTGGCAAAGAGTAACCAGTGGAACCTCTCCGACCTGTTTGCCTCATTCAGGCGCGGGTATGGCTACCTATCAGAGCTATTCTGCTACTTCTGGGAGTGCTGCGATTTTGATAACCCCGTCTTTCAGTTTAACTTCGGGACAGGGGCAGGTTAATTTCTGGATGTATAGAGACCCCGGTTACCCTTCAAATTATGATAGCATTAGTGTCTGGGTCAATACTACTCCAAGTATGACTGGAGCAACATACCTCGGAGGTGTCTGGAGGTACAATGCAACAGCGAACTGGTATTACTTTTCGTATAGCATACCTGCAAGTTTCAATGGTCCAACTAATTATGTGATTTTCCATGCTTACAGTGCTTACGGGAATAATATGTATCTTGATGATGTGTCATACGGAGTTCCAGAACCTATGGTTTATGTATCAAGCACTACAACACAGAATACCAATCCTGTTATCAGAAACTCTGTCAACAATCAGGTAATTGGTATTCAGGTTGTGACTACCGGTGGGTTAAATCCATTTACTGTTACACAGTTTAAGTTAGGTACTGAAGGAACACCAAATCCACTGGTTAATATTGCAAATGCAAAACTCTGGTACACAGGGAACAGCCCAGTATTTGCTACTACAACGCAGTTTGGCAGTACGGTTCCTTCACCTAACGGTGCTTTTAACATCAATGGTTCTCAAACGTTATTAGAAGGAACAAACTATTTCTGGTTGACTTATGATGTTCCCGGGACAGCAATTTTAGGTGATTCAATTGACGCACGATGTGATTCAATCATTGCAACTGGTAGTATGGGTACAAAAGCACCCAGTCCACAGAATCCCCCCGGTTCAAGAAAAATAGTAGGTCCGTTATCTGGTACTTTCGTCATAGGTCCAGGTGAAGTGTCTCCAAACTATCCTAATTTTACGACTGCTATAAGTGACCTTACAAATAGAGGGGTTTCGGGCCCGGTGACATTTCTTGTAAAGCCTGCAGTTTACGGGACTGATGCAGGGGTAGAAATTGACAGTGTGCTTACTTTTGGTCCTGTTACAGGAGCCAGTAACACCAATACGATTACATTCAAGAAAAAATCTGATTTAACAGGTGAAGTGTGGATTGAAAGGTATGGTACAACAGGAACAACTGACTATATTGTCCAATTTCTTGGGGCTCAATATTTCACGTTTGATTCCATTAATGTGAGGCAGAAGGATACAACAAATTCCAATATGGTTGAAAGGGGATTCTGGATCACAAATTCTTCTGCTACTCAAGGCGCACAGTATATTACGATTAGAAACTCAAAAATTTTTCTTAAAGGCACAAATACTTCAACAGTTGGAATTTACCAGTATTACAATATTACACCAACTCTGTTTTCAGGAACCAATTCTAATAACACCTTCCAGAATAATCTTATACTAAATGCCAGAATAGGAATTTATTTGTATGGTTACGCTGCTCCAACTCCTTATTTTCTCTATGATCAGAACAATTCTGTCATAGGTAATACAATAGTGGGGTTAGGCGCTGGTGGTGGCACGGTTAATGCATATGGAGTTTACGCATACTATCAAGGCAGCAACTTCAGTATCTTGAACAATGTAATTTCTCCTGACCCCGGGAATGCATATACTTACTATGGTGTGTTTGTAAACTACGGTTACAATCAGAATGTTGATATTAATGGTAATACCATCAATGTAGGTTACAATGCGAATTATGCTTGCTATGGTATTTATTCGTATTATACAGGGGCACTTTCCAGCCCAACTAAATCAAATACTGTTAACATAAAAAATAATACTATTCAGGGCACACTTGGTGCTTTGTTTTCAAGTACTTTTTATGGAATCTATTCCTATTACAACTATGCAGATACACTAAATATTTCGGGGAATAATTTAACAAACTTGAATATTCCCGGAACTGGAACAGCATATATGTTTTACGTTTATTATTGGGGAAATAACCTGCTTTTCTCCAACAATAATATAAGTAATATATACAGAGCAAGTTCTGGTCTCATATATCCTGCTTATATATACTATTCAAATATGGAATACCCCAAGTCCTGGATTTATGGAAATGTGTTTAATAACCTTAGAAGTGTGAGTGGTACTATAAGTGGTTTGTATCACTATGGAAGGCCTACGGAAACTTCGTATATCTATAGTAATACCTTGAGTAACTGGGTTACTGGTACAGGAAGCTATATTTACGGTTTATATAACAGCAATTCTTTAAATGCGTATGTATATAGGAACAATATCTTTAATTTGCGTGATAGTGCTTATACTTCGGGATATGTATATAATGTTTTTCAGGCAGGAGGTACAAATAACTACTATTACAACAATTTTATTTCGAATTCACGAGCAAATTCCTCCTCGAGTGTAACTGCTAACATAGGTATTTATGTTGGAGGTGGTACGTTTACAGGTATATATTTTAATTCAATTTATCTTGCTGACACAAGCACCAGCACTTCATATGGTAGCGCAGGTATTTATCTGGCGGGTTCATATCCAATTGAGGTACGGAACAATAACATAGTAAATATTTCAAAACCCGGAAACGCTTCCTATACAGCAAAGACCTGTGGTATAAGGTTAGGGTCTTCTTCATATCTGACTTATTATATAACTTACTCGAATAATAATAATATATATTGTGGTTCACTTTCAGATACAGGTAGAGTTATATATTTTGATGGTTCAAACAGGGACTTTACCATTCAGTCCTTTAAGAATAGGGTTAACCCTCGTGACCAGAGTTCACTAACTGAGATGCCTAATTTTGTGAATGCTTCAGCAGGCGACTTACACATTAATACCTCAATGGCTACATTGCTGAATAATGGTGCTTTAACTGTATCCCCACCTTTCTCACCAATTAGTATTACAACAGATATTGATGGGAACACAAGGACTGATCCATACTGTGATATTGGTGCTGACGAATTCAGTGGGACAACAGCTACTGATGTGGTTGCACCAACGATAGTTTACAATACGCTGGGGAACGGGACAACGACAAACAGACAATTAACCAGTGTACTGATTTTAGATCCGAGCGGAGTAAACTCTACAACATACGCTCCTCGTGTTTACTATAAGAAATCAATAAATGCAAATACATTTAATGATAACACTTCAGCTACCAATGGTTGGAAATATGCTGTTGGTACCTTGAGTGGCTCAACATTTAATTTTACTATTGATTATTCCAGAATTTATGGTGGTTCAGTTTCGGTGGGTGATATAATTCAATATTTTGTTGTTGCTCAGGACAATGCAGGGACTCCCAATGTGGGAATAAATGCTGGTGTGTTTGCCACGACTCCTTCGAGTGTTGCGTTAACTGCCGCGAATTTCCCAATAACAGGTACAATTAATCAGTATTCGATAACGGCAACCGGTTTGTCTAGCATAGTTTACGTAGGTACAGGACAAACTTATACTTCACTTACGAAAGCAGGTGGCTTGTTCCAGGCAATTAACTCCGGTGTATTGACAGGGAACCTGACTGTAATTATTACAAGTGACCTGACAGAAGATGGAACATATCAGCTGCAGAACTGGTCAGAACAACAGGCACCTGCAACATATAAGATTAGAATCCAGCCTGACGGGACTACAATCAGGAATATTTATGGATGGGTAGCAAATTCAAACGGAATGTTGAGATTCTATGGGGTCAATAATGTTACAATTGATGGTAGTTATGGTGGTTCTGGTAGATATTTGAGATTTGTTAACAGGACTGCTGGAGCATATCCTACAGTCCAATTTTATTACGGATGCACATATGATACTTTAAAAAATTCCATAATTGAAGGTCTTAATACAAGTACCACAAGTGGTGTTGTATTAATAGGCGCTGGTAATACAGTTGTTCCCCAACAGGCAAATAATTATCTTACTATTCAAGGTAATTTAATAAGGAATCTGAGTGATTCCTTGACAGCAGTAACTCCTTATACCGGTATTTGCAATTATGGTTCTGCTTTACCGGTCTTGAACAGCTATAATAATATTCTGAACAATGAAATAAAAAATTGTTCCTACTATGGAATTTATATGAGTTCAACAGGAACAGGAGATGGATGGGTTATAAAGAACAATAGTATATATTATGCTCCCGATGCTTATACTCCTGCTTTGACAACTGTGAGCTGGTATGGAATGTATATCTATCCTTCATATTATGGAAACGGTTATACAATAGATAGCAATTATATAGGTGGAACACAGGCTCAGGCAGGTGGTACTTATATGCCTACTTGGGGACTATTTTATGGGATATATGCTGGATTGGGATATAATACCCCTTCTACGATAAGAGGAAATGTCGTAAAGAATATACGATCTACTTATATTACTGCAAATACGACCACTTATATGGGCATAGGTGCCGTGCAGGGCTGGCTGAACATTTCCGGTAACACCGTCGGTAGTGCCGACACTGCCCAGAGACTTCAAATGAATGGTTCCTTCAGAGCAATCAGTGCTACGCCATCGTATTATGCAGGGGCAGCTGACCTTAAGGTTAATAACAATGTTGTCAATAATATCTGGACGAGGTCAGATTCAACAATTGCTACTTTGACCGGAACGTATTACCGATATGGAATAGTTGTAGGTGGATATCTGCCGACACAATGTAATAACAACACAATTATGAATATGTTGACCTGGCAAAGCCCCGGTGCCACTTCTTATAACTGTTTCCATATGGGAATTCTGCCAAATGTCTATGCCCCAGCAACAGTTAATAATAACTATGTCTATAACATTGCAAATCTTGTTACAGCAGCACCTACAGGGGCAGGAAGAATTCTTGTTTATGGAATACAACCTATATATATGGGTGATGGTTCAATGTTTGCCGGAAATAGAATTTCAAAGATTTATACCTCAACAGTAAATGCAAGTGGAGATCTGGTGATAGGAATATACAATGCTGCGTCATACTACGGAATGACCACAACTCTGGCTAATAATCAAATATCTATGCTTGAAAACTGTGGTAGCTGGGCAAATGTTATGGGGGTTGCAGACGTGAGTGCCGTTGCCGGGTACTGTAACTGGTACTACAATTCTATAGTGCTGGGAGGAACTTCTGGTGCAGGAAATCCATACAATTCTTATGCATATTATAGATCTCCAACTACAGGAGTGGCAACGTATTCAAATCTTCAAAATAATATTCTCTACAATATGAGAACAGGTGGAAATGGGAACCACCTTGCAATTGGTATCCTTGCAGGTACTCTGGCTAAGACTGGCGACAGATTCCCATATCAGCTGGCAGATGAAAATATGCAACCGGATATGAACAAGATACCACCTCAGATGTCAAAGACGAGGACGGGTGTTAACAATAGAATGAATCCAACAGGTACAAGTCCATACTTTAGTAGTGATTATAACCTGCTGATAGCCCCTTCGTCAAATCTAATTGGTGACTGGTATGGAACACTCGGTAACCTGGCAGCGTGGAGAACGGCAGGAGGTGTTGATTTCAATTCAATTGCTGATACGGTTGCAAATGCTCAGGCATCACAACTTTTCAGAAATTATGTTACTGCTAATCTTAATATTGATACAACTCAGGCTGTCTCAATACTGGCGGCAAAGAGAGGCTTAGGTATAGCAGGTATTTCGAACGACTTTAATGGGTATCCGAGAAACACGTCCGGTCCAACTTGCATTGGTTCGCATGAGTTTAATTATACTTTGCCAATAATTCCAACATTAATTACTCCTGCAAACGGAGCAACGAATGTAACACTTCCAATAATAATGAAATGGAATAAGACCATATTTGCAGCAGGATATAGGATAATGATTTCAACAGATTCGACTTTTGGGACCTCTATAGTAAATACAGTTGTTACTGACTCGTTGTACAATTTTACGCTTGCTGGGAGTAACACAAAATATTTCTGGAAGGTAAGACCTGTTTACACACAATACGGGGAGGGTCAGTACAGTGCAATGTGGAATTTCACCACTGGTCTTATTGGTGGTCCTCTTACAGGTATTAAGTATATTCCAGGTGATTACGCAACTATCCAGGCAGCAATATCTGATTTGAATACCTGGGGTGTTGGTGCTGGTGGTGTTACATTCAGAGTAGCAGCCAACAAGGTTGATACTGCTGCAAATTTAATTATTTCAGCAACTGGAACGAGTTCTAACCCCATCAAATTTGAAAAGTGGGGCACTGGAGCAAATCCAAAAATTCTTGCTGGGACTGGTGTTTCAACAACACTTGATGGGATAATCATACTTAACGGTACAGACTACATAACATTTGATGGAATAGACTTGCAAGAAAATCCAAATAATACAACCCAAACAACCCAAATGGAATTTGGTTATGCTTTATTGAAACCAGATGGGACAAATGGTTGTAGGTATGTTACGATAAAGAACTGCAACATAGTATTGAATAAAACAAATGTTAATTCATACGGAATTTACGTTGCAAACCATACTCCAACCTCTACTACCTCACTGACGGTTACAGATACGCTTGGTACTAATTCTTATAATAATTTCTTTAATAATAACATCAGTAATGTTTATACAGGGGTGAGGCTTGCTGGTTATAATGATATATCAGCGCCGTATATTTATTATGATCAATTTAATTATATTGGTGTTGGAGGCAGAAATATTATCACAAATTATGGTGGCGGTGCATCGACTGCATATGGAATTTATGCTATCTATCAGAATAACATCAAGGTTGCTAATGATAGTATTAATTCCACTCCTGGTACTACTACCACACTGTACGGAATTATGATGTCAACAGGAAGTAATTCTAATGTAGATATATATAACAATGTAGTCAGCGTCCAAAGTAGTGCAACTACATCCTCGGTATATGCAATTTATAATGCGATGGGTGGTACAGCTACTGACAATACTGTTAATATCTATAACAACACAATAACAAATTGTAGCTATGATAACGCTACTTCCGGGTCGTTTTACTATATATATCAATCAGCAGCTTGCTATAATATGAATATATATGGTAACAATATTGTGAATAACGTTTATGGTAGTAACGCTGCAACAGCAACAGGTACTCTTGGGTATATTTACACGCTTGGAGGTAATGTAAGTCCTGGTAGCACGTGGAAAATCTATAATAATAACATTTCAAACAACTCGCGAGTCCAATCGACTCTTGGCGCCGGGACGGTTTATGCTTTATATAATTCCAGTACAGCTCTTACTTATGAAGTTTATGGTAACACAATTGCTAACAATACCTGGCCTACGACATCAAGTACGAGATATGGAATTTATGCTTCAACTTCGAATCCTACTCTTGTGAATGTTTATAACAACACAATTAAAAATATTACCTCTCCTGGAGCAACGGGCGGTACACTCTACGCTATGTATATGAGTACATCTGCAGCAAATGTTAACCTGAATATATTTAACAACAGTATTAATAATCTCTCGAATCTGGGTTCTACAATTGTTTATGGTATTTATGCTACTACTTCAACTACTGGCAAACTGAGAATATATGGTGACACCCTTTATACGTTCAATAGTGATAACACAGTAAGAGGTATTCATACTGTTACCTGTGATACTGCGTGGGTATATAAGAATAAAGTCTATGACCTTAATACTGTTTCTGGTGTTAGTTATGGGATTAACATTGGTGCTAGAGGAGCTGCATATATTTATAATAACTACGTTAGTGAATTGAGATCTACAGCGGCAGCAAATACTAATGCTTGTGTAGGGATGTATCTTTCCGGTCTGGCAGGAGCCCAATATTATTTTCATTATAATACAATTTATTTAAACGCTACCAGCTCTGCAACAACATTTGGGACAAGTGCTATTTATGCTTCAACAACCCAGACGACTGAATTAAAAAACAATATCGTAGTGAATGTTTCAGTTCCAGGTTCGACAGATGGTATAACAGCAGCTTACAGGCGTTCTGATGCTACACTTAGCACATATTCTGACAGTTCTGACAGGAATTGTTTCTATGCGGGAACCCCATCAGCAAGAAGACTGATTTACTATGATGGGACCTATTCTGATTCCACAATTGCTCAGTTTAAGGCAAGAGTCGCTCCCAGAGACGCTAATTCATTTACAGAACTTCCTCCATTTGTAAATGTTACAACGTCGCCTTATGACCTGCATCTATTAACAAACGTCCCAACTTTGTGTGAAGGTAATGCACGACCAATTATAGTTCCCATTTCTATTACTGATGACTATGATGGCAATACAAGAAATGCAGTTACTCCGGACGTAGGTGCAGATGAAGGTAATTTTACACCTGTTATGGGTCTATCCCTGTCGATGAAAGCATATCTTGAAGGTTTCTGGAATGGCACTACTCATATACAGGATACCATCAGGGTGTATCTGGCAGGTAGTTCTTCCCCATATCAATTTGTGGATTCGCAGAAGGTTGTAATAGGCACGGATGGCACGGCTAACTTGCTCTTTACAAATGCAGCAGGTGGAAATTACTACATTGCTGTTAAGCATAGAAATCACCTTGAAACCTGGAGCAGATTGCCACAAACATTTAGCCCCGGTGTTCCTGTAAACTATGATTTCACAACCGACTCTGCTAAAGCATATGGTTATAATATGAAGAAGGTAGGTTCTTCGTGGGTATTCTTTGGAGGGGATGCTAATCAGGATGGTTCAATTGACGCTCAGGATGCACTATTATTAATATCACAATTTGGTACTCAAGGATATGTAAGCTGTGATTTTAATGGAGATGGTGATGTGAATGCTGCAGACATTTTAATATTTGTACCTAACTTTGGATATACGAAAGTTGTACCATCACTTGCTGTGATAATTGTAGACCCCAAGAATAAGAACGTTGAAGAGTTCTTCAGAAATTATCAGGAACACAATGGCAATTTGAATCTGAATAATGAGCAAAAGAGAAAGAATGAATCGCCAAAACTCATAGAAAATAAAGATAATAGTAAAAAAGGCAATAAGTAGAGCCGTAAGATAGTTGTATTTATCCATCCCCCCGCACTTCGGTTGAAGTTTGGCTGTGGCTGCGGGGGGTTTAAAAGAAAAATTTATTTAAGTAAATTAAAATTATAAAAAAATGAAAAAACTACTTATTACTGTGTTTTTAATTTTTGTGGTTACCCAATTTTTGTCTGCTCAGAACAAGATAATATTCAGTCTTACAAATCCCAGAGACTCAGTGGGTAAATTTATGGTTGATTTGATGGTAACTGTGCAAGCAGGACAGGTATGGAATGTAGGTGCAGCTAACGTCAGGGTAAACTTTGTTACTTCGCCAGTAAATATGTTAACTGTCCAGGCAGATAACCCTGCAGTGAATGCTAACCCTAATATTAGCAATAACCCAAACGGAGGATATTATCCAATGACGACGAATTCAGTAGGTGGTGGTGTTGCAATAGGCTGCAATATTCTGACACTTAATTCCAGCGGATTCTATCATATGCAACCGGGCACTTACAGAATTTGTACATTAAGATGGACGAGAAATGGAGGAACGGCAAGTACTACTTTAACATTCAGAGTTCCACCTGAGCAGTTTCCTACTGTAGTCAATGATAGTTTGGTTGGGTTAACCTATAATAGTGGTTTTGGGGTTTTGAATCCGGGTGTCGTGTTTAACAGCATTGCTTCTACTGAGGTGCCAGCTTCTTTTGCTCTCTACCAGAACTACCCAAATCCATTTAATCCAACAACTACAATCAAATATGACGTTCCTGAAGCAACTTTTGTAACAATAAAGGTTTATGATATAACTGGTAAGCTGGTTGAAACATTGGTAAATATGGAGTTAACGCCAGGGAAGTATGAGGTTATGTGGAATGCAGGTAATTATGCAAGTGGAGTTTATTTCTACCGTATAGAAACAAGTAAATTTACTGAAGTAAAACGGATGTTGTTAATTAAATAATAACTAATTTGTTCTATCCTCTGGTAACTCGGGAGGCGGGTTTACAAGGCTTCCCGAGTTTTTTATTTCTTTAATGTAGTAGTTTTATTATCTTACAACTTTAATTATTGAATTTATTCTGTATGATTATTGGAGACTATAAAATACAGCTTATAAGGACTGGCAGTTTCCGACTTGATGGTGGGGCTATGTTTGGAGTTGTACCGAAACCCCTGTGGTCAAGAAGTAACCCTGCTGATGAGCAAAACAGAATTCAGATGTGTGTAAATGCTCTCCTGCTTGAAAGTCCAACAAAAAAAATACTTATTGATACAGGTATAGGTGATAAAATGGCAAAAAAACTCAATGAAATTTATGCAGTAGATTATAGTGAACATTCTCTTCTGGATTCACTGAAACAGGTTGGAGTTGAACCTGAAAGTATTACCGACGTTATTCTTACACATTTACATTTCGATCACTGTGGTGGCTCAACATATTATCTTGATGGGGACTTAAAAATAAGATTTCCCAATGCACTGCATCACGTTCAAAAGAAACAGTATGAATGGGCGCTCAATCCAACTGAAAGAGATAAGGCAAGTTTCTTTCCCCAGAATTTTGTCCCTTTATCAGATGAGAAATTGTTAAATCAAATTGATGGAGAGATAAAATTTGATGACTTTATTACTCTTATACCCCTTAATGGCCATACACGAAATATGCAGGTTGTTAAAATATCAGATGATAAAACGACTCTTTTTTATGCTGCTGATTTAATTCCAATGTCATCTCATATATCCCTGCCATATATTATGGGTTATGATTTGTTTCCTCTTATTACACTTGAGGAGAAGCGGGCGTATCTTTCAGAGGCTGTATTAAAAAACTGGATTATATTTTTTGAGCATGACCCTTTTGTAACGGCTGGACGTATTTCTCTTAATGATAAGGGGTTTTATATTGTTGAGAAACTGTCAATTGACGATTAATTATATTAAAGAATAAGTATATTTTAATAGTTTGGTTTGAAATTTTCTGTTATTGACTATCTAATTGTAGCTGCCTACCTTATAGGTACGATTGTTATTGGTATCAGAACTGGTGGAAAGCAAAAAGATTCCAGAGATTACTTTCTTGGAGGAAAGCAACTCAGGTGGTGGGCTGTGGGGCTTTCTATTGTTGCAAGTGAAACAAGCACATTGACTTTTATAAGTATTCCCGGACTTGCTTACAAATCTAATTTCAATTTTTTACAACTTGTTTTTGGTTATTTCATTGGAAGAATGATAGTGTCATTGGTGTTTATACCAGCATATTATAGAGGGAATCTTGTTACAGCTTACGATTACATAGGAAAACGATTTGGGCTAAACCTGAGAAAATTTACTTCCGCAGTGTTTATCGTTACCAGAGTACTTGCTTCGGGTGTTAGATTATTTGCCACTGCTATACCTGTACATCTAATCACAGGATTAAGTTATCCTATAAGTATAGCCATCATAGGAGTTTCCACATTGATTTATACTTATATTGGTGGATTGAGGGCGGTGGTTACAATGGATGTTATTCAGTTGTTGATTTATTTACTGGGTGCTGCGGTTTCAATGGGATTAATAATCCATTATTTACCTAATGGAATTTCAGATGTTTTCTATTATGCAACATCAGGAGGAGTAAATAAGTTAGAGATATTTAATTTTAATTTTAGAGACTCTCTAACAGAATTTTTTACATCTCCATATACTTTTATTGGGGCATTTCTTGGCGGGACATTTTTAACAATGGCTTCTCACGGTACAGATCAGTTACTTGTTCAGCGTTTGCTTGGTTGCAAGAACAAGCGGGACAGTCAAAAAGCACTGATGCTTGATGCATCAATAATCGTATTACAATTTGCTTTTTTCTTATTTCTGGGACTTTGTTTATATGCGTTCTATCAAGGGACTCCATATAATAATCTTGTGCTTAATTCAACTGGAATTAAACTTTCTTCAACCGATGAAATTTTTCCTAAATTTATAATTGAGTCTTTACCGTCGGTTTTGTCAGGGTTTGTAATTGCAGGAGTCTTGGCTTCTGCAATGGGGACTCTCTCCTCTGCCATAAGTTCTCTGGCTTCATCAACCTATCTTGATCTCTTTAATGCCCGTGGGAAGACTGTTTCTCCTGAGAGGGAAATCTGGTGGTCTCGTTTTTTTACGTTGTTCTGGGGAGGTGTTCTTATAGGTGGAGCAATGCTCTTTACGGATTCAAAAAATCCCGTAGTGGAGCTTGGACTTTCTATTGCTTCCTTTACATATGGAGGATTGCTGGGGATATTCTTATTGGGAATTTTTTCACGTCAGATAAATCAGTTTGAAGCATTCATTGGGTTTTCTGCCGGGGTTATTACTATGATTTACATTATATATGGTACCAGAATAGCATATACCTGGTATACCCTTATAGGAGTTGTTGCAACAATAATAGTAGCTCATCTGGTCTATTATGTGCGTTTGATGATAGGAAAGAAAAGTTTATAATATGAAGCAACTTTGTGATGAGCAAAAAATATGTAAATATCGCTCTGAATATTCCTATTAATAAACTTTTCAGCTATCAGGTACCGGAGAGTTATTCTTCGATAAATTTAATTGGGAGGAGAGTTATTGTTGAATTTAATCGAAGAATAATGACAGGCATTATAGTTGAAGAAGCCTTTGAAACTAAGCTTAAATACATCAAGTCTATTAAATCGGTTACAGATACTGAGCAAATTATTCCTGAAGAACTTTTAAAACTTTGCAAGTGGATTTCAGAGTATTATAGGTCACCAATTGGAGAACTTGTTCATCAAATTGTGCCTAAGGGGTTAAAATTAACTATTGAGACTCATTACCTGCTTACAAACCAATATAAGGAGCGTTTAGATGAACTTACTTCAGAGAAAGATGAGGTTATACTTGATGTTGTTAAGATATTTGAAAAAAAGCCGAATAAATCTCTTACTCGCAAGCAAATTGAGAAGAAAATTCCTCTTAAAAATCTTGAGAGGGTAATTAATAAAATGGTTCAATATGGAATTCTGCAAACAGGTGCTCTCCCCTCAGTGATTAAAAGAGAAAAATATGTACCTATAATAATCAGGAATTTCAATCCGGCGGATTTTGAATATGTAATTACTGATAACAAAGTTAAAGGTGCTAAGCAACAGGAATTACTTGGTTATTTTAGAGACGTTGAGGAGGTGAAATTGAGCGTATTATATAAACTGTTCCCGAAAAGTTATTCAGCAGTTAAATCACTTGTTAAAAAGAACCTACTTGTTGTTGAAGAAATAAAGGAAGATAGGGAATATGATGTGACACTTGTGGAAGATGAAAAAGAAATAACGCTAAATGCTGAGCAGGTTAATTGTTTATCCTCTCTTGAGCAAGGGCTATTAAGTAAAGAGTTTCGTACCTATTTATTATATGGTGTTACCGGCAGTGGTAAGACGGAAATTTATTTAAATATTAGTAAATATGTTCTGGAAAGTGGTAAGTCAATTATTATATTGGTGCCTGAGATTTCTCTTACTCCTCAACTTATATCCAGGTTTCGGAATCGTCTTGGAAATAATATAGGTGTTATTCACAGTAGACTTAATCCTTATGAGAGAGCAGATACTTTCAGGAGATGTATAAAAGGTGAATACAAAATTATTATTGGAGCACGTTCGGCACTGTTTGCTCCTATCAGAAATATAGGACTTATTGTAGTGGATGAAGAGCATGATTCAAGTTACAAACAGGACAATTCGCCTCGCTATAATGCCCGGGACGCCGCTATTGTCAGAGGTAGTATAAATAATGCGATTGTCATTCTTGGGTCAGCTACTCCTTCATTAGAAAGTTACTACAATGCAGAGCAGGGAAAATATAAATTACTTACTCTTGAAAAAAGAGCAACTAATATAACATTACCTTCAATTCAAATTGTAGATCTTCTTGAGAAAAGTAAGAAGATAGAAAAAGGAGAATATGTTTTTGATATTATGGATATGATAGATAAGGTAAAAGTAAAATTTCTTTCCTATGATTTGCTTTATGAGATAGGGGAGCGGTTATCGAGAAAGGAAAGCACTATTATCCTACAAAACCGAAAGGGTTTTTATTTCTATCTTGAATGTGTTAATTGTGGCAATGTTGAAAAATGTAAGCACTGCAATGTTACTTTAACCTATCACAAATCCTGGAACTTATTGAAGTGTCACTATTGCGGTTATGTTACTAAAATAGTGAATGAATGTAGTGTTTGTCACTATAAGAAACTCGTTCCAAAAGGTGCGGGTACTGAAAAAGTAGAGGAAGAACTTCAGAAAATTTTTACCGAAGCAACTATTAAAAGACTTGATGCTGATATTATGTCTTCAAGAAAAAATTTTCAAAGTATCCTGCAGGATTTTTATGATAGAAAAATAGATATCCTTGTTGGTACCCAGGTTATATCAAAAGGACTTGATTTTCCGAATGTAACTCTTGTAGGTGTGATAAATGCTGACATTGGTTTATTACATCCTGATTTCAGGGCTAATGAAAGAACTTTTCAGATTTTGACTCAAGTTGCAGGTCGAAGTGGCAGGCAGGATAAGAAAGGAAAGGTTATAATTCAAACCAACCATTCTGACTATTCTGTATTCAAATATATTAAGGAACATAATTACGTTGGCTTTTATAAGAACGAATTGGAGACACGAAAGAAACTCAATTATCCGCCATTTAGCAGAATTACGATAATTGAAATGAAATCTAAAAATCTTGATATCTGTAAAAAGTCAATTGGAGAACTTTATGAATTTCTCAGAACCAATGACAGAGAAAATAAACTACAGATTCTTCCCCCTGTTCAGCCACTTTTTTCAAAGTTGAAAGATTATTATCGTTATAACATTGTAATAAAAGCTTCCAAAGCCTATGACCCGAATGCAATATATTTAAGAAAAGTTTTAAAGCTTGCTGAAGATTATATAGAGAAGGCTCGGAGAACAGATGTGAAAGTAAACATCGATGTTGATGCACTGAATCTTTTGTAAGGGGCGTTAAAAACAAATTCTCTTTGTGCCCCCGCAAGGATTCGAACCCTGACTAAATGATCCGAAGTCACTTGTGCTATCCATTACACCACAGGGGCTTACTTAAATTTAAAGCTTTTAGATGATATTTTTAAGTCAGAAAATCAGATAATTTACTGTTGTAACTCAAGCTTTGGTGTGTGCTGATTTACTTTCACAGTTACCTAAATTTTGAATTGAGTAAAGTAAATAGGAATAGTATTTTTCTTTAATAAAAAAATACTACTATGAAATACAACATTTTACTATTAACTCTCCTTTTTTGTATAAGTAGCCTGTTTGCTCAAGAACTTTCAAGTCCTGGTAATTATTACCAGTCGCAATTTACAAATGGGGCTTTTACCTCACGATTTATAACTGTCCCGGAGATTTACAAAGGGGAAAGAAAGTGTTTTCCAGTCTATAAGGAGATGCAGGGACTTTATCCGAGTAGTTCTTATATTCGTTGGGTCTTTAACGAGCCAACGGGAATCTGTATGAGTCTTGAAATGTCAGCTGATGGGCTTGTTCCATTTGTAGGGTGGGGATTAAACAATAAACGGGTTTCTCTATACAATAACAATAACAGTACCCCCTTATGGGAATATTTTACAAGTGCTCAGGGATATCAGAACTGGGTTGCAGTTTCTGATACTGGTAATGTATTGGCAGCTGGTTCTTACCATAACATACTTTTGTTTAATAAGAATTCGAATGTTCCATTTTTCAATTTTGATTTAACTTCTACACCTGATACTGGGGTAGCGGGTCCTATAGATGTAACCTCGGATGGTAACTTTATAGTGGCATCAGCAAATAGAAATGATTCAAGCTATGTTTATGGTTTTAATAAAAATTCAATTATACCAGCGTGGAAATTTCGAATGCCGGGAATAATCTACGGTATAAGGATTTCTGGCAATGACTCTCTGGTTATTATCAGTACCTATACAACATTTAAGGTTGTAAATACTTTTACCGGTGCGGTTAGATATGCCGGGACAATAAGCGGTGGCAATCAGCAAACATTTGGTATCAGTGGTAATGGTAATATTATTACGACTTCTAATCTGCAAGGATATCTGTACGTTTATCAATGGAATGGTAGTACTTATACTCTTTTGTGGCAGTTTCAGGAACCACCTGGAACCTACTATAACTGGATTACAGCGGAGGATGTTTCATATGATGGACAATATATAGCAGTAGGTACTCTGAATTTTTTGAGCAGTAGTAGTTATGATGGGAAGGTGAGATATTTTAAAGTGTCAAATGGTTCTACCCCTCTCTGGACCTATGCAGGCATTGGAGATGAGGTTCAAAGTGTAAATATTTCTAAAAATGGGAAAATAGTTGTTGCGGCATCCTGGGGTAGTCTTACTACTCCAAAAGAAGACATATTGTTTTTCCGTGGAAATCCCGGCAATGGGGTCCCAATATTTGGCATAAATACACCGGGTTCTGCATTTGTTTGTAGTATCTCAGCCGATGGGACGAGTGCTATAGCAGGAGGCAAAGCTGTGCATGCAAGGACGATGGGGTATGGCGGAACTTTGTATAATGTATATGTTGATACTTCTCAGGGACCTTCATCTATTCATCAACATAGTACTACTACACCTGTTTCATATTCTCTACGTCAAAATTATCCAAACCCATTTAATCCTGCTACAAACATTGAATTTGAAATACCCAGAACAGATTTTGTATCTCTGAAGATTTATGATATAAATGGAAGAGAAGTTGAAACTCTGGTAAATGAAGTACTTTCAGCTGGGGTATATAGAGTTACTTTTGAAGCCAGAAACTGTAACAGTGGGATTTATTTTTATAAACTAACAGGCATAACTTTTTCCCAAACCAAAAAAATGATATTAATTAAGTAATATAAGATTCTAAATATAATAAGAAAGATATGAACTTCTCCAATGGGAAAAATGTTTTTTTAATTAAATAACATAAATTTAAAAAAATATGAAAGCATCAAACTTTATTTATTTCTTTGCAGTTACACTATTATTTGGTATTGCTCTCAGTTGTAGTAGTGACAGTGCAACTAATACAGGTGGTCCAGAAAACAACAGTATTAGTGGGACAATTACCTTTACTGATACGATTCTTGCCAGTACTGATACTATTAATGGGTATTACGATATTTCCGCATTTGCTAATTGGCCACCGACGGGTCCGGCAAGTGCAAATGCAAAGATATTCCCTCAAAAAACGGGTGGTGTTTACAAAGCAACTTACAAGCTCACAGGACTTAATAACGGGAACTATGTGCTTACTACTGCCTGGATTAAGTTACCTTATGCCCCTGGTTCGGTTTATGGTCTTGGAGCCTATGGTTGTGATACGTCCGCAAGTTGTATCTTCAGTCCTATGATAGGTAAAGTGGCTATTACTGATAATAAAGGGGTTGAAAATATTAACTTTCTATCACATCTGGACACTGCAAAAAAATTATATCAGTTCTAAATTGCTTGATGAGATTTAAGTTAACGACATTTTTATCAATAATATTTTTTATTTTGCGAAGCTACTGTTATGCATCTAACAGTAGCTTCGCTTTTCTTTCTGGTGTTATTCTTGATATTAAATCCAATGAAGTTGTGTCTTCAGCTCAGGTTGAGCTATCAAAAGAGAATTTTGATTTTGAACTCAAAACTATGTCTGATATCAGGGGTGAATTTGAATTCTATAATTTATCCCCGGGAGAATATATTATAAAGATTACCCGTCTTGGCTATCAACCTTATATACAGAAAATTTTGCTTGAAACCGAAGAAAAAAAACGACTGACTATTTATCTTGAACCTGCACAAATTGAAACTGAGAAAATTAATGTAACAGCATCACGGACTGAAGTAACTTTACAAAAAACCCCCTCATCCATTGTTATAGTTTCTCAAGATGAAATAAAATTAAACAATGTTCTGACGTTTGATAAAATTATGGAAAATGTGCAAGGAGTATCAATTAATAGGACCAGTGGTATTAATGTTAGTTCTCTTTCAATCAGGGGGAGTTCTGATGTTGCCGGTGGTGGAATAGGCAATAGGGTTCTGCTACTTATAGATGGGCGACCATCTTTAACTGGGGATTCAAAAGGGGCATTATGGTCATTAGTTCCAATTTCAATTATTGAAAGAACAGAAATTGTAAAAGGGGCTTTTTCATCGCTTTACGGTTCCAGTGCAATTGGTGGAGTAGTTAATATAATTACACGAAAACCTACTTACGGACCAATGACAATGTTAAAACTTGACTTTGGATTTTATGAGAAACTATCTGACTCCCTGAGATTTACAAATAGTCTTCTTGTTAATAGAGGTGTTTCGCTAATTAACAGTAATACTCTCGGAAAGTTAGCTTATCTATTTAATGGGGAATATAAGAAGAGTGATGGTTATGCAATGCAAACAAACTATGAGTTTCTAAGTCTTTATGGGAAGGTAATGTATGATTTATTTTCAAATCGTGACCTTGAAGTAACGGCTCAATATACTACTTCTGAAAGTGGATATCCTCATTACTGGAAAAAGGACCCTGGTAAACTTGCTGAACCTTATAAAGTATCTGATATATATATCGGGGATAGAATCAACAAGGAAAGTCAGAGTATTGATTTTTTCTATAGAGCAATTCCAAATTCAAAATCAAGATATACTTCGCGATTTTATCTTTACCGTCTTAATAGCACTTCAAGCTATAATCCCCAAAATCCTGTTTCAATTCAATATGGGACACCGGGCTCTGAGTTTCAAACTTTTATAACTTCATACAATTTTGGAAATCTGAGTCAGGTAGATTTTGATTTAAGTGAGCGCCATTATTTAATTGGAGGAATTGACCTTCAATGGAATGTTGTAAAATCATCTCCGGAATCGATTCTTTATGGCAATCAACAACAGAATAACTTAGGAATTTATGCACAGGAACAATGGAATCTTATTTATAATGAGAGAACGCATAACTCAATATTATCGTCGACTTTGGGTCTGAGATATGATTTTAATCAGTTTGTAGGGGGTAGTGGGGTTTCGGAACTAAGCCCAAAATTTTCTTTATTATATTCCCCCGAGTCTAAATCAAAATTATTTGAGAACACAAGTTACAGATTCCTGATAGGGCGTGCTTTTCGTTCTCCTTCTATTGCAGAGTTATATTTTAAGAAGGAATTATTTGGAGGTTTTGAATTTGTTTATAATCCTAATCTGGAGCCTGAAGAGATGGTTTCAATTGAGCTGGGGTTGAGAAAACAGTATACAAATAGATTTACTCTTGATTTTGCTCTCTTCTACAACTTCTACAATAATCTCATACAATATGTAAATATAGGTCCAACACCACTTGGTCCTTTTCAAGTGCAAAACATTGCCAGAGCTCAGATAAAAGGATTTGAAATTCTATTCAATTATCAATCAAACTTAAATATTTTAAGTAAGCCATTTTCTTATAAATACGAAGTAAGTTATTCTTATATAGATGCTCGAGATTTGTCAGAAAAAAGAGATAATGATTATCTTCCTTACAAGCCTAAGCATTTATTAAATTTTAATGTTGGGTTAAATTATCTTGGTTTTGACTTATTTGTATATGGCAAGTATGTAGGGAAAGTAGATGAGGTGCTTTTTTTCAAGTATGAGGAACCTGATGCATATTTTCTTTTAAATGCAACTTTAGGAAAGGAAGTGACCGAGCGTATTAAGTTAATGTTTTCAGTGAACAATTTATTCAACAAGTTCTATCAGGAGTTGGAGCGAATTCCTGCTCCAAACAGAAATTATTCAATGAGTATAACGATACACTTCTAATTATTAGATGTCAAAGCCGAATAGCATTCCGAAATAAAATCTCCATTCTTTACCGTATGTTACATCCTGTCCTTGAAATCTTTTTGTAAATTGATCTATTCCATAAGCACCGCTAAAGAAAATACTTGTGGGAAAGGCATACGAAGTAAAAGCCTGAAGCCGTAACTCAAATCCCACATCCTTTTTAAAGTTTTTTAACTTAGTATCTTTTTCATCCCACGCATTCCCCCAATCTCCAAATATAGAGAAGTATAATTTATCAAAATACAGTGGCGGAAGGCGATAATCAATATTTTCTACGAGCGGAAAACGATATGTAAGATTAGCAGTAAAAAGACGCCCTCCCCCCATTGAATAGAATGGGTAGCCTTTCATTCCCGGTAATCCTGAGGCATAAAAATTATAAAAATCTTCAACTGCCGGACCGAATATAGATGCAACTCTAAACTTTGTTGATAAAGAATGTTTGTTACCAAATAAACCAAATGATTCAATCCAGCTTGCATCAATCTTATGAAGTTTGTGCTGAGTGTATACAGAAATGAGGTTATTATTCTCGTCAACTTCGTATTCCGGATTTATTTTGCTTGTCTCATACTGATATTGAACTTTTATTTTTCTACCAATTGGATTTATGTCCATATTTCTACTGCCGAAGGTGAAATCGTAACTATAATCAATTGTAAGGGCACTTGCTTTGAAATAGTCAAGGCTGGAACCTGGAATCATTCTTCCACTTGAGGGGATTACAAAAGCATCAAGTGCTGAAGAGTACTTAGAAAAGGTATATTTAAATCCAAGATTATGGTTGATATTTATTATAGGGAATGAGAAGCCGGCATCAAGTTCAAGCAAATTATAAGTAACACCAACATTGAAGGAATCAATTCCAGCAACTATTGTTCCGTCAGCTTTCCTTGATACATTGTAACCCTCTAATAAGAATTTTGGTGAAAAACTTAATTTCTTTGAAAAGAAGTCTTTTAAAAACGGAACTCCATTATTATATGTGAACTGAAGAAATAAGTCGCGTTCTAAGTTTCTGTTTAAGAATGCTCCTGCGAATATTGAATACCTGTTCATTACTTCTTCTGAATACACGTAAAATCCTGGTTTTAGTGCATCCATAAACTTATTGCTCTTCGTGTAATTATCATAACGAATGACCGGAAAGAAATATAATGGTGTGAATACAGATTGATACTTTGATGTTTTAAAGTTAGTTGATAGGATAGTATCTTGAAAATTTCTTAGACTTTTCCAGTCAAATTTATTCCTATCTTCTGAACCGGATGAATCAACAGACGCATACCGTTTGACAAGTTTATCCGGTCTTATGTATGAGCCCAATGAGTCCGGATTGTGTTCAGTTATATTCTTAAGGATTGCAATTTTATAACCGTCTGAAGAGTAGTGTGAATATACAAGGTCTTCCCCAAATACAGAGGGCATAAATGCTCCTGTAGTAACATTTGTTATTTGAGTAATATATCCTGTCTGCAGTTCATAAGAATATATATTGAAAATTCCGGTTCTATCAGAAGCAAAATACATTCTGGTTCCCTCTTTATTGAAAACAGGGGTTCGAGTATCAACTGTTTTATTGGCAAAAACAAACTCAAACTTTCCAGATTCGATATCAATCATTGCAATGTTTCTTAAATCTTCGAGTGAATAATCAAAATATACTCGTTTATCATCAGGTGAAAATCTTGGATTATAAACCTGCTCGCCCCTGGAAAAATTTGTAATTTCCCTGATATTAGAACCATCGTTATTTGAAATATATAAATTCAGTGTCCCACCCTTATTTACAACAAAGCAAATTTTTGTCCCATCGTTTGAATAAGCAGGGGAGTAAGCTCGTAAGCCTTCTGTAAGTCTACGTTCTTTTTTGGTCTTAAAAGAATATTCATACAAATCAAAAATTGTTACGCCTTCAATTGTTGGTGGGGTGTTACGCTTGGCGTAAACTATTTTTTCACCATCGGGCGACCAACTAAAATTCGTTGAAACTGGAGCGGCAATAATTTCTTCTTTCTTAGTTGCTAAATCATAAACGAAAAGACTTGTAGTAGAATAGTCAAAATTCTTATTGGAAAGATAAGCAATTTTTTTGGCATCTGGAGAGAAATGAGGATAATAATTAGCAAATCCAGTAGTCGCTATAATTTTACCTTCTATCTTTGAATTTTCCACTAAGGACAGTCGTTTTTTGTAATCGTTTTGTAAAAATGTTTTCCATTCATTATAGAGGTCAATTCCTGATTTCCCGATTGATTGTTTGATTGCTCTATCAACACTGAAATTTGTTAGTTCGCCAAGATGATGTGAGATGTTGCGAAGTTTATCTTCTCCATATTTTGCTGCAATATACTGAACCAGTGCAAATCCCGAGTTATAGATAGATTCAGCTTTCAAACTTGTTATAGATGAAAATTGGCCCATTTCTTCCCAGGAGAGCATTTTGTTATCTATTGCATAGGCTCTTAAAATCATATCACGATGGGCATCCCAGTAATCATAGCCAAGCTGTTGTCTCTGATATTGTGCAGTTCCTTCTGCAAACCAGGCGGGGACACCAAACCCCGATATAGGATAAGAAACTATTGCATTTGGGTATCCATATAACACATCAGGTCTGCGTTCCTTTTCGTAGTTGAGCCACTGAAGGTAGATTGCAGGAAGATTCTGGCTTGTTTTCATTGCTGATTGTATCTGAATCAGATGAGTAAACTCATGGGTTACTACGTTTCTGAGCCAATTGTGAGTACCTCTTAAATCAAAATCAAGTGCGGAAGCAAAAATTTCAATTCTGTTACCGTAAAAATCAGTTGCTCCGTTTGCTATATCAGAAACATCGCTCACAATGAAATTTGCTTTTTCTTTGAGTTTATGGTTGTAAAGTGAACTTATGGGACCATATACCTCTTCTGCAATTTTAGCTACTGTTTGGGCTGTTCTTTCTGTCCCTTTATGGTAGTGGATGTAAAAGTTCTCAGTTTCAATTGTATACCATTCCAATTCTGGGTATGGTTCAAATTGTGCTATTACATTGGAGTAAGTTAAGGCACAAAGCCAGGACAAACCGAAAAAAATGATTGCTTTCTTAATCATTGATTATAAAAATAGTAATATTTATTATTGAAATTAATTAGAACGTAATTATAGCGAGTAAAGATGACTTCAAATAGGCGTATTTGGTTTGATATATTTTCATAAGCTAAAACAAATATAAGTGAAATTTTTATTAAATTAAAGATATTGCCTATAGAAAAAGTCTGTATTGTTTTATATAAAATTGCTTGATTCGATATAGTCCAAATACCATTAAATACTGGATTATAAACAGGGGAAGGTATTTTTTAGTTCTTTTGTTTGTATTTAGTATTTTTTCTGTTGATATTGTCTACTCGCAGGGTAGAAGAGATATAGATAAATATAAAGGCTACACTTATACTCCTTCAGATACAAGTAAGTTTGGTTTTGTTGATACGACCCAATATGCGCTTGATACAACCAAATTACCCCCTGTTGATTCAACTGCAAGAATAAAGTATTTCACTTATGTTCCTGAATATTCATACGGGACTCGAATCAGAGAGAAGAGTTATCCATTACTGCTTGGGAACTCCTCTTATATCGTAAAGAAAATAAACTTTGATTCACTTAATAATGTTATTGTTCGGGAAACGTTTCAAGGAGAAGATATCAAAGCGCCTCTGGTTTTGCCCTTGAATAAATATCTTGAAGAAAATAATTATGAAGGGGTAAAACGTAATTTTGTAGCTATTGTTCAGGAAAGATTTAAGGGCAATGTTACGGACGACCTGACCAGGTTGTTTGAAAAATTTACTGATATATCCATCCCACTGCCTTTTAAGAGTGAAACTATTTTTGGACCCCCAACATTTAACCTGAGAATAAACGGTGCCGTTGATATTACTGCATCATATCAGAATGTTAAAAGCGATCAACAAATAGCGTCTTTACTTACGAATTCACAGAATAATATCAATTTCAAACAGGAGATTCAGGTTACTGCAAAAGGGACTGTTGGTGATAAACTTTCGGTTGATGCAGACTGGAACACTCAACGTGTCTTTGACTTTGAAAATCAACTGAAGATAAAATATTCTGGTTATGCTGATGAAGTTATTCAGAAAATAGAGGCTGGTAATGTATCGCTTGATACAAAATCCACTTTAATTCAGTCCACTCAGGCACTCTTTGGTGTTAGAAGCGAGTTTAAATTAGGTCCACTTAATTTGACTGCTGTTGTTTCACAGAAAAAAAGTAAACAGGAAACTCAGACCTATACTGGAACTGCACAACAACAGGAGTTTCAAATAAATGTTTGGAATTATTCTGACAATCATTATTTTCTTGACACACTTTACAAAAGTAGTTTCCTCGAGGTCTTTAATTCAACTACTAATACTTACTCTCAACAGGTTTATAATAATAGAGTTCTTTCAACCAATAATGATTTTGAGGTTTGGGTTCAATGTGATTATTTTGAAAGTCAAAAACGTCTGGCAGTAGCGTATGTTCAGCTTTATGAAAGACCCCCTAATGGTTACCCTCGTGATTCAATTAAAACATCTTTGATTCCTGGTGTGAGATTCTTTGGATTTTTCAGGAAACTAAGTCCGAATGAATACTCTATTAATGAATATGCTGGATTTATTAGTTTCAAGTTTGATGTGCAGAACCTGAATATTGCAGTGGCATACACCACACAGGATGGGAAGAAGTATGGTAAAGGTAGTACAGAATCAACTGGTAGTGATACTTTGATATTAAAACTTATAAAGTGTGATAATCCTGATCCGCAAAATACACCTGTTGCGTGGGAACTTAAAATGAAAAATATATACAGATTGCCTGTCTCCAAAATTATTCAAGATGGATTTAAACTTGATGTGATGTACAATGATGGCAATGTTTTTGTTCCCAATGCTCCAATACCAGGGGTAAATTCTACTCTCTCGCAGATTACCTATCTTGATAGATATCAGGGGACTTCTTTACAGGGGCCTCCAGACAATCAGTTTGACTATTTGCCTGGAAGGACAATAAATGTTGAGACTGGAGATATTATTTTCCCTGTTCTGAGGCCTTTCTGGGATAATATTGCTGCTGTCGGAGGAGATTCGACTTTTATCTTTAAAGAAATATATACCCAGTCAAAGAACCTTGCTCAGAATGCTTCGGCTGCTAATAAGTATGTTATTAAAGGTAGTGCAAAAGGGGAAGCAGGAATTAGCAATACTATTAATCTTGGTTTTAATGTAGTGCAAGGAAGCGTGAAAATTTACCTTGATCAGACTCCTTTAATTGAGAATGTAGATTACTCAGTTGACTATTCGACTGGTATAGTTGTTATCAGAAATGCTTCTGCTCTTACATCAAACAAACTTCGTATAACTTATGAGACCAATGATTTGTTTACCCTTGCTTCAAAAACTGTAATAGGATTAAGGGGGGACTATAAAATCAATGACAAAACTAATCTTGGATTCACTTTTGTTAATCTGCGACAGGAGACACTAAACGATAAAGTAAGAATAGGTGAAGAACCAACTAATAATTCAATGTTTGGTCTTGATTTACAAACAGAATTTAGACCAAAGTTTCTAACAAATCTCGTTAACAAATTACCTGGATACAATACAAAGGAAGAATCATCAATTTCGCTTAAAGGGGAATTTGCATATCTTGTACCAGATCCAAATACAATGAAAAGTCGCATCCCTCAGGATAATAACGAAGCTGTTGCGTACATAGATGATATGGAGGGAGCAAAAAAGATTATTTCTCTTGGGACTAATTTTAGTAATTGGACTATATCTTCTGTCCCTGTTGATAGCAGTATTGGTTCTAATGATGCTATCAAGCAGGCTAAGAGAGGGAGGTTGAAATGGTTCAATGTTCCCAATGATGTTGATGTTAGAAGTGTTTATCCAGCCAGAGATGTTCAGCCAGGACAGGATAGGTTGACTCCAATGTATCTTGTTTTTGACCCACGAGAACGAGGAACTTATAATTACAATGTTGTTCATTTTGATACTACCAATAAGTTTACTAACTGGAACGGTGTGATGAGATACCTGAATTCTACGACAATTGATATGTTAAATGAAAACATTAATTACATTGAATTTAATATGAAAGTTGTAGCTGATTCAGGTATTTCATTAAGCAATGGGAAAATAATTATAGACCTGGGTTCTATTTCAGAAGATGCTATCCCGAATGGGATTCTGGATACGGAGGACAAAAACAGAAACGGTATTCTTGAAGTTGATGAAGATATAGGTCTGGACGGTCTTATTAACATACAGGAGCTGGATACATTAAATGCCAGAAATGGTACAAACTTTACTCTAAATGATTTTCCCGATCCGGCACTTGATGATAATAGCCCTAACCAGGTAATTGATTATAATGTTATCAATGGAACTGAAAACAACAGACAATTTGAAGGCGGTAACAGACCCGATACAGAAGATTTGAATCGAAACGGAACACTTGATACTTACAATGCATACTTTGAATATGAAGTAAATTTAGATACAACAAATAATAAGCGAATTTCCGGACGTGGGGCACCAAATAGTGGCTGGTATCAATATAGAATCCCACTGTCTGAATTTACTAAGAAGATAAATAATGCTACTCTAACAAGGATTGAATATGCACGTGTTTGGTTCAAAGGAGTTAATGGGAGAATTCAAATTGCCCTTATTGATTTTAATCTTGTTGGCAATCAATGGATAAAGCCTGATAAGAATGATACTACTTATAATATCTCTGTAGTAAGTATTGAAGAAAATTCGCAAATTTATCAAAGTCCGGTGCCGGGTGATGTTTTGAGACAAACAATCAGAAACACTACCGGCGTTAACACAAAATCCAACGAGCAATCTTTATCCCTTGAGGTTAAGAACCTTACAAATGGTCAGGTAAAAATAGCTGTGAAGGACTACATTAATCAAACCATTGATTTGTTTAATTATAAAACACTAAAACTATTTGTTAATGGAGACCCAAGTTTTAACTATGTTAATGATAAAATCTATGATGCTACAATGATTATCAGGTTTGGAGCTGATTCTAATAATTATTATGAATACCGTGCTCCCATTCATCCTGATGTTAGACCTGGACAACCGTGGAATCCTCTAAACGAAGTAACAATTAATTTTGCAGACTTAACTGCATTAAAAATCTCAAGAGATTCTGTAAACCAGATTGTGGATATGAAAGTACCAAATGGTCCACCGGGGTCCTATTACAGAATTAAAGGGAACCCGGCACTAAATGCTGTGCGCCAGATTGTTCTTGGGGTTGAAAAAAATCGTTCTGGGCTGAACGCTTCTATATCAGGTAGTGTTTGGTTTAACGAGATACGTGTCCTCAAAGTGAATGATGACAATGGGTATGCATTTAATATGAATAGCAGAATTAAATTTGCTGACCTTGGCGACTTTACAATGAACATTTCAAAAGTTGACCCTAATTTTCATTCACTTGATACAAGGGTAGGTTCTCGAAATACGGGGATTAACTGGGATTTTGGAATAACTCTCAACCTTCATAAAGTAATAAACAATGCGCTTGCTGATTGGATCTCAGATGATTGGAAAGACTTTCTTTCATTGCCAATTTCATTCAGACATGGTGAATCAATTATTAACCCTAAGTATTACCCGGGTTCTGATATTGATATGGATAAAGCTGCTAATGAAAAATATAAGCAGGTTCTTGCTCTTACTGGGGACCTGAATCTTGCACAGCAAGCCAGTGAAAATATCCGTAAAGAAGTACAAACTTTGTCAGTCAGAAATGAATTTTCTATCCAGGGATTAGCTTTTAAATTCCCCTGGAAGAATTATTTTGTCCAAACAATCCTGAACGGTTTTAGTATTAATTTCAATGGAATGTTTTCTAATTCAAGAGATTTTACCTACCAGAACAAGTTTGAGTTTGCTTATACAGGGAGCTTGAATTTTAACACTGATTTCGGACTGGCTGACCAATTCCATCTGAATATAAATAAGTATATAAATTTAGGTGATGAGTATAAAGATGCAAAGCTTTACTTTTTCTTTCCATTTATAGGAGCAACTCCGTTTTTTTCCAACACTTTTTCTGCAACGACTGATTTCAACCGAACCAGAACTGAATCCAAACAAAGACGACTGTTATACGAAGATCCTATTGCACGTCAATTTAGAGCTAATCGTGGCTTTAGTTTTAATTGGAAGTTTATCGAAAACTGGATTGTAGATTTGACTGGTAATTATAGCGTTAGAATAGGAAGTGATTTATCGGTACTTGAAACATACAACGATAGCAGTAGAACTCAAAGACCAGAAAGTGAAATCCTAAAAGATATATTTTTTAATGAAGGCATTATTAATTACGGTAGAGACCTTGACTACACGCAAACAACAACTTTTAACCCCAAAATTAATCTTCCTTTTTTGAATAAATACCTTGACCTTACCGGTAGCTATAATGTTACCTATGGTTGGTCTAATCCTAACACGACTGCTAACATTGGATACAATGTAGGCTATGCTAATACGATTACCACTAATATAAATTTAAAAATAGCTGAAATATTAAATCTTTTCAAAAAATCCAATGCGCCGGATGGGAATGGTCCTAAAAAACTGGCTCAAGGGAACAGAAGATATTCAGTAAAACTTCAGGATGATGATAATAAAACAAGCATTGCAGATCTTTTGAACTTGCTGGCTACCTTTATCCCTGATGCCGTTAATGTTACATATAACCAGACAAATAATGTAACCAATCCAGGCGTAGAAGGAAGACCAGGATTTGGGAATTTCTGGTGGAGCATTGGAACAAAAGAAGAACTTGGACCTTCGCGTGGCTATCAGTTAGGTCTCTCTATGTATCCCGGTAAAAGAATTGGAAACTTAACCTTAACAGATGTTTTCAACCAGAACAATAACCTGAATCTGACAGCAAGCATTGCTCCTATAATTCCGAGTAGTATCAGGATGAATCTCTCGTTTAAGCGAGGCTGGGGATTCAACAATGCTACTTCTTATATATCGAATAGCGATGGGACTCTTACTAATCCAACAAATAAATCAAGTGCAAAAACTTTTTCCTATTCGATGTTTTTCGCGGGTAAAGTTGAAAAGTTAAGTTATGAAGTATTGGAAGACCCTGTGACAAATGCAACTACTTTTGCTGATAAATTTAAGAAAGAGATAGGAGCTATTCCATTCCCTAATTGGACTATGACGATATCAGGATTGGAAAAGTTCCCTTTGTTTGCAGAATTTGCCAGTACTGTTACGGTAGAAAACAGTTTTACTGCTGAATATGCTGAAGCTACTGCTCTTGATCCAAGAAACATTGAGTTACCTTCAAGGCAAAGTGTAACACAATCCTTTAATCCTCTCATAGGACTTAACATTACATTTAAACCTCTTGCAGGGGGAAGTTTAAGTGCTCAGTTTCGTATAAATAAATCAGTTACAAATACTCTTGTTCCAACAAGTAATTTGATTCAAGTTACAAATACAAATGATTGGAGTTTGAATGCAAGCTATCAGAAATCCGGCTTTGAGATTCCTTTGTTTGGTCTGTCTTTGCAGAATGATATAGCCTTCTCTTTAACTGTTTCAAAGAACTCAAATGATCCACTGGATTATAGGTATGAACCTGGTGTGCCTCAACCACGACCATTACCAGGGAATGGACAATCCATATTTACATTTAATCCATCTATTCAATATTCTCTTAGTGCACGTGTCCAGATGCAGGTATTTTATAAATATATCCGAACTGAACCAACACAACAAACTTATAATACTGTTCCCCGGACCTCAAACGAAGGGGGGCTAAATATAAGAATATCAATCCAGTAATAAAGTTATTACTCTATTCTACTTTCTTCCTATGAAGTTATTAATATCAATTGATTAAAATGTCCAATTATAGTGCAGTCTAAGTTTGGTTAACAATAGATTACCTTGAGGGAGTTAAACCTGTAAAGAGTAGAATATTAATAGATTCAATCGAAAAATTTTCAGATTCCGTAGTGAGAAAATAAAATAATCTTTTTTAATTATTAAATTTACAATATTAATATCTTTTCAGAATATTGAATTAATTTTTGTAGTAAAAGCTGAATCTTCTAAAGGATTAATTTTTATTTAGAATTGATATTTCGTTTCTGATAATTTTCTCTCTGATTTGTTCTACTTTACGCCTTACTTCTTCTGAGATGAGATTTTTGTTTAAGTCATTATATACATAATCGACGCCATTTTCCTTGAGTCCAAAAGTTTTAATTCCACCGATGAATTTTCCGTCCAGCATATTTTTTATTGTATTAAAAACAGCTTCTTTAACCTGTTTAGTCATACTTGTTAATACGAAGCCAGGAGCTTCATTGTATTGATCCTGGTCAACACCTATTGCGAGTTTCTTAAGTTGTCTTGCGGCATCAAAGAGTCCTACTCCCGAGCGTCCAGCAGCATGATAGATAATGTCAGCACCATTACCATAGAGTGTCAGAGCAATTTCTTTTCCTTTTCCAACGTTTGCAAAGCCTTCGTCAGTAGCACTTACGTATGCCTTGAGAACCTTACATTCTGGATTAACATAATGAACTCCCTTTTCAAATCCTGTCTCGAATTTTTTGATAAGTGGAGATTCCATTCCTCCAAGAAAACCAACAATATTAGTTTTTGTTACAAGTCCTGCAATAGCTCCTACTAAAAAGCTTCCTTCTTCTTCATTAAACCGGATGGCGCTGAGGTTATCTGGAATTTTAGTGTCCGGTGTAATAGTGTAGTCGATACAGGCAAACTTCTTTTCCGGAAATTCAAGTGCAAGTTTAGTAATATCATCTGTGAACATAAAACCAACCCCAAATATCAAAGCTACATCTTTTTTTGTAGTTAGATTCCTTAGAGCAGCCTCGCGATCAGAAACCCCCATAGGCTCGACAAGTTCATATTCTATCCCGAGCACTTTTTTTGCGCTGTCAAGTCCTGAATATGCAGCATCGTTAAAAGATTTGTCGCCTCTTCCTCCCACGTCGAAGACAAGTCCTACTTTTAGTTTTTCTGTTGTTACTTTTTTATTGGATTCTTTTTTACAGGAATAAGACACAACTATTACCAGAATTAAAATGGATAATGCAAAAAGTTTTTTGTTCATATTTTAAGGAAGTTTATTCTTTAATGTAATGATGAAGCCTGCATCTTGCTTCATAGATATTTTCGCCACCAACTACAACACGGTCTTTGGTGTCAGAAATACGTTGTGTTCTATTAGCTGGAGCTCCACAGATGGTACAAACCGCAAGTGTTTTGGTAATATATTCAGCAATAGCAAGCAATTGTGGTATTGGTTCAAAAGGTTGAGCTCTATAATCCTGATCTAATCCCGCAACTATAACGCGTTTTCCATTATCAGCTAATTTTTGGCATACATCTACCAGATCGTTATCAAAAAATTGTGCTTCGTCAATACCAATTACTTCAGCATCGAAGCTCTTTTCGAGTATTTCTTCTGCTTTTTCGATTACTTCAGATGGAAAAGATTGTTCATTATGTGAAACAATAGCAAATTCACTATAACGATTGTCTAATTTAGGTTTGAATACTTTAACGCGTTGCTTTGCTATTTCAGCTCGGCGAATCCGTCTAATGAGTTCTTCCGTCTTACCGGAGAACATACTTCCGCAAATGACCTCAATGTGGCCAGTTCTTTTGAAGGTTCTGATTTGAAGATTTTCATTCATAGTATTCAAAATTAAAAAGAAAAAGCTTTTGGCAAAAGTGATTTTAAAGAGACTATTTTGTATTTATTCTTAGATTGAACAAGAATAATTTCAGTTTCCGGCATTGCAAATTCAGAGAGGAACTGTAAACAGGCTCCACAAGGGAAAGCGAATTTTTTATTTTGTGTTGCTATTGCAACAGCTTTGATTTTTTTCTTGCCTTCAGAAAGAGCTTTCACTGCTGCAACTCTTTCCCCGCAGAGTGTAAGTGAAAATGAAGCACATTCAAGATTGCATCCCCCATAAATTTTGTTATCAGATGTTAAAACTGCCGCGCCAATTTTGAGATGTGAATATGGGGAATAAGCTCGTTCGGTAAATTTAATTGCCTCTTCTATTAACTCGGTATAGTGTGGTTTCATTTTGATGTTATTATAATTGATAATATAAATATTCTTTGGTATTTTATCAAATCTTTAATTATTCATTTTTTTTGGAACGCAAGGCTTTATATCGCTGGTTAGATAGATACATCGGTATTATCGTGCTTTTTATTCTTACTCTGTTTTTTAAAAGAAAACGCACTATTCCAACAGGTAACATCCAAAATATTTTGTTGGTTAAGTTTGCTGCAATTGGAGATGTTCTCATAATGATACCAATGCTTAGACTTTTAAAGAAAACCTATCCCGGCGTTACCATTACCTTTGCCTGTACTGACATTGATTATGATATGGTAAAAAGGATCAAGTATGTTGATAGAATTATAAATTACAATATTTATAATTTTCTTACCAGACCATTTGAATTAATTAAATATATACACGAGGTTAGAGATACTGAGTATGATATTATTATAGACGCTGAACAATGGTCGAGAATAGATCCAATCCTCTGTATCTTTTTCAAGAAACGATATACTATTGGTTTTCGTACAAAGAAACAGTTTAAACACATTTATTTTGACTCAACTACCGAATTCAGTCGGGATCGTCATGCAATTGATAGTTTTTTTGCACTTCTTGAATTTATTGGTATCACAGCAGAAGAATCCGACAAAGTTCTTGAATACGATTTGAATGAAGAACACCTTGTATTTGCTGAGAAATTCTGGAATGAAAATAAATTGCAGGGTAAGTATGTAATTTGTTTTCAACCCAGTGTAGGAGCAAATAATTTTGCACGCGAATGGAAACCTGAATATTTTATTGAATTAGGAAAATCACTTGTAAATTATAGTGATAAGATATTTATCATTATAACCGGAATAAAAAAGGATTTTCCTAAAGGGGAAATAATTGCTAAAGGCATTGGGAAAAATGTAATTAATATAGCAGGCAAGTTTTCTTTTGATCAGGATATGGCTATTATTAAAAAGTCTAATTTAATGATATGTGGTAATACAGGCATTCTTCATCTTGCCGCAAGCGTAGGGACAAAAACAATAGGTTTACACGGTCCTAATAATCCTGATATTTGGGGTGCTTACGATCCGAATGCTGTTGTAATTAAAAGTGATATTTATTGTAGCCCCTGTCTTTTCATAGGTCATGATTTTGGATGTAACAATCCAATTTGTATGGATAAAATAAAACCAGATGATGTGTATATTACAGTTCGTAAAATTTTGAAGAGTCTCCCATTTTCGCCTGTTTAAAATAAAGACCTTTTCTTCTTTGGTACCGTTTTTTTATCTTTTTACAATTCTAATTTTTTAATAATTTAACATACCTTATCTAATCAAACACCAATCAAGATGGGTCAAACAGAAAGTAAGAAACCTCGCA
>JBNAVJ010000007.1:0-121017 GCA_049700455.1 Ignavibacteria bacterium
ACGCTTGCCCCCTACGTATTACCGCGGCTGCTGGCACGTAGTTAGCCGGGGCTTCTTCCGAGAGTTATAGCATACTCTGGCGTACCAGAGTATTTATCCTCTCCGAAAGGAGTTTACAAGCAAAAGCCCTTCATCCTCCACGCGGCGTTGCTGGTTCAGCCTTTCGGCCATTGACCAATATTCCTTACTGCTGCCTCCCGTAGGAGTCTGGACCGTGTCTCAGTTCCAGTGTGGCTGATCATCCTCTCAGACCAGCTATCCATCGTTGGCTTGGTAGGCCTTTACCCTACCAACTACCTAATGGACCGCAGGCTCATCTTCAGGCGCCGAAGCTTTAACAACTGTCTCCATGCGGAGCCGCTGCATCATCTGGTATTAGTGCCGATTTCTCGACATTATCCCAGTCCTGAAGGTAGATTACCTACGTGTTACTCACCCGTGCGCCACCCTCCTCATAATATTGCTACTATGAGGCAAGTTGACTTGCATGTATTAAGCACGCCGCCAGCGTTCGTCCTGAGCCAGGATCAAACTCTCCGTAGTAAAAAATCCTGATTTCTACCGATCGCTTAACTAAGTCATCTTTGCACACTTAAAATCATATTATCTTTACTGTTGGCTCTTCTTATGATAAAGAACAACCCTGCTTTCTCTTTATCTGCAGGAATTACAAATATAATAAGTTTCTTTTATCTTGTCAATGTATTTATTTATTTTTTTTCTCATCGTATTCATCTTTCAACTCCCGTGTCATTAATATCGTAGTTGCATAGTGAGGATTCTTATCCTTAAATAGAATATCATATACTTGCTCAACTATAGGCATATCAACCCCCTCCCTAAATGCAAGATCCCTTGCAGACTTTGTTGTTGCTACTCCCTCTGCAACCATCTTCATCTCTGCTAATATACTTGAAAGCTTTTTTCCCATTCCTAACTGTTCCCCAACATATCTATTACGTGAATGTTTGGATGAACAGGTTACTATTAAATCCCCTATTCCTGAAAGTCCAAAAAAAGTTTCCCGTTGCGCTTTCAACTTAATCCCTAATCTCATTATCTCATTTATACCTCGTGTCATTATTGCTGCTTTGGTATTATCACCAAATCCAGCCCCATCTGATATCCCCGCTGCAATTGCTATTACATTTTTTAACGCACCTCCTATCTCTGTCCCTTTTATATCAGAATTCGTATAAACACGAAAATAATTATTTGAAAATACTTTCTGAACTAACTTAGCATCGTAACTGTTGACTGATGCACTGACAACTGCAGTTGGAACTTTTCTCGATACTTCTTCTGCATGAGATGGACCGGATAAACTTACAATTCGGGGTTTGCCCGCAAATTTAAAAATATCAGTTATTATTTCTGACACAAACATTAATGTATCATTCTCAATCCCCTTTGAAGCACTAACAACAACTTCATTCTTTAATAAATAGCCAGTAAGTGGTCTTAAATTATTCCTGATATATTGAGTCGGGGTTGTAATTAATAGAATATCTCGATTGTGTACGGCTTGTAGTAAGTCACTTGTAATTTTTACCCTGGACGGTATCGTAACTTTGGGTAAATAATAAAAGTTTTCTCTATACTCTCGCAATGTTTCTGCGTATTCAGAATTGTATTCCCATAGAGTTACAGAATGTCCATTCCTGTAAAGCAAAATTGCAAGGGTGGTACCCCAACCACCGGCACCTAATACTGCTATTTTCATTGTAATTACTGTTTGTACTTAAAGGGGGCTTTAATATTGAGAATTCGAATCACCCACAAACTTTCAAAACGGTGCTCCCTGCCTGTGAGCAGTCTTTTGATATTGGATCTGTGGTTATAGATAAGAAATAAGGACATTGCAATACTGAAATATATCAATGTATGATATCCATCTATTTCAACTCTAAAAATATTTTCTCTTACAAAAAGCGTCATCGGGAAAATTATCGATGCTATGATTGAACCAAGTGAAACATAGCCGGATGATAATAAAACAAGTATAAAAAATCCTGCGGTTATTAGAACGTCAAGTGGGGTTAAAGAAATCAACATACCCATTGCAGGGTTAATCCCCTTACCTCCTTTGAACCCAACAAAGACACTGTAAGTATGTCCAACAATGCAGGCAAGCCCTGCTATTATTTTAACAAGAGTGAAGTCTTCAAAAGGAGTATAATTGTGAAACGGTAAAGTTTCAAACATCAAATGAGAAACAAAGTTAGTAGCAACAAAGCCTTTTACCACATCAAGTATCTGAACGGTAATTCCTAACGGAATACCCAATACCCTGAAAGCATTAGTTGAACCGAGATTTCCACTTCCTTTTGTTCGTAAATCAACACCTTTAAACACTTTCCCAACTATGTAGGCAAAAGGGATTGCCCCCACAAAATAGCTAACCGCTACTAAAATTATTAAGGATAACATTTCTTCTTTCTAATACTATAAGATAATATAAATTTTACAAACAAAAAATGAAATTTGGTTCTTACTTTTCTTTCTTTGGAAGGAGTTCTTTTTTCGACTTATATAGCATCTTTACAAAATTCTCATCAACCTCAAAAATTTGTTTCAATCCTGATACTCTCAATAAATATTTCGGGTTACGTTCTTCTGTACCAACTTTAAAGAATTCAAATTCCCAAACCTTATCAGCAGTTACAATTACTTTATAATCTGGTTTCATATCATTCCCAAGAGTAGTATCCCTGAAGGATTGGGTGTTGTAATTATTTAAAAGATTAAGTAATCCTTCTGCCTGAGCCTTATCAACTGTATCCCTGTCAATAAAAGCCTGTGCGGTTGTATCAAAAGTTACCGTGAAATCTTCATCATTATGGATAAATCTTATAGATTTAATAGATTCTTTTGGGAGTGCTACAATTTGTAAATCCCTCCAGTCAAACATTCTTTCTTTAACAAAGTAATTTCTTAAGAAATTATCAGCAAGATAGATTTTATCATCATTGAGTTTCTTTATAAATGTCTGTGAGGGACCACTCGCTGCATTACCTATTAAAAACGAACCTACTACATTACCAGTCTGATACACTGTTATTTTTGTAACATTAGTATCGTTGAAACCATATCTATCTTTCATTTCAGGATTTTCAGAGACAATATTTGAAAGTTTATAATTTTTCAGGTGGCTCAACATTTGTGAAATAAAATTCTGATTTGCCATATAATCATTTGGGTAAATCTCTCGCCAGACAGGTCCTACTTTAGCAAGCGCTATTTTCACTCCATTTCTTTCAAACTCTACTTTATCCACTAATGCGGAATCAACCTTGAAAAATTGTTCTTCTTTGATTTTCTCAGTTGAAGTCTTTGGACCTCTTTCTGAGGTTACAAGATAAGCAATAATGATTAAAACTACTAAAATCCCCCCAAGAATGTAATAACTCTTTTTATTGTTCATAGTTCCAATTTTTTAAATTAAGTGTTTTGTAATCTTTTTCTTTTTTGCTTTCTCTTGTGCCAATTATAAAAGCCAAATAACACAACTATTCCTACTGGAACAATATAACTCATATAAGTAAACATTCTTTTGCCTGTATCAGAAACATATTCTATTGCTGGCTCAGATGCTTGCTTACCTTTAATTTGTGAAAGCCCAACGTCATCTGCAAGATATTCAACAATATTAGTGAAAAATACTATATTCTCCATTCCTACTTTTTGCTCTTCGTTCATAAAATCACCATCTCCAATGGCTATCATTTTAGATTCTTTCGTAGATTGATCAAGCCTTGGTCCTGAATAAGGAGGTACATCCTTTGTAGTATCAGCAGGCACATCTTTACCCGCATAAAAGCTACTGAACTTCCCTGTATATATTGCTCCGACAACAAACCCCTTGGAAGAAAATAAGGTATCTGCCTGTCTTTTGGTCATCTTATCAAATTGTTGTGGATCAAGAAAGAATAGACCTTCAATTTTTCCTGACCTATCACTTGTTGTAAGTAGCGGAATAGCAGTTATACCTTTACTGGCAGCTGCATTTAAATCAAGAGAACTTACAAAAGTAAGTATTACATAGGGAACATTTTTGAAAGCAGGAATATCTCTATTAATCCTGGTTATTTTAGGGAAAAAGTAATAATCCGAAAGAGCAAAGAACCCAAAGGGCGTCTGGCGCTGTATTTGAGCAGCTTGTAAATCCCTGATACAGTTATTCTCAATAACCACACCATAATTAGCCAATAAATCATCGAGGTTTGTATTAACCTGTTCGCCTATTACGAGTTTTTGCTGGAAGTTCGGTATAACTTTATTTATAAGCCAGGCTATATTTCCACCTCTCATTATATACTGGTCAAGCATAAATTTATGAGACTCAGGCACTGCACTACGTGGTGCCATTACTATTAAAACATCTATATCTGATGGGACAGGATTATATCTGCTTACATCAACCTTAACAAGGTCATACTGAGGAGATAATATCTTGTTCATTTCATTAAATTTGGTGTGATCGTATTCATCGTGTCCGGTCAAAAAGCCAATTTTCTTTTTCTTTTCAGTTATCAGTTTCTTAATGGTACTTGTTATATCATATTCCAGATTATCAACACTTTGGACAAAAGGCAATACTTCCTGCTTACCCCCATAGAGAAAAGCCATTCCAAGAAATACCATCTTCACTTCTGATTTATAACTTTCCTGAACCGAAAGCTGCACAGGCTGAATTCCAAACTTCTGAGCTTCTTTTACAAGTTCATCGTTTTCATCTCCAGCTGTTGGATTAAAAAATTCATAATTTAAATTACCATGTGAATACGAACGGTAATCATTCAACATATCCTGAACTTGCTTTCTCAAGCTGTTATATGGTGGAGGTAGATTTTCACTGAAATAACATTTTATCACAAGCTTGTCATTCAATTGGCTTACCAGCTCTTTACTTATTGGAGAGAGTGTGTAAGAACGGTTTTTTGTTAAATCAATCCGTGTAAATACCCGACTGGATATGACATTTATTACTATTAATATAGCAATAACTAAACCGATTTTAATTAGGAAATCTTTTTTAACATTTTTCTTTTCCATTTTCTCCTCTTGCATTTTTTAATTTTTACCACTTTCTCCTTTCAAGAGAAACTCGTGTTAGCATTAAGGTAATAGTAATACCACTTAATAAGTAAATTAGATTCTTTGTATCAATAACTCCCCGCGCCATATTTGAAAAGTGATAATTAGGACCAATATATTCAAATATGTTAACCAATGCTGCCGGCATTTTACTAAGTAGCCACTCAAGATTAAATAAGAACAAAAAGAACAAAATTAAAAATGTAACTATAAATGAGATTACCTGATGTTCAGTTAAAGAAGAAACAAGCAAACCTATGCCAACATACAAACCGCTCAAAAGCAAAACCCCTACATAAGTTGCTATAATAATACCCACATCAGGAGTGCCAAGGAAAAATAGACCTATCACATAAAAAAGTGTCGGAGCTACTGCCAGCATTGTTACCGCAAGCGCTGATAAAAACTTCCCGATTATTATCTCCGTATCTGTAACAGGTTTAGTTAGCAAAAGTTCTATTGAGCCTGATTTCATTTCCTCTGCAAAAGTTCTCATCGTTATTGCAGGAATAAAAATTGTAAGAAGTAAAGGAATTGGCGGATATATCAGCTGGGGAATACTTGTCTCAAATATAGACCTTATGGAAACAATATTAAAAAGAAAAAGCAAGTTTGTAAAACTCCAGGCAGTAATAATCAAAAATACAATAATAATAATATAAGCTACAGAAGAATATATATTGTACTTGAATTCACGTTTGAAAATTGTTAATACATTTGACCAATTCATATTCTTATGATTTAATTTTTCCCTGATTTTGAAGTTAATTGTCTGAATATATCTTCAAGTGAGGTTTCTTCCTGATGAAGTTCAAGAAGAATAAGATTGTTTGCTACTATTGTTCGAAAGATTTCTTCTCTTACATCAATTCCTTTATTAGCAGTTATATCAAATACCCAGACAGCATCTTCATCTCTAATAAGTTTTAATCGTTCAACATTCTTGACAGATTCTAAAAGAGAAGTGATTTTTTCCTTCCCAAATCTTGGGTCTTTCTTAACTATCAGGTGTATACCCAGTTGACCCCGAAATTTTTTCTGCAGGTCATCTGTTGAACCATCAGCAACAATTCTGCCTTTGTTTATAATTATTATCCTATCACAGGTTGCTTCAACTTCTTGCAGAATGTGGGTACTAAGCATCAAAGTTTTTTCTTTCCCAAGATCCTTTATCAATTTCCGAATTTCCAAAATCTGGTTAGGATCCAAGCCTGAGGTTGGCTCATCCAGCAGGAGGACATCCGGATTATGAATCATAGCTTGAGCTAAGCCCACACGTTGCCTGTATCCTTTAGAAAGTTCTCCGATGTCTTTATGTCTTACATCTTCCAGACCACAAACTTTCACCATTCTCTTAATGGCATCAGGAACTCTTTCTTTAGGAACAGATTGTAAATTAGCAGCATATTCAAGATAATCAATCACATTCATATCTGCATACAAAGGATTTAACTCGGGCAAATATCCAATCTTCTTACGAACTGCAAGAGAATCTTGTTCTGCATCTACTCCATCAACAAATATTTTACCTTTGGTTGGTGTTAAAAATGTAGTAATAAGTTTAAGTGTAGTTGTTTTCCCTGCCCCATTGGGTCCAAGAAAACCTACAATTTCTCCCTTCTTAATCTCAAATGAAATGTTATCAAGGGCAAGTTGTTCACCGTAATACTTAGTTAAATTTTCTACTCTGATTGACATAGCATTTCTCTTTTAATAAGCAATAAATATATAATATAACTTTCTTATTTTCAAACCACTAAATAGGGAGAGTGATAGTATTAATAAACGGAAAGTCTTACTATCTGTTCAAATCAAATTTATCCCATATAACATATCAGGTGATTAAGACTTTGATAATTTACCTCCTAAAAGTCCTAAGAAGTAACCACTAAATACTAAAATTAATAAGTGTGGGGTAAAAAAAGATTTTCACCCCACACTTACTTATTAATTAATTTTAATGTTAAACTATTTTTTTCTGGAACGCAAACGATACATAAAAATTAATCCAAAGAGAATAACAATTGGTAATTCAATACCGAATATCCCGCATTTCTTTTCGGATTTAATAACTGCTTTTAGTTCAACATCGTTATTGAGGTCTGCAAGGGTTTTATTCCAGCTGACCTTTTTACCATCAATTTTCCCGTTACTTGAAATTATCTCGTTAGGAAATTCAAATTCGTATATCAGTTTATAATCACTCATTCCAAAACCGGAGTTCGCTGTATCTTTTAATAACGTATACACAAACTCCATTCCTTCTTTTCCCTTCTGCCAGGAAGCTTTAATCTTTGAGAATCCTTTAGCTTCAGTAAGCTTGTTGATGTCCTTAAATTTTAAATCTAAATAAACATGTTTTGTTGAATCCTCTTTTTTCTCTTCTACCTTTACCTCACCAACTTGTATATTGGGAGAAGAAAATTTTTCACGAGCTTTGTCCTCCGTAAATCCAAACCCACTTAGTTCATCTCCCATTATATTACTGCTCTTTGCCCAGTAATGAATTTTCATTGTCCCGGAACCATCAGAATTGAGAACTGTTTTCTGCTCGTAATTAATGCATCCGCTTATTAAAATGGCTAAGAAAAAAATAAAAAGTGGTACAAACCATTTTACTGGTTTCATTTTTTTTCCTTTCGTTTAATTTAAGAGATATGAATTGGCTATTTTAATTTACTTGAGTAATTGAGTTCATAATACTTTAGATACTCTCCACTCATAACTTTACGCCACCACTGCTGGTTATCAAGATACCACTTTACAGTTAATTCGATTGCATTTTCAAATTTATATTTAGGAGACCATCCCAGTTCTTTTTGAATTTTAGTGGAATCTATTGCATACCTCCTATCGTGACCAGGACGATCTTTTACAAATTGAATTTGCTCTTCTGATTTACCGAGAAGTTTTAAAATTAATTTAACTATGTCAATGTTGTGCTTTTCGTTGTTACCGCCAATATTATAAACCTCACCATAAGTACCTTTATGTAACACCTCACAAAGTGCACTGCAATGGTCTTCAACATATAACCAATCACGAATATTTTTACCATCCCCATAAACAGGTAATTTTTCATTATCCACAGCTTTTGCAATCATTAAAGGGATTAGTTTTTCAGGAAACTGGTATGGTCCATAGTTATTTGAGCAACGTGTAATTAAGACAGGAAATCCATAAGTGTGAAAATAAGCACGGCACAATAAATCTGCTGCTGCCTTAGTTGCTGAATAGGGGCTATTAGGAGAGATAGGAGTGGTTTCTGTAAATTTAATCTCTTTGTTATCTTCTGGAAGAGAACCGTATACTTCATCAGTTGATACTTGAAGAAATTTATCTATATTTGTATTTCTCGCAACATCCATAAGAACCTGAGTACCCAGCACATTTGTCATTACAAATTCTCGTGAACCTAAAATACTCCTGTCAACGTGTGATTCTGCAGCAAAATTTACAATAGTGTCTATATTATAATGTTTGATAGTATCTTCAACCTTCTGAGAATCACAAATATCACCCTTTACAAAAGTATAATTTGGATGACTTTCAACTTCTTTAAGATTTTCAAGATTCCCAGCATAAGTAAGTTTGTCAAAGTTGACTATGAAATAGTGATAGTTTGAAAGAACATACCTTATAAAATTACTCCCGATAAAACCTGCACCTCCTGTTACAAGTATATTCTTCATCTTAATTTCAGTTTATTTCTTATTAAAAAATAATCCCCCATTTATACTCAATCCAAAAGTAAATCCCTGTCCCTTAATTCCAGAAGGAACTCCAGTAACAGTAATAGCATCATTAAGTTTCCAATCTCCCTGCACAGTTAAAATATAGCCTGCCGTAAGCCTTACAAGTAAATAATCAGCAGGATAAAATCCCACTCCAAATTCAGGACCAATTATAAAACTTTTTACACTATATTTGTTTTCACCAATGAACACATCACTTGTATCAGCAAATCCATTCCACGAATTAAGTTTTGAGGACATACGAGCAATGGTCAGTTTAGTTTTCCCTAATCCAAAAGTACTACCAATTGAGAATTCAAATTTTTTAAGAAATCTTTTAGTATATTCAACTGAAAGGGATGTATATGAAAACCCGAAGACCGCAGAATTAATCGTTTTATCAGGGAGAATAGGAGAATTTTTTTCATCACTAAACCCAGTAGCAAAAACACCAACCCTCAGTCCCTTAATTACAGGAAGATCTACATAGCCGCCTCCACCAAAAGTGAGGTATCCTGCGTTTGGGAATTCCTCAATAGAGAGTTTACCTAACTCACGATTCAACTCATCTACAGATGGAATATGCCATCCTATCATTGGGCCTCCAAAAATAGCAAAATCATTAAACATCTGAGGGTGTACTTTACTTCCAAATAAAACCGTGAAAATAATAAGAAGTGTTAGTTTTTTCATTTCATTATTTAAAGTAATATAACAAAAACACGTTTAAAAAAAAGTAAAAAAGTCTCTATAAGGGAGTAAGTCAGTTGTTCTGAAACATATTCAGTAATGCAATTTTTTCACCTTGTATTAAAAAACTCTCTGCTTCGTATTACTTTCTATTTCAATAAAATGAAATTATTTATAAATAGAAGTATCTATATATCCTTTTTATAATTTCTGTTTTTCAGGTTACTATAAACTTTATTTAACTTGGACTGCTTATTTATTATTCTTCAATTTCTTCAAACTTACGCTCATCAAAAATCAATTGCCTGCACAATTCTCTGCCTTTTTCATCTATTTTGTACAACGGCATAATTTTTCCAGCGTGAACAATACACATATCCAGACCTGCTTCAATTGCATAATGAAGAAAAACAGAATTCAGGACATGGCGAATGTGAGGAGCAAGGCCGAAAGAACAGTTACTGATTCCAAGAATTGTTTTACTATTTGGCATTAGTTCCTTTATTTTTTTTATAGCATTCAGAGTGTTAATAGCGCTTTTTCTAAGTTCTTCCTGACCTGAGCCAAGCGGGAAAGTGAGAGCATCAAATATTAAATCCTCTTCTCTTAACCCAAACTTGTTAACTGCATAGTCTCTGATTCTCTTAGCTATCTGAACCTTTTTTTCTGTTTCATATGCCTGACCTTCTTCATCAATAGAAAGACAAACCACAGCAGCACCAAACTTCTTTGCAAGTTGAAGGATTTTATCTGCCTTTGTAGTACCTTCCTCGAAGTTTATTGAATTTATTATTGCTCTACCACCATATAATTTAAGAGCCGTTTCAATAACTCTGGGTTCTGTGGAATCAATCATCAGGGGAATTGTTACCGCCGTGTTAAAACGTTTAATAACCTCTTCTATATCTTTGCTTTCATCTCTACCAACAAATGCAACACACACGTCAAGTATATGTGCCCCCTCTTTAATTTGTTCCTTAGCCATATTAACCATTCCATCATAATTCTCAATCTCCAGCAATTGACGAAACTGTCTGGAACCATTTGCATTACAACGCTCGCCAATCAATATTGGAGGTGGCTTGATTGTCATAGGCATTGACACATAGAGAGAAGAAACAGAAGGTGTAAACTCAAACTTCCTTTCAACAGGAGTATATTTTTCAGCTATACCTACAAGTTTCTGAATATGTTCAGCCTTCGTTCCACAACACCCTCCAATTATATTAACGCCAAATTCTCTCACAAATAATTCCATCCAGTGTTCAAGCTCATCAGGAGTTAAATGATAACAGGCTTTCCCTCCAACGTTTTCAGGAATTCCCGCATTTGGCATAACAAAAATAGGCTTGGGTGAATTATGAGAAAGAAACCGAACATTTTCCTCCATTTCTTTGGGACCCGTTGCACAATTCATCCCGATAATATCAACTATACTATAAGGTTCAAGAGTTGTCAAAACAGCGCCAATTTCAGTTCCCATTAACATCGTTCCCATCGTTTCAATTGTTACACTTATGATAATCGGAACCCTCTCTCTTTTTTCTTCAAATAATTGATATGCAGCAAAAAGAGCTGCTTTTATTTGTAGAGGATCCTGACAGGTTTCTATACAAAATAGATCCACACCTCCATCATATAAACCGCTCATCTGTCTATAATATGCTGTAGCCATATCATCAAATTTTATATGCCCAAGCGATGGCAATTTAGTAGTGGGTCCGACGGAACCAGCTACAAATCTTGGCTTTTGAGCCGTAGAATACTCCAGAGCACATTCCTTTGCGTGAGAAGCTGCAAGTTTTGATAACTCATAATCCATCTCAGCAATTCCATATTCAGACAAAACTATGGAAGTAGAACCAAAAGAATTTGTTTCTATAACATCAGCTCCTGCTTCAAGAAAATACCTGTGAAGTTTTTTTACAACTTCAGGTTTACTCTTACACAGGTATTCATTACAACCTTCAAATTGTTTCCCTCCAAAATCATCCTCAGTAAGTCCATAGGTTTGCAATGTAGTACCAGTTGCACCATCGAAAACCAGAATTTTCTTGGATAAGTATTCTAATATTGATTTCATAATTCAAAAACTGCTCTCACTAAAACTAACATAGTAAAGTATAAAAAAATCCCTCATATGAATGAGGGATTTTCTCTGATTAAATTCAGTTTACTCTATACGCCCCGCACGCAATTCCTTTACTAATCTTTCTACCTTATACATATTTTTCAATGCTTCAATCATTCCTTCTGAATCAACTGATACTGTATGAGGAACATCATCAAGGTATATAAATTCATCCACCAGACTTTCTATGTTACCATCAAATGCAAGTCCTATTATTTCTCCTTTTGTATTAATTACAGGACTACCGGAATTTCCACCAATAATATCATTTGTCGAAATAAAATTGAAGGGGGCACTTAGATTAAACTCTTTAGGAGGATTTACCCACCGTTGTGGGAGATTAAACGGATATTCTTTATTAAATGAATAATATCTGTCATACATCCCATAAAAGGTAGTTTTTGGTGGAGCAATAGTTCCATTGTATGGATATGATTTAATAACTCCATCTGAAATCCTTAATGTAAAAGTAGCATCGGGAGGAATAGAAGTCCCATAAACTTCATACAGCGCCTGCCCTAACAAATCTCTATTGTAAGACTCCTTTTTTCTTAATGAAGAAAACTGCTGGAATAGTTCATTGTATCTATCTCTTGTTACATTCACAAATTTTATAATCGGGTCATTTAAATTCAGGATTTCTTCAGGGGTCTTCTTTGAGAGTTCAAGAGAAGTTTCTAAAGATTTAACAGCAGAATTTTCAATTGCATACTTGACGGCATCTTCGCCTGCATAACTATTGGTAAGAATACGAAGGTTTTCATTATCAGCACCTATTTTTTTTGTCATAGAAAGAATCTGATACTCAAGCAGTTTTGCATCATATTCGGGATTAATTTTCCCATAGAAGTTTGATATTGCTGTATCTGGAACTGCTTCACCTTTTCTGGCATAAGAGATTACTTTATCTGCAAGCACCATATACTTTGAAACTGCCGTTCCCATCAAAGAATAAGAGGTAACTTCCGGATAAATTTTCTCAAGTTCTTTATTAATCTCTTCTATCTTATCCCATACATTCCCGTATGCTTCCTTGAGTGAAAGGTTACTCAAAACCGCTTCCTTAAATTGGTTTTCAAAATCCTTCTTTCGTTCTATAAGCTTCGGATCATTAAGCCCTTTAAGAATTCCTTTATAAACTTTTTGTGAATTTGTAAATGAAAAAAGTCTGTTGTTTAACTCTTTTGCTTTTTCAGGGTGTTCCTTTATCGTTTTAGTCATGTAGTCAACCATAAAATCTATATAAAACATTCTATCAGGATAGGAAAAATCCCGATTGAATTCAAGCTGGGCAACTGTTAAAAGCCTGCTTGTTCTGCCAGGATTACCTACTACAAATATAGGTTCGTCAACATCGGCTCCTTTAGGACTCCACTTAAAATAGTGTTCTGTTTTCAAAGGCTTGCCATTGTCATAAACCCTGAAAAAGGTACAATCAAGATTATAACGTGGATAGGTAAAGTTATCATAATCACCTCCGAAAAATCCCGCCTGATCTTCAGGAGCAAACACCAACCTTACATCATCATACCTCTTGTAAATATACAAAGAATATAACCCACCATTAAACAAAGTTACAACCTGTGCCCGTACTTTATTTTGTTTATCAGTGTATTGCTCTTCAAGTTCTTTTATACGTTTATCACGTAAGCTAATTTTTTCCTCTTCTGTTGCACCAGCAGACATCGCAGAACGAATATCTCCCGTAACATCCATTATGTTAATTAATTGCTCAACAAATAAATTCTCAACCCTTCGTTCATCTTCAAGTTTAAAAGCAATAAACCCATCACGGTGTAAATCTTCACCTTCTTTTTCTACTTCACTCACAGCATCCCTCCCACAATGGTGATTAGTCATTACCAATCCATCAGCAGAAACAAAAGATGCAGAACAGTAAGTTGCAAATCTTAATGCTGACATTCTGACATGATCTAACCATTCCTTAGTTGGCTTAAAATTGTAGGTCTGGGAAAAATAATCAATTGGGGGATAATCAAAAGTCCACATTTTACCAAGATCATATTTTGACGCTCTTGTAGATGTGTTTTTATTATCCCCGTATTGGGAAAAACCAACATTAGAGAAGATAAAACCGAATAAAATCAGTAATAAAGTGAAATTGCTAATTTTCTTGTACATAACAACCTCTTTTAATTTATTTTTTTTTGTTTACCTTATTTCACGATTTTTCCTTGCAAAAGTTCATCGCTTAACCGCTTGAACTTATATAAATCCCGTATCCCTTCAATAAGCCCCTGTGAATCAACACACACAGTAGTTGGAAGTTCAGATAGATAGATAAAATCCCCCGGCATACTTTCTATGTTTCCATCAAAAGCTAAACCTACAATTTCCGCCTTCGAATTTATAACAGGACTACCAGAATTACCACCGGTTATATCATTTGTAGAAATGAAATTAAATGGGGTTTCAAGATTAAATTCAACAGGAGGATTAAGCCACCGTTCTGGTAAATTCCACGGATATTTTTTCTTAAACGAATAAAACCTATCATATAAGCCATAAAATGTTGTCTTTGGAGGGGCAATTGTTCCGTTATATTCGTATGATTTAATTACACCATCAGAAATTCTCAAAGTAAAGGTTGCATCAGGAGGAATAGAAGTGCCATATACCTCATATATAGCATTACCTAATTGTTGGACATAAAGTTCTTCTTCTTTTATCAGCTTTTCGTAGAGTTTCTTTGTTTGCAAAAGTGCTTCTCTGCTATCTAATATAAATTCAATGAAAGGGTCTTTCCTACTTAGAATTTCCTCTTTCCCTTTATCCAATATATCCCGGGCTTCTGAACTGCTGGTAAGAAATGACCGTGATAAAATATCTTTAACTGCTTCTATTCCTGTTTTGCCATTAGTAAATTTATTTACAACTGGATTACTAAAGCCCAGATACTTTTCCATTAAATTTATTTTATACTCAAGCAACTTATCACTAATTTCAATATTGGAGAGATACTTGTTTAATAACTTTGAATCTACCTTGTCTCCTTTGTCCATTAATTTTACTAATGTGTCAGCAAACCTTAAATACCCTGGAGTATAATAATCTATCTTATAAGAGGCATAAACGGGATAAATCTCACGAATTTGTTTTCTTATTTCTTTAATTTCGTCCCAGATTTTACCATACTTAAGATTTAATTCAGGATTTGTCTCAATATTGTTTCGGAAATTTTTTTCAAAGTCCTTTTTACGTGCCATTAAGTAAGGATCATTTAAAGACTTTATCATACCCTTAAAAACTTTCTGTGAATTAGCAAGACTGAAAATCTGATTACTATAAAACTTTTCTAATTCGGGGTTTTCTTTCACTACTTTAGTAAAGTAATCAAGGAAAAATTCTATTAAATCCAATTGTTCAGGATATTCAATATCCCTTTTAAATTCAAGCTGAGAAATAGTATTCAGTCTATTTGTCGAACCGGGATTACCAACCACAAAAATCGGTTCCCCAATCATTGCTCCAGACGAGCTCCATTTAAAATAATGGTCAGTTTTTAAAGGCTTCCCGTTTTCATATACCCGGAAAAAAGTACAATCAAAATTATAACGTGGATAGGTAAAATTATCCGGATCACCTCCAAAAAATCCTATCTGATCCTCCGGAGCAAAAACCAATCGAACATCGGTATATCTCTTATAAAAGTATAGTGAGTACTTCCCTCCATTATATAAACTTACTACATCACATTTTAATCCAGATTCAGTAGAATATTTTTTTTCAAGTTCATCAATTTTTTTCTGCCTTAACGAAATTTTTTCCTCAGGCGTACTGCCAGATTCAAAAGCCGCCTTTACATCATCAGTAACATCCATTATACGAACCAATTGCTCAACAAACAAATCTGGAACTTTTCTTTCATCTTCAAACCTGAGTGCAATAAAACCATTTTTATGCAAATCTTCTCCCTCTCCCTCTACCTGAGAAACAGCATCTCTACCACAATGATGATTGGTCATTACCAGCCCATCAGCAGATACAAATGAAGCTGAACAATAATCTGCAAACCTTAATGCTGACATTCTGACATGGTCAAACCATTCCTGTGTAGGAGTAAAGTTATAAACTTCCGAAAAATAATTAATAGGAGGAGTATCAAACGTCCACATTTTTCCCAGGTCAAACTTCTGAGCACGAACTGTATCTAAATTAACATTACCATACTGGGGATATAACGAGGTCGCAAGAAAAAATAGTAAAACTACTAAAAGGTGTATCCTGTATATCTTCTTCATTACAGTATATTTATTTGATATTAAACTTAATGTTTTTCTTTGTGGAATTCAATTCACATTATGAATTCAAAAATCAAATACTAAAAAGCAACAATAGATATTTCTGTCTATGAGGTAATATTTTTCACACTCAATAACACCTGTGTTACATCGGATTTATAATACGACTTAATTTTAAACCTAAATAGGTAAGCACACTTAAAGTACAGAATTAATTTATTATACTGCTGTAATTTTCAGGGAGAAGGCTTCTCTAAAGACTACCCTACTGAGTTCTCATAAAAACTTTACCCTTACCCTGCTAAATGCAGATTCATTTTTTGGAAACTTCCAAAAATAGAATCAGAGAGAAAATACCACTTTTCTTTAATCCATTTGTTTTCGCAAGAATGCTGGTTTTGTAATATCTTCGTCCGGTATCATACCTTTATCTTCCAGGGAAGTTTTATTTTTTATTTTACTCGGGGGTTCGCTAAAATCGGTTGGAATTTTATCTTTAGAATGTTTTCCAAACCGTCTTTCAATAGCCGGAGTATCAAGCTTACCAAGTTCGTCCGCACCTGGTAAGGTAGTAATTTTATATTCATAAGAAATGGTTTCCTCATAAGTTTTCCCTTCAGATTTTGACTCAAAACCAGTTGCAATTACTGTTACCATCACATCTTCTCCCATTTCTTCATCATCAACTAATCCCATAATAATTCTCGGGGTCCCACCAACTTTCTCTCTGATAAGCTTACCTATTGCCTCAATGTCTTTCATTGGTATATTGCCATTACTAACTATATTATAAAGCACATTCTTTGCACCAGCAATATCCATATCATCAAGCAACGGATTATGTATTGCATCACTTGCTGCCTGAATAGCTCTATCCTTACCACTGGCAATACCGGTTCCTATCATAGCATTCTTTGAACCTTTCATTATTGTCCTCACATCTTCAAAGTCAACATTGATAGTCCCGGGTTTGGTAATAATTTGAGAGATACCTCGTGTAGCACTGTAAAGCACCCTATTTGCCATATCAAAAGCTTCGTTTTTAGAAGTGTCATTCCCAACAAATTCCATTATCTTTTCATTTGGAATAACAATTAGACTATCAACTTCTTCACGCAATTTTTCAATCCCTTCTTCAGCAAGTTGCATTCGTTTTTCCCCTTCTATTGCAAATGGTTTTGTTACCACTGCTACAACAAGTGCGCCAACAGCTCTTGCTATTCTTGCTACCTCGGGGGCACCTCCTGTACCTGTTCCACCTCCCATACCTGCTGTCACAAAAACCATATCACTCTCCTGTAAATGTCTTTCAATTGCATCTCTGTTTTCCTCTACGGCTTTCTTTCCAATTTCGTATTTCATTCCTGTACCTAAACCTTTAGTAATGGTCTTTCCAATTGCAATTTTTACGTCAGCTTTGTTAAGTTCAAGAGCCTGAGCATCTGTGTTAATAATAATAAATTCAACCCCTTCTATACCCTTATTCACCATTGAGGTAACAATGTTACCTCCACCACCTCCAACACCTACTACCTTAATCCGTGCTCCATTTTTTTCGTCCTGTAATAGTTGAATTGCCATTTTTATACCCTTTCTTTATTAATTATTAAATTATTTTTTTATAATTCGTCAAACCATTCTTTAATCTTTTTAAAGATACTTCGTGGAGTAAATCCTTTTTCTTTTTTGATAACTTCATTATAAGCATCCCGTCCTTTCTCGCGAAGTTTTTTTACCCTATGTAGTACAAGTCCAACCCCTGTTGCATAAATTGGACTTTCCACTTCTTTGATTAATCCTCCAGATATCCCAGAGGGTATTCCTAAACGAGCCTCCATTCCCAATATGTCTTCGGCAAGCTCTTTAGTCCCACGAATTAATGAGCCTCCACCCGTAATTACAACTCCAGCATGTAATTCATTTGCAATTTGGGAATTCTTTATTTCAATAGCAGATAATTCGAAAATGTCTTGCATACGTGCTTGTATTATTCTCGCGAGTATACTTTTTTTAGTCTTTTTGGGAACTCTACCTTTTATTGATTCAACCAAAATTTCTTCATCGTTTAGAATCTCTGATACTACTGCATAACCAAATTCTTTTTTTATCCTTTCGGCTTCTTGTTCAGGAATACCAAGTGTCTCAACTATATCATTGGTTACTAAGCTACCGGCTATTCCAACCCCTGCAGTGTACCTTAATGCACCCTTTTTAAAAATAGCAATATCAGTACTCCCACCACCTATGTCAAGCATCGCTACACCAATTTTCTTTTCACTCTCATCAAGTACTGCATATGATGAGGCAATTGGCTCCAGTACTATATCATCAATTTCCAAACCACATTTCGATACACAAGTTGTTAAATCATCAATCGACGAAACTAAACCTGTAATGATATTCATTTTTGCTTCAAGTCTAACACCAAACATACCAACGGGATTCTCAAAAATTCCATCTTTTGAATCTATAATATATTCCTGTGGAACAACATCAATTATTCTCATATCACTGGATAAACGAACTTGCTTTGCTTGATCAATTAGACGTTGTATATCTTCATCTGTTATTACCCGTTCCTTATTATTAACACCAACCACACCAGTAGTCTGAATACATCTTATATGATGACCTGCTATACCAACTGTAACAGACTTAATATCAATACCTGAATTAAGAGTAGCATCTGCAAGTGCTTTTTTTATTGAAGCAACTGTTTTACTTGGATTTACTACAATGCCACGATGTAAACCCGTTGATGGAGCTTTGCCAATCCCTAAAATGTCTATACTTCCATCCTCCTTGCAGTGCGCTACAATAACACAAATTTTTGTGGTACCAACATCAAGTCCAACTATTATTTCTTCTGAAACCGTATTTTTCTTATGTTTCATATTATAACTAATTTGATTTTATAAATATATTATTCATATAACGTATATCTATATATTCCACATTTCTTCCAACAAACTTCGGCAGTAACTGCTGTTGGCATTCTTCAAATAAAGCTAACCGAAACTTAATATCATTTATGATACTGCTATCAGGCTGCATGTACACATTATACTTTGGAAAATAAAAAGGAATTGTGTTATCGTTAGTAAATAGTACCGTACGTAAAGTGTCCATAAAGTTAATTTCACTTATTTGATTATAGACCGATTTTCCTCTCTGGAAAGCCATTTTTATTATCATCATTGCAATTAGAAAATCATTCCCTTTATTTTTTATACTATCTATATTAACACCATTGATTACTGGTAAATCATATAACTTTTCAAAATTCCGAAAAGAAAAAATCTCCCCATCACCATCAATTAGCTTGAGTTCTGTATTAAAATTTAAAATAGCAATGGGTTTTTTCTCAGTGATTTCAACTACTAATTCATCTGGGGGCACGGTATAAACTTTGGCGCTTTTAATCTCAGGGTGCTTAAGTATTCTATCCTGCAAGAAAATCAAATTCAACTCCTCAATATTAATTGTTGTATCCTCTTTTAAATTTGCAGCAAGTAAAACTTCTTCTCTGGATATCTGTGTATTACCTTTAACTGTTATTTTGTGGTAATAAATATTACTTCTCCATTGATTCGCAATAATGATAGTCACAACTATTACGACAACTATTAAAATGGATAATATGATTATCTTCCTCTTACTCATTTGTCAACTCTTTAAGATACAACGTACAATAATCTGTTATATTACCAGCTCCCTGAAATAATACTATGTCTTTAGGACCAACTTTACTTTTCAACTCCCCTATTAAGTTATCAAGCGTAGTTACAAGTGTAACAGGAATCTTTTTTAAATTCTTTAATTCCTCATAAATTAGCTCTGAACTTACTCCAGGAATTTTATTTTCTCTTGCAGGGTATACTGGAGTCAATATTACATAATCGCTTTCACTAAGTGCATCTGCAAATTCTTTGTAGAAAGTTTGTGTTCTTGTATATGTGTGCGGCTGAAAAACTGTAACAATTCTCCCATCATAATTATTTTTCAAAGCTACAAGCGATGCTAGGATTTCAGACGGATGATGTGCATAATCATCAAATATCTTTATCTCATTACTATATCTCAGTTCGAGTCTCCTGTGTAAACCGGAGTACGTTCTTAAACTATTTCGAATTATTTCTACTGAGATATTGAGGAGACTTGCTACAACAAAAACTGCTGTTGCATTATACATATTGTGTCTACCAAATACACTTAATTCAATTTCTACTCCATTAATAAGAAAGTGTTCTGAATCAATTATCCTGATGTTGTAGTCGGAACTGTCACTAAAGCCATAAGTAACCAGCTTACACGGAACTTCCTTTATCAATTCCAGAACATTAATATCATCAATATTTGCTATCACTACAGGCTCTTTTGTGGAAGCTTTTATAAAATCATAGAAACTTTGCTTCACTTCTTCTACTGTTTGATAAATATCAGGATGATCAAGCTCTATATTATTTATCACTATTATATCAGCATCAAGATCAAGAAAACTTCTGTCATATTCATCGGCTTCAACTACAGCAATCTCGCCACAACCCACTCTCATAGAAGAATCATTAAGGAACCTGACCGAACCTCCGATAAAAACATCTGGATCTAAACCTGAATCGATAAGTACTTTTGCAAGCATAGCAGAGGTGGTTGTTTTCCCGTGGGTTCCACTTATGGCAAGTGTCTTCATTCTGTTGACAATCAATCCTAATAACTTCGAACGTTTAACAACCATCATATTTCTTTGATATGCTTCCTGTAGTTCCGGATTATCATTTTTTACAGCAGAAGTATATACAACTAATTGTATATTTTTCCCAATATTTTCCTTTGAGTGACCCTGAAATATTTTTATTCCTAATTTTTCCAAACGTTCTGTGATACTACTTAAATTAAGTTCACTACCACTAATCTTATATCCCTGAAGAGTGAGATACTCAGCTAAACCGCTCATACCTATACCACCAATTCCAATAAAATGGATATGCTCAATATTTTTAAGTTCTTCCCTCATTTGTCTTGGTTGTATAAATAAGTTTTACAAGGTGACGAAATTCATTCAGGAGTTTCTTTTCATCCCAGAATACATTTACTCTAATTCTTAATGGCCTTTTTCTACCGGTGAGATATATCTTTACCCGAGAAATTTCACTTTTGCGAATTCCATTGATACGTTTCCTACGTACCTTCGAAAACTTCAAATTTTCTATTTCCGAGAACATAATCTCCCTCTGTCCAAATCTATTTCGTATCAGTATTTTTGTCTCTTCAAATACTATCTCCCGAGCTCTTATTACATTAATTATCAGCAAGATCAAAAAGAATATGATGAATATCAAGCTTACATAAACAATCGGATCTGAATATAAATCTTTGAACTGCCTATCAAACAAGAAACCGTTTATTAAAATGTAAACAAGCAGAAATAACATATATACTATAAGCGAGACATAATAGAAATCTAACTTATACTTGTAAACCCGTTGTGTTTCCATTTTTTTGAATTAAGTTTATAATAAACCTCGAAATTTTAGATGCTGCATCTACATCTGAAAGCTTATTAATATTTTCTCCGAGTTTATGCCTTTTCTCATCATTTTCAATCAAATCAAGAATGATATTCTTCAATTTTCCAATTTCATTTTGTGGTAGATGTATACAAGCCCCTTGAAGAGCAAGATTTTCAGCATTCTTTACCTGATGATTATTTGCACTAAAAGGATAAGGAACCAGTATCGCAGGAACCCCAAGGTATGCCAGCTCCATTATACTGCTTATCCCTGCTCTACAGATAGCAATATCAGATGCAGAATATGCCGCTCCCATATCGGTAATAAATTCATTTAATAACACATACTCTCCAAAATTTTTAATCGCTTCTTCTACTTGTTTATAATCATTTACTCCTGTTTGCCAGATTATCCCTATCTTTCTATCAACTAATTCAGGGAGAATCTTGAGTATTTGCTCATTTAAGACCTTAGAACCCTGACTACCCCCAAACACTAATATTATTTTTTGTTTTTCATTAAACCCGAATTTATTTTTTGCTTCTGGCTTCCGATACTTTTTCAAACTGCTACGAACAGGATATGAAAAGTAGCTCACATTATCCTTAGATTTTAAATATTGAGAGGTTTCTTCAAAACTTACAATGACTCTTGTAACTTTACTGGCAAAATATCGTGTAACCTTACCCGGGAAAACATTTCCTTCGTGAATTACAACAGGAATTTTTAGTTTCAAAGCCGCATAAACAGGTGCCGCACTCGCAAACCCACCTGTACCAATCACGACATCGGTACTAAAATCTCTAATTAATTCCTTGCTTTGCCTGACTGCCTTTGCAAATTTAAATGGTAGAAATACATTTTTTGCTATCTTCGATTTATCAAAGCCGTATATATCAAGTGTCTTCAATGTATAGTTATTCAATGGAACCAGTTTCTCTTCCAGTTTCCCTTTCGCTCCAATGAATAATATTTGAGAATCAGAAATCATTTTTTTTATCTCATCTGCAATTGCAATTGCAGGGAATATATGACCACCTGTACCACCACCTGCAAATACAATTCTCATAAAGTTTCCTTTACTTTATTTAAATTATTTCTTACAGCATTTCGAAAACCAGAAATATTCATTAGTATCCCGATTGCAATAGAATTAAATACCAGCGCTGTACCACCATAACTTATAAATGGTATGGGGACTCCTGTAGTCGGAATAATACCACAGGCAACTGAAATATTTACCAGTGCATAAGATGTTAAAATTGTTGTAATTCCAAACGCAAGGTATTTGCCAAATTCATCTTCAACTGCTTTAGCTACCTTATATCCCCTAACAAGTATTACGGCAAAAAGGAATAAAATCAAAACAGCTCCTATAAATCCATATTCTTCACCCACTATCGCAAAAATGAAATCCCCATAGGCTTCAGGTAAAAAGTATTGTTTCTGAATTGAGTTACCGCTTCCCAAACCAAAGATTCCACCGCTTCCTATTCCTATTATTGCCTGTGAAAGTTGATGTTTTGGATCACCTCCTGAAGCATATTCAGCATAACTGGCAAACCTGCCCAATATGTATGATTTTGAAAAAACATAAACGGTAGCAACCGGAATAAGGCTTACTATGGTAATAGCAATATGCTTTATCTTTACATTCCCGACATAAAGTAATAAGAGCGAACTTCCAAATATTATTATAGCCGTTGAAAAGTTTGGTTGGGCAGCAACAAACGCCGTAACTAACAAAATGTAAAACAGTATAGGCAAATAACCTCGATACAACTGATGTACATAATCTTTTTTCTTAACAAGTAAATGGGATAAATAGATTATCAAGGTGTACTTTGCAAGATCTGAGGGTTGAAAGCTGAAAGGTCCTATATCAAGCCACCTGTTTACCCCCTTTACAGTAGTCCCAAATATAAACACCGATATTAAAAGCATTATAGATAAAATCATTAATCCTTTACCCAACCCTCGATAATATCTATAATCAATCTTTGAAAACAGAAAAATCAATCCTATTGCAAGCAGAACTTTAATAATATGAGATTTTAACATCTGGCTTGGATCTTTATACCTCAAAATCGAATAATCACTGCTGGCACTGTAAACTACAGCTACACTGAAAATCAGCATTATTAATACTGGTATTAAAATCCATATGTCTTTCTTATACCCCTGAGCCATCGTTTAAACAGTTTACTAAAACTTTAAATGCTTTACCTCGCTGTTCAAAATTTTCAAACATATCAAAACTCTTGTACCCTGGTGAAAACAAAACTATATCTCCACTAACCGCATATTTGTATGCTTCCCTTACAGCCATCCTCAAAGAATCACATTTAATAACATTATCATAATGTTCAGCTATGACGTCACTACTCTGACCAATTGTAAAGATTTTTTTCACTTTCTTTTTTACAAAATCATCAATAAGATGAAAGTTATTATCACCCTTTTTACCACCCATTATCAAAATTATATTAGATTCAAAAGATTCAAGTGCAACTGCTAATGAATCATAATTCGTAGCCTTAGAATCATTATAGAATTTTACTCCACCTATCTCTTTTACAAACTCTATACGGTGTTCAACTCCTTTAAAATCACGCAACGCATTTCTAAGAAGTTCATTTTCTACTCCTGTTATTTTAGTGGAAATAATAGCCGCAAGAGAATTATATAAATTATGAGTCCCTTTAATAAAAATTTCCTCCCTGCGAATAATATCAAATTCCCTCTGTGTAACTTTATCAAAATACCATAAATAACTATTTTCCAAATAACCACCGCACACAATCCCCTCTTCACGAAGATTATATTTCAAAGAAAATGCAGCCACATTACCCTTAAACTCATCCATCTTTTCCCTGAAAGTTCTATCATCATAATTAAATATTAAATAATCATTATTGTCTTGATTCAGGTTAATTTTTAATTTCGAGTTTAAATAATCTTCAACACTTTGATGCCAATCAAGATGATCAATACTAAAATTAGTCAGTATTGCAATATAAGGCTTAAACGTTTCTATATACTTCAACTGAAAACTGCTTACTTCAAGAACAACAAGCGATTCTTTGTCGAGTTTTTCAATAACATCTGAAAACGCAACTCCAACATTTCCGCAGGCAAAAACCTTATCCGTCCAATAACGAAGTATATGTTCTATTAACATCGTAGTAGTAGTTTTGCCATTAGTACCTGTAATCGCTATAACTCTTGCCGGGCATAACCATGACGCAAGTTCAATCTCACTTATCAATTTTATCTTTTTTTCTGTACCTGCTTTAATAATATCCGAGTGGGGAGGAATACCAGGGCTTAATATCCAGTAATCACAATCAAACACCCTTTCACTATGACTTCCAAACTCATATTTTATAGAGAAATCGTCAAGTTCCTGAATATCAACATATCTTAAATCTTCGATATTATGGTTATCACTAAGAAAAACTTCAGCTCCAATTGACTTTAAGAGCTTAGCAGCACTTACCCCACTACGACCTGCGCCAAGCACTACATAAGAATGTCTTTTTATGTCTTTTACGTTTCTCATCTAATTTTAAAGGTTGCAAGTGTCATAATTGCTAAGAGAATTGCTATAATGTAAAATCTTATTACAATTTTTTCTTCCGGTATTCCTTTCATTTCAAAATGATGGTGCAATGGAGCCATTAGAAATACTCTCTTCCCCTGACCATACTTAATTCTTGTGTACTTGAAGTAATATCTTTGAATGATAACTGAAACTGTTTCCGCAAAGAAAATTCCCCCTAATAATGGCAATAAAAACTCCTTTTTAACAAGGATACTCAAAACTCCAATAGCACCACCCAAAGCAAGGGAGCCGGTGTCACCCATAAAAACTTGGGCAGGGTGAGAATTGTACCAGAGGAAACCGAGTGTTGCTCCTACAATCGCACTACAAAAAACTACAAGTTCCCCACTTCCTTTTAAGTATATAATGTTCAGGTATCGGGCTATTTCAATATTTCCACTTATATATGCTATAATCCCAAGCGTGAAAACCACAATCCCAACTGTACCCGTTGCCAGACCATCAAGCCCATCTGTAAGATTGACTGCATTCGAAGTTGCTGTTATAATAAATATAATTATCGGTATATAAAAAATTGAAAAATCAAATTGATAATTCTTAAAGAAAGGTATAGTTGTAATTGTTGCAATCCCCTCAAAAGTTGAATGGTTATAAATAAGCAAACCCACTATAATGCCAACTAATACCTGACCTATAAGTTTATATTTTGCTACCAGTCCGTCTTTATATTTTTTTACAACCTTCAGGTAATCATCAAGAAAACCAAGTAATCCAAGAGTAATAGTTGCAAAGAGTATCAGTTGTATGTAAACATTTTTCAAATCACTCCATAATAAAACGGGGACCAACCCTGAGAACAGAATAATTAACCCTCCCATAGTTGGTGTCCCCGCTTTAGAATAGTGAAAAGTAGGCCCATCAATCTTTTTTGCTTCACCAATCTGTTTCCTTTTTAATAAATTTAAGATTTTAGGGCCTATCCAGAAACTAAATAACAGCGAAGTTATAGTTGCAACGGCAGAACGGAATGTTAAAAACCGAAAAACATCAAATCCGGGCGGTGCAAATTTCGCATTTATTAATTCAGCTAAGTAGTATAACACAATTAATGCATTTAAATTATTTTGTTTCTAAAATTTTTTTTGTTACCTCTTCCATTTTCATTCCTCTTGAACCTTTAATATAAACGACATCACCCTTTCGAAGAAAAATTTTTAAAATTTCTGCAAGTTCCTCTTTATCTGTAAAGTAAAAATTGTTTTCAACTCCACGTGCTCCCCGAAATGCTTCATACATTGCTTCTCCATAAGAAAAAAAGTTTTTGAACTTCATTTCCTTTACAAGTTTGCCTACTTCGTAATGCACTTTTGTACTTACCTTACCCATTTCCAGCATATCACCTAATACTACAAACTTGTTGCCTTTTGTGTGGTATTCTTTTAGAGTTTCCAAACCAATCCTTACAGAATCAGGGTTACTATTATACGTATCATTAATAATTATAACTCCATTTTTCTTTATAACTTCCATTCGCTTATCTGCATCAGGCTTATATTTAGCAAGAGCATCTTTGATATCCCGCATACTAATTTCAAAAGTCAAGCCTGTTGCAATTGCAGCTAGTCCATTACTAAGTGCTGTTTTCCCAAAACCGTTAATTTTTACCTTTGAATTCTTGTCACCATAATTGACTTTTATAATAGGCTGAAAATCTTTAGTATATTCAACTAACTTCCCTAATATGTTTACACCTTTGCGTTGACCATAGGTTACTTTTTTTTCTGTTTTTATATATTGAAAATACTTCCGTATATAAACATCATCGTAGTTTGCAAAACATAACCCATTTTTCAGGAGCAGATAATCATAAAGCTCAAATTCTTCCTTCATAACACCATTTAAATCTCCAAAAAATTCAAGGTGTTCTCGTCCAATATTTGTAACAAGACCAGAATCTGGATTAATTATCTCGCATAAGTATTTAATCTCTCCAAAATGATTGCTACCTATCTCAACTATGCAAAACTGGTGTGACTTTTTAAGTTGCAATAATGTTAATGGTACACCTATATGGTTATTTTTACTACCTTCTGTCTTTAAAATAACAAACTTTTTACCAAGCACCGCTGCTATCATCTCCTTTGTTGAAGTCTTACCATTACTACCACCAACACAAAGAATATGCGTAGAAAAATTATTACGATGAATTTTTGCAAGTTCACCTAATGCCTTGATAGTGTCTTTTACAGTAAATAAAATCTTGCCTTTTTGTACTATCTTATGGCTACTGAACCACTTTTCACTAACAATAGCCCCTATTGATCCTTTCTTAAATGCTTCATATATATAATTGTGTCCATCGGTATTTTCGCCTTTTATAGCAATAAAAAGCTCCCCTTTTTTCACCCTTCTTGAATCGATACTTACACCTGTAAAAATGGAGGGCAGCTCCAAATTATTTAGATTTATTGGTTGAATACCCTCAATCTTCAATATTTCATCAAGCTTTATCATTTTATGGTTACAGTTTTATATTTCTCCACTATCTTCGCATCATCAAATGGATATTTTACTCCTTTAATTTCCTGATACGTCTCGTGTCCTTTCCCACATATAAGTATTAAGTCATTTGGTTGCGACATTTCTAATCCTTTTTTAATGGCTATTTCCCTATCAGGTTCAATTTCATAATTATTTTTACCTTCTATACCTGACTCAATTTCCTTTATAATTGCCATTGGTTCTTCAAATCTTGGATTGTCAGAAGTTATTATAACATAATCAGATAATTCTACAGCATACTTTCCCATAACCGGTCTTTTGGTACGATCTTTATTACCACCACAACCAAAAATTGTAATGACTCTACCCCGTGAATTTTCAGGCTGTGTCTCTATTATTTCATTGGCAGATTCAATCGCATTCTTGAGGGAATCAGATGTGTGAGAATAATCAATAATTGCAAATGCACCATTTGGAAGTTTTATTCTATTGAACCGTCCCCTTACAGGTTTGAATTTTTTGACTGCGTCTCTAATCGTATGTAAATCAACTCCTATCTCATAACAATAAGCTGTGGCTGCAAGTATATTGTAAATATTAAACTTCCCTGATAGTTTACTTTCAAAGACTTCTTTTTTATTATCGATATTAAGCTCAAAACTCAAACCATCAATTGAATAACGTATATGAATTGCTTGGTAATCACTATTATTATTTATAGAATAGAACTTAACCTTGCCCGCAGATGTATCTCTAACGATATCAACTCCATAACTATCATCTTTATTAGAAATAACAATCCCATTTTTATCAATCATATCAAACAATATTTTCTTAGCCATAAAATAATTTTGCATATTCTGATGCAAATCAAGATGCTCGCTTGTCAGGTTTGTAAAGATTGCACCAGAGAATCTTTGCCCATATACCCTATCGAGTACCAATGCAATTGAAGATACTTCCATCACACAATATTGAAGTCCATAATCAACACATTCCCTTAACATTTTATTGATATCAACGGCATCGGGGGTTGTTAGAGAGGCTTCTTTTTCCTCCTTGCCAGTAAAGTAATTTACTGTCCCAATCAAACCACATTTCCTTCCACTCTCTTCAAGAATGCTTTGGATAAGATAACTTATTGTTGTTTTACCGTTGGTACCTGTAACTCCTATTAAATGTAACGATTCCGAAGGATAAGAGTAAAAATAATTGCTAATCAAAGCCATCGATTTTCTTACATCAGGGACTGTTACAAAATCTGTATTTGGAAAACTACCTTTTATATCATTGCTTATATCCTTTCCAGAAATGATAGCTCTGGCACCTTTGTTTATTGCATCCTGTATATAGCGATTGCCATCTTCTTTATACCCTTCGACCGCAAAAAATATAAACCCTTCAGAAACTTTGCGCGAATCACAGGATAATCCCTTCACTTCAAAATCCTCTCTGAAGTCACTCTGCAATAAGTTATCTCTTTTCAGTAAAGAATATCTCATAAATTTTCCTTGCACATTAAAACGACTTTTGAACCGGCACTGAGAAAAGTGCCCCCTTTTGGTAGCTGTGTTACTACTGTTCCACCTCCTACTACTTCCACATTAAAGCCAGCAGAAATTATTTTGTTAATTGCTTTCCGAATACTTAGTGAAGTTACGTTAGGAACTTGAATCAAGTTGTTCCTATTCATTGTTATTTTATTTAATTTGAGTTTTATTACAATATTATCTGTGCGTTTAACATAAACATTCCCTGCTGGTTCTTGTGATTCTATTATATAATTCTTTAATTCAGATTCATTTGTTGGTAGATTCTGAATCTCAAATTTCATTGATTTTTCCTTCAAAATCTGAATTGCATCCTCCACTCTTAAATCAATCATAGTAGGAATTAAAACCATTTCATCCTGACTCTTATCTGTTTCGGGTTTTGAACTAACATTTACTACCCTTGATTCAAGCAGAGTTTGATTTGAATTATTTGTAATGCCATAATACCCTATTACTCTTTCCGCTATCTTCTTAAATACTGGAGCTGCAACTTTACCACCATAATATTCAAATTTAGGGTCGTCTATAACTACACCAATAAGAATCAAAGGGTTTTCAGCTGGAAAGTATCCTATAAAAGAAGATAAGTGAGATTTGCTTGTGTATTTTTTGCTTACAATGTCAAAATTTTGTGTGGTTCCGGTCTTGCCTGCAACTGTTATCCCATCAATTTTAGCATCAGTACCTGTTCCCCTTTCAACTACACCAATAAAAAACTTCGTTAATGTTCTGGCTGTTTTCTCAGAAATAACCTGCCTTACCGATGAAGGAAACGTCTCGTTAACCACACTTCCATCAGGAGCAACTTCTTTCTTTACAATAAAAGGTTTCATCATTAACCCATTATTTGCAACTGCCGCATAAGCTGTAGCAAGCTGTAACAAATTAACCTTTACCTGATACCCAATTGACATAAACTCAAGAGAGCCCCCCGTAAATTCTACAGGTTTTAAAAGTATACCTTTGTCTTCACCCCTGATATCTATCCCTGTATAAATACCAAACCCAAAATCTCTGGCATATTTATAAAAGCGGTCAGGCCCAACTTTCTGGGCAGATTTCGCCACTCCAATATTACTGGACTTTTCTATTACCTGCTGAAAGGTAAGAGTAGAAGCAGGGTAGGAATCTTTTATCGTTAGATCCCCAATTGAGTACTTACCATTTTCTACAAAAACAACATCGGAAGGACTCTCAATACCTTCTTCTATACACGCCGCAGCAGTAACTATCTTAAAAGTAGAACCTGGCTCATAAGATTCCCCTATTACAAGATTCTTCATCGCAACTGTATCCTCTGCCCTAATATCATTTGGATCGAATGTTGGATATGAAGCAATACCCAGTATCTCCCCTGTCTTTACGGATAACACTATTACTTTTCCTCGTACGGCTTGTTGGGAAACAACGCCTTGCTTAAGTTCCTCCTCTGCTATCTTCTGAACCTCTTTATCTATGGTAAGGACTATGTTATTCCCGGCTATAGATTCCTTTTGGGGATAATTGATATCGGGCTTTCTATTTTGTCTATTGTCCTTTTGCATTATCATATATCCTTCCCTACCTGTTAATTCCCTGTCATAAGTCAGTTCAATACCCATTACTCCAACATTTTTTGCATCTGTTACACCTATAACCTGTGAAGCAAGGCTTCCATATGGATAAAGTCTTGACGGATTTCTCTCAATATAAAGCCCTTCTATTTTTAAAGTATCCAGTCCTTTCAGATCCAATAAATTAACCTTCCTTTCAAGAACAACTGTCCCACCCGTGCTATCAGAGAGAAGTTGAAGATAAAACTCCTTATCCTTATTAAAGACATTTGCTAAAATAGAAGCAACATTTTCTCGAGATTTAATTCTGCTTGGGTCAGCATTCACTGATACCTTATATGTGTTTGTAACAAGTGAATTCATTGACCTGTCAAGAATTAAGCCCCTTGGTGGTAAAACCACTGTTCGTTCTTGAGTTTGCTTCTTCACAATATAACGATACATCTGAGAATCTATCAACTGAAGCTTGATTAGACGAAACAAGATAACAGTAAATATAATTATAAATACAAGTAAGAAGAAATTTACCCGTCGTCTAAAAAATAACTCTCTATTTTGCCCCCCCCACATCATTGATTTAACTTACTTCTCTTTATAAAAAATAAATTAGCATCAAAGCTATGGTCATATAAGTTTAGCTTGAATTTTTCAATTGCTATACTCTTTATTCGCTCATAGCTTAATAACTTATCACGCTCCATAACCAGAATATTGTTATTCTGTTGATATCTCAAAATCTCATTCTTTAATTGATTATTATAAATTATAAGCTGATCTACTGCAATAATATTGTTCAGATAGAATATCAGTGTAACCGCAAGAATCAAAAGATTTATTAGAAACTGAAATACTGATATTTGTCTTTGCGCTTTCATTCCTATTCTTTCATATTTTTTCCGCCGCTCTTAGCTTCGCACTTCGAGACTTCCTGTTTTGCGCTATCTCCCTTTTATCAGGAACAATGGGATGCTTAGTCAAAACTAAAAATCCTGCTTTTCCCTTATTACCTTTTTCATACTGCTTCTGATTAATCCCTCTTGATTTAAAAAAATTCTTTACTAACCGATCCTCCAAAGAATGATATGAAACTATAACCAATCTACCGCCCGGCAATAAAAGTTTTTCAATCACTGATAAAAAACGAGATAAATTATCAAGTTCACTATTAACTTCAATTCGAATTGCCTGAAATATTTTCGATAAAAACTTTACCATTTTAGGTTTAGACAGTGAGTACTCATTTTCTATTGCTTTAACAAGTTTTTGTGTTGTATCTATTTTATTTTTCTTTCTTTCACGTATTATAGCATTCACCAACCTCTCAGCATTCGCTATTTCACCATAGTTCTTAAAGATCTCTATCAATTTTTCTCTGCTATATTCATTAACAACCTTTTCTGCTGTCATCTTAATATTTTCATCCGTACGCATATCTAATGGAGAATCTTTTTGATAGCTAAATCCTGCCTTTGCTTCTATCTGATACTGAGACAATCCTAAATCCAAAACACACCCTGTTATTGATTCAATACTCATCTTATATAATATCTTATCTATATCAGCAAAATTTCCCTGTTGCAAAATTACTTTCTTCCCAAACTTTATAAGTCTTTGAGTTATATATTCTATTGCTGCAGCATCTCTATCTATACAAATTATACGGCTATTATCAGAAGTTTTTTCACATATTAATTCTGAATACCCCCCTCCACCTGCTGTACCATCAACTATTATATGTTCTTCAAATGCAGAATTAATTAAATAGTCCACTGCAATATGTAAAAGAACTGGTATATGATAACCATTCACTGTTAAGTATTAATATATAATTTAAATCTCTTATTGTTCGTTATCGCCGAAACTGAAAAACATCTCTGATACTTTCTGAGCAGCATCTTCATACGTATCCCTATGCAACTCATCATATTTCTTCTTTGCTACTGGATCCCATATTTCCAGTACATAAATCATTCCGAGAACAATCACCTCTTTTTTTATCTCGGCGTATGATGTGAGTTCGGAGGGAAGTAAAATTCTGTTGTGAGCGTCAATCTCACATTCATATACGTCATTGAGCAACTGACGCAAGAAGTTTCTCTGGACTGGGTTAAATATATTAAACTTCCTTGCTGCCTCCTTAACCTTTTTTTCCCATTCGTCAGAAGGAAACGCCATTATACACTGATCCATCCCTTTCATCAAAATAAGTTTATTATTAGACTCAGTTTTAATATATTTACGAAACTTTGAAGGTAAAACAAGTCTTGACTTGGCGTCCAGTGTACATATTGCGTGTCCTTGAAACATAAAATATACTTTTGTTTTTCAAATGGGAAGTTCTACCACTATAGCCCACTTCCCCCCACATCACAAAAATAGCAAAAATATATTTAATGTCAAATATTTTTTTTACTGCTTGATTTTTTTTGAGGAGCAATAAAAAAGGGTATGAGCATAACTCATACCCTTTTTGTTAGAAAAGAGTTTTTATAATTTAGAACAGTTCTCTTATTTCTTCAGAAATAGATTCTCCTGTTTCTTCTTCCTCTTCAAATTCCATCATATGTCTATCCACATGGGAGACAAGCAGATCTCTATATTTCCTCAATCCTGTCCCTGCTGGAATTGATTGTCCTATAATAACATTTTCTTTCAATCCAAATAAATAATCAACTTTGCCTTTAATAGCAGCATCTGTAAGTACTCTTGTCGTTTCCTGGAATGAGGCAGCTGAGAGCCAGCTTTCTGTGGAAAGCGAAGTAGGAGTTATACCTAACATAATAGCATCAGCAGTTGCTGGAACAGCATCCCTGTGTTTAATAACATCTTTGTTTTTCTTACGTAAAGCTGAATTTAATTCTCTAATCTGTTTTTTATCAAATATATCACCTACTTTCACAGTATCAGAACCACCTTTATCAGTAACAACTACTTTGCCTTTAAGTTTTTCATTTTCTTCCTGGAAGGTTGTTCTTTGAACTATATCACCTTCAAGAAATTCAGTGTCACCAGGACTGGTAATCTTAACTTTTTGTAACATCTGTCGAACTATTATTTCAATATGCTTATCATTGATTTTTACACCCTGCAATCTATAAACTTCCTGAATCTCATTCACTAAGAATCTTTGTACCTCTGTAACACCTTTAACTTTTAGAATATCCATCGGATCCAGAGCCCCACCTGTCAAGGTTTCACCTGCTTTTACGATGTCCCCTGTTCTAACGAGTATATGTTTACCTATAGGAATTTTATACTCGATAGTTTTTGAGCCATCAAGACTTGTAATGGTCAGTTCTCGGAATCCTCGTTTTAGTTCCCCGATTTTTACACGCCCATCAATCTCAGCAATTTTCGCTGAGTCACTTGGTCTACGAGCTTCAAAAAGTTCTGTAACTCTTGGAAGTCCTCCAGTGATATCTCGGGTTTTCCCAGATTCACGGGGTATTTTAACAAGCAAACTACCAGCCTTAACTTCAACCCCATCTTCAACCAACAAATTTGCTTTTGCAGGAATGAGATAAGAACTTAGAACTTTTCGTTTTCCTTTACTGGAAATTATGTTTATAGTTGGGCTCTTTGTCTTATCTTTGCTTTCTATTACTGTTTTTTGTAAGTGACCTGTTTGTTCATCTTTAATTGACTCATACTGTTTTCCTTCCTCAAGGTCAACATACTCAACTATACCATCATGTTCAGCAATAATAACTGAGTTATACGGATCCCATTCGTAAAGAACCTCGTTTTTCTTAACTTTATCATTATTTTTAACCTTAAGTGTTGCTCCATAGGGCACCTGATATTTAGTAATTTGCAAGCCATGTTCATCAACAATATTAACTGCACCATTTCTACTAATAGAAACCATTTGAGTTCCTGTAGCACTCTTATACTCAATAACTCTTAGATTTTCAAATTTAACTTTGCCATCAAATTTCGTTTGTATTATTGATTGTTGAACAATCCTGCTTGCAGTACCTCCGATATGGAAAGTTCTCAGGGTTAACTGGGTACCAGGTTCGCCAATAGACTGAGCCGCAATTATCCCAACTGCCTCTCCTACCTCAACCAACTTACCAGTGGCAAGGTTTCTACCATAGCACTTTGCACATACACCTCTTTTACTTTCGCAGGTTAACACCGACCTAATTTCTACACCTGTTAAAGGACTCTCAGAAATAGCATCAGCAATATTTTCTGTTATTTCCTCACCCGCTTTTACTAAAATCTTTTTACTCAATGGATCTATAACATCTCGTGCAGCAACTCTTCCAAGTATTCTTTCTTTTAACGGTTCTTTAACATCCTCTCCTTCCTTCAAAGCCTCAGTATAGATACCCCTTATAGTACCACAATCTATTTCACTAATAATAACATCTTGAGCTACATCAACCAATCTTCTTGTTAGGTAACCTGCATCAGCTGTCTTAAGTGCTGTATCTGCCAATCCTTTTCGTGCACCGTGTGTTGATATAAAGTACTCCAGTACTGATAGACCTTCTTTGAAGTTTGCTATAATTGGATTTTCTATAATTTCCCCAGCCTGACCCGTAAGGGATTTCTGAGGTTTTTGCATAAGACCTCTCATACCTGCTAACTGACTCACCTGCTCTTCTGAACCTCTTGCACCAGAATCAATCATCATATGGAGTGAATTAAATCCATCTTTAGAATCCTTTAAATTTTCCATCAAGTCTTTCCTTACGTCCTCACGAACCCGTGTCCAAACATCAATAACTTTATTATATCGCTCGTTTTCAGATATTATACCTCTTGCCTTTGATTTCTCAATATGTTCTACCCGCCTTAGCGCCTCTTCAACTATTTTCTTCTTACTTTCTGGAACTTCTATATCATCAATGTTTACAGATAATCCTCCTTCTGTTGCATATTTAAAACCAAGATCTTTAAGCTTATCAAGGAAGTAGGCTGTTCTTTGATTACCAACTTTCTTATATATCTGACCTATAATATCGATTAATCTTTTTTTCTTCAGAGTTTCATTAATAAAGTCAATTCCTTCAGGGACTATTTGATTAAATAGCACTCTGCCTACTGTAGTATCAATAAGTTTACCTTTAACTCTGACTTTAATAAAAGCATGCATTCCAACCCTCTTATTGTTAAAGGCTATTATTACTTCCTCAGGAGAAGAAAATACCTTACCTTCACCTAAATCACCTTTCTTAGATTTTGTAAGATAATAAGCCCCCAAAACCAATTCTTGGTTTGGTACTATGATTGGATTCCCATTTTGAGGAGATAAAATGTTGTGAGTTGAGAGCATTAGAATTTGTGCTTCAAGCTGAGCATCGTAAGAAAGGGGAACGTGTACTGCCATCTGGTCACCATCAAAGTCGGCATTGAATGCTGTACACACAAATGGGTGCAAAGTAATTGCTTTCCCTTCTATAAGCACTGGTTGAAAAGCCTGAATGCTTAACCTATGTAATGTTGGAGCACGGTTTAAAAGTACAGGATGCCCATCTATTACATTCTCAAGAATGTCCCATACTTCTGGAGTTCGTTTATCAATAAGTTTTTTAGCACTCTTTACAGTCTTTACGTAGTCACGGTCTATTAATCTACGAATTACAAATGGCTTGAAAAGCTCCAGAGCCATATCTTTTGGTAATCCACATTCATGTAATTTTAATTCTGGCCCAACAACAATTACTGATCTACCACTGTAATCGACTCTTTTACCAAGCAGGTTTTGTCTGAACCTTCCTTGTTTACCTTTGAGTATATCAGAAAGTGATTTCAGTGCTCTATTTTCGGCTTTGACAGCTGTCACACGTCTTGAATTATCCAGTAAGGCATCAACAGCTTCTTGTAACATTCTTTTCTCATTCCTTAAAATAACCTCAGGAGCTTTGATATCTATTAAGCGTTTTAACCTATTATTTCTAATAATAACACGTCTGTAAAGATCATTAAGGTCACTTGTTGCAAACCTGCCTCCTTCAAGCGGCACCAGAGGTCTTAATTCCGGAGGAATTACAGGAATTACATCAAGCACCATCCATTCTGGTTTATTCCTTTTAACACCTTCACGAGATTTAAAAGCTTCCAGTACTTTAAGCCGTTTTATGTTCTCTGTTTTTTTAGCATTGCTTGGATCTTCCTTAAGTTCCTGACGTAATTTCACAATTTCCTCTTCAATATCAACACGTTTCAGCAATTCTTTGATAGCACTACCACCTTGATCTGCAATAAATTTGTTCGGATCAGCATCATCCAATTCCTTTTCCTCATCTGTTAAAGTATTCAGAGTTTCAAGATATTCTTCTTCTGTTATTAATTGTTTAGGTTTAAATCTTGTTTTACCAGGGTTTATTACAACATAAGATTCATAATAAATAATTCTCTCCAGTTCTTTGGAGGAGAGATTCAAAACATAACCTATCTTGGAAGGTAGAGAGCGGAAATACCATATATGAACTACCGGTACACATAAGGCAATATGTCCCATTCTTTCACGTCTAACACTTTTCAAATTTATTTCCACACCACATCTGTCACATGTAACCCCTCTATATCTAATACCTTTATATTTACCGCAGTGACATTCCCAATCTTTTACAGGTCCAAAGATTTTCTCACAAAATAAACCGTCCTTGTCAGGTTTAAATGTTCTGTAATTAATCGTCTCCGGTTTTGTTACCTCACCTTTTGAATTAGCCACAATAGCATCTGTTGATGCTAAACTAATCGTAATTTTGGAGATTCTTTTAGGTTTTTGTTCTAATTTACTTGGCATATTTTTGAAATTTTCTTTTTTCTTAATAAAGAATGTTATTCTATCTTTACATCAAGACACAAACCCTGCAATTCTTTAACAAGCACGTTAAATGATTCAGGAATGTTTGGTTCAGGTATATTTTCACCTTTAATAATAGCTTCATATGTCCTTGCACGTCCTGTTACATCATCACTTTTTACAGTTAACATCTCTCGTAATGTTGCACTTGCTCCATATCCTTGCAATGCCCAGCATTCCATTTCTCCAAACCTTTGTCCTCCAAACTGAGCTTTACCTCCAAGTGGTTGTTGAGTTATTAATGAATACGGACCTATTGAACGAGCATGAATCTTATCATCTACAAGATGTGAAAGTTTCATCATATAGATATAACCTACCGTTACCTTTTGATGGAATCTCTCACCTGTTCTCCCATCATATAAATCTATTCTCGAATTTGCTGGTAATCCTGCCTTACGAAGACTTTCTTCTATTTCTTCTACAGTAGCTCCATCAAAAATTGGTGTTGCAAATTTTAAACCTAATGTCTTTCCAACCCAACCCAAAGCTGTTTCGTAAAGCTGACCAATATTCATACGTGATGGGACGCCAAGAGGGTTTAGTACTATATCAACAGGAGTCCCATCGGGCATAAATGGCATATCTTCTGGAGGAACTATTTTAGCCACCACCCCTTTATTGCCATGCCTCCCTGCCATTTTATCACCAACCGATAATTTGCGTTTCTTAGCCACATAAACTTTGGCAAGCTTAACTACACCAGTTGGCAACTCGTCTCCAAGCGTTATTTTTGCCTTTAATCTCTTATACTTTTCTTCTATTTCATTCAATTTATATTTGTAGTTCTTGTAAACATCCAATAGCAACGAATTTGCCCGCCTGCTGTTTGACCATTCAATTTCATAATTCAAATCACTTAGATTAACATTACCTTTCTCAAGCAAATGAGTAAAAGTATCTTTCTTGAATTCCACACCACTCTTAACATAAATGTTATTCCTGTAATCTTTTACTCCAAGACTTCCTTTGCCTTCAAACAAAATACCTAACTTCTCAGCAAATTTTTGATTTAGCTCTTGTAATTCAGCTTTTCGTTCTGCTTCTAACTTATCATGCTTTTTCTTCTCTTCTTTCTTGCTCTCAGTATCTCTTGTCTTACGTGAAAAAAGCTTTTTACTTACAACAATCCCTTTTAATCCCGGAGGGGCTTTAAGTGATGCATCTTTAACATCTCCAGCTTTCTCTCCAAATATTGCCTTAAGAAGTTTTTCTTCAGGGGTTGGTTCGGTTTCCCCCTTAGGAGTTACCTTACCTATTAATATATCACCTTCTTTAACTTCAGCACCTATTCTTACTATCCCATTTTCATCAAGGTCTTTTGTAGCTTCTTCACTTACATTTGGAATTTCTTTTGTTAATTCTTCCTCTCCTCGTTTTGTATCTCTTACTTCAAGACTAAATTCCTCTATATGAATTGAAGTATATATATCTTTAGCAACTACTCTCTCGCTTATAACTATAGCATCTTCATAATTAAATCCTCGCCAAGGCATAAAAGCAACAAGTATATTTCTCCCCAGTGCAAGTTCGCCGTTATCCGTTGAAGAACCATCAGCAAGTATATCCCCTTTCTTGATTTTTTGCCCTTCTTTTACAATTGGTCTCTGATTGATTGAAGTATCCTGATTCGTTCTTAAAAACTTAACAAGTTTATATTCAACTCTCCGTTTATCATCAAAACTCAGAAGACTTTCTTCTGAATCTTCACGAATATGATATCTTACCACAATCCTATCGGCTGAAACATACTCAACTACACCATCTGCTTCAGCAACAATCATTGACCGTGAATCTCTTGCAACAATTTCTTCAAATCCGGTCCCCACAATAGGAGCTTCAGGACGCAAAAGCGGAACAGCTTGACGTTGCATATTACTTCCCATAAGTGCTCTGTTAGCATCGTCATGTTCCAGAAACGGTATCAGCGCAGCTGCTGCACTTACTATCTGGTTAGTAGCAACATCCATATAATCAACTTCTTCAGGAGATACAATAGGAAAGTCCCCTTTATATCGGATTTTAATCCTTGAGTTAATAAAACGACCGTGAGAATCAACTGGCTCAGTCGCTTGTGCTATTCTGTAGTCATCTTCAATATCAGCTGAAATATATTCTATAGTATCTGTGATTTTACCCTTTATAACTTTACGATATGGGGTCTCAATAAATCCAAGTCCATTAATCCGGGAGTGAATACACAAAGACGATATAAGTCCGATATTTGGTCCTTCTGGAGTCTCTATCGGACACAATCTACCATAATGGGTATAGTGTACATCTCTAACTTCAAACCCTGCTCTTTCACGAGATAATCCTCCCGGTCCTAAAGCACTAATACGTCGTTTATGAGTCATTTCCGCAAGAGGATTAGTCTGGTCCATAAACTGAGACAATTGACTCGTACCAAAAAATGAAGATAGAGCACTTGTAACAGGACGCGCAGTAACTAATTTTGCGGGAGCAAGATTTTCTTCATCATGAGTGCTCATCTTTTCTCTAATTGTTCTCGTCATCCGTGCCAATCCAATTGCAAACTGCTGTGAAAGTTGTTCACACACAGTTCTTACCCTTCTATTACCCAAATGATCAATATCATCAACTTCCCTTCTTTTATCTACAAGGTCCCTAATAGCACTAATAATTGCAACAAGATCCTGAAGAGTTAAAATTGTTATATAATCATCTATTTGCAGATTGAGTTTCTTATTAATTTTATATCTACCAACATCACCAAGATCATATTTTTTAGGGTTGAAAAATTGCTTTTCTATATAACTCTTTGCAGATTCCCCTTCCGTATCTATTAATAATACATCCTTTTTTTTATCCTTTCCTGCCTGTGGGTGTTCCTCTTTTTCAAACGACTCTTCTTCATTATCACTAAGTATTGTGTTAAATATAATTTTTTCTCCATCAGTAGGGTCCCTTTTCAACAGGTACAATGATTTTATTGTACTATTGCTGATATTAACCAGTAAATCCTCTGTTAACATAGTACCCTCTGGAATCCCCAGATCATCTCCAGTCATCTTATCAATCACATTTTCAGCAACAATTCTCCCAATGTAATCAAAGTAATTTCTTCTATTAATCTCCACTTTTTCAACAAGATTAAACAACTTCATAATCTCAATTTTATTATTGTATCCAAGAGCCCTGAGTAAAGTGGAGAAATAAAACTTCTTTTTCCGATCTACATAAGCATATAATAAGTCATTAATATCTGTAGTAAACTCAACCCAGCTACCTTTATAAGGAATAACCCGTGCAGAGTATAACTTGGTCCCATTAGCATGAATTGATTCACTGAAAACAACCCCGGGTGAGCGGTGTAATTGACTGACAATAACGCGTTCAGAACCATTAATTATAAAGCTACCCCGTGGAGTCATATATGGGAGGTGACCAAGATAAACATCCTGCTCTATTGTATAATTATATTCTTTAGCAGCTGTATTAGGCTTCGTTGAGAGACGAAGTTTTACTTTGATAGGCACAGAATACGTCAGTCCTTGTTCCTGGCATTCTATCACAGAATAGGGAGGTTTCTCTACATAATACTCCACAAACTCAAGAATAGCAGTTTCTCTTGAATCGGTAATTGGAAAATGATCCTGAAAAACTTTCTGCAAACCAATAGGTTTACGTTTACTAATCGGCACATCTTCTTGCAGGAAGTCTTTAAAAGACTGCAACTGAACATCAAGTAAATCAGGTGGTTCAAACTGAATCTTGGACTTTGAAAATGTTAACCTGTTATTTTTAAGATTTAATGGTTTAAGATTTAGGAATTCACCTTTGGAGTTCATTGACTTTTATAAATTTATATTTTAAGCGATGGGTTTAAAATGTTTTTTAAAAAACAAAACAATAGTTAATGTTTGAGTTGATCAATCGACCAACTCAAACCCTCAACTATTCTTTTAAAACAAAAAATAATCTTATTTAATTTCAACTTTAGCGCCAGCTGCTTCTAATTCAGCTTTTAGTTTTTCAGCTTCTGCTTTGGGAATATTCTCTTTAACTGGCTTTGGAGCGCTTTCAACCAATGCTTTTGCTTCGGTTAATCCAAGCCCAGTGGCTCCTTTTACAACCTTTATAACTTTAATTTTTTCAGGTCCTACATCAGCAAGAACAACTGTAAATTCAGTTTTTTCCTCTTCAGGGGCAGTCTGTGCAGGAGCTGCTCCACCTGCAACCACCACAGGAGCTGCCGCCGTTACACCAAATTTCTCTTCCAGTGCTTTCTTTAATTCAGCTGCTTCAGTAAGTGTTAAATTTGAGATTTTATCTACTAATTCCTGTACTACTGACATTTTTATTTTTCCTTTCTATTATTTTAATTCTTTTAAAATTGCTTATGCAGCATTTTTCTTTGCTACTTCTTCAATCACCGACACAAGATCTCTTATCAGTGCATTCAAAGTACCAACAATACCAGAGATTGGCGAATTAAGACTTGATACAACACCCGCAATAATTTCTTCCTTTGAAAGCAGTGATGCAAGCTCGTTTAATTTGCTCCCATCATAGACTAAATTATCCACTACTGCTGCTTTCAGCTTTGGCTTCTCAGTTTTGGAAGATAATTTCTTTATAAGTTTTGCAGGGGCTCCAGGGTCATCTCCACCAAATACAATACCGGTTGGGCCAACAAAGTAACTTTTCAAATCATCATAAAATTGTGAATACTTTTCTGAGTCTTTCAATGATAACAATGCAAGAGTATTCTTAGCAACTTTATACTTAATGTTGGACTTATAAAATTCATCTCTCAACTCATTAACCTCTGCAACTGACATACCCATAAAATCAATTAAATACAATGACCCTGCTGAATTCATCAAGTCTTTTAAGTTTTCAACAACAGCATGTTTTTTTTGTTTTTCCATCTAATTTGTTTACTTGATTTCTACGTATTTAGAAGCATTTTTATAATATGTAGAGTGCGTAATATTCTCGTTTATGCTGCAGCTTTTAAATCCGGAAGGGATCTATCAATCTTTATCCCCGGTCCCATAGTGGATGACAGAGTAACAGATTTAATATAAGTCCCTTTCGCCGCTGCTGGTTTTAATTTTATAATTGTATTCAGAAAAGCGTTGATATTATCAACTAACTTATCAGTATCAAATGAAGCTTTTCCAATACTTGTATGTACTATACCAAATTTATCAACCCTAAAATCAATCTTTCCAGCTTTTACTTCTTTAACAGCTTGAGCCAGATTTGGGGTTACAGTTCCACTTTTAGGATTAGGCATTAAACCTCGTGGTCCTAATACTTTCCCAAGTTTTCCAAGTTCACTCATCGTATCAGGAGCGGCAATTATAACATCTACATCTGTCCAGCCTTCTGCTATCTTTTTAAGATAATCTTCAAAACCTACGTAATCAGCACCAGCATCAATTGCTTCCTGTTGTTTTTCTGGCTTGGCAATTACCAGCACCCGAACTGTCTTTCCAAGACCGTGAGGCAATGAAACTGTCCCTCTTACAACCTGATCTGCATGCTTTGGATCTACCCCCAAATTAACAGCTATCTCCACTGATTCATCAAATTTAGCAGTTGCATATTTTTTAACCAACTCAACAGCTTCTCTAATACTAAAGCTCTTTTTTAAATTAACTTCTTTAAGTATTTGTTTTTGTTTCTTTGTTAGTTTCATACTAAGTTTTCAATTTTAATTTACTCCACAGTAATTCCCATACTTCTGGCTGTACCTTTAATCATTTTCATTGCTTGCTCAACTGTTCGCGCATTTAGATCTGGCATTTTCATCTCTGCAATTTCACGCACTTGTTGAAGTGTAACCTTACCAACTTTATTCTTATTCGGAACTCCGGAGCCTTTCTGAATTCCGGCAGCCCGTAATAACAATACCGCTGCAGGAGGAGTCTTGGTAACAAAAGTAAAAGATTTGTCAGAATAAACAGTAATTACTACCGGAACTATTATCCCTGCCTTATCTTTTGTTCTTGCGTTGAATTGCTTGCAGAATTCCATTCCATTGACTCCACGCTGTCCAAGTGCAGGGCCAACTGGTGGAGCCATAGTTGCTTGTCCTCCTGGAATTTGTAGTTTAATATACCCAACAACTTTTTTCGCCATAAATAATATATCCCTTTATTATTTTTCTTTACTAATTTCGCTTATATGAAATTCAATCGGAGTTTTTCTTCCAAAAATACTAACCATAACCTTTACCTTTAACTTGTCCTCATAAACTTCCAATACAGTACCTGTAAAATTGTTAAATGGTCCACTGATTACTTTAACAGGATCGTTGACTTTTAATTTGAGATCTATTTTTTCATATTGGGCTTCTTCATGTAAAAGAGCACGAAGCCTTTTAATTTCTTCTGGTCTCAGTGGGATAGGATCAAGTTTCTTACCTCCTGCAGTTTTTGTTCCAACAAAGCTTAGCACCGAAGGGACAGTCTTGATGAACCTTTTAACTTCATCGTCAAGATCTGCCTCCATTAAGATATAGCCCGGATAGAAGTTTTTATACTTAACAATTTTTTTATTCCCTTTAATCTCAAATACTTTTTCAAGAGGAATTACTACATTGCGAATCTTATGCTCTAATCCTTCTTGTTTAATTTGAGCATCAATATACGCCTTCACTTTATTTTCATGACCAGAAATAATCTTTATAGCATACCACTTGAAAACACCAGACTCATCCTCGGTAATTTCTATCTCTGGCTTATTTTCTACTTTTTCTTCGTTCTTTTCTGAGATATTGTTATCTTTGTTATTTTTTCCCATCAACATTAAAACTAAAAAAGTAATTTAAGAAAGTTGCTAATGCCCATATCTATAATATACACAAAAACTGCAAACAAAATCATCGTAACAACAACTATGATAGTCGAATCCTTTAGCTCCTGCTTTTTAGGCCAGCTAACTTTTTTCATCTCTTTAAAAATATCTACAAAAAAATTTATAATTTTTTCCTTCATCTAAAAAATTTGAGTTTGCACGGGAGGAGGGACTCGAACCCCCAACCGACGGTTTTGGAGACCGCTACTCTACCAATTGAGCTACACCCGTAATTATACTCACCTTTTTTAAGTTCATTAAATTTCAATAGAGCTGATGACCGGGATTGAACCGGTGACCTCTTCCTTACCAAGGAAGTGCTCTACCAACTGAGCTACATCAGCATTTTTTCAAAGAACAGAGCGGGAGACGGGACTCGAACCCGCGACCAACAGCTTGGAAGGCTGTGACTCTACCAACTGAGTTACTCCCGCCTATGTTGTGTGGGTAGGGAAGGATTCGAACCTCCGAAGGCCTGAGCCGTCAGATTTACAGTCTGATGCGTTTGACCGCTTCGCTACCTACCCGAAAATTTTTCTTTTGAAACTATAAATATATTAAATAAGTTTTTTTAATTCAATATATATTTTTAACTTTTTTATTCCCCCTGATTTAGAAAGTCTTTGTAAGAATACTATCTAACTTTTTCCCAACCTTCTCTAAGTAATTCAACCGCTGTTCAAGTGAACTTCTTTCCATTAGTAATGCATCACTATTAATATCAGAATTTTTAATTATAACTTCACGATATTTCGGGAGGCTGCGTTCTTTCTCTGATAGCTGCATATCTATATTCTTTTCCCTTTCACAAATAATATCTATTACTTCATTAGTAAGTAATTGGGATTCCGTTATCAATAAACAAAATGATTCTACTGATAAATCTTCAGCAATATAAAGATTTTTCCTTACTTTCGATTTAATCATAAAGGTCTTCTTTTCTACCGTTCCAAGCTCAGCCTTTATGGCATCTAATTGTTTTTTCTTCTCTACAATTTCTTTCCTGACTTCATTAAGTTTATTTCCAGCTGAAATTTTTCTACTCAAGATTCCAAGCCCCTCCTCTATAATTACAGTCAGCAGTTCCATTCCTTTTAAAGAAGTGGAAAGTTCTTTTGCCTGTTCTAACGTTGCTCTTGAATGTGAAAAGTATCCTATCCTGTCCAATTCCCTTGCAGAATCAATTAAGTTACTAACAATGTTTTTACCAACACTAAGAAGTAAATTATAGTCCTGTTTATACGTCCCCTTGTATTTTGACGAATCTATATAGTTTAAATACCTTATAGCCTTTTTCCAATCTGAAAAATAAATTAATTTGATATATTCATCTGATAGTTGAGCTATTTTTTCTACTGCCTCTGTTGATATAGTACTTTCTGGATACTTTCTAAGAAATTGTCCCAGCTCTATTATTTGAGCTTCTATCATCTGAGGAGTTTCTGGTGTATTTGCAATTATTCTATAGAATTCCCTTTTATCAGCATTCACTATAAGATGAATATATAAAAATATAAGCGATGCAACTATAACCAAAAATATAAGCAACTGGATGAGTTTAATTCGCTTTTTACGGTGCTCTGAACCTTTTATAGAATGATTAATATAACCAATCTTAACCTCTAAACTTTCTCTTTCGGCATCCTCAATATAATTAAGGAGTTCAGTATAAATTTTCTTAGCTGATAAGTAATCCTTTCTTAGAAGAGCTTCCTCTCCCTTTTTCAGTAAATCACTTTTTGTTGATAAGGCAAAACAAACTTTATTAAACAATGCCTTTGCAGGAATATAATTGGGGAAAAGAGCAATTATTCTCAAACACTGGATATAGGCATCATCAAAACATCTGACATTATACAAGTATTCAACCTCTATCAGCAGTTTTTCAGGATTCAAAGTTAGAGATTCAGAAGACTTTTCAACCTGGTAACGACAATCATAAATGCTACATCCATTATTGATATCCCAACATTCTTTGTGGTAATATCTGTTACATTGAGGACATATTACAAATTCGTCGGTTAAAAGAATGTCCGTTAAACAATAAGGACATCTATAAGAAATGTTATTCAATTTCCAACTCTAAATAAAATTTACAAGAGTAAATTCCAGAGTCTTAACTAATAAAAAAAATCCTAAAACAATTAAAACTATTCCTACACCCACGTTAAGCCTACCTAAAGTTACAGGGCTTACCCGATGTGCATTTCTTGAGACCAGTTTTACTAAAAGCCAGAACCATAAAGTAGTCCCGCCGAATACCCCCAGTGCCATAGCAAGCCCTGTCAGAAAATTTGAATCCAGTAATCCATACCCCTTCAGATATCCTACTAAAGCAATCCACGAAGCAGGTAAAGTTACAGAAGATAAACACAACATCATTCCCGTAATAATATAACCAAATATCCCGGTACTTCGTTTTTCAAGGACCTCTGAATGTAAAAACTTTTCAAATTCTTTTTCAGTCTTTTCAAGTTGTAACTCAACTCTTTTCTCAAGAAATTTATCCATTCCACCATTCATTAAACCATTATTAGATTCAATAACTTTCTTTCTCATTATCCTTACTCCATAAAAAAATACAACCAGACTACCCAATAAAGTCAGAATAGTTTTTATCAAAATTTCGTTTCTTGCAAAAAAAAGATCCACCGATTCAGGAAGTAGTACTTTTACAATTGATACCCCACCGTATGCTATCATAATATAAACAAAATCCATTATTCCGGCACCAGCTCCAATCGCAATACCGTCAGAGACCTCTGATCTTAAGCCTTTTGAGATAATTGCAAAATTAGTTGGGCCCAGTGGAGGCATTGATAACAAAAAACCTGCTATAATTCCTATGATTAATGCTGTTATCAAGTATTTTTTTAGATGAACTTTAATTTACTATTTTGGGAAGTGATTTTCAATTAAATTAAGACAATATTTTTTAAATTCATAATATATCTGATTTTATCCTTTTATTTTCTAAAAAGATGTTTTAGATTGTCTTTATGAATAAAGCGTTGCTTATTATATTAATATTGTTTTCATTGAATTTTACTAACGTTTCTTATCGGGAGTTAACAAACATAAGAAATCCACGTACTATTGCATATGTAATTAACACAGAAAGCGACAAAAATACTTCTGAGTTAATTCAGAGAAAAAGAGAATTTATAGTTATCAACTACCTTATGTTAATAAGCTCAATACGGAATGTTGACTTCTTTAACATATTGTATAATACATCGTAAATGTAAATGGTGGTTGGAATAATTCTCCAACCACCATTTAATATATTATACCATCATTACTTCAGAAGAATCATTTTCTTAGATTCAGTATACGTTCCCGCATTTATTCTATAGTAATAGAACCCACTTGACAGGTTACTACCATCAAACTCAACAGTATAGTTACCAGCTTGTTTATACTCATTTACCAATGTTCTGATCTCTCTACCTATTGCATCAAAAACCTGTATAGAAACATAATCAGATTTTGGTATTCCATACTCAATCACTGTGATAGGATTAAACGGATTAGGATAGTTTTGTTTGAGATAGTAGTGAGTCGGTAAATTTGAAGGATTGTTTCCAGTACCTATAGCAGTCCATGTATATTCAAACACTCCCCTACCATTATATAAAGTTGGATGAGCGGCACCAGCATATAGTCTTAGACTCCCTGTTGTTCTAAAAGCAAAAGCTCTTATGGTATACGTATTAAGTAAAACAGCATCGCTAAAATCTACCCATGTATTACCCCCATCTGTAGACCGATATACACCTCGTGGAGTTGCTGCTGAACTCTGGTCAATTCCTACAAACATTTCAAGTGTAGAACCAGGTTTAATTATACAGGCACGGTATAATGTTCCCACTGTATTAGGAAGCGCGCTATATTTTTTCTGCCAGAGTTGTCCGCCATTAGTTGTTATATAAACACCACCAGTAGTATCATTTATAAACAGTGCTGCCAGTACAAGAGATGTATCAGCAGTAGTCATACTCATAGCTCTCACAGGATTACCAACAGTTGTTCCTGACGGGAGTCCATTTGTTACAGCAAACCAATTTGCCCCTCCATTGTAACTTTTATAAATTTTTGAAGGTCCGGTACTGCTTGGTAAGATTAAGGAAGTTCCACAGTACATCACATTTGGATTAAGTGGATTAAATACTATAGACAGGATATTATAATTATCAATCCCTGCATTAGAAGCAAACCAGTTATTACCTCCATCAGTAGTTTTGTATAGACCAATGGTAGAAGCCACCACACCATCAAAAACACCAATGTAAGCAACGTTAGGATTAGTAGGATGAATCACTACTTGCTGAATCCCTTTTGAGTCTGTAATTCCTGTACTTTTGTAAAACCAGGTTGCCCCTGCATCAGTTGTAACATAGACACCACTCAGGTTACCCCCATTCTGATCAGTTCCAGCATATAACACATTGGGATTAGATTTACTGATGTCAAGACATAGAATTTTGTTGTAAGTTAAGCCGTTGTTTACAGCAAACCAATTTAGCCCTCCATTAGTAGTTTTGTAAACACCAGAATCTAATCCTGCAATGTACATTATGTTAGCATTTGTTGGATTAATTACAATAGCAAAAATTCTACCACCATTATTATAAGTAACAGACCATTGATAATCCCCAAGATATGCAAAACTTTGAGAGGCAGTAATTAAGGTGGTACAAATAATTATAAAAGTAAAAACTAATTTTTTCATTGTAAGCTCCTTTTAGATTTTAGGGGAATTAAAGTAGAATCTTTATTAATGTCAAGCCATTTATTTTTCTCTTCGTGTTTTGGAACCATACTATTTTTCAAAAACAGAATAAAGCCTCTATTGAAGAAAACTGAATTCAAAGCGGATAAATAGACAAGAAAGGGCATATCTTCAGACCCTTTGCAAAATACCCCTTTTGTTGAAAAGTGCAGTTTATAGAGTTTAGAAACACCTAACTTTTCTGCAGAGAGAGAGGGATTCGAACCCCCGGTACCCCTAAGGGTACAACGGTTTTCAAGACCGCCGCTTTCGACCACTCAGCCATCTCTCTATTTTATTCTATAAAATAATTATTATTGTATTTTTTTACAATTCATAAAGTTTTACAACTTTTCCTTACTTACTCAACAACCTTAAAGTTGATATTCTGATATTCCCGATTAAGTCCTTCAAGAACAAACTCTCCAATCCGAATCCGCCGTAATTCTCGTAAGTAGCCACCAACACCCAGTTTCTCTCCGAAGTCATTTGCAATTGACCTAACATAGGTCCCTTTGCTACATACTAACCTGAAAGCAATTTCATCAACTTTTAATCTTCTAATATTAAAACTATAAACCTTTACCTTTCTTGGTTTAATCTCATACTTTTGTCCCTTCCTAACTCTGTAGTATAATGATTTTCCACGATATTTTATAGCAGAATATACTGGTGGTATTTGTTCAATTTCGCCAAGAAAGGTTTCTGTAACTTTATTGAGCATTTCATTACTTACAACTGACGGATCAGCAACATACTCTTCTTCAGATTCTGAGTCATAAGTTTTCGTTCTTGCCCCTATTTTAATAACTCCTTCATATTCCTTGTCAAGTTCAAGAAAGTCTTTTGCCTGTTTAGTTTTATCACCTGTGCATAAAATTAAAAGCCCTGTAGCTTTCGGATCAAGAGTTCCGGTATGACCGATTTTTTTAATATTGAATCCTTTTTTGAATAAATTTACAATTGCAGCACTTGTCCAATCTAAAGGCTTGTCCACTATGAAGAGGCAATTCTGATAGTTTTCACCTTTCGGAATGTCCACCAGCTTTTAAATCATTAAGAATTTTGTTAATACGTTCTGAATAATCAAGTGTATCGTCATAAAAAAATTCAAGCTCCGGAATATGGCGAATATGCAAACTCTTACCAAGGATAAACCTAATGTGTTTCTTTCGAAAATTTAACCGCTCAACACACTTTTCCGGAGATTCCTTATTATCCAGAAAAGTTACGTAAACTCGAGCAATTCTCATATCTGGAGTCAATCTAACCTTTGAAACCGTTACAATACCAAGATTTAATTCCATCAAATCTTTTTGCATGGCAGAATACAATTTCTGTTTTATTTCTTCTTCAACTCTTTGTATCCTGTATCCCATTATTTTGTATCCAGTTTTTGTTTGACTTCCACGATTTTGTAGGCTTCGATTATATCACCAACTTTTATGTCATTGAAATTCTCCAACCCTATCCCGCATTCATACCCCTGATCAACTTCCCGGACATCGTCTTTCAGTCTTTTAAGAGAAGCTATGCTTCCTTCATAAATCACCAAACCATCACGAAGCAAACGAACCTTATTATTTCTTGAAATCTTTCCATCCTGTACATAACAACCAGCAACATTCCCTACTTTTGGAATCCTAAATACTTGCCTTACTTCAACTGTTGCGGTAATTTCTTCTTTAAGTTCAGGTTCAAGCATTCCTTCAAGGGCTGCTTTTACTTCATCAATAACTTTATAAATAATATTATGTATCCGAATATCAACATTTTTATTCTCTGCTAACTTTCTTGCATTAAGATTTGGTCTAACATTAAAGCCAATAATTATTGCCCCGGAAGCTTCTGCAAGCGATACATCTGATTCTGTTATCATTCCCAGAGCTTTATGTATAACTTTTACTTTTGCATTTGAGCTTTCAAGTTTGGCAAGGGAATCAGCAAGTGCTTCTGCTGAACCGTCAGTATCTGCTTTTATAATTATGTTCAGCTCAACCTTTTTTCCTTCTTTAATTTGCTTAGAAATATCATCAAGTGTCAGAAGCCTGATTTGACGGAAATCTTGTTCTCGTTTCAACTGCTGTCTCTTTATAGCAATTGCTTTTGCTTCACTCTCACTGTCCATCACAACAAAGGTATCACCAGCCTGTGGCATCCCACTAAAACCAAGTATTTGCACCGGTGTAGATGGTAATGCTTTATCCATTCTATTACCCCTTTCATCAAACATTGCTTTCACCCTACCATAATAAATACCACATAGAAAACAGTCCCCTATTCTTAATGTGCCATTTTGGACAAGAATCGTCGCCATAATGCCTTTACCTTTGTCAAGTTTAGCTTCAAGTACAACACCTTTTGCTTTTGCTTCAGGATTTGCCTTTAGTTCAAGCATTTCTGCCTCAGTCAGAATCTTTTCAAGAAGCAAATCAATATTCTTTCCAAACTTGGCTGATATTTCTACTGATTGATATTTCCCTCCCCATTCTTCTATCAATACCCCTTTGTCAGCAAGCTGCATCTTTATTTTTTCAGGGTTTGCTTCAGGTTTATCAATTTTATTGATAGCTACAATTATAGGAACATTAGCCGCCAATGCGTGGTTAATTGCTTCAACTGTTTGAGGCATAACACTATCATCTGCAGCCACAACCAGAACTACAATATCTGCGGCCTGCCCCCCCCTTGCCCGCATTGCTGTAAAAGCTTCGTGACCAGGAGTATCAAGAAAAGTAATTTCCTTACCGGAATCAAGAGTAACTTTGTATGCTCCAATATGTTGGGTTATTCCTCCTGCTTCACCAGCTACAACATTAGTTTTCCTGATATAATCAAGTAATGAAGTCTTTCCATGATCAACGTGTCCCATAATAGTTACAACAGGTGGTCTTGGCTGAAGCTTATTAGGATCATCAATCTGATTATCTTCGAGAATTTCTTCTTCATACTCTGATGCAAACTCAACTTTGAAACCAAAATCCTCCGCAATCAAAACAATCAGATCTTTAGTCAGTCTCTGGTTAATTGTAACCATCATTCCAAGCAAAAAACACTTTGAAATAATTTCAGTTGGACTAACTCCCATTAAATTAGCAAGTTCCTGTGTTGACAAAAATTCCGTTACACGGATTGTTTTTTTCTCCCGCTCGGTAATCTCTGCCATCTTTCTTTCCTGTTCAAGTCTCTCTTTCTTCTTTTTCTTACGAAGCATACTGCGAGACACAATAGCTGCATCAGGAACATCCATTTTGGCAAATGTCTCTTCAATTTGTTCCCTGATTTCTTCCTCAGAAATTTCTCTTATCTTCTTAACCTTTGTTAATCTGTTTCTTTTCTCAATGGTGTCATGATGCTCAGGCTTAGACACCTTTGGTTGAGATGGTTTAGGAGGTGGGGGAACTACAGTTTCTTTTGCTTTCTTTGGTTTTTCTTCAACCTTAACTGGTTTCTTTTCTTCTACAGGTTTAAATTGACGTGGTTTGCCAGATTCCCTCTTATACTCACCTTTTTTATATTCGCTCTTTTTAGGAGGACCAACTAATTTCCCGTCCCGAGTATGTTCGTGTCGCTTTGGTTTTGGAAAATGGCTTTTCTCAACAGGTTTTTTAGGTGGCTCAGCCGCATGTTGTATTTGTTCTCGTTTTAATGGAGGGGCAACCTGATCTTTCTTAGCAGCTTTTTGAATTTCAGCTTCTTTTACTTTGGGTTTAGTAATTTCCTGTTTCAATACAGGTTCTTTTGTAACAGGTTGTGGTTTTTTAGTCTCAACCTTGATTTCCTTTGGTTCAGTCTTAGGGGGTACAGCTGCCTTTTTTTCTTTTGCCTTTGCTTCTTCCTTCCTGGCCGCTTCTTGAGCACGCTGAAGATTTTCTACTCTCAAACGTTCCTGTTCCTCCCGTTGCTTACGTAAGGCTTCTAATTCTGCTTTTCTTTTTTCCTCTTCAATACGGGACTGCTCTTCCTGTCGCTTTTTTTCTTCTAATTCTTTCCGTCTTCTTTCTTCTTCTTCTTTCCGCTTTTTTTCTTCTTGAGCTTTTTTAATTTTCTTTTGTTCTTCTAACTCTACTCCTGTTTCATCAACAAAAGTTTGTATTCTACCAATGTGTTCTACTTTCTTTTGAATATCCTTTTTAAAATGTTTCCTAACCTTATCAGCAATCTCTGGCTCAAGTGTTGCATTTATATTTCTACCAGTATATCCTAATTCTTCAAGATACTTAAAAATCTCCTCTTTGGGAATTTCAATTTCCCTAATTAAGGCAATTATCTTTATCTTAGACGGTTTGTTTTCTACTGTTGACATTCTATCAATTAGATTTCTTGTTCTTCTTCCGTTTCAGTAACCTTTTCTGTTGTAAGATTATCACGCACAACATCTATCTGATAGCCAGTCAACTTAGAAGCTAATTTAATGTTCTGACCATCTTTACCTATCAAGAGACTTATCTGATCAGCATCAGCATAAACTCTAGCATGCTTATGTTCCTTATCAAGCTCAATATTATAAATCTTCGCAGGCGACAATGCACGGCTGATATAAATTATTGGATCATCACTGTATCCAACAATATCAATGTTTTCATTGCTCAGTTCTCTTACTATAGCATGTATCCTTTTACCTCCCTGTCCAACACACGCTCCAACTGCATCAATTTTAATACTATTGGAAACCACCGCTACTTTTGCTCGCTCACCAGGAACCCTTGCTATAGCTTTAATTTCTATTTCATTATCTTCAATTTCTGGAATCTCACTCTGAAATAGTTTGTAAAGGAAAAGATCATCTGCACGCGATGCAATTATTAACGGACCGGCAGGACGACGCTCTACTGATTTAATTAGAACTTTTATTGTATCACCTTTTTTATACCTTTCTTTGAATATTTGTTCAGACTTTGGAAAGGTTATTTCTGTTTTGTCATAAAGCAGGAGAATTGAATTGGATTTTATCTGATAAACTTCCCCAGCAATAATATTACCTTCCAACTCCTTAAATTTCTTGTAAGTAATTTCCTTTTCAATTTCCCGTACTTTTTGCATTAAATGTTGTCTTAGATTCAGAACATATCTCCTGCCAAAACTATCTATAGAAATTTCTTCTACAAATTCGTCACCTATTTCAAATTCCTCCCCTGATTTTGCTTCAGCTGTTTTTTTATCTATTTCCAGTAAAGGGTCCTGTACTTCCTCTACAACAGTTTTGTACAAATATATTTCTATCACCCCTCTGTCCATATTGACAATCACATCAAAATTGGAAGTCTCACCATATCTTTTTTGCATTACCTTTGTAAACGACTCTTTGAGTATGCTTTCCAGCACCTCACGGTCAATTCCATTAATTTTAACCATTTCCGCAAAGGCTTTTCCTATTTCTGCGTTTGAAGGCATTTTTATCCCTGTTAACTTTGTTTAACTAAAATAATACTTTAACTTTTACTTCCTGCAAACTTGAAAATAAAAATCTCTTCTCTACTTCAGTCTTATTTTTCTTATCCCTAACCACAATTGTCAATTCTTCTCCGGTTTCATTGACTTTAGTTAGTTTCCCTACATAAATATTTGATGTTGTGTCTTTCACCGAGACTGTTCTTCCAATATGTTTTTTTAATTGCCATAAATATTTAATTGGTCTATCAACCCCGGGAGATGAAACCACTATTTTTGAGATATTTTTATATTCATCTTTACTGTTGATTTCTTCCCACAACTTTTTGTTTATTTCTCCGAGATCATCAAGATTTACAGGTTTCTCACTATCAACAAATATTTCCAGAACCTTCCTTCTAATGTCTCCATGCAAAACATAGTCAATTAACCCGTAACCTGTGTTTACGAGACTTCTATTAATAACCGCTATTAAGTTTTTTTCTAACATCTCAAAAAAAAAGTGGGTACTCACCCACCTCGCTTAGTGTACACAACAAAATCATACTAAATTAACATTTAAATATTTTATTTACAAGACTTAATTTTTGCCACCAGACTAACCAAATCTTTGTAAAAGTGATATGGTATTAGGATAGAACGATTATAAAAATTTTACTTGTTTACACTTTCTACCTTTCAATATACCATTATTCTATGTAACTTTATTTTATTAATTATATATGTATAATAAGTCTCTTAGGCCTGAATTTTATTTACAGGATACCATCACAGTTGCAAAACAACTACTGGGGAAAATTCTTGTCATACAAAAGAATCGGGTTCTTCGCTCAGCCAGGATAGTTGAAACAGAAGCCTACATAGGGGAGCATGATCCTGCCTGTCATGCGTACAGAAGATTTACAAACCGGAGTGCCACACTTTACGAAAATGGTGGCACAATTTACGTTTATTTCATTTATGGAAATCACTATTGTTTTAATGTTGTTACAGAACCTAAAGGGCGAGGTTGTGCAGTACTTGTAAGAGCAGTTGAACCTGTAGAAGGTTTAGATTATATGATTAAAAGACGTGGCAGAACAATATCAATACATAACCTAACTAATGGTCCAGGGAAAATGACACAAGCGATGGGAATAGATGCATCTTTCAACAGAAAAAATTTATTTACTCCTTCAATTTATATATACCCACCAGAAAATCAACCTGATTTTGAAATAGTTACCACTACCCGAATTGGTATAAATGTTGGGAAAGAATTCCCATATAGATTTTATATTAAAAATAACCCTTTTATTTCAAGAAAATAAAACTTTATAAATGAAAATCACCTTCTGTGGCGCTGCCCGAACAGTTACTGGGTCCCAACATCTAATTGAAATAAATGGCAAAAAACTCTTGCTTGACTGCGGTTTGTTTCAGGGAAAACGAGAAGAATCTTTTAAAATGAACCGACGTTTTCTTTTTGATCCATCAAGTATTGATTGCGTAGTCCTTTCCCATGCACATATAGATCACTCAGGAAATTTACCAACACTTTATATGAAAGGATTCCGGGGAAGTATCTATTCCACACCGGCAACACGGGATCTTTGTTCCATTATGTTACAGGATAGTGCACATATTCAAGAAAAAGATGTTGCTTTTGTTAATAAGAAAAGGAGCAAAAAACATCAGCCTTTATTTAATCCACTTTACACAACAGAAGATGCAATAAACGTGCTTAAACTTTTCCGAACTGTCTCCTATAATCAACCTTTTGTATTAAGAGAAATTGATGACCGTGTAACTGTAACTTTTATTGAAGCTGGACATATTTTAGGTTCTGCGCAGATTTTACTTGAAATTAACCTAAATGGGAAATTGATTAAATTAGGATTCACTGGTGATCTAGGAAGAAAAAATTTACCTATCTTGAAGGACCCTGACTGGTTAGGAAATGTTGATTATCTTATAGCAGAATCCACTTATGGAAACAGACTACACGATCCTCTGAATGTAATTGAACAGGAATTGCCTCAGGTTATAAATGATACTCTCTCCAATGCCGGCAAAATTATCGTCCCGGCCTTTAGTATTGGGCGAACACAGGAATTAATATATGATATCTCTAAGTTTCTTAATGAAGACAAAATTAAAGATTTTCCAGTCTTTATAGATAGTCCTCTTTCGGTTAACGCTACAGAAGTTTTTAAATTACATCCAGAGTGTTTTGACAAAGAAACTCTCGAATTTATTTCTAACGGTGTAAGCATTTTTAACCGCGGTAACATCTCATATATCAGAGATGTTAACGATTCAAAGAAACTTAATGATATTGATTTTCCCTGTATGATTGTTTCTGCTTCAGGGATGTGCGAAGCGGGAAGAATTTTGCATCACCTTGCAAATAACATTGAAAAACCCAACACATTAATTTTAATAATCGGATTTATGGCTGAAAATACTCTCGGAAGAAGAATTATCGAGTTAAGAAACACGCCGGGAGCAAAAGTTAAAATATTCGGAGATGAATATTATTTAAGAGCCAAGGTAAAAATCTTTAATTCCTTTTCAGCTCATGCTGATGCAAATGAACTTTTAGATTATTTTGACCTCTTTGATAAAACTACTCTGAAAAAAATTTTCTTGGTGCATGGAGAAGATGAAGCACAAACTGCTCTGGTAGAAAAACTAACCGGAAAAGGATTCAAAAACATTTACGTTCCTTCGCGTGGCAATTCGTTTGAGCTTCCGTAAAAATTATTTAAAACTAAAGAATATATTTCTTCATATTTTCTGGCAGACACATCCCACGAGAAGTTCTCCTGCATACCATTTTTCATAAGAATTAACCAGACTTCTTTATCTTCAAAAAGCTCAATTACAAACAAGATTTTCTTCAACAATGATTCCGAACTATCTCCAGTAAAAGAAAACCCGTTTGCTCTATTACCATACTCATCGTAATCTTTAACTGTATCCGCAAGGCCACCGGTCTTTCTAACTATAGGGAGAGTACCATATTTCAAACTATACATCTGGTTCAAGCCACACGGCTCATATCTTGAAGGCATCAGAAAAATATCACTTCCAGCAGTAATCAAATGTGACAGTTTATCATTAAATTCCAGATATACTCGAACTTTTTTACTATACTTTTTTTCTAAGTCTTTAAAAAAATCCTCATACCTTTTTTCTCCCTCACCAAGTACAACAAGCATAATATCATTTTGCATCAAGATATCAGCAATATCACGTAAATAGTCAAATCCTTTTTGCCAGACAAGTCTTGAAACTATACCTATAAGTGGTTTATCTAAGTGTGCATTAAATCCTGAATGTAGTATCAGTTCATACTTGTTCAACTTTTTTTGCTCCACGTTTTCCAGTGTATATTTATAAGTTAAATATTTATCTTTAGCAGGATTCCAAACCTCATCATCAATCCCATTCAAGATACCAAATAATTTATTGTGACGGTTCTGCAAAACACCTTCCATTCCACAGCCATATTCTGGAGTTTGTATCTCACAGGCATAAGTAGGACTAACAGTTGTAATAACATCTGCCTCTGAAATACCTGCTTTCATAAAACTAAACAAACCATTAAATTCAAGCGAACCACCAGGTATGAATTCAGCTTCCGCAAACCCTGCTTTTAGCAGACTCTCTTTGGGGAAATTCCCCTGGTAAGCAATATTATGGATTGTAAAAACTGTACGTATACTTGAGTAAAAGCTATCTGAATTAAACTTTTTTTTCAGTATTACTGGTACCAATCCTGTTTGCCAGTCATTACAATGGATTATGTCTGGTTTCCAGTTAATTGCCTTAAGGGCATATAGTGTTGCATACTGGAAAAAGATGTATCGTTCATCTTCATCGTTATCATCTGTATAAATTTTACTCCTATTATAATATCTTTCGTTTTTTATAAAATACACCTCTTCTCCAGCAGTATAAAGTTCGAAAGCTTCAAAAGAATTTCCTATATTTACACCACAGTTGCCCGGTAAATTAACTTTTTTAATTCCAAAAGAATCCTTATCAATCAGATTGTAAAACGGAAGAAATACCTTAATCTGATGCCCCCTTTTTCCTAGGTGGATAGGTAGAGCCGCTGTAACATCAGCAAGCCCTCCTGCTTTTACATAAGGATAACATTCACTTGCAAGAAAAGCTATTTTCACTTTTTTATAACAAAAATACACAATTGTCATTTTAGATTATATACAAAAGGAACTTGTTATTATATCAACCGTTACCTTATAATAAAAAATGTAATTGTAGTAGTGAATTTTTCTTTTCTTTCTATAGCTTTATTTCGCAGACTTTATAAAACTTGTCTAAAACTTCTTACTCTGTTTTGTTATTGCTCTGTACCTATGGCGTTTTCTTTTATTCTCTCCATTTGTAGTTAACTATCCAATTTACGGTTATCTCTCCCAGGAGACAGACACATTATAGCTTTTTCTCAAGACATTGACTTGTTATTAATATTTGATTTTGCTAAAATTAAGCTTATCCTAAATTAAAACTAATGCTATGATAAATAAAAATTTGTTTATAAAACCCCTGACTCTTATTCTTAGTGTAAGCTTAATTTCTATTATGTTGTTAAGTGGGTGTGGCAAAAATGGTTTTCTCGGTCTTGGAAAAAAGGTTGTAGCCGATGTAGCCGATGATAAAATTTACCTGAAAGAGTTCGAAGATTATTACCTGAAATATGTTTCTTACGACTCAGCTAAAAATGTACCTCTCGAAAACAGATTAAAAACTCTGGATGCGATGATTAACCTCAGACTCAAAGTTAAAGATGCAATTGATAAGGGGTACTTGAATAATACCGACGTTCAAACAGACCTTGCTAATTTCAATAAGAATAATCTTCCTAATTTTATTATCAATAAGGAAGTTATAGAACCAATTGTTAAAGATGTCTGGGAAAAGGGGAAATATGAATACAGAGCAAATATGATTTTCTTGATGCTCCCACAAACCCCAAGCCTTGAAGATTCTATCAAAGTTTATCAAAAAGCTGATACCATTATTAATCGCTTACAAAAAGGCGAAGATTTTGCAAAAATCTCTGATCTGTATAATGAAGATATGGGATTGAAAGCAAAACATGGCGACACATATTATTTTACTCTTCAAGCTGCATATTTACCTTTTGATGATCTTATTCTCGGAATGAAAGTGAAAGAAATTGCCAAACATCCCCTCCGTATACCAAACGGACTAATTATCGTCCAACTTACTGATAGAAAAAAACGTATTGGAGCTGTTAGAGTTTCACGAATTGCAATGGAGTTTAAACGAGATAGTCTTGGTAAGATTATTGATTCTGCAGGAGTTATAGAAAATGCAAGAAAAGTTTGGGAAAGAGCAAAGCAGGGAGAAGACTTCTCTGCCCTTGCTAAAGAATATTCTCAGGATGCATTTACTATGGGACGTGGTGGTGATATGGGCTGGCTGGACCCACGTAAATTGGGACCCCCTACTGATAGCACTATTTTAACTCTTAAAGTAGGTGACGTTTCTGATCTGGTAGCTACTGCTAATAGAGTGGAATTCGTCAAGGTTTTAGGAATCAAGGATTATGAACCTTATGAAATACAAAAAAATGAAATTAAAAGACGTTTTACACGTGACCATCCAACTGTCAAAAGTGAAATTGAGAAATTTATGCAAAAGGTAAGAAACAGGTTTAATTTTGAGATAGATAATTCAGTATTGACTACGGTATTAATAAGAATGGATACTACTAAGATGTTAAATGATATTAAAATGGATAGCGTCTTTGCCGGTCTGGATATGAATATGGCTCTGGCTAATTATAAAGGGGGGACATTCAAGCTCTCCGAATTTATTGATTACCTTAAAATTGCTAAACAATATTCAATGACCATAGCTAACAGAGCAAATATTATTCCGATTTTAGAAGAAGCGGCACAGAACAATCTCTTACTTGCTCTCGCTGAAAAAGAAGGTATTGAAAAAGATCCAGATTATATTAGTTTATATAATGAAAATAAGTATGCTCTGCTAAGTCAGAAAATTGATATGGAAATTTCAAGTAAAGTAGTAATCAAGGATGAAGACCTTGAAGCCTATTATAACAATAACATTGCTAACTATCAGGTAATAGAGAATGGTACACCCAGAACTAAATCATTAGAAGAGGTTCGAAGTGATGTTACAATGGCAGTGCAGAAACAAAAACGCGAGGCAGTTGAGAAAGAATACCTTGAGCAACTAAGACAAAAATACCCTGTAAAGGTTTATGAAGATGTTGTCATAAAAGCTTTTAACTAGTAGATGAATTACTTAAAAAAACTTTGCTTAGCTTTTTTCTTGTTGTTGATATCCCTTCCCTCCTTCGCTCAGAAGGAGGGGGATAGAATACTGGCTATAGTGGGAAATGATATTATTCTTGAATCAGATTTACAATATCAATTGCAACTTTATGCCCGTCAGAATCAGCTCAATCAAATTACCCCGGTTATTGCTCAACAGATTTTTCAGCAGATGCTAATTGATAAAATTATTTATGCAAAAGCAGAACAGGATAGCATCACTGTTAAAGATGATGAAATTAATAAAGAATTAGAATACCGCATAAAAAATCTAATTGACCAGGTTGGTTCAGAGCAAAGAGTACAGGAGATTTATGGAATGAGCATAGCTAAGATTAAGATGACATTAAGAGAGGATTTAATCAAAAAATTGAAATCAGACAAACTTAAACGAAAAAAATTCCAGGGGGGAATTCACATTAGTGATATAGAAGTTAAAAAATTTTATGAAACTTACAGGGACAGTATTCCTCCATCAACAGAAGAATTTGAACTTTCGCATATCTTCATAACTCAACAGGTTACTGAGCAGGAAAAGCTTGTTGCTAAAAATAAGATACTGCAAATATTGGATAGTATCAAAAATGGTGCTGACTTTTCAGAAATGGCACGTTTATATTCTGAGGATTCTGGTTCAGCAAAAAGTGGTGGCGATCTTGGCTGGAACAAAAAGGGTAATTTCGTAAAAGAGTTCGAAGAAACTGCGTTCTCTATGCAACCAGGTCAGGTTTCTGAACCTGTAGAAACAGTTTTTGGCTACCATTTAATTAAGGTTAACGAAAAAAAAAGCAATGAAATAAAACTTCAACACATATTGATAACTTTTCCCCGTTTGCCTGAGTCTGATTTACAGACCATCTCATTGTTAAAAGATGTTAAAAAACAAATAGAACTCAATCAAATCACCTTTGAAGAAGCCGCTAAGAAATATTCACAAGACCCTGAAACAAATCAAAAAGGTGGTTACATAGGATTTGTTCCCATTGAAAGACTTGATAGCAATGTAGTTGAAGCTCTAAAGAAAACCGCTATTGGTAGTATTACTGATCCATTAAGAGTCGGTAGCGAAAAGGACTATGGCTACGAAATCTTGAAACTTATCAGCATAAACCCTGCTCATAAACTTACACTGGAAAGTGATTATGAACGGATTAAAAAAATGGCTCTTATGTTTAAGGAAAACGAAGAAATGAATAAGTGGATTGAGGAACTGAAAAAATTTGTTTACGTTGATGTGAAGTTTTAGAATTTAATGACTAATTTAATCAGAACTGATGTAGGATTCCTTGCTTTTGTGTTATCTGTTTTAGCTGCTTTAGTTCTTACTTATTTCTACTATCGAAAGCAGTTATTACCAAGAAAAACCCGTTTCTTTTTATCACTACTGAGATTTCTTACATTGTTTTTCCTTTTTTTATTGTTAACTACCCCTATTCTTACTTACATCTCATCAAGAACTCTGAAACCAATCAATATCTTGTTGCTTGATAATTCATTGAGTATGGAGCTGGGCAGACGTGATTCAATTGCCAGAGTACAAACTGAAAAGATTAAAAACCTTAGCAATCTGGATTTGCTCTTATTTTCACAGGGTATAAACTTTGTACCTCAAGGACAAATTCCAACCTCATATCCAGATTCAATTGTGAGAACTTCCACAAATTTTTCTCAGACTCTTAATGATATTAAGAATCTTTACCCAGATAATACAATAGCTTCAGTAACTGTATTGAGCGATGGTAATTTTAATGAAGGAGAAAATATTCTTTTGCAAGCCCAAATACTAAACTGCCCCTTTAACTACTTTCTTATAGGCGATACAGCAATTAAAAGAGATATAGCAATTGAAAAAATTGATTTCAATAAAATTTCATACATTCATACCAGAACACCTATCAAAGTTACAATCTCAAATAGTCTGTACACAGGCAGTATTACAGTTAATTTGTTTGAAGAAAACGCTCTAATTGAAACACAAACCGTGACTATTACCGCACCAAATGAAGTAACTACAATCACATTTTATATTGAGGCAGGAGAACCAGGAATTAAAAAATATCGAATTGGTCTTGAGCCGATTAATAATGAATTTACTACCTTAAATAATTATGAAGATTTTTATATAAAGTTCCTCGACAATCAATTTAAGATATTAGTAATTTCAGGAGCCCCTTCTCCAGATTATGCTTTTTTAAAATCAACACTCGAATCTATAGCGGAATTTAGAACCACCTTCAGAACATTAAAAACTGCAAGTGACTTTTATGAGGGCAATTTCCCTGATAACGAATTTTTTAATTGTTTGATATTAATAGATTTTCCCGATAAGAAGGTAGATGATAGAATTGTTATACAGCTCGCAAAATATATCCAAACTACTGAACCATCTATTTTCCTATTTTTTAGCGATAGAACTTCTGGAGAAAGACTGAAACAATTAACGGATATTATACCTTTAAGTATTACAACGGTAAACGAATCTTATAAATCCAGCATATATGCATCTGATAATACAGGATTATCTTCTCAATTCAAACTTCTACCCCCTGTTTTTGTAAAACATATAGGAGTAAACATTTCAATTATTCCCAAATTATTTTCTACCCTTTCAAATATGCCTGTTTATTTTATATCTCAAAATACTCATATACCCTTTTCTATTTTCTCTGCAACTAATTTTTATCGATGGAGACTGAATGAATTATCACTTGATGGGGTATCCATATTCAGAAGTTTTCTTGCTTCTGAAATAACATCTCTCATTGACCGAAAAAAAACCTTGCAATTGCTTCTTGAAACAGATAAAGCTGTTTATTCTCCTTATGATAAAATTAAAATTTCAATAAGGCTTAACAATCCTCTTACAAGTACTGCAAATAAAGTAAATTTGTTTTTGAGAACATCAAGTGATAGTCTGCTGGGAGTCTTTAACCTTGAAAACTCCTCTTATGTTGAAACTCAGATTAGAATAAAACATAAAGCTGAATATCAACTTTTTGCTCAATTACTGGCTGAAGATAATGTTATTGCAACTGATTTATGCCGATTCACAGTCGACCAGAACTTGAAAGAATATAGAGATACTAAATCCATATCAGCAATTTTAAACACTCTTGCCACAAATACTAATGGGAAAAATCTTTCAAATTTGTCTGATAAAGAAATAAAACAATTACTTATTCATTTTATTTCTCTGAAGGAACTTCAATTCCAATCACCTTCACAAATAATTCTTAATTTTAACCCCATTGTATTATTATGTCTGATTATATTTTTGTCTGTTGAATGGTTCCTCAGAAAAAAAAATAATCTCTTCTGATTATATTACTTCACCTATATTCAATGAAAATTTTTTAGTATATTTATTATATGAGAAATTTTATATCCAACTTACTGATCTTAATAGCTTTACCTATAAGTGTATTATATTCTCAACAGAATTTTTGGGTAAAATTAAATTCTCCAACTTCTCAGCCCCTGAAAAAAGTTTTTTTTGTAGATTCATTATATGGCTGGTGTGTTGGTGATTCAGGAACTATTGTCCACACAACTAATGGAGGTCTCACATGGATACTTCAAAATTCAAAAGTTTATAGCTACTTAGCCGAAGTTTACTTTAAAGACAGAAACAATGGGTATGTATTCGGTTGGGAGTTTTCCTCCTTTTATGGAACTTACATACTAAAAACAACTAATGGTGGAAACACCTGGGATACTACAAGATACTGGCAAAATGATGTATATTTAAAAACCATTTATTTCCACGATGCGCTTACAGGCTATATGGCTGGCTTCCCTGCCAATATTATGAAGACCACAGACGGCGGTAATACCTGGGTACAATGTCAGATAGATTCTGCACTGGTTTCAAATTTCCCGGTTAATAAAATTAGCTTTTATAACCGTCAGTTCGGAATAGCTTGTGGAGGAGTTATGGACATCGCCGGAGTGGTATGGATAACAACCAATTATGGAGCAAGCTGGACACCACATATTCTTGCGCCCGAACCTCTCTATGGAATTATGTTTTTTGATTCCCTTAATATTCTTTGTGTAGGCGGAGATTTTGAGTATGGACCAAGTTTCATCAGGACATCAAACGCTGGTGCAAACTGGTCATACCGAACACTTGGTATCATTGGACTTGCTACTGCTCTCTCCTTTCGAACAATGGCAGAAGGTTGGGTACCTCTGTATTCTGTATTGAAGTTTTTGAGGTCAACAGATTATGGTGTAAACTGGGATGAGATTGACTCTCCTGATAACGTTAATGTTGCAGATGTATTTTTTGTAAACGATAGAGTGGGGTTTTTTGTTGGCGACAGTGGCGTTATTTATAAATTTAACCCACCTGTGGGCATTCATAATAAAACTACTGAATTACCAGTATCATTTAACTTGAATCAGAACTTTCCAAACCCATTTAACTCCTCTACTACCTTATCTTATACTGTACCAGAGCCTGCATTAATAGAAATTAAGTTATACAATATCCTGGGACAGGAAATAATGACCGTAGTTTCAGGCGTAAAAAGATCGGGCAATTATTTTTATAACTTAAACCTTGATTTTTTATCTTCTGGAATTTATATTTGTATTATGCAATATTCTTCTCTTACTTCTTCAAATCTTAAAGGGAAGAAAAGTATTAAGTTGACTATTATTAAGTAAAGTAAACTAAAAAAATACTTATGAACAAAATTATTTCTCTCTCCGTACTTGCTTTGCTTATGGTTTACACTACCATAATTAATGCACAGCAAAATCTACAGGTAACAACCCCTGAAAAAAAGAACAAAGCTTTTTTTGCCATTGACGTTAGTGGAGCATTTAGTTTACCCATTCTTGATCTTCGTGGTTCAGATGACATTAAAAGCTTCTGGAATTTTCAGGATTATGGTGTTAAAACTGGATTTGGAACCAGCTTAAATTTTAAGTTCAGTGTTCTCACTTTAAAAATGTCACAACTAAGAACTTATTTAACACTTGGATATTCACAGTATACTAATGATGATAACAGGGCTTTTATTATTACACGGTATAATTGGTGGAATACCAAAACTGTTGTGCCTCCGGGTTGGCCATACATTGGAGCACCAAATAGAGGATACTATATTCCTGCCGATACACTTGGACAGAGTTATATCAGACTTAATATGCCCTACATTGCTGTTGGAGCCGAATTTGCAGTCTATACTGATAGGGCAAATAAATCTGCATTTAATTTTGGATTGGATTATAATATGACCATCATAGCTGGGCGAGTTTATAATACTATTGCTTTTAATGAAGAATTTAACACCTTCAGATCTGCTATAAGGTTTGGTATTGGTACCAATATATATTATACCTACAAATTTGATGACATTTTTGGCTTCCATGTCGGTACCAGATTCACACTTCCAAATCTGTTAGGAAAGTCAGCTGAAATGAGTGATGGAGAAGGTTATATCTTTATAAATGATAGGGACAATCCCGTCTTGAATCCTTTTCTTACCTCAAGCAGAACAATGGGTTCTCTGAGCTTTTTTGGTGGCATATCCCTGCATTTTGGGAAAAGATAATTTAACATAAATTATTTATTGCATAGAACACTCAAGGAGAAGTTATTCTCCTTGAGTGTTTTTTTAGAACTATCTGACAGCATTATATGTTATTACAATTATTACAAAATGAAGCATTTACTGACACTTATACCTTATCTGAAGAAATATAAGACAAAACTCATTTTAGGTTTCGTTTTTATAAGTTGTAGCATTGCCCTTCAAAGTATTTATCCTTTGCTCATTGGTAGTGCAATTGATAGTATAACTAAAGGCACTCAACCATTTGAATTACTGATTTATTCCGTTAAAATAGTTTCTGTTGTTTTGTTTTCAGGGATTTTTCTATTTCTTACACGTAGAACTATAATAGTTACTTCACGAGAAATAGAAAACGACCTCAGATTTGACTTTTTTTCTCACTTACAATTCCTGTCCAAAGATTTTTATGACAAAAAGTCAGTGGGTGATATTATGGCTCACGCTACAAATGACATCAATAATGTAAGAAATTTTCTTGGGCCGGGAATAATGTATTCATCTCAAACTTTTTTACGTACTATCATTACTCTATCCATAGTTTTTAGTATAAGCATTAAGATTTCTTTAATTGCTCTTGCACCTTTACCGATAATTTCCTTTTTTGTTTATAGAGTAATGAAATCCGCATATCGAAGATCTGTAAAAGTTCAAGAAGCATTTTCTCAGATGACCTCCAGAGCACAGGAAGATTTTCTTGGAATCAGATTAATTAAAGCTTACGTAAGAGAAGACTATGCAATTAATAAATTTTATAATATATCAAGGGATTATCAAAATAAAAATCTCAAGCTTGCATTAATTGAATCTTATTCTTTCCCAATGATGTTCCTGCTTTCTGGATTTTCTATGATACTGGTAATCTATTTTGGTGGAATTGAAGTTATAAAGGGTAATTTTTCCATAGGTAACATAGCAGAATTCCTCGTATATCTCGTCCAGTTAACTTGGCCTATGATAGCCCTGGGATGGGTAATAAATCTTATTCAGAGGGCAGCCCCATCGATGGAAAGAATTAATTCTATAATGAACATAACCTCAACAATAAAAACTATACAATCTCCTGTTCATATTAAGGAGCCACAGATTACAGGGGATATAGTTTTTAAAGACGTTTCTTTTCGTTTTCCTAATTCAGAGCGATGGGTTCTTAAAAATATTAATCTTACCATCCCTTATGCCTCAACGCTTGGCATTACAGGGCGTGTAGGAGAAGGAAAAACCACTCTTGTAAATTTAATTCCGAGAATTTATGACCCTACCAATGGGGCTATTTTCTGGAACGGATACAATATCAAGGAAATTCCTCTCAATGTATTGCGTAATTCGATTGGGATGGTAACTCAATTATCGATTCTTTTTTCTGACACATTAGAAAATAATATTGCATATAGTTCTGATAACATTGATTTAGAACGAGTTGAATTCTGTGCTAAAATAGCAGGGTTATATGAAGATGTCAAAACCTTTCCTGATAAATTTAAAACAGTTATAGGCGAACGTGGCGTAATGATTTCGGGAGGACAAAAGCAACGTGTTGCAATTGCAAGAGCCATTTACAAAAATCCAGAATGTCTTATTCTTGATGATTCTTTTTCTGCTGTAGATACACACACAGAAAAGGAAATTTTACAAGCATTGAAGATAAACCTTCAACACTCAACTCAAATTGTTATCTCACATAGAGTCCTGACTTTACAGAATTTTGATAAAATCATACTTCTTCACAATGGTACTATCAGGGAAGAAGGTACTCATCAACAATTGCTTGGTTTCGGCGGACTATATTACAGCATTTATCAAAAACAATTAATTGAGGAAGAACTCAAAGAGGCAAATTAGTGTTGCATAAAAATTTACCATATAAATCAGTTACCTATAATAAAGATGTACACATCTTTAAGCGCCTTTTATCATTTATAAAGCCCTACAAATGGAAAGTAGCCCTGGCTGTACTGCTTACTCTTTCTATCTCTGCACTCTCAGCTGTAAGACCTAAACTAACGCAAGTTGCTATTGATGATAAAATCTTATATAAGGATTTTGTTGGTTTACAACTTATTGCCATAATCCTTTTACTAACTTTAATTCTTCAAGGATTTATACAATATGCCTCTGCCTACCTGACAAGTTATATAGGACAAAAAGTTACTTTTGACCTACGAAAAAAAGTTTATTCACACATCGTAAATCTTAACGTCAGATTCTTTGACAAAACACCCATTGGTAAACTTGTTACGCGTGTAACCAATGATATTGATGTTTTATTTGAAGTGTTCTCTTCAGGACTGGTTACAGCTTTCGGAGATATATTTACTCTTTTCTGGATAATGTATTTTATGTTTTCTATCAGTTACGAATTATCTTTTATAACCCTTACTGTTTTACCTTTATTGATTTACGCAACTGCAGTTTTCCGTAAGAAAGTAAGAGCTTCTTACACAAGAATTAGAAGCCTCGTGGCAAAGATGAACACTTATATCCAGGAACATATTTCGGGGATACAAATCGTCCAATTGTTTCTTAGAGAAAATTACACCATTAAAGAATTTGAAGTTATCAATAGAGAACATACAGAAGAGAATAAACGTAGTATTTTCTATTATGCTGTGTTTTTTCCCGTTGTGGAATTAATTGGGGCAATTGCCATTGGACTTATAATCTGGTATGGTGGGGGGAAAGTAGTTCAGAATGAATTATCGCTTGGAGTAATTATTTCCTTCTTGCAATATACAGAAATGTTTTTCAGACCAATTCGGGATCTCTCAGAAAAATATAATATTCTACAAACTGCTATTGCTTCAAGTGATAGAATCTTTGAACTTCTTGATACTAAAAATGAAGTTGTAGATTCTCAAACTCCTAAACACATTACGGATTTTGATTTTAAAATAGAATTTAAGGATGTATGGTTTGCTTATGAAGGTAATAACTATGTTTTGAAAAACATAAATTTCTGTATTGAGAAAGGAGAAAGAGTCGCTATTGTTGGTGCAACTGGCTCAGGCAAAACATCACTCATCAACCTGTTGTGTCGTTTTTATGATGTTTCTAAGGGGGCTATCTTCATCAATGGAATAGACATTAGAGAGTTACCTCAAAAAGAACTACGTTCTCTGATGTCAATAGTTTTACAGGATGTAGTTTTATTTTCAGGAACATTAAAATCAAACCTCACTTTTGGCAATGATGAATTGCCTGATGAGTATATTAACTCGGCAATTGAAAGCTCAGGAATTGAACATTTACTCAAAACCTTACCTGAGGGCATCTACAAAAACGTTTCAGAACAGGGGAGTTCTTTTTCTGTGGGACAACGCCAGCTCATTGCTCTGGCAAGAGCTCTTGCTTTTCAAAGACAGATTCTTATTCTTGATGAAGCAACTGCAAATATCGACACTGAAACGGAACATATTATTCAGGCAGCAATTCAGAAACTTATGATGGGACGAACCGCTATTATAATTGCACATAGACTCTCTACAATTCAAAACTGTGATAAAATCATCGTTATGCATAAAGGGGAAATTAGAGAGATTGGAACCCATACAGAATTACTACAGAAAAAAGGTATTTACTTTAAATTATATCAACTACAATTTAACAGCGAACAGGTCATAGAAAAATGAAAATTTTACTTGCTACCAACAATAAAGACAAAGTGTTCGAAATAAAAAAAATTTTTACCATTCCCGACCTACAACTTCTCACACTCTGGGATTTAAATCTTGACATTGAAATTAATGAAGACCAAAACACTCTTGAAGGAAATGCTATAAAGAAAGCAAAAACTATTTTTGAAATATCCGGAATTCCATCTGTTGCAGATGATACTGGATTGTTTGTTGAAATACTTAATGGGGCTCCAGGTGTTTTTTCTTCACGATATGCTGGCAATGATGCAAGTTATGAAGACAACTGTAAAAAATTATTACAGGAGCTTGAACCCTATCCAGATGATAAAAGGATAGCCTATTTTAAAACCATAGTATGTTATTATTTCCAACCTGAAAAATATCTTCTTTTCGATGGTATTTGTAAAGGAAGGATAGCATCACAACCACGGGGTAAAAACGGATTTGGGTATGATCCTATTTTTATACCGCAGGGGGAGGCACAAACTTATGCTGAAATGAGTGTGGAACAGAAAAACTTAATTTCTCATCGTAATAAAGCCTTTAGTAAATTCAATGACTATCTTTATAATTTAAAACATAAACATACTTTTTAATAAAATCAAAAATAAGTCCTCCAATATATTTTTGTTCATTCCTATTAAAAGTATGATGTGCATCAGGAAGAATCTGGACATAAGCTTTTTCTATATTTCTACGAATATGTTCTATATGATCTATGGTGGCAAACTCATCACTATCCCCTTGAATAATCAGCACCGGACATTTAATTAAATGCAACAACTCTGTAATATTCCACTTCGTGAACCTATCAGATAACCAGATATCTTTCCAGTTAGAAAATAACTTATCAATATTTTGATGATACCTTGCAAGCTTCCGGCGTAGCGTTCCTTTTACATATTCTTCTACTAAATTTTTAATACCGTTAATCATTTTTTCTTCAACAAAAATATGAGGGGCTATTGCTATAACTCCGCTCACTGATAAAGTATGATATGCTGCATATATCAACGAGATGGTAGCTCCGTCACTGTGGCCTACTAAAACAAGTTTTTTGTTAAGGTTATGTGAAGTGAGTAAATAAGGTAAGACTTCATTAGCTTCCCTTTCAAGAAAATTAGTGTTCCAAAAAGTATCGTCATTTTCAGACTTACCATAATTTACTCTATCATAAGCAAACCCTGGCATATTCAAACTCTCGCAAATAATAGATGGAAAAGCACCCCACTGTGCCACACTTCCAAGACCATTATGAAGAAACACTAACAGATATTCTGATGAATTCAGAAATTTCTCATTTATAAAATGAATGTATATTTTTCGTTTTTTCAATTGAATAAAAAATTTAAACTATACCCCACAACGATAGGGGACACCAAAAGACAGGAGAATCTTTTTTTTTTGTCCAATAGGAACTTATAGTTTATCCAGTATTCTTGGGGTGAGTTCACTACTTACATTTCCTGTATTCAAAGTTGTTACAGGTTCAAACACCATTACCCATACTTCTTCTTCTGCTGAAGATTTATGTTCTGTACCACGTGGGACTATAAGCATCTCACCTTCCTTAATTTCAACAACTTTATTCCTGAAATTCATTGTAAACTTGCCTTTAATAACATAAAAAAGTTCATCTTCATTCTCGTGGATATGCCAGATAAATTCCCCTTTGAACTTCACAAGTTTCACATACTGTCCATTTAACTCAGCAATAACTTTAGGATCCCAATATGTATTAAACAATTCAAATTTTTCGAGAATTTTGATTGGTTCCATATTCTTTTTATTAATTATAAAAGATAAGAGTAATAGTGCTCCGTAGAGGATTCGAACCTCTAAAAGCAGAACCGGAATCTGCTGGTTTATCCATTAGCCTAACGGAGCGGTTTTCTTCAACCAATCCGAATAAAACTATATTTACCCTCTTCCAATAAGTTAAATTTAATAACAAATGAAACAATATTTAAGACAAAAAACGGTTATTATTTTTTTCTTACTTTTAGCAACTGGAAATGATAGGAAAACAACTCACTTCAAGAAATGTTTTAAATTGATATTCCAAAATGAACAGAATTTTTAAAAATTTATTCCTAATTTTTATTACTTAAAAAACTAACTAAAACTATGAAAAAACTTATTTGTATTATAATTTTATTTTTAATTCCAACATTGAGTATATCTCAGACAGCAGAGGAATTTTATGAAAAAGGAAACGATGCCCTCCTCAGCAAAGACTATGACAAAGCAATAGAATTTTTCAGAAAGTCTCTTACTCTAAATCCCTCAAACAATAGAGTAATTTTAGCGATTGGAACTGCTTTTATAAGTAAAAAGTTACCAGATTCTGCTTTTTACTATTTTGACCTTGCTACTAAAATAGACCCCAATAATGCAACTGCTTTTGCAAGCAGAGGTGCTATTTACCTTATGAGAAAACAGTTTGATCTTTCCTACAAAGACTTAAAGCAGTCGATTTTTCTCGACTCAACTCTAATAATAGCATATAACTCTCTGGCAACTTATTACGTATTGATGAATAAGGCAGATTCTGCACTTCTAATTCTCAATCGAGCAATAGAAATAGCCCCTTCCAGTACCGATGCATATTATAACAGAGCCACATTTTATGGAGCCTTTGACGAATTTGAAAAAGCACTTGAAGACATAAATAAAGTGATTGAATTAGCACCTACTGTCGCCAAAGGTTATTATACAAGAGGAACAATTAACAGATATCTTGGTAAATTTGATGAAGCTCTTAAAGATTTCGATTATGCTATTCAGCTTGACCCAAAAGATGGGGAAGCTTATGTAAGACGTGCTGTGTGCTTATTAAAAATAGGTAAGATTAAAGAAGCACTGGTAGATTTCGAATACGGATATCTACTAGAACCTGACCTTAAAGAACAAACAAAAGAATATTATGAAGAGGCTCTAAAAAAACGCAATTGAAGATTCTCAAAATACTGTTCTTTTCACAGAAGGTTCAAACCTCTAAAAGCAGAACTGGGATTTTTTGATTTATCTATTAACCTAACGTAACATCTAACTTACCAAATCGAAACTCTCTCTTCAGGTTTTTTGTACATCTTATCTGTCGGTTGAATTTTAAATGCATCGTAAAATTCTTGAATATTGTAGACAATCCCATTTACTCTTGCAATAGAAGGCGAATGAACATCTTCCTTAAGTCTTCTCATAAGCTCTTTGAGTCTTATATCACCACGCCATATCTGTGCATAGGAAAGGAAAAATCTCTGAAGAGGCGTAAACCCATCAATAATTTCAGGAGGGGGGTTTTTCTTCCACACTTTTTGTAGAGCATGCAATGCTATTGTAATTCCTCCTAAATCTGAAATATTCTCTCCAAGAGTAAGTTTACCATCTACTTTTAAAGAATCATTTATATAGAAATTATTAAACTGCTCCTCTAATTTAGAAGTAATTTTCTTGTAGTTTTCAGCATCAGTTTCAGTCCACCAGTCATTAAGGTTACCATCTTTATCATATTTTCTCCCCTGATCATCAAAACCGTGTGTCATTTCGTGACCTATCACAACCCCTATCCCACCATAATTCACAGCATCATCACCTTCCGCAAAGAAAAAGGGCGGTTGAAGTATACCTGCCGGAAAAACTATCTCATTCATATTTGAACTATAATATGCATTCACAGTTTGAGGAGACATCCCCCATCTTTGTCTGTCAACAGGTTTGCCAACCTGAGATAAATTGTAAAGATAGTTAAATCTATTAGTATTTATGCAGTTATCAAAATAAGAATCTTTTGTTATTTGTAATTCGGAAAAATCCCTCCATTTATCTGGATATCCAACCTTTATGTTCATACTTTCCAATTTAGCAAGGGCAGCTTTCTTTGTAGCATCACTCATCCAGCTCAGTGCCTGTATCCTATCATAAAAAGCATCTTTCAAATTCAAAACCAGATCATAAATTCTCTCTTTTGCCTGTGGGGGGAAATACTTCTCAACATATAATTGACCTAAAACTTCTCCAAGTGAGCCATTAACAGTTTCCAGTACTCGTTTCCAGCGTGGCTTCTGCTCTTTTTGTCCACTGAGAAACTTACCCCAAAACTCAAAACCAGCCTCAACAAACTCATCTGAAAGATAACCTGACGTCGAACGAACTAAATTCCATTCAAAATATGTCTTCAAATCCTCCAGCGAAATTGCTGAAAGTACACCTCCGAGCTTTTCAAAATAGGGCTTTTGAGTAACATTTATCTCAAAATTATTATCACCGAAACCAAGACCATTGAAATAGCTCTTCCAATTGAAATAAGGACAAATATTTATCAATTCTGATACTGCCATTTTATGATAATTCTTTTCCGGCTCTCTTAGTTCATATCTTGAATAAGAAATTTCCGCAAGTTTTGTCTCAATTGACATTACTATTTGAGCCATCTGTTCAGCCTGACTGGTTTCCTTACCAATCAAACGGAACATTTTGCTTACAAACTCAATATATTTCTGACGAATTTCCTTCATTCTCGGCTCTTCACTAAGATAGTAATCCCTATCTCTTAATCCTAACCCACCCTGTCCTAGGTGTAAAATTACCATAGAACTATTTTTGTCATCCTGCGCACCATAGGTAACAAAGAATGGAAAAATTCTAAACATATGAAAATATGCAAGTTCTTTGATTAACTCTTCCTGGCTATAGATTTTATTAATTCTCTCAAGGTAAGGCAAGAGAGGTTTGGCACCTAAAGTTTCAATCCGTATACTATCCATTCCACTCTCATAAAAATCTCCTATTTTCTGTTTATTTGAACCTGGGAGTTTCGTTTTATCTTTTACAGATGATTCAACAATTTCCTTTATTTGTAGCAGATTGTTTTCTGTCAACTCATCAAAAGCCCCATAACGTGTTTTATCTGGGGGAATAGGATTATTCTTTATCCAGTTCCCGTTTGCGTAATGGAAAAAATCATCACCCGGTTTAATATTTAAATCCATATTCTTGCTATCGATAGGTAGTAATTGTTGAGCTAAGATAATTCTTGAGACAATCAGTAAAATAAAAACGAAAAATAAAAACTTAAATTTTTTCATCACCGTTTTATTAATTATTTTTTTAAAATTACTCAAAGAGGAAATAGATTGAAATGAGATATTTCTTACCTAAATTATAAGAACCCGGTAGTATAAAATTTATTTTCGTTTTATTCTTGAATAAAGTCCTATTGTAGGATCGACAACAAACTTTAAAAGAACTTTAAGCCATGATTTATGATAGTAAAGTGAGTCATAATATTCAGGAGCAAGTTTTTTAAGTTTAGGCAACCTCGTTCGAGGTATACTCGGAAAATCATGATGTTCATTGTGATAACCAACATTAAATGTTAACTTATTGAGTGGCCCATAATATGAATATGTTTCCTGTTCATCGTAAAAGACATAATGTTCAGAAATAAAATGTCCTGCTAATGGGTGCAAGCTGCCTGCAATAAAATCACATACTATTAAGTAAACAATACCCTGCCACCCAAACATTAAAACATATCCTACCATTACAAGCAACTGAAAGATAATGTTTATAATCTGCCATTTCTTCAATTTCAAAGGATACACGAACATAGGCCTGAAAGCATAAAATAATATCTGAAAAACTGCCCAGAAAAATTTACCAATACTACCTCGAAACACTTTTACTTCCAGTTGTGAGGGAATATCAACATCTGTATTGTGTTTTCCCTGTTCTTTATGGTGTATCGTATGATAGAGTTTAAAGGACATTGCATATGGGAATACAATTGGAATGTTAGCAATTAATGCCAACCAATTATTATAAACCTGCTTTTTAAAAGCAAGATTATGAGTAATTTCATGAATTGCAAGAAATAGTACATGATTAATGGTAGCACCTATAAAATATGCATATAATATATACCAGACAAAATTCAACTTCGGAATGATAAGAGACGATATGATTTGAACCACTACAAGAAAAATAGTTATAATAGCGAGTCTGATATCAGGACCGAATAATTTCCGTACTTCCGGATATTTACTCAAAATTTCCTGTCGTCGTTTACTATGCGGTTGTGGAATATTTGTCCAGAAAAAATCGCGTTTCATTTGTACCCCGTAGAGGATTCGAACCTCTAAAGACAGATCCGTAGTCTGCCGGTTTATCCATTAGCCTAACGGGGCAAACTGATTAATAATAACAATTTTTTTAACAATTATAAAGGAAAAAATAGTGAGAGATATTACAGTATGGTTGTAATGAAACAGCAGTTCTTATATCCCAACACAATTTAAAATAAAAAAGAATTTTAAAATGTATAAAAAAACATAAGCAGAACACTTTTATAATGTTCCGCTTATGTTTTTTAAAAAATACTATTGTTAAATTGACACTGAACTATTTCAGTTCATCTACCAAGGTACTGTTTTAAATTTTTACACCTTGAAGATTGACGTAGTTTTCTAATTGCTTTTTCCTTTATTTGACGAACCCTCTCGCGAGTTAGTTTATACTTATCTCCAATTTCCTCAAGTGTTAATGGATTTTCTTTTCCCAGTCCATAATATAACATTACCACTTCCTTTTCTCTTTGTGTAAGTGTATCAAGAGACCTCTTGATTTCTATATTAAGAGAATCTCTTTCAAGTTTGTTATCCGGCATTGTCTCAACTTTGTCTGGCATTATATCAATAAGCTTGGTATCTTCTCCGTGAACACTTGGAGCATCAATTGATACATGTCCTCCTGAGTTTTTCAAAGTTTCCAGCACATCGTAAATACTTATATCTAATTCTCCAGCAATTTCCATTGCATTAGGACTTCTCTCATGCTTTTGTTCTAACTCCCCAATAACCTTCTGAATTTTGCTCTTTTGCTGTACAATATTAAGGGGCAATCTTACAACACGAGATTGTTCAGCAAGCGCTTGAAGAATAGACTGTCTAATCCACCACACCGCATAAGAAATAAATTTAAATCCTCGCGTTTCATCAAATTTCTTAGCAGCCTTAATTAACCCCAGATTCCCCTCATTGATAAGATCATTGAGAGAAAGTCCCTGATTCTGATATTGCTTTGCTACACTGACAACAAACCTCAAATTAGCTTTAACAAGTTTGTCTAAAGCTTCCTTATCACCTTTTTTAATTCTTTTGGCACATTCAATTTCTTCTTCAACACTTAAAGGGACAGTCTTACTAATTTCTTTTAAGTATATATCAGTAGACTGATTTTCCCTGCTGGTATATTGTTTTCCTAATTTCATACTCTTCTGAATAAGATTTTATCCAAGATACTTAAACTAACACTTAATCGCAAAAGTTCCTTATTAAATAATAGAGCAATACTTGACCTTTCATTATTCAACAGTACCAATTAAATCAATCTTATCTTCTTTGTGAAGGGTAACAATAGCCTTCTTTCTGTCAGGTCTATAACCGGTAAATCTACCCCGTCGGGTAAATTGAGTTTTTTGTTTGCCTTTGATTATTGCAGTTCGAACACTTAAAACCCTCACATTGAACTTCTTTTCAATAGCCCTGGCTATTTCAATCTTATTCGCATTCTTGTCTACTTCAAAAGCATACTGATTGTGAGCTTCCTGAAGAAGAGTATTTTTCTCTGTTATTATTGGTCTTATTAATATTCTTTTCATCACAGTTTAATTAAAATTACAGGAGACTCTTACACAAATTTCCTACTGCTGATTTTTGAATAAGTACTGTTTTATTATTCAATATATCATAAGTAGCTACCTTATCAGAAATCATAATATTGAGGTTGCTAATATTTCTACCAGCTTTGTACAAATTGTCATTCTTTTCCGGAACTAATAACAATGTCTTGATTTTGTCAAGATTAAGAGCTTTCAAAATCTGAACCATATTTCTTGTTTTTGGCTCATCAAATGAAAAGTCCTCAACAATTTTTATTTCATTAGCCTTTGCTTTAAGACTCAAAGCGCTTTTTCTTGCCAGTCGAGCTGCTTTTTTAGGTAACCCCAGTGTATATTTATGAGGACGCGGTCCAAAAATTGTTCCACCTCCTACCATCAGGGGAGATCTATTTGTTCCTCTTCTCGCATAACCTGTACCCTTTTGTCTATAAGGTTTTTTTCCACCACCGCGGACTTCACCACGTTCTTTGGTTTTATGAGTCCCCTGTCTCTGGTTAGCAAGATATACCCTTACAGCCTGATAAATTAAATGATCATTTGGTTCAACAGCAAACACTTCATCAGGTAAGTTTACTGTTTCTCCACTTTCTGTTCCGTCAATCCTATATACTTTTAGTTCCATTTCACATTATTTATATATTTCAATAATACCGGAATTTGGTCCGGGAACCGCACCTTTTACCAGTAATAAGTTAGAATCAGGAAAGACTTTTATTACTTTGAGATTCCTTACAGAAACATTCACATTTCCCATTCTACCTGCCATACGCTGTCCTTTCCACACTCTTGAGGGATAGGAACTTGCTCCAATTGAACCGGGCGCTCGTTCTCTATCGCTTTGACCATGGGTTCTCACTCCACCACCAAATCCATGACGTTTTACTACCCCCTGAAATCCTCTCCCTTTGGATTTCCCTCTGACTTTAACTTTATCACCAACTTGAAATATATCCACTTTTAACATATCACCAACTTTAACTGTCTCAACAGGAAAATCTCTGATTTCTTTTAAGTGTTTCACGGGAGTAATTTTCAACTTTTTAAATACCGACATTTGAGCCTTATTAACTTTCTTGGGCTTCTGTTCACCAAAACCTATTTGAATTGCATTGTAACCATCGGTATCTTTAGTCTTGACCCGAGTTACAATACAGGGACCGGCTTCTATCACAGTGCAAGGAATTGCTTCTCCGGAATCCTCAAAATATGTAGTCATTCCGATTTTTCGACCTATAATGCCTAACATTTGATAATCTGTTTAAGTTTTTACGTTCTAATTGTTTGCTTTCACCTCAATGTCAACACCACCGGGTGCTTCTAACTTTGTCAATGCCTCTATCATCTTATTCGAAGCATTTAGAATGTCAATCAAGCGTTTGTGATATCGCATCTCAAATTGTTCACGTGACTTCTTGTCCACGTGCGGAGACCGTAAAACAGTATAAACTGTTTTTTTTGTTGGTAGCGGAATTGGTCCGCTAACTATCCCATCATTTAGCTTGATTGTCTTTATAATCTTCTCAGTCCATTTGTCCAACAGCTGATGGTCAAACGATTTTAGTTTTATTCTAATCTTTTGTGTTGCCACTATTTATTCTTTTAAATTAAATATTTTTCTTATTCAAGTATCTCCGTAACAACACCAGCTCCAACCGTTCTACCACCTTCACGAATTGCAAACTTCAACCCTTTTTCCATAGCAATTGGTGCAATCAATTCTACTTTTAATTTGTCAACATTATCGCCAGGCATAACCATATCAACTCCTTCAGGCAAAGTAACCACTCCTGTAACATCTGTGGTACGGAAATAGAACTGAGGCCTATAGTTTGATGAGAACGGAGTGTGACGACCACCTTCATCCTTTGACAAAACGTAAACCTGACACAAGAACTTAGTATGCGGTGTTATTGAACCTGGTTTTGCAAGAACCATTCCTCTTTCTACTTCTTTTTTATCCACACCTCTGAGAAGTATTCCACAGTTATAACCAGCAACGGCTTCTTTTACCGTCTTGTTAAACATTTCAGTACCAGTCACAACTGTTTTCTTGTGTTGACCAAGCCCAATAATCTCTACTTCATCACCTACTTTTGTCTTACCTCTTTCAACTCTACCGGTAGCTACAGTTCCACGGCCAGTAATTGAAAACACATCTTCAATTGACATCAAGAATGGTTGGTCTATATCTCTTTGAGGTTCTGGAATATAGTTGTCAACCGCATCCATCAATTCCCAGATACATTTGAATCTTTCATCTTCAGCAGGAACATTTTCATCAAGACCGGCTTCCATAGCTTTTAATGCTGAACCACGAATAATTGGGATTTCATCACCGGGAAATTCATATTTAGTGAGAAGTTCTCTGATTTCCATTTCAACCAATTCAAGAAGTTCTGGATCAGCTGCATCTACTTTATTCAGAAATACAACAATTCTGGGGACTCCTACTTGACGCGCAAGCAATATATGTTCTCTTGTTTGTGGCATAGGACCGTCTGTTGCAGCAACAACAAGAATAGCACCATCCATCTGAGCAGCACCAGTAATCATATTTTTAATATAGTCAGCGTGTCCGGGACAGTCTACGTGGGCATAGTGTCTTTTCTCTGTTTCATACTCAACGTGGGCTGTTGCAATCGTAATACCACGAGCTTTTTCTTCCGGTGCTTTGTCAATTTCATCAAATTTTTTGACCTTGGCTTTACCTTTCCTCGCCAATGCCATCGTAATTGCAGCGGTTAACGTAGTTTTTCCATGGTCAACGTGACCAATCGTTCCTATGTTAACATGCGGTTTGGTTAGAACCAGTTCTTCTTTTGCCATTGTACTGTTTCTCCTATATAGTTTATAGTTTATTATTAAAAAATTCTGTTGCCTTTCAGTGGGTCAGGGAGGAATCGAACCTCCCACCTCGTGCTTATAAGGCACGCGCTCTAACCGTCTGAGCTACTGACCCAGACTTCCCGATGACGGGGGAAAGCTATTGTTACAAAAAGCCAATGTTTTTGTAACAACAACTTTTATAGAGCCGCTATTTGTGCCTGATACGACAAGGCTAACACCAGCCTAACCCTTTTAAAATATATTTTAATGAACTATTTTTCTTTACCCCTGACTTTCTCTACAATTTGTTCAGAGATATTTGTGGGAGTTTCATCATAATGTGAAAACTGCATTGTATAAATCGCACGCCCCTGAGTAATAGACCTCAATGCTGTTGCATATCCAAACATCTCTGCAAGTGGAACAAGAGCCCTAATAACCTGAGCATCTGCTCTTTGAAAAATTCCTTCAATACGTCCTCTTCTTGAATTCAAATCTCCCATAACTTCTCCCATATACTCATCTGGAGTAACTACTTCAACTTCCATAATAGGTTCTAATAGCACAGGATCAGCTTTCTTTGCAGCTTCTTTAAAAGCAATAGAACCCGCTATTTTAAAAGCCATCTCCGAAGAATCTACTTCGTGTGTTGAACCATCAAATAATTTTGCTTTTATATCTTCCATCGGGTATCCAGCAAGCACCCCATTTTTCATTGCCTCCTGAATACCTTGAGATACCGCTGGGATGTATTCCTTAGGAATAACCCCTCCAACCACTGCATTTTCAAAAATAAAACCTTTTCCTTTTTCATTTGGTTCAATCTCTATCCACACATGACCATATTGACCTCGCCCACCTGATTGACGGATAAATTTTCCTTCCTGTTGAACTTTTTTTCGTATCGTTTCTTTATAAGCAACTTGGGGTTTACCAACATTAGCATCAACTTTGAACTCTCGTTTTAACCTGTCAACAATAATCTCAAGATGAAGTTCTCCCATTCCAGAAATAAGGGTCTGACCGGTTTCTTCATCAGTACTTACTTTGAACGTTGGATCTTCATCTGACAACTTAGATAGAGATTCACTTAATCTATCACTATCTGCCTTTGTTTTAGGCTCAATTGCAATTTGAATAACAGGCTCTGGAAAAGTTATTTTTTCAAGCACAATCGGATCGTCCTCTGAGCACAAAGTATCACCCGTTTTTGTATGTTTTAAACCAACTGCGGCAGCAATATCTCCACAATAAACTTCTTTAAGGTCTTCTCTGTGATTAGCATGCATCTCAAGAATTCTGCCAATTCTTTCCCGCTTACCTGTGTTTGAATTAAAAACATAACTCCCAGCAGATAATTTACCAGCATATACTCTAAAAAAACATAATTTACCTACATAAGGATCAGTCATTATCTTAAACGCAAGAGCAGTAAACTTTTCGTCATCACTTATCTGACGCGTTATATGGTCATCTGTATGTAAGTGATGTCCCCATACTTCTCCTATATCAAGAGGTGACGGCAAAAGTTCTACTACCTTATCAAGGAGATTTTGAACCCCTTTGTTCTTAAATGATGAACCACATAACACAGGGATAATTTTTACCTCTAAGGTAGCTTGACGTAAAACCCTTATTATCTCCTGGTTCGTTATTTCTTTACCTTCCAAAAATTTTTCCAATAATGTGTCATCTATATCTGAAACAGCTTCAAGTAGTTTTTGTCTGTATTCATTTGCCTGGTTAATGTAAGATTTGGGAATCTCAATATCATCATATTTTGCACCAAGTGTGTCATCTCTGAAAATCCTTGCTTTCATTGTAATCAAGTCAATAATACCGGCAAACATCTCTCCCTGTCCTACTGGTAATTGAATAGGGACGGCATTGGCTTTTAACCTTTCTTTCATCATTTCCACAACATTCAAGAAATTCGCGCCTGTTCTATCCATTTTATTTACAAAAGCAATTCTTGGGACCTTATATTTATCAGCCTGACGCCATACTGTTTCAGACTGAGGTTCCACTCCACCTACTGCACAAAATAATGCAATGGAGCCATCCAGTACTCTTAAAGAACGTTCAACTTCAGCGGTAAAATCTACGTGCCCTGGGGTATCAATAATATTTATTCTATGATCATTCCAGAAACAAGTAGTTGCTGCACTTGTAATAGTAATACCACGCTCTTTTTCCTGCTCCATCCAATCCATTGTTGCTGCACCTTCGTGGACTTCACCCATTCTATGAACCTTACCAGTATAATACAAAATACGTTCGGTTGTAGTAGTTTTCCCCGCATCAATATGCGCCATTATTCCAATGTTTCGAACTTTCTCTATAGGTACACTACGTGGCATAAAGTCTTAACCTTCTCCCCTAAAAAATTAAAATTTAAAATGTGCAAATGCCTTGTTTGCTTCAGCCATTCTGTGCACATCTTCTTTTTTCTTAACAGCATTACCTTCGCCAACCGAAGCCGCCATAATTTCATTCGCTAACTTCTGAGACATTGTCTTTTCACCTCGTTGACGCGAATAAGTAATTAACCATTTGATAGCAAGTGCAATCTTTCGGTCGGGACGAATCTCTGTTGGAATTTGATAGTTTGATCCACCTACCCGACGTGAACGAACCTCAATTGAAGGCTGTACATTGTTAATTGCTTTTGTAAAAACTTCCAATGGATCGCCCTTTGTTTTTTCTGCAATAATATCAAATGCCCTGTACACTATTTTTTCGGCAACTTGTTTCTTGCCTTTTTTCATAATGTTGTTTATAAACCGACCAACAAGCACATCATTGTACTTTACATCGGGCATTCTGATTCGTTTTTCAGCTCTTTTTCTTCTCATTACTACACTGATTGTTTAATTATTGACTTTTCGGAACAGCTACTGCTTTTGCTTTCTTTGTTCCGTATTTAGAACGTCCTTTCTTACGATTTTCAACTCCTGAAGTATCGTGTGCACCTCTGATAATGTGATACCTGACCCCAGGCAAATCTTTTACTCTTCCACCTCTAATCAGGACAATTGAGTGTTCTTGCAAATTGTGCCCTTCGCCTGGAATGTATGCTGTAACCTCCATCTGGTTGGTCAACCTAACCCGAGCCACTTTTCTTAAAGCGGAATTAGGTTTCTTTGGAGTCGTTGTATAAACTCTTGTGCATACTCCTCTCTTCTGAGGACAGGCATCCATTGCAGGGGCTTTGCTCTTGTAAACTTTTTCTTGTCGCCCTTTTCGAATAAGTTGATTTATTGTTGGCAAATGTAACTGTTTTTAGTTTTTAAAATTTCTTTTAGAAACATTAAAATTACAAAATTTACTCTTTTTAGTCAAGGTTATTAACTATCGTATTGCAAAAAGAATTTTTACTCTCCCTATTTTCCTATAACAGGAAGAACAAAAATAGAAATACAATACGTTTACTGAAAAATAAACTTTGTGGAATATTATTGAATTTTATCCCAAATCCTATTTATCCTTTAATCTAACACTCCTTCCCAATTTAAGTTGCCTTTAAAAACGTTAATAAGCTTATTTTTTAATATCTCAACAGCCGATAATCGAACTTCAATTATAAGCGAAACAATATCAGAATAATCACTTTTTAAGATAGTACCACTTACTGAGTTCAAAGCCCTTCTGACTGATTCTAATTGTTTATAGTCACAGGTCAGTTTAATTTTTTGTGTAATGTATTTTTCTACAATGTTACTTACTGTTACACTTGCTTCCGCAGCCTCTGAGTATGCTTTAATCAAGCCACTTGTCCCCAGTTTGATACCTCCAAAATATCTTGTTACTACAATTATAACGTTTGTTATATTATGTTTTTTTATTACCTCCATTATTGGACGTCCTGCTGTTCCAGATGGTTCTCCATCGTCGTAGATTCTTATTTCGCGGTCATTAATTCCAAGACTATAAGCGTAACAATTATGATGAGCAGAATGATGAACTTTACACACCTCCTTATATCGCGTGATGGCTTCAATCCTATTCCGGACAGGATAGATAACCCCTATAAATTTTGATTTCTTAATTACTACTTCGGCAGTTCCAGATGAAACCACAGTACGATATCTATCTTCATTTATTCCGTCCATCCATTTTTCCATACCAAAGGGACAAATCGAAAAGAGTCAAATTTATTTATCTTTAATTGATAGCCATCTTTTTCAGACTTAACTTTCCTGACCTGCCAGATTTGTTGCGAAATTCTATCCCCAACGGGAATTACAAGAATCCCTTCATAATCAAGTTGTTGTATCAGAGGTTCAGGAATTTTAGGGGTTGCCGCCGTAACAATAATACCTTTATAAGGAGCATATTCTTCCCACCCAAAAGTTCCATCACCACATCGAAGCTTTATGCTGTATCCAAGTTTTTGTAGAGTGTTAAGTGCTTTTACATACAGCTCTTTAATTCTCTCAACTGAATATACTTCAGCTCCCATTTCTTCAAGAATTGCAGCCTGGTAGCCAGAACCAGTACCTATTTCCAATACTTTTGCTCCAGGTACAACCTGTAATTTCTCTGTCATAAAAGCAACTGTATAGGGCTGTGATATTGTTTGATTACAATCAATGGGTAATGCATTGTTTTGATAAGCATACTTTTTGAACTCTTCTTTCACAAAATATTCTCTCTTTACTTTCTTTATAGCATTTAAAACATTTTCATCACAAATACCCATTTTTATTAATTCATCTATTAAGTCTTTCTTCTTCAAGTCATTCATAGTCATCATACAGTACTAACTCCCCACCCCTTCTGATGAATCAAGTATAGATTTGAGAGACTTCGTAACACTCTGGTTACTCATAGCATCTCTTAATTTTGACTTAAACTCATTCAGATCCTGTAAGAGATACAATTTCCCGTCCTCTGCAATTGAGATATTGCCTGTCTCTTCTGATATGATAATTGCAATAGCATCTGACTGTTCACTAATCCCAAGTCCAGCTCTGTGTCGCGTACCCAAATTACGATTATTTACCAATTGAACTTCCGAAAGTGGTAAGACACATCTTGCGGCTTCAATCTTATTTCCATTAATAATAACAGCCCCATCGTGTAGAGGTGATTTAGGATAAAAAATACTTACAAGCAATTCTTTATTTATTCTTGAATCAAGTTTTTCTCCGGTTTCTACTATATTTTGTAATCCTGTTGTCCTGGTTATCACTATCAGAGCACCCCAACCGTTACTCTGTATTTCAAGACAGGCATCGACAACTTCAGTAACATTTTCGTTAAGGTCGATTCTTAAAAATAAACGTGCAAATTTTGACCTTCCTATTAATAACAAAATTCTTCTAATCTCAGGTTGGAAAAGTATTATCATTGCAATTACCCAGATATCTGTAACTTTTCCAAGAATCCAACTCATTACCTGTAAGTTTAATGCCTGCGCAATAAATGATATACTCAATATCAAAATTATAGCAGTAAAAATTTGAAATGCCATTGTACCTCTCATTACCTTGTACAGTTTATAAAATACATAGGTAATAATAAGTACATCTATAATATCAACGAGCTTTATTGTTAGAAAGCCAATTTTAAATAGTTCCATTTATGTTCTCCCTATCATCTGCTCACTTCAATTAATGTGCTGACCTGCCTTTGGGCAGAGTATTCCATAATCTACTCATAACCAGCGCTCCAATAATAGCAAAGGGGATAGGCCAGAGTTGCCATGCCTGCCAGCCTAACGGGAAAATGAAAACACTCAAGAAAAATGGATTCAGCGCACTGGTCAAGTATTGAAATCCATCAATTAATCCTGCTGCGGTAGCTGCTGCTTTTCTTCCTCCAAAATCCATCGAAGCGGCTCCCCCTACCATCCCGTGGGCGCCATTTACGAAAAATGATAACAACATTATTAAAGCTGATGCAGCATATGGTCCGAATTTAAAATAATCAGAAAGAAAAAATAATAGAAGGCTAACTACCATTCCAATAAATCCAAAAACAATCACCGGAGCTCTCCTGCCACCATAAATCCTATCCGAAGTAATTCCAAAAGCAAATCCCCCTAAAATACCTAATATTGCAATTCCCCATGCTGTTACCTGATAAGCGGTATCAATTGTTGATACACTATATACCTCTTTAAAATATAAGGGATACCATGCATCAACAACGCTACGTCTTACAAAACCAATCATCATAGAACTAACACCTATCATCCACATTACAGGACTTGCAAAAACTTTTGTTAAAACTTCCTTCAGACTGACTTTTTCATTACTCATATCATCACCATCCCCGGTATCTCTTCCCTCATAACCGGCTTCTTTAGGAGAATCCTTCACAAAAAAAATCGTGAGTAAAAATACAACTGTCGTTAAAGCTGCCGGTCCCCAAAATGCCCATTGCCAGCCAAACCAATATGCGAATAAAGGAGTACCTGAAAAAGCAAGAATTAATCCAAAACGAATTAGAATACCAAATATAGCAGCAAATGTTCCTCTCTCTCGTATATGAAACCATTGAGCATTGATTTTCACAATTGACAATGCGCCAAACGCCTGAAAATACCCATTTAAGGACCAACAAATTGCAAGCAATACCAATAAAAGTTTTTTATCTCCCCACGCAAGAACACTCGGCTTTATAAGATTTGAATCCTGCCAAACAGCAGGTTGTAAAACAGCAAATCCTGCAGCGCCAAAAATAAAATTCATTAAAATAACACCAACAGAACCGATTAGAAAAGCTTTTTTCCCACCTATCTTATCTGCAATAGGTCCATTTAGCACGACTGCAAGTCCATACACAAGGGGCAAGAGAGTTTCAAATATGCCAAGATCACTTTTAGTCCATCCGAACACCTGCTGCAAAGTCGGGGCATTTGCAGCAAAATTGTATCTTGTCATATAAAAAAGCGAGTATAAAAACCCTATAATAATCCAGTTCTGAAAACGACGGGCTCGATAGGCAGGTTCTCTGAAATTTGCAGGAATTACCACTTCTGTCATCTGATTTTTTTATTTTAAAATATTAAAATAACAATTATCCACCTTTTTTGTTACTCAAAAGTTAAAGTATTACTATAGACAATAACTTTACAAATTATCTTAATCTATTAAAATGAAAACTATATTTTTTTCAGAAACATAGTTATACACCTTGTGTGGGGGGAATCTTATACTTCAAAAAGAAACTTTTCAGGACGTCATCTGGAGGATTAGCATTTAATAAGATTCTCGATCATCAGAAAATCTTGCCACAATCTTTTCTCTTATAAATGCAGGTGAAGGAATACCTTCTGGATAGTAACGACAGGAGAGTGTTGGATATACCGGTGATTCTACCCCTATTAGGTCTTCATTATTTATTAACAAAGTAGGGGATCCTCTAAATTTATATTTGACCGCATCTTCCTGGTCTTTAATAAGCCGATAAATAACATCAATAAAATCTTCAAGCCCTTTAATAGCTTCTTTTAAATTATCCATCATAATCTGATAGTTAGGGCATCCTTCAAAATATTGAAATTCCACTTTTAGTTTTGGCTGTACCATATATTTATTTTTATATTTTTACGGTTTATTAATGTCTGTTCTCCCTATCCAATTATAATCATCAAATGAACTAAAAAGTTCCTGAAATATCTTATAGTAATAATATTCCTCTTTTGAATTAATTTCCCATCCGTTTTTCAATACACGATTTTTTCTAAAATCTTCATCTTTAATTATCTCGTTACAGTAATATTCAAGTTTATTCTCAACTCCACTACCCTGCCACAATTTCTGCTTTGGTCGCTTAATAATATAGATTGGTAATATGTGTTTAAGGGTCTCTTTTAAAATCCATTTCTCGGTTTTATTCTTAATTTTAAGTTGAGGACTAATATTTTTTACATAATCTACTACTTCCCTGCATAAAAAAGGGACATAAGTTCTCACACCAAAAGCTGCCGAACATCTATCAACCCGTTGCAATGCGGTATTGTGTAAATTATAAAATATCAATTGAAGTTCTTTTTCTAACTTTTTGTATGTAAGTTTCTGTAAGTAATAATATCCTGCAAAAAGTTCGTCAGCACCTTCACCAGAAAGGATTGCCTCAACATATTCAGCAGCCTTACGTACTGCAAGATAATGTATCAGACTTGATCTTATAAGCCTCGCATCGAAAGACTCAAGGTGATAAATTACCTGAGGTAAAATCTTTACAACTTCATTAATTTCAGCTTTAATTGGGTAATAAGTAATTTCAAACTCTTTTGCAAGTCTTTTACTATACTCCAGATCGCTTGCTCCAGCAAAACCGCACGAAAATCCATAAATTTTATCTGTAAATTTGCGAGCAAATGCTACTATTGTGCTTGAATCAAGTCCCCGCGATAATAAAATTCCTATTGGTTTTTCATTAGTAATACATTTCCTTATTGAATCTTCAAGCAAGCTATAGAGTCGGCTTTTTATCTGTTCAATATCTTCCTGGTTATATTTTAATGTCCTGAATATATCTAACAGCTTTTTAACTTTGCCCTTAACAATTACCCCGCCCGGCGGGACGGGTCTAACATTTTTAACAAAGCCCATCAACCCTTTAACTTCAGACGCAAAATAAAGGTTATTTTCCTCATCATATCCAAAATATATGGGCACAACCCCAGCAAAGTCACGATTTAGATTAATCGTACCATCGATTTCTTCTGCTTTAGCATAATGTTCTCCGGGCAAGAGTTCATCAATAACTTTATATTTGTTTGTTGGGTTTTCTCGAATGCTGTTTTCTGCCGTATTAACTGATACACCCAGTGTGGAGTGAGAAGTAGAAAATACTTCAATTTTGTTCCACCGATGTTTCATTTTGGTTAACATTGAACTAACAAGTTCTCCTCTATCAGGAAGTGAAACACCCGCTATTGCACCCATAGTTATTTATTGATGATTATTTGTTTAAGACGTTTTTCTTCAGAGAGTATTTCTCCTGTTTCAGGATCGATAGCGTACCAGGCACCATTGATAAGATTTGTTTTGATATTGCCACATAAATGTTCGTTGCCACGAAAATGTGGCGTGTCAAGTATACCTATTTTAATAGCATCAGCAAGAACCCCTGCATCAGTTAAGGGATCTTCAGCTCTTCCATCTCCCAATTTTACAATAGCCTCAATTAAGGTCTCGGCTTCAGATATTAATTCATTTTTTCTATTTATTATTAATTTGTCATCTTTAATATCAGGTAGATCTCTCGCAACATTTTTAATAACTCCATAAACAATATTGCAACTTTCTATAAGTTCCTCCGGATAAACAGCATGGTCGCCTTCACAATAAGCTACTACATGTAATATGTGCGGTTTCAACCATAGACTTACCATTGCTGATGCTGCAAGTTGCCCCTTTGCGATTTCCGGATTCGGTGAAAAATGAGCGATTCCAGCTCTAACTTCTCTAAAAACTTCAAAATCATTACTGCTTAGTCGATTTATCATTTCATCCTTTGCCTTCATCTTAGCAAGGTCCATTCTTGGAGAAGTTCCTGGAGGAGTGTTAAACATATATTGTGAGACATAGTGTTTAACTCCCACTTTCTTTGCATTATAAGCAGCTATGTAAGCCATTGCAACAGCCAGCGAATCATGGGCATCTCTCAAACTCCACTGATGAGACTCATTAACTTCAACCGGAATTCTTCGTTCAGCATAATATTTCATTACTCGTTGGTTCTCAGAAATAGCTTCTTTAAGTAACCTCTCAGAACGTTTATCCATTACGCTATACCAGGTTAGAGGTATAGCAGCCCAGGCATTATTTATTGTTTCAATACTCATTTTCGCCCATTTCATCAGGTCGTTTGTGCCACTATAGCATCTCATTAAAGGGAAATTTCCTGTTCGTGATTCTTCATAGATTCTCTTTAAATCCTCTGGTGTTCGTACAGGTACTCCTCCAGCCCCATCAAGTTCCTTTCTCATCCGTTCAGGTTTGAAGAAAAATTCCTGTGCATTTTGATCAGTTCCAAGTGAAATTACATCAAGGACTTTTGCTTCAGCAATTTTTTTGACACCTTCTATTGTTTCTCTTAAAGAGGGTCTTCCAAAATGATGCCTTAAAATCGGGAGTGGATAGCGGTTGCGTATTCTTTCTACCAATGTTTGAGGATAAGTTTGACTGACATCTTTTCCAGTGGTGCCCCTAAGATATTCCCTTATAGAATCAATGCTTTCGGTTCCATCAAATACTTTCTCAAAGAAGGATTTTTTTCCTGCTACTTTTGCTACTGATGGCGTCCCTCCAAATATAAATTTAATATTGTTAATGCTTCTTTTCTTAACCTCCTTTATCAATTCATCAAAGAGTGTTTCAGCAACTGAAGGAGTAAGGCGATAACTAATTGCTACAATTGCTGGTTGTAATTTTTCAACTTCTAAAACTAACCTACTAACTTTCACAGCCGGACCAAGAGAGTACGTCCTAAAACCTTCTTCTTCAGCAATCGAAAGAAAATGATTTAAACCCCCTATATGGACACAGTTACCCAGTGCACATCCAAGTATTAGTTTGTTACCTTTCATTTTTGTATAAATTATATTTCCCCAATAGCTAATAGCCTTAATTGTTTCAAACTCAATTTATTGATATTAAGTCTTTCCACTGTCCTGCCTTCTTTCCAATAATCAGTCTGAGTTAAACAGGATGCCAGATTAATTATAGAATCAATAATTGGTGTCTCAACATTAAACTTCCTCCCAACAGAAGAAATCGGTATCAAACTTGTCGGGACATCTTCCGTAATAAATCTCATATTTAACCTTGTAGGAGCTTTTATATCCCTATATCCTGGATTTGCTTGCATTGCCTCGTATAAGTGTTCTCCTGCTGCATTATAAGCAAGATATAACCATTCCCGGGCTGTCAGAGCTCTAATACCAAGCGCCTCAGCAACTTTGACTCTTTCTTCATCAATCTTTTCCAGGACTTTAGCAACAGACCTTGATACACCCTGAACATAAAATTGAAATTCAGCATCGTCTTCAATCCATCCTGCATTCAAGACGCACAAAGCAGGATGAAAAACAGCTCCAATATTATCAAAACTTGTTTTAAAAATATTATCACCCGCCACAAACTGAGGGTATGCAATTCTGATTCTCTTTAGAACTTCAGGAATCAAATGCGCCCGAACAGAAGCAACAGGAATACTGTTTTTTATACGAAAAATCTTTGCTTGAGCAGGACCAATTACGCGGGAAGCGTAAATAAATGTTTGTGCCTCAGCAACTATCACATTCCTGTCAACATTATGAGAATTTAACACTTGTTGAAATTCTAAAGCACCAAATGTTCTCCCTGGATTTAATATTATAATTTGTCCATCCTCTAAATAAGGATAACATAGCTCTGCAATATCTCGATGCCCCGTTGCAGGAACAGCAACCATTATAATATCTACACCAGTAATAGCCTCCTCTATATTTGTTGTAGCAACAGGAATTTTACCAAAACCTTCAAGCCCAAAATCACTTTCAATTCTCACACCCCCCATTGAAATTACACCCCACAACCGTTCACTGGTTCGGTTAAAAAGATGCACCTCAAACCCCATTAAAGCTATGTGACCTGCCATAGCTAACCCCCCATGCCCAGCACCTATAACAGCAAATTTAGGTTTCTTTTTTGATGAGACTCTCTCCATATTCCCTCCCGTAATTTATCATAATCTAAAATAATTTTATTAAAATGGCAAGAATAAGAAGAGAAGTTTTTTATAAAGTCTCTGTACCCTAATATGTTAATTCAAATCAATAAACTTTATTTATAACTTATATATTAGATTACTTGAACAAAATTAGCATAAGGCTATGTTTAGATACAACAACTTAAATATTTCAATAAATAAAACTAAAATTTTGTCTGATATGCTTTTCTGAATTTAAATTGTAGTCTGCATTTGTTATCTTAATACTTTATGGATTTAGGAGACAACAACATTAAGGAAGTGCTTGAGGAGTCAACACAAAAATCAAGCCCAAAAGATTATTGGGCACAACTTGATGAATTTCAGGGCCCTCTCGATATACTTTTACATTTTGTAAAAGAGGAAGAACTTAACATTTATGATATACCAATTGCAAAAATTACAAAAGATTTTCTGGATTATATTGATTATATGCATTCTCTCGACATTGAGGTTGCTGGCGAATTTTTGCTTATGGCTTCTGAACTAATGAAAATCAAGGCACGAATGCTTTTACCACGCGAAGAGGAAGGCGACAAAGAAATCGAAGAAGATCCAAGATTAACTCTGGTTCGTAAGTTGTTAGAATATAAGAGATTCAAGGATGTAAGTCTTGAGTTATCATTATTGGAAGATAATGCACGAAAACAATATTTTCGAGGGTTTTATAAATACGACGAAAAATTTTATGAATATAATGTAACCGAAGATTATAGTCTAAAAAATCTTACTATTTATAATCTCATTTCTAATCTTAAGCAAACTCTTCTAAATCTTAAACCGGGAACCATACACCCCATTGAACTACTTACTGTTACCCCTGACATTCAGAGAGAATTCCTGATAGAATTCTTGCAGAAAAGAAGTGAAATAGATTTTTCAGAACTTATAGCCCAAATGGATGAAAAACTTTTGATTATTTGTACTTTTCTTGCAATACTGCAACTTGCTCTTGATGGGTTCTTGAAAATTGAGATTCTTGATAAACCAACAAACTTTAAAATAGTACGTTTTACCTGATTGGAAACGCCAGGAATAAAAAATATAGTCGAAGCTATTTTGTTTGCATCAGAAAATGAAATGACACTCAAAGAGATTAAAGATATTCTTGATGCAATGAAAATTGATATTACCCTGACTGAAATTGAACAATATATTAACATATTAAATCAGGAGTACGATAAAAACAATAATGCATTTCATATTATCGATATTGCGGGAGGATATCAGTTTGCCACAAGGAAACAATATGCAGGTTTTATAGGTAAACTACATACAGAAGCGCATAGGAAAAAACTTTCACCATCAGCACTTGAGACTCTGGCAATAATAGCTTACAAGCAACCAATAACTCGTGCTGAAATTGAATTTATTCGGGGAGTTAATGTTGATTATATTGTAAACTCCCTTCTTGAAAGGGACTTGATAACAATAAAAGGGCGCGCACAGGGACCTGGCAGGCCTATACTTTATGGTACTACAAATAACTTTCTGAAAGTACTTGGTTTAAACTCCCTTGATGACTTACCTCGTCTACGTGAAATAAATGAAATTCTTAAGGAAGATAAAATTGAAGGCATTACCGAAGAAGATATTGATTTATTTAATTCAATAAATTACCCTAAGGTAACTGAACCAGAGGATTTACTAAATAAAGAATCTAATGAAAGTCAGACACAGGAAAGGACAGGTGCAACATTACTTACTCTATCATACGAAGAGGAAAACGCCATTAATGCTACAAGTACCACCTCGGAACAGAACAATCAACCATCAGGAACTAATAATAATATAACAGAAGAAAAAAACAACTTAGAAAATATCTCTGGAGAATCTAACAGAAAGGATGAATAGTTATGGCACAGCAATCCAATAACTCAAATTTGATGAGACTAAACAGGTTTATTAGCAATTACACAAAATTAAGTAGGCGCAAAGCTGATGAATATATAAGAGAAGGAAGAATAACTATTAATAATATTACTGTTTCTGACTTTGGGATTAAGATTGACCCCAAAAAAGATGTGGTGGCAGTGGATGGTGAAGTAATCAAAGCTAAAAGGAGAAAAAATATATATATTGTTCTTTACAAACCCGAGAAAACCCTCACTACTGTAAAAGACAATAAAGGTCGAACAACAGTCCTTGATTTTATCGATATTAAAGAAAAAATTTTCCCTATTGGGAGACTTGATTATGAGACAACAGGAGTAGTGCTTCTTACAAATGATGGTGATTTTGCTAATTTGCTTATGCATCCAAGATATGAAATTGAAAAAAAATACTATGCGGAACTTTCAAAGCCTCTCAGTATCGTACACAGAGAAAAGTTGACCCGGGGTATTATGCTTGATAACCAAAAAACAAAACCCTGCAAGATATACTTCCCCTATGAAAAAAACTACCAGGTTGTAGAAATCATTCTCACCGAAGGCAGAAACAGGCAGGTTCGTAGGATGTTTCAGCAATTCGGTTATTTTGTAAAAAAACTGCACCGAGTTAGCTATGGCTCAATTGACCTGACGGGCCTTGAACCTGGCCAATGGAGATACCTTACAAAAGAAGAAGTGGGTTATTTTCTGAAAAATAAACCAGAAGGCTTTAGTAATGAATCAGATTGAACAAAATGATTTAATCAAACGAAGACTTGAAGAACTTAACGAGATAAGGATTATGGGTATTAATCCATATCCTTATCGTTATGAAGTTACTTCAGTATCAAATGAAATTATCCATAATTTTAAAGATCCCCAGACTGAAGAAGAAAAAGAATCTCTCAAGGGAAAAATAGTTTCTGTTGCCGGTCGTATTATGTCCAAGCGGAAGATGGGTAAAGCAACGTTCTGTCATATAAAGGATGAAGGGGGTAAAATACAACTTTATTTCAGGAAAGATGATATAGGAGAACGTTTATACAACCTTCTTAAATTACTTGATATAGGAGATATAATTGGAGCAAAGGGTTTTGTCTTCAGAACAAAAACTGGAGAAGTTTCAATTCACGTAATTGAATTTACTTTGTTGTCAAAATCCATCTATCCCCTTCCCGTAGTAAAAGAGGAAATTTTACCCACAGGAGAAAAGATTATTCACGATGCTTTTGCAGATATAGAGCTTCGTTATCGTCAGAGATATATAGATTTGATTGTAAACGACAGGGTAAAAGAAACTTTCATTAACAGGACAAAGATTATTAAGTCTATCAAAAATACTTTAGAAGAATACGGATTCTTTGAAGTTGAAACCCCTACTTTACAAACTGTTTATGGAGGTGCCAATGCAAGACCATTTATTACACACCATAATGCTCTTGATATTGATTTATACCTGCGAATCTCAAATGAATTATTCCTAAAAAGACTAATCGTAGGTGGGTTTAACAAAGTTTATGAATTTGTAAAAGACTTTAGAAATGAAGGTATTGATCGCACGCACAATCCAGAATTTACTCAGGTTGAATGGTACCAGGCTTATGGAGATTATTACGATAGTATGAACCTTTTTGAGGAAGTGGTTGAAAAAGCCTGTCTCGCTGTACATCAATCCACTGTTATCGAATATCAGGGAACAACAATAGATTTCAAAAGACCCTGGAAACGTATAAAAATGACGGATGCAATACTTGAAAAAACTGGCATAGATGTAATAAAAGCCACTCGCAAAGAACTTATTGATTTTATGGAAAAACATGGAATCGAAATAGACAAAAAGATTGTTCATAATAAAGGATTACTCATTGCAATTCTTTTTGAAGAAGTTTGCGAAGAGGATTTGGTTCAGCCCGTTTTTGTAATGGATCATCCCATAGATACAACACCTCTTTGTAAACCTCTGAGAACTTACACAACGGAACAGCTTGCTGAAATGAAAAACAATCCTGAACAAGTGATACTTGTTGAAAGATTTGAACCATATATTTACAGATGGGAAATGGGGAATTCATATTCAGAGTTGAATGACCCTATACTTCAGAGAAAGCTTCTTGAAGAACAGGTTGAACGTGGTCGTGGTGGAGAAGAAGAGACCCATCCAATGGATGAAGATTTTGTAAGAGCTATTGAAGTTGGTATGCCCCCCACAACTGGAGTTGGATTAGGAGTGGATAGACTCGTGATGCTCCTTACTGATTCAACAAATATCAGAGATGTAATACTTTTTCCTTTAATGAAACCTTTGACATAATCTTTGCTCACTATGAAGTACTGTAACAATGTTCTTGACTTAATTGGAAAAACACCCCTTGTAAAAATTTCCAGACTTACTAATGGAATAAAGGCACAGGTATTTGCTAAACTTGAATCCTGCAACCCTGGTGGTAGCGTGAAAGACAGAATAGGGCTGGCTATAATAGAAAAAGCGGAAAGAGACGGTATTCTCAAAACAGGTTCAACAATAGTTGAAGCCACCAGTGGAAATACAGGAATAGGTCTTGCGCTGGCTGCAGCAGTAAAAGGCTATAAAACTATTATAGTTGTTACTGATAAAACCAGTACAGAAAAAAGAAACTATTTAAAAGCACTTGGTGCAGAAGTAATTGTTGTTCCAAAAACTGCTTCCTCTGATTCTGAAGACTATTATCTTAATAAAGCAAAGTCCATTGCCTCTGCTATCCCTAATTCTTTTTTTGCTTCACAGTACACAAACCCCGCAAATCCGGAAATCCATTACTTTACAACCGGACCGGAAATCTGGAATGCAACTGATGGTAAAATTACTCACTTCGTAGCAGGTATAGGAACAGGTGGAACTATCACAGGTACAGCTAAATTTTTGAAAGAAAAAAATCCTGCTATTAAAATAATTGCCGCTGACCCGGTTGGTTCAATTGCAAAAGTTTATAAACAGACACGTAATACCCCGCCGTCCAGCCCATATCTTATAGAAGGAATAGGATTAGATATAATCCCTGAAATAGTAAATTTTGATTTAATTGATGAAATCATAGAAGTAAAAGATATAGATTCAATAAGGATGTGTCGTTTATTATCTCGACGGGAGGGTATTTTTTGCGGTGCCTCAAGTGGAACCATTGCTAAAGTTGCTATAGATATCGCTGGAACCCTTGATGAAAATAGTGTAGTTGTATTTATGGTTTGTGATACTGGTGAAAGATATTTAACCAAGTATCATAATGAGGAATGGCTTAAAACAAATTTCCCGGATGATGAAGTTTGAAACGAAAGCTATTCATATAGGACAGGAACCTGAACAAGTAACAGGTTCAATCACTGTTCCTATTTTCCAGACTTCAACCTATGCCAATGAATCATTGGGTTTAACAAAGGGCTATGACTATGGTAGAACCATTAATCCAACACGCATAGCTCTGGAAAAAAATTTAGCATCATTGGAAAATGGTACTTTTTCAACTTGCTTTTCGTCAGGAATGGCAGCTATACATTCTATCCTTTCTATTTTCAAGCCTGGAGACCATATAATATGTTCAAGGAATCTTTATGGAGGTTCATACAGATTATTTGAAAACATTTTTACTACATATGGATTAATATTTGACTACGTTAACACTTCAATAGCAGAGGAAATTGAAAAATCTTTTAGAGTTAATACAAAACTCGTTTATATAGAAACCCCTACAAATCCTTTACTTGAAATCTCTGATATTGAGGCTATTGCAAAAATCTGTTCAAACTATAAAGCTTATTTATGCGTTGATAACACATTTTTAAGTCCATATTTTCAGACTCCGCTTGATTTCGGTGCTGATATAGTAATACACAGCACTACTAAATATATTAATGGCCATTGTGATATTATTGGAGGGGTAGTGGTAACAAATAAAAAAGAAATTGATGAAAAACTTAAATTCTTCCAGAATTCAATTGGTGCTGTACCATCACCTTTTGACTGCTGGTTGACATTACGTTCTGTTAAAACCCTTGCACTCAGAATGATAGCACACAATAACAACGCACTGCATATCTATGAATTCCTAAGAGATAATAAAAAAATTAAAAAAATTTATTATCCTGGTGACCCAGAACATCCCCTAAAAGCTGTAATAGAAAAACAGATGCGAGGATATGGGGGAATTATCTCAATTGACCTTGGTTCAGCATCGTATGCGCAGGTATTTTGCAATAATCTACAAGTATTTTCAATTGCAGAATCTCTTGGTGGTGTTGAATCTCTCGCGTGTCATCCTGCAACTATGACACACACTTCTATCCCTGAAGATGTTCGAAATAAAATTGGTATAACTAACGGACTTGTGCGTTTATCTGTGGGTATTGAACATTACGAAGACCTTATAGCTGATATAGATTATGCGCTTTCTAAAATTTAGAATATTTATTACCATCTTATCTATTTCTTTATTATCTCAGTTTGGTACAGCTCAGGAAGTAATATTTCACAAATCTCCTACAGATACTTTTAATATTGATGAAAGTTTTTTTCTTAAAATTAATTCAAGTCGATCTAAAATACTTGATTTTATAGTACCCACTCTTGATAAAACTGTTTTACCTGTAGCAATCACTTTACCAATTGCCTCTTTTGCGATATCAAGAGCTTCCAGCAATTCGTACAATGAAAACAGCGCTGTACTATTAGGGCTTTCAGAATTTACTTCCGCAACTATAACTTTTACATTGAAAAATATAGTCAAACGTCATAGACCATTTGTTAAATTCCCAAATTCATATTACAACAAAAACAATTCCCCTACGGATGAATTCTCCTTCCCTTCCGGTCACAGTTCAATAGCTTTTTCAATAGCCACACTTCTAACACTCAGATACCCTGATAAACCTTTGTTAATTGTAACATCCTATCTTTATGCAACAACTATTGCTTATGGGCGTGTGTATCTCGGTGTTCATTATCCTTCAGATGTTTTAGTAGGAGCATTAATTGGTAGTGTAAGTTCTGCGCTTATTTATTCACTCCGCAAGGAAATAATAACAACAAAAAATTCTGTTTTTAATGAAAATGAGAAATTTACCGAAACTCAAGGTTCAATCAAGGCTGGCTATTTCCTGTTTGCTTTAGTTAGTACCGACGTGTTAAATTATTTTGTTTATAAAAACAAAATAAAACTTCTAAGGAGAACAACATTTTCATTATCTTCTGTATATCCGGAAACCCTACTAAATCTGAACATCAGCTTTTAGTTTTTTTAAACTCCCCTCTTATTTCCCCATATTAAGATTTGAAGTCGTTCACAATAATTGAAATTATATTGCTTACATAAATTCACAATAAGTTTTCTTTTCAAGGATAAATCGCTGCGACTTATACCCTCCGGCATTAAATAAACTGTGTTATTTGGAAAATTTACTTTTTTTTGTATTTGTAAGATTTCACCAATATCTTTTTCAGAAGTAACTACAAATTTCCATTGTATATCATATATTTTTTGCCTGGCGCCAAGTTCATATTGTCTTAGAATATTGAAATTCAATCGGTTCTTGAGATGAAGTTTCTTAAATTTTTCATTTGAGGGAATAGAAGTTGCCAATTTTGGACTGATACTTATTAAATCAATAAATTTAACATACTCCCCATATCGAGTACCATTTGTTTCAAGTGTAACAAAAATTTTTTTGTCAAGTTTCTTAAGTGCCGAACACAACTCAATTAAACCAGTCCTCTGAAGTGTAGGTTCTCCACCGGTGATTACAACATCTGATGGATAAAATTCACGATATTGAGATATAATATATTCTATAGTTACCCTGCCAAGATTTTTAGAGTCTTCGGGACTCCAACTTGTATACGGTGTATCACACAAATTCCCCCCTACAAACTGACATCGTAGATTACAATAATTTGTTCTTATAAAAAAAGACGGGGTACCCGTCTTTTTCCCTTCGCCTTGAATAGAATAAAATAATTCTGATATGTTTAGACTGTGCACAATTTTATTTGATTTTTGCAGTCATAGGTCCTGCAAGATTCTGGAATTCTGTTAATACTACGTTTACTGAACCAATTATTATGCTAATAGATACTTTAACAGGAATTTTCCTTTCGTCATCCGAGACCCATACAACAATATCTTCTGCCTTTGATGACAAAACACCTTCTTTAACAAGTGGTTGAAACTTCATACACCTTATTTCCCCAGCGGGAACATCAAGAGTTTCACGACCAAGAAAAACAATTTTTAATGGGTAAACAACATCTTTATAAAAGCTATTAATAGTAACATTATCATTGATATTCATTTGTGAATAGTCAAGAGTTCTACAATAATATGCAGCACTAATAGCATCCTGAACATATTTAGGGATAGTAAATTCACCCTCAAATTTCTTAGGATCAAACTCACCTGTAAAAGTTCTTACCTTCAGACTATCATGGTCGAAAATTGCCTCAAAATCCCTTTTGTAGTCTTTCCCTTCACGAATTCTCTGGTAATATCGCCAGGGAAATATTCCCTCCATATCCATAAAACATTGATATCGCTCTTGAAATTTATAAACCCATTCAAAACTTGAATTTGAATTTACGCTCAGGTTAATACTATAGCAATTTCTACCATTAATAACTTTTGGTTCTGGTTCTATCTCAAGCACTGCGTTACCGGCAGTAACAAAACCGTATTTGATATCGTATGATAATTTCTCCCCTAACTTGAAGGCATTCTGCTCAATTTTACGATAACCAGTATTTACCGTATCTTTGCTATAGGTGTTGTTAAATAGAATTAATGTTACTGTAAAAATAATAATGAGATATTTATAGTACATAAGAGTTATTTTAGTTTTTTTACTTCAAAAGGTTCAATTTGTTCCTGAATATAACTTTTGAAACGCATTAAAAATATCAGATGGCTTTATCGTGTTCATATCATCATCTACTAACGGAGTTAGTATAATACATTCTTTCGATAGCGGCTTCCATCGTTCAGGATTCATAGGTTTTGATTGAGGATATAAGCCTATTATTTTCTTATTCAATGCTCCAGCTATATGGATTGGACCTGTTGAATTAGAAATGAAAACCTCACAGTTGCTTATCAACACTACTAACTCCCTGAGCGTAAATTTACCACTCAAATTATACACTCTTTCACCTTTTATAATTATTTCTTCAATAAGTTTTCTTTCATCCTCAACCCCTGTTAAATATATACATAAACTCTTAAACTTTGTATGTATATTTTCTATTAAGACCCTATAACTTCTTAGGGGCAAATCTTTTGCTGACCCACGACTTCCCGGGTGAACAATAATGTATCGTTGTTCAAGAGGAATTCCTTCTTTAAATAGTTTTTCCCTGACTGATTTTTTAGTCATCTCATCAGGCTGGAAAAAAAACTTTATTTCTCCCGGCACAAAGTTTTTATCTATTCGCTTAAGTAATTCAAGATTATACTCTGATTCATGTTTGATTGCATATTTTCTATGAAAATATACTCTTTTGTTAAACATCAATGAATACCACCTATATCCACTGCCAAGACGATATCGCACTTTAGCCATCAAAAGCAAAAAGGCAAGTTCAAATGTTGGATATACAACTATAGAAAGATCAGGATTTATTTTTTTTAACAAATTGAGTTTTTGACGGAAAGAAAAACCATTAGCAAAGCTTGCAACTTCATCAATGCCGGGATATCCTTTAACTAAATCTACAATATGGGGCTGAATAAGAAAGATTATCTTACTGGAAGGGAAAATCTTTCTAAGTTCTGTAATAAGTGGCAGAGTTAAAACAACATCTCCAATATTATCAGTACGCGTTACAAGAATTTTTTTGAAATGTGCTTTTTCCATTTAATCATTCAAGACTTGAATTAGGAGAGAATCGTGATCTTCAACCTTTAGCTTACATTGACAGGCAAGCCTTATCTCATCTCCTATCAAATTAACAGAGTGAAGTAAAAATTCTTCATCGGTATTTTTTTTAGAAACAATATCTCCCCCTGAAATTATCTTAACCTTACAACTTGTACAGGCAGCATTTCCCCCACAAATATGCTCAATTGGAATATCATTCTGCAGACAAACATCTAAAATACTTTCTTGAGGTTTTATTTCTACCTCATAATGGTGTTCACCAAAAACAATTTTCATTTATTTTTTGTAAATAAGTATAACTGATGTAAGATTTCTTTCCTTGTTTACACCCAACATAATTCCTATTTGAATATTATTCTTTCGCCAACCAACCATCGCTCCATCATCAAAAATCAACTTGTCATTCCCTTCGCCCCGCTCGAAGCCTTCCCCTGTAAGCTTTTCGTCATAATATTGTATGACATCCCTAATTTTACTCTCGGTTTCAAATAATATAACAGAACCTTCATTGGAGTATATACTTCCCTTAAGTTTAAGCTTCTCATAAATGGGAATGTAACGTGGAAAATCTTCCGGTAATCTATTTTTAAGAAAAACCTTGTCTGTTGGTAGTTGTGAAGAATCTGCTGAATTCCCTGATATGATTTGTTGAAAAGGAGTCTGTTTACAGCTTGAAATTATAACAATAAAAAATAAAACGATGTTGACAAGAGAAAATCTCATAATTATTAATACGTAATAACAACATTCACAACTTTATCTTTTTCATTATAGCTGAAAGCAATTTCTATTTCTTTATTATCTTTTTTCCAGTTAATTATTCCACCCTTATCACTCACCAGTTGATCGTCTCCCTCAACCATAGTATATCCTTTCTTTGCAAAATCCTGCTTATAGAACTCAATCATTTCTTTCACACTATGATTTCGGACCTCAAAAGTAACAATTGTTTTCTCTGAAACCGTCATATAGTTAAGACTCTGTCCCTCAGGCGGTTGACTTATATCGTTCGGGAAATTATTAGGCAATCCTTTCTTCAAATCTAATTCCCCTTTTGAGTTATTTTGAGTATTAACAGACGATGAGGAAATTTCAGTTTGCTTGTGTTGTGAAACAGTATCATTTGTTTTTTGTTCAGAAGAAACTTTTTGGTCACTGTTTCCACAGGATAATGCTAAAAAGAAAGTTAAAATAGATAGTAAATTTAATAGCTTCATAACTTTTTCCCTTATTAGTAAATATTAAAAAGAGCCACCCCCTCTACTGAAAGTGGCTCTTATAATTAAAGATTTCTACATCTTATAGCCTCAAAAGTTCCGGCTATCCAGCTTTTCTTTTCATCTTTGAAACAAATTGCTATTTTACCTCTGACAACTTTATCTGTAGTTTCAGTTATGACCAACGCACAATTCCAGCCAACAGTTACTTTCTTCTCGTTATCAAAATAAACTGCATTGTATCCTTCTTTAGTAGTTGAAAAGTTTTCCTTAAGAAATTCACCCTTATCCGGAAATGGCACGTTTTTTCTTGTAAGCGATACATCATACTCGACGAAGCCACAATTTTGACTTGGTTTCTTACTGCTGAAATTAATTACATTGTCTTTACTCGCTATCCAATTTTCATAGTTAATATATTCAATATTAATTTCTTTACCATTAATAAATCCTTTTACAGGAGTTTCCGGAATTTGATTTACAGATATGTTTTCCGACCACTTAAATTCTCCTGTTATAGTCCTGGGAATTTCATCTGTGGATTTATATTTACCACAGGAAAATCCCAGCAACAAGAAAAATAATAGGACAATACTTCTATAAAAAATCACGATTTGTAAAATATTTATTTAACGTATTTTACAAATCTATCATTTATTCTGCCCCAGTGCAAGTTATTTATAAAGTTATCAATATATTTGGCTCTGGCCGGTCCATCTTTGTGATAGTACGCATGTTCAAACACATCACAGGGAATTAGAGGTATCCCTCCCCAGATAGCTCCGTAATGATGTTCATCCACCAATACATTCAACAATCTCTGGCTATATAATTGGTCATAAACTAACACACCCCAACCTGAAAGTTTTGCTGAAAGAGCAACTGCTTTGAAATCAGTTTTCCAGTTTTCAAAGTTTCCAAATTCTTTCTCAATAGCAGCAAGTATTTCAGGACCTTTCTTTGGATCACCATCTCCACCAAGTACCTCCCAGTATACATCGTGTAACAAAGCACCAGCATGATTCCAGGTAAATCGGCGCTTTAGTTCGCCAATATGGCTATAATTTCCATTGGCTTTACTACGATCTGCTGTTTCAAGTTCTTTTTCAATGTTATTCAGGAATGTTACGTAGCCTTTGTGATGAGTATTATAATGCCAATCACTTGTTTCAGGTGATATAACATCTTTTAATAATACTTTTGCTTCCTCATCACTGTAAGGTCTTTTATTAAATTTCCATTCGTACGACATATGTTTTTTCTCCTTTATATTTTTTGTTGAAAAATTCTTTAAAAAAGGGTTTACAATAGGTGATATTACAGTCCCCATAATAGAAACCGATGAAGTTATAAGAAATTTTCTGCGGGTAACCTTTTTCATAACCTATTTAAAAATCAACCTTAGGATGAACAAGAACTTCCACACCCACAACTTCTTGACATATTAGGGTTGTTGAAAATAAAACCTTCCCCGTTCTCACCATTAACATAATCAACCTCTGTCCCACTAAGATACAGCCAGCTTTTCATATCAACAATCACATTTATTCCATCAAAGGGTATTACATTATCAGTAGGTTTAATCTCTGAATCAAACCCCAAAGAATAAGTTAAACCAGAACAGCCTCCACCTCTTACTCCTATTCTGAGTCCATATTCAGAAGGGATATTGTTTTCTTGTATTATTCTTTTAATTTCTTCAAGAGCCTTAGGAGTAATGTTAATATCATCTGTTACTCCTGGTATAAATTCTTTAATTGGTTCCATAAAGTGATAAGGTTTAATTTTTACTATAATAACATTTAATTATCAAAAAAATTCCTTTTATAATCTTGTATATACTTCTTCAAAAAATCCCGCTCTTCTTCTAAGCTCGGTAACAGAACTTACTATGCTCTTAAGCAAGTATTCAATTTCTTCATCTGTGTTAAAACGACCAAGTCCAAATCTAACTGACCCACGTATAAGTTCTGGACTTCTCCCTATCGCTATTAATGTATGAGATGGCTCACTGCTCTCAGAGGAACAGGCACTACCAGTAGAAAAAGCAATCTCTTTCATCTCCCTTAACAATTGAATGTTGTCAATATTTTTAAAACTAAAATTGATGTTTGTAGGAAGCCGTTTGGTAAGGTGTCCATTAAGATAGGAATTTTCAATACGCATTTTTACATTATTAATTATCCTATCCCTCCATACTGTCAACCTGATGCTTTCTTCATAAAGGGTTTTCTTACAAATTTCACAAGCTTTCCCAAGTCCAACAATTGCAGGAACATTTAGAGTCCCACTTCGTAAGCTCTTTTCCTGTCCACCACCGTGAATTTGCTCTTTGAGTTTTATTGCTGGTGTCTTTTTCTTTATAAAAAGTACACCTATTCCTTTAGGACCATAAATCTTGTGACCACTGAAACTTAACATATCTATATATAGTTCATCTACATTGATAGGAATCTTACCTACAGCCTGCGAAGCATCAGTATGAAAAACTATTTTATGCTCGCTGCAAAGCTTCCCTATTTCAGAAATGGGCTGGATAGTCCCTATTTCATTATTTGCCGTTTGTATTGTTATTAATTTTGTATTACTTTTTATAGCTGATTTTAATTCATCAATATCTATTAGTCCATTCCCGTCAACGTTTAAATAAGTTACCTCATGACCGAACTGTTCAACATATTTACAGGTATTAAGCACTGCAGCATGTTCAATCTTTGTTGTTATAATATGGATGTTATCTTCATTTAATCCTTCAATAAAACCTTTGATTGCAAGATTGATAGATTCTGTCGCACTACCAGTAAAGATAATTTCCTCAATTGATGCCCCAATCAAATCAGCCACTTTTTTCCTTGCAATATCAACAGCAATTTCAGCCTCCAAACCATAACTATGAGTCCTGCTTGAAGGATTACCAAACTTTTCTTTTAAATATGGCATCATTTCTTCAAGTACAGCTGGATCAATTGGCGTAGTCGAATTGTAATCAAAGTAAATTGGAAATTTCATTTCAGGAGTTCTGAGACCATTTTATTATTTAGAAAATTTTGTAACTCTGATTGCATTTTATTCACAGGACTTTTTATGGTGCAATAATCAATTATATAACATTTTTCATTGTTTTCTATACAGTCAGCAACCAAAGTCTTTCTATCAACAATATCTATTAACTCTAATAGTGAAATTTTACTCAGGTCTTTAATCAACTTATACCCACCATTAATACCATGTTGGGAATCTAAGATATTTTCTTTTTTCAACTTTTGTAAAATTTTTGCCAGCAAATCATAGGGTATCTTATAACGTTGAGATATTGTTCTCGTTGTAACAGTTTCGCCCCCACTTGTATCAAAGCATCTTAAGGCTATAAGAGCATATTCTACCCGTTTTGATAACCGTACCATTAAATTTAGGATTATTAATGCAATATTAAAATCTAAATACGACTAAATTTGTCGCATTTAAATTTTAACACATTAAAGTATTAAAAAAGTTCCCGATTTTCCAAATTTTGAAATTAAAAGCGGATAAATTGCAAAATATTAAAAAGAGGTTTAATCAGATATGAATTGCACTCCCGACGGGGCTCGAACCCGCAATTTCCACTGTGAAAGAGTGGTGACTTAACCAATTTGTCCACGGGAGCGTTTAGTACATTTACAAATATAAAAATTTATAAACTTTCTTTCAACACTATATTACAACCTTAAAATTAGTTACATCCTGCAATCTGTTCGAAATAATTAAATCTTTGAGTAAATCTGGATTTTTATTTTAAAGTTTTAATTTATTTGTAAACATCCATACTTTTTTATATTTCATTGAGGGTTTCAATCTCTTCACGGTAACTTACTCCTCTTTCTTTAAGCCCGTGTAAAACAAAATCCAGACATTTTTTTTTCTGTCCAATAAATTCCGGCGGGCAAATACCTTTTTCATCAAATAATCCACGTGCCAACAATCGTATTACCATAGTTGCTGTATAACCTGTTGTTCTTGCCATAGAATGAGTATTGGTTTTTTCATCATAATAATCAAGCAGGTTATATGTATATCTATACTTCTTCTGTGCTCTCCACCCTTCTACTATAACTCTCATCACAGTAAAATCCCTATCTTCAGGTTTTAACTCCAACAAAGGAAGCAACATCCGAATAGTAAAGTCTATTGGCTTTATTTTTACTCCATCAAATTCAATAGGTTTATCACTAAAGAAACCCGACTCCCGTAGCATTAACATTTTTTCAGCATGACCGGGATACCTCAAAGTTTTCTCCTTCATATTAGCTGCTTTTAATGTAACAGCAAGTGTTCTCAATCCATCAGTATTAAATGCTTCAAGAGTCCCAATTTCAGGAAAGGTTAAGTATTCCCGTTCTGACAGAGCTGGACGAATTACCCGCTTATTATTTTCAATATGATAAGCAGGACGGGTATACTCTTCTATTACATCAATGGGAGAAAAAACCGCCTTATATTCAAATGGATATTCTCTCACAATTGGTAGACCCCCTACATAAATTAAGACATTTTCCAGACTATCAAGCTGACTATTAACATAACCAACAAACATATTGCTCATTCCAGGCGCAACTCCACAATCAACAACTGCAGTTACATTTTTGTTCTTTGCTAATTTATCAAGTTCAAAAGGATTTTCCGGGAAAAATGAAATATCAACAACGTTTTTCCCTTCTTCTATTATCATTTTAAGTACTTTAAACCCCATAAAACCTGGTAATGCACTCAGGATAATATCATAATTTTTAATCTCTTCCCGACACTTTTCTGAGGTGACGTCTAATAGTATCTTTCTGATTCTCAGTTCGTCTGGAATTTTATCCAAACGTTGTTTATTAATATCTATAACTGTAACTGAAAAGTTAGAGTCCTTTGCAAGGTCAATAGCCATAGAGGTACCAACCAGACCTGCTCCCAATACTATAATATTCATAATTTTGCTCATATATTTTTAAATTATACAAAATTTAGGATTCAGGGACAAAATACCGTGATAACCCAACAAGCAGGGCTATCTACTTAAGCAAAATCATTCTTCTGATAGAGGTAAAATATCCTGCCTTCAACCTGTAAAAATAAATACCGCTTGAAAGTTTCTCCGCATTAAACATAAGATGGTGTATACCAGCTTCTTTAAAACCAGTGAAAAGATTAGTAATCTCCCTGCCATTGATATTATAAATGGTAAGGGTAATAAATTCACGCTTTGGAATTGTAAAAGTAATTTGTGTTGTTGTATTAAAAGGATTAGGGAAATTTTGATAAAGCCGAAAATCACTAATTTCTGAATTAGTTGTAATTATACTGGGTTGTACAATAGAAAATCTGAAATTTCCCGAAGGTGCGGTAAGCGGTTTTGTGGTAGTTCTTCCATTTTGTGAAGTTGCAGAAATATAGTAGTAAATCTTTGTTCCATAAGGTTGTGGGGGTATACTCGCCCGAAAAGTATCAGCTATAATGCTCATATTTATCTGTGAAAATCCCTGTGTAGTGTCAGTTGTCCAGTACACTCTTGCAGAGGAAATCCCACTTTTATTTTTTATAACTGCTTTTATTTCATAAGGAGTACTATTATTTGTTGTATTACGTAAAGCCGAATGAGAAATCCAGATGGGGTTGGAAATTCCAATTTCTTTGGTAATACAATGTATAGCCCCTGAAGCCGGGATTATGCTATTACAGTTAATTCCTACTACTCTATATCCGGGCATTGCCTCTCTATAAATTCTCAGTGCTGTTGTATCCTGGGAAAAACCATATATTGGGACCAATACTGTTTTATTTACTATCAAAGAATTTGTATATGTGTAGTAGTATGAATTGGGGGGGTATTGCCCAGATGAATTGGGCGGCATTGGTATTCGAACTACTTTATAAGGTTTGTTAGCAAAAGTTAGAAAATTATTTAATATGTACTGTAAATTTGCTTCTATTTGAGGACCATCTGCAACACCTGGAGGATATTGACCTACAAGAAGAGTTTCTTCATCAAGGAGTTTCATATGCATATCTATGTGATGAATCCCATCATAAGGAAGTACATCCATTTTTATATATCTTCTCACCCCCATATATTTCCTGATTATTGTATCAATCTGAGCTTCCGTTTTTTGGGGGTTCTCCTGCAAAATCAATTTTGAAGAGAATGCTGTGTGATGTCCATCAACCATAAAATTCCCACCTGTTGCTATAAGATCATAGGGAGATTGAGTAGTTTGATGAATAGGGACTCCCATATAATTTGCAATCGCAACAGGAACCTGATCATCAAGAGGACGGGGACGATTATAAATCCAATCAATAATTCTAATACTATCTATATCATTACTATATACTATCCAGGGCCCATAATCCCGACACCATACCGAATTAAAAGAAGTATAGATAAAGCGTAAATTAATCAGCGGCACTCCATAAGAGATAAGTGTATTCTTAACTGAATTTGAATCTGTACAAACTATATATACGAGGCATTCATCCTGAACGTAGTCAACAACTTGAGCAAGTATAGGTAAATAAGAAGTCCAAGTAATTACAACAGCCTGTAATTCCTCCCACTCTGCCATTGTTCTTACAGGAGTAAGAGGAGGGTTAACATCTTTAGGATTGGAAATTGGGGGGTGATAATAATTGTATATAAGTTTTTCTTCTTCCGTTAGATAACGTGGAAGATCTTGCCCGTACAAAATGCCCAAACCTATACTAAAGAAAAATGCTAATACCACAATAAAACTTTTATTCATTTTTTCCTATTTGATTCTATTCAAGATACGGATTATTTGTATTAAGATAATTCAAAACGTAATCTGATACAGCTTCTTCAACAGCGGTTACCTTACTATTATATCCAGCCTGAAGCAACTTTGATATATTAGCCCTGGTAAAGTCCTGATACTTACCACGCAAAATCTCTGGCATATCAAAATACTCAATGTTAGGAGTCTTCTCGAGAGATTTAAAAATAGCTGTAACTATCTTATTAAAAGAAGTTGCTTCCCCAGTACCAACATTAAAAATACCCGTTAGTTCTTTATTCTCACCAAGAAATAAGGTCATATCAATAGCATCTTTAACATAAATGAAATCACGTTTTTGTTCACCATCAGCATATTCAGGCTTTGTAGACTTGAAAAGTCGCGCTTTACCAGTTTCTTTTATTTGATAAAAACATTTATAAACTATGCTTCTCATATCTTTCTTATGATATTCATTAGGGCCATAAACATTAAAATACTTTATTCCCACAACCCGATTAAACAAACCACTATGCTTTATCCATAAATCAAAAAGATGTTTAGAATACCCATAAGGATTTAAAGGTCGTAACTTTTCAATGTCATTTTCATTGTCTTCATATCCCAAACTCCCATCACCATAAGTTGCAGCAGAAGAAGCATAAACAAACCGGACATCGTTTTCTATACAATGCTGACACAAAAACTTTGAGTATTCATAGTTATTCCTAAAAAGAAATTTTACATCCTGTTGAGTAGTAGAACTACAAGCTCCAAGATGATAAACAATATCTACTTTTTCGTTTCTAAAAAACCCATCGTTGACTATATGTCCAAAGTCATCTCTATCAAATACATCATAGAACTTTAATGGAACCAGATTTTTATATTTCTCATCCTCTCCAAAATGATCTACTATAATAATGTTATCTATACCCTTTTTGTTTAATGCCCATACAAGAGCACTGCCTATAAAACCTGCACCACCTGTTACTACAATCATTTTATTTTATTTAGTTTTTAAGTTTTCTGAATAATTTTCTTCGAGATTTCAATCTCAACCAGACTATTTACATTGCTCTTAGTGTTTAATACAGTCTCTATCATATCAAAAACTTCCTTCTGAGTAACCCAATGAACAAGACGTTTTGCTTCTTTATAATCAACCCATTTATAGATAGAATGTTCACCTGACAATATAACAGCTTTATTTTCCGCTACAGCAAGAAATAAAGAAACTAAATGAATTCTGTCATTATATGCAGTATAAAAACCTGTAACCTTTGGTATTGAATAAAGTTTAGATATTTTTAATGACGTTTCCTCAATAACTTCTCTATAAGCTGCTTCGTAAGCTTTCTCATTTTTTTCAATTCGGCCAGTGATGATTTGCCAGATTCCAGGATAAGGTTCTTTGTCTTTACTGCGTTTCAACAAAAGATATTCAATATGTTTTTTGCTTTTATGAACAACATAACATTCTATATATGCGCTTACTATTCTACTCATCTACTATAATTCTTTAATGTGCCTCGTACCAACTATTTCCAATACCAACTTCTACCTCTATAGGTACTTTCAAGGAAATAGCTTTTTTCATTTGAGTTGTAACTATCTCCTTGACTTCTTCAAGTTCATTTTTGTCAACTTCAAATACAAGCTCATCATGTACTTGCAACAGCATTTTTGATTTGAATTTTCGCTTCCTAAATTCTCTAAAGATTTTTATCATAGCAATTTTAATCATATCAGCAGCAGTTCCCTGAATCGGCATATTGATTGCTGCTCTCTCATCCTCAGCCCTTACAGTTGCATTCTGATTATTTATCTGTGGAAGATACCTGCGCCTTCCCATTAAAGTTTCTACATATCCGTTTTCTCTGGCAAACTGGACTGTTCGCTGCATATATTCTCTAACTTTCGGAAATTCATGAAAATATCTATCAATTATTTCTTTTGCCTCAGTGTTTTTTATTTCAAGTCTTCGTGCCAGTCCAAATGCCCCTATTCCATAAATTATTCCAAAGTTAACTTCCTTTGCTTTTCGTCGCATTCCTGCTGTAACATCTTTTTTACTCTTGACATCAAACACTCTCATAGCAGTCTCCGCGTGTATATCCCTACCCTTATTAAAAGCATTAATGAAATTATCGTCCTCAGAATAGTGTGCCATTATTCTAAGTTCTATTTGAGAGTAATCTGCTGATAACATAACGTACTGGTTATTTTCTGGCACAAAGGCTTTCCTTATTGCTCTCCCTATATCAGTGCGAATTGGAATATTCTGTAAATTGGGATTAACGCTTGCCAATCGACCGGTAGCTGTCTGTGTCTGTAAAAATGACGTGTGAATCCTTCCCGTCTGAGGATTAATTGAATTTATTAAACCATCTATATAAGTAGTTTTAAGCTTTGATAACATTCTATATTCAAGTAGTTCAGAAGCTATGGGATGAACAAATTTCAAATCTTCTAATACTGATACATCTGTTGAACGACTGCCTTTTTTAGTTTTCTTCTGAACTGTCAACTTCAATTTATCAAACAAAATCTCCTGTAATTGTTTGGTCGAATTAATATTAAACTTCTCACCAGCAAGGTGATAAATTTTATCTTCTGCTTCTTTCATCAATTTTGTTATCTCTTTATCCAATACTTTCAATACTGCCTTATCAATCTTTACACCTGTAAATTCCATATCTGCAAGCACTTCAATAAGTGGGAATTCTATGTTCTCACATAAAGTATATAATTTTTCTTTTATCAATTCATACTTTATCCTGTAATATAATTGTAGTGTTACATCTGCATCCTCTGCAGCATATTCAGAAATTCTATCAACAGATATCTCATTCATTGATTTTTGAGATTTCCCTTGTCCAATCAGCTCATTTATGTGAATGGTTTTGTACCCAAGATAATACTCTGCAAGATAGTCCATATTATGGACGCCTGCTGGATTCAATATATATGCACCTATCATAGTATCAAAATGAATGTTCTGCATTTCTATCCCATATTTTCTCATCATTAAGTAATCAAATTTTATATTCTGTCCAACTTTAGCAATTTCTTTATTTTCAAGAATAGTTTTTACTTCCCTGATGGCATACTCCAGATCTATACCCTCAGTAGGTTCAGTAGTATCTTTCTCAAAGAAAGAAATGCTATCCTGTTTCATTTTCTTCACACCTTTCAAAGGAACATAGTAGGCTTCACCTTCTCTGAAACAAAACGACATTCCAATAATATCAGAGTTTACAAAATCAAGCCCATCTGTCTCCGTATCAAAAGCCACTAACGACTGGGTATTTAGTGTCTTAACTAATTCATCAAAATTCTTTTTACTCCCAGCAGTAAAATAGCGATGGGGAATATCTTTTAATGTCTTTAGAACTTTTACTCCATGCTCTGATTCAGGTTCAACTTTTTCCCCTTTGATAACAATCGGGCTTGCAGGCTCTTCAACTTCTTCCAGAGGACTGCTTACAGGTATCAATACCTCTTCATCGGCAAGAACTTCTTTTTTAGAAATCAGCTTTACTTGTCTTTCAGAAATTTTTCTTACAAGAGCTTTTAAACCTATAGATTCTAAACTTTTAACAACCCTGTCAGTATCATACTCTTTAATATTAAGCTGATGTATATTCAGAGACAGCGGAACTTCCGTGAAAATTGTAACAAGTTTTTTTGATAGTTGGGCATCGTCTTTATAAGTTATTAATTTTTCTTTTAACTTTGGCTTATCTATTTTATCAATATTTCTATATATGTTATCAATTGAACCGAATTCTTTTATTAATTGAATAGCTGTTACTTCCCCTATCCCGGGAACACCAGGAATATTATCTGTTTTGTCCCCCATTAAGCCAAGAACCTCAACAACTTTCTCTGGAGGTACTCCAAATTTTTTTATTACACCATCTTTATCAATTATCTCTACAGTTTGCGCACTGCCGGGTAGAGGTTTGTAAAGCAACGCTTTCTCAGTTACAAGTTGCATATAATCCTTATCCGTTGTTACCATATAACTCGTAATGTCTTCTTTTGATGCCTGCTTAACTAAAGTACCTACAATATCATCAGCTTCGTATCCATCAACTTCTAACAGAGGAAGATTCATCACAGTAACTATCTCCTTAACTTTATCAATCTGCCACGGCATATCTGTTGGAATTTCAAGTCTATTGGCTTTATATTTGGGATATGCTTTATGACGAAAGGTGGGTTTCTCAGTATCAAAACAGATTGCAAAATGGTCAGGTTCTTCCTCATCAAGAATTTTCAAGATTGAATTTAAAAAACCTGCTATCGCAGAAACATTCTTGCCCTCCATATTAACCAGTGGTCTGGATATCATTGCATAATACGACCGATAAATCATAGACATTGCATCTATAAGAAAAACTTTCTCTTTCATTGACTTTAATTTATATTAAGTCTGCTGATGTAGCAAAAGTTGTTTTTTATCAATGTTCTCAGTTATTTTCTTATATATAATTAACAGCAGCGCAGCTAATAGTCCTATCCCTGCAAAATAATACCATATAACATTTGCATTAGAGTATGCATAAGGAATTTGCTCAGGAGTTAAGGTTTTAGGATCAGGACAATAAGCCGTTAATAAATATCCTGAGATTCCAAACCCTAATATATTAGCAAAAAATGAATAAAGGTAGCCAAATCCAATGTAAAGACCTTCCTGACCTTTTGGTGCCTGTAATGAAAAATACTCAAGGTATCTTGGCGAAATAAAGCATTCTGCCAGCCCCTGAAATACTATTCCACTTATTAACATTATCGTTATCGGATGCGCTGATACTATTCCCAGTACAGAAATAGAACTACCCAACAAATTTTCTAACAATGAACTTGAAGCCATCAGTAAAGCTGAAAACGGCATTATAAACATACCAATGTTCATTGAAGTTACAGGTTTCAACTTCTTTGTAAGGTGGGTAATCCATACCACAAAAATTGTTACTACTAATGGATTTACGTTAGCAATCCATTCGGGGGAAGCTGTCTCTCCTACTGTACGAGTCACATATTTAGGCATTGTAGCATATAACTGCCCCTGTATTATCCAGAAACCACTTACTATTAATATCAAGGTTATTAACCTGAAATTGGTAAATACACAAACAAATCCCTGAGCAACTTCTCTAAAACTTCTAACAGTTTCATTCTTCTTTATACCTTTATAAAAAAAGAAAACTGTAACAAGTGCTATGAAACAAATTACAGAAGCAAAAGCATTAACCTGACTTAGCCCGAGGTTTATCCGTAAGGGATAGGCAAATGTTTTTCCAGCAAAAGCTCCAATATTTACCACCGTATAAAAGATTGAGTACCCTTTAGCCCTTATCTCATCAGTTGTAACTTTCGCAATAGTACCTGTTATTACAGGCTTGATAATTGAACCACCCACCATAATTACCAGTAAAGCAGAAATTACCAACACTTTATATGGAAAAAGCCATAACACTGCATATCCAATAAATAATAATCCAAAGGCAAGAACAATTGCTGTCCGAAATCCTATTCTGTCACTCATAGCTCCGGTAAACGGAGGCAAAAGATATAATCCTGCTGAAAATACCCCACTTATCCAGGCAGCCCAGATATCGTTAAAACCTACAACCTCCGTAAGATATTTGGTAACAGAAATAAAAAATGCGTAGTAGGCAGCTCGTTCAAAAAGCTCTACTGTATTTGATGTCCAAAAAACTGTAGGATATTTTTTCACTGGTATGATTTTTATCTTACAAAAACTATAAGTTTACCCTTCCCACTAAAATTGTAAGGGACTAACATTATATGATTTAAAGAAGGGGTACAACTATCTATATTATTATAACTGCCAATAGCACTGTATATTTTTGTAAACACCGATATTGAATCAAGCTTGTAAATTTTTAAGGTCAAATTGCCGCTGGTCAACTCTGTCAGTTCCATATTTACTGAATACTTATATGAAGAAAACATTAAATTAGTAAAATCCTTAGGCTCGTTTACTGTCATTCCCTTAACTTCAAACTCAATTGTGGCTGTATCATTTACAGCTCTGAATGACCATCTATTAACTGTCTCCCCTTGTTCTGGATTGCTAATATCTTCACTATTACAACCAGATAAAAATAAAAATAAAACCCACAAAGATAATAATGGTTTTTTCACAATTTACTTACTTTAATTAATGATTCACCTGTCTTTATCAAAAATCACTATTTTTTGATTCTATCTCAAGACAAATATATTATTATTATAAAAACTACAGTAATAGTATCAAAGACTGGATATTTTCGACAATTATAATTTTAAAATTACTCTCTGGCTACATAATGAATTTAATTTCCAATTTAGAAATAATATATTGATTCCAAATCATTTTGAGAATATGAATAAAAGAGTCTTAATAACTGGAGCAGCTGGATTTCTTGGCTCTCATCTTTGTGATCGCTTTATTGCCGAAGGCGACTTCGTCATTGGAATGGATAACCTGATAACAGGTTCGTTAAAAAATATTGAACATTTGTTTCCAAACAAGAACTTTGAGTTTTACTTTCACGATGTAACAAAATTTGTCCATGTACCAGGGCCGCTTGATTATATTTTACATTTTGCTTCTCCAGCGAGTCCGGCTGACTACCTTAAAATGCCTATTCATACTTTAAAAGTGGGTTCACTCGGCACATACAATTTGCTTGGACTTGCAAAAGAAAAAAAATCTCGATTTTTAATTGCTTCTACATCTGAAATATATGGAGATCCTCTCATACATCCCCAAAAAGAAGAATATTGGGGCAATGTTAATCCAATAGGGCCACGAGGGGTATATGATGAAGCAAAAAGGTTTATGGAGGCTATCACAATGGCATATCATAGGACCCATAATCTTGATACAAGAATTGTTCGAATCTTCAATACCTATGGTCCCAGGATGAGATTGGATGATGGGAGAGCTTTACCGACATTTTTTTCCCAGGCTATTAAAGGCACAGATATTACTGTCTTTGGTGATGGGAGCCAGACTCGTTCTTTTTGTTTTGTTTCTGATATGATTGAAGGAATATATCGTCTCCTGATGAGTGATTATGTTTATCCAGTTAACATTGGCAATCCGGAAGAAATTACTATAAAACAATTTGCTGAGGAAATTTTAAGTCTTACAAAATCACGTGCAAAAATCATATTTACAGACTTACCAGAAGATGACCCAAAAGTTCGCCAGCCTGACATTTCAAAAGCAAAGGATTTACTTGACTGGGAACCAAAAGTCTCAAGACAGGAAGGTTTAAGAATTACCTACGAATACTTTAAGCAACAATTAAACGTTTGACTATTGGCGAATGGTTCTTCTACCAATACTATAATAATTAAACCCTAACTTCTCCATTTCATCAAGTGAAAAAATATTTCTACCATCAAAAATGATTGGGCTTTTTAAAAGTTTTTTGAGACGCTCAAAGTCAGGATTTCTAAATTCATTCCATTCCGTAACAATAACCAGAGCATCTGCATTTCTGAGAGCCTCATATTCATTCTCTGCATATTCTATTTTATCGCCAAGATAGCCACGAGCTGTTTCCATTGCTGCCGGATCATAAGCCGTAACATTACACCCAGCTTCTAAAAGTTCTTTGATTATCACAAGAGATGGAGCCTCCCTCATATCATCTGTATTGGGCTTAAAGGAGAGTCCCCATATTGCAAAATGGAGTCCTTCAAGGTTTTCTCCAAAATGTGAACGAATCTTATCAATCAGGATAAGCTTTTGTCTACTATTGATTTCATCCACAAGAGTCAAAAGTCTAATTTCTGAACTTTTTTCTTTAGATGTTTTACTCAATGCTTTAACATCTTTCGGAAAACAAGAACCTCCATACCCAATCCCCGCAAAAAGAAATCTTTTTCCTATGCGAGTATCCGTTCCCATTCCTTTTCTTACAAGATCTATATCAGCCCCCACCTTCTCACAAAAATTAGCCAGCTCGTTCATAAAAGTTATTCTCATTGCTAAATAACTATTTGAGGCATACTTAGTAACCTCTGCACTTGCAATATCCATTTCAAGAATAGGGTTCCCCTGTCTTACAAATGGTTCATAGAGTTGCTTCATAATTTCAAGTGCACGATTACTTGAGGAACCTATTACTATGCGATCTGGCTTCATAAAATCTTCAACAGCAAACCCCTCACGCAAAAATTCGGGGTTGGATACTACATCAAAATTTTCAAAACCGTATTTTTTAATCTCCTGTTCTACTAACATCCCCGTTCCAACCGGTACTGTACTTTTATTTACAATAACCTTATAATCCGATTTAGTAGGGCGAACAAGAATTTTTCCAACTTCTGAGGCGACACCTAAAACATATTTCAGGTCTGCAGAGCCGTCTTCTCCTTGAGGGGTTGGAAGACAGAAGAAAATTATTTCTGAGTCGTTTACCGCTTTTTCTAAATCATCTGTAAAAATAAGTCTGTTTTTCTTAATATTCCTTTCAAATAAAATTTCAAGCCCGGGCTCGTATATTGTCACAATTCCCGCCTGCAATTTCTTCAACTTCGCTTCATCATTATCCACACAAATAACACTATTACCCATCTCGGCAAAACAGGTGCCAGACACCAATCCTACATAACCAGTCCCAATTACTGCTATATTCAATTTAGATAATATTAAGTTTTATTTTAAGAAATTTTTTTAACTTTTAATACAAGATTTTTTCTATCCATTATTTCTACAACTTCGCCCTTTTTAATCTCCTCGTCTGCTTCAGCGTTCCAGTGGGTACCATGAAACTCTACCTTTCCACCAATTTTATTAGGGGAAATATCGCTTACTACAACTGCCTTCTCTCCCTTGACAGATTCAATCAATTCTTCTCCCAAATCTTTCTTTGAAACTTTCCCTTCAAAATATTTCTTAACACTGGTACGTAGTAAAACAAGTAATAATATAGAAGAAACAAGAAAAACCAGTAGCTGTACATTTAAGTTATTAACTCCCAATGCTGTTACAAGTGCAACAACCCATGCACCTGCCCCAAAGAAAAATATCACAAATCCGGGAACAATAAATTCTAATAACATAAATCCTATGCCAATCAAAAACCATGCTAAAATTGATAGTCCTTCCATTTTATTTAGGATTTTGTTTATTCATTTCTGTGAATACTTTTCCTACTGCAGCAACCATTCCAGCTACATCACCAATATTCTGCGGAATAATCATAGTATTATTTACCTTGGCAAGTTTTCCAAATTCAGCAATGTAAGTTTCTGCTATTCTGAGATTCACAGCTTCTTTACCACCGGGTTCGTTAATAGCTTCTGCTATCATTCTTATACCACGTGCTGTTGCTTGCGCAACTCTCTCAATTTCCTGAGCACGACCTTCCGCTTCATTAATCCTTTTCATTTTTTCACCTTCAGAACGGGCAATAGCTTCCTGTTTATCTCCTTCTGCTCGATTTATCTTTGCCTGTTTATCCCCTTCTGACTCCGCAATCAAAGCACGCTTCTCACGTTCAGCTCGCATTTGCTTCTCCATAGCATCTTTAATGCTTGCTGGCGGTACAATATTTTTTATTTCGTGACGCGTTACCTTAATACCCCACGGTTCAGCTGCTTTGTCAACTGCCGCAACAATTTCTGAATTAATTTTTTCACGTTCCTCAAAAGTACGATCAAGTTCTATCTTTCCTATCTCACTTCTCATCGTTGTTTGAGCAAGCTGCACGGAAGCAAATGTATAGTTACTTATTCCATAAGAAGCTTTGATAGGATCAATTACCTGCAAATATAAAATCCCATCAACTTCAACCTGAATATTATCTTTTGTAATACACATTTGAGGGGGCACATCTATTACAAGCTCTTTTAATGAGTGACGATATGCAATTCTATCAATAAAAGGGACAAGTATATGAAAACCTGCCTCCAAAGTTGCATGGTATTTACCCAATCTTTCAACAATATAAACCTGTCTTTGAGGCACAACAACTGCAGTTTTTATAAGTGTAATGAGAACAAATAGAACTAAAATGACAATAATAATAGTAGTAGCTTCCATAGCTTTAGGGTTAATTTAATAAATAATTAAAAATACAAAATAAAACAATTAATTAAAACATACCCTCAGCTTCCTCCCATCATATCTGCTTTTAAGTCTTATTTGAATTTCAAATTTATTCAGGACAACCCTTAAAATAAATTTTGTTTTTGTTGATTTACTATCCGTTTGGTTAGTTACTTGATAGATTATTTTTTCTGTTCGTTCCGTGTTTCTTATCAGACGGAGTTTTTTTATCTTATGCAAAAGGTTTTTATGAAAAGTTGTTACTTTATATATTTCTTACTTTTAAGTTTTATCCTGTTTAACTGTAATAAAGAGAATCCCGTTGAATCACCTCCTACTTCCTCGAATTATAATAGAATATTGACTATAGATACTTCCGGCTACACAATTGAAATGTATAGCAAGACTGCCTCTACCTTACAGGTCGGTTATAATGAACTCGGATTTAGAGTCTTAAAAGATGGCGTAGAACGTAACACAGGCTTTCTGCAATTTGTACCTATTATGTATCACACAAGTTCGTCACATCCTACACCTGTACAGGATACATTCTACTATAATAACTTTGATAAATTGTTCACCGGCTATGCTTGTTTTATTATGATTTCAGATACCACTTCTGTCTGGGCAGCCGATTATAACTTCAATAATGAATTAACAATTAGAAAAAGTAAGTTTGATGTATTTCCCTCACCAGTAGCACAAATCAGGTTCTGGCTTGATCTTCAAACAAATAACGTCTATCTATTGACATTAATTAAGCCCGCAAATCCCTCCACAGGGTTAAATAATTATGAAATTATTTTGCATAGAACTCCCGACCAAACTGTATACTACGAAGTGGATTCAGCGGAATTTTTTATCAGACCCTGGATGCCAGCTCATGGACACGGCTCCTCTAATAACATAAATCCTGCTTTTACAGGCAATGGTAAATATGAAGGAAAAGTTAATTTCACTATGCCGGGACAATGGTACGTATATGATTCAATAAAAGTTAATAA
>JBNAVJ010000008.1:0-105516 GCA_049700455.1 Ignavibacteria bacterium
AACTATGGTTAAATGGTGAATATAAAAAAGTTGGAAGAGAAAAGAATAGATTTAACAATGCAAAACTGCTTGTTCTTAAGCCTTTGTAATGGCTTACTCAAAAATAACATATAAAGGGCACCTGCCCCATCGTAGGTTCAGTCAAAACTTTCTTTCAGATGAGAATATTGCCCGAAAAATAGTTAAAGCCTTTAATATTTCTAATTCTGATTTAATTCTTGAAATAGGACCAGGGATGGGTGCTTTAACCAGGCATATTCTAAAAAGTACAACGAATTATGTAGGAATAGAAATCGATAAAGAGCTTGCTCGAAGACTACAAGAGGAATACAATATCACTATTCTGGAACAGGATTTTCTGACTATAGACTTTCTGGAAGTAAAAAACAAATTCCCTTCTGAACAAAAACTGAAAGTCGTAGGGAATATCCCATATGGTATATCCTCAGAAATAGTTTTCAAGATCCTTGATAATTATTCTGTAGTTAATGAGGCAATTTTAATGTTTCAAAAAGAATATGCAGAACGTCTTACAAGTAAACCAAATAATCGTAATTATGGAATTATTTCTGTTCAAAGTCAAGCTTTTGCAGAAGTTAGAAAATTGTTTAGTGTTAAATCTACTTCATTTATTCCCAGACCCCGAGTAGATTCTTCTGTGGTTCGTTTTGATATGAAAAAAGACGTTGACTCAGTAATAAAAAATATTACACTTTTTAAATCTCTTGTCAGAAAAGCTTTTAGCCATCGCAGAAAGATTTTAAAATATGCTTTGAAAGAATTTTTAGAATATTATAATCTTTCATTAGCGGATTTTTCAATAGATTATTCTTTACGGGGTGAGCAGTTGAGTGTTTTAGAATATATTAATTTAGCAAATGAAATTGATGCTTTAATTAATGTTAGAGGAGATTAAATATAGACTTTACAATTCTGAAAAATTTCAAGAGATAAAAAGCAAAGTAGGTAATAATCTCTACATTGGGGGTATATCAGGCTCACTGAGTTCATTTTTGATTGATTATATTTTAAACGAGGTATCAAAAAAAATTGTATATTTAAGTAATGATACCGAGAAACTCCGTAAAGTTTTTGATGACCTAACAGCAATTTCTCACCTTGACAATGTTGGGGTTCTGATAACACAGGACCCACTTATCTCGAGTGAAATTTCAAAGTCACTTCTGCTATTATTAGAATCACAAAAATATATAGTGCTTAGTAACATTTCAGAATTTGAATGTATTCCGATTAGGATGGAACAGTTTCGTGATTCTATTATAAAACTACGGAAAAATGATGAATATCTGTTTGACGAACTTATATTAAAACTCCAGTCAAACTTTTATGAACGTCAAGGTAAGGTTGAAGGCATAGGACAGTTTTCTGTTAGGGGTGGAATAATTGATGTATTCCCTGAAAATCTTGACTTCCCTGTACGTATTGAATTTATTGGAGAAGAAATAGAATCAATACGAGAATTTGATATTATTACACAACGATCGATTAGAGAAATTGATGAAGTGTCAATAAGCATTAACTTACAATCTGAGGAATTTTCAGAGAAAAAATTTGAGACCGATACGCTGGAACAATATATCCCTTCTGACACAATACTAATTATAGATGATATTAATACTTTCAACGACTCAGTGTATCTATCATTGGCAGAGCACCTTTCATCTGCATTTACCACGATATTCTTTTCGTACATTAATGATACTGGTATTAAGAATAGTGTAAATTTTAATTCACAGCCGCAGCCAGATTTTCGTTCAAATATAAGTCTTCTTTATAGAAATCTAATAGAATATTTCGCCCGTGCTTATGATGTCTATATTCTGAGTTCGGATGAGAACCAGTCGAAAAAGATTCGTTCCATAATAGAAGATTTTGAAAGTGATAATTTTAAAGAAGAAAATAGAAAACTAAGAAAAGTTATAGATGTTGAGATTTTTCGCAAAACTCCATCTCGAACTTCAATTAAACAATCAGCTATAAATTATCTTAGTGAGTCAATTCAAAATGGCTTTATACTACATAATAATAAACTTTTAGTTTATACGGAACATGAAATTTTCAGGCGATATTTTCGTCAGCCAAAACGACAAAGGAAAAAATTTACTGGTATATCTATAGAAGACTTGAAAACTCTTTCTGTGGGTGATTATGTTGTTCACAGGGATTTTGGTATTGGAATTTATTCGGGGTTAAAAGAGATTGACATTGGTGGGCGAAAACAGGAGGTTGTTAAATTGACTTATGCAGGGGGGGATACACTTTTTGTGAATTTGAATTATGTTAATCTTATCAGGAAATTTTCTGCTAATGAGGGGGTTATTCCCAAACTAACACATCTTGGTGGTAATGATTGGGATAGGATAAAACAAAAAACAAAAAATAAAGTTAAGGATATTGCTCGTGATTTAATTTTATTGTATGCAAAGCGAAAGAAACAAAAAGGGTATAAATTTTCAACTGATACTCATTGGCAAAAGGAGCTTGAAGCCAGTTTTATGTATGAAGATACGCCGGACCAGGTACGTGCAACTGAAGAAGTGAAAATAGATATGGAGTCTGAAAATCCTATGGATAGATTAATTTGTGGTGATGTGGGGTTTGGGAAAACTGAAATTGCAATTAGAGCTGCGTTTAAAGCTGTTTTAGATAACAAACAGGTTGCAGTGCTTGTTCCAACTACAATTTTGGCTGTACAGCACTTTAATACCTTCCGTGATAGATTATCTCCATTTGCAGTAGAGATAGATTTTTTGACTCGTTTAAAGACTAAAAAGGAACAGGAAGAAATCCTTACATTACTACAGTCGGGGAAAATCGATATTATAATAGGTACTCATAGACTTTTGTCCCCCGATGTTAAATTTAAAGATCTGGGGCTTTTAATAATTGATGAAGAACAAAGATTTGGAGTAAAGGATAAGGAAAAACTGCGAGCGCTAAAACCAAACATTGATACACTTACTTTAACTGCAACGCCTATACCCCGAACACTAAATTTTTCTTTACTTGGTGCACGAGATTTGTCTATTATTAATACCCCTCCCCAAAATCGTAAGCCTATCATAACTGAAGTAATTAAGCTTGATTGGCAACTCATAGCAGAAGCAATATTTAATGAACTAAAAAGACAAGGCCAGGTATACTTTGTTACTGATAGAATAGCAGACCTTTACAGAATTGCTGATAAAATATCAGAATTACTTCCACAAGCAAGAGTGGGTGTTGCTCATGGACAGATGAATGCCCGTAAATTAGAAGATGTTATTATAGACTTTATTGAACAAAAAATAGAAGTGCTTGTCTGTACAAAAATTATTGAATCGGGATTAGATATTCCAAATGTAAATACAATAATTATTAATAATGCTAATATGTATGGGCTTGCAGAAATTTATCAACTTCGGGGAAGAGTTGGGAGAAGTGAACAACAGGCTTATGCATATCTTATTTCTCCGCCAGCAGGGAAGCTTACGAAAAGTGCAATTAGACGTTTGCAGGCAATAGAAGAATATACTGAACTTGGCTCAGGTTTTAACCTTGCATTAAGAGATATGGAAATACGGGGAGTTGGAAATCTTCTTGGAAAAGAACAAAGTGGTTTTATCTCACAAATTGGTTTTGATACTTTTCTTGATATTATTGATGAAGCGGTTCTTGAGTTGAAAGAAAGCGAATTTACTGAATTATTCAATAAAGATAAAACTCTCAAAATTGCAGAAGCTGCTGTTAAAGAAAAATACACATTAACTACAATCATTGAAAATGATATAGATGCTTATATCCCCTTTGAATATATCTCTGATGATACTGAAAAGCTTGCGATATATAAAAGACTCTATGAGATTAAAGATATTAATAATCTTGTTGAACTCAAAAATGAACTTATTGATCGGTATGGTAAATATGATTTGCCTGTGGAAAGTCTTTTAAAGATTATAGAATTAAAAATTCTTGCAACAAAACTGGGGATAGAAAAAATCATAATCAATGGTCTGAATGCTTATATCTATTTCACTGTTACAGAAAATCACATTACAATTGATGATGAATTTTTCAATAGCCTGATTAAGAAAATGTCTTCATCACCACTTTCTGATTATTGTAAATTCCTCAATGACACAAAAAGTCTTGTTCTACAATTCAATTTCAGTTCTGAAGATGATAGAGAGAGAATAAAAGAACTTGAAAAATTACTTCGATTACAATTGTAGTTAAGTTCTTGTAAAACATAACCCTGTTAAAACAGAGTTTTTATTTTACTCAAAACCTCAGAAAGATTTGAATTGCATATTTCCCAATTTGTGTTGAGTTCATATGGAATCCTTCCTCAGAGGATTCAAAAAATCCCTCAGGACCAAACCTATACTCAGCAAAACTATATGGGTTTAGAAACAGTCCAATGCCTAAAATTCCGCCTTTAAAATGTAATCTTGCATACGGTTGAATGTACATTGGCAATGGATTAATTATTCCAAATGTCTTACCTTTATAAGGGCCGTCATCTATGTAAGTGAAAGTTCCTCCAAGGTTAAAAAAAGTAAGAGATATTCCCCCTGATAGTCCTCTATTGCCTGGTAGTGATGTAAAATATTCTGCTGTTACATTGAGAGAAAATAAATCTGCAACTACAGTGTAATGTTTTGTGCTATAAGTATAATTTACTCCTAAATCTGAATAACTTAGCTTATCAGTGCTTCCGGCAATACCAAGAGTAAATTCTCCTCCCACATTGAGTACAAACCCCCCAAAAAAACCTGTTGAAATAGAATCTATATTATGCAGGTAATATCTAGAACCTATAGTCATTCCATGTTGGAGTAAACGGTCAAGATTAAACCGCTCCGGATATTTTATACTTGTTGTCAGATACCCCAATAGAAAATAGGAAATTGGTTTCTGTTCAAAGGCATAATCGTAGGTTCTAATTTCCCAAGGACGTCTTGTTATTTGTTTTGAATCTGTAATTGAGCCACTGGTAGAATCTGTGATTGTAAATTGTGAAAATGATAAGTTGCTGATAGTAAGAAGAGCTATAAAGAGTAATATGTATCTCATATGATTGGGGTTTAGTTAACTTATTTTACTTTATGAGGCTCTTTTTAGTTCCATAATCTAATGCTGACCGGTTAATTGAACTCGTTTATTACTAATTTAATATAGTAAGATAGAAAAGAGCTGTAGCTATCTTAATCCAATTTAATTTTAATGTTCCTTTTAAAATCAGTAGGCATTCTTTTCCCCTTTTTTAAAAAAGTGGTTTTTATAAAATTATATTAATTATTAAAAATCATAGTTATGAAGAAATTATTCCTTACAATTGCAGTTTTAATTCTGGTAGGTGAAGATGTTTTTGCCCAGCCCTTTACAAATATTACCATCTCAACCCAGAATAATCCAAATGAACCATCAATCTGTTTGTTCCCAAAGAATCCTAATATTATTGTAGCAGGCTGTAACATTAACGCAGTGTTTTACTCCACTAATGGTGGTTTTAACTGGTCACCACGCATAGCCCTACAATCATCTCTTTATGGGGTATGGGGTGATCCCTGTATAATTGTTGATACATTAGGACATTTCTATTATTTTCATCTTTCAAATCCCCCTTCAGGAGGACACTGGATTGATAGAATTGTATGTCAAAAATCAACTAATAATGGAATAAACTGGAGTAATCCAGGTACCTATACTTACTATGACTCTACCAAAGATCAGGATAAAGAATGGGCTGTTGTAGATCCGGTAACAAACTATATCTATGTTACCTGGACTCAGTTTGATAGTTATGGGAGTTCTTCACTGCTGGATAGTAGTAACATATTGTTTTCCAAATCGACAGATGGGGGCTTGACCTGGGTAAACTGGGGGAGTGCTACAGCAAAGCGAATTAACAAGCTTGGTGGAGATTGTGTTGATGAAGATAATACTGTAGAGGGAGCAGTACCTGCAGTCGGTCCAAATGGTGAAATATATGTTGCATGGGCTGGTCCCAAAATTAGAAATTCTCAGTTTGGGATTTTCTTTGACAGGTCAACAGATGGTGGACAAACCTGGCTTGAAAATGATATTTATGTTGCAGACCAACCCGGAGGTTGGGATTATCTTATCGGGGGAATTTATCGCTCAAACGGCTTACCTGTGACATGCTGTGACTTGAGTAATGGTCCATACAGAGGTTATATATACATTAACTGGACTGATTCAGCTGGTCCTTACGATCATGATGTGAAATTTGTTCGTTCAACTAATGGTGGGTTAAACTGGGGTACTCCTATAAGAGTTAATGATGATGCCCCAGGTAAAGAACAATTTTTTAGCTGGATGACAATTGACCAAAAAAATGGTGATATATATATTGTATTTTACGATAGACGTAATCTAACAGGAAACCAAACGAATTTCTACATTGCGCGTTCTACCAATGGAGGTAGTACTTTTACAAACTATCTTGTGAGTTCTTCTCCATTTTCCCCCTCATCGTCAGTATTTTTTGGTGATTATACAAATGTAACTGCTTATAATGGTCATGTTAGGCCTATATGGATTCGACTTGATGGGACAAGTTTGAGTTTGATGACGGCTATTATAGATTTTGTAACAGAAACAAATAATATTACTTCGGTAGTCCCTTCTGAATATGAACTCGCTCAAAATTATCCTAATCCCTTTAATCCTATTACGACAATAGGGTACAAATTGTCAAAAGGAGGAATGGTTGAACTTAAAGTTTTTGATATTCAAGGACGGGAGGTTGTAACACTTGTGAATCAGTACCAGCAAGCAGGAAGTTATACTACTAACTGGGATGCAAGCAAATTCCCCTCAGGGGTTTATTTTTATCGTTTAAGTTCAGGAGAATTTGTAGAAGCCAAAAAGATGACACTTATCAAATAATAAGTAAGTTTTTATTATCTTTAAATTTAGCTGCTATAAGAAAGTATCTTTTGCTGCTAATCCTTTTTTAAAGATTGCTTGTTACTTTTAGTTTTATGAAATCAAATAAGGAATCATTTTATCAAATAACAGATTTTGATTTGTATTTGCTTGGCGAGGGCAACCACTATCAAATTTATGAGAAGTTAGGAGCCAAACTTAAAACTATTGATGGACAAAAGGGAGTACAGTTTGCGCTTTGGGCCCCTAATGCAAAAGCTGTAAGTGTAGTGGGGAATTTTAATGATTGGAATCATGAAGCAAATGTTATGGAAAATATAAAAAACAGTGGTATTTGGGTAGGTTTTATTAAAGGTTTAGAGGAAGGGGAACTTTATAAATATGCAATTCTTACATCTGATAATAAACTTGTTTTTAAAGCAGATCCTTTTGCATTCCAGTCAGAAATTAGACCTAGAACGGCATCAGTAATCAATTTTCTGAATAAATATAACTGGAACGATAAAGAATGGATGAGAAAAAGAATGAATTTTGATTTCCAGAACTCTCCAATTTCTATATATGAAATTCATCTCGGTTCGTGGAAGAAAGATTATAATAATATTTACTTTCAGAGTGACTCTGGTTACAAAAGTTATACTCAACTTGCATATGAACTTGTTGAGTATGTTAAACAAATGGGGTATACACACATTGAGTTACTACCAATAATGGAGCACCCGCTTGATGAATCGTGGGGATATCAGGTGGTTAGTTATTTTGCTCCAACTAGTAGATATGGTACACCTGAAGAGTTAATGTTTTTAATCGACTATTGCCATCAAAATGGCATAGGGGTGATATTAGATTGGGTACCGGCACATTTCCCGGTTGATGAACACGGACTTGTAAATTTTGATGGAACTCAATTATATGCTTATAAAAGCTGGAAAAAGGGATACCATAAAGATTGGGGAACTTTGGTCTTCGACTATGGTAGGAATGAAGTTAGAAATTTTTTAATATCCAATGCTTTGTTCTGGTTTGAAAAATATCATATTGATGGATTAAGGGTCGATGCTGTAGCTTCCATGCTTTATCTTGACTATTCAAGAAAAGAAGGAGAATGGGAACCAAATATTTTTGGAGGGAGGGAAAATCTTGAAGCAATTGATTTCATTAAAAAACTAAATGAAGTTGTTCATCTGTATCATAAAGGTATTGTTATGATTGCAGAGGAATCTACGGCATTTCCTATGGTAACGAGACCAACCTATGCAGGAGGGCTCGGATTTGATATGAAATGGAATATGGGGTGGATGAATGATACTTTGAAATATTTTTCCAAAGATTCAATCCACAGAAAATATCATCAGAATTTACTTACTTTCTCGCTGTGGTATGCATTTACTGAAAATTTTGTTCTGCCAATTTCGCATGATGAAGTTGTTCACGGTAAAAAATCAGTACTCGAAAAATTACCCGGTGATCAATGGCAGAGATTTGCAAATCTAAGACTATTTTATTTATATATGTTTACCCATCCAGGTAAGAAACTGAATTTTATGACTAACGATATAGCTCAGTACAATGAATGGGATGTAAAAAAATCGTTAGATTGGTTTGTGCTGGATTTTGAAGAACATCGAAAATTTAATTTTTACTTTCAGAATTTGAATAAACTTTATAAAAGCCACAAAGCACTTTATGAAATTGATTTTTCACCTGAAGGATTTGAATGGATTGATTTTTCTGATGCTGAAAGCAGTGTGATTGCGTATATACGTAAGAGCGTCTATATGGAGGAGGTTTTAATTGTTGTGCTTAATATGACTCCTGTTGTTAGATATACCTATAAAATAGGGGTCCCATTTGTCGGCTATTACAAAGAAGTATTCAATAGTGATGCAATTGAATATGGAGGCAGCGGACAAGGTAACCTGGGTGGAGTGAGGAGTATAGCGGGTGATTATCACCATAGGGAACATTATATTTCGCTTACATTACCTCCGTTAGGAGGAGTTGTCTTTAAATATGAAAAAGAAAAGAATTAATAAAAAGTGAGCAGTAAATTTTACTTGTGTATACACGGACATTTTTACCAGCCTCCTAGAGAAAATCCCTGGACGGGAGAAATCCAGAATGAACCCTCAGCAGCTCCTTTTAATAATTGGAATGAAAGAATACTATTTGAATGTTATAAACCAAATACAGAAGCAGAAATAATTGACCTTGAAAGGAACATTGTTTTAGAAAAAGTCAATAACTTCAAATACCTGAGTTTTAATTTTGGTCCAACCTTGTTACAGTGGATTAAGAAAGTTCATTTTGAAACTTTTCAGAAAATTATTGATGCTGATAGATGGAGTGTTAATGTGCACAATGGCTTTGGTAATGCAATTGCTCAAGCTTACAATCATATTATAATGCCTCTTGCTACACGAGAGGATAAGATTACACAAATTCGGTGGGGAAAAAAGGATTTTGAATACCATTATGGAAGACAACCTTTAGGGTTATGGTTGCCAGAAACAGCCTGTGATAGTTTTACTATACAGGCAATGATAGATGAAAACATAAAGTTTACAATATTAGACCCTTCTCAAGCAGAAAGTATCAGAAAGTTGGGCACTTCCGACTGGATAGATGTTTCTGATGGTTCTATTGATACGACCTGTGCTTACAGAATTTTTGATGGTACAGAAAATCGCTATATAGACGTATTCTTCTACAATGCTTATCTCTCTAAAAATATTGCTTTTGGTGACCTTGCTTTTGATGCAAGTCATTTTCTAAATACAGTAATATCTGTAGTGAGAGATAATGTACCCGAACAATTGATTTCTGTAGTTGCAGATGGAGAAACATTTGGTCATCATAAAAAATTTACAGAACGAACTCTGGCATATATTTTTGGTCGTCTTGTCAAGGAGAAAGAAGTTTCAGTTGTAAATTTTGCTGAATATCTTGCAGTACACCCCCCTCAATATGAAGCCAAATTAAAGCCAGGCAAAGATGGGCTTGGTACCGCTTGGAGTTGTAGTCATGGGATGGGACGATGGATGGAGGATTGTGGCTGTTCCACTGGTGGTCAACCAGGGTGGAATCAAAAATGGAGAACTCCATTAAGAGTTGCCTTGAACCAATTGAAGAGAAAACTGGATGCTATTTTTATTACTGAAGGTAGCAAATTTTTCAAAGATGTTTGGTTCACAAGGAATAACTACATTGATTTGGTTTTAGATTCTTCAGATTCAAATATTTTAGTATTTTTTAATGAAAACTCAATAAAACCTTTAACCAATAAGGAAATCTCCATTTGTATAGAACTTTTAGAAATGGAAAAGTTTTCAATGTTTATGTTTACCAGTTGTGGGTGGTTTTTTTCCGATATTTCCGGCATTGAAACAATAAAGATTCTAGAGTATGCTGTAAGAGCAATAGAACTTGCAGAAAAAATCTCCGGAGCGAGCTTATTTGAAGAATTTGCTAATATGCTTGAAAACGCAAAAAGTAATATTCCCGAATATGGAACTGGTAAAGATATTCTGAATTCAATAAGGAAAAGGAAATATGAAGTTTGATTATTCACATTTTTTGAATACGCCAGGCAAAAACAAATGGGAGAATCTTGGCTTAAGGCGAAGAGCAGGAGTTACAATACCTTTATTTTCAGTGAGGTCAAGTAAAAGTATAGGCATTGGTGAAATAATGGATCTTAAATATGTAATAAGATGGTGTAAACAAACTGGGCTTACAATAATACAATTGTTACCTCTGAATGAAGTTGGTTTTGATTTTGCTCCATATAATTGTATTAGTTCATTTGCACTTGAGCCAATGTATTTATCTTTATATGCGCTTAAAGATGTGAATCTTGCCTTGCACAAGAAAAGTATAAGGAAACTCAAAAAGGAATTTCGCATAACTGAAGATAAAAAGTTAGATTATCACATAAAACAACGAAAACTTGATTTACTATGGGATATATTTAGAACAAATTATGTTTTTGGTTCTAAAAAATTTTTAAATTTCAAAAACAAAAATGAATACTGGTTAGAAGATTATGCTATTTATAAAGTTTTGAAAGAACATCATAATGGAAAAAGTTGGGAAGAATGGGAGGATGATTTTAGAAGCAGAAAGGATGAAGCGTTAGTAACACTTCGTAAGCTGCATTTGAAAAGAATTGAATTTTATAAGTGGATACAATGGCAATTATATGAACAGCTAAAAAAAATAAAACGTTATGCTATAAGAAATAATATCTTGATTATGGGGGACATTCCTTATCTTGTAGCGAGAGATAGTGTGGATACCTGGGCTTATAAAGATTTTTTCAAACTTGAATTTTCAGCAGGCGCTCCTCCAGATATGTATTTTGCTTTTGGTCAAAGATGGGGTTCCCCTCCTTATGATCGGGCAGCTTTGGAAGCTGATGGGTTTACATACCTAAAAAATAAACTCAAATATGCAGAAAATTTTTATCATCTATATAGAATAGACCATTTCATAGGTTTGTTTAGACTCTGGACTATTGATATTAATTTGCCTGAAGAGCGAAAAGGGTTGGATGGTTTTTTTGACCCTCCTGATGAGAACAGTTGGGAAGAAACAGGATTAAAAATTTTGAGACCTATTTTTGATTCAACAGAAATGATGCCAGTGGCTGAGGATCTTGGAATTGTTCCTGAATGTTCATATAAAATATTATGGGAATATGGAATTCCAGGAATTAATGTTCAACGCTGGACTAAGGATCAAAACTCTGAATATAAATTTCTTGCCCCGGAATATTATCGTATCAATTCAGTTTCTACATTATCTACTCACGATTCCAGTAGTCTTGTGGAATGGTGGCATACAGAAGCTGGAACTATAGATAGAAAAATGTTTGAAACATATTGCTTAAGTAAAGGATTTGATAAAGCTCAAATTGATTATCTAATTAATAATCTTTTTGATGAGGAAAGATCCAATTCATTCAGATTATATTGGAATTCTTCTGTAGATAGCATTGAGAAACTTTTGACAATAGTAGGACGACTCTGGGGTGAAGTGTGGGAACTTGTTAATGCTTATCGGGAAACTTACAAAGAAAAGGAAAAGTTCCTGGAGTACATCAGCTGTAATATTAATTCTGAAACAAGTAATACAATGTTCTATAGAAAGGCACTAAAGAAAAATCTTGATACGGCTTCAGTATTTTGTATTAATCTATTGCAGGAATGGTTATGCCTGGATGAGAACTTTCTCCGAATAATGCTTTCTAAACCCCACAGGATAAATTATCCAGGTATTATCAATGATGAAAATTGGACTACGGTTATTCAGTTTTCTCTTGAAAAAATACTGACTCTCAAAATAAATCAGGAGATTAAAACACTTGTATTGGAAAGCGAAAGGTGTTAGGTAAATTATTTTTTCCTGGCAATTTTTAGAATTCTCTCAGCCAGAGACTTTCTATCAAGTCCCTCTTCTTGTAAAATCTCAGGCAGTATTAAAGGGGTAAACCAATGGTTCCCAAGTGATATAGAATGAAGTTCTGTGGTAATCTGATGCTTTATAAAAATTTCTGAGAGGATGGTATATAACCCTCCTACCTGAAAATGATCTTCTATTGCAATGCATATCTTAGAATGTTTTGCTTGTTCAACACAAAATTGCTCATCAATGGGTTTCAGTTGTCTTACATTGATAACCTTTACAGAAAGTTCATTTTTTCCTAGAATTTCAGCCGCATAATATGCTTCTTCTGTTAGAACACTATGAACAAAAACAATGACATCAGTCCCTTCCCTTAATATTTCAGAAGTATTTTTCAAGTTCATTGGTAAATGTTTAAGGGAAGAACGATGAGCAGTAAATCTTACATAATACGGAAGAGGTGATTCTATTACAGATTTAATATTTGTCAGAAGATCATTTTCATCTGCAGGACAGAAAATGTTGATATTTGGGATTCCGCGTATTAGAGCTATATCTTCCAGGGCTTGATGGGCAGGCCCAAGGGCTTCAGAAAGAATTCCAGGACATTCACCTAACAATTTAACTGGTAAGGCACTATAACCAACATCAGTTCTTATAAACTCAAATGCTCGCATTGTTAAAAATGAAGCAAATGCATGAACAATCGGTATTCTGCCTCTTAAGGCAAGCCCTACTGCCGTTCCAACTAATGTTTGTTCATTAATGCCTGTGTCAATAAACCGGTTTCCTAAAATTAAAGGTAAACCCTCAAGATTTTTTCTGCTTTCTGCTGTTAAAACAATACATCTTTCATCATTAAGACAAAGTTCTAATAGTATGTCTTTGTATGTTTTCATTAGGCAAATTAAAATAGCATTATATAGTTATAATAAAAAGGAATAACTTTAACCACAACCCATTTGTATTTGAAAATTCTGAAAATCTTTGTTAGTTTCCTTTTAATATGAAAAAGGAAAAGATTTTATCTGTAAAACGAGACGAGTTTGATTATATTCTCCCCCCTGAAAAAATAGCGCAATATCCTTTACTTAAAAGAGATGAATCAAAACTCTTGATTTATCAGCAGGGTTGGATAATTTCTACAGTGTTTAAGAATATAGCAGAATATCTCCCATCAGATTCATACTTAATTTTCAATAATACCAAGGTCATTAAAGCAAGGCTATTTTTTCATAGGCCTACAGGAGCTAAAATCGAAATTTTCTGTTTAGAACCTGTACAAGATAATCTTTGGAAATGTTTTGTGGGAAATCATAGTAAATGGAAAGAAGGTATAATAGAAAATGAATTTAAGTTCCAGGATTCTGTAATTAGGATAAGAGCAGAAGAGGTGGGTAAGTTTGCTGATGAATTTCTAATTCGGTTTGAATGGGATCGGAAAGAAGTAAAATTTGGTGATATACTTGAAAAATTAGGCAGAGTTCCATTGCCTCCGTATATCCGGAGACAGGACGAGGAGATAGATACTATAAGATATCAAACAGAATATGCTGAAATTCCCGGTTCTGTTGCTGCCCCGACAGCTGGATTGCATTTTACTGATGCTGTTTTTGATACTCTAAGAAAAAAAAACATTGACTGGAATTTTGTTACTTTAAACGTAGGGGCTGGTACTTTCAAACCGGTGAAAGTTGAAAAGGTGGTTGAACACAAAATGCATTCTGAAAATCTTTTTGTAATGAAAAAACTTATTGTCGAATTATTAAAAAATCGTAATAAAGTTTTTGTTTCAGTTGGAACTACAGTGTTGAGGGTCCTTGAGAGTCTCTACTGGTTGGCATATAATATTTATTCCGGTGGTACGAAAAAATCTGATTTAATTGTAAATCAATTTGAATACTTAAAGTTCACCAATATAAATTTGTCTTTTTGGCAAGCAATGGAAATCCTGCTTGATTTTATGGAAAAGAACAAACAGGAGTTTCTTAAAATTTCAACGAGCCTTATGATAGTGCCGGGCTATGAAATTGTTTCATCGCAGGCAATAATAACAAATTTTCATCTTCCGCAAAGTACTTTATTGATGTTAATTGCTGCATTTATAGGAGATGATTGGAGAAAAGTATATCGTTATGCTCTTGACAATGATTTTAGATTTTTGAGCTATGGGGATACAAGCCTCCTTTTTAAATCTTAAAAATTTTGATATGAATGTACTTAGTTTTAACAAAAAAGTATGCGAATCTATTATACCGACCCCAATTCATAAGCTGAAAAATATTTCGAAAGAGACAGGCTTCAATGTCTATTGTAAACGTGATGATCTAACTGGTTTTGTGTTTGGTGGTAACAAAACGCGAAAACTTGATTTTCTTATTTATGATGCAATTGTTAAAGGATATGATTGTCTTTTAACAGTAGGCGGTTTTCAGTCAAATTTTTGCCGGCTGACTTCAGCGTATGGGGCGAAATATGGTTTGGATGTTTATCTTGTACTGGGAGGAAAAAATCGACCACAAAAATTTACAGCGAACCTGTTAATGGATAAATACTTTGGGGCAAAAATAACTTTTGTGGAGTTAGAAAACTGGGACAGATGGCTTGCCAGAGCTTTGCAATTGAGAGATTCGCTAATTAGAAAGGGAAAAAAACCATATTTTATGCCCATTGGGGGGTCTAATGTTATTGGTGTCCAGGGGTATATTGAAGCATTCAAAGAGATTAATGAGTATAATCAGGTTCACTTTGATTATATTTTTCATGCTACGGCATCCGGAGGAACTCAAAGTGGCTTGATAGCAGGTAGGATTCTCTTCGAATATAAAACCAAAGTAATTGGAATAGCAGTTGCGAAGAGCTCTGAACAGCTTAGAAGTGAAATAGATACTCTCCTGAGTGAATTTTTTAAGAATAAATTTGTTTTAATCAAAAATTCAGATATTGTTGTTGACGACAGATTTATAGGAAAAGGTTATGCTATACCTACTAAGGAATCACAAATGGTAATTAAAAAATTTGCACTAACCGAGGGCTTAATTCTGGATTCAGTTTACACGGGTAAAGCTGCAACAGGAATGTTGAAGTGGTTAAAGGAAAAAAGAATTTCTAAAGGTGTAAATATTCTCTTCATTCATACAGGGGGCAATGTAGAGTTCTTTAAATAAGGCGCTTGTTTTTAAGGATATTTATTATTATAATTATATAATTACAATAAGAGAAGTGTATGTTAAAACCATTGCCGGAGGAAATTCCGGAATATTATAAAGTATATATTAACACTGTTCCGGAAGGTGATATAAAAGATTTGATTAAAAGTGAATCAGGGTATCTAAAAAATTTTCTTGAATCAATAACTCCTGAACGGGTTGATAAAACTTATGCTTTTGGAAAATGGACAGTTAAAGAGGTGATAGGTCATTTACTTGATTCTGAAAGGATTTCTATGTGTAGAATTTTGCGTATTTCCCGAGGAGATAAACAATCTTTACCTGGGTATGACCAGGATGAATATATAACAAAAAGTAGATATTTCTTACGTAACTGGAATGATATTGTTGATGAGAAGATTATATTGAGAGGTGCAAATCTCAAACTTATAGAGAGTATAGATGAAACGCAAATGCTTTTGTCTGGTTATGTGAATGATTTTGAAATGACAGTAAATATGTTGCTTTATGTTTTTTTAGGGCATGAATTACATCATCTGAAATTTTTAAAAGAAAATTATGAAATTTAAATTTTAGTTATGAAATGGAATAAAAGCTTTAAACTCTCGGTATTGCTGCTTTTAATTATCGCTCTTTTAGAGGTAGCTTGCGGGAGAAAACAATCACAAATAGAGCAAACTTCGGATACAACACTTACACCTCCTATTACTACCTCACGTAACGATAGTACTGCTATTTATGGCAGTGGTTATTTTGATTACCGTGATAGTATTGAAAGTTATCATATGGGATATAGTAAACCAAGAGATAGTGTTTACAAGGTAGAAAATTTAAAGGCATTTGAAAGATTAAATCTCTTGATTCAATCTGATTCAATGAATCCTGGGCCCTATCTGGAGAGAGGCAATCACTATCAGAATATTCAGAAATATAAGGAAGCAATTGCTGATTATGATAGGTATATTCAGTTAAATCCTTATAATCATTCTGCTTATATGAACCGTGGTACTGCAAGAGAAAGATTGAAAATGTATGATTTGGCATTGCAAGATTATAACAAAGTAATTGAATTAAAACCTAATGATACAATAGCATATTTTAATAAAGGGGTTGTTTATGATGCCCTTGATAATCCTTGGCAGGCAATTAGAGAATATAATATTGCAATACAAAGAGACCCAAAGCTTGCTAAGGCATACTATAATCGTGGTGCTGCGTATGAAAAAATTAAGGATTACGACAAAGCTATTGAGGACTATAAAAAGGCAATGAAATTAAATCCTCAATACTGGGATGAGCTATCGAAACGGATAGACTACTTGCATCAAATAAAGTAGGTTTTAATATTTTGCTATTGTCCACTCACCTGAACTGACAACATTCAGTATATAGGCATCGTCTGAAGGAACGTTTATTTCTACATTGTCCTCAAAAGGCCCTTGTGTTTTTGCAAGAACTCCAATCAGTGAATCCTGATCTCTTGTTTTTAACTCAACATTAAAATTACCGCTACCATTATGTAAGATATAAAACTTAGCTGTCCCGGCTTTCAGGTCTATTGTCTGTTTCATAGGACGGCTGCTTTTATAAACAATAGCATACTGATTAACTTTTCCCTCCGTTTGATCCTTTATCAGTTTATTTTTGGGCTTGTTGATATTATAGGGTTCAAGACAGGCAAATCTGACAAATATTAAGTAATAGCCTATGAATATCAGCCCAAGTGTAAAGATTAAACTAATAACTAATTTACCCTTATTTTTCATAATTTGTTATTATTTAATAATATATAGAAATCAGGTGAAACTTTCAATCAAAAGAACATCAATTAGAATTAATGAATTCCTTTTTATAAAAAGATTTTAAAGTTGAAAACAAGTCATTTTACATCAATTAAATTACGTTTTATAAAGCTTTTAAATTTAATAACTTTATAAAATATGACGCTTGAAGAAGAAAAACTGTTTAAAGAAATCTATGATAGTAACATAAAACGCATTTATAATTTGTGTTATGGTTACCTTCATAACGTGGAAGATACTGAAGATGTTACTCAGGAAATATTTGTAAAGGTCTATAAAAACCTAAGAAAATTTAAAGGCAACTCCTCTCTTCAGACCTGGATTTATCGTATAGCAGTTAATGAAGTCCTGGATTTTATTAAACATAAGAAGCGAAAAAAACGATTTGGGCTTGTAAAACAAATAATTAGTATAGATGAAGAATCTGAGAACTTTGAAATACCCTCTGGTGAAGATGGATCTTTTGATGAATTCCAAAAGAGGGAAGTTTTACTTAAGGCAATTAGGAAGCTTAATCACAATCAACAAAGGGTATTAATGTTATTTTACTATGGTGGGCTCAATCATGAAGAAATTGCAACAGTAATGAAAAAATCAGTTTCTTCAGTAGAATCTTTGATTTTTAGGGCTAAAAGGAATCTGAGGAACATACTTTACAAATTCTATTCTGAAATAAAATAAATTTTCTTTTTAGCAAAAAGTATTCTGAAAATGTCGTCTAATTAAAGGGAATAGAAATGGAAATTAAAAGTAGCATAGAAGAAAAAGTGGATTCTACTATGAATCTGCTTGAAAATTTTACTCAGGTAGCCCCTAATCCATATCTATATACGAAAATTATTAGTGGAATAAAGAGGAGTAATAAAGTTTTTTATGTTTTTTCTCTCAAGCCAGTATTATTAATGTTGCTTGTTTTTTTAAATTTAATTTCGGCTGCTATATTTTTATGGCTTATGATTTCAAAACCAGCTAATGATTTAAAATCCTCTACTTATATGACTGAAGAGCTCTATTCTGACGAGGCAGTTTATTATGAAATAAAATAGCGTATAAAATGGAGGGACAGCCAAACAAACGTTTTTATATTATTGTAATTATTATCCTCATTATACTAAACATATTTTCACTTGTTTCTGTATGGGTTCTTTATTACAAGACTTATCATCTGAAAAAGGATTTTGTGTTTGAAAAACGAGGTTTTTACGACGATAAATTTAAATCTCCCCATGAAATGAACAGAATTATTGAAGAGGAACTTAAATTTGACGAATCACAAAAAGTAAAATTTAATGAGGTTCAAAAAAAGCACATAACCCTTACTCCTATCCTGATGGATTCAATCAAAGTTCTTAAAAGAATGTTAGTGGAGGAAGTTTTTACTCCCTCTTCCGACAGCTCTAAAATTGATACTTTGGTCAATGCTATTACTACCCTTCATCGGCAAATAGAATTGCAAATTGTTCAGTATACAAAAGATCTTAAGTCTATTTGCAATCCTTCTCAAAGTGAAAAGTTAAAATCCATTATAATGAAAGAAAAATATCTCCCGGTACCTCCATTCAAACGCTGATTGATATTGATTTTATTATGTGAATAACTTTTTATTTTTGCTGATAATATTTATTTTTCTTATTAAAAAAACTTTATGGAAGAACTCAGAAAAGCGGCTCGTACTGCCTTGTTAGATTTTATGGGATTGAAATCTGATGAAACTATGCTGGTAATTACTGATTCTGCAAAGCGTGAGATAGGATATGCCATTTTTGAAGAAGGTAAAATATTATGTAAGGAGGCTCTTCTTGTTGAAATAAAATCACGTGAAAGAAATGGTGAGGAGCCCCCCCAACAGGTTGCAGAATTAATGAAAAATGTTGATGTAGTTTTGTGCCCCACTTTAAAATCACTTACTCATACAGAAGCAAGACGTGAAGCTGTGAAGTATGGCGTTAGGGTTGGAACAATGCCCGGCATTTCAAAAGAAACTATGATACGATGTCTCAATGTTGATTCTGAAAGAATTGTTCAGTTAACTGCAAAAGTAGCAACTGCATTAAAAGGAGTTAAAACTATTACAGTAAAAACCAAAGCCGGTACTGACATATCTCTTCCTGTTGAAGGGAGAGATATATTCGAAAGTACAGGAGTTCTGAAAAATAAAGGGCAAAGTGGCAATATACCTTCTGGGGAAGTATATCTTGCCCCCCTTGAAAATAAAAGCAATGGAACGATTGTTATAGATGGTTCGATGGCTTCAATTGGGCTATTAAAAACCCCACTTGTTATCAAAGTTATTAATGGATTTGCTGAACAAATAAGTGGTGGGGACGAAGCTGAAAAACTAATAGAGTTATTTGAAAAGGCGGGTAGGGAAGCAAGGGCTGTTGCAGAATTTGGAATCGGTACAAATTATAAAGCCCAGTTGTGTGGTGATATACTCGAAGATGAAAAGGTTCTTGGTACAATTCACATTGCTTTTGGAAACAATAAGTCAATGGGAGGTACAATAGCTGTTTCCAGTCATCTTGATGGACTGGTAAAAAAACCGAATGTATATTTTGACGAAAAATTAATTATGAAAGAAGGTACTCTTTTATTGGATTAACTTTTATCTTTTACATCTGTTTATTTTCTATCTGATCCTGCTGTTCGTTTTCGTTTTGCTTAACTTTTTTAGATTTCTGGTAATAGGAGTCGGTATTACCAAAATTGTAATTAATACTTAAATAAATTACCCGTGCATCTATTTTGCTTTCCCATCTTGTAGTGACTGCTATCCCATTGGTGATTCCTGTCCACTTTCTTGTTTTTAGAATATCATCACTTCTAATACTGATATTCAACTTTCTATTTAAAAAACTTTTGCTTATAGCAATATCCAGTGTTTGATAGGGATTGTTATAACCGGTAGCATTAAATTTCTTACCTACGTATGTATAAAAAAGATCTATCCTAACAAGATTACCAATAGAAATATATGTTCGGAAATTCATTTTCCAAGAGACCCCTTCTTCTTGAGGAATATCTTGTGGTAGTGAGCCATCAAATGTTGTGTTATAAATACTGAAGTTTGCATTTGTAGTAAGCCATTTCAAGTAGCTTGAATTTAATATTAGGTCAAGTCCATAAGATTTTGACCCACCAAGATTTTTATATGTAGTTACAGCAATGTTCGAATCGGTTAAATATGTGTAATTGTTTATGAGATCATATCCTCGTCTAAAAAAAATAGAGGTTGTAATTGAAAAAATGTTGGTGAATAAGTTATGGTTTAATTCATAGGAATCTGTAAATTCGGGGTTAAGCTGGGGATTTCCAAAAGAAATGTATTTATCACTGTATTTTACTGCAAAAGGATTAAGTCTATAAACATTAGGTCTTGTAATTCTTCTGCTGTATGAAAGCTGCAATTCGTTGGAAATGCCGATTTGTTGTGAAATACTTATTGTTGGAAATAAATCAAGATAATTTTTTTCAAAATTACTGTTATTGGTAAAAAGGTCCCCTTTTGAATGTGTATGTTCAGCACGAAGTCCGAGTTTGAATTTTGTAAGATTAATTTTATGTGAGAAGGTTATATAAGCACTGTTGATTAATTCCTGCAATCGAAAATGATTTGAGGCATTATAATTTCTTTCATATTGATTTGTAAGATAATCTAACGTATCGGAGAGGTAATCGTTATCATTTTCTCTAAAAAATGACTTCGTTCCAACTTCAAATTTTGTAGAACTACTTAAAGGATGAGTATAATCAACTTGAAATCTCAGTGTTTTGTTAGTATAGTCGAAATTGTTATTCACAGCTGATGGGCGGGGTAATAAGTTCCCCGTTGAGTCATAATATAGAATGAATTGTCTAAAATCATTTGTGTTTCCCCCTTTTGTGAAGGTTAAATCAAGATTTAGTTCTTTTCCAAAATCATTGTATTTACCTGAGTAGTAAAGGCTAAAATTCAAATCATTAAAGTCACCTGCATTGTTGGTATTATTATTGTAATATGAAGAAGTAAAAAACGCGCTGGTGTAATTTGAATTGATTGATGTTCCATTGCTATTAAACTTACTGAAATTGATATAAGATTCAAATCCTATATTCTGCTTCTTTGCAAATTCATATTCAAATCCAACCGAGCCATATCCGAAATTGCCGCTAGAATTACCGAAAGAATTTGACCTCAAGAATCCTACTGGGGAAAAATAATCTGATCCTGAGGTGGAATTATAATGACTTGCAAACTTTCCACCTCCACCATTAAGAAAAAATCTCCATTTGTTCTTGCTTATATTTATTGCCGTATTAGCATTAAAACCACTGTTTGAATTAATACCTGTTGCTAAAAAACCATTATAACCTATAATATTTTTATTAATAGATAGAGTTATAATATTGATTATTCCAGTTACACCTTCGGCTTCATATTTTGCAGACGGATTAGTTATTATTTCAATTGATTTTATCGCATCAGCAGGGATTTGTTTTAAAATATTAGACTTGATAGGTTTATTATCAAGATAAATTACTATATTACTGGAGCCTCTGAGGATTATATTATCATTATTATCAACCTCTATCATAGGAATTTTTCGGAGTACATCAATAGCATTACCTCCTTTGATGCTTGTCATTTGTTCAATGTTAAAGACTTTTTTTTCGTCCTTAAATTGAAGTTGTGGAATGTCACTTTCAACTTGAACTTCTTCAATTTCATAATTTTTATAAGCAACAAGAAAAATAGTATCTAAAAAAGTAACTGAATTTTCATTAATATTGACCTTAGATAAAATTTTGTCTTTATAACCTATCAAGGAGAAATTGATTTGATATATTCCTGTTTGTAAACTATCTATTAAAAAGAAACCTGAAATATCTGATTCAGTCCCTGTAACAAAAACCGAATCCTTGTTCAATATCTTCACGGAAACACCTGCAAGTGGGGTTTTGTCTTTTGAATCGTATACGACCCCAGATAGCTTTACCTGCGAAAAGGAAAATGAAGTGGTATAAAACAGACTTGTAATGAAAAAGTAGTAAAAAATTTTCTTCATACAAAGTGTTTATTATTTAATTAATATAAATATAAGACTTGATAAATTAAGTACCCCTTTTAAGACATACGGCTTGAGAAAAAGGAAGTTTCATTTCTGGTAAATTTCAGTGGTAAATTAATTAGGATGTATATGTTTTTAGGGTTTGAAAAAGTGTTGTATTAATATTATTTTTATACCCAACGGAGCCGTAGTTCAGTTTGGTTAGAACGCCTGACTGTCACTCAGGAGGTCGCGAGTTCGAGTCTCGTCGGTTCCGCAACTGAAGAGGGTCGTTTCAACTAAGGTGGGAAGTCTTTTTAATCTCCTCAATATAGATAGTAGTCATTTGCATTTTTTTATTTGTGGTATTATTACATATATATCGCAAAATAAAGAATGGATTTTACATTGGAGGTTGTTCTAGATTTTGAAAAAAGGTTGGAACAATTTGTAAAGTAAAAAAGGTGGGAACCCCTATTTTTAATTTTGAAAGTAAAACCTTACTAACATAATGATTCAGGGATCGCCTCTGAATAAAATGGCAATTAAGGTAGTTTTCCCCGGCCCGGGTAATCTACAAGTAGTTAAGTAGTTCTTTATTTTATTGTTAAAACTAAAAACCTGCTCTTTCGTTGAACTAAGTATGATATTAATAGTGTTTATTAACTTAAAATCCGTAATGAAAATATTATTTTTTTTATTTATCATTTTTATTTTTTCTTATTCTACTCTCAAGCCTCAAAGTAAATTTGGACTTGGTATAATTGTAGGAGAGCCTACTGGTATATCAGGGAAATTATATCTAAGTAACACATCCTCAATCGATGGTGCAATAGGATGGTCATATTATAAATATGGTTCCTTACATATTCATGCAGACTACCTGTCGAATATTGCCAACCTAACAAACGAAGTCCCTTTTTACCTTGGGATAGGGGGGAGAATTAAAATTAGGAATAAAGAAAAACAGGAAGATACAAAATTAGCTATAAGAGTTCCGGTAGGCATTGTCTTTGAGCCGTCGTCAGTCCCAATTGACGTGTTTGTCGAAGTAGTTCCAATGCTTGATTTGGTTCCATCTTCTGAATTTAATTTTAATGCTGCAGTTGGTATCCGCTACTATTTTAAATAATCCAAGTAAAAAATACTTCTGGATTTAGACAATCTTTTTTGTTTATTCCTTAATTTTGTATCTAAAATATTACGCTTTTTATTAACGTCTCTATTTAAATCCAATTATACTTTATTTTCAATACAATTTTCTCATTTATTAAAATATCAAATTGGCTAAAAAGGAAATAATTATGGCTATATTTTAAAACTAAACTGCCATTGTTATTGTTCCTTATTTCCTGGTAGCGAAAAGGGAGGAATATTAAAACTACCTTTGCAAGTTGAAAAACGTTGTTGTTTAGGAACAGGGAAAATGCCTAATGATAGTATCCTGTTTTTCTTGTTAGAATCTTAATGATTCAACTTCTAAGAAAAACATACACACAACAAAGTTAAAAGGGTAAGTTCTTGATTTACTTCCCAATTCGTGATGCTAACTTATCAATAGGAGTTCAAAAACTTACCGCCGTAGGCGGTCAGCTTAACTTGTTATTAGCAGTATATATAATATGACTATATTGAATTCAAGATATTAAATGCTACAAGCTACTATGTACAAAATAATAGTGAAAACTATTTATTTCGCTTTCATAATGTTTACTTCAACAGGTTTGCTTACTATCAATGGGAGGTTACTCTTTTTTAAAAAAGCTTATTTCCCCTATAGTATTTTAAATATAGGAAAAATATTAAATTAAATTTCTTATATTATAAAAATAGAAATAAACTTACAGGGATAAAAATTTGAAGGATAAAACAAATTTCATATTGAGATACCCAAAACTTGTTGGATATTTGTTGGTTGCGATTATTATTATCATCCTGTATCTTTTGTATATCTATAAGATAATATAACTTATGAGTATTTATCAGTGCTGATTTCACTTCGGTCTGAAAATGTGACAGCTTTCCAGAGAGCTTAATATTTGAAAACTAAAAACTATAATATATAAAACTCAAAACTCTGAGGGAATCTATGAAAAAAATTCTTATTTTATTATTATTAGTGTTAGCTTTTTGTAATCTATCCTATTCTCAATTTAAAATTAAGGCAAAAGATAAGTTTTCCCAGGCGCAGCAAAAGGCTAATACAATGGCACCAGATCCAGTTCTTTATGCAATAACTTCTTCTACCTCTCTTGATACAACAGGTAAAGATATCTCGTGGTTATATTATTATTATTCGAGTTCGCTTGATACAGGAATTATAGTGACAACAACTTTTGCTGGAGCTTTGCTTGGTGTTTATGGTCCAAATTTGCCTGGTGTTGTTGTAAGATTGTTAACTGATAATTTTGTCAATAGTGATGTTGCAATTTTATCAGCTGAAAATGCTGGGGGGAGACAGTTTAGATATACACATTCAGGCGTAACAATAACCGCAATGGTTTATAAACTCCCACTCGCACCTGATACAACCAGACCTTACTGGACAGTAATTTATAGGGATTCAAGCAATAATTTTCTACCCTTTGTAATAGATGGAATAACGGGCAGTATTATTTCTATTGGCATCAGGCAAATATCTTCTATAGAACCTATGCAGTTTTCATTGAGTCAAAATTACCCCAATCCGTTTAATACAATGACGGTAATAAAATATGCGTTGAAAAAGAGGAGTTATGTTAACTTAAAGTTATATGATATAAAAGGCAAAGAAATTTTTAAGCTTGTTGAACAAGTGCAGGACATTGGTGAGTATGAATATAGATTGGATGCAAGTAACTTATCAAGCGGAATATATTTTTATCGTCTTAATGTTAACGGTTTTACAGATGTAAAAAAGATGTTACTTTTGAAGTAAGAATCTAAATTTTAAAATAAAAAAAAGAATCCCGTCTTTGAAGACGGGATTCTTATCTACTCTTAGTAGTACTGTTATTCCTATTTAATCAATACCATTTTCTTTGTTTCAACGAATGTTCCAGCAGTAATTCTATAGAAGTATACCCCACTGGGTGCTACGCCATATTTACTACCGTAGGCATTCCAGGTAACAGTGTATTTCCCCGGGTTGAGCTTTTCATTGACAAGTGTGAATATTTCACGTCCTGTAACATCGTAAATTTTGATGGTTACAAATTCAGCTTTAGGTATTGAAAAATCTATCTTGGTTGTTGGGTTAAATGGATTTGGATAGTTTTGGGAAAGCTCAAACTTTATTGGAATTTCAGTTGACTTATTTTCAATACCTACAGCATTGGCAATTGAGGATAGTAGAACATTTACTGCGAAGAAAGGATTATGCATCCCCAGACTACCATCATTCGAAATCAGCTGGTAGTTCCAGTAAGCTTTTCTCAAGTTAACATTGTTAGAGTCAGCGGCAATAAGTTGCCAGTTGACAGAATCAATACCAACAGGTGGTAATGCTATTCTAAGATTTCTTATACATCCAGCAATTTCTTGTTGCCATGGTTCAATAATTCCATCCCCGTCAAAGTCCGAAGGTGCCATAAAATCATCAAATGAAACCACACCGGGGTGACAGGAGAGACAGCCCTTAACATGGTCATAATTTGTAGGAGCATAATGTAAATTCAAACTGTGTCCACCTACCTTGTCGCGAGTAACAGTACCTGTATCAGTTGTTGGAGCCATATGACAGGTTACACAGGCATCAGAAATATTACTATGTGACCCTGAGATGTATGGAACGTTAAAAACAGCAGCATTTTTTCCTAAAAGGACATCTCCTTGAGTACTGTGGTGTGGTCCCCAAACAGAACTGGTTACCCGTGTTTGTACGTATGTTACATTATTCCTTCTGGCTTTGTGACAGTCGAGGCATACTTTACCAGTCCCTCCAGCATAGTGGTAACCGGTTGCAAGGGTGTCACTGTTTAAAGGTCTGTTTCTTAGTGAGTATTCATTTGTATTACCATGTGGATCATGACAGGAAGCACATCCTATCACTTCCTGATCTGCTGTAGTTACATTGGGTGGTCTAACTCTTCCATAGGTAAAATCAACATAAGATTTCCCATCGTGACATCTATTACAGTCATTAAGGTCATTTCGGACAGAAACATTTCTACCTTCAAAAATCGGATTAGCATGAAGAGCATTTTTCCATTGAGCAAAAATGTCATGTCTCCATGGTTCATCGTGACACTGACCACACTTACCAGGAGAAACCTTTAAGTCAATTTTGTTAGTATCTCCCCCACTTTTTACGTGTTCACTCCCCGGTCCATGGCAATTTTCACATCCAATGCTTGCAAATGGTACAAGACCCGGGAATTTTATCCTCAGTGAATCCCAGTTGCCAGGTTTAGGAGGTGCCCAATTACTCCACGACCAACCAAGAGTTCTTGCTTTGTCATCAAAACCATTGTTGTCCGCATAAATGTTATGGTCATAGCCAGTAGTGTGACATTTCATACAACTGATGCCATAATAAGCTGCGCCACTATCAATTTCATATCTAAAAATGTTAGCATGACCACTTACTTTCCATCTATCAAAGATAGCCTGAAAGGTTGGCATAGCTGCATGGCAAGACATACAGTTTGGATACACAGCAGGAATATTTGCAAAACCACCGGTTCCTACATAGTTGGCTGAATAGATACTCATCGACGTATCTTTGGTCCCTGATGAGGTAGTAATTGTGACCTGTACGGTGTAAGTTCCGGTACTGTCAGGTCTTAGTTTCATCCAGTTAAGTGCAGGTACGGAAGCAAGTGTTGCATTTGACCCCACTGGTTTGGAGACCAACACCCAGTTGGCATTGATAATGGAGGTTGTATCTCCAAAATTTCGTACAGAAAAGTAGACATAAACTTTATTGGGAACAACCTTCATTCCTGTTGTTACAGAAGAGTCGCCTGCAAGGACGTTGGTCTTGGCAAGATAGTCTGGTGTTACATACATTACATCAATTTTGGCCCTTGGTGCTGAAAGAAGATTCTGAACTAAAAAAAACAAAAAGATGAGAAAATAAATCTTTTTCATGACAGTATATTTTTTAATTTTAGTTAAAGTTTTTTATTTCTGTAAATAAGAGGTAGCATTTTTCGTGCTAAAAATTAAGCTCCAAAAAACCTTAAAAAATATATAATTTAGGTAGCCTTATGGCAAATTTCCACAGAGAGATAGTGTAGCTTATGGGTAATTATGCTACATCTTAAAACAGAGTTTTTACCGAAGCTAAAAACAATAAAATTTTCGGACAAATTTATAGTGTGGATATAATCATCAATTATTTTTAATTTCTTTAAAATTTTGTAGATTGGAAGCAATAAAAATACTCATAATTGACGACGAACCAAATTCCACACAATTACTGCGAAAATTATTGACTAAAAAAGGATATTATGTTGAAGAAGAAAATGATAGCCGAAAAGCTTACCAGATTGTTAAGGAAAGATTTTTTGACATTATCGTTTCAGACTTGCAGATGCCAGAAGTTACGGGTATGGATATCTTGAAAATCAAACCTCAGGATACAATTTTCATAATGATAACAGGTTATGGCTCTATTGCGACAGCAGTGGAATCAATGAAACTTGGAGCTTTTGATTATATAAATAAGCCGTTTGACATTGATGAATTTTTAATAAAAGTAGATAAAGCGGCTGAAAATATCAAACTGACGCGCAAAGTTCAGAACCTTGAGTCCATTGTGGGAGAATCTGCTGGTTTCAAGAATATTATAGGTAAGAGCAAGAAAATGAAAGAAGTTTTTGATTTTATTGAGAAAGTTTCTAAAGTAAATGTTAGTGTGTTAATAGAGGGGGAAAGTGGGACGGGAAAAGAGCTTGTTGCACGAGCTATACATAACTCCAGTAATCGAAAGGACAAGCCTTTTATAGCTTTAAACTGTAGTGCCATACCTGAGAACTTGCTTGAAAGCGAACTGTTTGGACATGCAAAAGGGGCATTTACAGGAGCTGTGGAATCTCAAAAGGGCGTTTTTGAGCAGGCTGAAGGGGGTACGCTTTTTCTTGACGAGATTTCAGAGATGCCCTACAATCTTCAGGCAAAGCTTCTACGTGTAACCGAGAATTTTGAAGTCAAACCTCTTGGTAGTGAAAGGGTAAAAAAAATTGATGTAAGAATTATCTCAGCAACTAACCAAAACCTGCTCGTTCTGATTGGCAATAAAGTTTTTCGGGAAGACCTATACTATCGTTTGGCTACGTTCCAGATTAAGTTGCCTCCGCTTAGGGAACGCAGGTCTGATATTCCTCTGATAGTCAATCATTACTTGAAAATTCTCTCGGCTAAACTTTCAAAAGAACTGACTATTACTTCACGAGCAATGGATGTCTTGATGGGACTTGAATGGAAAGGAAATGTAAGAGAACTTGAAAATGTTCTTGAACAAGCAGCAATTCTTACAAATAATGGTATTATCGATGCTGAACTACTGCCCAGATCCTCTACTATTGATATACTTGAAGAGTGTCTTGAAGGTATCAGGGGTATGAGTTTGAAAGATGTGGAACGACGATACATTAACAAAGTTCTCAAAGATGTTCACAGCAATAAAGTCGAAGCAGCTAAAATTCTTGGGATAGATAGAAAAACCCTATATAAGAAAATTGTGGAATATGGCTTAGAAAAATGAGGAGAAAATCCACATCGGAATAATTTAAAATTACAAATTTCCTCTAAAATAAAAGTTTCATGTTGGTATAAAATTTGCACCCCTGGTGTAGACTCAAATGTTATGAAAATCAGAATTCTGACGATATGTTATTTAACTTCAATTTGCAAATTGATAAAAAAGTCTTTTCCTACAGATATGTTTGAGTTTGTGTGTGTGGAATATAAAGATAACTGCGAGGATCTTGAAAAAGAAATTTCTGAAAAAATAGCACTATTACCTGATGCTGTTATAATCGATAGAGGATTAGGTAAAGAATTTGCTGAAGTTGTTTCTAAAAAATTTGTAGGTTCAAAGATAATGTATTTACCATCTCTTGAAGATAGTTCAAATGGTATTTCAAGTAACAGTCAGGATGTAATTAAACTTTCTGAACCTTTCAGTCTGAGGGAGATAAGAAAAGTATTACTGAATTTATATGAGAAAAAGTTTGGTCAGATTCAATAGAACAATTTTAGTTTATATCATTTTGCTTCCCATTATAATAGCATTAGCTTTTGTGTTTATAAATTATGCTTCTACTAAATCCAAGATTAATGATGATTGTTTAGTGTGTCATGAAGACAAGGACCTTAAAATGACGCGAAACGGAAAGGAAGTTTCCCTTTTCGTTAATAAAGCAGAGTTCAACAAATCTGTACATGGTGGAAATGAATGTACGGATTGCCACGCTGGATATAATCCTGAAGTGGTCCCCCATACAATTAGTCCTACAAAAGTTGATTGTAAATCCTGCCACACAGATGTAAAAATGTCTGATAACGCAGTCCATAAAAAACAAGAATGCTCCGCCTGTCACGGTTCCCATAATATTCAGAACATTAAAATAATAACAAGAGACAATACAACTTTCTGTCTCAACTGTCACAGGTCAAAAAACATAAGTAGTTTCCTGCAAAGCAAGCATTCAAAGAGTGGATTAACCTGTAAAGATTGTCATAATAGTGGGCACTCAACTGTTCGAGTTTTAAAAAATGAGATATCACAATTATGTGGTAAATGTCATCAGCAAAGTTTAAAAGATTTTAACAATAGTATTCATCATCTAACACTTACCAAAAATCGTGTTAATACCCCAACCTGTGTTGATTGTCACGGGTCCCACAATGTATATTCAAGCAAACTTACTATAGAATCGAGGGCTTGTTTAAAGTGTCATCTGGATGAAAAATTATTTCCAGGTGAAGGTAAAGGATCAGCTAATTTTGTGGCAAAGTACAAAACGAGTATTCATACGATGATTCAAAAAAACGGCTTGCCAGCGGCAAGCTGCACTGACTGCCACGGCAACCATATGATTGAAAATCTATCTGATCCGAAAGCTTCTACTCATAAGTCAAAAATGGTGGAAACCTGTGGAAAGTGTCATACTGATATTTTTAATGAGTTTAAAAATTCGGCTCATTATCAGGAGTATGTAAAACAAAACCCTGATGCTCCTTTGTGTTTCAATTGTCACGGTGAGCATGGTATCAATGCTGTAGCTCTATCTGATGAATTTTCAAGATTAAATCAGTCTGATATCTGTCTTAGTTGTCACAACCCTAATAAAGTAAAAAGTAACAAAGAGGATAGAATTCATATAGCAAACTATAAAGAGAGTGTTCATTATATTGCTCTGAAAAATGGAAACTCAAAATCAGCAACCTGCTCAAATTGCCATGGTGCACACTCTATGAAGAAAGCATCTGATTCAACATCTTCTATTAGCAAGTATAATATACATAAAACCTGTGGTCAATCAGAATGTCACGAAAAACAAACTGGAGAATTTGTCGGCAGTGTCCACTATAATTCCATATTTAATAAACCCAATTCAGATGCTCCTACCTGTAATGACTGTCATGGTAATCACCAGATTCTCAGGAAAGATGATAAAGATAATTTAATCTCCAGCGGTAGTGGGATAGTTCAGTTGTGTTCAGATTGTCATTCCTCTGTAAAACTGACACAAAAATATAATCTTCCTGAAGGTGTGGTTCAAACATATAAAGAAAGCTTTCACGGACTTGCAGTTAGAGGAGGTAGTAAAGTGGCTGCTAATTGTGAAAGTTGTCATGGAAATCACAACATAAGACCATCTACTGACACGCTATCTACAATTAATAAGAGAAACTTGCCGAAAACCTGTGGGAACTGTCACAAGGGTGTAGATGAATCATTTTTTAATGCTAAAATACATCTTGCTGATCCATCCAGGCAATCTCCGTGGGTATTCTGGATATCAAAAATTTATATTTTTTTAATTGTAGTAATAATTGGAGGAATGGTGTTACACAATATACTTGATTTTAGAAAAAAGAAATTAGAAATGAAAACAAAACACTGAACTTAATGTCTGCTGATACGAGAAAATATTTAAGGCTTACAATTAATGAACGAATTCAACATATTTTTCTGTTGAGTTCATTTATTACTCTTGTTATTACTGGATTTGCTCTCAAGTATCCTGAGACTTTCTGGGTAAAGGGATTATATGCAGTACTTGGGAAAAATGCCTTTGAATGGAGGGGAATTATTCACAGAATTGCGGCTGTTATTATGATTCTAACATCGTTCTATCATTTGTTATATGTTATATTTACAAAGAGAGGCAGAAGATTCATTATAGATTTATGGTTCAGAAAACAGGATATATTAGATTTAATTCATGCTTTCAAATATTACTTAGGTATTGTAAAAGAGGCTCCAAAGTTTGGTCGATTCAGTTATATAGAAAAAGCAGAATATTGGGCAGTGGTTTGGGGAACTCTTGTTATGGGAGCAACAGGCTCAATTTTATGGGCGGAGAAGATTTTTTTACCCATTGTGGGTACAACTGGAATGGATATATCAACAGTGATACATTTTTATGAAGCTGTTTTGGCTTCTCTGGCTATACTTGTTTGGCACTTTTATTTTGTTTTTATAAATCCAGTAATGTTTCCTATGAACAAAGCATGGTTGAGTGGCTACCTGACAAGAGAACAGATGGAACACGAACACCCCAGGGAACTTGAACAAATTGAAAAAGGGCTAAATAAACAAGGGTGACTAAACTAATTAAAGAAAAGAGACTCTTTAAAAAGGTAAGAGGTTTCAAACGTTTCTTACTTTTTACAGGAATTTACCTACTGGTTTTTTTGATTATTCTTTCAGCGGCGGCTGAATATACTTCAAGGCCAAGTTTCTGTCCTACCTGCCATTATATGGAGACCTTTTATCAGAGCTGGAGAACCTCTGCACACAATAAAGTTGACTGTGTAGAGTGTCACTTTGAACCTGGTCTGGCTGGTACGATAAAAGGGAAACTTAACGGACTGGTGCAGATAGTAAATTATATCTCAATGTCCTACAAAAAACGCAAGCCCTGGGCTGAAATTCCTGACAATACCTGTGCTCGGTCCGGCTGCCACGAACGCCAGGCTTTCCAGGATACTACCTATAATTTTAAAGGAGTGATGTTTAATCACAAACATCACCTTCAAGAGTTAAGACGTGGAAAAACACTCAAATGTATAAGTTGCCATTCCCAGATAGTACAGGGCACGCATATTGAAGTTACTCCTTCGACTTGTTTTAACTGCCATTTTATGAAGTCACCTGACCCGGAACACAACTCCGATAAGTTGACCAATTGTGTAACCTGCCATGACTGGAGCAAGAAAACAAAGGAAGAAATGGCAAGCTTCCGATATGACCACACTAATGTAGTCCAGAATCAGATCCCATGCAATAGTTGTCATAGTAATGTTATTCAGGGAACAGGAGAAGTTGGGAAGGAGAGATGTTTTCAATGTCATTTTGAAACTGAACGACTTGAAAAATATGAAGATGTTAGTTTTATGCATACGACACACATTACAAAGCACAGTATGAAATGCTTTTCGTGTCACTCATCTATTCAACATAAAATCCAAAAAATTGATCCTTCAACCCCACCGGACTGTATCAGCTGTCATGCGAACTCTCATAGTTCTCAGGTAAGTTTGTACACAGGCGAAAATGGATTCAATACTGAAAAAACTCCAAGTTCAATGTATTTAAATGGCATTAATTGCAAAGGATGTCACATATTTCACGAAACTACTAGTAATGATGTTCTGATTACAAAATCAAAAGGTAAAGCTTGCGAAAATTGTCACGGTAAAGGGTATGATAAACTTGTTGATCAATGGAAACGGGCTTCTGAAAACCGTCTTAAAGTTATCTATGGGATTTATAATACTGCTAAGAGTGTAGTCGGTAAATCAAAGTCCGATAAGAAACCTTTAGCGGAGCAATTAATTTCTCAAGCCTACCATAATATAAGAATAGTAGAAGTTGGGAAGAGTGTTCACAATATACAATTTGCCAACAAATTGTTGGTGGCAGCATATAAACTGATGCAGCAGTCGTTAGAGACTATTGGCTCAGCTGTTAAACTTCCAGAGTTTAAGTCTGATTCTGAATTTATTCCTAATGAATGTTATAATTGTCATGCTGGAATACAGGAAATCAGTGTGAAAAAATTTGATATGAATTTTTCTCATAACCTTCATATTGTAAGAGAAAAAGTAAATTGTAATAAGTGCCACTCAAATCAGAACAAACATGGAGAACTAATTGTAAACAAGGATAATTGTAATAGTTGCCATCATTCTCAGTCTAAAAGTAATGAGGCGTGTGTGAAATGCCATCCTTTCCAGAATAAAATATATTCAGGAGAATATTTTGGTAAACATCAACCTGATATTATGAAACAAGGGGGGGTAGGGTGTTTTGATTGCCATGTTGCTTCTGACAAAGTCATAAAACCCGACAAGAAAATTTGTTTGAAATGTCACGATGCAGGTTATGATGAACAAATGATAGAATGGAAAAATGATGTCTCAAAATTATCATCAGAAATTCTTACTCTTATCAGTCAATTAAGCCAACAACAATTAAATTCTGAGCAAATGGAGGCTTTAAATGAAGCCAGAAAGATTGTTAATCAGATTAATACATACCCGAGTATATATGTACATAACTATGACCTGATTTCGACTGTCTTGAGTGAGCAAAAGAAAAAACTCAAAAGTATTAAATAAGGTATTTTTTAAAATCTCTAAAATATATAATATTAAATTAACCAAAAAACAGAGTTATGAAAAAAACACTTATTTTTACAATCCCTCTGGCTTTAATTCTGTATTTAGTAATGACTTATCAACCAGTTTCTTCAAGCACGGGTTCGTTTAAGTATGTTGGTGTCAATAAATGTATTACCTGTCACAAGACAGAAGCTCAGGGAAAACAGTATGACATCTGGAAAAACTCCAAGCATTCACAAGCCTGGAAAACCCTTCAGACACCAGAAGCTGATAAAGTGGCAAAAGACAAAGGCTTTTCTACCAGTGCTGTGGAAACTCCAGAATGTGTTAAATGCCACGTTCTGGGAAAAGATATTGACCCATCTGAATTGACTGAGGATTTCAAAAAAGAAGATGGGGTGCAATGCGAAAGCTGTCACGGTCCAGGGTCTGAATATAAGGCATTAAGTATTATGAAGGATAGACAAAAAGCCATTGAAAATGGTTTGAATGTACCGTCGGACATTGAGACTTTCTGCAAAACTTGTCACAATCCTGAAAGCCCATCTTACAAAGAATTTAAGTTCGCTGAGATGTGGGAGAAAATAAAACACGAAAAGCCTAAGAACTAATCGAGGGATGGTTTGTTAGAATAAAGGGTAAAGTAAGATTAACAAACTTTATATAAGACTTATGAAAAAATTTTTTGTAGTCCTTAGTGTTTTTGTTTTATCAAGCGGAATTGTTTTTTCTCAAACAATTAATACACGTTTGAGTTCTTATTTTTACACGTGGTCAAGGCTTGATTCAATTTCATCTTCCAATAGCACGACTCATATCAGAGGATATCAAAATCTCCTCATTGATGTTAATGTTAAACAGTGGACTTTGAATACTTTACTACAAACAGAAGAAGATGTTATAAAGAAAATAGGAAGGGGTTTTGGTTATCGTTTTTACAGCCTTTATCTTAAGGGTTCCAATTTATTTAATGTGCTTGACCTCAAGCTGGGTCGACAATATCTTTCGGCTGGTACTGGAAGAGGTACAATTGATGGGCTCTATTTCAAGCTTAAACTTGGACAAAATAAAGAATATCAGGTGGTTGGTTATGGAGGGGAATTAACACCACTATCTTATGAAATTGAGAAATACCCAAGCTTGAAAGATAACTATACCTTTGGAGGACAATTTATTTATTATGGAATCAGGGATTTGATGCTCAGTCTCAGTTATACCAATAAACATCGAAAACCGATTTCATATTATGCGTTAAGATTGGATAGTTTATTTAATACTAGAGAGGTACTTGTTGAAACTGATTCTCCCGCAGACCAGCTTGCTGGTTTTGACTTTAATTATGCTTTGTTTGGTAAGCATAATATTTATGGGCGTGCTTATTATGATATCAATACCAACAGGTTCCTGAAGGGCGAACTTAATGTAGGGGCAGTAATTACAGATAGAATACGTGCCTCTGCAGGCTATATATACAGAGAACCGCAAATAAGTTACAATTCTTTGTTCTGGGTATTTACTCACAAGCAGAGTCAGGAAGTTGAGCTGGGTGTTGATTATACATTTCCAAACAATATAAATATTTTTGGGAGACTGTCCGAAGTAATATATCAAAATGACAACTCCGCAAAGTTGGTAATTGGCTTTAATCATCCATCATTTGGATTTTCATTTTCTAAATATTTTAAGTATGCTGGTGAAGCTGATGGTTTCTATGGATATCTCTCACAGGAGGTTATCAAGAGTAAACTCTCAGTTAACGGTAGTATCAATTACTCACGGTATGCTTTGGGTGAGTATGCTACTGAAAAACAAACTGTATTTGGAGGAACTCTTGGAATAACTTATAGACCATTGCCAAGTATTAGTATAGATGCTCAGGGACAAATTGTCACAAATCCGGACTATGATTATGATTCACGATTTCTTGTAGGTTTTAGTTATTGGTTATTTAGTAGATTTTAGGTAAAATAATTTATCAAAGATGAAGATAAAAAATTTATATCTGGCATTTACAACCCTGCTTGCGATTTTTCTGGTTGTTTCAGCTTATACCAGTAAAAATGAAATAACCAGTAAATATCTGGGTGTGTTTAAACCTACGAGTAATATTGATAACAAAGGAATTATAAAATTCAACCATAAGACTCACGTAGATAATGGTATTCAGTGTAAAGATTGTCACAACGCATATCAATCTTCAAAATCAGATGACAATCTTTTACCTACTAAAAAGGTTTGTGAATCCTGTCACGATGTTAAAGACGAAAAAGAGTGTTCAAAGTGTCACTTTGATGGGGTATTTAAGAAACTTGTTCCCAGTAAGAAAGAAATTTATTTTTCACATAAACTTCATCTTAATGAAAAAACAGAATGCATTGCTTGCCATAAAGAACTTGATAAAGTTGCATTATCTACAGAGAGTAAAAATGCCTTTCCACCTATGGAACAATGCAGCAATTGTCATAATTCTAAAATAGCCCCGAACAATTGTGACGCCTGTCACCAAAATTTAACAAACCTGGTTCCTAAAAATCACCTTCAGTCAAATTTTCTGAATGAGCACAAGATCAAGTTTGATTATGATAATCCTAATAATAATTGTATGATGTGTCACAGTGATAATTTTTGCCAGGTGTGTCATACAGCAGTTAAATATACAGGTGAAAACATCCCAAATAATTTTTATACTCCTTATTATACAAAAGAAAATGCTACACGTATAGATAGAGGTAACTTACAGAAGCTTACAACAGTCCATTCATTAAATTATAAATTTACGCATGGACTGGATGCAAATCAGCGAAGCTTTGAATGTAAAACCTGTCATAACACAGTTGACTTTTGTTCATCGTGCCATCAGAATAATGGCAATAGTTTTAGCGGAATAGCACCAAAGTCTCACTACCAACCTGGATTTATTACAAACGGAGTTAATTCTGGAGGTGGTTTGCATGCAACTCTGGCAAGAAAAGATATTGAAAATTGTGAATCCTGTCACGCTGTTGAAGGTGCGGACCCTGTTTGTGTGCGATGTCATTTTGACAATGATGGGGTAAAAAATACTAATCCACGAACTCACGAAGCAGGTTTTATGCGTGATGAAAAAGGCATATGGCATAATACACAGGGGGCAATTTGTTATGTGTGTCATACCGATCCTAATGCCAAACCTAATGGACAACCTGGTGTGGGCTTCTGTGGCTATTGTCACGGTTCAAAGAATGATAAAAAATAAATGGAAGAATTATGAAAAGATTATATTTTCAAGGTTTTCTCATAATAGCTCTTGTAACTTTTCTTTCATTGATATTAAGTAGTTGTAGCAAAGAAAAAGATGGTTTGGTAAATCCGATACCACCCAACGGCTATCACCCAGCGGGATGGACTGTTCCCAATAGTCCTGATTTCCATGGGAAATTTATAGCTGCGAGTTCCTGGAATCTGAATCAATGTCAAACCTGTCATGGTAAAGACTATCGTGGGGGGAATACACAATCAAGTTGTTATAACTGTCATCAAGATGGCCCAACGGCTTGTAATTTGTGTCATGGAAATGAATCACATATATATCCTCCAAAATCACTTGCTGGGAATACTCTGCCAACACAACAGGGTGTAGGCGCTCATGACAAGCATCTCAATACGGACTCTACCTTGAGATTTTCAGCAAGGGTTGAATGTAATGAATGTCATTTACCTATAACGGATTTCAATGATACAAATCATATTGGAAGTAATCCCGGAATAGCAGAGGTAGTTTTTGGGTCACTTGCTAAAAAATCCCTTGGAGGTGTGGTACCAAATCCTATTTGGGATAGAAATACTCAAAAATGTTCCAATGTCTATTGTCATGGGTATTTTATTAATGGTAACCTGAACAATCAGCCTTCTTTTCTCAACCCTGGTAGTGCAGGTTGTGGTACTTGTCATGGTAACCCCACTACAGGCAATCCTAATCCCGGAGGTACGGTTCACCAATATAATTTACCTTGTTACTATTGCCATGGCTCTGTTGTTGACACAAATAATACCATTATAAATAAGTTTCGTCACATCAATGGGGTTGTAGATTTTGGTTTATAAAGTTAATTAGAAACCAGCTCTTTCGCGGGCGTTCTGAGATTACCCAGAACGCCTGTTTGTAATTGAGTGAACATAAAAGAAAAATAAATTGTTTAATTATATAATAAAAAAAGGATATATGAAAAAACTACTATTTGTAGTGATGATATTACCTCTCTTTATTGTAGGGTGTACAAAAATGCAGGAGAAAAAAGGAAATGAAACCCAGGCTCCTGTACAGAATGACATAAAAAATCCCCATTCTCAGAATCCAATGGATAACCCCCACTCTATGACACAGGACACAAAGGTTGATAACACGGATATGGCTCCTGAGAATGCAAAAGATGAAACTGCAGACAAATTCTCTAAGGAAGCATATGACTTTGAAAAAACATATGCGAAAGATAAGTCTGAAGCAAATAAGAAACAATTAATTGAAAAGCATCTTGCAGCGGGAAATTATTTGATGTTTAAAGCGAATTTGCACCCAAAGAAAAAATATGCTCCTGCACTCAGGCATTATAGACGTGTGCTTGAACTGGATCCGTCAAACGATGAGGCAAAGACGAATAAGGAACAGATTGAGATGATTTATGAAAGTATGGGAAGACCGGTACCTCAAGACTAAAAAACTAATATGAAAGTAATTCCATATTTTGTTTTTGTAATTATAACGGCAGTTTTGATTGCAACTTTTGCAGTCCCTATTCCCTACATACCTGCTTTGGGTGATAAAGCAAGAATAATATATCTTCATGTTCCTATGAGCTGGGTTGCAGTAGTTGCGTTTCTGGTCTCAATGATAAATTCGGTGTTATATCTAAAAAAAAAAATCTGGTTATACGATGCAAAAGCTGCAGTGTCTTCAGAAATTGGATTCCTGTTTGCTATTCTTGCAACAGTGACGGGTTCACTGTGGGCAAAGTTTAACTGGGGCTCCTTCTGGAACTGGGATCCGCGAGAAACATCAATTTTTATGCTGTTTCTGGTATATGGGGCTTATTTTTCATTGAGATCAGCAATTGAAAATCCCGAACAAAGAGCAAGATTATCATCAGTTTATTCTATTATTGCGTTTCTAACAGTTCCTTTTTTTATTTTTATTTTACCAAGACTTGTTGAGAGCTTACATCCTTCTGATTCTATTATTAATAAGGAAGGGAAAATAACAATGAACCCGACGATGTTTGTTGTATTTATGTCTTCACTGATAGGTTTTACGTTATTATATATCTGGATTTTTAGTTTAAAAATACGTTTAGTAAAACTTACAACTAACAAATAATATTTACTATGTATGAGTTCTTAGAAAAAAATTCTCTTTATCTTGTTTTAATTATTGCATTAATTATCTGGACAGGAATATTTATCTACCTGTATAAACTTGGTAAAAAAATTACGAATCTTGAAATAAAGTTAAAAGAAAATAACTGGAAACAATGAACAAAAAAATCTCATTTGTAATAGGAATTATTGTAATTCTATTTTTCCTTGTGTGGGGCGGGATTACATTATTGGGAAGTAAGCTGGAATATGTAGATTTTAATGAAGCAATTTCGAAAAAGAAAAAAGTAGAAGTACAGGGTGTCTATGTTAAGGAAAAAGGACAGAGTTTTGACGGAAACATATTTACATTTTATATGAAAGATAAGAACAACACAGAGATGAAAGTTATTTATAAAGGCCCCAAGCCGAATAACTTTGATGAAGCTGATGCAGTTGTGGTAAAAGGTAAAGTTGATCAAAACAATAATTTTATTGCAGATGATATTCTGACTAAGTGTCCTTCTAAATACGAAGGTAAAGGAGAAGAGTTCAGAAAGAGCATTAAAGACTTTAACGATTCTAATCTTAAATAATTACTATGTTTGGAAAAATTTTAATGTATGTTGCATTTGCATCGTCGTTACTTGCAATTGCATTTTTTTATTACTCAGAAAAAGATAAAGCAAATCTCTTAAAATACGGACGACTATTTTATCATATCTCTTCAATTTCAGTAATTGTAGCATCTGTTTTTTTGTTGTATCTAATCCTCACACACCAGTTCCAATATACTTATGTTTACTCTTATAGCGATACTCAACTTCAGACGCCACTTCTAATTTCTACTTTTTATGCCGGTCAGGAAGGTAGTTTTATGCTGTGGACACTATGGACAGTTATCACAGGAATTTTTCTATTGAATTATGTGTCAAAAGGAAATAGACTTGAAGCACCTGTAATGGCAATTTTTACTCTTGTAGTGGCTTTCCTCACATTTATTCTTATTTTGAAGTCACCATTCCGCTATATCTGGGAAGATTATCCTAATGATGTAAAGGTCGGTTTTATGCCAGAAGATGGAAGGGGACTTAACCCACTTTTGCAAAATTTCTGGATGTCAATACACCCACCCACACTGTTTCTCGGTTTTGCCTTGATGTCAGTTCCTTTTGCTTTTGCAATAGGAGCTCTTGTTAACAATAAGAAATATAATGAGTGGATTAATTATGCTCTGCCCTGGTTGCTTTTGGGTAGTGTGATTCTTGGTATTGGAATTATGATGGGAGGCTATTGGGCTTATGGTGTGCTTGGTTGGGGCGGATATTGGGGATGGGACCCGGTTGAAAATTCCTCTCTTGTCCCTTGGATTGTATCTGTCGTTCTAATTCACACCGCCTTGATGCAGAGGAAAACAGGAGGCTATAAGAAAACTAATTTGATTTTAAGTATACTTACGTATGTTCTGGTCTTATACTCAACATTTCTTACAAGAAGTGGTGTTTTAGGAGAATCATCTGTTCATTCATTTGTGGACCCTGGAAACGAAGTATATCTTGCCCTTGTTGTATTCATTTCATCATTTATTATTATTTCAATTGTAGCAGTGGCGTTCCGATTCAAGCATCTGAAGTCGGAGAAGAAAGATAGACCACCATTAATGAGTAAGGAGACATTTTTTGTATTTGGGACCATAGCACTTTCATTAACAGCCCTATTTGTTCTGGCTGGCACAAGCTGGCCTCTTATAGCAAAAGGTTCGGTACAGCCTGATTTTTACAACAAGATGAATTTACCTCTGGCAATTATTATTCTATTAAGTATGGCATTGAGCCTCTATCTTGAGTGGAAAAATTTTGATAGGCAAAAGTATCTTGTTAACATTGGACTACCTGTTATTCTTGCTGTTATCTCAACGATTATTCTAATATTTATAGGTGTACAAGACATTGTGTTTATAATATTTTCATTTGCGTCACTATTAGCTTTGTTTGTGAATTTAATTTTTGCTGTAAGACTAATCAGAAAAAAAAGCATTGGCTTTGGAGGAGCACTTACCCACGTTGGAATCGCTCTGTTTTTCCTTGGGGTTATAGGATCAGGAAGATACTCTGTAGAAGTGCCTAACCTGAAACTTCCAAGAAATATTCCAGTAGAAGCCTTAGGATATAAATTAACCTATACCGGCTATGAATCTTATATGGATGCTAATAATAAAAATGATTCTTCATACTATATAAATATTGCTGTTGAACAGGGACGTGATTCAATAACTTTGAGACCAACTTTTCATCCACCCTCTAAGTTTGCAAGTAGTAGTGACTTTATAAAAAATCCGGATATTGCATCATTTCCAACGAAAGATCTTTACATAGCAGCACTTGGTGTTGAAGTCCCACCACTTTATGACGATAACGAGTTGGTGGAACTTAAAAAAGGCGAAACCAAAAAGTTCAAAGATTTTGATATTAAGTTTGTTGATTTTGATTTTGGCAATATTCAAAAAGGTGGTTCAGAAATGATGAGTGGAAACTTTAAAATAGCAGCAATATTGGAAGTTAGTGATGGAAAGAAAACTGAAACCCTGAAGACATACAAGATAAGCCACGGAGGTTCTGAGGATTATCAGACTGCAATGCACTCAAATCATCCCGGAATAGAATTTTATTTTGTTTCAATGAATGTTAAAGATGATAAGTCAGGTGGCTCCACTGCTGTGATAGCAGTTGCAAATACCAGCAATAAGAATCAAACGGAGTCAATAATTGTTTCAGTCTCGCTTAAGCCTTTTATTAATGTACTCTGGTCAGGCGTGCTTATTCTTTTTGTAGGCTATATTGTTGCTATGATAAAGCGACGAAAAGAAATTCTCTGGAATACCAATAATAAGTAAAATATAGACTTCTTCATACATACAATTCTGAAAAACCTCCTGTTAAAAAGAAACGGGATTAGAATGTCTGGAAAGACATGGTAAATTCTTGGATTGGTGGATTGGAATTACCTCTTCAAGTATCCATTCTCTAAATATTTCCGTTTATAGTTAAATTGTATTGCATTAAATTTATTTAATGAAGTATTTTATAGCCTTGATATTATTGCTCTTCTGTGGTACACTCCATCCACAAATATATGTGAACGATATAACTTTCATCGGCAATTCGTATTTCAGCACGTTTGAATTACAGACTTCAATGGTAACTCAAAAAGGGCAACCATTTAACAATAAACAATTCGAACTCGATTTGAAAAACATCAGAAGTAAATACAAAGATTTTGGATTTTATAATATTAGAATAACAAACTATCAAATTATCCCAAATGAAGATACTTCAACAGTAAATCTAAGAATTTTCTTAGTTGAAGGAGTGCGAAGCTCAATTGGAAAAATTAATCTTATAGGAAATAAAATTTTAAAAACAAACGAAATATTAAGTTTAATGACTACAAGGGTTGGCGACTATCTTAATGGAAGTATTTTGTTAAGCGATGTTAATGCAATTCTGGATCATTACGAAAAGCAGAATATGCCCTTTACAAAAGTTTCGATAGATGACATTTCGTTATATGAGCAGGAAGGAATACCCAAAGTTAATTTGAGTATCAAAATTCAAGAAGAAGCAACAGTTAAGGTTGAGCAGATAACAATTAAAGGAAACGAAGTTACAAATGAAAAGGTAATTTTGCGAGAATTAAAATTAGGCAGGGATAAACTGGTATCACGCGAAATTCTTGATGCCTGGCAGAAAAGACTTGAACGACTTAACATTTTTGAAACTGTTGAAAAACCGAGAATATATCTCAATAAGACAACCGGTAAAGCAGGGCTTTTGATAGAAGTTAAAGAAGGAAATCTTAATACGTTTGATGGAATATTAGGATATTCACCCCCTCTTAACAATGAGGAAAAAGGTTATTTCACCGGCATTGTAAATGTAATGTTTAAAAATGTGTTTGGTACCGGACGAAATGTTGAATTGAAATGGCAAAAACCCGACAGGTCATCACAGGAACTTGAATTTAAGTATTTTGAACCATATCTATTAGGTCTACCAATTAATTTAGCAGGAGCTTTTTTGCAGAGAATACAGGATTCTACATATACACGACGCAAAGTAGATACAAAATTTGATTTTCCATTTAGTGATAAAATTACGCTCGGAGTATCGTTTGGATATGATAGAGTTCTCCCTTCGGACGATACCACAAGTCAATTTTCTGTTTCTGATTCCCGCATAATTAGTTCTGGAATTGAATTGCGATATGATAGCCGGAATAGCGTTTATTATCCTACAGGTGGTATTCTTTATAAGTTATATTATTCTTATGGTGATAAAAAAATCCTGAGTTTGAGAAACCAGCTTTTAAGTTCTGATGTAAATCAGAGTTTTTCTATTCAGAGATATTCAATGGAGCTTGAGAGTTATTTTTCGTTTTTCCGAAAGCAAAGCCTGCTATTGAGATTTGTAGTTCAAGAGGTGAAATCTGATAAACTTGAAAATGCAGATTATTTTAGAATAGGAGGAAATAAAAATATCAGAGGATATAGAGAAGAGCAGTTTCTTGCTTCAAGGCTTGCTTATGGAAATACTGAATTTCGATATTCAATTTCCAGACGTGGTTTTCTGTTTGCTCTGTTTGATTATGGATATTATTACCGACAATCTGATGAAGTGTTAAATATTCCAAAGCAAGAGGGTTTTTTATATGGTTATGGAGTTGGACTGCGGGTTGAAACGGCAATCGGACTTGTTGGGGTAAGTTATTCCCTTGGAAAGGGAGACGGACCTATAGAGGGAAAAATTAATTTTGGATTAATTAATGAATTTTAACCGGTATTACGTTCCCGCTCGGCTTTTCTTTTAAAGAAATCAGAAATATAGAACACAAATGCTAACAAAGTTACTACAGCCATAAGTATTATAATAGGATTCATTCTCAAAAAACCAACAATAAAAAAACTTACCATTGTAACACCAGTTAGAATAACTCCTATATGAGCAGCAAGTGGATTTTCATTCTTAAGAAACAAGGAAATAACCAATAGTAGTATGCCTACAACCACAGATATTAATGAGGTGAGACTGTGTGGAGGAATAGTGTAACCATATATTCCAAGGGCAATAAGTATAATTGCGTTGAAAGCCATTACCTGATAATTCTTCATAATATTAATATATTTTATAAAAAACAAAAATTATTATCTTACAGTTCCGTTCTAATATTTTAAGAAAATAAAAATAGTGTTTGTTCTGCTTATGATTTTTTTACTATGCATAATAGATACATAGAGGTTAGTCTCTTAAAATTTCTGAGACATATCAAATGTGATTTTACTAAAATGAAAAAAGATAAAAAAATCTTTTTGATCTTTAAATTTAAGATAAGATTAACACAAGACTGGCCACTTATTATTAAATATTGTTTCTAATTTCTAAAAGAAGGATTTACAGTTATGAGATATCCCAACAGAGTAGAGACTATATGTAAAATTAATCATTTGAAATGAGGGATATTTCAAATTACCGTAGGGTTTTTCTTTATAAATTTTAGTAAGCCTTTAGCTGGATCCATAATTCAAACGGTTTAAATGAAGTAGAAACTTTATTATGTCTATTGCCGATGGTTATGTTAAAACACAAAGGATGTTGTTTCTAAATAATATTGTAAAATCGATTGACAATAAAAAATTAATAATTATTTTTCAGTATTTCAGGGTTTTTTACAGGCAGAGTTTTATATGCCTGCGAGCAAAATCTCATAAAGAAAATAATTTTCTACTTAGTTTTTAAAGGGGGTTTTTAGATGTTTTGGTACTGTTAATCAATTAAGGATTTTGTAATTTGATAAAGTAAAAGAATAATGTAAAAGTTTTTTAATGCTTAAAGTTAGAATATTTTCATTCAGTTATATATATAATGGAATTCCAGTGGACGAAACAGGTAACGGAGGTGGTTTTGTGTTTGACTGTCGTTATATAGTAAATCCCGGTCAGGTGGAAGAATTTAAATCATTAACTGGTAAAGATGCTCCCGTAAAAGAATTTCTTGATACCTTGCCTGAGATGCAATCTTTTCTTGAGAAGGTATATTTTCTTATTGATTCTGCAATTGAAAATTATACTAAGAAAGAATTTACTAATTTAATGGTATGTTTTGGATGTACAGGAGGGCAACATAGATCAGTCTATGCGGCTGAGAAACTTGCTGAGCATCTTCAAGAGTTTTTCCCAGCTGTAAATATTGAGTTAATCCATAAGAATTTAAAGTTTTAAAATGCATAAACGAATAAAAGTAATTATTATTGCCGTTATATTAATTTTTAGTTCTAAAGTTTTTCCTCAGCCATTGATAAATTTTGATACGACTCTTACGAATAATACAGTTGCTAAAAATTTTTATGTAAAGAATCCTACTAACAAATTAATGCAGATATATGTAATAAGGACATTAACAGGAAAATTTTTCTTTAATATACCTCCATTTACTATAAATCCTTTTGATAGTGTTCAGGTAACAGTGTACTTCCGAACAAACCAGAATGTTACATACCGTGATTTCTTAATTTTTGAAAATAATGTTTTGAACAAATCAATAGTATATTATGTTCTTGCAACTGCTAAATATCCTGACACACTTTATCGCTTTACTCAGGGTTTATATGATGAACAGTTGAAAACAGCCATCCGTAACTTTACAACTCAGGGTTATGTTTCGTTGGGATATAATACAGCAAGGGATAAAATGTTTGAGTTTATAGATGATTACAATAACGATGATACAATTGAATGTGTATATATTGGAAGGAAAATAAAAGCAGCTAACCGTACACAGGCACAAAATCAGGGATTTAACACCGAACACACTTATCCACAGAGTTTCTTTAATTCAAGTGAACCTATGCTGAGCGATTTATTCCATTTGTTTCCTACAGACAATTATCCAAACACAATAAGGTCAAATTATCCATTTGGGATTGTGGTAAGTAATATTACATGGGACTCGGCAGGCTCTAAACTTGGTAAGGATTACGAGGGAAGCATTGTTTTTGAACCTCGCAATGTTCATAAGGGTAATGTTGCAAGGGCACTTTTTTATTTTGTTGTAAAGTATACAAATCTTGGCGGGTTTATGTCAGGAAAGCAGGAAACAGCGTTAAGACAGTGGAACATACAGGATACAGTAGATTGGAAGGAACGCTTACGAAATGAAAGAATAGCCACATTTCAAAAAGTACGAAACCCCTTTATCGATCATCCAGAACTTGTTGATAGAATTCGCAGTACATTTAGCACGATACCTGATGTTCCAAGACCAAAGATTTCAGCCTCACCTTTTTTAATTACTTTTGATACTCTTGCTGTTAATGATACTACAAGTTATTACCTTTCTATTATGAACTATGGGAAAGGGAATTTGAATATTACTTCAGTTAATTCCAATAGCCAGCAATTTATTGTAGAAACATTTCCTAATGTTGTGACAGAAGGGACATTAGGATTGGTAAAAATAAAATTCAAACCCACTGCTATAAATCAAACTTATACAGGTACTATTACAGTTAACAATTCAGACAGTACAATTAACATTGTTGTTAAAGGATTTAGTAATTCTGTTATTAATGTTCATAAGATAGCAGATAAAGTCCCAGTGCAATTTACACTCCATCAAAATTATCCAAATCCATTTAATTCTACCACAAAGATTGTATTTGATGTTCCCTACACCTCAAGGATAAAAATCAATTTGTATGATGTTGCCGGAAAAATGATAGTTGATTTGGTCGACGGTACCTACGAAGTTGGCTCATACGATTTTTTGTTTGATGCTTCTTTTCTCTCTACGGGCGTTTATTTTTTAAGGATGACATCGGGGAATTTTACTGCCACAAAGAGGATATTTTATCTTAGATAGATATTTGTCCTACCTTTTTTCTAAAGTTGATATCCCTTTAACAATATTATCGCTTGTTTCTTTACTAAACAGGGCTATTTTTTTTGAATTGTTTTAGAGCTCTGTTATTGTAATATTTATATGATTTGAATTAAAATTATATTCACGGAGGAACAAAATGCTTGGAGATAACCACATTCCCAATATGGGAAATTACGATGAAGTTTACAAAAATTTTTCTTACGAACAGGTCAAACAAGAACTCGGTTACAAAGATGGTGATATTATCAACATTGGAGAGTATTGCACTGATCGTATTTGCAGACTTGGTAAGGGTAATAAGCTGGCATTAATCTGGGAAGGACATACTGGTGAAGAGAAGCGCTATACATTTAACGAAATGCGTCAGCTCACGAACACGATTGCCAGGTTTTTGCAAGAACTTGGAATTAAACCAGCAGAAAGAGTCTGTCTATTTATGGACAAAGTCCCTGAGCTGTATTTTGGTTTTCTGGGAATCCTCAAACTTGGTGCAATTGCTCAGCCATTATTTTCAGCCTTTGGTTCTGAATCACTTTTGACACGACTGGAAGATGCTCAAACAGCAGCCATTTTTACACAAAAGAAACACCTTCCGAAAGTGAGAAATATTTTAAATCAACTACCCTACTTGAGGCATATTATTGTAGTTGATGATGATGGTAGCAAACCTTTGCAGGACAGAGAAGTTGCTTTTAATATGGATAATTCGGAAAGAGTAGACCATTTTGATATATACCCATCGACAGCAGAAACTCCTTCTGTTTTACACTATACATCTGGTACAACAGGAAAACCTAAAGGAGCTCAGCACGTTCACTCTTCTCTCATTTCTCAATATATTACAGCAAAATATGTTCTTGATTTGAAAGAAAATGATATATATTGGTGTACAGCAGATCCGGGGTGGGTTACGGGAACATCATATGGAATTATTGGTGCCTGGTCAAATGGGGTTACACAATGTGTACTTGATGCAGGCTTTAAAGCAGAAACCTGGTATAAGTTTATTGAAAAGCACAGGATTACTGTGTGGTATTCAGCCCCTACCGCTATTCGGGCACTGATGAAAGAGGGAAATGAAATAGTGAAGAAATATGATTTATCTTCACTCCGACACCTTGCAAGCGTTGGCGAACCTTTAAATGCGGAAGCAGTTTTGTGGTCAAAAGAGGTTTTTGGATTAATGTTTCACGATACTTACTGGCAAACAGAAACAGGAGCTATAGTTATTAGTAACTACCCCGGTATGAAAATAAAACCAGGCTCAATGGGAAAGCCATTTCCTGGAATAACGGCTACTGTTGTGGATTTGAAAGAACATAAACCTCTTGAAAAACGTGGTATAGTTGGAATGATAGCTCTAAAACCTAATTGGCCCTCTATGTTCAGGGCATATTGGAACAATGAAGCAACTTACAAAGCCAAGTTTCAGAATGGTTGGTATTTGTGTGGTGATAGAGCAAGCATAGATGAAGAAGGATACTTCTGGTTTGTAGGTAGAGATGATGACGTTATTAATACAGGGGGTCACTTAGTTGGTCCTTTTGAAATAGAATCTGCGTTACTTGAACATCCCGCAGTTGCTGAATCAGCAGTTGTTGGGAAACCTGATCCGATTAATATGGAAGTCGTAAAAGCATTTATAACTTTAAAACCCGGAAATGAACCCTCAAAAATGCTTGAACTGGATATTATGAATTTTATCAGAAAAAAATTGTCACCTCTTGCTATGCCTCAGGAAATAGAATTTGTTAATTCATTACCAAAAACAAGAAGTGGGAAAATAATGAGAAGGGTACTTCGCGCTAAAGAATGGGGTGAGGAAATTGGAGATATATCTACTCTTGAAAATGATATGTAATTTTAGTTGTTATGAAATTATTATTAATATTATTTCTTTCCTTCACAGCTAATATTGTTGACTCAATTTTTGAACATCTGAATATGAATAATGCTGTAACCTATGTAGCAGGTGCTATTAAAACTATAAGTTATAAAAACCATGATACTGCTGATACTAAGAGTCCCCTTATAAGAAAATGGATGATAGATCAGATTATAATTAATGGAAGGAAAGAAGATCCATCAGATTTTGAAATTGAGTTTTCATCAGATGGAACATATTACTTAATTGAAGATGATGAACCGGAAGAGGGAACATGGGAATTGGATGAGGAGAGTATGACAATAATTTTCAATCAAGGTACAGATGAAGAATTTAGCTGGGAAATTTTAACTCTTGATAAGACAAAGTTGGTTGTGAAAGAGACTTATGGAAAAACAGTTGCTGTTTATATATTAATTCCCTGGGTTGATTGGCGAGATCTAATTAGTGACTAAATTATAATAATTAAAATAAAGGAGCAAAAAATGTCAGAAAATCTTAAAGACATCATTCTAAATTATGTTAAAAATGAATACCTTGAAGAAGGAGATGACCGGGAGGTAACTTATGACACCCCATTGATTTCAGGAGGAATTGTTGATTCATTCTCTATGGTCTCTCTTAAGGTTTTTCTTGAGACCAAGTATAATATTCAGATTCCTGACGCCAAAGCGACTCCAGAAGCGTTTGACAGTGTTAATAACATTGTTAACCTCTTGAAAGAATTTGGTATAGAATAATTTAAAATTTAAAAATGACCAAAATTGGTCGTTAAACAACGGAGGTTATAGAAAATGGCTTTCTCTGACGAAATCAGAAGTATTTATCAAGCCCAGTTACAGGAACTTAAAGAAAGTGGCTTATTTAAAGAAGAAAGGGCAATTTGTGCTCCACAAGACTCAGAAATCGAAGTTGAATTTCCAATTGGCTCGGCTCGAAAGAAAGTGATAAATATGTGTGCAAATAACTATCTTGGTTTGTCATCACACCCTGAAGTCGTTAAGGCAGCTCATCAAGGACTTGATCACCGAGGTTATGGAATGTCTTCCGTTAGATTTATTTGTGGGACTCAGGATATTCACAAAGAACTGGAACGTAAACTTACCGAATTTCTTGGAACTGAAGATACAATTCTTTTCCCTTCGTGTATGGATGCTAATGCTGGTGTCTTTGAAGCAATTCTGACTGAACAGGATGTGATGATAGCAGATAGACTTGTTCATGCCTCTATAATTGATGGAATGAGACTCTGCAAAGCACAAAATGATTCATTCAAGCATTCTGATATGAACCATCTGGAGCAAAAACTCCAATTACATCAGGACAAACGCATCAGGATGATTATTACTGATGGAGCATTTTCAATGGATGGAGATCTTGCAAGACTTGATAAAATAGTTGAGCTTGCTGAGAAGTATAACGCAATGGTTTTTGTCGATGACTCCCACGCAACTGGTTATATAGGAAAAACAGGTAGAGGCACTCACGAATACTACAATGTAATGGGAAAAATTGATATTATTACAACTACATTGGGTAAGGCACTTGGCGGGGCATCTGGTGGCTGCGTCTCCGGGAGAAGAGAACTGGTCGAGATGTGTAGACAAAAAGCTCGTCCGTATCTGTTTTCAAATACTGTTGCCCCTGTAATTGTAGAAGGAGCACTTAAAGTCCTTGATATAATTTCTAAATCAACTGAGCGAAGGGATAAACTTGAACAAAATACTCAGTTCTGGAGAAAAGGGCTAACAGAGGCTGGTTTCATTATTAAAGAAGGAGAAACATCTATCGTACCTGTGATGCTTTTTAATGCAAAGTTATCGCAAGACTTTGCAAAAGACCTTTACGAAGAAGGAATTTATGCAGTTGGGTTCTTCTTTCCGGTAGTCCCTAAAGGCCAGGCAAGAATAAGAACCCAATTGTCTGCTGCTCACGAAATGCACCACCTGGAAAAAGCTCTTGATGCATTCATTAAAGTAGGAAAAAAATATAACATTCTTCACAAGTCTAAACAGGAAATAATAGATATGTACGGAATGTAAAAAACTGTGAAAAAATTTTATGTAAAATCTGATTTTTCATTTCCTTACATTTAGACAAAAGTAATATTGTGAAAAAAATAGGCTGGATAATTATTTTATCTTTAATTATAGTTTCTCAAGCTTTCCCTCAAAAAAATTATGAGTTTATTGGTGCACTTGGAGGAGGAATGTCAATACCGCTGGGGAAATTAAGTGAGGAATACAAATTGGGCTACAATGTAAATTTAAATTATGGTTTGATGTTTTCTACTGTTACTGAAATGAATATTTCCTTTGTTTACAACAGTTATACAGCTGATTTTCCCGGCTACTATAGGGGCGGTAAACTTGAAGTTTCTGCAGTAAATCTTAATTTCCTCCTTGGTAAGATGAATCCGAAAGATAGGTTTAACTTTTATGGGTATGCAGGCATTGGGTTTTCTATTTATGATGTCGGCTCGCTCAGTTTTATTGATCAATCAACAGGAAATATGATTTATAGAGACCCTATCCCAATGGAAACAAAGTTTGGATGGAATACAGGTATGTGTGGGGTGATAAATCTTTCAAGATCATTTGGACTATATGCAGATATTAGTTATGATTTTTATTTTTACTATGACAGAGTTTCTGAAGATACTGAATTACGGTCACATATCCCATTTAAGGCGGGAATATTCTTTGCGTTATTTTAAGTTTTGACTTTTGTAATAGAAATTAAAAGGGCAACTACTTAAGTTGCCCTTTCTTATTTGAGGTTGTTACTCTAACTATTTAACAAACATCATCCTTTTTGTTTCAACAAAATTACCTGCTTGCAGTCTATAGAAATAAATTCCGCTGCTCAGCAGTGAAGCATCAAATCTATATGCATAAGTACCTACATCAAGTTTTGTGTTTACAAGCTGCTCTATCTTGCGTCCTGTAATGTCGTATATTGATAAGGAAACAAATTCAGATTTGTTCAGAGAGAATTTTATAACAGTTGATGGATTGAATGGATTTGGATAATTTTGTTCAAGCTTAAAACTTAATGGTACTTCTGAACTAATTTGTGATATACCCACTGTATTATAATTTACAGTATCAGGTCTAAAATTAGTCCAACCAGCTCCCCAATCAAACGTTCCAAAGGCACCTCTAAAATTAACGGCATCAAAAAAGGAGTTTATATTTTGAACATTGGTAACCCTTGATACGTTTAGTAATGGTGACCCCGCTTGTGGTATGAACATAGAGGTTTGCCAGTTGTTAGTATTAAACCCTCCATAAGCATTAGTAAGCTGGACATCTGAATTCAGGTATAAGGTGTCATTTAAAAATGCAGGGGTTAACATAAATCCAGTTGGGTTGAAACCTGTAGTTGAAGTTCCAGTTGAGTCAAAGTTCCTTCCACTTATTCCCGCAAATACCAGACTTTTTAATTTTATTGTATCACCCAAACATGCTTTTGCAACTCCAATTCCATCGAAAAGTATGCCTTTGGGCCATCCCATAAAGACAGAATTGTAACAGTTCTGTAATGAGTTACGTCTCAGATGGAAACCTTGTTTAAAATTTGGGTTAACTGTAGTGGTATCATATTGTTTTGGCCCAATGAAAGTCATATTTGAAAAAGTTGCCTGTGTTCTTGGAATATTATAATTGGGGGCTCCATTGTTATCGCTTTCGAATCCGTTGGATCCACTGACGTCCGCAATCAACGGTGATCGAACCGCTAACCCGAACTGTACATTTCCTCTAAATCCATTATCTGTGTCAAAATCATCATCAACTCCATTGAAAGATACTAAATACTTACAGTTTACAGTTCCCCCAAACCATTCAAATGAGTCGTCACCTCCATAGCTTACCATTATGTATTCAATAACGGTTTTTCTTCCTACCCCTCCTAGTGTGAGACCGTTAATTTCATTGTTAGGTGAAAGGGCAATACCTGCATATTCGATTCTTACAAATTTCATAACTCCAGAACTATCATCGTCATTGTGCCCTCCATAATAAATAGGATTGGCAAATCCTTCTATTGCTGCGGTATCAGCACCTGTAGTGGTATTGATTGTAGCTCTGCCAAGAATTACCACTCCGCCCCAATCACCTGCGTTTCTTTGCCCCGGAGGAAAAACACTTGTAAAGATTATTGGGTTTGTTGGTGTTCCGATAGCATTGATAATACCGCCCCTTTCAATGATTAATGAGCCTTTTGAAGGTTTATCGCCATAGATTATTGTTCCCGCTGGTATCACGATAGCACCACCCTGTTTAACTTTCACTTCTCCCAATAATAAATATCTCTTAGCAGGATTTAGTGTAATGGTTGAGGTAATGTTTCCAGAAAGAGTGTCAGTTGGCTGTGAGTAAACTAAGCTGGTTAGTAAAACACTAATAAGCACTGTTAATACTAATTTTCTCATTTTTTTGCTCCTGTTTTTGGATTTATAATTATTTATTACAAAACTACTTATGTTCGGTTAAACATATATTACTGTAACAATAATAAATTGTTAATAAAAAAGGCAGATTGTGAAACAAGTAATCTGCCTTTTTACCTATGAAGATATATACACTAAAACTTGATTCCGAAAGAAAAATTATATGTTCGTCCGATATCGAATGAACGAACAACTTGATCAGTGCCATTAACTTCTTGTGTAAACTTGACAGAATCATTCAAAAGGTTTTTGATAGATAATTTCAACTCAATGAATTTAAATAGTTTTTGAATTATAGTAATGTCAACCAAATCAATACCATTTTCTTCGATGTCACCCAACTGATCAATACCAACTTCTGAAATTCGTTTTCCGAATTTGTTATATGATAAGTTTATAGAAGTTCCAGCTTCTAAATTGTCATAGTACAAACCAAAATTAATTGTGTAAGGAGACTGTCCCTGCATTTTGCGTGATATCTTTGTCGCATTGGCTCCTGTTCCCGAAAGGTCAACTTTTGAATTTATGAGTGAAAGATTGGAGTTTAAAGAAAAGTTTGAGAGAACCTTACTTATAAAACCAAGATTTTTTCTAAGCTCTAATTCGAGTCCTACATTGGTGGCTCCCCTTTTTGCATTCTGGAATGTATTCGATTTTGCATCGCTGCTGGCAACAAGGAAAACTCTTTCAATAGGGGCATCAAATTTCTTATAGAAAACACTTAGTGAAACAATCTCTGCAGCTGAAAGAAAATTTTCAATTCTAATATCAAAATTTCTTACCAGACTTCTTCGTAAATCATAGGGGTTGCCATAGATGAAAATGTTGGAACTGAAATCATTAAATCCGAATGGTGAAATTTCTCGAAGTTCTGGTCTTGATACTGACTGGAAAAATGAAAATCTTAAGTTTGTGTTATAGTCTAATGCATAAATCAAATTTACTGAAGGTAGAATATCAACATTTTTTAAGGAAACATCAATTGGTACTCCAGTTCTATCGTGAGAATTCAGTTTCTGGAAATTATATTCTAGCCTTGCGCCTGTAATAACACGAAACTTTTTATACTGAAAATCTAACATTGCAAAAGCAGCATAATTATCCTCAAAAGCTGTGTACCTATCAGAAAGGTCTGTAAACTCGGCATATACGATTTTGTTTGTATCAATATTTTCAGGTAAGAATATTGAATCGAGAGGCAATTTCATAATTCTGTACATCTCGAATATATTTATCTGGTTTGAAAAGTAAGGTGCAAACAATCTTGCTGAAAAGTCACGAGTTGTATGGTTAATTACTCCTCCTATTTTGACCTTGCTTTGAATATTCTTTATTTTTAATGGTGTCTCGAGGTTTAGTTCTATGTTCCTGAAAATATCCTGTAAATCCGAGAAGAATCTTCCACCTACAGTTGTATTTGGATTACCAGTAAAAGAAATTGGAGCCATAAATGGATCATCAGTACCATACTCTCTTTGATAAATCATTGTCTTATAATCTGGTTCTTTAGCCTTGCTTACAGAGTAGCCTAATTTGAAAGAAAGGCGGGTTTTAGCAAGCTTTTCAAAGTAATGTTCTCCATTCAATTGAGATGATTGAATTTCTCTTACTGTGAAATGAGTTGAAAAAAGTTTTCGCTCGGCTGTTTGAGGAAAGTAAGTACCTTGCATAAACATAGTTTCATCTTCAGAGGTTAAAATAAAAGAATTTCGCCAACTTATTTGGTGATTCAAGCCTATTTTATAAGATGCATTTAAGATGCCACCCCACTGAACATTATAACTGGAGCTTTTCCCCGTAAATTCTTGTTCGATCCCACCGTCTACAAGATATTCTCGACGTAGAGTGTTCTTATTTTTAAAAGCACTATTGTAAGTATAGGCAAAATATAGCCCTAAGTCGTTATTTAATACTCTAAAACGATTTCCAGCTGAAATTTGAAAACTTCCATTTAAAGGAGCACGACGATAATTGACTCCCCAATTATTGTTGAAAGCTCTGCCGAAGGTTTTGAGTTCAGCATTGGTGAAATTTGTGTTGTCTATTTTTTGAGAAGGTATAAATGAGGGTAGTAGCCTATCCCCATTATCAAATCCAGAATTTAAAAATAGTAATTTAGACTGGGGTGAATTGGACGTTAGAATATTATTATATGTTGTATTGGTATTATAAGATAATGAACTTGAGAAACCAATACTAAGATTTTCTGGAAATTCTTTTGTATTAATCTGAACAAGCCCCCCACTAAAGTTCCCGGGCAGATCTGGGGTATAGGATTTTGTAATAATAATGTTTTCCAACAAAGCAGACGGAATAATATCAAAGGAAAACGATTTCTTGTCACTTTCAGTACTTGGCAGTTGACTCCCATTGAGCATAGTAACGCTGTATCGCTCATTAATTCCTCGAACATAAACATATTTATTATCCACTATGCTTAATCCTGTTACCCGTTTCAAGATTTCAGAAGCTGTAGCATCAGGATTTTTTTTAATTTGTTGTTCACTTACCCCGTCTGTTATATTTTCAGAGCTCTTTCTTACTGACAACAATGCGGATTCATTCGAAAGAGATATGGTTGCTTCAACATTGATTATTTCTGTGCTTAGTCCATCTATTTCAAGAGCAACATTGAGGTTAGTAACTTTTTTAGGATTCACAACAACTCCTTCTATCACTTTGTCAGTGTAACCAATATAAGAAACCTTTATTTGATAAGTCCCACCGGGAAGATTTTCAATTCTGAAAAATCCATCTAAATCTGTAATTGCTCCATATGAGGTATTAATAATTTTGATTGTAGCTCCTACTAATGGTTCTGAGTTTTGTGCATCTATTACTTTTCCTTCGATGCTCTGGGCGGAAGTGTGATTTGCGAAAAGAAAAAATAAAATTAAATTAAAAAACAGTATGTATATCTTCTTCATAGTTTTTAGATTTATTTTACTATACAAACATACTTCGCCTATATTAATATGTTGTTACGGTATATTAAGATATCTTAAAAGAAATGTTAAATAATATTAAAGATAGAATGTTTGTATTTTATTTAGTATTTTTAAAATATATGTTTTTGCAAAATAAATACATCAGGTATGTACAGGAGAACAAAATATGACTTTAAACAGGAGTTAAATCTTATTAGAGAAGCGGGTCTTTATAAAGAGGAAGGTGTTTTAGTGACTGATCAAGGGCCACGAATCAAAGTTAGTTTTCCTGCTGGTTCTGAACCAAAAGAAGTGATAAATTTTTGTTCAAACAATTATCTGGGTCTTGCCAATCATCCTGAAATTATCGAGGCGGCAAAACGTACACTTGATATTTATGGGTTTGGTCTGGCATCAGTGAGGTTTATATGTGGGACACAAAATATTCATAAAGGTCTAGAGGAGAAAATTTCAGAGTTTTATGGTACGGAGGATACGATCCTTTATTCCAGTTGTTTTGATGCAAATGGAGGCCTTTTTGAAAGCATATTAGGATCTGATGATGTGGTTATTACAGATGAACTTAACCATGCAAGCATTATTGATGGTATACGTTTATGTAAAGCAAGGAGGTTAATATATAAGCACAGTGATATGAAGTCTCTGGAAGAAAAGTTAGTTCTTTCTCGTGAAGGAACTGATATATGGGATCACACAGGATTAGCACAGGAGCCAAAACCCGCGCGAAATATTATGATAGCAACTGATGGTGTGTTCTCGATGGATGGGGATGTTGCAAAGTTAAAAGACATTATTTCTCTTGCAAATAAATATGATGCACTTGTGATGGTTGATGATTCTCATGCTACTGGTTTCTTTGGAAAGACAGGACGGGGTTCTATTGAATACTGTGATGTAATGGGGGAGGTTGACATAATTACTTCAACATTAGGAAAAGCAATGGGTGGTGCATCTGGAGGTTTTACCACAGGGAAAAAAGAAATAATTTCTTTATTGAGACAACGTTCCCGACCATATCTTTTTTCAAATACTCTTGCACCTTCAATTGTGGGTGCTGCTATTAAAGCATTTGAACTCCTTGAACAAAGCGATAATCTACGTTCCAGATTATTTGAGAATACTCAATATTTCAGAGCTGAGATGACTAAACTTGGTTTTGATATTACCGAAAGTATACACCCAATTACGCCAGTGTTATTCCGTAAGTTTGAGAATGATGCAAAATTAGCGCAATCAATGGCGTATGAACTCTTTCAGGAAGGAATTTATGTTGTTGGATTTTCTTATCCGGTTGTTCCTCGCGGACAGGCAAGGATAAGAGTCCAGATATCAGCTGCGCATTCGCGTGATGACCTTGATAAATGTATTTCTGCATTTGCAAAAGTGGGAAAGAAGTTAAATGTAATTTAACTTGTTAGTATATCGTTATATAATAAGAAATCATATACTCCCTTTTCTTTTCTCTCTGGGTACATTAGTATTTCTATTTTTATTCCAGTTTTTGATGAAATCGATTGACCAGTTGGTAGGAAAAGGGTTAAGTATCTGGATAATTATACAACTTATAGTTTTAAATCTTGCCTGGATACTAACGCTTGCTGTTCCTATGTCGGTTTTAGTTTCTACTCTTATGGCATTTGGTTCTATGGCATCTGCAAATGAAATTACAATCTTTAAAACGAGCGGTATTAGTTTACCTAAAATGATGATGCCTGTTTTAGTAATATCATTAATTATTACCTATTTGATGATATTGTTTAATAACAATGTATTACCTGAAGCCAATCATAAGGCAAGAGTTTTGCTTGGTGATATTTCAAGAACCAAACCAACATTTTTTCTTGAGTCAGGGAAGTTTTCTGATGATATTAATGGAGTTAGAATTTATGTAGAGAAAACCTTCGAAAACAGTAATAAACTGAAAGGGATTTTTATTTATGACTATTCCTCACCTGAAGTTAGAAATTTAATTACTGCGGAGGAGGGAGATATAGGATTTACCTCAGATTTCACAAACATTGTAATGAATTTACAGAATGGAGAAATTCATCAGCTGAATAATAAGAATTATCTTGAAAAATACAGGAAAGTATTATTCAAAAATCACAGAATTATTCTTCCAGCTGCTGGATTTGGATTTCAACGCTCTTCTGACAATGTTTTTATCCGCGGAGATAGAGAATTATCAGCAAGTGATATGAGAAGAATTGTTGATAGCATTTATAAGGATATATCTACAGTCAATAAGAATTTTATAAATGGAATACAATCGGAATTTGAATTTTATAAAAAGCTGAATTTTGTTGATACTTCCTTTAGTAAATCATTGTTAGGGGCTAATATAGCGAAGCAGACATTTTCAGATATAATCCCTCCTGATACATTAATTAATAGGTATAGAAGGACTTTGAGCTATTTAGAGCAATTAAACAATCAAAGGAAATTAACATTCGAACTTGAACGTCAGGCGGATAGTTATGAAGTAGAGATTTATAAAAAATATTCAATTCCATTTGCCTGTATTGTATTTACTCTTATAGGAGCACCTCTGGGATATCGAGTAAAAAAAGGAGGTTTTGGTGTTGCCTCTGGATTATCACTATTGTTTTTCCTGCTTTACTGGGCATCCTTAATTGGGGGGGAAAAATTAGCCGATAGAGATATTATCAGTCCCTTTTTAGGAATGTGGCTTGTAAATATAATTTTAGGGGGATTTGGTTTGTATTTAATGTTTAAATCTTCTTAAGTATATTATTATGTATTAAGTTTAACTTTTGTCAAGCCCCGAACAATATGATGGTACCCAACCCCGTCAGGTTCGGAAGAAAGCAGCGGTAAGTACTTATCATATGTGATTCGGGTGTCTTGACATTTTTTAAATATATTACCAATGCAGAAACTAAAAATAGGAGTCGTTGGACTCGGAGCTATATCTCAGGTTTTTCATATTCCAACATTAAAAAAAATTAAAGAAGTAGAGTTAACTGCTATTTGTGATGTCCAGCTGTCAAAAGCACAGTTTATAGCAAAAAAATATTCTATTCCCAAATGCTATTCTGCACTTGATTCAATGATTAATGAAAACCCCAAACTTGATGCTGTTATAATAGCTACTCCTACTAACACGCACAAAGAACTTGCAGTTGATTGTCTTAAAGCTGGTTATAATGTTTTTATTGAAAAACCGATTTCAAGAAATTATGATGAAACAAGTGCAATTGTTTCTGCTGCCGAAGACAATAAGCGAATCTTAATGGTAGGAATGAATAACAGATTCAGAAGTGATGTTATGTTTCAAAGAAGTTTTATCCGCAGTAAAGAACTGACTGATATATTTTATGTGAAAACAGGCTGGCTTAAGACACAAAGCTCTACTGAAAAATGGTTTTTGAACCAGGAAAAGGCTGGGGGAGGGGCGTTTATCGATAATGGAATAGTAATGCTTGATCTTGGGTTATGGATGATGGATTTCCCAGAACCTTTGAGTGTAAGTTCCGTGAATTTCTTTCACAACACCAAAAAGGTTGAAGATTCAAATTTTACTATGGTAAAATTTAAAAATGGAGCAGTACTAACAATTGAAGTTAGCTGGAGTTTCATACGTAAGAGGGAATTTTTTTACTGCAACGTTTTTGGAAAAAACGGAAGTTCCTCAATTAATCCTTTACGGATATATAAAAAATTTAACAGTGACTTGATTGATCTTACCCCTCAAAATATTCAGCCGCTGCCGGATATCACTCGAAAAAGCTATGAGTATGAGCTAAATTACTTTGTTGGAGTTGTTAAAGGACGGAATAAATTAGTTTCCTCTGGTAAAGAAGCTTTGCAGGTTATGAAAATAACCGACTATGTTTACAAGTCTGCTAAAGCAGAAAAAGAGTTATTTATAAAGTGAGTTTATAATTTCTTTATATTATCTTAGCGTTCTGGTAACGTTTTATTGGTATGTTAAAAGAAAAAATGAAGCATAAAATACTACTTGTAGACGATGAGAAGGATATAATAGACCTTCTTAAATATAATCTTGAAAAGGAAAAAGAGTTTACAATTGAAGTGGCATATGATGGCAAGGAAGCCTTAAAGAAAGTTGAAACTTTTAATCCCGATATTGTACTGCTTGATATAATGATGCCTGAGATGAATGGCTTGGAAGTTTGTAAATTATTAAAATCGGATGCTGAAACCTCACATATCCCCATTATTTTTCTTACTGCAAAAGAAAATGAAATTGATGAAATTTTAGGGCTTGAGCTTGGTGCTGATGACTATATACAAAAACCTATTTCCCCTCGCAAAGTGCTTGCAAGAATTAAAACTGTTCTACGTCGCAAACATATAAAGGAAGAAGAAAGCAAGAAAACGGATGTTTATATAAAATTTAAAAATATCGAAATAGATACTGAAGCATACGTAGTAAAAATCGATGGGGAAGAAGTATTTTTTCCACGCAAAGAATTTAAATTACTACATTTTTTACTTTCGAATAGAGGAAAGGTTTTTTCAAGAGAAATTTTGTTAGACGAAATTTGGGGTAATGATGTTTATGTTGTTGATCGGACTATTGATGTTCACGTGGCAAAATTACGGGAGAAATTAGGACGATATGCAAATTACATAGAGACGATAAAAGGACTTGGATACAGATTCAGAAATGAATAGTGATGAGATATTTAGAAAGTAGTAACTCTTTTACTTATCTGTACACACTGCTTTTAATAGTTTTTCTGGCGGTTGGAAATATATTATTCCAATTAATATCTCTGTCTACTCTTGAAATAGTTCTCTTTAATCTGATACTCATAATTTCTTCTCTTTTATTTCTTTTTTCCTACCGACAATTTGTTGATAAGCCTATTTCAATACTCCAGAATGTATTTGCGACGATTGTGGATTCTGCGTTAAATAATGAATTTTCTAACTATGAAGAGAAAATTGGGGAGGTTGATAATATAATAAATACCCTTAAAAAAAACGAACCGGTGTTTTCCCGCAACTTTAAGTTAAGTACTATATACCACAATTTAATCAGTATTTTAATGGCTGTTAGGAGAGAATTAACCGTTGCTAAAGTATTTAAATTGAACAGAAACGAGTTTCTTGGTAATGTTGCTCATGAACTTCGTACTCCAATATTCGCAATTCAGCTCTCCCTTGAAACGTTAATTGATGGAGCTATAAACGATCCCAATGTAAAATATGATTTTTTGAATAAAGCTTTGTCTCAAACTGCCAGGATGAAAGAATTAGTAAGTGATCTGGTTAATATCTCTGAACTTGAAAGTGGAATGAAATTAAAACAAAGATGGTTTCCTCTCTTTGGATTTATCAGGGGGGTGTTGAAGGATTTTATTCCGGTTGCAGAAAATAAAAATATTAAAATTGAACTATCGAACAATGTCAATATAGAAGAAGAAGTATTTGCCGATGAAGATAAAATAAGACAGGTTTTGATAAACTTATTAGATAATGCCGTTAAATATTCAAATCAAAACTCCCGGATAATATTAAGATTGGCTAAGAAGGGAAATTTTGTTTCAATTGCTGTCCAAGATTTTGGGATTGGTATTCCTGAGTCAGATTTACCAAGAATTTTTGAAAGGTTCTATAGAGTTGATAAAAATCGTTCCAGAGAAATGGGGGGAAGTGGATTGGGGCTGTCAATTGTAAAACATATCCTTGAACTACATAATGCTAAGATTAATGTTACCAGTAGGTTAAACGAAGGGAGTACCTTTGAATTTACTCTCCCGGTACGTTCTCAAGAGTATTCATAAATAAGTTACATATTCTTAATAGTCCTGCTTCATCAAATTTTTTCGCCATTACCTGTACCCCGAAAGGTAAAGATTTTTCATCAAACCCTATAGGTACTGAAATTGCAGGGATAGTAGCAAGGTTTACAGATGCAGTATAAATATCACTCAGATACATTGATAGAGGATCTTCAATTTTTTCTCCCAGTTTAAAGGCAGTAGTAGGTGATGTTGGTGATACTATATAATTAACTTTTTCAAAAGCACAATCGAAATCTTGCTTGATAAGCCTTCTAACTTTTTGAGCTTTTCTGTAATATGCTTCATAATAGCCAGAGGAAAGGACGTATGTACCAAGCATAATTCTCCGCTTCACTTCATCACCAAAACCTTCGGAGCGGCTTTTTACATACATCTCTTCAAATGCATTGTCTGAATATGGCTCCAGATTTGCCCTATACCCATATCTTACCCCATCGTATCTTGCTAAATTACTCGAAGCTTCCGCAGAAGTAAGTATATAATAAGTGGGCATAACATATTCAGTATGAGGCAATGAAATTTCTTCTACTTCAAAGCCCTTACTTTTCAGGTTATCAAGGAGCTTGAAGATAGCGTTTTTTATTGGTATAGCCAGACCTTCTCCAAAGTATTCACGTGCATAACCTATTTTAATATTTCCTGGTTTAATTTCGTTTTTTAATTCTGAAATATAATCAGGGACAGGCTCAGAGGAAGAAGTTGAGTCATAGTTGTCATAACCTGCAATAGTTTGTAGAACTATTGCAATATCTGAACTATTATTTCCAAAAATTCCAATACTATCAAATGATGAAGCGAAAGCTGTTAATCCGAACCGGGAAATTCGTCCATATGTAACTTTTAAACCAACAATACCACAAAAGGAAGCAGGTTGTCTAATAGAACCACCAGTTTCAGACCCAAGAGATGTTAAACACATATTTGCTGCAACGGAAACGGCACTCCCTCCGGATGAGCCACCTGGAACTCGTGATTTGTCATAGGGATTTAGAACTGGTCCATAAAATGAATTTTCGTTTGAGGAACCCATTGCAAACTCATCACAGTTGACCTTGCCAATTATAATTGCATCTTGATTGAGCAACCTTTCAACAGCAGTAGCATTATATAAAGCTCTAAAATTACTTAAAATCCGTGAAGCACAGGTTAGAGGTTTATCCTTAACAGAGATAACATCTTTAACAGATATTATCATTCCTGCAAGTCTACCAGCAGTTCCAGCACGGATTTTTTCATCAATTATCTTTGCCTTTTCTAATGCTTCTTCTTCGAAAAGGGTAATAAATACATTGAGCTCCTTTTGATTGTGAATATTGCTAAGATATCCCTGGACAAGGTCAGAAACAGTTAGCTTTCTTGATGATATGGAGTCCCTTATTTCACTAAGACTTCTGGGGGGAAATTCCATTGCATACAAGTTTAAGAGCAATTAAAGTCAGGATTTCTTTTGTTCCTCTTCTTTAAGAGGCTTGGTTATTTCAGATTCTATTTCGCTTGATGCTTTTTTGAATTCTCTAATACCGTGACCTAAACCTCTCATAAATTCTGGAATCTTTTTTGCCCCAAATAGGACTAAAATAGCAATGATAATTAATATTATTTCGGTTGTTCCGAGATTTCCCATTTTTTGTTCTTTTAATTTTATTGGAAGCTATCTATTACACTTTTTAAAAGTTTCAATCCGTCATTACTGCCAAGAATTTTTTCGCAAGCACGTTCCGGATGAGGCATCATTCCGAGTACATTTCTGCTTGAGTTTTGAATGCCGGCTATATCATTTATAGAACCGTTTGGATTTTCTTTATATCTAAAAACAATTTGATTATTTGCAAGTAACTCAGTTAATGTATCATCATCGCAGAAATAATTTCCTTCCCCATGAGCAATGGGCATATTGATTATTTCCTTTATATTATAATACGCGGTAAATATAGTCTTATTATTTTCAACAATCAAGGGAACAGATTTGCAAACAAATTTCAGATTCTGATTTCTAAGAAGTGTTCCGGGAAGTAGTCCCGCCTCACACAGTATTTGAAAACCATTACAAATTCCAATGACCACACCACCTTTGGTAGCAAATCTGACAACATCTTTCATAATTGGTGAAAATCTGGCAATTGCTCCTGCTCTTAAATAATCTCCATATGAAAATCCTCCCGGCAGTATAACTATATCTGAATCTTCAATGCTTCCTTCTTTATGCCATAAAAATTTCGTGTCACATTGAAGCAATTCTTTAAATGCATAGTAAGCATCATGGTCACAATTAGAACCGGGGAAGATGACAATTCCTACTTTTACTGAGGGCATACTACCTATGGTTCAAGGGGTTTAATTTCATATTCGTAATCTTCCGTAACAGGATTAGCAAGTAATTTCCTACAGGAGGTCTCTACAATGTTAAGGGCTTTTTCAAAAGTATCTGCTTCAACATGTAAAGTAAGTAACTTTCCAGCCCTTACGTCTTTTACTTCTTCAAACCCGAGTGAGTTTAAAGAGTGCTTGATAACTTTTCCCTGAGGATCTAATAGAGTTTTTCGTGGAGTAATTTTAACATTTGCTATAAACATTAGAATTCCTTTTTTATCTTATCGAATACTTCTTCTTTTATTTTTTCTAATTGTTCTTTTGTAATGTCTTCATCCTTAACTTTCTGTTTTGGCATCTTTTTTGTCTTTTGACCCCTGGTAGTATTTAAATCACTTTTGGGCATAGCAAGTACATCCGGTTTTTGAGTAGATTCTTTCTTTGTGTCAACTGCAGTGGGTTCTTTAGGTGTCGAGGATATTTCGGATTGTGTTGTGGTCGATTTAGAATTGGCATCGGGCTTCTTTTCTTCTATAGGCTGTGAGGGCTTAGGTACTTCTTCCTTAATTAACGATTTATCGTTGGTAAAATTACCTTTTAATTTATTATCAGTATGTTTCCTTGGTTTAGTATTTTCTGCAATTAATAATTTGTCAAAGTTTTCTTTGAACTTATCAACCTGTTCTTTTTGTTCTTTAAATTGCGGGTTATCTTTAAAATCTGTAAATAAAGTATCGTTTACCAAAGGCTGGATTTGTGTCTCTTTACTTAATGGTGTAGTAACTATGTCTTTTTGAGGTAACTGAGTAAGATTATAAATTGAAAACATTATTAAAAGTATTATTCCTATAATGACACTTGCAACAAATACAGGTCTTTGGAAAAACCCCAATTGTAATAATCTAAATTTCTTATTTATTAAAGCTCTTTCAACTTGCTTTTCACTAATAAAAGTTGCTGATTCCTCTAAAAAATTACTATCTGATAACTCTGTAGCTATTTTTTGTTTTAGTCTGGAATGAAAATTATCACTTGCTTTTACCTTTCGAAGACGTAAAAGCATATTTCGTACTTCCGAAAACTCACTGTCGTAAAGTTCTTCTTTATTGAGTTCATCCTCGTGTTCCATTGGATTTAATTGCTATTTTGTTGATAAATCTCTTGTAATAAATTTTTCAGTTTTTCTCTTGCTCTATTTATCCTTGATTTTACAGTACCTATTGGTAATCCAGTTATTTTTGCAATTTCTTCATAATCAAGATCTTGAATATCTCTTAAGATAATAATCTCACGAAACTTGTCATCTAACATAGCTAAAGCTTTTTGGATATAATACTCTTCGAGTTTTGCATTTGCATAGTTTTCAGGAGTAATATCTCTTGATTCAATATCGAAATCTTTTTCCCCATCCTCATCAAAGCCAAGATTAATTGAAATAGTATCAATCCTCCCCTCGTTTTTTAACCATGTTTTAGCAGTATTAATAGCAATTGTATAAAACCATGTTGAAAATTTAGCTATATTCTTATATAAGTGCTTTGATTTAAATAGCTTTATGAAAGTATCCTGTGCCAGATCTTCTGCCGTTTCATAGCTACCTGTGTATCTGAATAAAAAGTTTATTATTCTATCTTGATACCGATACACAAGTTCATCAAATGCTGTTTCTTCGCCCTCCTGGAAAAGGGAAATCAAATCTTCATCACTTAATTCTCTATATAGGGACACTTTCTTATTTATTTTACTTTAAATTTAAAATTATGTTCCTAAATTAATATCACTTAAGTTCTTAACAAGGGTTACAAATAAAGCCCGCGAATCAGGATCTGAAGTTTTCAGTTTTTTGTCAGTTTCATAAATATAATTAATTGCTTTCTTAATTTTAATCTCATTCGTAGAGGCACGAATCTTTTTAAAAAGATTTAATCGGCTAATTCTTGCCTGATAGTCAGAATCCCATATCCTCAAAACTTTTAACAATTCGTTGTTTGACATAGAAGTTGTGCTTCTATCAAAGAGTTTTAGAATTCCTATATAAGCGTTTTTTAATAAGTATAGTAAAAACAAATCTTTATCTGCTTTTAAAGTTAATGAGTCATAAATCATTATAGCCTTACTTTTTTCTTTATTTAGAACTGCTGATATAAATTCGTTTTCATTAAATTCTTTAGATAATCCTACACACTGAACTACATCCTCAGTTGTTATCTCTTTTTTAGTGTAACAAAAACGTTTGAGTTTTTCTATTTCTGTAAAAAGTTCATCATAACTTATGTTGATAAATTTAAGCAAAAAGGATATAACTTCCCGACTTATTTTATAATCTTCAAACTTTTCCAGTGCCCATTCGATAAGAGTTTCTTCTGTGGCGGGGGAAATAACAACTATGTCGCAGCGAGTATCTTCAAGAAAGTCAAAGTTATTAAGGTTGAACTCATCGTCGCCCACGTAAAGAATTAGAAAAGAATTAGGGTTTGGATTCATTAGATATTTTAATAACAATTCTTTGTCATCCTTCCGTAATCCTTTAATCCCTGTCGATTTTATTATTTTATAAACATAAATATTTTTATCTGTGAAAAAGCTTATATTAGAGCACTCATTCAAAAGAGATAGAAGTTCATTATTATCGGAATAATAAAACCTTATTTTTTTAGGGTCAAAATTTTGCTCGATAAAATTTTGTCCGAGCGTTAATAAAATTTCATCAAGCACAATTTTTTCATTTGTAAACAAAAGAATAGTGCGTGATTCAATTCCTTTATTTACTCTTTTTTTGAATTCAGTTAAAGAAATTTGTTCAGTACTATTTTTTTTCTTCATAATCTTTTGGTACTAAAAATCCCATCCAAAGAAAAACTGATGGTAAAATCCATCTTGTAATTTAGTAAATCCCTGTTCAATTCGCTTACCAAAATCGTATCTTAATACAATAATACCTAATGCATTAAGTCTGATACCGGCTCCAATACTTCCTTTGGTTTCGCCGTAATTATTCCAACTATCCCAGCAATTCCCCGCGTCAAAATATAAAGCTCCTCGTATACCGGGGAAATTTAATGTAAACCTAATGGGGAATTGGAAACTCATCAGGTCAATCAAAGGAAATCGTAACTCTAAATTTGTCTGCCACAGCTTGGTGCCCCGCAATGACACCCACGACCAACCGCGAAGGCTCCAACTCCCCCCCATAAAATACCTCCTTGGAAATGTTCCATCGTTGATAAAGAACTGACCACGGAATGCAAGGCTTGAAAACTTTCCCAGTCTTAGATATTTTCGATAATCTAATAAAAAGCTGAAAAAATTTTCGTTAGAGTTCTGTATATCAATTGTATAACCAGCTGTGAAATTAAATCGTTCACCATCTATAGGACCAGTGTACCACCAAAGAGAATTGTCTTTGACGTAGCTGATTTGATTGGAGAGTAATAATGATTTTCTATTATTCAAAAAATCTACATTTTTTTCAGACTGTGAAAAGTTGAGAGATGTTTCTATCCTTCTAAATGAGGATAGTGGATAAGAAAAACTAAGATAACCACCATATAATCTCTCAAAGTAAGCAAAATCAGATTCTCTCAAATCATATCTCCTGCCTGAAAGATGATATATACCATAAGCATAATTAAGTCGTTTTTCCAGAGATACTTTTGAAATAGCAATATTGAAACTTTTCCAGAATTCGGTTTCATAATTTGAGTTATTAAAAAGTAAAAAATAATACATTTCATTTCCAAGTATATCACTCAGAGATACTGCTCCCCCCGCAAATGTCCCAAACACAGGGTCTGAAGCAATTGCAGTCGTTGCTACATCAAACGAAAATTTTTTCTCATATTTTAAGTCAGTCTTGATTTCAGTAAAATTGCTTTTCTGAATGGGTACTTGTTCTTTTAAAACTTGAGGTTCCCTTATATTTTCAGAAATCTGTAATGTGTCTAATTGATTAACAGGGTATTCAATTACCCTCAGTTGAATATTCCCATTTTCATAAGCCGAACAAATAATTTTGTTGATGCCATACCAAACGGGGTCAAAAACAGATGTAGCAAGAGAGGAAATCTGCCTGAGAAAATAAAAACCAGTATAGTTATTTGGATTCTTAAAACCTATTTCCATAATGTTCTGAACACCTGAAGAATCAGATACAAAAATTAATTTACTACCATCTTCTGAAAAAGAGGGAGAAAAGTTGTTAAACTTACTAACAGTAAGAACTTCAATTATATTGGTTTCAGTATTGTATAAAAATAAATTGTAATTGTACTGATTACTAATTTTCAGTCTGTCAGAAGCAAAAACTATATACTTTCCATCAGGTGAGAACACAGGATCAGTATCATCAAAGAAATCATTAGTGAGTCTGATAAGTCTCTTAGATTCAACATCAAAAATGTATAAATCCACTTTACCCGTGTTTTCTGTTGCTGAAAAGACAATTTTTCTGGAATTTCTGTTCCAGCTTAGACTCCCAATATTTACAATGTCGGGGAAATAATAATCATTAATTTGTCTCATTGTATTGACATCGTATAGATACAAAACATCAGTTTCACCTCTTTGAGAAGCAAAAGCAAGAACCCCATCCTTTGAAATATCCAGTCCATTTCTGAAATAATGAAACTGTTCAAACTCATCTGAACTTTCGCCTTTTACAAGAAGTGAAGATTTATTAGTTTTTAAATCCAATTTGTAGATGCTTGTATAACCTGTTTTATTCCCCAGGAAATAAACTTCTTTTTTATCTTTTGTAAACCAGATGCGAGCTTTGTGTGCAAAACCATCAGGGAAAAGCAGTTTCGTTACTGAGCCTGGCAGGTCAACTTTATTTAAAAGAGGAAGATATTTTCTCTTCAGATAATATAAGTATTCTTTGTCAAATTCAGAATAGTCTTTTCCAATTATGTTCCCAAATATGTTTTCGAAATTGTCATCTCTCCAGAAATCATTTAACATAGAAAGAATTTTGTCCTCACCATATTTTTCATTTATATACATCAGAATGTTTTGTCCTAACTTGTACATAAAATAACTACCAGCCACCTGTTCCCAATCACTAAGGCCAACCATATAAGAATTGATAACAGCGTCTCTCAAAACCATTTCCCCTTTTGAATCCCAATTGGTAGACCAGTATTCAGCAAGTCCTTCAACAAACCAGAGGGGGGGCAATCTGTCCGCAAGTTTTCCATGATTTCTTAAAATATCTGAGACGTAATTTGTGGTGAAAACATGTACAAGTTCGTGTTTTATAACATGTTGAAATTCTTTTAATGAACCATCAAATGGCAGGACAACCCTTCCTTTAATGAATTCAAAAAACCCGCCTACTACATCTGGTACTAAACCAGGAGTTGTATTTGTCTGTTTGAAATGTAATGGGGAAGAATAAAAAATAACAGGTACTGTATCAGGCAGCTCATATCTGAATTTTTGCCTCAGATCGTCATAACTCTCTTCTGCAAATTGAGCACCAATTTGTGCTAACTCTTTTGCTTCCTTATAATAATAAATCTGGAAATGTTTGGTGTTAAGAATATACCATTCAAAATCGGAATATTGTACTTTGTTTCTTCCGAAGTCAACAAACTGGCTGAATCCTGGCAGTTGACCAGATAGAATATATATTGTAAATAATATAAAGAAAACTCGAACCTGCATTCCATAGAAACCTAACAATTAGAGAACCTATTTTTAATGCCTATGTATATCACGATGCATAATCTTTAGTAAAAATGCTTCCCTTTCTTTACCTTTTAATTTAGATAACCTATTAAATAAATATCTATCGTTTTCGTTACGTAGTAAATTCATTTGATATTCTATTATGCTTTCAGGAAAAATATTTTCTCTCTGGTATAATTCCCTAACTTGAGAGAGAATCTTGGCTGAGTGATAACAATTTTCCGGTAGTGATTCAAGAGAATTCCAGAGAGTTCTGTTCTTTGCAATGTTTCCTTTGACATATAATTTATCGGCAAGTTGTAATGACTCCTCATTGGATACTCCCCATTCAATTGCCATTGCTAAACCAGCAAGTAATAAATGAGTATTAGCACTTCCATCGGCAGTTCTGAATTCAATGGTTTGCATTTTTGGAATTTTATGAAACTCAGTAATTTTATCAGGATTAATTATTGTAGCAAGGTTCTTAACTTTTGTCCATCCAAGCGGAACTCTAATCATAGCACTTCGGTTAGAATCACTCCAACAAATTTTTGTTGGGGCTTCTTGATTTGGTACTAACCGTCGGTAAGAAGCTGCTACAGTATTTCCAAAAGCAGGTAATGAAGAAGCGTATTTACATAATCCTCCTATCAATTTATGGGCTTCTTTTGATAGTTGACCGCTATCATTAACCAATACATTCTGTTTATTCTTACAAAGTCTCAGGTGAATATGCAATCCATTCCCGGCTGAAGATTCTTCAAGTTTAGGAGCAAAAGTTGCCAGCATTCCATTTCTATAGGCTATATTTCTGATAAGCCATTTGGCAATTACAATATTGTCAGCGCTTTCATCTATTGGGGTTGGCAGAAATTCAATTTCAAGCTGCTCTCCGGTTTTTCCATTCAATTCTTGAAGAGGGCTTTTAATTTTATTAATAAATCCAACTTCGCAATGTGCGTATTTAACAGAGCCTGTTATCTGAGCTATTAATCTTACCATTTCAGCAAGAATTCGCCCGACTTTTGAAAATGGCGCACTGTTATGATAACCACTTTGAGGTTCCGTAATATACATATCATACTCTGGATTGTAGAACAAGTAAAATTCCAGCTCTCCCAGAGCATATAAATCGAGATCTGAGTTCTTTTTTAAAAGTTGTTGTGCTTTTAAAAGAATATTATCGGGTGTGAAGTCCGCCAATTTGCCATCTACAGTTATATACCTACAAACGAAGTCAAGGCTACCGTGGTTAAAAGGATTGAGAAAAGCTGACTTATATACGGGAACAATATATAAATCTGATAGTGCGGTGTCTATTAATCCTTTAAAAAGAGAAGAACCGTCTGCTCGTTCACCTTCTGTCAATACTATTTCCGCATCAAATCTTGATGAAATAGGAATTTTAAGTTCTTTAAGCTTTCCATCCAGAGCAGTATAATGAAAAGTTATACGCTCAATCTGTTTCTCTTTAATTACTTTAAGTAAATCTTCTCTTGTAAAATCTTCTCGTTCTTTGTCAAGAAAGATACACAGAGGATTTGTAAGCAAATGAAAATTGTCTACCATAAGAATTTAAATTGATGTAAAGGAAAATGTAAAATACATTCTCCTTACAAATATGTAGATTAAACTTCGTAATATAAATGAAATTCGTAGGGATGAGGTCTAAGTTGAACTTCCTTGATCTCTTTATTCATTTTGTATTCTATCCAGGTATCTATTAATTCTTGTGTGAAGACGTTTCCAACTTTGAGGTAATCATTATCATTTTGGAGAGAGTGAAGAGCGATTTCAAGGCTCTCTGGAGCCTGTTTGATTTTTTTGTGTTCTTCTTCAGCCATATGATAAATATCTTGGTCTACAGGAGGTCCCGGTTCAATTTTGTTAATAATGCCATCAAGACCAGCTAATAAAATCGCCGAAAAAGCTAAATAAGGATTAGCTGTACCATCAGGACATCTAAACTCTATTCTTTTGGACTTTGGGTTTTTTGAGTACATTGGAATTCGAATCGCTGCACTTCGGTTTCTCATAGCATAGGCAAGGTTAACTGGAGCTTCATAGCCTGGTACAAGACGTTTGTAAGAATTTGTTGTAGGATTTGTGAAAGATAGTAACGAAGGAGCATGTTTGAGAATTCCACCAATAAAATACAAAGCAAGTTCACTTAAATCAGCATATTTTTCGCCGGCAAAAAGGTTTGTTCCATCTTTCCATAGACTTACGTGAGTGTGCATACCACTACCATTATCTCCAAAAATAGGTTTGGGCATAAATGTAGCTGTTTTCCCTGCCTCCCGGGCAGTGTTTTTAACAACATACTTAAACATTTGAAGATTGTCGCAGGTCTTGAGCAATTCATTAAATCTAAAATCTATTTCTGCCTGTCCGGCGGTGGCTACCTCGTGATGTTGCATTTCTACTTCGATTCCAACCGTCTGCAGATATTTTACCATTTGATTCCTTAAGTCGTTGGTAGAATCACTTGGTGGCACCGGAAAATAACCTTCTTTAATTCTGATTTTGTGACCAAGGTTTGCTTCAAGTTCACTCCCTGTATTCCAGAATCCTTCCCTTGAATCAATCCTGAACCAGCTGGAATATTCATTAATGTTATAGGCTACGTGATCAAGTATAAAAAATTCAGCTTCAGGCCCAAAAATTGCTTTATCAGCTAAATTACTTGATTGTAAAAATTGTGCTGCTTTTCTTGCAACAAATCGTGGATCATTATCATAATATTCTTTAGAAATTGGATCCATCACATCGCATATCAAAATTAGAGACCTTTCTTTAATGAAAGGGTCTATTTGAGCAGTGCTTGGATCAGGAATGGCAAGCATATCTGATTCGTTGATTGGTTTCCATCCTCTTATAGATGAGCCATCAAACCCAAGTCCTTCATAAAAGTGTTCTTCCTTAAGATTTGCAGCAGGTATGGAGAAGTGTTGCCATTGTCCTGGTAGATCAGTAAATCGTAAATCTACCATTTTAACTTCCTTATCTTTTATCAACTTGAAAACGTCGTTGATTCGTTTTAGTTTATCTCTTTGTTCCTCTACAGAGCTTTTCATTTTCTTATCCTTGTTTAAAACTAAGTTAATAAAAATTTACTTTAAAATTAAGAGAAATCTTAAATACAAATTTTTATATGATACCAATTAATATCATATAAATAAATAATAAGATTTGCTAATTTTAAAAGGAAAAGTTAATATGAATTTATCCTGTTCAGACTGTGAAAATTTAAAGTGTTTTGTCTTAAGTCTTTTGACCTTAAAACAACAGACAGAGGCAAATAATTCCAAAAAAATCTTAAGTTTTCAAAAAGGTAAAACTTTATTCAAAAAGGGAAATACACCAAAAGGTATATATATTTTACTTGAAGGTAGTTTAGAGGCTATTCTTGATAAGAAAACAAGATTCAAAATTTCCAATGGTGAAATTACTGGTTTTGCCTCCGTACTTTTTGAAGAAAAATATAATTACTCAGTAAGAGTTCTTAACAAATCTTATTTGTGTTTTTTTGAGAAGACCTATTTTATAGACCTTTTTCTGAAAAATAAAGCTTTTGCCGATAAGTTTGTTGTATATATAATAAAGAATAATTTTGATAAAACAATTAATAAAAAAATAAAAAACTATGGAAAGGCGAAAAGTAACAATTGATGGAAACGAAGCTGCAGCGTATGTTGCTCATGCAACTAACGAAGTGATTGCAATTTATCCTATTACACCTTCTTCTCCAATGGGAGAGTTATCTGATGCATGGTCGTCTGAAGGTAAGAAAAATATTTTTGGTACTGTTCCCGTTGTTGTAGAAATGCAAAGCGAAGGGGGTGCAGCTGGAGCTGTGCATGGAGCTCTTCAATCTGGTTCTTTGACTACAACGTTTACAGCATCCCAAGGGCTATTGTTGATGATTCCAAATATGTATAAAATAGCTGGCGAATTAACTCCTACAGTCTTTCATGTTACAGCTCGTTCTTTATCGTGTCAGGCTCTATCAATATTTGGCGATCACAGTGATGTTATGGCAACGCGACAAACTGGCTTTGCTCTATTGTGTTCAAATTCAGTTCAGGAAGTTATGGATTTTGCTCTAATTGCTCAAAAGTCAACCCTTGAATCAAGGGTTCCGTTTTTGCATTTCTTTGATGGGTTCAGGACGTCTCACGAAGTTATGAAGATTGAACAACTAACTGAAGATGATATTAAAGCGATGATAAATCTAAAGGTTGTTGAGGCTCATAGAAAACGAGCTCTAACTCCTGATAATCCCTTTATTAGGGGTACTGCACAAAACCCTGATGTTTATTTTCAAGGGCGTGAAACTGTAAATAAGTTTTATCTTGAGTGCCCAAGCATAGTTGAATCGGCGATGGACAAATTTTATAATCTTACTGGGAGAAGATATAATTTGTTCGATTATTATGGACATCCTGAGGCTGATAGGGTTATTGTTTTAATGGGCTCTGGTGCTGAAACTGTTGAAGAAACAGTGGAATACTTGTTAACTACTGGTGAAAAAGTTGGAGTTGTTAAAGTAAGGCTTTATAGGCCTTTTTCGATTGAACATTTTATAAAATCGTTACCGCGAACAGTTACGAAAATTGCAGTGCTTGATAGAACAAAAGAACCGGGTAGTATTGGAGAACCTCTATATCTGGACGTTGTGACTGCTATTAACGAAAATAGTTATTTAAAAATTAAAGAGTTTGTAGAAAGACCGTATGTTGTTGGTGGCCGTTATGGCTTGAGTTCAAAAGAATTTACTCCTGCAATGGTAATGGCAGTCTATGAAGAACTTAAAAAGAAAGAGCCTAAAAACCATTTTACCATAGGAATAAATGATGATGTTACTCACACAAGCCTCTGGTATGATAGAAAATTTGAACTTCCTCAAAAGGATATATTTAGCGCTATGTTCTATGGCCTAGGTGCTGATGGTACAGTTGGTGCAAATAAAAATACTATAAAAATAATAGGAGAAGAAACGGAAAACTACGCCCAGGGATACTTTGTTTATGATTCAAAGAAATCGGGTTCTACTACAATTTCGCATTTGAGATTTGGGAAAAATCCTATCAAGTCAACATACTTAATTACATTAGCTGATTTTGTGGGTTGCCATCAATTTACTCTCCTTGAAAAATTTGATGTCTTGAAGAACATTAAACAGGGAGGCACTTTTCTTCTGAATACTCCATATTCAAGAGAACAAACTCTGGAAAAATTACCAGATAGGGTTGTACAACAAATTAAAGATAAAAATCTTAAGTTTTATGTGATAGATGCTTATTCAGTTGCAAAGGAAACAGGAATGGGAACGAGAATTAATACAATTATGCAAACCTGTTTCTTTGCTATATCAGGAGTGCTTCCGAAAGATGAAGCAATTGCAAAAATTAAGGAAACTATTAAAAAAACCTATGGAGCCAAAGGTGATGAAGTGGTGAAGAAAAATTATGAAGCTGTAGATAGAACACTCGCAAATCTATTTAAGATAGAGTTGGGGGAACTAAAGCAAACAGGAATTCAGATACTACCACCAGTTCCTGTAGAAGCACCTGAATATGTCCGAAAAACTCTTGCGAAAATTATCGAAGGGAATGGTGACGATGTAGCTGTTAGTGAGATGCCAGTTGATGGGACTTTCCCATCAGGTTCAGCACAATGGGAGAAAAGAAATATTGCACTCGAGGTTCCCGAGTGGGATCCCGAATGGTGTATCCAATGTGGGAAATGTGCAATTATTTGTCCACACGCAACAATCAGGATAAAAACATACGATGAAAAATATCTGGAAAAGGCACCTTCTACATTTAAACATATGCCTGCAAAAGGAAAAGAGTTTGAGCAAGGAACTGCTTATACCATACAGGTTGCGGTGGAAGACTGTACAGGATGTGGTTTGTGTGTTGAAATTTGCCCTGCGAAAAACAAACGTGAAACCAGGCGCAAGGCACTTAATATGGTTGAACAAATTCCTATCAGACAACAAGAGCGTGAAAACTTTAAATTCTTCCTTGATTTACCGGAAGTTGATAGAAGAAAGGTAAATGTAACAACTGTTAAAAGCAGCCAGTTGTTACAGCCATTATTTGAATTTTCAGGTGCCTGTGCAGGATGTGGAGAAACACCCTATGTAAAACTTGTTTCGCAATTATTTGGTGATAGAGCAATAATAGCCAATGCAACAGGCTGTTCATCAATTTATGGAGGTAATTTACCAACAACGCCATGGACAAAAAATAAGGAAGGTAGAGGACCCGCATGGTCTAATTCACTTTTCGAAGATAATGCTGAATTCGGATTTGGTATGAGATTGTCAATTGATAAACATAACGAATATGCTCGAGAACTCCTTATAAAATTGAAAGACTATTTTAGTGAGGAATTTGTTAATTCAATTTTAACAGCTAATCAAAAAGATGAGATTGGTATTTATGAACAAAGAGAACGTGTTGAACAGTTGAAATCGAAACTTAAAAGCATCAACAATAAAGATGCTGAGCAACTTTTACAGGTTGCAGATTATCTTGTGAAGAAATCAGTGTGGATAATTGGAGGAGATGGATGGGCTTATGATATTGGTTATGGCGGACTTGACCACGTTCTTGCTTCTAACCGTAATGTAAACATACTCGTCCTTGATACTGAGGTTTATTCAAATACGGGAGGGCAGATGTCCAAAGCTACTGGACTTGGTGCTGTGGCAAAATTTGCTGCTTCAGGGAAACCGTTACCTAAAAAAGATTTGGCCTTAATGGCATTAAATTACGAACATGTTTATGTCGCGAAAGTTGCAATGGGGGCAAATGATACTCAAACGTTAAGGGCTTTTCTTGAAGCTGAAGCTTATGACGGTCCTTCAATAATTATTGCTTATTCACACTGCATAGCCCATGGAATAAATATGACCAAAGCACTTGATAGTCAGAAGGCTGCAGTTGACAGCGCATATTGGGTCTTGTTCCGGCGAAATCCTGATTTGAAAAAAGAGGGCAAAAATCCATTTAAACTGGATTCAGGAGCTCCAAAAATAAAGTTCAAAGACTATGCATATCTTGAAACACGTTATAAAATGTTGGTGAAATCCGATCCAACACATGCTGAAGAGCTTATAAAGCATGCACAGGAAGCAGTTAATGAAAGTTGGGCAATATATCAAAAACTTGCAGCAGAATAATAAATTAACAAATTTTAACGTAAACATTATGGACCTGACAACAACGTATCTTGGGCTAAAACTTAAGAATCCAATTGTACCTTCTGCATCACCATTGTCGAAATACCTTGATAAGGTACGCCAGATGGAGGATGCTGGTGCAGCAGCTCTTGTTGTATATTCACTTTTTGAAGAGCAGATTGAACACGAAGCTAATGAGTTTGAACATTATATGAGTTATGGGACAGAAAGTTTTGCAGAGGCACTAACATATTTTCCCAAGCCTTATGAATATTATTTAGGGCCTGAAGAATACCTTGAGCACATTCGTAAGATTAAAGAAAGTGTAAGCATTCCTGTAATAGGTAGTTTAAACGGTGTTTCAAAAGGAGGGTGGATGAAATATGCAAAGTTAATTCAGGATGCTGGCGCTGATGCTCTTGAACTTAATGTGTACTATATCCCTTCTAATATTTACGACGAAGGTACTAAAATTGAGGAAATTTATATAAGAGATCTTAAAGCTGTCAAAAACATTGTTTCCATTCCAGTTGCTATGAAGTTAAGCCCATACTTTTCTTCAATGGGAAATATGGCATTGAAATTAGTTCAAGCTGGTGCTGATGGATTAGTTTTGTTTAATAGATTTTATCAACCTGATATTGATCTTGCAAAATTGGAAGTTGTACCTCATATAGAGTTGAGCAGAAGTGCTGATCTTACACTGACTCTAAGATGGATTGCAACTTTATATGGTAGGATAAGTGCAAGTCTTGCAGCAACAAACGGAGTTCATACGCATTTTGATGTGCTCAAGGTAATGATGGTAGGTGGTGATGTGGCGATGGTCTGTTCCGAATTGTTGATAAATGGTATTAGTAGAATTCGTGAAATCTTAGTAGAACTGGAAAAATGGATGGAAGAAAATGAATATGAATCAATTGAGATTATGAAAGGAAGTATGAGTCAAAAATCTGTAGCAGATCCGACAGCATTTGAACGTGCTAATTATATGAAAGCTTTGAATAGTTATAAACTGTTAGTTTAACATTAGAATAAGATTGTCAACCGGAGGAACCCTGCGCGGTTCCTCTTTTTATTCTGTCTTCATAACATCTGCCAGCAAATTATACAGTTTTTCCCAGGCTCTTTTTGTCTCTTTACTGAAATTAGGTTGAAGTTCTTTTTCTATGCATTCTATTAAACAAATCCCAAAATCTTTATAGTGTTTATATTCTACTCCGTAGTCACTGTGCCTCTTACCTAATTGTTGAACAGCGGGAATTATAATCTGTGGGTTGTTTAATCCTTCTACAACAGTCTTTACCATTCTCATTAATGCGAGTGCCTGTTCGTTCATATCAATCTTAAAAAGTTCTTTTAACTCTGGGTTTCGTTCAAAAAGTAGCTGGTAAAAGTCTTTTCCTAACTTATTAGATTTTTCCGAAAGCTGTTGAAAACTCTCCTGTATAAGTTTGATTTCTTTATTGGTTAAATTATGCATTGCAACATATTTGAATTTTATTTAAAATATATTTATTAAAATTTTTATTCAATAAATTTGTAAAGCATTAAAATTTAATCTATTTTTTTATTAAACGTTTAAATCTAAAATTTTTATGCCAAACTTCTCAAGTTTTTTTTCTGATGTTTGCTCTTATTTTGATAAAGCTGCTATTCATTTAAATTATCCGAAAGGCCTACTTGAACAAATTAAGATGTGTAACAGCGTTTACCATTTTAAGTTCCCATTACGAAGAGATGATGATACTTACGAAGTAATAGATGCCTGGCGAGTAGAACATTCTCATCATATGTTACCAGTTAAGGGGGGAATAAGATATAGCTCTATGGTAAATGAAGATGAAGTAAAAGCACTTGCAGCTTTGATGACTTATAAATGTGCCGTTGTTAATGTTCCTTTTGGTGGGGCAAAAGGTGGGGTAAAAATAGATCCGTGGAAATATAGAGTTAATGAATTGGAAAGAATTACGCGTCGTTATGCAGTTGAACTGATAAAGAAAAATTTTATAGGACCTGGCATTGATGTTCCTGCTCCTGATTATGGAACCGGGATGCGGGAAATGGCATGGATTGCTGATACATATGCGACTTTTAATGCACACATAACAAGTCAAACTGATTCATTTGCATGTATAACAGGTAAACCGATATCGCAACATGGGATAGGTGGACGGAAAGAAGCAACCGGTCGAGGGGTCTTTTTTGCTGTCCGTGAAGCTTGTAGGGTGACTGAGGATATGAAAAAACTTGGACTTAAAGCTGGACTGGGAGATAAATCAGTTATAGTTCAGGGGTTTGGAAATGTTGGGTATCATGCTGCTAAATTTATCCAGGAAGGTGGAGCAAATATAGTTGGTATAATTGAACGTGAGGGAGGAATTTATGACCGAAGTGGGTTAGATGTAGAGGAAGTATTCAAACACAGACAGAATACTGGTTCAATCTTAAATTTTAGAAAGGCTAAAAATTATAGTAATGGAAATGAAGTGCTTGAATTACCCTGTGATATTTTAGTCCCAGCAGCTCTTGAAAACCAAATTCATAAAGATAATGCTGCAAAAATCAAAGCCAAGATTATTGTCGAAGGTGCAAATGGCCCTGTAACTGCAGAGGCTGAAGAAATTTTACTTAATAAGGGAGTTTTGCTCCTTGCTGATATGTATGCTAATGCTGGGGGTGTAACAGTCTCATATTTTGAATGGTTAAAAAATCTTTCCCACGTAGCTTTTGGCAGGATGGAAAAACGTTATGATGAGTTTTCCCATAGCAATTTTGTTAATATTCTTGAACGGATGACAAAGAAAAGCCTGACAAAGCAAGAAAAAGAGTTTGTAATTAGGGGTGCGAGTGAGGTGGATCTTGTTAATTCCGGCTTGGAAGATACAATGATTACTGCCTACCATCAGATTAGAGAAGTCTGGGTAAATAACAAAAAAATTGATAGTTTTAGGACAGCGGCTTTTGTACTTGCAATTGAAAAAATTGCAGAATCTTATATGAATCTTGGCATTTTCCCCTAATAATTGGAATTAATAAATTGGACTAAATCTGTTCATCCTGATAAGTAGGAGATATTTCGAAACCAGATTCTGATATTCATTTGTAAAGAGAATAATGTTTTGTTTTAAGAGATCTATCTGTAATGTTTCTATTGATGGAGGTCCTTTAATAACTATTTCTGAGGGGGTCTGTCTAATTACATTTTCACCCGGCCGGGATTCACGTTTGGGTTCGAAGTCTTTTTCCCTTTGTGAAAGCTGGGCGTCCAACATCCTTGATAATATCCTGCTTTGTTTCTCTATCAGTTTATCATCGATATTATATTTATCAAGTTCTTCAATTACTTTTTCCATATCTCGAACAACTTCATTAAGGTCTCCAAACAATTTTTCGCCGGTAAGTTTTTGCTCTTTGAGAAATTCCTTATTTAGTTCTTCTAAGGATTTCTTAATGTTTTCTTGTTGAAGTTTAAGTTTATCGAGTTTTATTTTATCTTCTGAATTAAGTCCCTCAATCCCATCTTTACCATCTTTGCCTGTTTTACCATTTTTACCCATCTTTGAAATTTCACCATTAAGTCCTTCTTGTAATGCAATCAAACCAGCTAATTTTCTCATAAGCTGTGCCATTCGTCCTTTCCCAGTTTTATTCGAAGGTTGACTCATCTGTTGCATCAATTCGTCTAAGAGTTTTGAAGCTTCATCAAGAGACTTACGTGCATTTTCCTGATCTTGCAAAGAATTGTTTTTGTTAGAATTTTTAAGGTTTTTCATTGCATTTTCCATCTTGTTGTATGCGTTTCCAAGCTCTTTGCCTAATTCGGGAGTGATGGCAACACCTTCTTTGGAGAGGTTCATCATATCGTTAATAGTAGAACTGAGTTGTTTCTGTAATTCTTTTTGTTCCGGGACAAGTTTTTGTAATTCACTGTTATTTGGAATAGCCTCGGTTTTTTGTTTTAGATGCTCTTGTTGTTTGCTTAATTCGTCTATGTTATTTTTTAATTGTTTTAACTTATTTAATAGTTGTTGCTCTTGATCCTGCGAATCAAGCATCTCTTCAATTGCTTGATCGAAATCTTCTTCTATATTTTCTAAGTCATTCAGAATATCTTCCTGTATCTGAGAAGCCTCTTGCTTTGAAGATTGACTTAGTTTTTCCGAAGATTTTTGCATTTTATTAGAAACATTACTTTTAGTTAACTTTTTGTTAAGGTCACTTAACTTTCTTGTGTTTATTTCATTATCACTTTCCCTCATATCTTCGAGCAGGTCCCGCATTTTTTGCATAAATTGTTCATATTCTGAACGTAATTCATTCTGTTTTTGTGAAAGTGAATTAAAAACTGTAGAATCAAGGGGATTAGTTTTATCTGTCTGGGATTTAATTTCTTCTTGAAGGGTTTTAATGGCATCAAGTTTTTCAATCAAGTCTATCAACTTTTGCAGTTGTTCAATTTTTTTCATTATATCCAGAGCTTTTTCAATTTGTTTTTTGAAAGCTTCTTCATCGAAATTTATCTTGCGAAGCTCTTCTCGAAATATTTCAGGATTATTCTTTTTCAAGACTTCCTGGAGTTTTCTTAGCATCTGCTGAAACTGAGGAGTGTTAATCTTGTTAAATTGTTCCTGAAGTTTTATGTATTCTTCAAGCGTTTTCTGGCTAATAGTGTAATTTTGTAATTCATTAATTCCTTCTTCGAGTAGATGTTCAGTTTGCCTGAGTTTTTCTTCTATATTGTTTAATTGTTCTTGTAATTCTTTTCGTTTAGCAGGATCGTTAAGGCCTAATTCTTCAGAATTTTTTGAGTCGTCTTTTAGTTTTTGTAGCTCTTTTTGTAAAGATGATACATCTTGCAATAGAGTTTGTAAGTTTACAGCTATATTTTCATTAATCTTATTGAGTTTCTTTAAGGATTCGATAATGGGGATGAAGGTTACATAATGAACTTCTGATTTTCCTATTTTGCCTGTATTGTCAACTACTTCAAAGTAGTAGGCAGTTGATTCTCCCGGTTTCAAACCGAGAGAAGATAAATTCCAGTTATAGATAACATCAAGAACCGTTGATGATTTATTTAGTAATGGAATATCAATGGCATTATAATATGTACTGGCAGAATTCTTGTTAGAATTACGACTATAGTAAAGCATAAGTTTAGAAAAACCAAAATCATCAAAAAGTCTGACTTTAGTAAGTAAGTTTTTATCTATTGAAAAATAGTAGTTTATTTCAAATGGTTGGATAATTATTACACGTGGAGGTTCGTTTTTAATGACTTCAATTTTATACTCGTTAAAAATCTTACTCTGTATGTTATTTATGTCAACTAATTGAATTTGAAGAGATGAAGTTTCATCGACAGTAATATTAAAAAATGTTTTATTACCTGATACTTTTGTAGATATGGATTTGTTGTTATAAAATATTATAGCTGAATTCAAATCACGATTTGAGGTAAGTTCAACGCTGATATTACTCCCTTCATAACAGGAAATTGGAGAAGTATTTTCTTGTGTTGAGACTGGCAAACCTGTGTAAGCAGGGGGGGTTATTGTGAACTTTATTCCTGTAATAATAGGGTAATCAACTAATGAAATACTATAAGTTTTTGAGTCGATTCCCCTATGTCTAAAAAAATATTCAAAACCGTTATTAATATTATGGACTTCAAATTTAAATAGATTTAATTTGACCGGGTTCAATGGATATTCTACTGGGCTTGATTTATTACCTAACTCATCTTTGTAAAGTAGAAAACAACTAATTTCATCTGCCTGATATGTAGGATCGTTTGATGAGATGAGAGCGCTAAGAGTTATATTTTCTCCTGGTTTTATCTGGGTGTCCCCGGGGGCTATTTCAAAGCTAATACCGACAGAATCAGTGATAAATTCAAAGTTGTAATTGACAAATTTCAAAAAGGATGCTTTAAGAGGTTTGAAAAAAATCAAGGATATGAAAATAATAGTGAATAAGACTTCAAAGAAAATAGTTACTTTTCTTTTAAGTTTTTTAAAGTTGATGAAGTGCTCAAATGGGTATTTAGATAACTTATTATATACTTCGTAAAATTGAGTCTTTATAAGTTCTTGGGAATAAATGTTGTTTGGCTGATTATTAGAAATCAAGGAGATGGCATTTGCAAGAAGATCGAAAGGAGAAAAAAGAGTTCTTCCAATAGCTTCGCTGTAAGTGATCTCATCAAATCCTTTGAGAAAAATTATATAATATCCGAACCGTATTAAATGCCAGCTTAATGTGGTCAGAGAAATTAAAAGATAACTATGATAAACTATAAAACGAACTTTAGAGGATAAGTGAAACAAAGCTCCTATTATAACTATAAGAAAAGCAATTACAAATAAAATAGTTACAACTGTAATAAGTCGTTCGAAAAAAGTTACGCTAAGTTCAATTCTGAATGTTCTAATCAGCTTTCTTTTAAGTTCCTGTAGTTTGCTTTCTGTCTCTAATGTAACCTGCATTTTTGATAATTCGATCGTTTAATTCTCTGAAATTAAAATAATATTTTTAAGAATACTTTCAAATGTTAAATGTTATAGATGGTGTAAAAGTTTCAAATCGATAAAAAACATTGGCACTTAATTGTTATTCTATATGTTTATATTTATTTAGACTGAAATTGTTCCCAAACTTTTCTGCCGGTAAATTTTTTGAATAGAAGATAGTACTAAAATCGTTTATCTTAACAAAAAAATAATAACATATATGGAAATTCAAAACAACCAGCCTCCCAAAGGATTAAAACTGTTCTCAATGATTGTTCGTTCTTATGCTTTTCCGGCTTCTATAGTTCCTATTATTTATGGCTCTTTACTGGCGGTTTTTTTAAATGAAAATGTAAAATTCAACTTCTTTTTATTTGCACTTACCCTTCTCGGGGCTATCTGCATTCACATTACCACTAATGTAGTAAATGATATTTATGACTTCAGAAAAGGAATAGATAAGAAAGATGAAGAGCTTGGAATCCCTCATGGGGGATCAATGGTTTTATCGTTAAACTTTGCTACTGAATCACAATTGAAGACAATTGTGATAATATCTACGTTAATTGCTGTTGCAATTGGCGCTTTTCTATATGTTGCAACTAATTTTAATTCAGTAATATTAGGCTTGATAATTTTTGGTTTTTTTTCAGCAATTTATTATACAGCTTTTCCAATCTCTTTAAAATACAAAGCGATAGGGGACCTACAGGTTTTTCTTTCGTTTGGTACGGGAATGACTTTAGGGGCTTATATAGTACAAACTCAGCAGTTCTCCTGGACTCCAGTGATTCTCTCAATTCCAATAGGTTTGCTTATTGCAGCTATATTGCATTCTAATAATTTGAGGGATATAAAGTTTGATAGCACTTTTGGAGTCAAAACTATAGCCATACTTATAGGAGAAAAACTCTCAAAAAATTATTACTACTTTCTTGTTTTCGGAGCTTATGCTTCTATCATTATTTTTGTTGTGTTTAAAATTCTTCCGCTTCCAGCTCTGATAAACTTTATTACACTTCCAATAGCTATTAAGCTTGCCAGAATGTTGAAAGAACTGCCACAAGAAAATATTCCGAGATTTGAATACGGTACAAAACACATTATACTGACATCTAAATTAAATATGCAATTTGGTTTGACATTAAGTATTGGAATTTTGATTTCTATCTTATTTCATATTTAGGAAAGTAGTCTGAGAATATTCCCTGAATATTTTCCACTGGTTGTTTTGTTTAATAAGTCTTAAGGTGTGGAAACTTCTTTCTTTGCTCTTTCCCAGGGAAATTAACTTACTAAATGTAAGATTTACATAAGAACTATCGCTATCATCATACTGAATTTTAAGACTGTCTATTTTAATTGTTATGCTCTGTTCACTATTATTAAGCTGTTTAAGAACTTCGGAAATAGAGTAATGTTTATTATTCTTATCAATAAATTGATAATCCTCATCAAATATTTCTTGTACTATACTGGTATTCTTTTCCTGATACAAATTACGCCATTTCTTTAGTATTGTATTAAATTTATAAGTATCGGAATTTATATATGTGTTTAGTGCAAGATATATAGTTAAGCCAATAATGCTAATTAGAAATATAAAAATTACAAAAGTTAATATCTTTCTATTTCGTTTTCTAATTTTCTCCTCAAGTTTCTGAAGAAATTCTTTTTCAAAATTTTCTGTAGTTGATTCTTTTTCCTTTGAGAGAAGTATTTGTCCACAGTATTTACAGTAAATTGAGTTCTTATCATTAAGTTTGTAACATTTAGGACAGAGAACGTCTCCTCCTTGGTCCCCGGCGGTGCTGAGAAATGACTGGAGTTGCTCTATAGTCATTTCTCCAATATTGACAATATTATTCGAAATATTTTTGGGATTGTTCGGACAAGATTTTGAAATACAACCATTATGCTTGGTCCAACACTTGTTATGGTAAATTCTACCACATAACTCACACACTAATGAAGTATCAGAAGTCTTAATTTGTTTTAAACATATTGGACATATCATAATCTCAATAATTTTGTCCTATTTAGAATGTAAACAGCATTTGAATCTTATGCACAAAAAAAAATGTAAGTTGAAATTCTAAAAATTTCAAAAAATTTTCTCTTTTAGATATAACTTATAAAATTTGTACTTTAACAGAAATGTAAATTGTTACATAACCATTTAAAACTTGTGCTGCTTTGTCCTCTTTCTTTTTGAATTAAAGCCTGCAGCAGTAACACTTTTAATACAGATTAGCCATAGTTAGTTTTTGTGATTGAAAACAATTCAAATAATAGCAATATTTATGTTATAAAAATTTTAATGTGGCAGATAAATTTGATAGATTGGTAGAAATAGTAAGGAAACTCCGCAAGGAATGTCCCTGGGATAGAGAACAAACTCACAGCTCATTGCGTCGATGTTTGCTTGAAGAGACTTATGAAGTGCTTGATGCTCTTGATGTTGGTGATGTTGAAGAATTGAAAAAAGAGTTAGGTGATCTTTTATTACAGGTTGTGTTTCATTCAATAATGGCAGAAGAAAATAATGAATTTTCTTTAGAAGATGTTATAGATATTGAAGTAGAAAAATTGATTAGACGACACCCGCATGTTTTTGGTGATGTAAAAGTTAGTAATAGTGATGAAGTAAAACAGAATTGGGAAAAGCATAAAATTAAAGAGGGAAGAAAATCTATCCTGGAAGGTATTCCAATTGAATTACCAGCTTTGTTCCGTGCTTATCGGATTCAGGAAAAGGCTGCAAAAGTAGGGTTTGACTGGAAACAAATTGAACCCGTGTATGAAAAAATCCTTGAAGAAATTGAAGAACTCAAAACAAATATTCAGAAATATAAAACAGGTGACGAAGTAGAAGAGGAATTTGGAGATGTCCTTTTTGCTTTAGTAAACTATGCACGTTTCTTGAAGATAAATCCAGAGGATGCCTTAAGAAAAACAATTAATAAATTTGTTCATCGATTTAATAAAATTGAGCAGTATGCTCAAGAGAATAACTTGAACATTGCTGATATGCCCCTCGAAGAAATGGATGTAATCTGGAATAAAGTTAAAAAACAACAATGAAAAGAGATACATCTATTGGTATTATCATTTTCAGAAAGACAAAAAAAACAATTACATATTTGATTATTAAACATAATAAGGGACATTGGGGATTCCCCAAGGGACATCGTGACACTGGTGAAAGAGCAATTGATGCAGCACTCCGTGAACTTTATGAAGAAACGGGGATAAATAAAATTGACCTGATTTCAAGAAAAATTATGCTCAAAGAACATTATATAATTAAAAATAAAAATAAAGAACACACTCTAAAAACAGTTCAATATTTTATAGCTAAGACATCACAAAGAAGTATTAAAATAGATGGCAATGAGATTGTTGATTATCAGTGGTGCCCATTTAATAAAGCCATTGGCTTAATTACATTTTCAGAGGCTAAAGAAATTCTTATAAAAGCACACAAAATAATAGAAGCCTTATGAGAAGAGGTAAAAATATCCTTCTATCGATTTTTCTTGTTGGAGCAATTAGTTTTTCCTTGTATGCTCGTGATAGCAAGGATTTACTGCGAAGCAGAATAGATTCAATTATTACAGGTATTAAATGTAATCTCTCTATTCTTGTTATGGGAGCAGAAAAGAACGATATACTTTATTATTTCAAACCTGAAGAGAAAATGATACCAGCATCAATTACTAAATTAATTACAACAGCAGCGGCTCTTAATAAACTTGGGATTAGTTATGAATTTAAAACAGTCTTTTATACTGATGATAATGATTTATCAGATGGGGTCATAAATGGTAATTTGTATCTGAAAGGATATGGGGATCCTGATTTAACAACAGCAGAACTTCTTAAATTAACTCACCTTATAATAAACAAAAATATCAAAAAAGTTACAGGTAATCTTGTATATGATGAATCTTATCTTGATAATATGTATTACGCTCTTGCTGATAAGTATTCTGGCGATACGAAGAAAAACTATTGGCCTTATATTACTGCTCTTAGTGTAAATAAAAACAAAAATAGTTCCGATCCTGCTTTTGAATGTGCTCAAATAGTTGCAGATGAACTTAAGAAAAACAATGTGGAACTTGGTGGAATCGTCATTGCAGGTATTACTCCTGATGCAGCAAAAGAAATTTGCCGATTGACAAGACCCCTTGTTAATGTTATTACAAATATGAACAAAATAAGTGATAATCAATCGGCTATAACGTTGTTCAAGATTATTGGAGCTGTCCATAAAGAGCCTCCTGGTTCACTTCTCAATGGGGGTGAAGCTGTTATTGACTTTATGACTTCAATCGGTATAGCTCGTGATAACTATGAAATACTTGAAGGGTCAGGATTAACAAGATATAACTATGTTAATGGTTATATCTTTGTTCATCTTTTGAAGTATATGTATACTCAATTAAATATCTTTGAGGTGTTTTATAATTCATTACCAATTGCTGGTGTTGACGGGACATTAAAGGACCGAATGAAAAATACTGAAGCGGAAAAAAATATCCATGCTAAAACCGGCACACTGAATAATGTCAGTACTCTCGCAGGGTATGCAGTTTCACGAGATAATGAATTGATAATTTTTTATATTGCTATGAATGGATTTTCTGGAAATGCAAAGATTTATAGGGATAAGCAAGATGAAATTTGTAATGTAATTTGTTCATTTTCAAGAAATTGAAAAATGGGTAAAGAAAAAATCAGCAACCTCGAGCTACCAGATGTTATTGATTTAAACTCGGGGGTAATAAAAAAACTTATACTTTATAACTCTCATCATTTTTTTAGCGAAGTAATATTGCAACTTCATAAAGCCACAGGTTTTGACCTTCAACATTGTGAACAAATTGCTTTAATTGCCCATTACAAAGGTAAGGCTATTGTCAAGTCAGCTCCTGTTGAGGAATTAAAAAGAATAGATGCAGTGTTAAAGGAAATAGGTTTAATAACAGCAATAGAGTAAATGCTAAATGTCTGCTATAAATATTGGATTTTTGGAATTATACTGCTATTAGTTTTGGTTTATCAAGCAGAAGGGCAGTACCGTTATGATTTTAACTTTGATAGAAATTGGGAATGGAATGAGCTCTATATTAATAACTATATATCCTCCCATAACTTAATTGATAAAGTACAGGCTCTTTCCAAAGAGTTTTCACAGGAGGAAGGGTGGCTTGTATTTAGATCACTTGTTAATCTTGATTCTTTGAATCAGTTGCGTTTACTTGTGAATATTGCAGATCTCGAAGTTGTCCCCAGTAAGTATCTATGGAAAAGCAAAATGATGAAAGAGCTTAAAGATTTTAACGAAAAAGAAAACCTCTCTGGTCTGGTAGAAGCAGCAACCACGGTTGCAAGCTTACGCAGAAATTTTTCTGAAGATAAAAAACTTTTTCGTGATAATAAATTTTTTCTCAGAATCCCTACTAACAAATCCTACGATTCTAATATCAAATATGATTTTTCATCCGTAGATGAACTTTTAGATTTGTTGGATTTTGAATATCTGAATCAGACGGAGATAGATAGTATTATTTCTTTGCCCGCTTTTAATTACTTATTTGAGGCTCAGATTCCGTGTTATACTAAGGAACAGCTTCTTCCATTATTTAAATATATTAAAAGCAAGACCCCTATTTTTGTTATTTATAAATTTATTAATCAGCAGAGTTTTCTTGAATGGGGTAATATATCTGTGAATATAGCTCGTTATAAAAGATTGATTAATACGATACAGAAAAATCGCGAGGCTCTAAATTATTATATCCTGAATATATTATACCAGTATCTTCCTTATGAAGTAAAATTTTCAAAAACAATTAAGTTTACTATTAATAAAAATGATTGCGGCTGGAATAGTGAAACACAAACAAATGTTATTAACTTTAATACTATAGGAGACGATTATGAAACTCTGGCAAGATATATGTGCAGAGATCTATTTTTATGGGCGAAGAAAAAAATACATATAAATGTATTCCCTTACCTTTTAAAAGATGAAGATACGCTTATTTATAATCTAATGAACGAAGTCTTTGATGGAGGAATTTCAAATTATATTGCACCTATTTTAGCAGAGAACAGGCCTGCGAATCTCTTAGAAAAAGATTTTCGATTATTTAATCGAACAATTGATGCTATATTAACAAAGAAACCAAAGAAAACAATAGATAGTCTATTAAAAATAGGGTTGTCAGGAAAGTTTATGTTTCATACTATGGGGTGGCAGATGGCTAATACCATTGATTTGGTGCTTGGTAGAGATGCTCTCAGGGAATCGCTTTTGTTAGGGCCCTTTTATTTTTTTGAAACTTATATAGAAGCATATGAAAAAGACCCTGTAAATATTAAAGAGGTTTTCCAATTCAATGATAGTTTTGAGGCAAAAATCTATAAACTTAGAGCTACCATACCTAAAGATTTGTTACTAAAGGCTGTAAGAATTAAGATGCAAAATAGCAATATGTTAATGGTCTCTAAAGCAATTGCTTCAATAAAAAAAGAAAATTATATAACAAATTCAGTACAGAAATTGATACTTGCTGTATTGGAATATGATTTTGGAATGTTTGATGAAGCATTTGGATATATAACTACCTGTTGCGAAAATATTTCAGGGAGAGAAAAATTACTCCAGGATTATGGTTTTAGGTTTTTAGAAAAAGGCAGGTTGACTGAATCTCAAACTCTTTTTGATCTTCTTGTTAAATATTATTCACAATCACCGAATTCATATTTTTGTAGAGGTGACTTTTATTACCAAACAGGTAGTTTAGATAAAGCTCAACAGGACCTTATGAAAGCGCTTGAAATAGATCCTAATTTTATAAGGGCATCAAATCTTTTAATTAAAATTAAAGGAGAAGTTGACAAACAATAATAATGAAATTTAAGTTAGTATCTTCATATAAACCAACGGGAGATCAACCCCAGGCTATTCAAAAGCTAACAGAGGGCGTATTGAGAGGTGAAAAACATCAAGTATTCCTTGGTGTAACAGGCTCTGGTAAAACTTTTTCGATTTCTAATGTTATTGCAAATGTGAATAAGCCTGTTCTTGTGATGAGCCATAATAAAACGCTGGCTGCACAACTCTATGGAGAATTTAAAAAATTTTTCCCTCACAATAGAGTTGAGTTTTTTATTTCATATTATGATTACTATCAACCCGAAGCGTATATTCCAGCAACGGATACTTACATTGCTAAAGATCTTTCTATAAATGAAGAAATAGATAGACTTCGCCTTCGTGCTACCTCTGCTTTACTCGAAGGAAGAAAAGATGTTATTATTGTTTCCTCAGTTAGTTGTATATATGGTATTGGAGCGCCTGATGAATATGCCCGCCAGGTCCTGATATTGAAAAAGGGTGATAAAATTTCCAGAAAAGCCTTGATGTCTAAACTTGTTGATATTCATTATGTTCGTGGAGATTATGATTTTAAGAGAGGAACATTTCGTGTTCGGGGGGACGTCTTTGAAGTGATTCCAGCTTATGAAAATGAAACAGGAGTTCGAATTGAATTGACTGAAGAAATGGTAAAAAAAATTATGTACTTTGATAGGAAAACAGGGGCCACTATATCTACGGATGAAAGCATAGCGATTTATCCAGCCAAATATTTTGTTACAACTGAACAACAAATTAATCGTGCAATTGTTGATATTCAGAGAGAACTTCAGGAGCGGTTAGAATATTTCCGTAAACAAAATAAACTTGTCGAGGCACAAAGGCTTGAACAAAGAACAATGTTTGATATTGAAATGATAAGGGAAGTTGGTTATTGTACTGGTATAGAAAATTATTCCAGACACCTTGACGGAAGGCCACCTGGTTCCCGACCATATTGCCTTTTTGACTATTTCCCGGAAGATTTTTTACTAATTGTTGACGAATCTCACGTGACTGTTCCACAAATCAGGGGTATGTATAATGGGGACAGAATGAGAAAACAGACCCTTGTTGAGCATGGTTTCCGCTTGCCATCTGCTCTAGACAATAGACCAATGACCTTTGAAGAATGGGAAAGTATGATAAATCAGGTTATTTATGTAAGTGCTACCCCTGGAGATTATGAACTTGAAAAATGTGGTGGTGCAATTGTTGAGCAGGTTATCAGGCCTACCGGATTACTTGATCCAGAAATTCAGGTAAGACCAGTTAAAAATCAGATAGATGATTTAATTAATGAGATTAGAATCAGAGCAGCTCGGGGTGAAAGGATATTAGTTACGACGTTAACTAAAAGGATGAGTGAAGATCTTACTGATTACCTTGAAGGAATTAATATCAAGGTAAAGTATATCCATTCAGAGGTAGACTCACTTGAAAGAGTAGATATTCTACGAGGTCTAAGACTTGGAGAATTTGATGTACTTGTTGGTGTAAACCTTTTAAGAGAAGGACTTGATCTTCCTGAAGTGTCACTGGTAGCGATTCTTGATGCAGATAAAGAGGGCTTTTTACGCTCTGAAAAGTCCTTATTACAAACTGCGGGAAGAACGGCCAGAAATGTAAATGGCCTTGTAATAATGTATGCTGATAAAATTACAGAGTCAATGAGAAAAGTAATTGACGAAACTAATAGAAGGAGAAGAATTCAGCAGGGATACAATGAGAAACATAATATTAAACCAAAAACTATTTATAAGACTTATGAGGAAATAATGGCAACGACAATTGTTGCAGATTCTAAAGCTAAATATGACTACAAAAAGAAAAAGAGAGAAACACAAAAAACTTCTCTTTCTCTTATTACTGAGCCTATATTCAGACAGTTGAACAAGGAAGAAAAGAAACAATTAATTGAACAGCTTAAAAGGGAAATGATGGAGGCTGCTAAAGATCTTGAATTCGAACGGGCTGCAGAACTGCGTGATGAAATTCAAAGAATTCAAATGGAAATATAATTCTCAGAATAAATCCTTTAGATTTGTTTCTATAGATATAATTTTGATAACCTCTCCGGTAGCAACGTTAATAATTCCTGAACTCAAAGACTGACCATAAACACAGCCAGTATCAATTAAAAGATAATGTAACTTGCGTCTTTGAACCTTTTTATATGGAGTATGTCCTGCTACTTGTAATTTCCCAATTGAAGAAGGTATCTGTCGGTTCCATAACCAGTCATTTTCATCAGCACCTTTTACGATACCAGCATGAGTTATAATTGCAGTATCGAACTCATATTTCAGTGGAAGTTGTCTAAAAAATTGAAGGTGGCCGCTTTTTTCGAGTTCCTCTATAAATTTATGAAATAGTAAATAACTTCGTGTCTGTGAATAACTCTCTTGAGTTTCTTCTCCACCATTATAATAATAAAGGGCTATTTGTTCTGTTAATATAGGTTCGATATCTTTTACGCTGTCTACAGCATTTATTAGCATTTCCTCGTGGTTGCCTCTTACAGGTTTAATATTGTGCTGAATGCAAAACTCAACAACTTCTTTTGAGTATTTTCCCCTGTCAATCAAATCGCCGACAGAATAAATTTCTGAGGTAAAAGCAATTAACTGATTGTATAAATTTACAAGAGTATGATAGCAACCGTGTATATCACCAATAACGGCTATGATATTATTTCCGGAAGTATACAACTTACTTATGGTAACTTTTTAAATAAAGTTTATTGAAAATTAATACTGGTATACATTGATACTTAGAATTGTGACAAGCAATATTCCCTAAAACCTTAAATTTGCCTTAAATTAACTTTTTGTAATTACTGAAGAGAGTAAGACTTTACAAAAGAGTTAGTATGTCCACTATAGGTAGTTATAATTACACATTTAACAATTGTGCCGGCAGGGGGTAGACTTGCGGAAGGCCAGGTAATTGTCAATGTGTAAGAACCTATGATTTGTGAAGCAATTTTATTATAAATTGCTGTTATTGTAGAGTTACAAGTAGTGTCCGATTTTAAGTAATAAAAACTACCTCCTGTTGTATCTGCAATATTCTTTAAGTCTCGAATTTCTTGCTGGAAATAGGTGCTATCAAAGTATAAACCCACAGTATACACTGGCAAGCCGTTTATCAGAGCATAATTGAGCATTGTTTCTCTTGAAATCTGTGAGGCATTTTCTCCTCCATCTGTAAAAGCAACTAAACAGCGAATATATTCTGTTGTAGGATTGAAATTCTTAACATCGTTGAGCCCCTGATAAATTGATTGATATAATGCTGTTGAACCATATAACATATAATTACTGTCTATAGCATTATATAGTAACTGCTTGTTATTAGTAAATGTTTGTGCTACAATTACACGATGATCGAACTTAATAATCTCGGTCTGATCGTCGTTACCCACTTTTGAAACATAGGTTTTGACGCCATTCTTCATACACTCAATTTGTCCCTCCCACATACTTTCACTATAATCCATTGTGAGAACTGCAGCTATGTCCTTTCCTTCACTGATATTATGCACAAGGGAAACAGTTCCTGTTACTGAGTCTGGAGAAGGAGAGATCCAACTTAACTTTGCAATTATGTCAGAACTGGTCAAACCTAATACAGGGTTGTTGTTTTGATCTGTTACGAATACAGTTGACTTAACTGTTGTTCTATTAATCTGGGTTAGAGTCCCATTTGTATTGATGGCTGTTATGACGGGACCAACGGGACCAGTAACATCAATTTTACAGGAGATGGGTAGAAGACTAATTGAAATAAGAAATAAAATAATAAAAGTTTTTTTCATAACTACCTTTTTCAAAAAATCTAATTATTTTATTAGTTCAATGCAATGTTATTTTTAGTTGACCATAATTATTTCAGATCGGCAGGATAAGAATTACATTGTAGTTATAATTTGGTTACTTAATAGAGTAATCGGATTTGATGGGGCATAATTAAAACTTATTACTCTGGAAATTACCTCAATTTAACGTTTCTGGAATGAAACGGTGTTAAATATACTTTTTATTAATTTTTGAAACATATATTTTGTCTGTAAATAAAATTAAAAAAGTATGAATGAAAGAGTTTATAACCAAAGTCCAGATAATTTAAGATCTAAAGACAGAAGAGAACGATTAGAAATTAATAAAGTTGTTGATTACTGCTTAAAAAATGGAAAGATAAAGAATGTTCTTGATGTTGGTTGTGGTAGTGGTCTTTTTGCAGAGGAGTTTTTTAAAAGGGGGCTGAAAGTAACTGGTATTGATTTAAATCCTGATATGATTGAAGTAGCATGGCAATATCTTCCTGAAGGGAACTTTTATGTAGGGGAAGCAGAAAACTTACCTTTTGAGGATAATTCATTTGATATGGTATTTTTTGGGGTTGTTCTCCATGAGGTAAACGACTATCTAAAATCCCTTTCAGAAGCATATCGTATATGCAAGATTAAAACAGTTGTTCTCGAATGGAAATATGAAGTGGCGGAGTTCGGTCCTCCTATTGAACACAGACTAACGGAAAAATTTATTGAGGAAGCAGCAAAAGCTGCAGGTTTTAGAAATGTAGAATCGGAACATCTTACACATCTCGTATTGTATACTTTTGAAAAATAAAAGAGCTGGAACTTTAACTAAGCCCAGCTCTTCAATATTTCAAGATTTTTGGTTTACTGTATCGTGTATGACTTTACGAACGAATTTGTGTGACCACTATAAGTTGTTGTAATAGTACACTTTACGGTGGTTCCTGTTGGTGGCAAATTAGCTCCAGGCCAGATAATATTCAGCGAATAGGATCCAGCAATTTGTCCGCTGATTTTGGAATAAATGTTTGTCAAATTAGAAGTACAGGTTGAATCTGCCAGTGAACCAAAGAAAAACCCTCCAGTAGTATCAGCAATATTTTTTAAATCCCAAATAGCATAAGAACTTGTGTCAGAAGGTGAATAGTATAACCCTACAGTATAAACAGGCAAGCCATTAGTTAATGCGTAACTGATCATATCATTGCGGTTAATTGTTGAAGCATTTTCTCCCCCATCAGTGAATGCTACAACACATCTTATAAAATCTGCAGCAGGATTAAAGTTTTTAACATCGTTGAGCCCTTGATAAATTGATTGATATAATGCTGTTGTACCACCAAGGCTATAGTTGCTGTCAACTACTTGAGTTAATAAGGTTTTGTTGTTTGTAAAAATCTGGGCTACGATTACGCGATCGTCAAATTTGATAATTTCTGTTTGATCGTTAGTTGCCATTTTGGAAATATAAGTCTTAACTCCGTTTTGCATACATTGGATTTGCTCTGGTCCCATACTACCACTATAATCCATAGTAATAGCAGCAGCAACATTCTTTCCTGTTCCCTGGTTTGGTGTTACTGTTACCGTTCCGAAAACTGAATCTGCCTGTGGATGATTGAGAATAGTCCAGCTCAATTTTGCGGTTACATTTGAACTGGTGATACCCTGGATAGGATTATTGTTCTGGTCTGTCACAAAAAGGGTTCCAGTGACCTGTGTTCTGCTAACCTGAACAATTGAACCATTTGTTTTAATTGAAGTAATGGTTGGACCTCCGCCTACCGGATTAGATTCATCTTTATTGCAGCCTAAATAAAGTACACTGAGGATAAAAAACATCCCCATCATTAAGGTTAAGTTTTTTTTCATAAAAACCTTCCTTTCTCTTTTATTTAATTAAACTCTTATAATAAAAAGTAATGTAGATATTATTAAATTAAGAGTCAATATAGAAATACTTTGTATTTTATTGGGTCCGTTTCATTCATCAGATTATAGATTGCTCTAAAAACATCTTCAGAATTCGGTTTTGAAAAGTAATCTCCGTCTGCTCCGTAGGCAGTTCTATGTGGTTTAGCGCTTACAGTAATAGGTGGCGAGTCAAGCCACTTAAAGCCCCCTTGTTTATTAATTATTTCATCTAACATATAACCTGTACCTCCACCTGGAACATCTTCGTCAAGAAAAACAATACGGTTTGTCTTTTTCAGAGATTCTATAATAATCCCGTAGGTATCAAATGGAAGTAGGGTCTGGACATCAATTAGTTCAACTAAAATTCCAATCTTTCGTAGTTTTTCTGTAGCAACTCGTGCAATATCTACACAAGCCCCATAGGTGACGAGTGTAACGTCGTTACCTGGTTCAATAATTTCAGGTTTACCAAGTGGAACAGTAATGTCACCTATATTTTTTGGCAGTCGCTCTTTAAGACGGTAGGCATTTAATCGTTCAATTACTAATCCGGGTTCATCGGATTGTAAGAGAGTGTTGTAAAAACCGGCTGCCTGGGTCATATTTCTGGGGACACATATATGAAGCCCCCGAAATGCATGCACTACTAACCCCATATGTGAACCAGCGTGAAATATCCCAACCAATCTGTGACCACGAGTCCTGATAATTAAGGGTGCTTTTTGTCCTCCAGCAGTTCGGTAATGTAAAGTCGCTAAGTCATCACTGATTATTTCTAAAGCATAAAGTAAGTAATCGAGGTATTGAATTTCTGCTATAGGTCTTAAACCTCTCAATGCTGCTCCAATGCCCTGTCCTATGATTGTAGCTTCACGGATACCGGTATCGGTAATACGCAAGTCCCCATATTTTGCTTGAAGTCCAGCCATCCCTTGATTAACATCTCCTAATTGTCCGACATCTTCTCCAAAAGCAATTAATCTTGGGTCTCTTTTAAAGGCTTCGTCAAAAAACGCTAAAAGAACTTCTCTTCCTGCAACTAATGGAGAATTCTCATCATAAACAGGTTCTACTTCTTTGATGTTCATTGCACTCCATTTTGACTCACTGTATAGGTGGGAACTGAAACGCCTTTCATTTTCTTTTAGGTAATCATTATACCAATTTCGTAATTTTTGAACGGCAGGTGAATCCTCATCTTTCAGGGTAATAAGAGCATCAAATCCTGCCTGTGCTGTAACCCTTCTTTCTATATCAGGGTGATTAAGTAACTCATTACTGATAATTTTTAACTTATCTGCATTTTTACTTGTAACTGCAATTTCACTTAAAATACTGATTAATTGTTTTCTTTCTGCTTTTATTGGATCCCCAAATTCATTCCATGCTTCCTGCTGAGCTTTTTTAGCGGTATTTTTAGCTTCTTCCTCAATGGTAGTGAGTTCTTCAGCTGAAGCAATCTTCTTTTCAAGAATCCATTTTCTCATCTGTCGGATGCAATCATATTCTTGTTCCCATTGTAGTCGTTCTTTTGTTTTATACCGTTCATGAGAACCACTTGTTGAATGCCCCAAAGGTTGTGTCATTTCAGTAATATGAAATATAGCAGGAATATGTTTTTCTCGAACAATAGCAATTCCTTCTTTGTAAGTTTTGACAAGCGTTTCGTAATCCCAGCCGGGAACTCTGTAAATCAGGTATCCCTGATCAAGCTTTTCATTGTATCGGAAACCTTCAAGGATTTCGGAAATGCTGGATTTTGTAATCTGATATATATTGGGCACAGAAATTCCAAAGCCGTCATCCCAAATAGAAATAGCCATTGGTACCATTAAAACTCCTCCAGCATTGATGGTTTCAAAAAATAGACCTTCAGCTGTACTTGCATTACCTATAGTTCCAAAGGCAACTTCATTTCCATTAATTGAGAAATCAGTAAAACGTTTTAATTCTGGATTGTTTCTATATAATTTTGAGGCATAAGCAAGTCCAAGCAACCTTGGCATTTGTGCTCCGGTTGGAGCAATATCTGCTGAGGTGTTCTTCATATCAGTCTGTTTTTTCCAGGAACCATCTTCATTTAGCAATCGTGTCGCAAAATGGTTGTTCATTGAACGTCCTGCACAGGCTGGTTCAAATTTAACATCATGATGTCCATATAATTGAGCAAACAATTGTTTGAGCGTTATCATACCTGTAGCAAGAGCAAAGGTTTGATCTCTATAGTAACCAGATCTAAAATCGCCTGGTCGGAATGCTTTAGCCATTGCAATCTGTGCTATTTCCTTGCCATCTCCAAATATCCCAAATTTTGCCCTCCCCATTAAAGCTTCTTTTCTGCCTATAATACTCATCTGTCTGCTTTCGTTAGCAAGTCTATAGTCAGCAAGAATTTCTTCTTTATTATACTTCCCATTTGTACGGGGATACAGATTATTTGTCTGACTTTCAATATTTACCTGTCTGTTTGTTGTGTTTTTCCCCATTGTCACTCTTTTTATTTTTTGATATCTCCAGTATCTTTAGAAAACAAAATATAATATAGTAAAGTTCTATTATAGTATAAACTAAAAAATTGTTGTGAACTTTTAACTTAAAAAGGTTGTTGAAAGGTTAAAACAAGTAGTAGTTATAACGACTTTTTTTTAAAAACAAATACGACTAATTTAGTCTTATTTATTTTATGTAGTAGGAATTAAAAGCTATGGAAAACCCAAATTTATTAGATAACGTAATAAAGAAAGAATACGAGGCTGGTTTTACAACCGACATAGAAATGGAGGTTTTTCCCAGGGGTCTCAATGAGGAGATAATCAGGCAGCTTTCGGCTAAAAAAGAGGAACCTGAGTTTATGTTAGAATTCAGACTAAAAGCTTATCGTAGATGGCTGGAAATGAAAGAGCCCCATTGGCCTAATGTTAATTACCCTCCTGTGGATTACAATGATATAATATACTATGCTGCTCCAAAACAGGCTAAGAAACTTAATTCTCTTGATGAGCTTGATCCTAAAATTAAAGAAACTTATGATAAACTGGGAATTCCTCTTGTTGAACAGGAATTTCTTGCGGGGGTTGCAGTTGATGCTGTAATGGATAGTGTTTCTGTAGTTACTACATACAGGGAAAAATTGGCAGATCTGGGAATTATTTTCTGTTCAATAAGTGAAGCAATACAGTTGCATCCCGAGCTTATTAAAAAATATCTTGGTTCGGTAGTACCCTATCAGGATAATTACTTTGCGGCTCTTAATTCAGCAGTGTTTAGTGATGGTTCATTTGTTTATGTACCAAAGGGAGTAAGGTGTCCTATGGAGTTGTCCACTTATTTCAGGATAAATATGGCTAACACAGGACAGTTTGAAAGGACTCTTATTATTGCTGATGAGGGAAGTTATGTAAGCTACCTTGAAGGTTGTACTGCACCAATCAGAGATGAAAATCAACTTCATGCTGCTATAGTAGAATTAATAGCTCTTGATGGAGCTGAGATAAAATATTCAACAGTTCAAAACTGGTATCCCGGTGATGAAAAAGGACAGGGTGGAGTCTATAATTTTGTTACCAAGCGCGGCATTTGTTACAATAATGCCAAAATCTCCTGGACACAGGTTGAAACAGGATCAGCAATTACCTGGAAGTATCCCAGTGTAATTCTAAAAGGGAATAATTCTATAGGGGAGTTTTATTCTGTGGCCTTAACAAATAACTATCAGCAGGCAGATACTGGTACTAAGATGATTCATCTTGGAAAAAATACAAAAAGTAGAATTGTTTCAAAAGGAATCTCAGCTGGATTTAGTAACAATAGTTATCGTGGGCTTGTGAAAATTGCAAGAAACGCTGATAATGCAAGAAACTTTTCTCAGTGTGATTCACTTTTGATGGGTAGTAAATGTGGAGCGCATACTTTCCCGTATTTTGATATAAAAAATAAAACTGCTGTAGTTGAACATGAAGCTACCACTTCAAAGATAAGTGATGAAATCCTTTTTTATTGTAAACAAAGAGGTATCTCAGGAGAAGACGCTATTGGATTGATTGTAAATGGATATGCTAAGGAAGTACTAAATAATCTTCCAATGGAATTTGCAGTAGAAGCCCAAAAACTACTGGCAATATCTCTGGAAGGTAGTGTGGGTTAATCGAAGATTTTATAAAAAACAAAATAAAAGGGTAAGAATGTTAACTGTTAAAAATTTACACGTAAAAGTAGAAGGGAAAGAAATTCTAAAAGGAATAAATCTTCAGGTAAATAAAGGAGAAATCCACGCAATTATGGGACCTAATGGTTCCGGTAAATCAACCTTTGCCTCTGTTTTGGTAGGCAAAGAAGGTTACGAGGTGACCAACGGAGAGATTATTTTTGAAGGGAAGAATCTCCTTGAAATTGAACCGGAAGATAGAGCACGGGAAGGTATATTTCTAGCATTTCAATATCCTGTTGAGATACCCGGGGTCTCAACAACTAATTTTATGAAAACAGCATTAAATGAAATAAGAAAATATCGTGGCTTACAACCTCTAAGTTCGGTGGAATTCTTGAAGTTATTGAAAAACAAAGCCAAATTAGTAGAACTTGATATGGAATTTACTAATAGGGCTGTAAATGTAGGGTTTTCTGGCGGCGAAAAAAAACGCAATGAGATTTTCCAGCTGGCAATGTTAGAACCAAAACTTGCAATTCTTGATGAAACTGATTCAGGACTTGATATTGATGCTATGAGAATAGTATCAGAAGGTGTAAATAAACTACGCAATGAAAATAATGCTTTTATTGTTATTACTCATTATCAGAGATTGCTTAACTACATAGTACCAGATTTTGTCCATGTTTTAACTGAGGGACAAATTGTGTTATCTGGGGATAAGAATCTTGCCTTGAAGCTCGAGGAACTTGGATATAATTGGGTACTGGAAGAAGCAAATGAAAATAGGAGTTAGGTTTTTATGTCATTGATGAATGTTTTATCTCTTATAAATCAGAACACTGAACATAACGGACTTCCGTTCCTAAACGCTATAAGGGAAAAATCCTTTTCTTATTTAAAATCAGTAGGGTTTCCCACCCGAAAAATGGAGGATTGGAGATTTACAAATATTAATCCAATTCTTGATGGCAATTTTGTTTTGACTTTTGATAATATATCTTTAAGCAGAGATGAAATAGAGCCACTGCTTATTCCAAATCTTGATAGTGATATTCTTACTTTTGTGAATGGAGGATATCAGTATGGGTTATCAAATCGTTTGGAGGGGAATAATAAAAAAGTTATAGCTAATTCTTTAAGTGATGCGTTAAAACAATATCCTGATATTATTACACAGCATTTTGGAAAGTACCTTTACTATGGAGAAGATGGTTTTGTTGCTTTAAACACGCTGTCGTTTAGAGACGGAGCCTTTATTGTAATCCCCGAAAATTATGATGCCGGCACTATAGTTCTAATTAACATAACTGATACCAGGCATCAAGCACTACTTGTAAATACAAGAAACCTTGTAGTGCTAAGTCCGGGAAGTAAAGTAAATATTGTAGAACTCTATCATACTGTGGGGGGGGATGAACAAGGTTTCTCAAATGTTGCCACAGAGGTTATATGCTTAGAGGACTCTGAGCTAAATTATTATAAAATACAGAACCAAAACTTAAACGAGTATCACATTAATACAACCCAGATAATGCAGGAACAACACAGCAAAGTTACAACATTGACAGTATCCTGGGGTGGAAGTATCGTGAGAAATACCCTCAATATTCAACTTGTCGGAACACAATCTGAATCAATATTTCATGGCTTGTATTTCCTTAAAGATAGCCAACATGTTGATAATCATACAATCATAGAACACATTGCTCCAGATTGTCATAGTAATGAGTATTATAAAGGTATTATTGATGATGAGGGTGATGCAGTTTTTAATGGCAAAATATTAGTCAAAAGAGATGCACAGAAAACAAATGCATATCAGCTAAATAAAAACATTTTACTCTCACCAAATGCGTCAATAAATTCTAAGCCCCAACTTGAAATTTTTGCTGATGATGTGAAATGTAGTCACGGCGCAACAACAGGTCAGATAGACAAAGAACAGCTATTCTATCTTCTAAGCCGTGGCATTCCAAAATCAGAAGCAAATAAGCTCTTACTATATGCTTTTGGTAACGATATTTTTGAAAGTGTTTCGTTAAAACCTCTTTGTGATTATCTTGAAACTAAATTGGAAGAAAAGATTAACGAGAGTTTTACTAAGTGAAATCTTAATTAATATGTTTGATGTAAACTTAATACGCCAGGATTTTCCTCTCTTAGAAGTATCTGTTAACGGTAGAAAAATTGTTTATTTTGATAATGCAGCAACTACTCAGAAACCTTATCAGGTTATTAAAGCAATTGAATCTTATTACAAAGAAACCAATAGTAATGTTCACAGAGGGGTGCATTTTCTTGCAGAAAAAGCAACAGAAGAATATGAAAACTCGAGACAAAAAGTAAAAGAATTTATTAATGCAGAATCTTCCAATGAAATAATATTTCTAAGAGGAACAACGGAAGCTATTAACCTTGTTGCAAATAGTTTTGGAGAGATTGCTATTAAAGAAGGAGATGAGATAATTATATCAACACTGGAACATCATTCCAATATTGTTCCGTGGCAAATACTTTGTGAAAGAAAAAAGGCAAAACTAAAAGTTATTCCTATTTCTTTAGATGGGGAACTAAATCTTAATGAATTTGAAAAGCTCCTCTCAAAAAAGACAAAAATAGTTTCTGTAAGTTACGTCTCTAATACGCTGGGAGTGATAAATCCTGTTAAAAGAATTATTGAACTTTCTCATAAGTATGATATTCCTGTGATGCTTGATGCTGCTCAAGCTGTTCAACATATAAAGGTTGATGTACAGGCTCTTGATTGTGATTTTCTGGCATTTTCTGGACATAAAATTTATGGTCCCACAGGAATAGGTGTTCTTTATGGGAAGGAAAAATATCTTGAAGCTATGCCTCCGTTTTTAGCAGGAGGGGAAATGATAAAGTCAGTTAGTTTTGAGAAGACAACTTATAATGATTTACCTTATAAATTTGAAGCAGGTACTCCAAATATTGAAGGGGGAATAGTTCTTGCTTCAGCAATAGAATATGTAGAAAGTCTTGGGTTGGATAATATTGCTGAATATGAAAGGTCACTTCTGAATTATTGTACTGAACGTCTAATGGGGTGTAATAATGTTAAAATTTATGGTAATACTGAAAATAAATCGAGTATTGTATCATTTTTGATTGGTAACATCCACCCCTATGATGCTGGTGTAATACTAAATAATCTTGGCATAGCGGTAAGAACAGGATATCATTGCACAGAACCACTTATGCGATTTTTCAATATCCCCGGAACTGTTAGGGCTTCATTTGCATTCTATAATACGAAAGATGAAATAGATGTGTTAATTGATGGAATTCAAAAAATTAATAAACTTCTGGGATAATAATGGACAAAACCATTCAAGAAATTGAAAATGAGATTATTGAAGAGTTTTCTTTGTTTAGTGATTGGATGGAGAAGTATGAGTATATTATTGAATTGGGAAAAAATCTCAAACCTTTGAAAGAAGAGGAAAAAACAGAAGATAAAAAAGTTGCTGGTTGCCAATCACAGGTTTGGATAGTGTCAGAGTATAAAAATGGGAAGGTTATTTTTCGTGCGGATAGTGATGCTATAATAACAAAAGGATTGGTGGCTTTAATTCTTAGAGTTCTTTCTGATAGAACACCTGAAGAAATCTTAAACGCTGAATTATTGTTTATTGATAAAATCGGGATGAAAGAACATTTATCCCCTAATCGGGCAACCGGTTTAGTATCAATGATAAAACATATCAAAACAGAGGCAGCAAAATATTTAAAAAATTAAACTGTGTTTAAGATGTCTGGAGAAAATAAAGAACAGGGAAACCTTATAAATACAAATAGTGATGATAAGGGTAATAAGGTAGTTAATGTTGAAGAACTTAAAAACGAAGTAATTAAAATACTGAAAAATTGTTACGATCCTGAAATACCGGTAAATATTTATGACTTGGGTTTAGTTTATGATATTAAAGTTGCTACCAATGGTGATGTTCTTGTGACTATGACATTAACTTCTCCTGCCTGCCCTGTTGCAGGTTCTCTTCCATCAGAAGTTCAGGAAAAACTTAATGAACATCCTATGGTAAATAAAGGCAGAGTGGAAGTTACGTTTGATCCTCCCTGGTCATTTGATAGAATGAGTGACGAAGCAAAACTTGAATTGGGATTCCTCTAATCCTTCTGCTCTTCAATTACTTCAGCATTGTAACCTGCTTCATTTAATGCTTTTACCACCTCCTCAGCTTTTATCTCATCTGCTATAATTGTTAGAAGCCTGTCACTGCTATTCAAATCAACTTCCCAGTGTTTAATCCAATCCAGAGCCTTAATGTAAGGAGTGATTTTATTTATACAGTGGTTGCAACTCAAATTTGTTTTAAATTTTTTTACTTGCATATTAATTATTAACTCTTGTTTCTATTAAGAAATTTTATTAACTCTTAAAGTGTCTCAAAATTAATGAATCTTATACATTATTAAAATCCTTTAAAGTTTGTTAAAATTTACATACTTTTACTTAGTTTATCTAATCAAACACCAATCAAGATGGGTCAAACAGAAAGTAAGAAACCTCGCA
>JBNAVJ010000009.1:0-92838 GCA_049700455.1 Ignavibacteria bacterium
ATTTTTATTTTGACCATTTTATCTCCTTCTGCGCCGTCTTTCGTTTAACGGTTTGGGCTTGGCGAAGGTGGCGAGCAACTTCTCAACCCATTTTTTATCCATTACAGTTAATCTCTTCTTTTTCAAATTTTCTCTTACAATCCATTTAATATGTTTATTATTATATCTTGCGATTTTCTCGAAAGCTACTTTGCCTTCTTCTGGTAGAGAAACAATCGCAACGCTCCATCCATATCCAAGCGTTTTTCGTAAAGAATTTTGGTTTTCAGAAAGTTTTCCCTCAATCTTATCAAAACTCATCGTAATCTTATTAAGAATTTCAAATAATTCAATAATAAATGATTTTTCCTTTAAAAGCTTTGGCTCACATAAAGCCGCAACAAAAGCACGCTTTTCTAAGTCATTGCCATCCGTCCAGTTTTTAAGATTATTAATTATCTCTCTTGTATTGTTTACTGTAATTTCTTGGATACCAATAGCAACTGCTTCTCTAATTCTCCAGCTACTATGAGATGCATATTTTCTTATCGTTGTTAACGTCTTTTTAATATTATCTTTGTTTAAAATGCAATACCCAACTATCCCACACATTACAACAAATTCTTCTGGAGAATTATGCAAATCTTCTTTATAGAAGGAAAAACATTCATCTACTTCGTTTTCTGTGGCATTTTTTGAAAATGAATATAAAAGTTCTAAATTGCCTCTTGGTCCTGGTAGTCCAGAATTCTTTAAGAGATTCTCAATCGTTTTCATCATATGCCTGTACCGCGATTGGAATTGATTGAATCACTACATTTCCGGCAGCAGGTAAACCTATTAGAACTGCACTAATAACTTCATCACGTGAAGCTCCTAACATTTTAGCATGTTTTACATGAAAAGGTATACCACCTTCTAACCGTAAAGCCGCAAGGACAGCAATATAAGCAAGCTCATCTGTTTTTTTGTCTAATTTACTTGCCTCACTTAATTTTTGTGCAGTCTCCATCCATATCTTTTGATGCTCAGGTGCATTCTTTGCAAAACTCATAAATGCTTGGCTTACTGTGGGTTCATTACTCATATTTTTTTCCTCCTTCAATCTGGTGGAGTTAAGGGGAGTCGAACCCCTGACCTTCTGAATGCCATTCAGACGCTCTACCAGCTGAGCTATAACCCCTATATTGCAATTATACAAATAATAACACAAAAATGCTATTAAGTTTTCACTACTCAATAAATTCAGTATTTCTCATAGAAATAACACTGGAGGAACCAATAATAGAAGATTATCACCACTGACAGGTGATAAGTTAGATATTTTTTTTATTCAGAGTTACCCCCTGTCAACTGAAAATAATCCCCTCACTCCACGAACAAAATAACTGTTAGTGTATGTTTTAAATATTTCAGGTAGTTGTTATGAGCAACTATTTACAAAAAAAGAGGGAAAAAATACCCACCTTTTTTAAAAAAACATGGTTATATTCTACATTTTTATCTGGATAATTGGATTTTTTAAAAAATTTTAAGTTTTCTGTCCGGCACAAAAATTGCACTCCAATATGTTAAATAAAAATCTTTATAAAAAACAAATTACACAAGGATGAAAAAAATCGTTACATTAGGAACTTTCCTCTTTTTTCTATTAACAATTAGTTCCTCAATTTATATGGTTCTGGAATCACAGGAAGAACTCTAAAACACACCACTAACGGCTGCAGCACCTGTCACACGTTTGGGAGTGGCGTAACCGGGACGTTTGCAGGTCCTGACACAGTTATTACTGGACAAACAGTACAGTTTAGCCTGACAATTACACGCGTGAGTGGCAGTGGTAAATTAGGCTGTGACATTGCAGCTCAGAATGGGACACTCGGACTGGCTACTGGCAATACATACCTGAAACTCTTGAATGGAGAGCTTACTCATCAAAATGCTATTAATCTTACAACTGTAACATTGACATTTAATTACACTGCCCCTGCAGTTGCTGGAAGAGATACTTTATATGCTACAGTAGTAGCAGGTCACGCTGGAAACTGGAACTGGGCACCTAACAAAAAAATTGTAATCAAGTCTCCTACAGGAGTTATATCAAATTTCACCCCCCTTAATTGGTATCTTAAACAAAATTATCCAAATCCTTTCAATCCCGTTACAAAAATTTCTTATGGGATAAAGGAAGGAACAAACGTTACAATTTCAGTTTATGATATTACAGGAAAACTTGTAGCTGTTCCCGTTGATTCCTACCATAATGCTGGAGATTATGAGCTTGAATTCAATGCTGGAAAGTACGCATTATCCAGCGGGATATATTTCTATGTTCTTCGTGCTGGAACATACCGGGAAATGAAACGAATGACTCTCACCAAGTAATATTTTCTTTTATTTGCTCCTCTTTTGACTACGAGAAAGAGGAGCTTTTTTTCTCTTAAAGAATCTACTTCTGCACCTTTTTATGTTTTTAGGTATTGAATTTATTACTTAATTTAACTTAATTAAGAGCAATTAAATATTACTTTATGAAAAAGTATTACATAATTTTTATTTTAATCTTTACTTTTATCACAATCAGGAATGGGTTTTCAGGAGATAGAATGATACTGGTAGAATTCTTCACAAGTGCAACCTGTGCTCCCTGCGCTTCTAATAATCCAATTATGACAGCATTTTTGAACGCACAGAATCCAGAACGAATCACAGCAATTGGTTATCATATGAATTGGCCTGCTCCAGGAAATGACCCTATGTATTTATATAACCCTACTGACAATACAACCCGTAGAACCTACTACGGAATTAATTCAATTCCAGAGGCAAGATTTGATGGACTGATTACTGTACTCCCCCCATATAACCAGAGCACATTACAAGCTTATTATAATCAACGTAATCCCATATTAAGTCCTGTTACAATTATTGTTACTGATAGTAGTTATTCTACTGATAGTATGCTTGTCCGTGCAAAAATATATTGTGAAACAATGCTCTCCAATCCAGACGTAAGCGTACATATTGTATTAGTAGAAAATCACATTCATTATTCATATCCTCCCGGGACTAATGGTGAAACTGATTTCTATTGGGTTATGAGAAAAATGTATCCGTCAGGCAACGGAACTCCTATGACTTTAAATCCAGGAGATGTTCGCACAGTTGAATATAGATATAAGAAAGACCCAATATGGAACTGGTCAGAAATGAGTACTGTAGTTTTTGTTCAGGATAATTTAACCCGAGAAATTTTAAATGCAGCAAAGAAAACTCAAAATTTCACTCTCACTTCGTATCCTGTTTTTAAATCAGTTACTCAGGGACAGTCAGCGTCCGGAACTTTCAAGATCAGTATTCCCAATGTAGCTCAGGGCTACAATCAAACTGTAACCCTCACCACGACCATTGTCCCCTCGAATGCTGGAATTACTACTTCTTTTCCTAACGGCAATACAATTAGTAATTTCCCGGATTCGGTTACCCTCGTAGTAAATTCTGCTCCATCTGTGCCTACTGGAAAATATAAAGTGATAGTTACGGGAACAGATGGAAACGGTAAAACTCATCAGACAGCAATTGATTATCTTGTAGGTAAAAACTATGTTTCAGTAAGAACAAATAATTCACAACTGGCATTTAAAGTAGACAACGTACAATACATCAGTTCAAAAGTTTTTGAATGGGATTTGGGTTCTACTCACAATTTAACTGCAATTTCTCCTCAAACATTTGGAGCAACCAGATATGTTTTTCAAAACTGGAGTAATAGTGGTGATACCTCACAAAACATTACTGTAACTTCAAATATTTCATCATATACGGCTTATTACAAAACACAATTTAGACTGCTGACTTATACTAACCCTTCCGGACTACCTGTTACAATCACAAACGGAAATGCTTTTTATGATTCGGCTTCAACAGTAAACGTTAGCGTATCACCGTTACAGGTACAATACAATAACTATACATACTATTTCAACAGGTGGGTCGGAGGTGGAAATGGCTCATATACAGGCTATAATCCCAGCTTTACAGTAACCCTGCATAACCCAATTAATGAAGTTTGTTATTATGATACAGCCAGTGTTGGTATAACAAAAATCGGGGCAGAAATTCCAGAGGTATATAAATTATATCAGAATTATCCGAATCCATTTAACCCCGTAACAAAGATAAACTTTGATATACCTCAAAGCGGTTTTGTAAAAATTATTGTTTATAATGCTCTGGGACAGGAAATAAAAACTCTCTATAATAACCTTATAACGCCAGGTCGATTTGCAGTGGAGTTTAATGCAACAGAATTGCCAAGCGGGATTTACTTCTACCGACTTGAAGCAACCTCTTATAGCGAAGTAAAGAAAATGATATTGCTGAAATAATTATAAAATATAACTGGTAGAATAATTTCTGCATTTCAAGATGAAATTAATTTAGTTATTTTTATATGATTAATTATTAAAATTAAAGGAGCATTTACACTTGGCTGTAAAGATAACTGAAGAATGTATTGCTTGTGGAGCCTGTGAGGCAGAATGCCCAAACAATGCAATTTATGAAGCTGGAAAGCCATATAAAATTGGCGATAAAGAATTTCCTGCTTTATCTGATGACTATACTTATGTCGTTCCGGAGAAATGTACAGAATGTGTCGGATTTTATGATGAACCCCAATGCATAGCATCCTGCCCTACTGATGCAATCGTCCTTCTCCCCGAACATCAAGAATCTAAAGAAGCCCTTTTAGCTAAAAAAGAATACCTTGATCAGGTTGGGAGATAATTCTTTAATTTCTCAAAGAACCCGAAAGTTTTATATTTCGGGTTCTTCTATTATTTGGCCAGTATTTAGTATTTATTTTTAAAAATATTTTATAGTATATTTGACCTTTAAATTTTTTAGATATGAGACTTAAAGTTAATAGGCTCCCCTTGAAAATTTATCCGAATAACAAGCGGGTAATTACAAGATACTTTAGCCACGAATTAATAAAATCAGAATTTATTATTAACAAAGTGATGTCGATGAGTGATGAGGAAGCTGAGATAAACTTAACAAACGTTCTTAGAGAATTTGCTAAACGACACAGAAATATCACAAGGATTTTTGAAAAGAATTTTGCTACAACGGTAGGTTCAGTCAAACTTTCACGAGAGAAACTCGAAGGATTAAGCCAGACAAAAAAACTCTTGATCGGTTCCTACTTTACTATGGAATATTCTATTGAATCTGCTGCTTTATATAATCCCTCCATTGTCCCTCATCCCAATCAATCCAATCTCGAAGAGGGTCAAAAGAGAATAATAATTAGTTTGCGCGCAACAGGGGAAAGCCATATTTCATCTATTGTTTTCAGGAGCGGCATTATCGATAGTACTGGAAATATTACACTTGATCCACAGGGTAATTATATTGGAGAAGCTGAGGTCATCAAGGGATACGCTTATGACAAAAAAAATTTTATGAATTTAATGAAGGAGCATAATATTAAGAATGATGTTTCATCTGAGATACTTGATATGTTGGGAAATGTATTTTATTACACTCAACTAAAAAATGCAATTAGCAATGTTAGGAAAAATAGAACCTTAAATCTGGAAAATGAACGTTCCGTAGCCAAAATGCTCTGGCTTGCAAGATCTCATTATGATTTATCTTTTTCACAGGATACTGATATTTCGGAACGGGTTATCTTCCCTGTTTCTCGGACAGAAAGTAAAGGGATTGAAGATGCAAGGTTCGTGAGATTTGAGGAAGAAAATGGTGAATTCACATATTATGCAACTTATACAGCTTTTGATGGCACCACAATCCTTCCTAAAATAATTGAAACAAAAGACTTTTATCTTTTTAGAAATCTTCCTTTGCACGGTGAATGTGCAAAAGATAAAAACTTTGCATTATTCCCTAAAAAAATTAACAATAAATATGCAATGTTATCAAGAATTGATGGAATGAATCAGTATATAATGCTTTCCGATGACATAACTTTATGGGAAAGTGCTTTTCTCCTGCAAAAACCTGAATTTCCCTGGGAATTCGTGCAGGTTGGTAACGCTGGTTCCCCTATAGAAACAGATGAAGGATGGTTAGTTTTAACACATGGGGTAGGCCCTATGAGAAAATATTGTCTTGGAATAATCCTACTTGATTTACATAAACCACAAAAGCTGCTCGCAAGACTAAAAGAACCTCTTATCGTTCCTACAGAAGAAGAACGCGAAGGCTACGTACCAAATGTTGTATATAGCTGTGGGGCTTTACTGCACAACGATTTGTTAATCATACCTTATTCCTCCTCGGATTATGCTACAAGTTTTGCCACTATTGAACTAAAAAAAGTTATGGGCGCTCTTGATTAGAAAGTACATATTTATATACTTCAATGTATTCATCCACCATCCTATCAAGTGTGAAGTGTTGCATTGCATATTCATAACAATATTTCCTATCAATCATTTTTATATCATCAATACAATTAATAGCTTCTTCAATACTTTCTACAAGGAATCCAGTTTTTCCATCAATAATTAGCTCAGACATAGAACCTTTGTTAAATGCTATCACAGGTGTACCAGTAAATAAGGACTCAACCACACTTAATCCGAACGGTTCTTTAAAATTTATCGGATGCAGTAGAGCATAAGCTCCGCCCAGTAATTTATTTCGCTGTTCCGGTCCTGAATTTCCCACAAATACAATATCATCACCATTGATAAAAGGTTCTACCTTTTCTTTAAAATACTGTTCATCCTGAATCAGTCCCGATATGATTAGTTTTCTCCCAACTGCTTTTGCAATCTGTATTGCTTCATAAGTTCCTTTATCATTATGAATTCTCCCAAAAAACAGGAGATAATTTTCAGGAGTAGCATTGAATGTGAATAACTTTTCGTTTACACCATGATAAATAGTTTTAACATATTGTAATTCTGGACTTCTGTCAGCATTACTTATAGATACATAAAAAGTATTACTGTTATATTTTTTATATACAGGAATAATAGCAGGAGAAGAAAACCCGTGTATCGTTGTCAAAAGCGGCGTATCTATTAGTTTAGAATAAGTAAGAGGAAGAAAATCATAGTGATTATGAATTATATCAAAGTGGTTCGCTTTTTCCATTACATAACTTATATGTAAACATTCGCAGACTTTAGGATCCATTTCAGGATTTTCACCATAAGGCTTCTCAATAATGTAATCAAGTTTACCCGAAGTTATTGAGTCTCCTGTTGCAAATAAAGTTACATCAATTCCTCTTTTGAGAAGTCCTTCAGTAAGATTTGATGCAACTTGTTCCCAGGGACCATATTTTCGTGGAGGTGTTCGCCAAACTACAGGTGCAAGCATTGCTATCTTCATAACGGCTTCCTTGATGAATTAAGGCATAAATCAATTAGAGTCGTAGCTTTTGCAATCCCGAGACACATTACAGTATCAGCAGCACCATAATATATTTTTATAGTTCCATCATCTTCTAATATGGCTCCACAAGTAAAAACCACATTCGGGACATATCCAACTCTTTCGTATTGTTCTTCAGGTTGCAATATCCACTGATCGCTTACGCCAAGAATCCGAGAAGGGTTTTCTAAAGAATGTAATGCCACGCCCAGTCGATAAACACTACCGGACATAGTCTGAAATACTCCGTGAAAGATATTAAGCCATCCTTGAGCTACTTTTATGGGTGGAGCCCCAGGACCTATTTTCATTTCATCCCAGTGATAGGCTTCGGGTTCAATAATAATTTGAGAATCTCCCCAATGAATTAAATCATATGAATAAGATACCCATATACTCCATTTTTGTATATTTGTATGAGGACGATCCAGGCGTACAAATCTACCACTAAATTTTTCTGGAAACAAAACCACATTTCTATGGTCTGGAGTAGTAATAAAAGAAAGTCTCTCAACTTTTTGAAAATCTATGGTGCGGGCAAGCCCGATTCTTACCCCATATTTTGAATATGCACTGTAAGTTATATAAAACTCATCATTGATTTTTGTTATTCGAGGATCTTCAATCCCGTACTCTTCATACAATCTTGCCTCACCTTTTTCAGAAGGGACCATAAAAGGCTCATCTGCAACATCAAATTTATAACCGTCCTTACTCACAGCCTTTCCGAGAATGCTTCGCCCATTATGAAGATGAGAGCGAAATATCATAATATACGTACCATTTACTTTAACCACCGCAGCATTATGGACTGTTGCTACTCTGTAGGGGACATCAGCAGGAGTTAATATAGGATTATGAAGATAGCGTTCTACATACGGTTCTAAATTGCTATCAATTATTTTCATATTCATACTCAAGTTTAATAGTATTTAGAACTGTAAGGTATGAAATTAAATATGCAATTGTACTTTCAGCACCCTGATTTCTATTGACCCCAAACTTCTCCAACCCATCATTACATCCGCCCGTTTCAAAATCATATAGAGGTATATTCAAATCATTTTCACCCAAAAACCACATATAACATTTAAACATTTTATTAAGATATTCTTTATTTCCTGTTACTGTATAAGCCTCATTAAACATCAAGACCATAGACATTACATCTATTGACTGTTGTGCAAACTCTGCACATTTCCCGCCTTTAATATACCAGCCATTACTTCCAACAGGAGTTAAATAGCCTTTTCTCATTGTTACAGATTCAAGGAATTTTGCACTTTCTATTGCAATTGATATTATTTTTTCATCCTTATATACTCCCATTGAACAAAATAGAGCATAAGGCAAAATTCCATTATCATAAGTTAACGAATCCTCAAACCATTTCCAGTTTGTATCACTATGAGCTTCAAACATAGCAGCCATTTTATTATTGAGATCATATAATGTTTTTAACAAAAAATCATCTGTTGGAAAAATTTTAAGATAATATGATATACCTATTATAGTATTTGCAATTCCCCGAGGAAACTTGAGTAAATTAAACTTATCACGAGATAAATTGAAAATCTCCTTTCCTAATTGGTGATATGCATCATTTGGAGATTTATTTATTAGATAGCCCAGCGTCCAGATAGTTCTTCCGAAACAATCTTCAGAGCCAATTTCATCAAGATATTGTCTGTTGAAACTCAAGAAGTTTCTGAATGTTCCATCTTCATTTTGCATATAGTGGATGAAACTTAAATAAATAGGCATCAACTTAAATGCTGTATTATCTTTTGTTAAATCATATACTTTTAAAGCTAATAAAAGCGCTCTTGAGTTGTCATCAAGGCAATAACCTTCTTTCAAATTAGGTATACCATATTTTGCATGTTGAACAATTCCGGTATCATCAGTTAGTCTCAAGATATGACTAAGCGTAAATTCAGGCAAGAGTTGGGGATCAAAAAGATATGTTTCTTCAAGCGGGACTTTTACATGAGTAGAAATACAGGTCTCAGCAAGCTTTATATATTCATATCCTATTTTGTTCCAGCTTAATTTTTGCCCATATATAAAGGCATTTCTTTTCATCTGTTCTATTTTCTCTGGATTGTCAAGAAGTTCATTAAGAATCTCAGCAAGTTGTATATGATCATTAAAATTGAAAAGCCTACCTCTGTTGTCGGCAAGTAATTCCTGAGCATGCCAGTATGGTGTTGAAATTACCGCAGCGCCAGCACCAATTGCATATGATAAAGTTCCACTTGTAATTTGTGCCTCATTAAGATAGGGGGTTATATACAAATCACAAGCCATTAAAAACTCCATTAGATTTTCATCTGTAACAAAGGTATTATAGAAAGTTACATGGTTTTCAAGTTTATATTCTTTCACCAGCCTTAAAAGATACTCTCTATATTCTTCACCATATGTCCGAAGCACAACAGGATGTGTAGTTCCCAAAACAATGTAAAGGACATCTTTATGTTTATCCACAACGTATCTAAGTGCCTTTATAACGGTCTCTATACCTTTGTTTCTGCTTACTAACCCAAAAGTAAGAAGGATTTTTTTATTTTCCAGATTGAATTTTTTTCGTACAGTGTCAGGATGCAAAACCTTTACAGAAGGTACTCCGTGTTCAATAATAGTAATTTTTTCTGAAGGTATTTGATATACGCTTTCAAGAAAATCCATTGCACGACGACTCATCACTATGATTTTATCAGCCCGTTTCCCAATTTTCTGAATAATAGCTTTTTGAGTAAAAGAAGGTTCTCGTAAAACAGTATGCAATGTAACAATTAGCGGAATTTTTAATCTATTAATTAAAGTTAATATATAAACACCGCTTTCACCCCCAAATATCCCAAACTCATGTTCAATAAAACATATATCCGCCCCGCTATAATTAATGTTTTGAGCAGCATTAATGTAGTCATTAATTTCATTCTGTCTTATAACTCTTTTTACTTCTGAGGGGTAATTATATGATTGTCCTTGATCATCAATAGCAATTATGTCAATGTTGTTACTGATATCTCGAACCTTGAAGTTCTCGGCTATTGCTTTAACAAGATTGTTTGTGAAAGTGCCAATACCACACTTTCGTGGTGGATAAGTACTAACAAATACTATTTTCATAACGTGATTTTCTTAATGGAATACAAACTATATTAAAATACTGAACTAAACCTGCATTAAAAAAGGCCAAATTTGGTATCCAACTTTGGCCCATTTTATTCTGTTAAATATTAATGATTAAAATTGGCTAATTTTCTCTCAGGACATACTCATCATATTCAAGTTCAAATCTCAGTTTATGCTTCGATTCTTCCTGAGCAAGTGAAAGAAAGAGGTCTTTCATAGTTGCATCTTCAACTTGCGATGCTAACTTCATATACAACTTGAAAGCAGCTTTTTCTCGATTCATTGCTACCACCAGAATATCCTGATAACTCATATCTGGAGTTATTTTTGTAGGTACTACATAATCACTGATACTTAGGTCCATAACTTTTTCCTCTGAAAACACAAAACTTCTTTCATCTTTAATCTTTTGTAATCGCATTTTATGATTAACCTCCTCCTGTGCAAATTGTTCAAACACTTGTTTCATCTCTTCATTTCGTGCATTATTAGCAAGTCTGGTATAAAAATTTACCGCCTCTTGCTCTTTTTCAATTGCAAAATCTAAAATTTCGTCTGCGTTTTTGAATTTATCCATAGTTATATAATTTTAATTAATTATTTTCAAACGAAGATAAAAAATTTTCTTCAAATCTTTTAACTAAATAATCACATCCATAATTAAATTTCCAAAACTGATTATCTTCTGTAGTATGTTCAAGATGGTATTTTTTATCAATATCTGTTGTTGCTATGGGGGATAAAAGAGATGATATTTCCAGTGTTATATTGTGTGTATAATCTAATTTACACTCTACTCCCAGTCTTTTCATTAACTCCATTACCTGTTCATAACTTTTAAGTGAAATTTTAGAATCAACTTCAGCCTCAAATGTCACAACATATTTTTGAGTATTGGAATAACTACCTCCTATCTCAAAGGGTAATGAGGACGGAAGAATTAAATCTGCCATCTGGGCTGTCTCAGTCATAAAATAATCCTGAACAACAAGAAATTCTTTTTTTTCAAGATAATTTTTAATTTCCCCCCTGTTAATAGCACACCCTATGGGATCCTCTCCAAAGATAAATATGTTCTTGAACTTTCCTTCTTTAAACGAGTTCCAAATATTAACATCAACAAGTTCGGGAAGACTTTTGACTTTCCATAATGTCTTCATTCTTTCCATCAATATGGGGTCCTTAATATTTACCGTACCAACTCCAATCTCAGGTGAAATACCCATATCGAAAAGTCCTTGAGAATTATTCTTCTCTTTTAATATTATTAATCCACTAGCACTCTTACCAAGTTTTCCTGTTATCAATGCAAGATTGAAAAGTTCTTTTATTGCGTTAGATGAGAGATGCTTTTCGGAAGCCACAAGGACTGCCTTCATTTCAGAATTGAATTCAGTAACAAAGTCAATCAAACGTTTTTCAAAAAATACTCCTGATAATTTAACCAGGTTATTGAAATCTTCTGTAAGTAACTTTTGCCTGTATTCGTCAAATCCGCTAACATTATCGTTTATAAATAATCTGTTTTCCAGACCGTTTGATAAAATATGATGATTTACTGCTTTTAGAAAATAATAATATGAATTGACAAATAACACACGATCAACTTTATGAATCATTCTGTCATTTTCATTTTTGGTTATTACCGAGACTTTCGCATTTCGCTGTGAATGGACTCTATTTATCATCATTCCTACAACACCATTTTCATAATTTGTTTCAGAACCTAAAACATAGATTCTATTAGCCTCACCTATTTTCTCAAATGGCACATTATCACGTACTGCGTATTTATAGCCATCACCTCGACCTAAATAATGAAAACTTGTTATATTATTGGTTTTGAGCCCTGCACGTGCAAACTTCTGAATTAAATATAACTCCTCATTGGTTAAGCGAGCACCAGCAAAAAGTATGTTCTTATCAGGTTCAGTTGCCTTTATTCGCTTCAAGATAATTTCAAATGCTTCTTCAAACGTAATTTCCTTAAATCCATCTTTTGTTTTTAACAATGGCTTTGTGATTCTTTTGCTATCATTAAGGTACTTATAACCAAACTTGCCAAACCGACAGTGAAGACCATCGCTATTTATAGTTCCATTTGCACCAGTTGCCTTCATAAAGAATCCATTTGTATGGTGCAAGATTATTTCACAGCCTGTTGAACAATAGTTGCAAATAGTATTAAACGACGCTAACTTAACAGGACCTGGTTTAAAAGTAAAGTTTTCTGACATTGCACCAGTAGGACAGGCTGTAATACACATTCCACAGGACTCACAATTAGTTTCAATAAGCGAGCCAAGTCCGCTTGGTGCAACATAAGTTTCAAAGCCCCGATTAACCAGCCCCAGTGCAGCTGCACCAACAACCTCCCTACAAATTCTTATGCAGCGGGAGCAAAGAATACATTTGTTATTATCAATCTCCACAAATGGGTGGCGAAAATCAATTTCATATTTCTTGTATTCTCCATTATAGCTGGTTTGTACAGCCTCGTATTCTGTAGAATATTTTTTTAAGTCACAGGTGTAATATTCGTTGCACCCACATTCCATACATCTTAAAGTCTCATTATATGCCTGCTCATCAGTATACCCCAATTCTACTTCATCAAAATTTTTTCTTTTATCAGCAGGAAGAGTTGGCATTTCTTCTCTCTCTTGATGTACATAATAATCTGTATAATCAGTAGGTTGCTGCTTCTCAAAATTATCTTTTCGACTTATAAATTCATACGGTTCTCCCTTTACTTCTTCTCCAATAAGATACTGGTGACAGCTTTTAGCCGCCTTTCTACCTTGAGCAATTGCTTCTATTAAGGTAGCAGGTCCAGTAACAGCATCCCCGGCAGCAAAGATGTTTTTAATTGAAGTTTGTAAAGTTACTTTGTCAGTTTGGATGTCACCCCATTTATTAAGTACAAATTTCTCCTCAGAATTTTGGTTTATATCATCAAGAAAGTTCACATTTGTCTTCTGCCCAATAGCTGCAAGGATATAATCAAGCTCTAAATCAAATTCTGAACCTTCAATTTTGATTGGGCGACGACGTCCGGAGGCATCCGGTTCACCAAGTTGCATCTTAAAACAGGTAAGTGATTTCAAGCGCCCTTTCTCATCAACATTTACGCGCGCAGGTGCTGTCAAAAACAGGTATTCAACTCCTTCTAATTTAGATTCATGTATTTCAATTGGATTGGCAGGCATTTCCTTTTCTGTTCTACGATATATAATATATACCTTATCAGCTCCACATCTGATAGCTGTTCTACAACAATCCATTGCTGTATTCCCACCACCGATGACCGCAACTTTTTTACCACTGAAGTCATATCTTTGTCCTGTCATTTCCATATTTCTTAAAAAATCAATCCCACTTAATACATTTTCAGCCTTATCGTTTTCACACCCTATCGTAGTACCAATCTGTGAACCAATTGTTATAATAAATGCATCATATTTATTTTTGAGTTCTTTATAACTAACATTTTCTCCTAATTTATGATTATATTTTATTTTTACTCCAAGATCTGTTATGAACTTAACCTCCCTATCAATAATTTCATTTGGCAATCTATAAGGGGGAATACCGTAACGTAACATTCCACCGGCATAAGAATTTGCTTCTAATATTTCTACTTCATGACCTTCTATTGCCAGGTAATAGGCTGAGGTTAATCCAGCAGGGCCTGCACCAACAATACAAACCCGTTTACCTGTTGAAGATTTTACTTCAGGCCGGATATATTCACCTAATTCAAATTCTCTGTCTGTTGCATATCTTTTTAGATAATCAATACCAACACCTTTACCTTCTATCAGGTTTCTGCGACAGGCTACTTCACAGGGTCTAACACAAACTCTCCCACAAATCGCTGGCAGTGGATTGGTTTCTCTTATCAGAGCCACTGCTTCTTTATACATCCCTTTGTTAATATATGATATGTATCCCTGTACATCTACACCTGCAGGACAGGTCAACTTGCACGGAGCTACACAATCAGCATAATGATTGCTTAACAATAATTCTAATGCAGACTTTCTTGATTTCTTTACTCTTTCAGTATCGGTACGAATGCGCATACCCTCTGTAATCTTGGTACTGCAAGATGGTTGTAAACCTTTCATCCCTTCAATTTCAACCACGCAAACATAACAGGACGAAAATGGTTCCAATCGAGGATCATTACATAAGGTAGGAATGTTTATTTCATTTCTTCGGGCAAGTTCTAAAATTGTTTCTCCTTTATACCCTTGAACAATTTTACCATTTAGTATAATATTCAGTTTATCCATAGCAAGAGTTTACTTAATTTTAATAAATTATAATTGCATCAAACTTACATTTTGCATAGCAATCACCACACTTTATACAAAGATCTTGTTTAATAAAATGGGGCAACTTTTTTTCTCCTTCAATCGCTTCTACAGGACAACCTCGTTTACACACCATACAACCAGTACATTTATCAGCAATAATCTCATAAGTCAGAAGTTTTTTACAATTTAAGGCTGGACATTTTTTATCACGAATATGAGCTTCGTATTCATCTCTAAAATATTTTATTGTTGTCAGAACCGGATTTGGAGCTGTTTGTCCAAGTCCACACAATGAACCATCTTTTATCTGATAAGCAAGTTCTTCAAGCCTTTCAATATCTCCTTCTTTGCCTTCCCCTTCGGTAATTCTTGTTAAAATTTCAAGCATTCGTTTTGTTCCTATACGACAAAATGTGCATTTGCCACAAGATTCCTTATAGGTAAAATCAAGAAAAAACCTTGCTACATCCACCATACAGGTTGTTTCATCCATTACTACCATTCCCCCAGAGCCCATAATAGCCCCTGTTGCTGTTACAGAATCATAGTCAACAATTGTATCAGATAAATATTCCGGAATACAGCCACCAGAAGGACCGCCTAATTGCACAGCCTTGAATTTTTTATCTCCAATTATACCTCCTCCCAGTTTATATATGATATCTTTTATCGTAATCCCCATTGGGACCTCAACTAACCCACCATTTTTAATTTTACCTGTTAGAGCAAACACTTTTGTCCCTTTACTTTTTTCAGTACCATACTTAGTGTATGCTTCAGCCCCATTCAATATAATCCAAGGAATATTTGCATAGGTTTCTACGTTATTAATATTGGTAGGTTTTCTCCACAAACCTGATACTGCAGGAAATGGTGGTCGTTTTCTTGGCATACCCCGTTCACCTTCGATAGATGCTATAAGTGCCGTTTCTTCTCCACACACAAAAGCACCAGCCCCTTCTTTTACTTCTATATCAAAATTAAATCCTTCTATACCAAGAATATCGGTCCCAAGATAGCCACGTTCACGTGCTTGTCTGATTGCAATATTTAATCTCTTTACTGCTAAAGGATATTCTGCTCTACAATAGATATAACCATATGAAGCTCCAATAGCATAAGCTCCAATAATCATTCCTTCAAGGACCGAATGCGGATCCCCTTCCAATACAGACCTATCCATAAATGCGCCGGGATCACCTTCATCTGCATTGCAAATAATATATTTTTCATCAGCTCGGTTATTATTGGCAAACTTCCATTTTAACCCTGTAGGAAAACCACCCCCCCCACGTCCACGAAGTCCAGAATCAAGAATAGTTTTAATTACATCGTGAACGCTGATTTTTTCCCGGGCAATCTTCTTAATTGCTTTATAACCATCCCTCCGTTCATATTCATCTATTGACTCAGGATCAATGTATCCACAATTTCTTAAAACAATCTTTACTTGTCCTTCGAAATAATCCTTGTACGGCGTTTCCAAGACATCTGATTTAACAATGTATTCCTTAACAGGAGAATATTTCAGAATATGTTTGTCAATAATTTCATCAACTTTTTTAACATCTACATCCCCATATAGATAAGAACCCGTTTCATCAATTATTTCTACCAGAGGTTCCCGGAAACACATTCCAATACAACTGGTTTTCCTTAATTCAAAATCCAGCCCATCTGCTTCTTTAATACGATTTATTTCCTCATAAACTTTTCCTGCTCCAGCTGCTAAACCACAACTACCTAAACCGACTATTACCTGTGTTTTCATTTCAATTAAACTTTAGTTCTTAGATGTGTTTTCTATTAACTTTGTTTTTTGTTTCAGTGATTCTTTTCTTCTCAAATCCTTAATTACATCTACTGCTTTTTTCTTGTTTAATTTCCCATAGGTTTCATCCCCTATCATCATTACAGGAGCCAGTGAGCAACACCCTAAACAAGCAACAGACTCAAGAGTAAATAACCTATCATTAGTAGTTTCTCCATCTTTAACCTCAAGAAAACTCATCAATTCTTCTGTAATGTTAGAAGCTCCTTGCACATGACAGGCTGTACCATGACAGACACGAATAATATGTTTACCAACCGGCTTAAGCCTAAACTGGGCATAAAATGTTGCCACACCATACATATCACTTATCTTCAACCCGGTTTCACGAGAAATTTTTTCGAATGCCTGAGGTGGAATATAACCATACAAGTTCTGGGCGGCCTGTAAGAGGGGAATAAGGTTCCCTTTTTTATTTTTGTATTTTTTTATTACAGGCTCTAACAAACTAATGTTAATTCCATCATCAGTTGTGACCTCTAAAATTCTCTTTTTAGGAATTCTTGATACTCGCATATCTGTTTTTAGTTATTGTTGTCAGTTACTGAATATTTAAACGGTTAGAAACTACGGCAGTTGCGAGAGTTTCTTGTGGATAGCATTCGCTGCTATTCTACCAGCACCCATCGCAAGAATAACTGTTGCGGAACCTGTTACTATATCTCCACCTGCATAAACAAATTCTTTTGATGTCTCCATAGTTTCAGGATTTACTTCTAAATATCCCCATTTATTGCGCTTCAAATCAGGATTAGTTTGAAAGATAACTGGATTTGGACCTGTACCAATCGCAACTACTACTTTGCTATTAATAACCTGATTACAACTCGGGCAAATAAAAGTTGCTATAGCATTTTCTGGGACTTCAAATGAACAAACGTAATTGTAGCTTCCATATATGGAACTTAGATTAATAGTTCCTATCTTATTCTCAACTTCTATTTTAAGTTTTATACTGGGTTCATTGTCTACCAGCTGCTCCGGGTCCATCAAAGACGTCCCACAAAGTGGACACTTTACATTTAGAGAAACAAAATTATACATTTTCAACTCCTGTTGTTTGTGGTAAGTATTTTCTATTAAAATTTTCTACTATTTTTTCAAAATTTAAATATTCAGTGCAATGGCAAGTAGAAGGCAAAAAAATAGGGAGTGTGCTTAACGGTTCTACATATTCCGCAATAGGTTCAAGATGTATATTAGTCCTGAGCAAACAAAAATTTTTCTCTTTCAGTTCCTTACAAATATAGGAAATCTATATTTAAAGGAATATGCAAAATTTGGTATCAATAAAAAAAGGCTGATCTTTCGACCAGCCCTGAAATTTGCTACTGGTATATACAAAATATTACTTAGCTACTACCATTTTCTTCGTATCTGTAAAGTTGCCTGCAGTCATTACATAATAATACACACCAGAAGAAAGGTTACTTGCATCAAATGATACACTGTGTTCACCAGCCGGCTCAATTGCATCTTTTACAACAGCAACTTCTTTACCAAGCAGGTCAAAAACTTTGATTGTTACCTTGCCACCAACAGGAATTGAATAGTTGATTGTTGTAATTGGATTAAATGGATTTGGATAGTTTTGCATCAATTTATATTCACCCGGTACATTATTTGCAGGATTCTTGACATCGACAATAACATCGACCAATTTAATCACACTACCATCTGCAGCTACCGCATACGCATACACAGTACCACTGACATAAACCAGGTCCATATGTGTAAAACTGTATAGACCTGAAGGCAATGTCAGAGAAGTCCAGGTGGCTCCATTATTGGTACTCTTAAAACTTGAGGCTTGTGAGGTTGAAGAAACAATTCCATATACAATACTTGTTCCAGGTACCCATTTGAAAAGAGCATAACCATTAGCAGTTACAGTACTGGGAACTGTCTGAGAAAACCAAGTTGTACCCCCATTAGTAGTCCGAGAAATGATGTTAGTTGTAGTGCTGGTAGAAGCAACACCATTTAACTTGTCGTTACTAAAAGCAGCGCCAGACACAAAAGCACTTGTTCCTGTTGGAACTAACGTTGCGTATGTCCAATTTGCACCACCATTAGTTGTAATTCCATATCTCGCGGGAGCTGCGTTTAGACCAAAACCATAAAAATTCTGGTCAATTACCACTATTGAATTCTGGGCACTTGCAGCTCCTGAGGCAGGTGGATTTTCAACTACCCAGTTTCCTCCTCCATTTGTAGTTTTTGCAATCCAGTAAGTAGTATTAGTTGGGGGATCACTCTGGGCAATTCCTATATTGGATAGAGAACGAGAAAACACTATCCCGTTGATAAAACCAACAGTTCCACCTGTTTGGAGAATCGTTGTCCAGGTTGTTCCACCATCTGTTGTTTTATAAACTTTAGCATTACCACCTGTTCCGCCTGAAGCACCTCCATCACCAACATAAATTGTTTGCAGATCATAAGCCCAAATGCAGTAAAGCTCAAGTGAAATACCAGAAGTTCCAACTGGTGTAAATGTTACCCCCCCATTTGTTGAACGAACTATAGCTGGGACCCCATTAGGACCCCCTGCAAGGAAAACAGTTGTTGGGTTTAATACAGAAACAGACGGAAATGTCCCTAATCCTGTTGCACCTCCAACAAACTGCCAGGTCTGGGAGCTTAAACTACCTGCTACCAAAAGAACAAAAACAAGAGAAAAAAGTTTTTTCATTTTTACCTCCCTTAATTTTATTTTTAATGTATATTTAAATTATATGTATATATTATAGATATATCAAGTCATAAATTTAATATTATTTTATTTTCAAGGGGAAACAAAAATTGTGCCATTAAGGTAAAAGAATTTGTAATTATACTAAATGACAGGCAACCCATTGTGCATCCCTTTTCTCGTCCAGAGCAGGTACAGAACTTTTACATATTTTTTCTTTTAAAGGACATCTTGAATAAAACACACACCCTTCTGGTTTTTTACTCAAAGATGGAATCTCTCCCGTTAACCTTATATTACTATTTCCCAAAGCAGATTTACTAACCGATGGGATTGCAGAAATTAAACCTTTGGTATATGGATGAAGGGGAGTATTATAAAGAGTTTCCGATTCTCCCATCTCAACTATTGACCCAAGATACATCACAATTATTCTATCGCATAAGTATTTAATCACAGAAAGATCATGGGAAATAATAATAATCGTCAGCTTAAATTCCTTCTGTAATTGAACAAACAAATTAAGAATTTGGGCTTGAATTGATACATCAAGAGCTGATAAAGGTTCATCTGCAATCAAAACTGAAGGGTTAGTTGCCAATGCTCTTGCAAGCATAATCCTTTGCTTTTGTCCCCCTGATAGTTCGTAAGGATATTTATTTTTAAGATCAGAATTCAATCCAACTTTTTCAAGTAAAAAACAAAATTTCTTATCTAACTCTACAGCCTTATAAATTTTATGAACTATCATCGGTTCTTTTACTATAGCCTCAACTGTTAATTTAGGATTTAATGAGGTGGCTGGATCTTGAAATATAATTTGCACTTCCTTTCTGAAAGATCCTAACTGTTTTTCCGAACACTTAAGTATCTCAATTACACTATCTTTTCCTTTATACTGAAGACTACCATCAATTTTTACATAGGGAGTTTCAAATTTAAGTAAGCTAAGCAACGACTTTGCTATTGTTGATTTTCCACAACCAGACTCACCAACAATACCCAAAATTTCGTTTCTTTTCACATCAAAACTTATACTGCTTAAGACTTCAATATACTTAGTTTTAAAACCTAAAATACTCTGATGTGAAGGAAATCTTACGCTCAGATTTCTTATTTCATAAATATTTTCATTTGTAATTAATAAAGATGACATTTTACAAAATGATTGTTCTGAAATTGTTTACTTTCAGGTTTTACGTTTTTACAAATGCTTAATGCTCGGTTACAACGGTCAGCAAACTTACAACCAATAGGAAACTTTCCTAATGCTGGAACTGTACCTTTAATTGGAGATAGTGGTGTTCTTTTACTTTTCCTAATATCAGGTAACGAGTTCAAAAGTCCCTGACTATATGGATGAAGCGGGTTTGAAAAAAATTCCTTTCGGGGTGCTGTTTCCTGTATCTCTCCGCCGTATATCACACTAACCGTATCACATATCTGATTCACAATCCCAAGATTATGGGTAATAAATAACATTGAAGATTCAGAGCGTTCACTATGTAAGTTCTTAAGGAGGTCAAGAATTTCAGCCTGTATTGTTACATCCAGTGCAGTAGTTGGTTCATCAGCAATAATTAATGAGGGATTTCGTGCAATAGCCATTGCAATCATAATTCTTTGCTTCATCCCACCACTTAATTGATGAGGGTAGTAATTTATTCTACTTTCAGCCTCCGGAATACCAACTCTTTTCAACAGCGAAATAGCATAATCTTTCTTATCCTGGTATGCATTACCCTCAGGAGAAATTGCTTCGATTAATTGAGTTCCAATTTTTAAGACTGGATTCAAACTACTTGAAGGTTCCTGAAAAATTAATGAAATTTCCCCTCCCCTTATTTTCCTTAGAGCCTCATAGTTCAATTTCAAAATATCGGTACCTTTTAAAATTATTTCCCCTGAACTTATTTTTATCAAAGGTTCAGGTAAAAGTTTCATTATTGAAAAGGCAAGTAAAGTTTTACCCGAACCTGACTCCCCCACTAATCCACAAATTTCACCAGTTTTAATACCAAGAGTCAAATTATCAATGACATTGACTGTTAAATTACGGTTATCCTCTCTCCGGGGATAAGTATCAGCCTGTATACTGACTGTTAAGTCTTTTATTTCAAGCAAATATGACATTATTGAAACACGATTTTTTCCCTTGGGTTAAATGCTTCTCTTACACCCTCGCCAATAAAAACAATTAAAAGTAGAGTTAAAAATAAAGCCATCAATGGAAAAACAACTAACCACCAATTATGTAAATTGTGCATTCCTTGATTTACCAGTTCCCCCCAACTCGGAGTCGGAGGTGGTAAACCAAAACCAAGATAGTCCAGTGCTACCAGTAAAGTAATGTTACCAACTACAGAAAAAGGAATAAAAGTTATAATAGGAGTTAATGAATTGGGTAAAATATGTCTAAATATTATTCTCCTGCTTGAAACCCCGATACTGCGTGCAGCTAAAACGTACTCTTTAACTTTTTCTCTATAGAATTCACCACGCACATAAAAACTGATATTCATCCAGTTAAAAAGAGTAAGAATAATAATCATCACCAGAAAACTTGCCCCCATAAAAGAACTTATTATTATAATTATGTAAAGAAAAGGAAGGGTTGACCATATTTCTATCAGTCTGACACCTATCAAATCAGTTTTACCTCCAACAAACCCAAGCACTCCTCCAATTATCACTCCAATAATAAATGAAACCAGAGTCACAAGTAGCGAGAATGTCAACGAAATCTTAAAGCCATAAGCAAGTCTTGCAAATACATCCCTACCTCTATCATCAGTTCCTAACCAATGGTGCCCTGAGGGCGGGTGTGGAGGAACTCCCTCCAGTTCATCAAGTAAATTCTCTTCAGGATCATATGGGACTATCGGTAACAGAACCCAATTGTCTGAATTATCATTCGCAAATTCTTTCTTCAGTAATCTATAGTTTGCTTCTCCAAACAGTGGTTGTGCTATGGAGTCAGTAGAAGTCTTTACATACTGATTGAAATCTTCACCCTTGTAATAGGTAAACAGTGGAAAGTAAAACTTTCCATTGTACTTCACTAATAACGCATCTCTGTTAACTAATAGGGGCAAAAAGAATGATAATAGATACAAAACAAATATTATCACTAACGAATAATAAGCTCGCTTGATAGCTTTAAATCTAAGCCATCTTCGATAACCTTCAGGGGTTAAAATTTTAGATAACCATTTCATTTACTTAAATCTGATTCGTGGATCAACAAGAGCATATAACATATCAGAAAAAATGTTTCCAATCATTACCAGTAAACTTTGAATTACAAGTAAACCCATAGTAACAGGATAATCTCTATAAAGAATTGCTTTATAACTAAGCAAACCTATCCCATCAATATTAAAAACGGTTTCTATTAAAACACTGCCAGCAAGTAAAACAGAAAAGAAATGTCCAAATCCAGTTGCAATAGGAATCAAAGAATTTCGAAAAACATGCCTTAGTAAAACGGCTCGTGGTGTTAATCCTTTTGCATAAGCCGTTCTAACATAGTCCCGTGAGAGATTATCAAGGACTGAGTTTTTAGTTAATATTGTTAATACTGCAAAACTTGATATAATGTAAGCAATAACGGGAAGAACCATATGGTGAAGACTGTCAATAATTTTTCCGGTAAGACTTAAACTTTCATAGTTATCGGAAACTATTCCCCCAAGTGGAAAGATACTAAGGAAGCTTCCACCTCCAAAGAAAATCAACAGTAGAGCCCCCATAGCCCAGCCCGGGATTGAATAACCAATAAAAACTATCACAGAAGTCAACATATCAAATTTACTACCGTGTTTAACTGCTTTATAAATACCCAGAGGAATGCAAATAAGATATGAAAGTATAAAACCTGTAACACCAAACCGCAACGATACAGGAAATCGTGATACTATAACATCCCAGACAGGTTCACGATTGAAACTATATGAACGACCTAAATCAAAAGTTAGTACACTTTTTAACCAGATCCAGTATCTTTCAAGGATTGGCTTATCAAATCCATAAAAGCGTTTCATCTCATTTAGTACAGACTGAGGAATTTCATAAGTGGTAGTTCGTCCACTGATAGCACTTTCTCCAACCGTCTGCCCCCCTCGTAATTTCATAATTTCAAGTTCCATAGGACCACCCGGAGAAATCTGTAAAATAAAAAAAGTAACAAAAGTAATCCCAAAAAAAGTTAGAACAAGAAGTAGTAAACGCCTCAGAAAATATTCACCCATAAATCCCTACAGTTCAATTACTTCCAATAGTTTATTGTTGCTGGTAGTTTCTCCATCCTTAAGTTCTTTTCCAGACGACATTGTTTCAGCTTTTCATCTTTATTCTTATCATAGTACCAGAGATATGTTATTGCCCAAAAATTTTCATATTTAGGCAAAACGCTCTCAGGGTAGGAGAATTTATTCTGATAAAGCAATCTGTAAAACTGCCCATACCACATTAAAATGTAGGGATAATTAACAGCTAAAAGACTATCAACTTCCCTTACATAAGCCGCACGTTTTTGAAAATCAAACTCTTTATTATATAAATCTGCAAGTGTATCTATACGAGAAATTTTAAAGCCGGGAAAATTAGGTGAGTTCGGTTGATCCGCTGTTGTACTCCCATAATTTATATCAATACTTGGATTCAAATCCAGTTCCCATGCAACCGGCAAAAGAGTAAAATTACGTTCATTTCCAAGTGTAAATTTAGTATTACCATCAACAGGTTTTAGATTTAGTTTTATTCCAACTTTTTTCAAATCCTCTTGAAATATTGTAAGGTACTTTTCCTGACCGGGACCACCATCAAAAGGTAAATCAACTTCAAATATCTTTCCATTTTTGATTAAATATCCATCATTTGTTTTGCTTTTCCATCCTGTTTCTTCTAAAAGTTTAACAGCTTCTTTCGGATTATAGTTAATTACAGGATTATGCGGGTTTTCAAAATCCGTACCCGGGAAATAAGAGTTATTAAGTGTATAAGAATTGTAAAATAATTTTTCATTAAACTTTTTTCTGTCAAAGAGCATACAGAATGCTTTTCGAACTCTAATGTCATCAAAAGGGGCTTTTCTCATATTCATAGCAATTCCCTGAAACACTGGGGGAGCTTTTGTGTATATAACCTGTTTTTGAATTAAACCTCTTTCTACTTCATCAAAGTTAGTATTTTCATACCACTGGCGAGAACTACCAACATTAACTACATCAATTTCTCCTATTTTTAATTTTTCAAACATCAGATTATCATCTGTAACAACGGTTAACTTAATCTCATCAAAATTATATAATCCTTTTGCAAATCTTTCTTTAGCACCCCAGTAGTCACTCCTTCGCTTTAGTACAATTGAAGAATTTTGTTTTATATCTTCTTTTAAAATATAATAAGGACCTGTACCTGGAATGTAATCAAAGTTGTATTCTTCAACATAATCTGTCCCTCCTATCTTATCAAGGTAATGTGCTGGAAGAATATTCATTAATGCAATCAAGTCAAAATACATCCACCCAACTTCCTTAGCTTTAATTGAAACAATATATTTACTTTCAGCAACAGGCAGCTCATAAGATTCTCTGAAAATATCAACATCAGGCATCCGAAGTGCAGAATCTGTTTTCAACTTGAATGTGGAAACAAAATCATTTGCGGTAACTGGAGTCCCGTCAGCCCATCTTGCGTTGGGATTTATTCTAAACTTAAACTCTTTATGATCAGGTGATATTTTCCAATGGGTAGCAAGAAGTGGTACATATTTTCGTGTAATAGGATCAAGTGTCAATAGACTTTCATACATCAATCGCTGCATCATACGAGTAATATCATTATTTTCGCCTTCGCCATGAGCTCTAATTGTAGAAGGAAATTCTCTAATGGGCATTATTAAGATTCCTCCTTTTTGTGCATTGTCTGAGCCAATAGTATTATATGAGACATTTGTTTCCCATCCTTCTCCTGAGAAACCATTACCTCCTAACTCTGCAGGAATAGAGGGATCAGCCCCAGATAGAGTTTCAAATTTTGTATGAGGGTCAAAATGTGGTAAATTTTTTTTCTCTACCCTTTTAACACAAGAAATAAATACAGAAAAACTTAATAGAATAATTAAGCAAGTTGTAAGCTTTTTATACATTTGAAAGAACCCCTTTTTCTATTAAAATATTAAAATATATATAAATTTGGTAGTTGTTTTCTTTTCCTCTGCTGAAAGGCAAAAGAACCTTACAAGAGTGTTTAACTCTTACTCACATAAAATTGAACTTCACCTCTATAACCTAAAAAATATATTTTCAGGATATATATCCATTTTTGCTATCTAATTGCTTAAAATTCAATATACATTTTTTGTACTTTAAAAATTATAATTAACTAACAAAAGATTTTTAGTTTGTGCAAACAATAAATCATTTTAAATTTTGCCGTTTCCGTTTATCTTACACTATATTATGAACAATCAGATATATAACAATCCTACACTGGAAGAATGTACTTTTGTTATTTGCGATGTTGAAACAACCGGCATAAATCCACTGAATAACAAAATAATAGAATTATCTCTGTTAAGAGTTGAAAGTTATAAGATTTTGAAAAAATATTCTACTTTAGTTAATCCTTTACAGCACATCCCAGGCGAAATTACGACTCTAACAGGAATTAGCGATAAAGACGTTATAAAAATGCCTACTTTTACTGAAATTGCGGAAGATGTTATTAACTTTTTTTCAGAGTGCGATAATAAGAACTTGATTTTTGTAGGTCATAACGTTTCTTTTGATTACAGGTTTCTTAAAGCTGAATTTCAGCGTGTCAATAATTCTATACAGTTCAAGATTCCAACGCTTTGTACCTGTAAATTGGCACGAAGACTTCTAACAAGATTAAAAAGTAAGTCCCTTGCAAACGTAGCTGCCTATCTTGGTATCAATAATGGAAACTTTCATCGCTCACTCAATGATGCAATTACAACCTATGAAATCTTAATTCATTTTATCAACAGATTGAATAACAACTTTAAAATTTACCATCTATTAGATTTACTCAGCTTTCAACATAAACCTATTTATACAAGAGACAATCCGTCTCAGCCACTAAAACGCTTGAATCTTAACCTCAAAGATATTCCTCAGGATTCTGGTGTATATATTATGAAAAGCTCGTCAGGTGAAGTTCTCTATGTCGGAAAAGCAAAAAACTTAAAAGAAAGATTATCTTCCTACTTTCGGCATAATTCAGAGATGCCTTCAAAAATTAGAAAACTAATAGCTAACATCAGAAAACTGGAATTTATTGTAACCGACTCAGAACTCTCAGCTTTAATTCTTGAATCGAAACTAATTAAAGACCACAAACCTCGTTTCAATACAGCACTTAAAAACTTCCGTAAATCGGTGTTTTTGAAACTTGATGTAACAAACGAGTTCCCACGTCTGGAAAAGGTACATCAAATTGAAAATGACGGGGCTTTTTACTATGGACCCTTTTCAGGAAGCATCTTAGCAAATAATATTGCAAAGGAAATTCACAATAATTTTAGATTAAGAAAATGTAAGTATAAAAAAATTAAACCTTCACCTCATAATTCTGTTTGTATGTATTATAACCTCAATCAATGTGATGCCCCCTGTATCTCCAGTATCGATAGTAAAACCTACCATGAGGAAGTAGAAAAAGCACATAAATATATAGTTAATGATGCCACTTTGTCATACCTGAATCTTCTAAAGGCAAAGATGAATGAATGTTCTCAACGACTTGAATTTGAAAAAGCAGCCGAAATCAGAAACCAACTAATAGAGTTTGAAAAAGTTTTAAGCTTTCAGAAAGTTATTACTTCTGTAATTAATAATAAGAAACTTATAATTAAATGTGATTCATCTACAAAGCGCGAAGTGTTTTTTATCCAGAATGGCAAATTGGTAAAAACGTATTGCATTCCAAACTGTTCCGCGGAAGTTTCTAATTTGCTAATTAAAGAACTTACTGATACTATTGAATACTTATTCTTTTCAATTAACAAATTTGCAAAACACACTTATACACAGAGAGAGCTTGATGAAATAAAAGTAATTTCAAATTGGTTAGCATTAACACGAGATAGGAACTCTTTTATTGAAGTAACTGAAACTCACAGGCTTCAAGATCTGCTTCATTTTATTCTCAATCAAGCAAAGGACTCAGTGACTAAAGAAAGAATCAAATAGGTTTCCTTTAGGTTTCTTGTGATTTTTTGGGGGCTTAAAATTTTCCGATCTGGCAAGTTCTTTTAAAAGTTCTTTTTCTTTTGAGCTCAACTTAGCTGGAATAAAAATATCAATTTTCACTAATTGACTACCTCTACCACTTCCCCTTAGATGTTTAATCCCTTTATCTTTCATCCTATAAATAGTACCGGACTTAGTACCGGGCTCAATCTTAAGTTTAGCTTTTCCTGTTAAAGTAGGAACTTCAACTTCTGCACCAAGAATTGCATCTATCAGACTTATTTCAAGCTCGTATATAATATCATCATTTTTTCTTGTAAAATACTGATGCTTTTCTTCTTCAATAAAAACAAGTAAGTTACCATTAGCACCGCCTCTTATACCTGCATCACCCTGACCGGATAAGGGGATATAATTACCAGTAGTAACACCAGCGGGAATATTAACTTTTACAACTGTTTCCGTTTTTACTCTACCTTCACCTGCACATTGATGACATTTATCTTTAATTAATTTCCCTTCACCGTTACATTGTGGACAAATTGATACATTTACAAATTGCCCAAACATCGAACGGGTTACCTGCCTTATTTCACCTGTCCCATTACAATAAGTGCAAGTTCTGTAACCAGTTCCAGATTTTGTTCCTGTACCCTGACAGGAAGGACATACTTTGTAACGTTTGACTTTTAATGTTTTTTCGACACCTTCAGCAATTTCTTCAAGCGTAAGTTTAACTGTAACTTTCAAATCATTACCATCAATACCAGTAGAACGTCGTCTCGAACGAGCTGATGACCCTCCAAAAAACTCATCAAATATACTGCCGGACCCAAATCCTCCAAAGATATCAGCAAAATGTGAGAAAATATCGTTGATATTATCAAATCCATGAAACCCTGTTGCATCTACACCCTGGTGCCCGAACCTATCGTACCGCGATCTTTTGTCCGGATCAGATAATACTTCGTAAGCTTCAGCACACTCTTTAAATTTTTCTTCCGCTTCCTTATTCCCCGGATTTCTATCAGGGTGATATTGCATTGCGAGTTTACGGTAGGCTGATTTTATCTCGTCCAACGTAGCTGAACGTGAGACTCCTAATACTTCATAATAATCTCGCTTCATCATATACTTATTGCTTTGCCTCTGTAGACACTATTACTTTGGCATGTTTGATAACTTTATCCTTTAGCAAATAGCCCTTTTCAACCACGTCAACTACTGTATTGGGGGGAACATCATCTCTTGCTTCCTGGTATAATGCATCGCAAAGATTGACATCAAATTCTTTACCTTTTATATCAATTTCTTTTACTCCTTCGTTGGTAAGTATTTTTCTAAATTTTTCAAAGATTAAAGTAAAGCCCTGACGCAACGTGTCAAAATCTTTTGTTTCTCCTTTCTCAATCGAAACCATAGACCTCTGCATATCATCATAGACAGGAATTAATTCCTTGATAAGCGATTCTGAGGCATATTTAATATAATTAGAAAGCTCCGCCTCCATCCTCCGTTTATAATTTTCAAAATCTGCTGCTTTCCGTAAGTATGCATCTTTATACTGTTCACATTCAGATTTAAGTTTTTCAATTTCCTCCTTCAGGGTTTCACTGGAAGTAACATCAAGCCCTTTTTCTTCTGTTACTTGTTGAGCGTTCTGTTGTTGCTCATCAAAGGGTTGTTTTGAAGCATTATTCTTTTGCTCTTCTGATTCATTATGTTTGGACATCTGGTCTTTATGTGTTTTCTTTTCGTGAGCCATAAATTTTATATATAAATTTCAGAAATTAATTTTGATACATATTCCATTAATGAAACTATTTTAGCATAATTCATTCGTTTAGGACCAATTACTCCTATCTTGCCCTTCAAATCACCAAACTTATAGGTAGAACAAATAATACTATAGTCTCTTAATTTCCTATCAAGATTTTCAGAGCCAATTCTGATAGATATTTCTTCATCGTCTTCGGCTGTGTTTTGAAATATATGAAGAACAAGATTTTTATCTTCAGACAAATTTACTATATTCTTGAAGTTTTTAGGATCTCCAAATTCGGGTTGCATAACCACCTCTCCAGCACCACCTATAAAAACATTTCCACCTTTTTCTTCTTCTGAAAAAATTTTATCAACGGAATTAATAAAAAGTTGTAAAAGTTCAGGTTCATTTTCATTAAAGTTTTTCAGTATATCACCAAGTGATTCTCTTATCTGTATTAACTTTGTACCTGAAAGATGTTCATTTAAAAATAATGTAAGCCTCTCTAATTTAGAACGTTGAATTTCTGAATCAATTTCTAAAATCAAAGTTTTAACATAGCCGGATTTAATACTTATAATAACCAGAAGCTTAGTGGAAGAAATACTTATAACCTCAATTTTTTCAAGAATACCTGAACTGAGGAAAGGTTGAGTTACTATAGCCAGTTGATGTGTTATTCGTCCGAGTATTCTTGAAGTTTCCGACAGGAAATCTTCATCATCTAACTTTGCAAGTAGTGATTCTTGAAGTTGAGTTTTTATCGTGTTAATTTCATTACTTTTAAGCTCTGCTTTGTTCATTAAAGTATCAACATAATATCTATAGCCTTTGTCAGTAGGCATACGTCCCGCTGAGGTATGTGGAGTTTTTATCAACTCTTTTTCCTCAAGATCGCTCATTACATTTCTAATTGTCGCAGAGGAAAGACTTAAGTCACTCTGTTTAGACACAGCTCGTGATCCCACAGGTACTGCAGACCTGATAAAGTTTTCCACAATAAATTTTAAGACTTCTTTCTCTCTATTTGTTAAGACATCTTCCATTTCTTTTATACTTCTCTATACAAATATAATTAGAAAAAAACTCTCAGTAAATGCAAAAACAGAGGTGTATAGGGGTGTTTTTTACAATAAGTACTTATTTTTTCAATATTTTGGTAGATTTCTATGCATTATATTAAGATCCTCATCAAGAAAATGTCGTGCAGACCTGCGTGCCCGTTGAACTTCTGTTAATTCAATATCCACAAAAATAAAATCTTCTGAAAATAGTTCTCCTTTAGCCACTACATTCCCAAATGGATCTACAACTTCACTTCCACCCCAGAAATTGACGCCATCTTCATAACCAACCCGATTACAAAATACCACATATACAGAAAGAAGACGAGCAAAAGTTTTATGATGTTCGGAATTGATTTCATAGTTTCGAAAACTGTCACTTTTCACAGACATCTTTGTTGGAGAAGTCGCAACCCCAATAATGACTTTGGCACCTTTGACTGCAAGCAAATAAGGCAAAGAAATGTGCCACATATCTTCACATATCAATATTCCCAGATTTAAGTCTTCCATTAAAAACGAATCACAGGATGCCCCCCTTGAAAAATATCTCATTTCTTCAAATATCCCGTAGGTTGGGGGATAAATTTTTCTATGAATGTGTTTGATTTCTCCTTTATACATAAAAGCAGCAGCATTATACACTGCATAATTATCATCTTCTTCCACAAATCCACACACAATTCCTATTTCAGAACTAATTCTTTTTAATGGGTTTAATAATCGTGATTCATAGGGATTTAATGCTACCTCATAATTTAAATCCTTAAGAGAATAACCTGTTAAAGATAATTCAGGAAAAACAATCAAATCACATTTATTCTTTATTGCTTCTGTGCAGTATTTTAAGTGGGTATCAATGTTTTGTTTGAGATCACCAAGTTTACTCTCTATTTGAGCTAGAGCTATTCTCATTTTGAGTATAATAATTTTGTAAAAATTACTCTAAAAAAACCCGTTATTCTCAAACTAATAGTTAATATGAAATGTAATATAGCCAAGTAATGGTGTTTTTCAAAATACTTCAGACAGTCTTCGTTCCATACTCGAATCATTTTAACCCTATCCTTTAAAATGCTTATTCCTATTTTATGATAGATTTTTGCTTTTGGATAAAATAGTATCCTGTAACCGGCACTAATTATTCTCTTACAAAGGTCAACATCATTAAAAAACATAGAAAACCTTTCATCAAGATAAGCTACTTTTCCCAGTACATTTCTTTTTAACATTAGAGCAGCAGCCATAGGTTGCTCTACAAATCGCTCAGATTGGTGATCAAAGTATTTCATTTTCCATCTTGCAAAAATCTTGCTTCTCGGAAAAACAACTGAAAGTCTTAGTATTTCATAGAATAAATCTGAATATGCTGGCAATGTTCTACAGGAGAATTGAATCTGACCATTTGGAGTAAGCAACTGCGGCGCTATAGCCACTATGGTTGAATCCTGATGCAACCTTTCATATAAATCAAATAACGCATTGCCAATTATTTCAGTATCAGGATTGAGAAGCATCACCGTATCCCCTGTAGATGATTCTATCCCCTGGTTAGATGCCTTTGTAAAACCAAAGTTTTCATTATTAACAATCAAACGAACTTTATCCCTAAAACCCAACTTTATAAAATGTTGAACAACTTTTACAGTATTATCAGCAGAATTATTATCAACAACAATTGTTTCAATCTCTAGATCACCCTGCTGGTGATTGTAAATTGAGTTCAAGCATTCTATAATATCCTCCTCACTGTTCCAGGTAACAATTATAACACTAAGTTTCCTCATCTCCTTTTTACAATTATAGTATCTTTCAGAAATCTCCTGTCATTTTTTTCTGGATAGTCGAGCATATAATGCAAGCCGCGTGATTCTTTACGCTTCAAAGCAGATTTGATAATAACATAAGCAACAGTTACAAGGTTACGCAATTCAAGCAGTTCAAGAGTTACTTTAGTACGGTCATAAAAATCTTTAATCTCATTTTTTAACATTTTTACCCTTGTCAATGCCCGTTTAAGTCGGTAGGTGTTCCTTACAATTCCTACATAATCACTCATTAATTCTTTAATCTCCCTTTTATCGTGAGATATCACAATCCACTCTTCAGCATTTTCGGTTCCAGAATCATCCCAGTCACGAATATCATTATGTAACTTTTTAAGATTATTGTTAAAATACACATTACTATCTTTCCTTTTCCTATACTTTTCCCTGATAAACTTATATATAGCATCTGAAAACACAAGTGCTTCGAGAAGTGAGTTTGAGGCAAGTCTATTAGCACCATGCACTCCGGTCATAGCAACTTCTCCACATACATATAGATTCTTGATATTTGTTCTGCCAAATAGATCAGACTTAACTCCTCCACAAGCATAATGTGCTGCGGGTACTACAGGTATCATCTGTTGGGTAATATCAATTCCAAACTCAAGACATTTATTATAAATATGAGGAAAACCTTCCTTTATTTTTTTACTCCCAATGGGGCTCAAATCAAGATACACAAATGGTGCTCCACTTTTTTTCAATTCATTATCAATTGCCCGCGCTACAATATCTCTTGGTGCAAGTGAACCACGTGAATCATAATTTTTCATAAATGATTTACCATCTATAGTTCTTAGTATCGCTCCTGCACCCCTCACTGCTTCGGAGATTAAAAAGACCTGTGTATCGTCTGCCACCTCAGGTTGATATAAAGAAGTCGGGTGAAATTGTACAAATTCCATATTTGCCAACTCACACCCCGCACGATAAGCCATAGCAAATCCATCCCCTGTAGCAATTGCTGGATTTGTTGTATGTAAATAAACCTGACCCAGTCCTCCACTGGCTAATATTGTTTGATGAGCAACAATTTTCTCCACTTTGCCTGTTTTAACATTCAGGGCATAAATACCAAAACAGGATTGTGGAATAACGCTATTTTTATCATCCTTTTTTTTAAGGTTTTTTTCTGTTAACAAATCAATTGCAAAATAGTATTCAAGGATTTTTATTTTCCGTATTTTAGAAATATCATAAAGGAGAGCACGTTCAATTTCTTTTCCGGTTAAATCTTTTGCATGCACAATTCTATTCCTTGAATGTCCTCCTTCTTTTCCTAACTTAAGCCGTCCTTGTTCTTTCGTAAACCGAACTCCAAGTTCAATTAATTCCCGTACTCTCTCAGGGCCCTCTTTAACAATTTTCTCTACGGCTTCAAGTTTACATAAACCAGCACCACAACTTAATGTGTCCTTTATATGCAGTTCAAAACTATCATCCTCACCAAGTACTGAAGCAATTCCCCCCTGTGCATAGTTAGTGTTTGATTCGGCTTTTTTTTTCTTTGTAATAACAAGTACCTCTCCTAATTGGCTGAGCTTAAGTGCAAGACTAAGTCCAGCGATACCACTCCCAATAATTAAGAAATCAATTTTCATTCTTCAAAATTAAGTACTTCCTACCTTTATAAAAAGTCCTAAAAATTCCTATACTTCAAGGGCTTTCGCAGGAAACCAGTTCCTTGAAAATGAGGACACAAAATATTTTCTTACTTTAAGTCGGATAGGAACAACAGGTGTGTATGTCATAAACCACGGCATTTTTGAAAGGAGCAACTTTCTAACCCTATCGTTTTCTTTTTGAGGTAGAATCTCTACCTCCCCGTATGCTTGAAGAAAATCCTTAGAGGCATCGTTTTCAGAAATAGCAATTGCCACTTTTTTCTCCTTTTGAATGTTTTGATAAGTTTTACCAGATGTTTCAAGAAAAAAATAAATATCATCACCTTCTGCTGCAAAGTAAACGCTCAATACCCAGGGCGAATATTCACCCCCTGTTGAAGCTAAAGTCAAAGCATTATGTTTTTCTAAAATATCTTTAATAACAGATTGTAGCTGTTCCATAAATCTTTCCTTTTTCAATAACAAATGATTTTTCTTTCTAAAGAGTTCCCAATTATCCCTCCCAAAAAAAAGAAAAGCCTTGAAGGCTTTTCTTTTTCATACTAAAAACATATTTGAACCAACTTATAAAACTGTTTTTATTCTACGAATTGCTTCCTTTATATTTTCTCGACTGTTAGCATAAGAAAATCTCAAGTATCCTTCTCCATAAGCACCAAATGCCGTACCGGATAAAGCAGCAACTCCAGCATTGTAAAGCAAATGATCATTTAATTCTTTTGATAAATATCCTGTCTTTGTAATATTGGGAAAAGCATAGAATGCTCCGTGTGGCATAATACAGGAGAACCCTGAAATTGAGTTTAAACCATCAACGATAATTTCTCTTCTTGCAATAAATTCTTCCCTCATTTTATTTGCACCATCCTGAGGACCTTCAAGGGCTTCTATACAGGCTTTCATAACAAAAGCATTATTACAGGAATTACTATTTGTCATTAATCTGGCTACTTTCTGAGCAAGGTCTACATTCATAACGCCATAGCCGGCACGCCAACCCGTCATTGCATAAGTTTTAGAAAATCCATCGAGTATAATTGTCCGATCCTTAAATCCCGGAATCTGTGCAATACTAAAATGTTCTCCTTCAAAAACCAATCTGCTATAAATTTCATCACTCAAAACCATTATGTCTCTATCTTTAATAACATCTGCAATTGCTTTGATATCTGACTCAGTCAGCACTCCGCCGGTAGGATTTTGAGGGGAATTTAAAATCAGCATTTTGGTCTTGTCAGTTATCAATCGTTTTAAATCCTCAATGTCAAAAGCAAATCCTTTTTCCTCTTTAAGTGGAAGTGGTACAGATTTCCCCCCCATAAAATTTATCATAGATTCATAAATTGGGAACCCGGGATTAGGATAAATTACTTCATCCCCTTCTTCAACAAGTGCAATGATAGTAAAGAAAATAATTGGTTTTCCTCCAGGAGTCATAACAACTTCTTCAGGGGTAACTTCAATACCTCGTGTCTTGCTAATGTATTTAGCAATGGAAGTGCGAACTTCCATCGTCCCTGCCGAAGGAGTATAATGTGTATCCCCTGCTAGCAAAGATTTTACTGCCGCCTGCACAATATTATCAGGCGTACTAAAATCAGGCTCTCCAATTTCAAGATGAATAATGCTTTTTCCTTCTGCTTCGAGTTTCTTTGCCTTGGCTAAAACTTCAAATGCTGTTTCAGTACCAAGGTTTTGCATCCTTTTTGCATACTTAAGGTTCATATAGTTTAATTTTGTTTGGTTTCTTGGAAGGACTTTATTTAGTGGGCGATTAAGGATTCGAACCTCAGACCTCTTCGGTGTAAACGAAGCGCTCTAACCAACTGAGCTAATCGCCCTCTACTGTTTCAAAATTAATTAATATATAACTCTTATCAAATACCAAAAAACAAGCATAAAACAATAAGCGATTTTCTGTTAAAAAGCATTTTCCCTTTTGTCCATTGAAATTAGCCTAAGTTTATGGTATATTGTAAGATATTAATTTAATGCTATTTTATGAAAAAGTACCTCAGTTATTTAGCTATCTTTATTCTTACTACTATTGTTTTTTCCTCCTGTACAAAAAAGCAGGAAATTAAAACAGAAAAGGATAATCGTAATGCTCTTATCACTATTACTCCAAAAGACACATCTGTAACCTTTAAATATAGACCAAAAACAGGCGATGTTTTTAAACACAAAGCGGAAAAATATAATAAAGTTACAGAAGAAATAAATTTCCCAAAACCTGAAAAGGTGGTTTCAGAAAGTAAGGGATTATATTTCACTACACTTGAAGTTTTAGAAGTAGGAGAATCAGGTGCTGTAACATTTAAAGCACGTTTTGATAGCCTTCTTGTTGAACAGACATCCCAACTAAAGGATTCAACCGTTTCTATAAAATATAACTCTAATGTAAAAGATACTTCTATCTTAACCGTTGAAACCGTCCTATTTGATAACCTTGTTGGAAACAATTTCAAGATACGTGTGTCCGAAAATGGTGAGATTCTTGATACTTATGAGACAGAAAAAATTGTAGAGAATGTTTTAACATTTTTTAAAAACTCTAAAGACGAACGAACTAAAGAAATTACAGAGGAATTAAATAAATCAGAAGACGTTTATAACCAACAAAAACAACTTTTGAAAGGCGACGTATCAAATACCATTACTTCTATCTTTTCACAAATAGTCCAGGAACTTCCCAAAGGGACTGTGCCAAAGGATTCCACCTGGACAAAAATTCAAAAAGATGAAAAGTCCCTATTTAATGAACAGTTAATTGTTAACTATTCTATAACTGAAGTTAAAAGCGATAATCAGGATGCACTTGTTACAATTGCTGCTGTAATGACCTCAGATTATGATAGTAAACCTGTAAAAGATAAAAAGATGGGAGTTACAGTTTCACTTGAAGACTTTGAAGCCAAAGGAACTGGAAAACTTGTCCTCGACCTTAATCGTGGGGTTGTAAAATTACTTGATAATGATATTTCATCCCATAGAAAATTCGTACAAAAAAATTCCCGGGGAGATAAATCTATCCTACTCCGTGATATTAATATTAAATACAAGGTTGAATTGATTAACTGAAATATGGTTTAAGTATAAACCGTATTATTTAAGCATATACTTTGAGGATGATGAAAAATTTTTATATTGTGGAACATCCTTTATTGATGCACTACCTGACCATTTTAAGAGATAAAAATACCAGACAGGAATATTTTAAACATACTCTTGACAAAGTTTCCTATTTATTAGCGTCACACGTATATGCTGACCTAACAGTTACACCAAAGGTTATAAACACTCCCCTTAAGAAATGTAACGGGGTAATGGTTAAAGATACAATTGTACTTATGCCAATCCTTCGTGCTGGGCTTGGACTCTTATCAGGTTTTGTTGAGTTGTACCCAACAGCTATAATAAGTCATATGGGTCTTTACAGAGATGAGGAACTGCTTAAACCTGTAAAATATTATTTTAAATTCCCAAAGATTAAAGACAAAGAACAACTTCGCGTTATTATTCTGGATCCAATGATTGCAACAGGAGGAAGTATTTCATTTGCAATCGAGTACTTGTTAAATATGGGGATACTAAGAATTTCCGTTGTTTCGCTTTTAGCTGCTCCGGAAGGACTGGAAGCTATTGATAAAAGGTTTAATAAGTTTGAAAAAAACAAACTCTTTATTTATACCTGTGCTATGGATGAAGGTTTAAACGAAAAAGGATACATTCTGCCAGGATTAGGTGATGCAGGGGACAGACTTTTTGGGACTTAGTCATCTCATGTTATTTCTTTCCAAACTTTCTTTTCAATTATTTTTTTACTATATTCTTTATAAATAAAAAGATTAGATGTTTACCCCGAAAAATAAGAAACGGTTAGATGATCTACTGGCTCAATGCAGGAAAAATTTCCCTGGTAAAAAGATTAATGAAAACCTGATAACAAATGCATATAGATTTGCAGTTGAGGCTCATAAGAACGATAAAAGGGCCTCAGGAGAGGAATATATTACACATCCCTATGAAGTTGCAATGATTCTTGCTAAAGAAATTCCAGTTGATGATACCTCTGTAGCCTGTGGATTATTGCATGATGTAGTGGAAGATACTAAGTTTTCTATAAACGATATCCGCGCTGAATTTGGTGATATAATAGCAGAGATAGTTGATGGCGCAACTCAAATAGAGGGTCTTTCTGAAAATTACGAATTAAAACAGATTGAATCTTATAAGAAACTTGTTCTTTCAATGACTTCAGACATAAGAGTAATGTTGGTCAAGTTTGCTGACCGATTACATAACTTGCGGACACTTGGATTTCTTTCTTCAGCAAGGCAGTTTCGAATGGCACAAGAAACTCTTGAAATTTATGCTCCACTTGCTCATAGATTCGGATTATCTACAGTGAAAAGTGAATTAGAAGACCTTGCCTTCAAATATCTTGACCGAAAAGCTTATGAAGAGATTGCAAAAAAGATTAGCGAAAAAAAGCGTGAAAGAGAAAGGTTTATCAAGCGATTTACTGAACCAATCAAGAAAGCCCTTGAAGAAGCAAATCTTAAGGCAGAAGTTTATGGCAGACCCAAACATTTTTACAGTATATACAAAAAAATCAAATCCCAGGGAAAATCCCTTGACGAGATATATGATTTATTTGCAGTACGTGTTATACTCGAATCTAATAATCCAAATGACTGTTTCCTGGCTCAGGGAATAATTTCTCAGCTCTATTTTCCAATTTCCGAACGTTTTAAAGATTACATATCAAAACCAAAACAAAATAATTATCAGTCACTTCATATTACGGTAATGAGTAAAGAGGGGCGACCCGTAGAAGTCCAGATAAGAACCAGACAAATGCATGAAATTGCTGAGAAAGGTATCGCTGCCCACTGGAAGTATAAAGAAAATGTAAAATTGAACGATGAAAAAATTGAAAGTTGGGTGAAATCAATTCGTGAAACAATTGAAAATGCTACACAAGAAGGTGCTTCCTCTGATGAGATTTTTGAAAGCTTCAAGCTAAATTTATACCAGGATGAAATATATTGTTTTACTCCAAAAGGTGATTTGAAAGTCTTACCGGTTGGAGCTACTCCTGTGGATTTTGCCTTCGAAATTCATTCTGAAGTTGGTATGCGATGTATTGGGGCTAAAGTAAATGGAAGAATTGTACCTTTAAATACTAAATTGAAAAGTGGTTGCCAGGTTGAAATAATAACCTCAAAAAATTCCAGACCTAAACGTGACTGGGAAAAGTTTGTTGTCACAAATAAAGCTCGTTTTGAAATAAGAAAATTCTTCAATACCGAGAGGAGAGAACAGATTGCAAAAGGTAAAGAAGTTTTTGAAAAGAAACTTAAGAAACTTAAGTTACATATTACTCCCACTGATCTCGAAACCCTCTTCAAGAAGTTTCATATAAAAAGTGAACAGGAATTCTTTATCATCCTTGCAAAAGACGAATCAAAAATGGATGTGTTTCTTGATTTTCTGGCAAACGAGAAAATAGAAGGTGAACAAACACAGGAATCTATAGAGGGTCCTGAAATTGTTCCAGAAAAAGGTAAATATGAAAAATTTGTAAAACAGGCAAGGTCTACCACTCAGATAGTATTACCATATACTTCGGAACGCGATTCTAAAGATATTAAATATGAATTTGCTAAATGCTGTAATCCAATACCTGGAGATGATGTAATAGGATTTATTACACAAACAGAGGGTATTAAAGTCCATAGGAAAAGTTGTAAAAACATCGCTAATCTATTTCTTCAGAATCCCAATAGAATTGTTGATATAAACTGGGGAACTACAGCTGGTGGTATATTCAAAGGTGGCATTAAAATCATTGGAGAAGATAAACCTGGTATTTTAAGCAGAATTGCAAAATTAATCTCAGACCACTTTAAACTCAATATTCAGAATCTTAATATAAATACAAAAGGTTCTATGTTTGAAGGTATCATAATTCTTGAGGTACAGAATCTTGTACAGTTAAACGCTGTTATAGAAAAAATCAATAGCGAAGAAGGTATTTTAAAAGCAGAACGGTTCAGCGGCTAATCATTATCTTCACAAATAACCACCGCCCCTGCATATTCATCTGTATGTGTTATACTAACATAATAATTATAGCGGGAATATTCGTTTTCAACTGTATGTTTTATGTAAGGTTTTCCTCTTCCATCATTTAAAATTTCTATATCTTTCCATTTAAAATCTTTGGAAATCCCTGTTCCTATTGATTTTGAATAAGCTTCCTTTGCAGCAAATCGTCCAGCAAAATGTAAATCAGGTTTAGAAAATGATTTACAGTACTTTATCTCCTCCTCTGTAAGTATTCGTTCAAAAAAACGTTCTCCATATTTTTCAATTACAGTCTTAATTCGCTTTATATCAATAATATCTATTCCAATCCCTTTAATCATAAATTATTTTCTTTTTTGATAATATTAATTAATTCTGAAATACAATTAATATCATAATCTGAACCGGGATTTACAGTATTAAATGTATCTCCATATCTTGCAAAAACTGTTTTCATACCTACGGCTTTTGCTCCAACTACATCGCGTTCTGCCCAATCTCCTATCATAAGGCATTCCTCAGCTTTTAAACCCAGTTTTTGTAATGCCAGATTAAATGGAGCCGGAGATGGTTTTTTCTGATAAGTATCTTCATACGTAATAACAACATCAAATAAATGCTGAAAGTTTATATAGGATAACCGTAACCAGGCTTCTCTTGCAGGGGCATCAGAAACTACAGCAAGTTTTAATCCATATTTAATTAATTCTACAAGAGTAGGGAAAACTTTCGGATATGGCTTTAGAGCAGCCTCACGAGCTGCACGGTACGCTACAATTCCAGCTGACAAAATCTTATAGTCAACCTTAGCATATAACCGTATTAGCATTTTATCAAAAACCTGTTGATATTCTATCCCCTCTTCTTTGTAAATCTCATCTATAAGTTTTTTTGCATTCTCAAAATCAATATTCAGTCCAGAATCTATCATTGCGTTTATAGCTGCTTCAATCGCGCGCTCTTTCAAGAGCATAAAATCAACAAGCGTATTATCAAGATCAAAAATTATTGCTTTAATCACTTTTAAATATTTTTAAAGTTAATAGTTTTTCAGTTAAAACTAAAGGAATTATAACAGACGTTTTTTCTTAAATTCACCAATCTTCAGAAAATCACTTATCACAAAAAATGACCCACATACCAGTAGAGTATCATTTTTTTGTAAAAACGTTTTTGCAATATTATAAGCCATCTCTACTTCTTTGGTTATTATTGCTTTGCTTTTATTCTTTACAAAATCAAGAATTTTTCCAGGTTCCATTGCACGTTTATACGAAGACTTGGTTAAAATCAATTTTGAGCATAATTTTTCAAGTATCCTTACAGATTTTACAATATCTTTTTCTACCATCATTCCAAAAATTATAATTAGTTTTCCTTTCTTAAATAAATCAATATTTCTCTCAATATTTTTTATCCCTTCAAGATTATGAGAAACATCAAGAATTATTCTTGGTTCTTCTGTTATAACTTCAAACCTTGCGCGATAAAATGAATTCTCTTTTATTTTTTCTAAACCATTTTTAACTGAATCAATAGTTATCTTTTCAAAGCCTTTCTTTTTTAAAAGATTAGCTATACTCAGAGCTGTTTTAATATTGATTAACTGATAATCTCCATTTACAGGAACAAAAAAATTCTCCCCTTTGAATTCTCTATTCAAAACGTTAAATTTTATCCCATTCATAGTATTTGAATATACCATAAATTGCCATTCCTTTTGAGAATTAATCAAAGAGCTTTGCATCAGTTTGCAACGATTTTTAATTACTTTAAGAGGAGTATGTTTCAATTTCCCAATTACACAAGGAACTCCTCTTTTAATAATTCCTGCTTTTTCTTTTGCAATACTTTCTAAAGTTGAACCCAAATATTCTGTATGGTCAATTGATATTCCAGTAATCGCACTGCAGATAGGTTTCAGAACATTGGTTGCATCAAGTCGCCCTCCTAACCCTGTTTCTATTACCGCAATATCTACTTCTTTATCAGCAAAATATTTAAAGGCAATAGCTGTGGTAACCTCAAAAAAACTCGGTCTAATTTTTTTAATATAATACCATAAACTCTCTATTGTATCATATATATATTGCATTCCAATTTTTTTCCCTTCAACAAGAATTCTTTCTCTGAAATCTATAATGTGAGGGGAGGTAAAAAGTCCAGTTTTATAACCACTTTCAATCAATATAGAGTTCACCATCGAACATACAGCACCTTTTCCATTAGTACCTGCAATGTGAACCGACTTGAACTTCCGGTGAGGATGGTCAAGAACTTTAAGTAAGTACTTGATATTACTTAAATTATATTTAATACCGGTTCTTTCAAGACTATAAAGCTTCTGGAGTAATTTTCTATATTCACTTTGTTTAAATTTCACTGAATTAACATAATAAGAACCTATCAAATTTGAAATGTAAAATGGGGAATTTTATACCTTGATAGTAGCAAGAATAAATAATATATTTTTTGTTCAATAAAATTAAGTACTATTTCCAACTTAGAAAAAATAGTAGTTCACGGTGCACGGGTACACAACCTTAAAAATATAGATATAGAGATACCGCGGAATAGTTTTGTTGTATTTACGGGTATCTCAGGTTCTGGAAAATCATCCCTTGCATTTGATACCATATATGCCGAAGGTCAGAGAAGGTTTGTAGAAACCCTTTCTCCTTATGCACGTCAGTTTATTGGGGGAATAGAACGACCTGACGTTGATAAGATTGAGGGGCTTTCGCCTTCAATTTCCATTGAGCAAAAAACAATTTCACACAATCCAAGATCAACTGTAGGTACAGTTACTGAAATTTATGATTTCCTGCGTTTACTTTTTGCAAAATGTGGTACTCAATATTCTCCTGATACCAATAAGCCTGTAACCAGACAAAACATTGATCAAATTTTTGAAAGCATATATAGAAACTTTTATAACAAGAAGGTTAATATTTTAAGTCCTTTGATAAAAGGACGAAAAGGACACTACAAGGAACTCTTTGAAAAAGTTTCTGCAGATGGTTTTTCCAAGGTTCGAGTGGATAAAAAAATTATTGATATTGTACCTGGCTTGCAGGTTGAACGATTCAAGATTCACGATATTGAAGCTGTTATTGATCGCGTAGTAGTAAATGAGAAATCCCAAAAAAGAATATATAATTCTCTTGAAATTGCACTCAGATATGGCAATGGGGTGGTGATTGTTAATTGCGATAAAGATGACACTCTTTTCAATGAAAAATTGTCTGATCCAGAAACAGGGCGTAGTTTTTCTGAACCCACACCAAATGCATTCTCTTTTAATTCTCCCTACGGTTGGTGTACAAGTTGTTATGGCCTTGGGGAAAAAAAATACATAGACCCAAATAAAATTTTTCCTGATAAGAATCTATCCTTTGAAGATGGGGGCTTCAAGCCAATAGGAAAACCCAAGAAAAACTGGCTTTGTTCCTTTATTATCACAATTCTTAACAAGTATGGTGTAAACGAAAAAACCCCTATTAAAAATTATTCTCCTGAACTGATAGATATTTTGCTGAATGGTTCTGATGTACTTATCCCCTTTCAATATGTAAATCAATTCGGAGCCAAAACTCTCCAGGCTCATCGATTTGAAGGTTTAATAAATTACATTTCAAATCTTGCAGCTGAATCCAATAAATCAACTCTTAGAAACTGGGCTGAAGATTTTATGAGTGTTTCAATATGCGAGACCTGTAAAGGGGGAAGACTCAAAGAAGATGCACTCTGGGTAAGAATATCCGGAAAGAACATCCACGATATCTGTTTGATGAGTATTGATAAATGTAAGTCATTTTTTGAGAAACTGAAATTTAACGACCAAAAGGCGATTATCGCTAAACCTATTATCACAGAGATTATAAATAGATTAAATTTTCTTATTAATGTTGGACTCAGCTATCTTACGCTTGATAGAACAGCAAAAAGTTTATCTGGGGGTGAAGCACAACGCATTAAGCTTGCTACACAAATTGGTACTAATCTTACTGGCGTACTATATATACTTGACGAACCTTCTATTGGATTACATCAAAGAGATAATTTAAGATTAATTCATTCACTGAAAAAATTAAGGGATCAGGGAAATTCAATCATAGTGGTTGAACATGACAGAGAAACAATTGAAAATGCCGATTTTGTAGTTGATCTTGGTCCTGGTGCCGGAGAACATGGAGGGCAGGTAGTCGCTGCTGGACCACTACCTTCACTGAATGGGAACTCACTAACAATTGAGTATATCAGAAATCTAAAAGCAATCAAATATAATCCAAAACGTAGAAATGGAAATGGTTATAATCTGGTAATTCATGGTGCACGTGGAAATAACCTGAAAAACCTGACTGTTAAAATCCCTCTTGGGAAATTTGTCTGTGTTACTGGTGTTAGTGGCTCTGGTAAATCAACATTAATTAATGATACTTTGTATAAAGCATTAACAAGACAACTTTACAATGCTAATGAAGAACCTTTACCTTTCGATAGAATTGAGGGATTGACACGAATAAAGAATAAGAAGAGAGAAAAAATTATTGATAAGGTAATTGAAATCGATCAGTCTCCAATAGGACGAACTCCCCGTAGCAATCCCGCCACATATACAGGACTTTTTACTTTAATTAGAAATATCTTTGCTTCGTTACCTGAATCCAAGATAAGAGGTTATAGTATTGGAAGATTCTCATTTAATGTTAGTGGGGGAAGGTGTGAAACTTGCCAGGGAGATGGATTACAAAAGATTGAAATGAACTTTTTGCCTGATATATATGTAACCTGTGAAGTTTGTCACGGAAAAAGATACAACAGTGAAACACTTGCGGTACTTTACAAAGGAAAATCAATAGCCGATGTTCTTGATATGACAGTTGAGGAAGCTCTTACCTTTTTCTCTTCTTTCCCGACTGTTAAAAGAAAACTACAAACCCTATACGATGTCGGACTCGGATATATCAAATTAGGTCAGCAGGCTACAACACTCTCAGGGGGAGAAGCACAACGAGTTAAATTAGCAACAGAACTCTCAAGAGTACAGACAGGGAAAACTATTTATATACTTGACGAACCAACTACAGGACTTCACTTTGAGGATATAAATATGTTATTGAATGTTCTTAACAAACTTGTAGATAAAGGGAATACAGTAATTGTTATTGAACACAATCTTGATGTTATAAAGTGCGCTGATTGGATAATTGATTTAGGACCTGAAGGAGGTGATAAAGGTGGCTATATAATTGCAGAAGGCACTCCAGAACAGTTGGTTAAAAATTTTGCTGACCTTTCTTACACGGCAAAATATTTGCAAAAAGTTCTTTAGTCACTTTGGGGATTATCCTCATCAAAACCAAATCTTAGCTTTTCTTTTCTAAAAATAATTTTTCGTGAACTTTTATCATCAATTGGTTCCTTTTTGGGTTCCGGTAATTCAATCTCCTTTTCTTCTATAGTAATAAAAGTATTATCAGATTGAGCAATAAAATCTGAACTCTTACCCGCCACTATTATACCATTGTAAAGAGAGTCCAATTCATAAATAATAATATTATCATAATCACTTGATTCTGGTTCAGTAAAATATTCATAAGGCTTCTTAGCAGGTGCTGTACCAACTATTCTAAAATCACTTTCAATTGGTTGCCCTTCTTCAAGATAATAAGATTTTTGTTCAGCATCTTCTTCTATTTTTTTATCAATACGTTTCGGTTCTAAATCGCCTACTCGTTTATGCATCATAGTCCTATCCTGGAATTCAAAATATTTGCCAACCTCAAGAATTTTTCTAAACGATTTAGCGTTAATGTTCAATATTGTTGAAGGATTAAAAACCTCACAAATGTAATCACGAAGCCAAAACTTCCCCTTGAACATTATATCTGATATGTCCTTCGTAGAAAGTTTCTCTATTATATGTTCAGATATTTGCTCAGTATTTATTTCCGGTAAATTTATAATATTTCTTGGGTCGCCTAAATCAAAGAACAATAAATTAGCTTCTCCACCAGTCTTTATAGTGTTAATATTACCAACAACACCAAACATTTTTGAAGGCACTGTAGTTATCATCCTGATAAGTCTTTCATAAGTAAAATTACTCTTTTGTAAAATACGGGATAAAAGTCGCAATTCAGAAATTAAATCGACTCCATTTATCCCAGTACCTATAACAAAGTTAGCGTTATATTTTAAGAAATAGTCAAAATCAAATTTCTTATCTGAAAACATAAAAATATCACTTGGACTCAGAATAATATACGCATCTTTATGCAGAACTAACTCAATATCGTCAAGATGAAAGAATAAAGGATTTGCAAAAAATGTTTGAGACCCAAGTATATTATTTTCAGCTAATATTTTAATAAAAGATTTATCATAAACACTCTTCAGCTTTTCATAGCTGCTGGGCTGTTGCATAATCTCAAATAAGACATTAATCTTTTTATCTATAAGGCTTTTTTTCAGGAATGAAAGAGAATAATTACTTAATAAAGTTTCATCCCCAACAGTAAAAATAGCAGGCTTCTCAAGCGATTGTAATAACTGTAACGAGTTGTTATCTCCAATAGATAATATCAGTTCTTGAAGTGCATAAAAATTTTTTTTATAGTTATCAGCAATAAAATCCTTCTTAAGAAAAGGAATAACTTCGTTAATCAGTAGTTCACCTCTCAGAAAAGATTCATAAAACCCAAGGGTAAGGATATTTCTAAGTTCAAGACGATTATTTATAGATGTACCTGAAAAATAATTCTCAAGAAGAGCAACAGAGATATTGTCTTCAACATTTGAATAGGTGGTATTTTTTAAAAATGAACGAATATACGAATAAAATGATTTGCGATAGGGATTTACAAAAGCAGGACAGATTATTTTATTGGAAGCATCTATAATAATAGCCCCGGGATACCGAGATACTATCGCTGCATCCTTTATTAGCTCTCCTTCGTAATCAATATTACAGATTTGATCATCTTTTATAATAATAGTAAATCTGCCAACACGACTTTTTTCATCAAGAGTCAATACAAGTGCGTTTTTTATGGCAGTATATTTACCCATTACAGATCTGTCATTATATATTTCTCATTCAAATAAAAACCACTGCTATAGAGAACATTCTCATCATTAACAAAAACTGCATATTGGAATCCATCACGAACACTAAAAGCCGCATACTCCCCTCTATAATTAACAGCCAGAAATCCAACCTGGTATATATGGTCGCGATTTTTGCTTGATAACAAGTTCAATTTATGCACTCTTTCACATGCTATTCTACAAGCCTCTAAAGGGGATTTACCATTTCTCATAAGTTCAACTATTAAAAAGCTACCACATGCCCTAATACATTCTTCTCCTCTCCCTGTTGCAACAGCTGCACCAACTTCACCATCAACGTATAAACCTGAGCCTATTATCGGAGAATCTCCAACCCTACCGTGTAATTTCCATGCCATACCACTCGTGGTACAAGCTGCTGCCAGATGGCCTTCAGAATCCAGAGCTATCATTCCAATTGTATCGTGGTTTTCTACATTGTTCTTAGTTTTATGGAGTTTAAACTCCTCAGTGTGTATTTCTTCTGCTTTAGTAGAATTTGATTTTTTCCATTCCCAAAATCGCCTGATTGAGTTTTCAGTCAATAAACTTTGAGGTTTAAAACCATTCTGCAATGCAAATTCATAAGCCCCATCACCAGCCAGTATAGTATGCTCAGTATCTTCCAATATTAGTCGGGCAAGAAGAATTGGATTTTTTATATTTTCAATACAAATTACAGAACCTATGCGTGCTTTCCAGTCCATTATTGCAGCATCCAGAGTTACCCTCCCTTGACAATCAGGTAGCCCACCAAACCCAACACTCAAAACATTAGGATCATCCTCAGCAACTTTTACTCCCTGTTCCACTGCATCTAAAGCATTACCTCCATTTTTCAAAATCTTATATGCTACTTCATTAGCAGGAATACCATGTTTCCAGGTAGATATTACAAGCGGTTTCATATCTTATGTGCCATTATTAACCTAATAAAATGAATATCCTGTTTGGTTGTAACTTTAATGTTTTGCAAACACCCTTCAATAACCATAACTTTCCCACCTATTGTTTCAACAATATTTGCTTCATCTGTAGCAACAAAAAACCTTTTCTTTAAATATCCAAAGGATTTAGATAATATTCCATACGAAAAGATCTGAGGAGTTTGTATTGCCCTTATAAAATCTCTTGGTAACGTTCTTTCAACAAAATTATGTTTATTTATTTTTTTCAATGTGTCAGAAACAGGTACTCCCGGCACAACACAATTATAACGTCGGGATGCTTGCATAAGCCTTTGCAGTAAATCTGAAGGAACAAAAGGTCTTACCGCATCATGTATAATAACCCTATCACCTGAAACAGCATTAAGCTGACAAAATGCATTATATACTGAATCCTGTCGTAACTGTCCACCCTCAACAAGGTGAATTTCTTTGTTCAAATGTATTTGTTCAACTATTCTCTTAATCCTGTCAAAATAACTCTTATGAGTTGCTATTACAACCTTCTCAATCTCTGAAACATTAACAAAATTTTCCAGTGTATAAGCTAATAGTGCCTTACCTTTTACTTTATAAAACTGCTTTGGATATCTCTCCCCAAACCTTCTACCTATACCTGCAGCGGGAATTATCAAAAAATATTTCATTAAAACGATAGTGGATAATTAAATAATTAACATTGCATCACCATATACAAGAAATTTGAATTTTTCCTTCACCGCTTTTCTATACGCTTTCAGAATCAAATCTCTTTCTGCCATAGAACAAGCCAACATCAACATTGTACTCTGGGGCATATGAAAATTAGTAACAAGTTTGTGTACAATTGATATAGTATGAGGTGGATGAATAAATCTGTCGGTCCATCCTTTGTGTGGTCTTACATATTTTCCCGTTATAACACTCGATTCAAGAGCTCTAACTACAGATGAACCAACTGCAATAACCTTCTTCCGTTTATCAATTGCTTCGTTTATAATATCAGTATTTTCCTTTGTTATCTCATAATATTCAGAATCCATACGGTGCTTTGACAAATCTTCCACTTCAACCAATCTATATAAACCCAGTCCAAGATGTAATGTAATATATGCAATTTTTATCCCCTTCTTCTGTATCTTTTTAAGTAATTCTTTGGTAAAGTGAAGACCTGCGGCTGGTGCTGCAACTGAACCAACATTTTTAGCAAACACTGTTTGATAATATTCCTTATCTTTTTCAGTAGGTTCTCGCTTTATATAGGCTGGGAGAGGAGTTTTACCATATTTCTCTATTATCTTATCAAAATCGTGAAGAACGTTGAATCTAACAATGCGTCCACGTGAAGTGGTATTATCGATTATTTCACAATAAAGATTTTTTGTAAAAAATATTTTATTCCCAATACGCACTTTTCTTGCTGGATCAACAATTACATCCCATATATTTTCCTCTGTAGCAATCTGTCTCAACAAGAAAACCTCAATTTTAGCTTTAGTTTTTTCTTTAGTCCCAAACATTCTGGCTGGAAATACTTTAGTATCATTCAAAACAAGAACGTCACCAGCATCCATATAATTTATTATATTAGAAAACTTTGTCTTGGTTACTTCATAAGTAGCTCTGTTTACCACCATTAATTTACAACTATCGCGAGGAATCTTAGGGTGTTGGGCAATTAAATTCTTAGGAAATGGGATATTAAATTCAGATAGTTTCATCACTTTATTTTTGATTTAGAATGAATTTATACTTTCTGAGAACATAATTAAGAAAGTGAATATAATATTTATTTTTACCTAATACAATGATTTTTTCCGTCCCCACCGATACTGATTATAATGCGAATACCAATCTAACATTTTGTTTTTATAATAACTTAATGCCATAAATTCAAGGTATACTAATTTATGGAGTAAATTTTGTATTGCTACTTTTAAAGAATTTTAACAAATTATAAGTTTACATGTATATAGTAACTATTGATGGAGCATCTGGGACAGGAAAGAGTATGACAGCTTTTTATTTAGCTAAAAAGCTGTCGTTTCAATACATTGATAGCGGAGCATTTTACAGAGCTTTAACTTTATTAGCTCTTGAAAGAAATATTGCTTTTGATAACATACCTCAAATTGTAGGTTTGCTGCGCAATATTGACTTAACTTATGAAGATGATAGGATACTTCTTAAAGGACGGGATATTTCTAATGATATAAGAACTCTTGAAGTTACAACCAAGGTAAGCAATGTGAGTGTTATTCCTGCTATACGCAAAGAAATTAATGCCAAGCTAAGATTGAAAGCTTCTGGGGGGAATTTGGTAATTGATGGTAAAGATATGGGGCTGAGTGTATTTCCGGAGGCACAATTTAAGTTTTATCTTTTATGCGATATGTCAACAAGGATAGCAAGAAGACAGCAGGAATTTTTGGACGCGGGCTACAACATAGCTCCGGAACGGATTAAATTGGAATTAGAAAAACGCGATGAATACGATCGAAATATTTTTGGAGCTTTTATTTTAAAAGCACCGGATGCAATTGAAATTGACACTACTCATATGATTGTTGAAGAACAGGTAGGAATAATGTACCGACACATTACTGAAAAAATTAATCCAGTTTTATTAACATAAAAATATTTTGTTAAACTAAACTCTAAAATTTTACCGGTTAGAAATTTTAGAGAATCAAATTAGCCGGAGATAAAACAATGACTGATTTCGAAAAAACACAACAACAAAACATTAATGTTTTACAAGAAGACACTGATAAAACATCAATGCGCTTTTTAACTTCTGATTACAATGATGAAGAACGTAATGAGATGTTAAAACTTTACGAGAAAACTTTTAACGTTATTAAAGAGAATGAAGTAGTAAAAGGGAAAATTGTTGCAATTCATGGCGATGATGTCCTGATAGATATTGGTTCAAAGTCTGACGGGAGAGTGTCGGTAAACGAATTCTCCAACCCTGATGAACTTGCGGTTGGTAATGAAATAGAAGTATTTCTTGAAAAAATTGAAGATAAAGAAGGGCAGCTTGTATTATCTAAAAAGAAAGCCGATTCGATTAAGATGTGGGATAAAATTGTTGAGGTCCACAAGAATGGGACTATTATTCGGGGCAAGATTCTTAGAAGAATCAAGGGGGGTTATGTTGTAGATGTCGGAGGATTAACAGCATTTCTACCGGGCTCTCAACTTGATACCAAGCCCATACGAGACTACGATGAATATGTGGGTAAAACAATGGATTTTAAAGTAATAAAAATTAATGATAAAATTGAAAACATCATTGTTTCCCATAAGGTGATAATTGAAGAATCGATGGCAGGACAAAGAGAAGAATTACTTAAGACAATTAAGAAAGGAATGACACTCAAAGCAACTGTAAAAGCAATAACGGATTTTGGAGTGTTTGTAGATCTTGGGGGATTAGATGGTTTAATTCATATTACAGATCTTTCCTGGGGGAGAATAAATCATCCTACTGATGTTGTTAAGCTTGATGAAACTATTGATGTCTACGTGATTGAATTTGACGAAGTTAAGCAAAGGGTTTTTTTAGGACTTAAACAATTACAACCCCACCCGTGGGATAATATTCAGGAAAAATATAAGGTTGGAGATAAAGTTGCTGGTAAAGTAGTATCTCTTACCGATTACGGCGCATTCATCGAAATTGAAAAAGGAATTGAGGGACTTATTCACGTCAGTGAAATGTCCTGGACTCAGCACATTACTAACCCAACTCAGGCTGTAACAATGGGACAATTGGTTGAAGCTCAAATCCTCAATATTGATTATGAAAATAGAAAACTATCGCTCGGGATGAAGCAGCTTACTCCAAACCCGTGGCAGAATCTTCTTGAAAAATACCCTGTCGGGAGCAAACATAAAGGTAAGGTTTGTAATATTCAGCCATTTGGAGTATTTGTAGAACTTGAAGAAAATGTTGATGGTCTGGTTCACATTTCTGATTTATCCTGGACTAAAAAAATACTCAATATTAATGATTTCGTAAAACTCGGAGAAGAACTCGAGGTTATTATTTTAGGGATTGATGTTGAAAATCAGAAAATATCGTTGGGGCACAAACAGCTTTTTGAAAACCCCTGGGATTCACTTGAAGAAAAGTATAAAGTGGGTTTTGTTACCGAATGTAAAATTGTTAAACCGATTGAAAAAGGATTGCTTGTTGAATTACCGGATATCGTAGACTCATTTATTCCGGCAAGTCAACTTTCCGTACCTCCTGTTAAAAATTTTGGCGAGTACTTTTCACCAGGTAATACCTTAACTGCAAAAGTAATTGAATTTGACAAGAACAATAAAAAAATAGTCCTCTCCGTTATAGAATACTTAAAAGATAGAGATCAAGCTGAAATAGATGAGTACATAACAAAATTCAAGTTACCAAAGAAATTTACAGTCAAGGATATACAAGAAAAAATGAGGACTTATGAATCAGAACAGATTGATTTCAGGATTGAAGATATCATTGGAGAAGATGTTCCAGCTATTAACGTTCCTCCAAAACCTGAAGTACAGAAGCAAGAGAATAATACACTAAATTAATACATAGACATAACGTTTAAAAAAAGGCCCATAGTTGGGTCTTTTTTTTTATAAGAATGGAATATTAAAAAGAAAATTTTTAATTTGTATATTGTTAAATGTTTTAAAAAAGTTAACGTTCTACTAAACTTTGCACAATTTTTAAACTATACACAAAAAAGCAACTAATAAAAAATATGTTTTTCTGTTGTTTGCCTCTATGCAAAAGTGAAACTGAAACTTAAGCTGTGAAACTTACCGAGTACGGAAGAACCGAAATAATAAAGGTCTTAGTATTAAGTATATTGATTGATTTCATAGCTTTTCTAATAAGCATATTTGAATTCAAGATTATTCTGTTACTTGTTTCGCTTATCTTGTTTTCCTTTACTTTATTTTTCTTCAGAGATCCTGAGCGCAAAATAGATAAGACTTTAGACCAAAACTTTGTTTTATCACCTGCTGATGGCAAAATTGTCCTTCTTGGCAAGGTAACCAATCAATTCAAGAAACTTGATTTTTTCAACCAATATAATGAATTGCTGCAAATAAGTATTTTTATGTCCCCATTGAACGTTCATATAAATAGAATCCCTTTCTCGGGGCAGGTTAAGTATATTGAACATAAGAAAGGTAAATTCTTTGCAGCATTCAAAAAGAATGCTGGGGAACTAAATGAACAAACACTAATCGGTATAGAAAACGATAGTGGTAAACAAATTATATTCAGACAGGTTGCCGGCTTTCTCGCAAGACGTATAGTTTATAATATAAAGACGGGTGATTTTGTAGAGCGAGGCTCACGATTTGGCATGATAAAATTTGGCTCACGTGTAGATATTTTCTTAAGTCCTGATGCTAAACTTTTAATTAAGTTAAATAATTCAGTTCTCAGCGGGTTGACACCTATAGCAATAATATAAAAATGTCTGTTTCAAGAAAATTTATTCCGAGTTTATTTACAATATTAAATGCTTTTGCAGGTTTTCTATCCATTATTAACACAACAAGTGAGAATTTTGAAACAGCCTGTTGGTTTATTGTTTATGCTGGTATTTTTGATATACTTGATGGCATAATTGCAAGACTCACCAAGTCCACAAGCGATTTTGGAGTCGAACTTGATTCATTAGCTGATGTAATTTCTTTTGGTGTAGCTCCTTCATTTTTGTTATATACAATTCATTTTAAAAATTTTGATGCCCCCGGCATAGTTATTTCATCTCTTATATTAATTTTTGCTGCAATACGATTAGCTCGTTTTAATATTTCTCTTGTGGGATTCGACAAAGAAAAATTTACTGGAGTTCCAACACCAATGACAGCTTTAACCATTGTTTCATATTTGCTTTACTATCACGAAAAGATACTTTCACATCAGGCAAGTAATAATATAATATTTTTACTTTCTATAGGGCTTCCCTTATTAATGGTTAGCAAATTTAAATATCCAGCCTTCCCAAAAATCTCAGCTAAAGTTTTAAAACAGAAACCTGTCCTCTCAGCATTAATAATTATCTCTGCAGTAGCAATAATAGCAACAAAAGGAGTAGCAGCTTTTCCTTTATTCGTAGGGTATTCTTGCTGGGGAATAATTATCTATATTTATAACTTATTTGCTCCTAAAAAATCTAAATTTAAGAAGGCTAAATAACAATTTCCTTCAGGACTTTTATAAACTTATCTATATCTTCTTTTTTATTCCATTTGTGAAATGAGACTCTTAAAGAAGATTTTGCCTGAAATTCACCTAGTCCCATTTCAATAAGCACCCTTGAGGGTTTAATAGAACCAGAACTACAGGCTGAACCACTCGAAACTGCAATACCTTGCAAATCAAGTTTAATCAATAACATTTCTCCTATGGATAGCAGGTCATTTGAATTTATTGAAAAATTTACAATATTTGGTAAAGACTTATCTATTCTTGTGTTGATAGATACAAAATCAAGTTCATTTAACCGTTCAATTAAATAGCTTTTAAGTATTTGATAATGCCTTATATCTTCTTCAAGTTCCTGACTAAGAATTTCAATCGCCGTGGCAAGTCCCACTATACCGGGCAGATTTTCTGTTCCCCCTCTCATATTTCTTTCCTGACTTCCACCGTGCATATATTTATCTATTTTCACTCGTTCATTTATATACAAAACACCAATACCCTTGGGAGCATATATTTTATGGCCGGAAACAGTAGCGAAATCAACTTCAAGAGCTTCAAGATTTATCGGAACTTTACCGATTGATTGCGTTGTATCACTGTGAATATAGACGCTATCTGGAAGTTTCTGTTTTAATAAACCTATATCGTTTATATTACCAGTTTCATTATTAGAATGCATTACTGAAACAAGGAGAGTGTTTTCATCACAAGCCTTTATAACTTTTTCAACAGAAATAATTCCCTCTTCAGGTTTAATAAATTCAGTTTCAACACCGAATCTATCACTCAGATACATTACGGTTTCATATACAGAAGGGTGTTCAATTGTGGTTGTTACAATCTTCTTATTTCGTTTATTAAAGTTAGTAAAAACCAAACTCTTGATAGCAAAATTGTTATTTTCCGTTCCTCCGCTCGTAAAAAATAACTCTTTTGGCTTACATTTTAAAAACGCTGCAAGTTTTTCTCTGCATTCTTCCAGAACAACTTTAAGATCCTTGCCAAAACTGTGAACTGAACTTGGGTTTCCATATTTAACCTTTATATACGGAAGCATTGCTTCCAAAACTCTTGGATCTAAAGGGGTAGAAGCTGCAGCATCAAGATAAATTCTTTTCATTGTTATTTAAACTTTTGTTTTAATATACTTAAAATGAAGTTTTATTTTTATATATTTTAGTAATACTTTATAATGAAAAAGGATATTGTTTTAGTTCCCAACTTAATTTCTGTTTTTAGATTTGTATTAATACCTTTTATAGCATTTTTTCTCATTCGTTACCCACAGGAGACAGCTATAATATCACTGTTTCTGATACTTTCCTTTTTAAGTGACATACTTGATGGGTGGGTAGCACGTAAATTTAATATGGTTTCAGAACTTGGGAAAATTATTGACCCTCTTGCAGATAAACTTACTATAATGGTTATTACAACAATTTTATTTTTGGACAACAGAATCCCCGTCTGGTTCTTTCTTGTTGTAATATTACGGGATTTATTAATTCTATTGTTTGGGGTAATTTTAAGAAAAACGAAGGGAATAACCCTGATGTCCAATTACCCTGGCAAAATTGCTGTTCTTGGCATTGGAATAATTCTATTATTAACAATAGTTAATGGGAAAAATTATGAACTTTTATTTAATATAGTAAGTTTACTATATTACTTGGTGACCGTTTTGATTTTATACTCGTCACTATTATATTTTTTGAGATTTTTGGAAACTATAAGGAGAACGTCAAATGGACAACATTGAAGAAAAAACTTTAAAACCTAAACCTGAACGTGTTAGGACATTGACAAGAAAAGATATAGAACAATTGATGGATGAAAAACTTGCAGGAAAACGACTTACTAAAAAGATTCTTGTAGATACACTCTTTGAATCCCTGCGCGAACTTTTAATGACTGCTAATCCATTAATTAGAATTGAAATTAGAGACTTTGGGGTCTTTGAAATAAAAAAGACCAAACCAAAACCTAAAGCTCGTAATCTCAAAACAGGAGAATTTGTTTATGTCCCAGGGAGACGAAAGATACATTTTAAACCTGGTAAGATTCTTAAAAATTTCTTGAAACAACAAACTTTTTAAAAACTGAAATTTTAGTTCTTTTGAATAGTGTTGGTAAATACCTGTGTCTTGATTGGGGACAGAAAAGGATAGGTATAGCAATTAGTGATGATACAAAAAAATTTGCATTTACTCGGGATGCTATATTAAATAATGCTGATACCTTCAATAACATTTTGAACATAATTCAAAATGAGAAGGTAATACGTATTATAATTGGTTATCCTTTAAATTTCAAATCTGAAGAGACTCATTCTACCAGAGGGGTAGAGTTATTTGCAAAAAGACTCTTCAACACCCTTAAAAAGTATAAACTTGAAATACCAATAATCTTTTTTGATGAGAGACTGACCTCTAATCTTGCAAAATACAATATTATAAACTCCGATATTAAAAAGTCAAAAAGACGTAAAAAAGAATTAACTGATAGTGCCGCAGCACAGATAATTTTAAGCGACTACCTAAAAAAATTAGAAAACTTTCCTCAACAAAATGTATCTAATTGAATTATACAAATTAATTGAGGATGGGGAGAGTTTTAATGTTGAGTTTAAAAGGAAGTTTTCCTCCCCCGAAAAGATAGCTAAAGAAATGATTGCTTTTGCAAATTCAAAAGGAGGAAAAATAATTTTTGGTGTTGATGATGACAGAAAAATTATTGGTATTGATAGTGAAAAGGGGGAGATTGAGCTTGTTTCATCCGCAGCAAAATTTTATTGTGAACCGGAAGTTGAGTTTACAACTGAAATTGTCTCAATAAAAAATTCTGATTTACTTGTGGTAGATGTACCTGAAAGCAAAAGGAAACCTCATAGACTTGTTAATGACGGGCCTGATAATAACAATAAAGTATATGTTAGACTTAATGATAAAAGCGTTATCGCATCGAGAGAAACCATACAGATATTGAAAAGTTTGAACAATCCAAATCCACTTAAAATTACTTTTGGGATAATTGAAAAAACTTTAATAAACTATCTTAACCAGCACGAACGAATAACCGTAAAAGAATTCAAGAAACTCGTAAACATATCAGAACGCAGAGCAAGTCGGATTCTCGTTAATCTTGTAAGAGCTGGAGTCCTGTTACATCATAGAATTGATAACTACGAATTCTTTTCTGTTCAGCAAGAACTTTAACAGTTTTTTTAAAAATTATAATTTAAGAAGGAGAAAATTTATGAAAGAAAAAATTTGTGCTAAATTGATTGAACTTTATTGGGCTGAAATTGAGACAATTCAGAATTACATTGCAAATTCAACCAACCTTGATGGTGTAAGGGCAGAAGAGATAAAAAAAGCCCTTGCAGTTGACATTCCTACTGAATTAACACATGCCCAAACCCTTGCAAAACGAATTAAAGAACTTGATGGGCTTGTTCCGGGTTCTTCAGAATTTAGAGCAACTCAAACTTCTTTGCAACCGAAACCAGATACTACAGATGTAGTTTCTGTAATTAAAGGAGTCATTGATGCCGAAACTGCAGCCGTTGCAGGGTACAATGAATTGATCAGGCTCTGTGAAGGAACCGATTATGTGACCCAGGATCTTGCAATCAGAACCCTTGCTGATGAAGAATCTCATCTGATAGAATTTAAAGGGTTCTTAAAAGAATACATTAAATAAACATTTCTTTAATTAGGGGGGCTTGATTTTAAATCAAGCCCCTTTTTCATTCGTTCTCTTTTCTAATATCTTCTCGATTTTCCTCAAATTTGTTTTTGCTTTATATAAAAATTTTTCCCCTTCAGCCAGAACCCTATTTTTAAATTCACTGTCCTTGATTTGCGGTAAATTAATTTTCACATTTTTGTATGCACCCCATATACCTGTTTCAAGGGATTTTGCTCCAACTTCAAGATCGCTCGCGGAAGATATGTTACCGTATTTTGCCAGGTGAATCATCCATCGCCAGCACGAATTAGCAATTCGCATAACTTTGAGTGGGACTTCAATTGCTTTTTTTAGTCCTTCTTGCATTTTTTCATCTCTAATCCTGCGTTGTTCTTCGGTTTCTTTTGGAAGTCTCATAGCCATTATATAGTCATTAAAAGCATCAGTATCAGCATCAATCAGGGGAATAAGCTCCTTCATAGCAAAATGAAGAGGTGGAATAAATCTTCTCATTTTAGAATCTAAATGTTCAAACTTTTTATTTCCATAGCTCATCCACCCCATCATAGCACCTAAGGCTGCTCCTAAAGAAGACACCAGCGCAGAAACACTTCCACCCCCAGGTGCGGACGTACGGGCACCTACTAACTCAACAAAATTTCTCACAGTCATTGAGGCAAGAATTTCGTTTGGCTCATCATCAATCATATATTCTATAATCCTTTTCTCGGGAATAAACGGAGAAATCGAAGATAGTCCTAAACGGTCAATCACAAGATTTATTTTCTGCCTTTCATCAAGAATAAACAATTTTTCCTTATTGATATAATAATCAGCAGCCATTAGCATTGCCTCCAGAGGAATCAATCCAACAAGTTCACTACCACAGACAGCAACTTTCATTTTTTTAGCATCCTTTTTACATTCTTCAAACGCTATATGGGGAGGGGTTATCTTATAATTATCAAGATTAATTGAAACCTGAGCCATTTTATACTCCTCAACATACCACCCAATAGCCTTCACTGCTTTAAGTCTACCAGGCTGATTGTCTCCTCTTCCCTGTTCACGAATGTTAAGAGCTATGCGATGTGCTTGCTCCTTTGTCCCCAGAATATTAACATTATAAGCTATCAGAAAAAATCTGACACCTGTAACTGTAGCCCCAGATTTGGGAACAAATTCTTGAGGACCAAAATCGGGTTTCCATTCAGGTTTATATATTTTCTCTTTCAGTCCTTCGTATTCACCTGCTCGAATCTGTTTCAACATTTTTCTGTTGGGATTAGTAGAAGCTTCTTCATACAAGTACACTGGAATTTTCAACTCTTCACCAACACGTTTCCCAAACTTCTTAGCACATTCAACACATTCTTCTACCGTAACACCAGCAACAGGAACAAACGGTACTACATCAACAGCTCCAAGTCGGGGGTGTTCTCCTTTATGAACAGTCATATCAATGAGCTCATACGCCGTTTTTGAGAACTGAAAAGCTGCTTCTACAATAGATTCCGGATCCCCTACAAAGGTAAAAACTGTCCGGTTAGTCGATTTGCCAGGATCAACATCAAGTAATTTTACCCCCTTGACTTTTTTTACGGCGTCAGCACACTTTTCAATTACTTCCTTATTTCGACCTTCTGAAATATTTGGTACACATTCAATAATTTTTCTCATAAAAGTTTTTATTTATTAATAATTTCCGAATACAATATTTCCAAAAACTCTCCAACCCCGTCTTCTTCACTACTTTTATCAACAACATAATGTGCAAGATTTTTCAACTCGGCAACAGAATTTTTTAGTGCAATATTTGTACCACCGAATTCAAATAATTCCCTATCGTTATACCAATCACCAATTACTGCAACCTGACTTTTTTTTATCTTCAGATGTTTAGTAAGCCTTTTAATAGCTGTTTTCTTATTTATACGGGATTTCTTTACTTCAAGATTATATATTCCAGGACTTGAACTCCCTCTGAAATATTTAGCATTTACATAGAATTTAAAAGGGAAATTAAGCTTTTGCTGGATATATTTAATTATATTTTTATCATTTCCCATCATAATAATTTCAAGTACATCATTTACATAAGGCTCATAGGAGTGAACTAATTTGTATTCTGTTCCTATTCTTTGCATAAAATCACTCAATACAGAATTATGTTCGGTATAAACAATTTCCTTCATACAACAAAGTGCAATTCTTACAAAATACCTATCAGCATAAAATATTGCTTTTCTAACGTAATCCGGATTAATTACAGACTTATAAAGTACATTCCCTTTCAAATCTTGAATTAGTGCTCCGTTTACTGTTATTATAGGGATAGCAACCTGCAACTGTTCTGCAATCTTTACAATAGATGAATGCATCCGTTGAGTTGCAAAAGTAAAATACACACCTTTTTCCTTTAGCTTAGAGACATATTCAACAGTTTTACTACCCACGCAATCATAACTATTAGTAAGCGTCCCATCTACATCGCTTACTATCAACTTAATTTTTCTAAGTCTCGATATTAATTCGTCTCTTGAAAGAATCACAAATTATATTTTAACAAATTTCCTAAATATTTATGAGATTTTAAATGTAATTTAGCATTATGGATAGTATAGAGTAATTGAATAAAATCTATTAAATTTGAGTATATGAAAAAACTGAAGCCAGAAAAAGGGAGACTTTTAATTTCAGCCCCTATGCTCACTGATGTGTTTCGAAAATCTGTTGTTTATCTTACAGAACACAATGAGCAAGGAAGTGTAGGGTTCATAATAAACAAACCTATTTTTTATAAACTGCAAGAACTAATAGATAATTTCCCACATTTTGAAGCCCCTGTATTCTTTGGAGGACCCGTACAACCTGAAATGGTTAATTTTATCCATAGAGTCCCTTCTCAACTTTCAGAAGGCATTCAGGTAAAAGACAATATTTACTGGGGCGGAAATTTTGAACATCTAAAAGAACTTGTAAGTAAAAACGAGCTTAACTCTGCTGACTTTAAATTTTTCCTCGGATATGCAGGCTGGGCACCTGGACAACTTGAGGATGAATTAAAATTTAACTCCTGGATTATTGCTGAAGCTACAGAAGATTATCTTTTCAATTCTGACCCTAAAAATCTATGGCATCTCATCCTTAAAAATATGGGCGGACACTATGCAATAATTTCCACTTTCCCCGATGATCCATCAGTAAATTAAAAATATTATTTTCCAAGCTGAAAATTCACCTCACCCAACAACTTTTTAACTTCATCATAATTTTGATAATCCTCTGTTATTCTTTCAAGCATTTCTTTTGCCCTCTGCCAGTTAGTACCTTGCATACTACGTTTGGCAATGTTAAATAATATATCATTCTTCAGAGGTTGCAGTTCCTTATAATTAGAATACTCAAGAACTTTTCCTGAATAAATATCCGTGTAAGTATTTGGAAAACTTTTATCTATAAAATCCAGTGCATCCGAATAGTTCCCTTCTCCCATCATCATTTTAACAGTATCAACTTTTGCAGAAAATATAAAATCTACAACTGTTTGCCTATAATCATTAACATCGTTGATGTATGCAAAATCTTTTGGAAAATCAGAAAGATAAATTAAAATCTCTTCAAAATTTTTATTTGTAATAGGTGTCCCCTTTACCATTTTCCATTTATCCTCAAAATAAGAAATCAGGACTCTTTGTCTGATGCTATTAGCTACATCATTTTTTGAAAAATTATCAGGATAATCAGAAAGATTTACAATAGCTTCATACCAATTTCCATATACACTTGCTTTGGAACCTATTTCAAATTGCTCTTCAAAACTGAGGTTAGTAATGGGAAGAGTCCTGTGAGTAATTGCACGATAAAAACCAGAATTCATTCCATTGTCTATTAATACATTAAATACATAAACACTATTAGGGGTCTTTCCTCCCTGCCTAAGTGCTGTTACTTTCAGTGTAGGCCAATTTTTTATAAATATATCAGCTTCAAGTTTAGGAATTCTGACCTTTCCTATTATCGTTCGCGTAGAAGTATATGTTACCGGAACATCTATAGCAACATCTATTGTTTGTGAATTATAATCATAAGCTCCAATACTTTTAATTTTTAGTTCAATTACACCTAAACTATTTTTTTGTTTGTTAATAAGTTCTCCTTCCATCGCTAAGATATCTCCCATCAACATACTAAGCAGTGCTTTTTTTTGCTCTTTTATTCGTTTTGCCTTTAACTGGATTTCCTCATCTATCATAAAACCTGCAAACTTAAAGAGGTCAGCATGTTTATTGGCCAATGTTTTATAATGTCGCATAAATTCAAAATCATATAGATATAAATATTTTTCGGTAAGTTTTATTAACTTCTTCTCATCAGCAGAAATTTCTGTCTGGCTAAGGGTTCTATCATAAGGTTCAATTCTCGCCTCATAAAGGTTATCACCCGCACTATTAAAAAGCAGTCTTTTACCACCAACATTATCATCAATTAAAATATAAGAAAGTGTGGGAGAAAATTCCGGTTCCACCGAAATATTGTAATAATATTTTACTTCGTACATCCCATCCTGACAATATTTATATACATTCAAACGATTATTAGGAACATAACTTATAACCATTTCTCCTTTATCGTCAAAATAAAGTCTCTTGTAATCTGCAAGAGAATAACTCCTAATAATAGCACCGGTTTTTATATTAATATAATTAATGCGATTGTCTTTACCCTTAGAAAAGAGAGTATTTCCATCACCATTGAATTTTATCAGTCGATTGCCGGGAAATGAGATTAGGGGAGCTCCTTCAGTCAACTCGTATAAGTATGTATCATAGGTATTTACAACTGCAATAAGGTTTGCTGATGGAGTAAAAATGAAATCAAAGTTTGTTTGGTCTTCCAGGTCATTGCCAATATCATCCGCTATAAGAGCCCCTGTAATTAAATCATAAACCACAAGTTTTATGTCACCTTCATAATTCAATTGCAAAGCTATCTTGGTACACATTGGAGCAAACTTTGCTCTAATTGTAGAAAAAGGACCTGGTATTTGAAGGAGCATTTTTCTTGTATATGTTCCCTCATCATCAAACCGTCCTATTTCAAGATATGAATCGCCTTCTGCTTGAGTAATTTTTGCAATACAAACAAAGTTATCCTTATCAAAACTCGCAGTAAGAAAAGGTCCTTTCGATTTAAAATTCATAGCAGCATAGTCTTCAACTTCGGTTTGTGCATTAAGAAAGGCGGATGTTAAAAAAAGTACGGAGAAAAATAAAAATAATTTTATACTACGTGTTTTCATAACCTATATTTAGTTTATGAAAGATATAAATAATTCAGTAAAATTTAAGTTTAAAAAATATTGCCGATTAGTATTTACTTTTTCCAGTATAAAGTTAATTTTGCATACTATAAACAATATAGTATTTTATGAAACTTAAATTTTTAATTTTATTGGTTTTCTTATCCGTAGCCAGCGTCTCTCAACCCTGTACAAACTTTCTTATTTCCAAAGGGGCTACAATAGATGGTTCAACAATGATTACCTATTCTGCTGACTCTCATACTCTTTATGGGGAACTTTATTATTTCCCTTCTACAAATTATCCTGATGGTTCCTATGTTGATGTTTACGATTGGGATACCGGGAAACTAATTGGGAGAATTCGTCAGGTTACTCATACTTTTTCAGTCGTGGGGAATATGAATGAATATCAGGTATCTATTGGTGAAACTACTTTTGGTGGAAGGGAGGAACTTCGGGATACAACAGCGTTAATTGATTATGGATCGCTGATGTATATAACTTTACAGCGAGCAAAAACTGCACGTGAAGCTATCCAGATTATGGCGCAACTTGTAGAAGAATACGGTTATTATAGCGAGGGAGAATCATTTTCGATTGCTGATCCTAATGAGGTATGGATATTGGAAATGATTGGTAAAGGAGTTGGAAATAAAGGGGCTGTATGGGTTGCAAGAAAAATTCCTGATGGTTTTATTTGTGGACATGCTAACCAGGCACGAATCTCTACCTTTCCTCTAAACGATCCGGAGAATTGTCTTTATTCAAAAGATGTAATATCTTTTGCCCGCTCAAAGGGATACTTTCAGGGAAAAGACGAAGAGTTTTCTTTTTGTGATGCTTATGCCCCTATCACTTTTGATGCAGCACGATTTTGTGAAGCAAGAGTTTGGTCAGGCTTTAACAAAGTAACAAAGGGAATGGAAAAATACCTCGATTATGCAATGGGTAAAAACCTGAAAAATAGAATGCCTCTATGGGTTAAACCAGACAGGAAACTATCCGTTGAAGATGTAATGGAAATTATGAGAGATCACTTTGAAGGAACGCCTATGGATATGACCAAAGATCCTGGAGCCGGCCCTTACGCCTGTCCTTATCGATGGAGACCTCTTACGTGGAAAATTGATAAAGACTCAAAAATAACTTACTTCAACGAAAGGGCAATTTCAACACAACAAACAGGCTTCTCATTTGTAGCCCAATCGCGTCATTGGTTACCAAATCATATTGGAGGAATTTTATGGTTTGGTGTAGATGATACATATTCTACTGTATATGTTCCTATGTACTGCGGAATTACAGAGGTACCATCCTCTTTTGCCGAAGGGAATGGTTCTATGATGGAGTTTAGTGATTCATCTGCATTCTGGATATTTAATCAGGTATCTAACTTTGCTTACACCCGATACAAAGATATAATTCCCGAAATTAGAACTGTACAGAAAAACCTCGAACATAGTTTTATAGACAGCGTGAAAATAATTGATGACCGTGCTCTTGATACATACAATAATGGACAAGAAAATTATAGGGATATATTAACTTCCTTTAGTGTTAGCTCAGGAAATTTTACGTTCCATATCTGGAAAGAACTTTATAAATATTTATTTACAAAATATATGGACGGAAATATTAAGACTAAAATACCTGGACAAAAAAATCCAAAAGTAAACCAACCAGGATATAGTCAGGAATTTTATAAACTTATTGTTAAAGAAACAGGTGATAAATTCAAAGTCCTGGGGGAAGAAAGTCACTGAAATCACATGGGGGACAAAGTCCCCCCAGGTGATTTTTATTCTGAATAAAACTTTAACATTGCAATCAAAGCATTTTTACAGACAACACAAAAATTATCATAAGTTTTTGATTTCATAGTACAGTCTAACATTGGTCTATATACCCCTTTAGCAACGTAACCACCTCCTTCAAAGACACCAACAACATTTTTATACTCTTCACTATTTGGAGTTGGAATTGGAACATTTTTCCCTATAAGGTTTTTCCATTTAGTTTCAAAATTAACCAGTGTAGTAAGATTAGGTTCAGGAGGCTCTATTCCTGCCGGGTAATAATCACTCACAGCAACGTCTGAGGTCCAGTATTCGTCTCCAAGTCCGCCAAACCCATGACCAAACTCATGAACAAGCACATAATCAGAATATTGGTTATCACTTGTAACAACATTGTAGTAATTGAAAACCCCCCCTCCACCATACTTGCTTGTATTAACAAGAATTACAATTTGATCATAAGGTACACAACCTGCAAGATCCCTCACAGATTTTACATCAAGTGTCATTAAATACCTCTCAACATCAAAGGTGTAAAAACTTGAATTCAAAACTGTCTTCTTAAAAATATGTTCACCGGGAATATCAGTGCCACTTTCTTCTGAAGGAGCTTCTATTGACCAAATATTTATTTTATCTTTATTTTCTCTATATGGGGAACACCCAAGCAGATAATCCTTAAATCTTTCAACATCTTTTCTGAATTTTTCCATCTCATTAGCCGTATAGCCTTCAGGGAGAAAGACTATGTCAAGTTTCTTTGCGGGCTCACCAGAATAATAGACCTTGTTCGTTTGAAACGAAGGAATTTCTGGATTTATAAAATAATTGGTTGGCTTAATATCATAATCAAAGATTTTTTTAAATACCCCTGTTTTTCTATCTCTCTTTTCTATTACTATTTTAATTTCATTCTTTGGAAATGGCATAATTACTGTTTCATAAAAACCTCGTTTAACAATCTTTGATTCATCAGTTGCCTGCCATTCCTGGAAAAGTGTTGAATAGCCTCTTGAATATAAAAGGGATTTTGAGTTTTTGTCATATACTTTTAGATAGTAATCTCCATAATTAAACACATCAATCAGATTCACTTTTGACCCTCCCCAGTAAGGTTCAACTTTAATTTGCTGAAGATAAATATCCTCAGATTGAAAATCCCCTGCTTCAATATAATCAACTCTCAAAGTTTTTGGTTCGAAATAATCGTCAAATCGTATTTGTGAAAAAACTTGAACAGAAATAAATAATAATGTTAAAATGATGAATTTTTTCATAAGATATTTTTTAATTTTTAGATTATTTAGTTTTCAACCACTTATCAAGCCATTCAAAAAAGACTCTCTGCCAGAGAATCCCATCTTGAGGTTTTAAGACCCAATGATTCTCCTCAGGGAAAAAGAGAAATTCAGCAGGTATACCTCTAAGAACAGCAGCATTAAACGCCTGCATTCCTTGAGTATATGCAATTCTATAATCTTTTTCACCATGAACAATTAAAATTGGAGTATCCCAATTTTGAACAAATTTATGAGGTGAAAAAGTGTAAGATTTCTGAGCCTTTAAATTATCCTTTTCCCAGAAAGGACCTCCAAGGTCCCAATTTACAAACCACATTTCATCTGTTTCCAAATATTGAGATTCAAGATTAAACATCCCATCGTGTGCAATAAATGCTTTAAAACGCTTATTGTGATTTCCAGCCAACCAAAAAATAGAATACCCACCATAACTTGCCCCTATTGCCCCAAGATGTTCCCTGTCAACATAGGGCTCTTTTGAAATGTCATCTATTGCTGAGAGATAATCTTTCATATTTTGTCCACCATAATCCCCACTAATCTGTTCAAGCCATTCCATACCAAAGGAAGGAACACCACGCCGGTTTGGTGCTATAATTATGTAACCATTTGCTGCCATCAACTGAAAATTCCAGCGGTAACTCCAAAATTGATTCACAGTATTCTGAGGACCTCCTTCACAGAACAGTAGAGTGGGGTATTGTTTTTCCTCTGTAAAATCGGGCGGATAAATTACCCAACATAACATATTTTTATTATCAGTTGTTTTTACCCATCTTTTTTCTACTTTTCCCAATTTTATTTGTTCAAGGAAATTCTTATTGACAAAAGAAAGCTCCAAATCTTTCCCGTTTTCAGGATTGACCAGGTAAATTTCGGTTGGTTTTGACATTGATTGTTTTTCAGCAATAAGTCCTGCTTTAGATGGAAATACTGTAAGGTAATTATGTACTCCATCAGTAATTCTTATTATTTCTCCACTCTCAACATTATAGCTATAAATTTCTTCAGTCCCCTTCACACCACTAATAAAATATATAACTTTATCATCCTTGGACCACGATAGTTTTTCTGCATTCTGTTCCAGTTCTTTTGTAGCATATATCTTTTCATTAGTAACAAAATCATAAATAAAGAGTCTTTGTTTATCGGATTCATAACCATCCCTTTCCATTGAAATCCATGCCAGCTTATCCCCTTTGTGAGAAAAAATAGGAGCCTCATCGAAACCTTTCATACCTTCGGTAAGGTTCAATGTTTGTCTGGTATCAATATCGTAAAGATAAATATCAGAATTTGTAGAAAGAGTATATTGTTTCCCTACAAGTTTTTTGCAGGTATACGCTATCTTTTTCCCATCAGGGCTCCAATTTATCTGATTAATATCTCCAAAGGGTTTTATCGGAGAATCGTAACGCTCCCCTTCCATTATATCATATTCCCCCGATATCTTTCCTTCTTGATAATTTGCAACAAAGATATGAGAGTAAGTATAATCATGCCAGGAATCCCAATGCCTGTACATTAAATCTGTTTCAAGACGAGCGTTTGCTTTCGGAAGGTCAGGATAAATATCGTGGATACTTTTATCCAGTTTCACATCCTTTATGAAAAGTATTTTTAAACCATCTGGCGAATATTTGAAATCATTTAAGCCACCTGCAATATGGCTTATCTGTTTCAAATCAGTACCATCAGGATTTATTTCATACAACTGAGTATCATCTTTTTCAGTAATCAATACCCCTATCTTTTTACCATCAGGTCGCCAATGTGCTGAGTTTTTCTGTCTGTTAGAATTGGTTATTCTTTGCTTCTGTCCTGTTAAAATATCAAGCACATAAAAGTCATTTTGTGATGAATTACTTTCGATGTTATAGTACCTTACTCCATAAAGTATCTTCGAACCATCAGGAGAAACTTCAACATTGTTAATCCGCCCAAAAGACCACAAGACCTCGGGGGTTATATATGGTGATGTAAGTTTCTGCTGTAGGGGAGGTTCCATTTTGTCTTTCTTCACACAGGAGAAAACAAACATTAGGGATAGTAATGAGATGCATATAGCCACTTTTGACTTCATACCTTTGTTTTTAGTGTTAATATAACACCATTAATTTGGTATGAAAAGTCAATTAATCCTGTTCAAGAGCAATTGAAGTTGCCTTATGGAAACCTAACTATGCTCAGTGGTATCCTGAGTCTTCGCCGGACAGGTTGAGATTCCAAGCAGAGTGTAAAGGGCGCAAAAGCTCATCACACTTGTTATTACAAGAACAATCGCTAAAATTAACAGGATAACCCCTAACACACCGTGGACAATCCCAGCAAAATATAAAACGGCTAAAATAATTGCTACGATAATTCTGACAATCCTGTCAGTAGTACCTACATTTTTTTTCATAACTCCTAAACTTAATTGTTTATAAGATATAAATAAGCAAACATTAATTCAAGGCAAGATATAAACAGAGTGGCTTTAAAATGGGTATTATTATAGTTTACATTTTAATAAAAATTTGTTAAATTTCAGTATCTTAATTAAGAAACCTATGAAAAACAAGAACATCTCATTTCAAACTCTTGATATTCCACTAACGGAAGTGTGGAACACCTTCATAGATCAAATGTGTATTACAGATTCGGAAGGTGTGGTAATAGACGCCAATGAAGCCTTTTGCAAAAGTTTTAGTATAGCTAAACAAAATTTACTGGGTAAACCCTTTACCATAATACTGCACCCCACTCAACAGATGAAAGTAATGGAGATTTATAGAGCCAATTTTCAAAATAAAGTTTTCCAGGGACCAATTGAAAAACTCTTTCATTTACACAATAATCAGTACTTCTACCTCGAACATGTTGCTTTCAAATTTGAATATCAGGGGGAACAATATGCACTGAATGTATTCCACGATACTACAGACTCAAAAAAAACAAAGTTAGAATTAGAACAAAGCATAAATCACTATCGACAGTTATATCAAATGTTGAGATTAATGTGTGATAATGTCCCTGATTGGATTTTCGCAAAGGATTTGCAAAAACGCTATCTTTTTGCAAATAGAGCTATTTGCGATGAGCTTCTTAGCGCTAAAGATACAAATGAACCAATAGGAAAAGATGATATGTTTTTTGCAAATCGTGAACGTAGCAAACATCCTGACAATCCGAACTGGCATACGTTTGGAGAAATATGTCAGAACTCTGATGATGTAATTCTGCAAATAAAAAAACCAAAACTATTTGACGAGTTTGGATATGTTAAAGGCGAGTTTATTGAATATGAAGTTCACAAAGCCCCTTTACTGGATGAAAATAACAATATGATTGGCATTGTTGGAGCTGGTCGTAACATTACTGAATTTAAAAAGCAACAAGAAGCACTTCAAAAACTTCATCAACAATTGGTTGAAAGTGAAAGGAATTTACAAATAGTTACTGAGACCATTCCAAGTCTTGAATTATGGTTTTCTCCTTCAAAGCATATACTCTACATTTCCCCTTCCTGCACATCCATAACTGGTTATACAACATCTGATTTTGGTAATTCTGTAACATTTTTACATAATCTTGTTGCCCCTGAACATCAGAAAGTATTTGATGAATATTTTTCTGGTCTATTTGATGTCAACCCGCTTAACAACACAGAACCCATTTCATACTCAGAGTTAGAGTATAAAATTATTACAAAAACTAAAGAAGAAAAGTGGGTTTTACATACTTCAAGAAGGGTGTTTGGACAAAAGGGGGAGTTTTTAGGTGTACGCTCAAGTATAATAGATATTACTTCTCAAAAGAACCTTGAATTCCACCTTTACAATCAACTTAAACACTTACAACTACTTAATAAGGTTATTGATATTGTATTTTATAACACCGATAAAAAAGCAATTCTCGCTCAGCTTGCTGAAACAATAGGAATTACGTTTGAAATTGAAAGGGTTCTTTTTTACGAGGTTAATTTTGAGAAAGATAAAGTATTAGTCCTGACAGAATGCTGCTTCTTATCAAAAGCAATTGAAACTTCGGACTATCCTCTTAAAGTATTCAGAACAACAACTGAAACTATTCAAGATAGCAAAACATGGCTTGAGAGTCATTATGATAATATTAATCCTGCTCTTGTTAAAGATAAAGCCGATGAGATATTACATAAGCAAAAAGGGATTAAAAGTCTTCTCTGGTATCCAGTATATTTCACTGAACGCGGATATTACCTCCTGATTTTCAATCAGTTTTCAGGCAAAAGAGAATGGAAAAAAGGTGAATTGGAATTACTGGAGTCAATAAGGAATTATCTTAGCCTATCATTTCAAAAGATAGAGTATCTTGAAAAAATTGAATCTGCAAAAGCAGAAACTGATAAGCATTTAGAGGAATTACAATTAATTTCTGATTTTACAAATCTAATTTATCGTATTGATACAATTCAGGATTTATTTAAGACTACTATATCTTCAATTTTGAGGATATTAAATGCAGACCGGGCATCACTGCTTTTGTATGATGATGATGGGGTAGTTAGATTTAAAGCCTGGCATAACCTATCGGATAAATATAGATCATTGGTAGAGGGTCATACCCCCTGGGCAAGGACACAAACAGATGCAAAACCTATTTATGTTGAAGATATTGACAATTCTGATATTGAACCTCATTTAAAATCCATTATTAAAGGTGAAGGTATTCGCTCGCTTGGATTTATACCAATAATTGGAGATAAGGAATTATATGGAAAGTTTATGATTTATTTTGATTCAGTACATAACTTTAATGAAGATGAGGATTATCTTGCAAAAGCCTTAGCTGCACAGTTTTCAATTGCATATACTAAGAATAAAAACAAAGAAGCATTGGCTGAAAGTGAAAAAAGATATAGATACTTATTCGAAATTTCCCCGGTTGGAATAATGATTCTTGATAAAGAAGGTCACATTGTTAAAGCTAATAAAACAATCTCTCAAATATTAGGTTATGATATAAAAGAACTTGAAGGACTTGATATTAGAAATGTTGTACCCCCTGAAGATAAAGGAAGGATAGAAAGGGATATTGAAAAAATTATGAGAGATGGATTCTACGAACATCAGGTTACTAATAAAAGAAAAGATGGAAATCTGGTTTATTTAAATTTGGTTGAAACCCCAATTACCATAACATCAGGCAATGATGGGATTCTTAGCATTGCTGTGGATATAACTGAAAAGAGGTTATATGAAGAACAGATTATAAAACTATCAACAGCAGTTGAACAATCACCATTTTCCATAGTTGTTACTGACATTAATGGATATATTGAATACGCTAATGAAGCAACATCAAAAGTTTCTCAATATGAAAAGGACGAATTAATAGGGGCTAAAACCAGCATTTTTAAATCCGGACTAACTCCTGTTGAAGTCTATAAACAAATGTGGAGCACTATAAAAGCTGGAAATGTGTGGGGAGGAGAACTCTGCAACCGTAAAAAGAATGGAGAGTACTACTGGGAGTTTATAAATATTGCACCAATAGTAGATAGAGAAGGAAAGATTAAGAATTTCATAGCAATAAAAACCGATATAACATCAAGAAAAATCCTGGAAGAGACATTAATCGAAACTAAAAACAAATTAGAGAAATCAGATCAGTTAAAAACTGTATTTTTAAATAATATATCACATGAAATCAGAACCCCTTTAAACGGGATAATTGGTTTTGCAGACTTGTTAGCCGATCCTCATCTATCGCAAGCAGAGCGTGAAGAATATGTTAAAGATTTGAAAGTTAGTGGTGAACGTTTACTTTTAACTATTCAAAGTTATGTAGACATTGCTCAAATTGTTTCAAAAACAATGCAGCCCTTTTATAAGTTTTTTAACCCAGCAAGTATAATATATTCACTTGTTGAGAGGTTTGAAAGAATTTGTGTAAAGAAAACTCTCGAAAGAAAACTCTCAATCCCCGATAACTTAAAAAGGATAGAAATATTCAGTGACCCGGAATTAATCCAAAAGGCTTTGTTTTACCTTCTCGACAATGCAATTAAATTTACAGCCCAAGGGATCATAGAAATAGGATTAATAGAAAACAATGAAAAACTTACATTTTTCATCAGAGACACGGGAATAGGAATTCCAAAAGAAAAACTCGATAGTATTTTTGAGCTCTTTACACAGGTAAGTGAGGGACCGGCAAAAACATACGAGGGTAGTGGAGTGGGACTTTCTATTGTTAAAGGAATTGCAAATTTACTTAACAGTGAACTTATTGTAGAATCAGAACCTGGTAAAGGTTCAACATTTTATTTTGCGATACCGTATGATTTTAAAAAACACATTATTCCCATTCAAGAAACAACTTACGTTTCCCGGCCAGAGCATAAAGTATTGATAGTAGAAGATGAAAGGCTTAATTACTTATTTTTGAAAAAAGCACTTGAGAAAATTGGGGTTAATATTATCTACGCTTCCAATGGAATAGATGCCATTAAAGCTGTAAAAGAAAATCCTGATATTGCTCTTATCCTGATGGATCTCAAGATGCCAAAGATGGATGGTTACGAAGCAACCAAACAAATAAGAAGCTTTCAAGAAGATATCCCTATCATTGCCGTTTCTGCATACGCAATGGGGGGAGATGAAAGAAAAGCAATTGAAGCAGGATGTAATGATTACATAACTAAACCTTTTGAAACGGAGATTTTGCTGAAAAAGCTTAGAGAGTATGGAATAATGGAACAAAAGAGCTAAATAATCCCTGATTATATTCCTTAAACCTTGACAATTATACAACAGCTTCAAATGATTATGAAGAGTTTCCGGAAAGGAACTGTATCTTTTTATTACTTATACGACCTTTTGACAGAATAGATGGTTTTTTGACTATTATTTCTAATTCCAATCTGCGACATTAGTAACAGAGGAATACTATGATAAACTTAATACCCTCTTATACTTTTGACCATGCACAACTATGGAAACTTGTATCTAACAGAAATAAGTGGCTAATTCAGATACGTTTTATAGTTGTAACAATTTTCTTGATTTTCCTTTTATTTGTCGGATTAATTATCAAACTGAATCTTTCAGATGTACAGCTGCTTGGGATGATATCTATTAGTGCTTTTATATTAAGTTGTAATATAATTTTTTTACTTATTTCCAGCTCAAGCCTTATCAAGAACAGCCCTGATAAATATAATCCACTACATTTTGCTCTTACACAAATAATTTGCGACTTATTAGCTCTTGGTTTTCTGACTTATTTTACCGGTGGCATTGAAAGCCCATTCTACATTTTTTTTATATTTCATATGATTATTGGGAGTATGATTCTACCGGGATTTGTTTTATATACAATTGCTATCGCAACAACAATTGCACTAATTTCTCTTTCACTTTCAGAGTATCTAAAGCTAATACCTCACAATAGTTTTGGAAATCTTCTTGAGCACCCCCTTTACAACAACTTTAATTACGTCTTAATTTCCACAATATCATTTGGTATAATGATGATTGTAAGTGCAATATTCTCCAATCGCATCGCCCGTGCCCATTATCAGGGCGAACAGGAACTCAAAAAAGCTCTTGACGAACTTCAACAAGCAGAGAAAGTTAAATTAAAATATACGATGGGGGTAGTTCATGAAATCAAAAGTCCAATCGTTGCTGCTCAGTCCTACCTTGACCTGATTCTCCAAAAGTTTCTTGGACCAATCTCCTCACAAGTAGAGGAAAAATTGAAGAGAGTTAGAAATAGAACTGAGGAAGCTTTACACATTATAAACGATATTCTTGATATATCAAGGCTTCGCTTACTCGAATCGTTTAATTTCGAGGAGTTTGATATTGGACTTAGTCTCATTGAACTTATCAACAAGAAAAAAGCACAGGCAAGAACAAGAAATATCTCACTTGAATTTTATGAACAACGAAGTTATATACAAAATGTTATGGGTGATAAAAAACTAATTGAGGTTGCACTATCAAATGTACTCGGAAACGCAATAAAATATAATATTGAAAACGGTCTGGTAGAAGTGGTTTTGAAAGATAACCAGGCAAGAGACGGTGTAATTATAGAAATTACTGATACAGGGATAGGAATTCCGCAGGATGAAAAGCAAAATATATTTAAAGAATTTTACCGGGCGTCCAACGTAAAAACCAAAGGATATGAAGGGACAGGATTAGGCTTATCTTTTGTGAGGGAAATTATCTCTCAACATAAAGGTAAAATTTCATTTCAGAGCCCTTCAAAACTCGGGAATGAAATATCACCAGGTACAACCTTCAAAATCGAATTACCTTATAGTCAACTGTAATTTAAAACCTATTTATTCGCTTAATCAGCTCTCCGTTTCTATTGTAGAAATTTACCTGTAATGGCATTTGACCGGGCAATGTATGAGTAGCACAGCCAAAGCACGGGTCATAAGCTCTAAATGCCATCTCAATCATATTAAGCAATCCATCGGTAATTTCTGTTCCCTTTTTTATTAAGCCCCGTGCAGCTTTACCTATCGACATTGAGATAGCAGCATGATTATTTGTTGTTCCAACTATCAAATTTGCTTTTTTTACAATTCCATTTTCATCTGTTACATAATGATGCGTCAGAGTTCCTCGTGGTGCTTCAACAATACCAACACCTTCTGAAGGAGTTTCTGTAGGAATAGTTCTTATATTGGTAGAGGTAATTTCAGAATCATTGATTAATTCATTTGCTCGCTCTGCTGCAAACATAAGCTCTATTATTCGTGCCCAGTGTGTAGCCAGAGTGTGGTGCACTGGTATTTTTCCTGAATGATCTCCTGTAAAAGTTTGATAAAACTTCTCGTACTCTTCCTGTGCAAGTGGTGTTGCCATTCCATCAGAAGCATTAAGTCTTGACAAAGGCGTTGCTTGATATACTCCACTTTGAGGACCATCAATAAAACCTTTCCATCCTATTTTTTTCAGATAGGGGTACTTAAGGTAATTCCAGTTTTCTATGTGTTCTGCAATATGTTCAAGATACTCATTGGGAGAATATTTACAAAATTCTTTTCCATCGGGTCCTACAACTCTTACTTTCCCATCATAAAAGTTTACTTTATTATTTTCATCAACAAGTCCCATATAATAAGTCTTTTGCGTATACATATCCGACAAAATCAAATCAACATATTTCGAATTACTCAAAACAATATCTTCAAACACCTTAAATGTAAATTTCCCAAATTCTATAAAATATTCAAGATCTTTAGCAAAAGTTTCACGTTCTTCTTCAGAGAGCCCACGGGTTACTCCACCAGGGATTGAGGTCACTTGATGAATTTTTTTCCCCCCCAATGTTTGAATTATATTCTGAGCAAGTGCTCGGAGTTTTATCACTTTTTTTCCAGCATCTAAACCAACTTTTTTGATTAACCCTAGCAAATTGCGCTCTGCTTTAGGAGCATCAGGACCAACAACAAAATCAGGTCCCCCAAGTGCATAGAAGTGCACAGTGTGGTCTGCACAAAAGAAAACTGAATAGAGTAACTCTCTTAGTTTTTTTGCTGGTGATGTAAGTTCAACTTTATAGACAGCATCACATGCTTTAGCAGAAGCCATATGATGAGCTTCCGGACAAACACCACAAATTCTGGTAGTTATTCGTGGTAACTCCTCAACTGGTCTTCCCTGAACAAATTTCTCAAATCCACGAAGTTCAGGAATTATAAAGTAGCAATTTTCAACTTCTCCCTCATCATTTACAAAAATATCAATTTTGCCGTGTCCTTCTAATCTGGTTATAGGGTCAATTTTTATTTTTTCCATAATTTTGGCATTTTGATTTTATTGTTTTCTCCTGAAAGTAGAAGCCGCTAATGTAAACCTGTATAATGTACCAAGCGGATCTGCTATCTTATCTATAATTCTCTTGACTTCTTCCGGAGAAGTAGCATCAATAACAGAACTCAATGCTGATATCATCTTTGCTCCCTGGTCAACAACATTCGCTGGAGCACCATAACACCCCCTACAGGGAACATTAACTTTAACACACAATGCTCCACATCCGCTACGTGTTGCCGGTCCCATACAAAGAATTCCCTGATCCAGAAGACATTCGTCTTCTTTTGGTATAATTTCATGTGGTCTAAAAAATTCTTTTATTTTCTTCTCTTTTCGTTCACGAGGACATTCATCACAGCAAGTTTTACCATCTGCTCCAAGAATAGTTCCTTTAGGAGGTAATTCTTTTCCTGTTTTCAAAATATCTATTATTGCCATCAAAGTTGCAGCAACCTGAAAACTTTGAGGGGGACAACCTGGTATGAAATAATCAACATCAACTATCTGATTTAATGTATGGACTGTATTCCAGAACTCTGGGATTGAAATTTCACCTTCTGGCATTTCACTTTTCGGTTGTGGCAATGTTCCTTTCGTCTCATCAACGGTATCCGATTCTTCATAGACAAATTTGAGTATACTTTCCTTATCGTAGAAATTTGCCAGACCAGGAATACATCCATCGTAAGCACAGGATCCAAATGCTACCAGTATCTTTGATTTCCTCCTTAAAAGTTGAGCCATATATTCATTTTCACTATTTCTGATAGCACCATTAAACAACGTTATATCTATGGATTTATCATCCATAGCCTCAACATCAGAATATTTAAAATCCATTATACAGGGCCAGAAAACAATGTCAAAAAACTCTGCAACATCAAGGATTTTTTCTTCTATATCTACAACGGTAATTTCACATCCTCCACAACTTGCAGCCCAGTACAACGCTAATTTTGGTTTCTCCATAACTTGATTTTTAATTCTTTTGTAGTTTAAGTGGTCCTAAGTGTTTTATTTCATTTGTAAATTCAAACGATACTTTTGCATATTTCTCAGCTTCAGAAGCACTAATCCATTCAAGCCTCAACCTCCTCTCATCTATGCCAAATAGTTGGAGGAGTTTTTTCAACATAGTTACTCTACGCATAGTTTTGTAATTTCCTTCGGAGTAATGACAGTCACCAAAATGACAGCCTGCAATTAAGACTCCATCAGCACCAAGCTCAAAAGCTCGTAATACAAAGGAAGGGTCCACTCTACCTGAACACATTGTTCTGATAATTCTAATGTTTGGCGAAGACTGTAACCGGGAAACACCCGCAAGATCTGCACCTGAATAAGCACACCAATTACATAAAAACCCTACAATTTTGGGTTCAAATTCCTCAGTTGTAACTTGATTTTCATTTAATTGAACATCTTCCATATCTCTATAAAATTTTTTATCGGTTAAATTTCAAGTATGCCTTCAAGTTCTGCATAAATCTGTGCATCAGTAAATCCTTTTCCTGTAATAGCAGCTGCAGGACAGGCCGCAACACAGGTTCCACACCCTTTGCATAAAGCATCGTTAATATGTGAAACCTTTTTTTCCTCAATAAACTCAATAGCACCATATGGACACAAATTATTACATATTCTACATCCAGAACATAGTTCCTCATTAATAGTTGCCCTTATAGGATCTATATCTACTTCCCCCTTTGAAATCATTGCAAGAGACCTTGCCGCGGCTGCACTTGCCTGACTTACCGTATCAGGTATATCTTTGGGGCTTTGAACACATCCGGCAAGGTATATTCCATCGTTTAGTGTAGAAAACGGGTCTAACTTAGGATGTCGTTCAAGCAAGAACCCATCTGGACTTTTTGAAATACTAAGTAGCCTGGCAAGTTTATCGGTCCCCCGTGCTGGCTGAATTGCATTACATAAAATCACCATATCAACCGGGATTTCTCTAAACTTTCCAATCAAACTATCCTCACATTTAACCAGTAAGAATTTGTCTCCATCAGGAGTTTTTCTTTCAACTACTTCTGCTACTTTACCACGTATGACATTTACTCCTTCATCAAGAATCCTCGAATAAAATTCTTCATACCCTTTACCATAAGCGCGAATATCAATATAGAACTGGTACACTTCAGCCGAAGTCCTGTCTTTAACCAGATGGGCAAACTTCATAGCATACATACAGCATACTCGAGAACAATAGCGGTTAAAATTTATGTCCCTTGAACCAACACAATGAACAATTGCCACAGCTCGTGGCTCTTTCCCGTTCTTACATACAACACGCCCAGCTGTTGGACCTGTTGATGATAACATTCTTTCAAACTCAATTGAGCTATAAACATTATCAAGCCTACCATAGCCAAATGGTATTAGTTTAGTCGCATCAAATAGTTCATAACCTGTTGCAACAATGATTTGACCCACATCGACTTCAACAATTTCATCCTTCATAGAATAATCTACAGCACCAGGCTCGCAGACTCTCTGACATTCGTGGCATTCCACGCACACACCACAATTAAGACATCTTGACGCCTCTCTTACCGCCTGTTCTTCACTAAAACCTAATTCCACTTCTTCAAAGTTATATTTCCTCATCTGCGGATTTAACTTTTTGACCTTTTCTCTTTCTTGTTTTGGAGTTTCTTTATAAGTTAGAGCATAAGAATGGGGTCTAAAAGTCTCTCCCCTTAACACATATGGTTTAACCATATGCGTGGTAAAATTCTCCAGTGGTTCATTGTTCAGAAATTTCTCAATTACTTCAGCTGCACGTCTACCCTGTCCCATAGAAGCAATAATCGTTGAAGGACCTAACACAACATCTCCACCCGCAAAGATTGCAGGAATATTTGTTTGAAGTGTCTCAGAATTTACAAGTAAAGTATCCCATTTAGTGTACTTTAGTTTAAGTTCCGATTTCCCGTTCAGAACACTCAAATTTGGAGTTTGACTTATTGCAATAATAACTGTATCAAATTCGAGTTCGTATTCACTATTTGGAATAGCTATTGGTCTTCTTCTTCCTGAAGAATCTGGTTCTCCAAGCGTCATCCGTATACATTTTAGTCCTTTCAGTCTTCCATTTTCTGCTATGACTTCTGAAGGAGCTGTAAGATAAGCAATTTGAACACCCTCCTCCTCAGCATCTTCAATTTCTTCTGGAGAAGCCGGCATTTCCAATTTAGTTCTCCGATATATAATTGTAACTTTCTTTGCTCCCAATCTCAAAGCTGTTCTTGCAGCGTCAATTGCAGTATTACCACCACCTATTACCCCTACATGTCTACCAAGTACCATACCTATACCAATATTTACTTTTCTGAGAAAATCTACTCCAGTTATTACTCCTTCCACATTTTCATTAGGAATACCTAATTTTATGCTGTTGTGAGCTCCTATAGCAAGAAAAACTGCATTAAAGCCTTCATCCATTATATCATCAAGTGTAATATCGCTACCCAATCGTGTATTCATTCGGAATTGTATGCCCATTTCTTTGAAGTAGTTTATCTCCATAGCAAGTAATCGTTTTGGCAAACGATACTCGGGAATACCAACTGCTAACATCCCCCCGGGTATAGAATGTTGTTCAAAAATTGTAACATTAAAACCTTTCAATGTAAGGTCATGAGCACAAACAAGACCTGCAGGTCCAGAACCCACAACAGCAACTTTCTCTTTACGCTTTTTTTCTATTTTAGGGGGATCAAATTTACCATAATGCATTAATTCCCAATCAAGCGCAAAGCGCTTTAATTGTTGTATGGCAATTGGTTTGTCAACATGTCCTCTATTACACTCGCTTTCACAGGGATGGTAACAGACTCTTCCACATACAATAGCAAGAGGATTTCTTTTATGAATTAATTGGGCGGCCTCGTGAAATCTTCTCTCTCTAATCAGAGCAATATAACCTGCAGCTTCCTGCCTTATCGGGCATGCTTCTATGCATGGAGGTCTTTCCTGCCTATCAATAACATAAGTATTAGGAACTGCCTGTGGAAATACTTTATGGATAGCGGTGCGATTTTGCATAAATTCATCAAACCAATTCGGAACGTGAACTGGACATACTTTGCTACATTCACCACAGGAAGTACATTTATCAGTTACATATCTGGCTTTCTTTTTGATTTTAACTTTGAAATTACCAACAAAACCACGAACCTCTTCAACTTCAGAAAGTGTTAGTAATTCAATATTTTTTCTATGACTGACAGAGACCATCTTTGGGGTCAAGATACACGCTGCACAATCAAGAGTTGGAAAGGTCTTGTCAAACTTTGCCATCTGACCACCAATGGTAGACTCCTTTTCAACAAGATACACTTTGTTCCCTGATTCGGCAATTTCAAGGGCTGCCTGAATACCTGCTATTCCACCTCCAATAATTAATGTATTTGTATTAATGCTCGCTTTCATTGGCATTAAAGGTTCCTGATATTGCACTCTTTTAAGAGCAGCATTAACAAGAGCAGTTGCCTTTTCGGTTGCTTTTTTAATATCACTGTGAACCCAGGAACAATGTTCACGAATATTTGCCATCTGAAATAAATACCGATTTAATCCTGCACGTTCACATACATTTCTAAAAGTCAATTCATGCATTTGGGGTGAGCAGGCTGCTACAACAACTCTATTCAATCCCTGAGTCTTAATATCATTCTCAATCATTTGTTGTCCGGGGTCTGAACACATAAATTTATAAGTCTTTGCTACCTTTACATTGGGTTTATTTTTAATCTGTTCAACCACTTCTTCAACATTTACTGTCTGTGAAATATTAACTCCACAGTGACACACGTAAACTCCGACTTTTATATTATTTTCCATAACTTATTTTAATTAGAGTTTTTTTAGATACTAATTGGTTGTTGTTGTATAGGTAACTGTCTTTCAATTTCATTCAGCTTTTCACACTGATAAAAATTTTTATCAATACCCAGTGCTTTAGAATTTAGGCCAAATGCTATTCCAAGCAGTTGAGTAAAAAACAATATTGGGACTTCAAATTTTTTATTAAAAACTTTATTTATCTTGTTTTGATAAGCCTCAAGGTTCATCTGACATAGGGGACAGGTAGTTGCAATACAGTCAGCACCATTTTCAACTGCACTTTCAAGTATTTCCATAGAAAGTCGTAATGCCGCTGATTCAAAAGTAGTCATTAACATTCCTCCACAACAACGAAGTTTATATGGGAAATAGACCTCTTCAGCACCTAATGTTTCAAACAAGGTTTCCATAGTAGTAGGATTTTCTCTATCATCAAAACCTTTTTCGGGCCTAACTATCTGGCATCCATAATAATGTGCAACTTTTAAGCCCTTCAAAGGTTTCTTAACTTTTAACTTGATGAGTTCTGTTCCAATATCATTGATAATGATTTCAAGAGGATGTCTGATTCTAACTTTCCCTTCATATTCAAGCCCCTCTTCCTTTAAGCAATCGTTAACCTGTGTTAATAATTCGGGACTGTTTTTCAGGTAGCGGTTTGCTTTGTTTAAAATTGTATAACAGGAACTACATGGCGCTACAAGATCACACTTTTGTCTTTCTGCAAGAGCAAGGTTTCGTGAGGCACAGGCAAGAGCTGTAACTTCACTAATAGACATATAAATAGTAGCACCACAACAATTCCAATCATCCAATTCCTCAAGCTCAAAACCCAGTTCTTCAAAAACAGCCTTACAAGAAATATCATAACCTATATGAGCTGAATGGAGACTGCACCCAGGGTAATATGTAAATTTCATAATATTTATCTTTATTTTTAACCTACTGACTTATAACCGACTGCATCAGGTTGATACATTACTTTTTCTTTTTCAACTGGTAATTCAAGTAAGCTGGCTTTTCTCAATATCTTCCTAAGTGTATCTATATTTTTAACCTTTGAGCTTCTAAACTTAAGTCTGCCCTTCAACAACATTTTTATACCTAACGGAAGATACGATATTGATTTCCATAACCCTGTACCTAAAAAGAATCTTATCATAAGAGTACTTTCATTAAGCCTTCCGCTATTGTAGATACATTTTGTAAATGATTTAGCAAGAGTGTGTACGGGGTAATGTTTAGTAAAATATTTCTTTTCAATTGCAGTTCTCTTAAGCGCATAAATAACATCTGTTACTTTAATTCCCACAGGACATCTGGTTTGGCAGGTGTAACAGGAGGCACATATCCAAATAGTTCTGCTTTTAAGCACTGAATCAATATCCCCAGCTCTGAAAAGTGCAATCAATTCCCTCGGCATAATATCCATAGCATAAGATAGAGGACAGGAACCACTACATGTTCCACATTGTAAACACAGTTTGATTTTTTCGGCACCTGGAATAACTTTTGTGTGTTCGAGAAAAGCCCTTCGCAACTCTGATTCTTCTCGTTGCAAAATGCCTGGTTTTATTAATGACTGTTTCATTATTTCTATTATTGTCTTTTAATTTTTTCCGCTTTTAAGCTTAACTCTGCTTCCCATGATTTAGGGCTATCATAGTAGAATGGAAATTTTTCTAACATTTCCAATTCTGCCTGGAGTATCATCTGATGTGAAAATTCCATATCAGCAATAAACCTGAACATTCGTTGTCCTGATAAATCTTTTACCTCACTTGCACAATCCAGATAAAATTCCCTTGAACGTCTTTCTTCATCAATTGCAATAAGAAGTATATCCTTTAGCCCTAATTGCTTCCTTAACATAGAAGTTGTTGCATGTTTTGGAAGAAAAGATTCCGGCAGGACAAGCTCAACATCAGGGAACATATTTTTATAAATATTCTCTAAAATTAATTGATGTTTTTTTTCTTCCTTAGCAAGATTTTCAAACCGCTCTTTTAAAAGTTCATTGTTACAGAGTTCAGCCAAATCTCTATATACATTCTGGGCATCTATTTCACTTCTGATGGCTATTCCCAATGCCTCAAGTGCAGTTATATCTTCGGGTAACATAATGCCTCCGGAAATTTTTTAGGTTTAAATTTTAAAATTTCTTTTTTTACCTGTTCAATACAATATTCAGCACCCTGTAAAACTTCGGGTGATAGTCCCTCTCTAAATTCAGTTGCTTGGACTATCTCAATACCAAATACAATAATATTTTTCGGAACCGGAATTCCCATAAGTTTGGCAAGATGAAGGGTCGTAACAAAATTAATATCGTGATACGAAACCAGTCTCATTGTTTTGACAAGTTCGGTTCCTTTAAAGCGATAAACATATCCTTGAGGGTTTATTCCGGTACTAATTGCATCTATAATTATAGCAGACCGATAGCCCTGTAAAAAATCTAAAATCCGCAGCCCTCCATAATTTGTAGTCATAATACAAATTTTATCACTTGAACCAATAAGAGAAGATAATCTTTCAGCTACATATAATCCTACCCCATCATCTCCAAATAATTCATTGCCCATTCCTAATATGATAAGTGGGAATTTCATTTACTATTATGAAGTGCAAAGATAATGCCAGAAGAAAAATGAATTATTCTAAGAAATTTTGAGGTTATTTTTATTTAATTAACAGGAATCCGCAACATGGTTACGGATTTCCGTTATTATCAAGGTTGTCAAGATTATACTTCCTCAATTTATCACGGAAAGTAGAAAGGCTTAATCCTAACATTCGCGCTGCCTGACTGCGGTTACCATCTGCCGTTTTCAGAGCAAATTCTAAAAGATGACTCTCAACACAACTCATAACTTCTTCAAAACTCATTGATTTGCTCTTAAAACAATCTCCACATTTGTTTAAAAAATCAGTTAATTTGTTTTTTCCTACTATTTCTGAAGGCAAATTATCAATTGTCACTCTACCATTGCTAAAAAGCACTACTCTTTGAATAATATTTCGTAATTCTCTTACGTTGCCTGGCCAGGAATATTTTTTAAGACACTCCATCGCTGTTTCAGAAACTTCAATTTTTTTGTTAGGTTCATAATAATTCAGAAAATGTTCAACAAGTAAAGGAATATCATCAACCCTTTCTCTTAAAGGAGGGATCTCAATTGGAAAGACGTTTATCCTGAAAAACAGGTCCATTCTAAATTTTTCCTGAGAAACAAGTGTGCGCAAATCAATTTTTGTAGATGTTATAAGCCTGATATTTAAAGGGATTGTTTTATGTCCGCCAATTCTTTTTATTTCTCGTGACTCAAGAACACGAAGAAGTTTTGGCTGCAAGTTTATAGGAAAATCATCTATGTCGTCAAGAAAAATAGTCCCATTATTAGCTATTTCAAACATACCTTTTTTTTCTTCAATAGAGCCAGTAAAAGCCCCCTTTTCATGCCCGAATAGTTCACTCTCTATTAGGTCGGGAGCTAAAGTAGATAAAGCAACTTTAATCAATGGTCCATCTCGTCGATTACTTCGTCTATGAATATACTCTGCAAAGACTTCTTTTCCTACACCTGTTTCACCAATCAATAAAATTGAACAGTCCGTATCTGCAACTCTATCAATACTACTAAGAATTTCCAGTATCTTTGGATTTTGTGTAATAATATTTCTGTATTTAACTTCATTCATATTTTATTTCAACAAATTCTTGGTAATTGTTCCCCTGAAATCATATCAACAATCCTTGTTGTTCCGATGACTGTTTTCATAGTAACTATGCCGGGATTATCACTGATAATTTCTCCTATAACAGCTGCATTCTTACCCAATTCATGCTGTTTCATAATCGAAACGATTTTGTCTGCATCTGAAGCATCTGCAATGACAATTACTTTTCCCTCATTAGCAACATAGAGAGGGTCAAACCCCATAATTTCACATGCAGATTTGACATCTTCACGAACGGGCAAATTCTCCTCATATAAAAGAATACCAACCTTTGCAGATTTTGCTATTTCATTCAATACACTTGCTACTCCACCGCGTGTAGCGTCTCGCATCATATGAATATCCATACACTTATCAAGTATATTAGAAATTAAACCATTTAACGGAGCACTATCACTCTCAATATTAGACTCAAATATTACTCCTTCGCGTTCGAGCATAACTGCAATTCCATGATTTCCTATATAACCATTTATTATAACAACATCACCTTTCTTGCAGCGCTTTGGAGAAATGACAATGTCCCTATCAAAGATACCAATTCCAGAAGTGTTAATAAAAATCTTATCCCCTTGTCCCTTCTCCACGACCTTTGTGTCGCCTGTTACAACTTTTACATTTGCTTTTACAGAAGCTTCAAAAATAGAACGTACAATTTTTTTGAGCTCCGACATCAATAATCCTTCTTCTATTATGAAACTGCAAGAAATAAAACGTGGTTTTGCACCAACTACTGCCAGATCGTTTACAGTTCCAAAAACAGCAAGTTTTCCAATATCACCACCAGGGAAAAATATTGGTTTTACCACATAAGAATCTGTTGTAAAAGCAAGTCTCACCGCCCCTGAAGTTACCACCGCACTATCGTGAATATCGTATAAATATTCATTCATTAACTCTGAAAAAATCACATCTGTATACAATTTATTACTCAGTGTCCCTCCACTACCGTGAGCCAGAAGAACCCTATCATACTCATTCATAGGTAAAGGACAATTCAACTTAGTATTCATAGAAATAATGCTTTATTTTTTATAAAAGCGGTAATATGCCGCACAGGCTCCTTCTGAAGAAACCATAGGAGCTCCTATTGGGTGCTCTGGGGAGCATTCGTTACGAAAATATAAACACTCAAATGGCTTTTTTATGCCACGCAAAACTTCACCTGCAATGCACATCTGTTTTTTATCATTGTTTTCTTTGAACGTAAAAGAAAATTTTCTCAGCGCATCGTAATTTGAATACTCTTCTTTAAGCTCTAAACCACTGTGTGGAATAAGTCCTATTCCTCTCCAGGCACGATCTACAATATTGAAAAGCTGTTTGATAATTTTTTTACCTTCAATATTTCCTTCCCTCAGAACAACCCGTCGGTATTGATTCTCCACTTTTGCGATACCTTTCTCAAGTTGTTTGACAGCCATCAAAAGCCCTTCAAGAATATCTGTTGGTTCAAAACCTGTTACAACAATTGGAATACGAAACTCTTCTGCAATATCAATATACTCTTCATACCCCATAACACTACAAACATGTCCGGCGGCAAGAACTGCATTAATTTTTGTCCTGCTATCATTCAATAATAACCTGAGAGCAGGGGGAACCAGAACATGACTTGACAATAAAAAGAAGTTTTTCAGACCCAATCTCTGAGCTAACAAGACAGCCTGACCATTAGCAGGGGCTGTTGTTTCAAAACCAATAGCAAAAAAAACAATATCTTTTTCACTGTATTTTTGAGCAAGTCTAATAGCATCCAGCGGTGAATATACAATTCTTACATCTGCTCCACTCCCTTTAGCAGAAAGTAAATCAAGATTAGAACCTGGCACCCTGAGCATATCTCCATAAGAAGCAAGAATTACATTTTTATTTAATGCAATTTCTATTGCGGCATCAATGTACTCTACCGGCGTTACACAAACAGGACATCCCGGACCATGTAATAAGGTCACATTAGCTGGTAACAAGTCATCAATTCCATATTTCATTATTGTATGAGTCTGCCCACCACAAACCTCCATAACATTCCATTTCTGTCCTTTAACATTTTGTAATGCTACTTTGAGTTTTCTTACAAGTTCAGGATTTCTATATTCTTCAATGTACTTCATACATCCTGATCCATTTCGCTAATCTTCTCAATATCACGTAAGGTTTCAATAGCTTCTTTCTCATCTATTTTTGCAATTATGTACCCCACATGTACTAAGACAAAATCCCCCTCTTTTAACCCCAACATCATCTCAGCACATACTTCCCGGCTCACCCCGCCAAAATCTACTTTCGCAAAACTTATACCATCTTCACTCTTATAAAGTGAAATAATTTTTCCGGGTACTGATAAACACATATCTCTTGCTATTTATTGTTTTGTAAAAAATTTTCTGTAATTAAATATGCAGCAATCTGACCGAATGAAATACCTCCATCATTAATTGGGACTTGCTGATTCCAAAAAATTTTACATCCACTTTTTTCTAATCTATCAATTGTTCGTTCAAGTAAATATATATTCTGAAAACAACCCCCTGAAATCAAAATTTGATTGTACCCTAATTTTCCCACCATTTCAACAATTATCTCAACAAGTGTATTATGAAATTTAGCAGATATAATACCTCGAGAAATTCCATTTTCTAAATCAGAAATAATCTCCTCAATTAATGGTTCCCACTTTATAATCAGGATTCCATCAGTATTTTCAATGTAAAATGAATAATATTGATTAGTTGGTTCTATTATGCTTTCTAACTTAATAGCAGCCTGTCCCTCATAAGTTACTTTTGTACAAAGATTCAATAATGACGATACTGCATCAAAAAGTCTCCCCACACTGGAAGTAAAGGGTGTATTTATACGCTTTTCAAGAATCTGTTTTAAAATTGACAATTCTAACTCAGAAAATAAATTATTTAAAAGAATAGTAAATCTTTCGAATATTTCTGTTCCATACAGATTATATAAAGCCCCTATTACACTCCGCCTGGGTTCCCTGATGGCTTGCTCACCTCCAGGCAAAGGAAAGGGACTAAAATAACCTATTCTGCGAAAGGAATTATCATCTGAATGAAAAAATTCTCCCCCCCATATTGTTTTATCAAGACCATATCCTGTACCATCCCAAGCAACACCAAGAGCCTCACCTTTTACCGAATGTTCTAACCTACAGGCAGCTATATGAGCTATATGATGTTGAACAGCATAATTCTCAGAGCTTTGGGAGTCAGCATATTTACTCGAAATATAGTCTGGATGACAATCTTTTATAACCGTATCATATCTAACTTTATACATAGCTGACAAATCTTTTACAACCTTTTTAAAAGCATTGAATGATTTTTCATTTGATAAATCTCCAATATGCTGACTTATAAATACTCTTTTATCTATTTTTATAGAAACTGAATTTTTATAATGTCCCCCTGTAGCTAAAAGTTTTTTATTTTTATACAATGAATCTATACTGATGGGAAAAGGAGCATATCCTCGTGCCCTGCGTAAAACAAGAACCTTCCCCTTTACTACCTGTACTACTGAATCGTCTACATACCTAAGAATTTTCCTATTGTGGATTAAGAAATAATCTGCAATATGATATAAAGCTTCAAAAGCATCATCTTCAGAAATGCAAATTGGTTCTTCAGAGATATTTCCACTTGTAGCAACTATTGGGTTGTTCAACACACTCATTATAAGCATGTGTAAGGGACTATATGGCAACATTATTCCAAGATAATTATTGTCTGGCGAAATCAGTTCTGAGATGTACCTGTATGGATTAGCTAATTTTTTCAGAAGCACAATGGGGCTCTCCGGAGAATCCAACACTTTTTCTTCTGTTGGCAACACTTCGCAAATTTGTTTTATATCTTCTATGGAGTGAAACATCATCGCAAATGGTTTTTCGTATCTGTGTTTTCTTAATCGAAGTGTTTCAACAGCTATATCATTTGAAGCATCGCATATCAGTTGATACCCTCCAATACCCTTTACAGCAATTATTTTTCCATCTTTAAGAAAATCAGAAATACTTTTCAAAGAAGAATAACCCTTACATATAAGTTTTCTTTCTCTACTATAAAGTTCAATAGTAGGACCACAGACAGGACAGGCAATTGGTTGAGCATGGAATCTACGACTTAGTGGGTCATTGTATTCCTGACGGCATTCCTCACACATATTAAAATGCCGCATTGAAGTATTGCAACGGTCATAAGGAAGCTTTTCAATTATCGAATACCTCGGACCACAGTTGGTACAATTTATAAACGGATAAAGATACCTTCTGTCAGATGGATTAAACATCTCGCTTTTACAGTCCTTACAAATAGCAATATCGGGTAAAATAACCGCTGAGATTGAACTATTTTCAGAGCTTTCTCTTATCTCAAACGACTGATAAGAAGTAAGACTATCTTCAACACAGATGATATCATCTATAGAAGCATTAGGAGGAAGCTCTGATTTAAGTTTAATCAGAAACTCATTGATGTTAGCTTTGCTTCCTTGAATGTCAAGAACTACTCCCTGTGTATTATTAGAAACATATCCCTTCAAGTTCAATGAATGCGCAATACGATAGACAAAAGGTCTAAACCCAACACCCTGAACAGCTCCTTTGATTTCAATATGATATCTTGTTTCCATTTACCTTATAAGAGAGTTAAGCCAATTACACCATTTTTCAATACCCTCTCCAGTAATACAAGAAACTTCAAAAATTTCTAATTTAGGATTTATCTTCCACGCATTAGACTTTATCACCTGCAGTGAAATATTTAAATAAGGTAACAAATCAATTTTGTTAATAACAAGAGCTGTGGAATTTCGAAAAACAGCTGGATATTTAAGAGGCTTATCTTCCCCTTCTGTCACACTAATTACCGTAACTTTATGGTCTTCACCTAAATTATAGCCAGCAGGACAAACCAGGTTACCAACGTTCTCAATAAATAATAAGCGGGAATTTATATCAACAAGATTCTGAAAAGCATCTCTTACCAATTGAGCATCCAGATGACATGCTCCGTTGGTAACAATTTGAACAACAGGAATATTTAGTTTCTCAATTCTTTCGGCGTCAAGTTCTGTTTGTACATCCCCCTCAATAACTGCAATTTGTTTCGAAAACTTACAATTGGTAATTGTCCTTTCAATCAAAGTTGTTTTACCAGAACCTGGAGAACTGAGAAGATTTATAACAAGGAGATTTTTCTCCTGGAATTGTTTTCTGTTATCTGATGCAATCGCATCGTTTTTTTCAAGGATTTTTCTTTCTATTCTTATAATGCTCATTTTTATTATTTAAGATTCAATTTCAATTTCTGTTATTTCCAGTTGTTCACCCGAACAGACTGCCACATCAAATGAACCACACAATGAACAATGGATAAAGGGTGGATCTGATATGCTTTCGTTACCACATTGATTACATTTTACAATTACATCTTTTACTTCAATTTCCATAACAGCATTTTTCAATAGCGTTTCTTCTTTTATTATATCAAAAGAAAAAGTCAATGCTTCGGGCAAAACATTGCTTAATTTCCCAATTTGAAGACGAATAGTTTTTACCTCTGTACCTGGCGGAATTGAACTTTCGACTGATTCTATAATATACGATGCTATCGACAGTTCGTGCATAACCTCCTCCTACCTCAAATAATTATTGTTTTTTCTGAAGGAAAATACTAATTTTTATTAGTTAAATTCTATTGATAAATTTATCTCCTTTTATATGGAAACTTCTACTTTCTTCTTATTACTAACTGCTGCCAGTCTTGGAATTATGCATACTGCTTTGGGTCCGGATCATTATGTTCCCTTTATAGCACTATCAAGAGCTCGAAACTGGTCATTAAAAAAAACAGCCTTAATAACTATACTCTGCGGAGTGTTTCATGTTTTAAGTTCAATTATTATTGGCTTGATTGGGTTTGCCTTTGGTATCGCCCTTGAGCATCTGGAAACAGTTGAATCTACGAGAGGCGAAATAGCTACGTGGTTATTAATTGGATTTGGACTGTTTTATTTCATTTGGGGATTAAAAACCGCATTTTCGCATAATCATTCTCATCTGCATTCTATAGTTGATAATCATAATCACTCCCATCATCATTCACTTTTTGACAAAGTTATTCATTTTTTGAAAATCAAAAATCAATCAACTGTCTGGATATTATTCATAATTTTTATTTTTGGTCCTTGTGAAGTACTTATACCTCTTTTTATGTATTCTGCATCCCAGCACAATTTTACTACTGCTACTTTAGTTGCTGTAGTATTCGGGATGTTTACTATCTCAACAATGGTTGTAATAGTCTCGCTTTCAATAAAAGGCTTATCATTAATCAAAATTAAAACTATAGAAAAATACAGTCATGCTATTGCTGGTTTTACAATTTTTATTTGTGGTATCTCTATAAAACTTTTTGGACTTTAATTAAAAAGCAATTTTCCTACTTTAGTTTTTTAATATAATTTTGTGATAGAATATTCTGAAGTTTATCCAAAACGTATTTTAGCAGTAACAACTCTTGCCAGTTTTCTCACAGCGTTTATAAGCTCCGCTATAAACATAGCTTTACCAGCCATCAGCAATGACTTTGATCTTAGCAGTATAATGTTAACCTGGGTCTCTACCTCATACTTGCTAACCACAGTTGTTTTGTTAATTCCCATAGGCAAGCTTGCTGATTTAGTATCACGCAAACTATTTTTTAAGATTGGAACTGCTGTATTTACTGTAGGAACTTTCTTTTGTTCTATTTCAAACTCTGATGTTATACTTTTAATTTCACGCATAATTCAGGGATTAGGAGCAGCATTTATTTTCTGTACAGCAATACCAATTTTAATATCAGCCTACGACAAAAGTCAGCGTGGGAGAGTTATTGGGATAAATACTGCATCCGTCTATGTAGGGCTGGCAACTGGACCGGTAGTAAGTGGAATTGTTGTGGATAATTTAGGATGGCGGTATATTTTTGTCTTTAACTATATAATTGGCTTTCTAGTAACACTTTTTGCAGCAAAAACCCTGAGACATACTCCACAAAGAAGCTTCAAAATTACTGACTTCGATTTCGGCGGCACTCTGATTTATATAGGGATGTTCATAACTTTATTTATAGGATTTTCATTTATTCCCCAAATTACAGGATTTATATTCATCACAATATCTATTATTGCTTTTTTAATTTTTCTCATCGTTGAAAAAAAAGTAAAGATCCCCATTTTCGATTTTACCATTTTCAGAAATAATAGGGTATTTCTTTTTTCAAACATAGCTGCCTTTATTAATTACAGTTCAACTTTTGCTATTGGGTTTCTGATGAGCCTCTATCTGCAAAATATTAAACATATATCTGCAAAAGACACAGGGTTACTTTTAATTGCACAACCGGTATTTATGGCTATTTTTTCACCTTTAGCTGGAAAGCTCTCAGATAAAAAAGAGCCTCAGATTATAGCTTCGTTTGGAATGGGAATTATTACAATTTGTCTAGGCTTTTTGGTTTTTGTTGATTTCTTTTTCAGTAAAATGATTATTGTAATTGTAATATCTATTCTTGGCTTCGGCTACGCCTTATTCTCATCTCCTAATTCAAACGCAATAATGTCCTCAGTTAAAAGCTCTTTATATAGTACTGCTGCTTCAACTCTCTCATCAATGAGGATGATTGGCCAATCGTTTAGTATGGGCATCGTAACTATAGTTTTTTCAATTATGTTTGGAAGTATCAAATTTGCTGCAATTGATATACCGATATTATTGTCAAGTATTAGACTTGTCCTAATAATTTTCGTAATACTGTGTTTTGCAGGGATTTTTTCATCTCTTGCAAGAGGCTCTATACATAGTTAATGTTACAAAATATTCTGGTCTATTATTGTCTCTAATGAATCAATTAAGCAAGGCAACATAGTAATTGATTTAATAACTAAAGTACCTTGTAACTAAATTTCATTATTTGTATAATATAGAAAAACTTATGGGAAATAACATAATTGCGTGGATTGAAATTCCTGTAATAGATTTTCAAAGAGCAAAAACCTTCTATTCAACTATTTTCGACTGCGAAATTTACGAGCAGGA
>JBNAVJ010000010.1:0-82978 GCA_049700455.1 Ignavibacteria bacterium
GTCAAGTGCCTGTTGATACTTATAGGCAGAGTCGGCAATTTCTCTCTGGAAATATCCGTTTTCAATACAGGCAATAACTCCCCCCTGAGTATCTATTATATCAAAATATTTTAGGGCTTCAGCCTCTAATTCATTTGTAAGTTTTTCTACAAAATAACTACCTCCAAGGGGGTCTACTACATTAGCAACTCCGTGTTCGTATGCTATAATTTGTTGAGTACGGAGTGCAATTTTAACGGCTTTATCAGAGGGAAGTGCAAGTGTTTCATCCATAGAATTGGTATGTAGGGATTGAGTACCTCCTAAAACAGCAGCAAGAGCTTCAATAGCCGTTCTGACTATGTTGTTTTCGGGCTGTTGTGCGGTTAGAGAACATCCGGCAGTTTGAGTATGAAATCTGAGTATCCAGGATCGAGGATTTTTTGCTCCATATTTTTCTTTCATTCTACGAGCATATATTCTTCTTGCAGCGCGAAATTTTGCAATTTCTTCGAAGAAATCCAGATGTGAGTTGAAAAAGAAGGAGATTCTTGGTGCAAAACTATCAATATCCATACCGCGTTCAAGGCAGGCTTCAATATAAGCAAATCCATCAGCGAGTGTGAAAGCAAGTTCCTGTGCAGCAGTTGAGCCAGCTTCGCGGATGTGATAACCGCTTACACTTATTGGGTTGAACTGAGGGACTTCGTTTGTACAGAATTCAATCATATCAGTAATAATCCTGACTGATTCTTTGGGAGGATAAATAAATTCTTTCTGGGCTATATATTCTTTGAGTATATCATTTTGTAATGTTCCCCGAAGCTTATCGTAAGTTACCCCCTGTTTTTCAGCTACTACGAGATAATAGGCAAGCAAGACGAAGGCAGGGGAGTTGATAGTCATAGAAGTTGAGACTTTGTCAAGCGGGATTTCATCGAATAAAATTTCCATATCTGCAAGAGATGAAACAGAAACTCCGCAAATTCCAACTTCACCCTCAGACGCTGGAGCATCTGCATCCCATCCCATTAAAGTTGGCATATCAAATGCAGTAGATAAGCCAGTTTGTCCATGTTGAAGCAGGTATTTAAATCGTTGGTTTGTATCTTCAGGTGTTCCAAATCCGGCGAATTGTCTCATCGTCCAGAGTTTGCCGCGGTAAAGATTTGTATGTATTCCCCTTGTAAAAGGATACTCTCCAGGATATCCGAGGTCCCTGTCGTAATCGAGGTCTTTAATATCCTCAGGCGTATAACAAATTTCCAGTTCTTTACCACTGAGTGTGGTGTATGTACTATCTGTAGTTTTGACTCTCGCTGCTTTTTCAAGCCACTCTTTTTTGGACTTGCTTTTATAGGAGTTCATCTTTTATAAAATTTTATTATAAACTAAACACAATAATAGTAAAAATAATTCAAAAATAAAATAGGCAGGCAATATCGGGTTTCTATGTAAAGTGTTTTTTAGGATAGGGGAAAATGAAATTAAAGTGTAAAAGGCAAGGTTGTTTTTTTATAGTAATTTGGTATATCTTTATACTTATAAGATACCCTGCGGTAAATAATTTTGTTACATCAGGTCGATATTTTCATTTTTTGCTGAAATCCAAAAACAGTAAATATGATAGCTATTGGGAAAATAAATTTAGTAAAGTTCAGAAAATAGGCGTTATAGGATTTTAGTTTATTGGCTACCTTACAAAAAAAAGATTATTCTATTTGTTTTTTTAGCCAGTCAAAATATTTCTTAAGAAATGCCGGTGATATATTCCCGTGTCCAGTTTTATCAGTTTCAAAAACAACATTGCATCCATTTTTTCTCAATTTGTTTACTAATTGTTCCGTCAGTTCGTAGGGACAATTCATATCATTAATAGAATGAAAAATAAAAATAGGAACTCCTGTAAACTTTGTTAAATTCTTGTCTTCAAGGAAGTTAATTTCATCTGGATTATCAGTCCAGCTTCTTGCCAGATCAGGATGACCTGAAATAACGGCTAACGCTATATATTTTTCAGGATGTTCATAGAAAGTTCTATATACGCCGTAGCCCCCCATTGAAAACCCGCTTAGTATTATTTTTGTTGTGTCGATGTAATAATTTTCAATAACGTCAGAAATTGATTCTGCTATATCGGTTTGTGGAATGGTTCCCGCAAAACAATTTGATGTTCCTCGTCCAGTTGGTGCCAGAACAATAAAGCCTTCTTTAGGTATAAGTGTTGTCTTAAACAGAATTCTATCATCATCGCCACTGCCGTGGAGATAGACGAGCAACGGGAATTTTTTGTCTTCCCTATAATTATCGGGTATATATATTGAATATGGATATAATTTATTATCCATTTTTGAAAGGTATGCTCTTCTGAAAACTCCTTTTTTATGAGAGATAGGATTATTACCCATTTTTAGCATCCTAATATAACTATCAACTTTGGCTATTTTATCTCTGATAGCAAATGAGCATTCATAATCTTTTAATTGCTTTAAGGAAGAGTCAATATCATTAATATAAAACATAAGGGTATTGTATGTACCAGGAGAAACTGATGAAGCGAGTGAGTGGAGTATATTTCTGAAATCTTCAGTGTCTGTTTCAGGAAAAACAGTAAGATAGTATTCCCCTATTAGTTCCTTTTCGCAGAAAACTCGCACTGTATACCCTCCCGGAATCAATTCTTCATTTTCTACTATCATTTTAGTTTCAGATAATCCGGCTTTAAATTTAATACTAACATTGTAATAAGCTGCTATTGAGTTTTCACCAGAAATAGCATAGACAGTAAAGTTTTTTGTGGTATCGGAATTTGAAAATCCTGCTATTCTGACTGTAAGTTTTTCTTTCTCCTTGATATTATTTTTTAGAAGCTGTGATGAAAATTGATGAGTAATAGAATGAGGTCTTTCAAAATTTAATAGATTATACTCCCTTTTTGATTGTTCTGATTGAATTTTATCATCCTCATGCAGGAAGTAATAATTTTTTTCTTTATCCTGAATTGCCTTAACAAAACAAAGGTTGAATCCAATATTCTCTGAGAACCAGGGATGGTATGGATAAACATCCTTCCAGGGGAGAAGAAGTTCAAACGAAATTTTCCCATTTTTACTAACAGCCTCGAATTTTGTGTCACCACTCAATTTTGTCATTTTAAGGTCAACATTGTAATACCATATTATCTTATGACACCATGATTTTTCAGTTGAGAAACCCAGCACATAGAATTCATCAGTTGGGGATAAATCTTTTTGAGGTTTTGCAACTACAAGATGAAAGCCATCACCGTTTTGATATCCTCTGTCACGGATAGTAATGCTATCAGCATCTGCTTCAATATACAAATACAGGAATTTTGCATTATACCCTAAGTAATACCTGGATTTTATATCAGGATTGCTTTCATTGCTTTTCAGAACTTTATTAAAATCGTACAGCTGAAAAGATAGTAAGGTGGTGTCAATGAAGCCATCAATAACTGGTTCGGTATCTAAATAATATATTCTATCTTGAGCAAAAACTTTTACCGTTACAAATACAAAAAAATACAAAATAAAAAATTGTATTCTAAACATATACTTGAGAGTTAATTTTTATTTGTTATTTTTGAGGCTACAACTTCTTTTATTTTTTTTCTGTAATATAAAACGATAAATATTATAGTCATTACAAATCTTTCACTTTTGCAAAATGAAAGAACCTGACATATGCCTTAACATATTCTCTATATTCTTTTCCTGTTCGAGGAGATTATTAAAGTCAAAATTTCTCAGCAACATTACTTTTTAAAAAAGCCTTCTTAATGATTAATCACTTAAGTTGTTCTATGATTGCTCTGGCTGTTGTTACAGATGCGAATCCGAATGCAAGATTGAGCAAAGTTGCCAGATGCATTTCTTCGTTTATAGTTCCTGTAGCATCAGCAAGGAAGAATACTTTATAATCTCGATAATAGGCGTCACGTGCAGTAGATTCACAACACATATTTGTCATAATACCGGCGATAACGATATCTTCAATTTTAAGACAGCGCAAGACGGTTTCTAAGTCTGTATTGTAAAAAGCAGAATAACGATGTTTGAAGATTATTTTTTCATTTGGCAGAGGGGAAATTTCGGTTTGTATTTCACTCTCAGGGCTGCCTTCAAGGCACATTCCCTCCCACCACCATCCCATAATACCTGCATCAATATAATCTGGATGATGAATATGACGTGTATAAATAACAGGGCGATTTGTCTGGCGAAAAGCACTGATAAGCTGCTTTACAGTTGGAAGAATAGCCAGTCCCCCACAGGTAAATGTTGGGGAAGCAGGGTTTAAGAAAAATTTTTGCATATCGATAACAAGAAGAGCAGATTTATCTTTTGTAAGTTTCATCTGGTGAGTATTAAACTGCGCAATTTGTTCAAGCCAGATTTGTGAACGTGTTTCCAGAGTTTGAGCAGTTACGTATGGTTCCATAAAACACTCTTTTTCGTTTGAACTATTAGGTTACTCATTTTATAATTCTATTGCTATGCCTTTCATAAAGGTTTATGATGTCAGGTATAACTTCAAAGGAATTGCTATTATGATTTTTTTGAGTTAGTGTTTTTGTGTTAATAAAAAAACAGAAAGCCTGCCGTGTACTCTCCGTCGGATTTCCAAGCAGGCTTATCCTGTCTTATTCGCAACTCCTGGTCATTTGATAAGAGTCATCTTTTTGGTGAAGGATTCAATTTTACCATTGGATTCAACAACTAATGAGTATAAATAGATACCGGTAGCAAGGTTTGTTCCATCAAAAGTAACTGTATATGTTCCGGCTTTCTGGAACGTATTGACAAGGCTATAAATTTCTCTACCGGAAAGGTCATAGATTTTCATTGAGATTTTAGCATCAGTTGGTAAATTGTAATCGATTTTTGTAACAGGATTAAATGGATTAGGATAATTTTGTGAAAGAGTTAATTTTTTAGGTACGGTGATTTCTATAAAAGTGTTAAGTGAATAAGTTGTTGATGTTCCGTTATAGTCAACCTGTTTTAATTGGTAAAGATACTTACCGGGCATAAGATTCTTGTCTTCAAAGGAGTAGTCCACTCTAACATTGCTATTGCCTTTACCTGGTACAAAGCCAACCTTCATCCAGTTATTTTCGTTGGTATTGCTTCTATATATTTCAAATCCGGCATTATTCATTTCCATTCCGGTTGCCCAGGAAAGAATAGCAGACTTAGCATTTGCCCGAGCGGTGAATAATAATAATTCAACAGGCATTGCCCCCTGTTCACCTCCGGTGTAAGAGGAAAATGAGGTGAGTCCTTCTCCGTGTAAACTATTAGTAGAAGGATTTGCTGTTGTCATCAATATCCAGGTTCCGGCATCGTACTTTCCGCCATAGATGTTATTTTCGTCCCCAACTACATCAGCATCATTATAGACAAAATCAACATTATATGTAAAGTTTGTTATTCCGCTGGGAGTTAATGTCCAGTATCTTTTCAGATAATTGTTAACACTAAGATTATCTGGATGTTTGGCTTCAACAACTTTAACCCCAACATAAGCATTTGTATAACTTGCCGAAGTGAATATTAGGGTTACCGGAGAATAGTTCGCTGTTTGGTTGTTATCCCCGACTGGAAATGTAAAAGAAGTATAGGATGGGTTAAAACGCTTTCTAAACTCCCCGCCATTATTGACAGCTACCATCCTTGAACTTGAAAATGTTCCAGATACAGTTGCAGCTGGTGCAAGGGTCAGATTTTTTGTAAGTACATCAAAAATCCCATTTATTAATGCAAGAGAAGAATTTATAGTCAGGTCATTGGTAAGCTGGAGGTTATTAGTATTATCAACTGTCAGACTATTTACCGTTGGCGGTAGTCCAGTTCCTGTTACAGGGGTAGAAGCATCTTTCACCGGTTTTTCAACTCCTTTAATAGTTGGTGGTACATTAGCTTTTTCGGGGTCGTAGTTTGCTGTTGTTTCAATAAAATCAGTTTTAACAGGAAGGGTCTCAGTGGGTTTATGCCCGGAGAACATAGACATCGAAGTTTTGTATATATAATTTGCATCAGTACTAAAATTCCTTATGAAAGTATTAATAGGGCCTGTAGTACCTGAGGAGGAAATCCCATCCGGGTCACCAATAATCAAAGTAGCATCTGGATTAAGGTTGAAGACGCTTTTACTATTATAATCATAAATAAAGGTATTCACATTTGGACAATAGAGAGTTCCGTTCACTGTTATAGTATCCTGTGTTGCCATCCAATCTGTAAGGGTTACTGTTGTTCCCGACTTAATATTAAATTTGTTTCTAACCCATACACCATTTGAACCTCCCGTGTAAGATTTATAAATTAGAGGTTCGCTGAGCAAGTTGATGTTGGCTGAGGCTGTGGTTCCAAGTGCTGTAACGAGCATATTATCAATACATACATAAGCATTGGAGGAAGTGGCTCCATAAGCATATATTCTAAAAATCACATTTGGGTTATTGTTAAGTTCCGTAACGGAATTTAAATAAACATTTACTATCCAGAGATATGAAGTATTGAGGGAGAGATTAACAAACTTTGTAAAACTTGTCCCATTATTTGTGCTGTAAAGTATTCCAAATCTCAAAGAATCAGATGCCCATTGCCCGGTTGTTCCAGCCCAGATAAGAAAATTCAAATTAATGCCACTCAGCCCACTGGTATTAACTGGAAACTGATAGTACTTTGTAGCAGTTACACCAGGATCTGTAAGGCTGAGCTCCCAACCTGGTGAATATATAGCCTTTGTGTTTCTTATCCCTCCATAGACGCTTATTCCATAACTGTTAGTGGAAAATATTGTATTGCCCGAATTTCTTTTAAAAGCGCTATCAGTACTAATAGAATTAATTTTATAAGTGGGGTAGTTTGTGAATGAAGAATAGTTACCTGAAGGCACTTCAAAAGCATAATATTGTATAGGTAATTGTGCAGAGACTGTTCCTGTTAAAAATATTATTATTAGTAATGTGAATAAGTTTTTCATACAAATTTTTTTATTTCTACGGATAAAGGGACAAATAGCGTGCCAAAGAAATTAATTGAATTTTGAGTAAAATTTGCATATTAAGGGGAAAAGAATATAGTTTTATGACTATGTTTTTAGTGAATTCTTTATATAATAGCAAAATAAAAGGGTATGTGTTATCAGGTGTTTAAGAAGGTTTACAGTATAAGCAGTTCTGGATTAATAAAGACAGAGAAGCTCAGGCTATTTGATTATAAAATATACATTTAATCATCACAATTAGTAAACTTATAATTGTCATTTATAATTTTTTGTAGTTTGTTTGAGGAAGCAAAAACTTATACCGGAGTAAATGAGTTTATCTGCTATAAAGTTATTTAATGGGAAGGGATTATTTTCCCTGTGTAGCTATAATTTAATTTTGGAGATTACTTTTTCTTTTTCTGAGGGGTGTTTTGTTTCTTTTTAGTTTTAAGTCCAGCAGACTTCTTTTTTTCAAGAATTTCTTCAATTTCATATTCACCGGCTATAAACATTTTTGAGCAGAATTCTCCATTAAATCTACCTGCCTTAACACATTCCTCGTGATTTTTTCTAATAGCTTCTGGATCTGTTGACTGTGGCATTAGCCAGAAGATATTTAATTCTTTGTTGCAGGTTGTACAAAAAAGTGGTTTTATATTTTGCATTTCCCTGATTTTCTGATGTTGTTTTTTATTCTTCATAATTTAGTAATAACAATTTAAATATAATAAACAAAAATTTTGGTTTGTAGTTCCGGGAAATTAATAATATAGAACAATTATCTTCTTAAAGATAGTTTTGAGATGAATGATTCATTCGATCGAGGAAATTCAATAAAGACTTTTTATCAGCCAGGGATAAAGATATCTGATACTGATAGAAAATATTTTATATAAACTTTTTATCAGAAGCGCCTGTGAAGATTATTGAATTCTCATAAGGTCCCGGGTGTAGAAATAAGTTATTGTTATATTAAGGAGTTAGTTTTTAATTATCAAAAATAATCTTATTAGATAAAATAATACTTGATAAAATAATCTATTTAGAGTATATTTGAATAAATTAAAAAAATCAATGGAGGTATTATGGCAACCAACACAAAAGCAGCATTATTGAAAGCAAATTTTGAAGGGCTTCAGGATTGGTATAATGCATTATTGGAGCTAAAGAGTAAAGTATTAAAAGAGGGGATTGATTATTGTTATGGGAGAAATTCTGGTAAGCCTGTATTATTAAAGCCTGGTGCGGAGAAGGTTTTGAGATTATTAGGATTTCATCTGGAGGCTCTGGAATGTATTAAAGAAGTAATTGAAGATGATTACATTGATTACACATATAGATGTGTAATTACAGATTATGATGGTGAGCGGATAGGTATATGTGAGGGTAGTGCTAATAGTCGTGAGGAGGGATTTATGTATAATTATATAAAGCGAGATAAAATTCCTTCTGATGAGATAATAGAAGAGATGAAGATGAAGAATCTCGGGTTCTGGAGAAAGATAAATAATAAGTGGGTATGGGTAGAGAAGGTTGAAAATAAAAATATATTTAATGTAAAGAATCGGATTCAAAAAATGGCACAGAAGAGAGCATTTGTTGGAGCGGTATTAATTGCAGCTGGGGCATCAGAATTTTTCACACAGGAAAAATCAAATGGATAACTGTAAACTTTTTGCAGCAATGAAGTTAACAATTAATAAAAAGGAATTAAAGCCGATACCCAATTTTGAGAATTATTATGCCTATAAGGATGGTCGGATATATAGAATTAATGTGGGTGAGTGTATTCGTCAGCTTGCAGAATTCCGGCAGCCATATTCAAAGTATCTTTATGTATATTTATACAGAAATAAGTCTGATAAAGTTGGTATTGCGGTACACAAGCTTGTAGCGAGTGCATTTTTTGGAATAGATCCATTGAAATATCACATAATTCATAAAGACAGAAACACCTTGAATAATAAGCCGGATAACCTTGAAATAAAAAGGAGAGACCCTATGGAAATAGAGGATACAGAGCGAACTCTGATAAGAGAAAAGATAAAGGAATTTGAGGAGGTGCTTTTAAGGTATATTAATTTCAATCGCAATTCAGAGGTCTGGCAGGATTACAAACGAATTACAAAAAATATGAATGATAGGGTTAAGTATAACTGGTTAAAGCTTTATCTTGTGAGTAAAGATTTGACAACACAAGAGGTAATTTAATTATTCATCATCTGCAAGTCTATCGAAAATTTCCTTGAGTACCTGAAGCAGATAATCCTGGGGGTATGGTTTGGTGAGATATATGGAATTAGGAACCTGTAGGGCTTTTTTTCTTGTTCCCGCATCGGAATAGCTGGTGATGTAAACTATTGGTGAAGTGGAAAATTCTCTGATTTTCTGAGCTGCCTCAATCCCATCAACATTACCCTGTAGCAATATATCCATCAGGATAACTTGAGGTTTATGTATTCTGGCAAGTTCTATAGCTTCCTCAGCATTTTTTGCAATTCCCACACAGCGATAGTTCGACTGTGTGATTATCTGTTTGAGGAGTTTAGCAGCAAGAAGTTCATCTTCAACAATAAGAATTGTTTGTTCTGTTTTAGAAGAGTTTTTATGATTCGTCATCATTAAGAAGGTCTCCAAATATAGTATTAATTTTTTTTAGTAAGTTGTTTGATGAAAACGGTTTTGGAAGTAGTTCTGAGTTAGTAACTGATTTGATTCTATCCAGTGTAGGACGATCTGATGAGCCAGTGATAAATATCACAGGTATGTCAACAACCTTACGGAGATTTTCTGTTGCGGTAACACCATCTATTTTCCCCTGTAAAATTATATCCATCAGTATTATGTCAGGTTTGAGTGAGGTAACGTGTTCAACTATATTATCGGCGTTTTTTAAAATAGCAAGCACCTCAAAACCATATTCACGAAGAATTAACTCTATGCTTTTGGCTGTTAGCAGGTCATCTTCAACTAATAAGACTTTGTTCATAGTCGTTTTTCGTATAAATTAACAGGGATAGTGAGTTCAAAGGAGAATCCTTCTCTACTGGAAAATGAGTATGATGAACCAATCTGGTTTGAGAGAGTTGTGATTAACTGTAATCCAAGAGTTTTAGGATTGGTAAAGTAAGTTTTGTCTTTTATTCCCGGACCGTTATCTTTATATTGGAATTGAATGTAATTTTCTTCTACTGACTTCATTTGGATAGTAATCACCCCTGTATCGGTATTTTTGAAAGCATGTTTGATTGAGTTGGTGATGAGTTCATTAATAATTAATCCACAGGGGATAGCGATATCAATTGGGAGGAAGATATTTTCGATTTTATTTAATACTTTTATTTTTTTTGCGCTGAGTGAGAGAAAGATATTTTGAATTATTTTTGAAACATAGTTTTTAAATTCTATTTCGCTATATGACTCAGAGCTATACAGCATTTCGTGAACCAGAGCCATTGAAATGATGCGATTTTCTGTTGCTTTTATCTGGGCGATTGCTTCAGAATCCTTGATATTTTCTGATTGAAGTCTTATGAGACTGAGTATTATCTGGAGGTTGTTTTTTACTCTATGGTGAATTTCTTTCAACATTACTTCGATTTCGCGGGTATATTTTTGGAGTTGTTCGTCTTTGAGTTTCTTGTCAGTTATATCTTCGGAGATAAGGAGGTAATTGGTAATTATTCCTTTTTCGTTTCTAAGGGGAGTAATACGGATTCGTGCCCAATAAGTATCTCCTGATTTTTTTCTGTTTAACACATCACCTTCCCATTCATTTCCCCGGGAAATCTGTCCCCAGATTTCATCATAGCGTACTGAAGATTGGAGTATCAAACTAAGTGAATTTATATTTTTTCCAATAATCTCTTCAAGGGAGTATCCTGAGCTTATTACAAAATGCGGGTTAACATATTCAATTATTCCATTAGTATCGGTAATAAGAACTGTATTTGAACTTTGTTCGATAGCACGGGAAAGTTTTATAATTTCAGCCTGTGAAAGTTTTTGGAGAGTAATATCTTCAAAAACAAGTTGAACAATTTTTCTTTCAGCTAACAAGAAACAGTTCAAATTAGCATTTGCATAAAAGAGTGTACCGTCTTTTCTGGAAAAGGTACATTGCACATTTGCTATAGTTGAGCCAGGTTCAAGTGAGTTGATTAAGTTAATCAAAGATTTGTTTGCACCATTTTCTGCTTCAGGTAACAGTGCTGTAAATCTTGCCCCTACTAATTCTTCCCTTTTCATATTGAAAGATAGAGCTGCCCTTGAATTGGCTGTTAATATCTGTCCGTTTTCAATAAGCAAGACCGCATCAATTGAATGGTCAAATAATGCATGGTATAACTCCTCACTATTGCGAAGTTTTTGGATTAAGTTGATTATATCGCTTACATCAGTATTGATACTGAGTATATAATCCTGTCCCTTAATTTTAAGCAATGATACGTTTGCAAAAACAGTAATGATAGAACCATCTTTTTTTCTATACCGTGTTTCAAAATTTTTATATGAGCCAGTTTTTAATATCTGTTTAATTGCTTCTTCTCCGCGTGCAACATCAATTGTAAATGATTTCAAGGATGTGCCAATAAGTTCCTGGCGAGAGTAGCCAAAAACCTCAGAAGCTTTTGGATTTGCATCGATTATAATTTCGCTTTGAGGCTCAAATACTAAAATAGCATCGTTTGCGTTTTCGAATAGTTGCTTATATCGGGATTCAGTATCAACAAGTTTATTCTGAATGTTTTTTAAATCTGTTACATCTATATATATTCCTACAATTCCTCCCTTTGTTCCGTCTGCATTATTAAATATTGTACGGGTAAAGACATAATTACGTTTGTTTCCCTTATTGTCTATTAATTCTTTTTCCTCTGCAGTAGTTTGTGTGGCAAGTAATGAACCTTCATCGACCAGAAACGATTGAATGGAGGGGTTATTGTAAGCAATATCGATAAAAGATTTTCCAATAAGCAGCTCTTTCTTTATGTGAGTCAGACTCTCAAAATGAGAATTACAACCAATAAATCGTCCGTTAATGTCTTTATAATATATAGGATAAGGAATTGTTTCGAGTAGAGTTTGCAGGAATAGAGGTTGATTTGGTTTAATAGATTCAGGTATTGGTTCAATATAGCCGTCATAAAAGATTTTCCCATTTTGTTCAGTTCTGACTATAGATTCACGGACAGGGATATATTTCCCTGATTTAGTCTTCCATTTAGCTTCAAGGTTTAAAAGTTGTCCCCGACTCTTCAATATATCTTTAATTGTAGTTCTCGGGTAATCAGTTTGAGGAGTTTTTTCAAGATTAATACTGGAAAGTTCCTCAAATGACTGATAACCGATCATGTTCAACAGGGCTTTATTTACATATATAATCGTTCCTTCTTCATCAGTTCGAAAGACTCCAATCGGGAGATTTTCAAGTATACTTATTTCCAAGTGGTCAAAAGTTTTCAATAATAGAAATAATATCTATCTAATTTTTAATATATTATAATCCCTATTTTAGGATAGCACTTAAAAAGAACCAGGTTAATATATACAAAAATATATAAGTTAGATAAAAAAGCAAGCCAAAAAACAAATTTTTTGTAAGGATAAAAATCAGGTCTCGGGTGGGAAAGCAGGGTGTAAACTATTGTAATTCAATAAGATAGTTTAAATTTACAAAATTATTTAGTAGGGCTGTCATCTATTGAATTACTTTTGCTTCTTTAAGAAAAGTGATTAGTTCTTTTTTAGTGAAGGGCTTGGCAAGATAGTGTGTAAACCCTTCTGATAGAAAATATTCTTTATCGCCGGAAATAGCATAGGCTGTAACTGCAATGATAGGAATATTATTATAGTGTGGAATTTTTTTGATTTCTTTAAGTGTATCCAGTCCGCTTAATCCCGCAAGTCCAATATCAAGCAAAATGCAGTCATAATTTTTGGATTTTGCTAATTTTATGCCCTCAAATCCATTAATAGCAGAGTCGGTAATAGCCAGATTTCTTAAAAAATGTTTTACCGTTAGGATTGTCAAGGAATCATCATCAATATGTAAAATATCAGGTAACTTTTTGGTTGCTTTAACGGGGGAAATGTCGCTGTTATCAAACTGTGAGGATTTTTTTGTTGGTGAGTCAATAGCTTCAAATATTACTCTAAATATAGAGCCATATCCGGATTTACTTGAAACTGTAATGGAACCGTTCATTTTTTCTACGATTCCTTTCGCAAGTGTTAGTCCAAGTCCAGAACCTTCAAATTTTCTATCAACACCTTCACTCACCTGTCGGAATGGTTCGAAAATTATGTCCAGTTTATCTTCCGGGATGCCTATTCCAGTATCTTCAATTTCAATAACAGCAAACGAGATATTATCTTTGTATTCTTTAAGTGTTCGTAGATAAATGTATCCGGAGGAGGTATAGGTTATAGCATTGTGAATAAGATTATTTAAGACCTGATGCAGAAGGTTCACATCTATATCTGCATAGACATCGGTTTTTAGGTCAAACTTAATTTTTAGGTTTTTAGCTTCTGCCATACTAACAAAGAGCAAGCCAGCCTGACGAACACATTCACTTAAATCTGTTATAGATTTATTTACTTCAATTTTATCAGCTTCTATTCGCGAGAGGTTAAGTATGGAGGTTAGAGTATTGAGTAATCTGTGCCCACTGGTGAGAATCAGTTCAGCCATTTCTCTTTCTTCCTGGGAATGCAGGGTATCTTTTAGTAGCTCTGCAAAGCCAAGTATTCCTGTAAGCGGTGTTCTTATTTCATGACTTAGTGATGAGAGGATGTCTGACTTAATTTTACTTGCGGTTTCAGCTTGTGCTTTGGCTTCAACAAGTTCAAGTTCCTGAAGTTTTCTTTGTGTTATATCAAGACTAATTCCAATAGCACGAAGAGGTATATTTGCTTCATTACGGAAGATAGATGCTCGGATAAGTTTATGTTTTACCTTTCCTCGAGTGGTAATTAACCGCACTTCATATTCAAAATAAGAAGATGTTGATTCCATTGCATTTTTTAGAGCATCGCTGAACTCTGGTAGGTCATCAGGATGAACAAAGGATAGAAAATCTTCAAATTTCCCTGAGAAGCTTCCTGGTTCCAGTTCCAACATTTTATGTGAAAACTCATCAAGGAAAAGATATGCATTTTTAATGTCATAGTCAAATGTTCCTATTTCACCGGAAACCAGTGCCAGATTAAACCTGAGATTTAGCTCTTCTAATTTATTTTTATATTCTACAAACTCAGTAACATCACGGAGTATTGCTACTATGTAATCTTCTCCGGCGAGTGAAATTTTTGTTAGACTAATTTCACAGATAAATAGTTCTCCATTTAGCTTTTTATGTGTCCAATCAAAAATCTGTCTATTTCCGTGAAGAGCAGCATTCATAAATTCAAAGGCTGCTTCTTTTGAAGGTTTGCCATCAGGTTGAAATTCGGGTGAGAGTTCATATGGAAATTTTCCAAGTATGTCATCTCGTTGAGCGGCAAATAGTTCCAGTGTCCTGTTGTTAAAGTCAATAAACTTATAGTTGTGTAATAACATTATAGCATCGTTAGCATTATCAAATATAGTTCTGAATTTCAGTTCACTTTCACGCAAGAGTTTTTCTTTTTCGAGAGCATCAGTTGCAAACATAATGTCTCCTACAATTTCACGGAAGAGGTATCTATCATCTTCAGTGAAGAAATCCTTTTTATGGCTGAGAACGGTCAGAGATGCAGTTATGTTGTGTTTATAAACAATTGGCATAAAGATGATAGAAGAGAGTTTCTGTGTGGTGAGTGTCTCAGCAAAATCAGATAAGGCAGGTTCCTTAAGAACATCATTGAATATCAGGATGTCCTGGCTTTGTTTGGATAGAGGCAGCAAGTTTTGGGTGATACGTTCTAAGGTTTTTTGACTCAGGGTAAATGCTGTCTTACAGTGTATATAAGTTTCCAATTGTGAACCATTCTGGGCATAAGTTACAAGGCAACAGACTGGAAAATTCCCGTAATCGGTAAGTACTGCTGGTATCTGACTCATCAATTGTTTAAGATTCTGAGCCCGAACGATGAGCTGGTTTATCTGTGATAGGACTGAAAACAAATAAAGTTGTTTTTTAAGTTTTTCTTCAAGAATTCGTCGCTCAGTTATATCACGGATTATAAGTTGCAGGAAGCGGTGATTATCAACATATATATATTTTTCACTAACTTCAACGGGGAATGTGGAGCCATCCCTTTTGATATGAACTGATTCAACTATCCGCCCTTTATCGAGAAGGTCGATGAACCCAGGTTGTACTGCTGCAGCTTTGGTTTCGTAAGGTTGGAGGTCTCTAACTGTCAGATTTTTGATTTGATTGGCAGTATAGTTATAGAGAGTTAGTGCCTGTTTATTGGCATTAGTAATTCTTCCAGATTCATCACATAAAATAATAGCATCGTGAGCATTTTCAAATGCTTCATTGAAATGTTGTTCCAGAGCCTGTTTTTCGAGTTCAAGGTTGTAAAGAGTCTTATAGAATTTTGTTCGTGTATGGCGCCAGATCAGGGTTAGCGTTACTCCCACAAGAAGAATCAGTGTAAGTGTCAGCAGATTTACTATTGTTTTAAAGTCCTGACTTGCTTCTAAAAGTTCTGATTGGTCAATCTGAGACATCAATATCCAATTTACCGATGGGATGTGATTACACATTGCATAAACAGGGGTTTTTCTGTGATCAAGTCCGGCAATAAGTTCTCCTGAAATATTTATGGCTTTGGCAGCAACAAATCCTGTGTCATTATATGGAATCGTCAGTTTAAGTGCAATAGTATCTTCAGGATGACAATTACTTAAAAAGGTTATCCCGTTAGAATCCCGGCGAAGGAGATAAGTTTCGACAGTTGAAAACGGAGTGAGATTTTGTTTGATATAAGGGTATAACTTATCTTCTGGAACAACTTCAAAGATTACAACATATAAAACTTTTCCTTCATTCAAAATTGGGATATATAGGTCAAGGTGAATTATATCAGTGTCCTGGTATTTATGTATATCTGAGAGAAAAATTTTTTTGCTATGAGCAATTTCCTTAATATTAGCTTTAGCAAATTTGCCAGGTGCAGGTGCACTATCAGGATAATTATAAATAAGATTCCCATTCAAATCGACAAGCCTGGCACTTCGGAAATGGAAAGTTTTGCAAATAGTTTGAAATTTTTGTAAAACCTGTGTCCTTTTATCTGGTATTGTAACAGAGTTTATAATATCTCTTGCAGTAGTAGGAGATTCTCCAAATTCGGAGAGATATTGCACAAGTTCAGCGGTAAGGTTTTGCACCTGTTGAGCTTTTAGTGAAAGTTCTGTGTGAAGAAGGGTTTTAAAGTTTTCAACCTCTTGTTGATAGTGTTTGTTAATTAGTTTTTCGCGTATCAGAAAGCTGAAAACAGAGAAGAAAACAAAGACTACTGCTAAGACAATTATGAACTTTATATTTATGTTTCTTGCCAAGTTGTAAGTACAAAACAAAAGATACTATTAAATAATTATAAAGTCAAGTACTTAATTATTTACAATATTTCATAATCTGCTACACAAATAAATAAAATTTTTCTATCAAAAAGCTGTTTGTCAAAAAGTTTCGTTTCCAGAGGTATTAGCTGTAATTTTGTATCAAAGAAAGGAACTTCAGAATGAGAAACTTTATCAGGAAAATAAAAAGCATTTTTGAAAAATCAACCACAGTTAATTATGATACGGAGTGGAATTTGTTTCTTGATATGATGAGAGATGGGAGGATTGAGAGTTACAAGTCATATTGTTTTGCCTGTATTAATGCACGTGCAGAAAATGTTTCCAAAGCTAAGATAAGTCTTTTCACTCGTGATGGGGAAGGTGGTTCTATGTATGAGTTAAAAGAACACCCTTTTCTTAATCTAATAGCGAAGCCTAATAAAAGAGGACAAACTTTCAGTGAACTATTGCATAAGATATCCACATCCCTTGATTTATATGGCAATGCTTACTTATACGTTTCACGTGGTATTGATAAATTGCCTATTGGTTTATACCATCTGCCATCAAGAGCGGTAGAAATATTGTTGAATAAGGATAATACTGAAATAGAATATTATCGTTATAATGTTTCTGGTGGCACAGTTAGTTATCGTGCCTGTGATGTGGTACATTTTATGATTCCCAATCCCGACAGCAATTTTTCTGGAAAATCAACTATATCAGGGTTTAATTTCACTTTAGAGATAGACTATTTGCAGAACCTTTACCAGCGGAATTTCTATAAAAATGATGCTTCAATTGGAATGCTATTGGAGTGTGAACACAGTATCAGTGATGAGAAATATGAGAGATATGTAAATCAATTCCGTCAGATGTATGAAGGCGCAGTAAATTCAGGTAAGACCCTGCTACTTGATTCAGGGATAAAAGCAAAGCCATATCAGGCGTTTCCCAAAGATGTTGAGATTTTGCCATCGAGAAAACTGATACGAGATGAGATAATGACAATTTTCCGAGTGCCTAAAATCATACTTGGTATTACTGATGATGTCAATCGTGCAAACTCAAGGGAATCAATAAAAATTTTTAATGACTATGTTATAAAGCCTTTTGCAAAAATCAATATTGAGAGTAAGCTGAATAATTTTCTCCGGGAGAACTATCCAGACAGAAACATTTTTATCACAATGGATTATGAATTTGAGATTGATAGGGAGTTACAATTACGCGCGTACGAAATTTTCAGAAAATATGATATTGCCTCAGTTGATGAGATTCGAGAAATGGAAGGATTATAAAGGATTTTTGAAGAACTAAAAAAACAAAAATGGAGACAAAAACATTTATCACTGCAGAAAAATCCAGCTCTTATGATGATGAGAAGATGACACTTACGCATTTTATTACCACAGTTACTCCTGATAGATATGGTGAGATAGTCAATCCATACGGGATGGACAGCAGGAATTTTCGCAAAAATCCTGTTGTGCTTTTTGGTCATAATGCGAGCAAGATGGTAATTGGCAAAAATTTAAGTTTACGCATTGATGATTTTGGTGTTAAAGCGACAACTCAATTTGCTGATACTGAGGTTGGACGAGAAATTTATCGCCTTAACAGAGATGGTTTTTTGAATGCCTGGTCTATTGGATTTATTCCTAAAAAAGTAATTCATCGAGGGGAGAAGAAAAATGATAGTGAAAGCTTTACTGTAATTGAGGAATGGGAATTGATAGAATATTCAAGTGTAGTAATACCTGCAAATCCTGATAGTTTAAATCTTCTGTTAAAGGAGGTCAGAAGTGATGAGATGAAGTTATTGTTGAGAGGGGATTTGAGTATAGAAAACTTCCTTAAAAGAATTGAACAGCTTGAGTTGAAAAGTCAGAAATTGGAGAGTGATTTTATAAAACTTGAAAATAAGATAGCAGATAAGTTTTTAGAGATAATTAAACTAATCCAGATTATTAATAAAACTTAAAAAAGCAGGAGAAAAAAAATGGAAGAAAACAAAAAACTTGAAGATGTAAACTTGAGTGTTTTACTTAGCAAAGAAGAGATTGAAAAGATTTCACGAAAGGTTGTAGAGGATGTATTGTATTCACAGGCTGGAGGTAATATACCTCCAGAGCCATTCAGGTCAGCAGAAAATCGTGAAAATCCTGAAGTACAGGAGGGGAGAAAATTTTTGAAAGCGATAGTGTACAACAAGCCTGAGTTATTTCCTGAACGGTATAAGAATTTTCTTAATGAAACAGTTGGTTCAGCGGGAGGTTATCTTGTCCCTCAACAGTGGTACAACAAAATTATGAGTCTTGTAACAGATGGGGGGGTGGTGAGAAAAAATGCAACAGTAATGAATATGACCCGAAGAGATTTAGTGATACCTACACTTGAACAACTTCCCTCATTCAGTTTTGTAACCGAAGGTACAATGAAGCCGGTAAGTAATCCTGGTTTCGGGCAGGTAGTACTTTCGAGAAAAGATGGTGGATTCATAGTAGTTTTTTCCAGACAATTGCTTGAAGATGAGGCATTTGATGTAATGGGATTTGTTTCCGGAATAGCGGCTCAAATAATCAGTCGTACTGAGGACCTTGCAGGATTTAAGGGGATTTTACCTTTCATTAAAGGGGTTTATGATAGTTCTGTTAATACAAAAAAAGTAGAAATCAGCGGGATAACTTTTGCTGATCTTAAATACAAATCAATTATTGAAATGGTGTCAGCTATTCCTTCGGAAACGCTTGGAAACGCAAAGTGGTATATGCATAGATCTGTTTATGGATTTATCAAATCGCTTACTTATGAGAGTGGTGAATTTGTGTTGACCCCTGATGAGAGAAAATCAAACACACTTGAAGGATATCCGGTTGTGTTAACAGATCAGAGTTATGCTATGACAGAATCAGCTCCCGGGAGAGGTTTTATTGCTTTTGGTGACTTGAAATATATGATACTTGGTACGAGAAACTCATTAACAATAGATTTTTCAAAAGATGCAACAGTTGATATGGGCGGAGGTACAACGGTAAATTTATGGCAGAATGGACTTGTTGGGTTAAATTTTGGAACGTCGTTTGATATAAAATTTAGTTTTCCTTCTGCAATAGCAGTAGCAAAAACTCAGGATAACTAATCTTTTGGTGGCGGTGCGGGTTAATGTGCCCGCACCTTTATTTAAGTCTTAAATATAATTATGATTAATCTTAATGATTTAAAAACATTTCTGAGGGTAAGCGATAATACTCTTGATGGGTTTCTACTTGGGATTATTGATATGTCGGTTGGAAGGATAAATAATATATGCAGACGCAACATAAATTATGGTAGCAGAGATGATATTATTGATGGTAGTGGTCAGGATATTATCTGGTTAAAGGATTATCCTGTCGAGAAGGTTGTATCGGTTAAATACAGAATTGACAACAGCGGTTTTATACATAACCTTTTCGATGGTAGTAATATAGATACTAATATCTATCTTGAGAATCGTAGCGGAAAACTGATTTTGCTAAATGGATATAAATTACCGACTGGAGTTAGCAATGTAAAAATATCTTATTTTGCCGGTTATATGGAGAATGCTCCTGTTTCTGCGTGTGAGATTCCTGCTGATTTGAAATATGTTTGTATGTTAATGTCAGCCCAGACTTTTCTCAAAAGCTTTCAAAATGCAGAAGACGACTTTAAGCGAAGACTCGGTCTGGAAGCTTATGAAAAATATATTAAAGAAGCTACTGCGACGGAAACGAGAATTTCGCTTAAATATACGGATGAAGACTTTGAAGCGCTGCTGGATAAATACAAATCATTAAGGATAACATAAAGAGCCAAAAAAATGCAAATTTTCAGCGATAAAACAAGTATAGTATTTTACCTGAAAGATTTTATAAAGATTCTTTTTCAGGTATGTGTTGTAGCGGGGACTGCAATTGCTTTGTTCTATAACCTTCAGAATGAATTTAATCTGTTGAAGCAGGAAGTAATATATTTGAGAAAAGATGTAAACGATATGAAAGTTGAGTTGAGAACACATATTGATAGATACAATAATGAATTTAAAAGATAAGAAATCAGGTAGAAAATGTTGAGAAAATTTTTCAATGAAGGCGGTGAGTTTTCTATGATGAGATTGATGGCATTTGTTACAGTATTGACTGGAATTTCGGTTGCTGTTGTAATTGTGGTTCTTTCACTTGTAAAATTCGAGATTGTATATATCAGGGAAATGATAGGGCTTGTAGGAATACTTTTAAGTATTGGTTTTGGAGGTAAGACGCTTCAGAAAATTTTTGAAAACTCTTCCGGAGAAAGTAAATGAGACAGTCTCTCAAATATGTTGCAGTGGCAATAGGGATAATAATTCTGCTATTTCTTAACCAGTTTTTGAGACGCAAATTTGATAGACACAATTACTATGTAATACGCGATACGAGTCTGCTATCAACAGTTGAAAAAAATCTAAAGCGCGATACTGTCATAAGGGTTTATGAAAAAATTATATACAGGCAGATGAAACCAAAAGAGGTATATGTTGATCGTCCTGACAGTGCCGGGCTGGAAAAGTGGAAAAAGATGGATTTAATGTTGCGACTTCAAAAAAAACACGATGAGTTGAGCATTACAGCCTTGAACCAACAGGACTCGCTGATAAAAGAATTCAGGTTTGGTGGTGTGCCGGATAACTTTACTGTTACTGCAAAAGCAGGCGATGTGTTTGTCAAAATGTCTCGTTTCCAGTGGGAGGGGATTGAAACAGGAATTGAGGTAAGAAAGGACATCTTCAGCGACAGGAAGTTAAGTGCAGATTTTCTTTTGAGTAGCGAGGTCTTAATTATTGGGAGAATCGGGATAGGATGCGTGATAAGATATCCTTTAGTTGAGCTAAATTCTAATAAATTAGAAGTTGGGATAAATTTAAACTACAAAATAAAATGAACTTTGAGACAATTAAAAATCATTATCGGAACAGAATAGTTCCATCTGAAAAATTTGATTCATTGATGCCCGTCAGGGATCTGGGATTATTACTGCCAGAGTTTTTTGATACACTTGTTAAATGTTTTGATGAGTTTGAAAGCTTATATCCCGAGCAGAAAATTTATGTTGTGGAAACTTATCGTAGTAACAGGCTACAGCGTAAGTATTTTAACGAGGGAAGAAGCAAGATACGTGCCTATGGTATGCATCATTTTGGTATAGCAGCAGATGTGGCGTTTTTGATAGAAGGAATGGTGAGTTATGAAGGCAATTATGCTGATTTGCGTGAAATATTTAAGAATAATGCTTTGTATGTGCTTGATTGGGAGCTTTGCCATGTGCAATACATACCTGTCTCTCAACAGTCAGATTTAAGAAGGTTAATACTCAACAGTTAATATCTACTGGGGGATGAATATAAAGAGAAAATGAATAGAAAAAAATAAAAAATCCCCAATTTTTAAATTTAGGTAATAGAGAAGGCTAAATCCTCAACCAAAAGTGTAGAGATTTTAGTTTTTTTTTTGCATTTTTCACTTGTTTTTTTTTAAAAGGTTTTATATATTTTTGTATTACTATAGGGACAGGATTCTGCACTCCAGCTGCAGAGAAAAAGCAAAAAAGAAAATATGGTGACAATTATTACCTTGTTTACACGCAATTTATTGCGTGTTAATAAAACCTTAAGCCTTGTATTTTTTCTCTTACTCATTCACACCCGCGCATTCTCTCAAGTAACCGTGTCTGGCTCTAATGGTGCAAATGGCACTTATGCGACCCTTGGAGCTGCGTTTGCCGCTATAAATGGTAACTCGCAGACGGGAATGACAATTACCATAACGATTACAGGAAATACCACAGAAACTGCTACTGCAACTTTGAATGCAGGGGCGTGGAACTCGATTACAATTTCACCGTCAGGAGGTTCATTTACAATATCCGGTAATATTGATGGTGTACCACTGATAAATTTCAATGGAGCTGATTTTGTTACTATTGATGGACTTAATACTGGCGGTAACTATCTTACTATTTCTAATACAAGTACCAGCAACACGAGTGGGACATCCACAATAAAGTTTATTAACGATGCTATCAGGAACACAGTTCAGAATTGTTCCGTTCTGGGTTCAGCTACAGTGCCTCTGGCAACCAATGGTGGAAATATCTTTATCAGTACCGCAGCAACTGGAGGTAGGGGGAACGATAGTATTACCATTTCAAACTGTAAAATTGGTCCTGCTGGAACTAACCTTCCATCAAAAGGTATCTATGCCAATGGTTCAACAACGAACTCACAGATTGCAAATAGTAACATTGTTGTTAAAAACTGCGAGATTTACGACTATTTCCTTACGAGCGGATGTGCGGGCATATACATTCTAACTGGAAACACTGACTGGACAATACAAGACAACAAGTTTTATGAAACGGCAACTCGAACGTTTACAGCTGCGGGTACCTGGAACGGTATTTATTTTTCCAATGCTACTTATGGCAATAATATTATTATAAGAGGAAATATTATTGGCTATTCTTCTAATTCACAAACTGGAACGCTAACACTCACAGGTTCTACAGTTGCAGGCTCTTTTCAGGGCATTTATCTTAATACGTTGCCAGGTGCGACAAATCCTTGTATTATTAATAAAAATATTATATCCGATATCTCCTTAACTTCTTCTACCGGGACTTTATATGGAATCTATAATAATACAACAGCCAGTTCTAATACAATAAATATTGACAGTAATATAGTAAGAAATATTGCTACCTATACCACAACAGGAGCTCATTGTGGAATATATGCAGGAAGCGCTACAACATTAACCGTAAACAACAATACTATAGATAATATCACCAGAACAGGAAACGCTTTTATCTATGGAATACAGATAGTCAGTCCTACAAACGTAACGATGAATTACAACACAATATCCAATTTAGCTATAAACAGTGCAACTTCTACGGCTTCTATTTATGGTATATATAGTCTTAGTTCCGCGGTGAACGTAACTGGAAACTATAATAACATCTTCAACATTTCAACAACTTCAACATCGTCAGTAACGCTTGGGGGCATAAGGGAGTATGGAGTTGCAGACAACAAGACTTTTCAGAATAATAATATTTATAATTTTTCAACTGCAGGTCCAGCCACTTTTTATGGTATTTATGTGAGTATTGGGACGGTGAATATAAGCGGAAATCAGATTTTTAAATTTAGAAATTATGTCTCAGGTAGTTTTTATGGAATTTATGACAGTAGCACCACCACAAGCGTTACTCACACTATAGCAAACAATACAGTTAAAAATCTTTATACTGCTAATGGCGGTGCTACAGCAATGAGAGTTTACGGGATTTATGGTTTAAACTCTACTTCCTCGACATCAAATTGTTATGGTAATATGGTGGATTCGTTAGTAAATACAGGTAGGGGTGCAATTTATGGAATATACTTTAGCACCAATCAATATTTGAATGTATATGGCAATACGGTCAGACGTTTAAGAAGTGAAGGAACAGGGGCGAGCGGTCAGGTATTAGCAATTTATTTATCTTCAGAGGGTACAACTACCAATTGCTATCAGAATACTATAAACAGTCTATATGATTCACGTTGGAGCATCTTTGGGATTTACAGTAAAAGCGGGGTTACAACTAACATTTACAAAAACAACCTGTATGATTTTAATGCTCCGCAATCGGGAAGCGGAGGTGATTCCTGCACAGTGTATGGGATATGTACTGGTTCAAGTACAGGCAGTTCTGTTACAAATGTGTATAATAATTTTATTTCTGATTTCCGCTGGAATGGGACAAGGTATCTGGGAGCAGGCCTGTATTTGTTTGGTTCAACCTCTGGTACTACACACAACTATTTTTACAATACTGTATATTTACAAAATACAGGGACTGGTGCTACAACGGTATCACTTTATGCAAACACGACCCCGACGCTTGACTTGAGGAACAATATACTGGTCAACACATCAAGCGGGGGTTATGCCATAGGGATCAGTAGGTCAAGTACAACTTTAACGACTTATTCCGGTAATTCAAATAACAACTGTATTTATTCCGGGACTCCGGGCCCAAACAATCTGATATATTCCGATGGTACAAATTCAGACCAGACAATAGCTCAATACAGAGCACGTGTAGCTCCGAGAGATGGCGCTTCATTTTCAGAAAACCCACCTTTTGTTAACATAAGTTCGACACCTTATAATTTGCATTTGAGAACAGATGTCCCAACCCTATGCGAAAGCGGTGGTACAAGAGTCACAAGTCCTATTGCAATTACTACAGACTATGATGATGATATAAGGTGGGGTGAAAGCGGATATACTGGAACTGGAACTGCGGTTGATATTGGCGCTGATGAATTCAATGGGATTCCAATAGATTTAGTTCCTCCTACAATTTCATATACTTTGCTTACAAACACATCATCTACGACAAATAGAACATTGAGTAATTTTGCAACGATAACAGATGCAAGCGGGGTGAATACGACTTCAGGTACAGCGCCAAGAATTTATTACAAGAGGTCAACAGATGCTAATACTTTCAATGATAATACTTCGTTAACCAATGGCTGGAAATGGACTGAAGCTACAAACACAAGTTCGCCATTTAGCTTCACAATTGATTACAGTCTATTGTATGGAGGAGGTGGAGTAACTGTTGGGGATGTAGTGCAGTATTTTGTAGTGGCTCAGGATCTTGCAACGACGCCGAATGTAGGTATTAACTCTGGGGTATTTGCCAATCCACAGGCGAGTGTAAATTTACAATCTAATGCTTTCCCGATTGGTGGAACAATAAATAGTTATACAATAGTGAGCTCTCCGCTTGCGGGTACATATACTGTTGGACTGAGTATGTTTAATAAGGTTACAGGTAAGAACCTTTATTACCAGACCTTTACGAGAATTGTCAAACGTGAAGTTACAGAGATGGATGGGTCAGTTAACAATACAGGGACCCAAAAGGATGTATTGGTTAATATCAATTCAACCAGTCGGGTTAAAAATACTAAACAAAACATTGGTTTTAATTCTGAAAAGATTGAAAAAGAGAGTAATCCACTAACCGACAATTTGCAGAAAACTGACGATAGAACTTCGATTGATAAAATTTCTCCAGATGTGGGGATTAAGAAAGAAAATAAAGGTCAGGACGTGATGGTTACAAGGTGTTATGATGAAAAGATGATATCAAATAGTAGAATCCGTGTGATTGAAGTTGTTGAGGAATATTCAGTCTTGATGGAAAATGGCAAACCCTACACAGGACCGGACGCTGTCATTGGGCTGAGAAACGGAATTGGCACCGCTGACTCTCCTAACGGTGTATATACTACCATAACAGCTGCTATTAATGACCTGAACAACAGAGGAGTGAGTGGGGTTGTTACATTTTTACTGGTTGATGCAACATACACAGGTGAGACACTTCCACTTGTAATAAATGTAATAAATGAGTACAAGCCCACATCAAACAACACAGTAACAATTAAACCAAACACAGGCATTTCAGCAACGGTGAGTGGGTCAGTAAATAACGGAGCTATCTTGAAAATATATAATACGGATTATATAATTATAGATGGTTCCAATAGTGGAGGTACAAGCAGGGATTTAACAATTAGTAATACTTCTTCAACAAGTCCTAATGTTATCTGGGTAGGGTCAAGCGGAACAACGCCGATAAGCAATATAACAGTTAAGAATTGTATATTAAACAATGGAGCGAACACAAGCAGTGCGGTAGTTATAAGTGATGGTGGAACCGTAGGTAATCCGGGATATTTCAATAACATTACAATTCAAAATAATCAGATTACAAAGGCTTATATAGGCGTATATGCTAATGGAGGGACATCACCGCAGCAGGGAAGTAACTTGAGTTATATAAACAACACTTTAACTTCAAGCGGAACTGATGCTATAAAGTATAGTGGGCTATATATGCAAGGGGTAAATGGTGCCACTGTAAAAGGCAATGTGGTAGCAAACTTTGAGAGTACTTCTGGTGAAGACGATAGGGGCATCTGGCTTGCAAGCGGTACAATAAATGCAACAGTTGAAAGGAATAACATATACACATTAAAATACACGGGTACAGGCGGATATGGGAGTTATGGAATAGCAGTAACTTCTGTAGTAAGCTCCTGCAACGATGTGATAAAGAATAACCTGATATACGATATAAGTGGAGACGGATGGGATTATACCAGTATTCTTACTGACAATCCTATGGGGATATATCTTGGTGGTGGTACGCAAACAGGGGTAAAGATTTATAATAATTCCATATACTTGAGCGGAAACACCCTGAATCAAACCAGCGCCCTTTCTATGGGTATATGTCTTGCAACAGGTTCAACAGCAGAGATAAGGAACAATGTGATAGTAAACAATCTTGGTTTATTATCCACAACAGGTTATGGTGCAACTGGAATATACTTACAGAGTGGCATAAGTCAGCTTGAGGGTTCTGATTACAATGACATATATGTAAATCCGACAGGCAGCGGAGTAAAATTGATAGGGAAAGTGAGTACCACCGACTACGCAACGCTTTCAGCCTGGCGGACAGCAACGGGGCAGGAACGGCTTTCAATTACAGGGGACCCTGGTTTTACTTCCACAACGAACCTTCAACCTGATGTAAACAATGTAAATTGCTGGAACATACATGGGAAAGGCTATCCTATAAGTTCAGTTACAGATGATTATGCAGGTAACGGTCGCAGTACGAGTGTATCAAGCGGGGCACCTGATATAGGAGCTTATGAATTTACTCCATCAGTAACGCCATCAGATGCTACACAGAGTGGAACAATAAGCGATGGTAATACAACAAGTTACACGGTAGCGGGAAATGTAATAGCGGTTATCACCTGGCATGGGACAAATCTACCAACTTCACTCAGCGCTAAATATTACTCAGGTGTCTGGCCCAGCAATACACCAGGCGGGGCGCAGTATAGTAATGTGTATTTTGACCTAACACCAACGGGAGGGAGTGGATATACGTATGATTTGACATTGTATTATACTCCCGGTTTAATAGGTACAATCAGTGGGGAGAATTACCTGCGGCTTGCTCATTACACAGGTGGCAGCTGGAATCAACATCAGACTGAGATTCCCAATACGACAAATAAGTCAATAACAGTAAATGGGTTAAGCTCGTTTTCAGCCTTTGCATTTGGAGATGCTAATGCACCATTACCGTTGTTATTGAGTGGGTTTAGTGGAAGAGTAGTGAATCAACGGGATGTAGAAATGAAATGGAAGACAGTAAAGGAATACAATAACCGAGGATTTGAAATAGAGCGTACAATATCAGGTAAGGAGGAATGGAAGACAGTGGATTTTGTGAAAGGGATGGGAACAAAGGAAAGTGAAACAGAATATATGTATGTTGATAGAAAATTAAATACCGGGAAATACAGATATAGATTGAAACAAATAGACAATAATGGATATTATAGTTATTATGATATGACAGAGGAGATGGAGATAGGATTGCCCGGTAAGTATGATATATCTCAGAATTACCCCAATCCATTTAATCCTGTAACAAAAATAGATTACGGATTGCCGTATGATAGCAGAGTAGAGATAATGTTGTATGACATAACCGGACGGGAGATAAAGAAACTGGTAAGCGAGACTCAAAAGGCAGGATATTACACACTGGAGGTTAACGGGATGGGTTTAGCGAGTGGAGTATATTTTTATCGTATAATGGCTGAAGGTAATGGCAACAGATATGTAATGACAAAGAAGATGATGTTAGTAAAATAGCATTGTAATGTGTAGCACAGGCAGGAATGCCTGTGCTACGATTTTCTGGTAAGATTTGTTTCCTCCCGAGTTTCTCATCAAACTACGTCTAACAATAATTTTTACTAATAATTATGACGGTATGAATTGCGGGGTAATATATCCTGAATGATATTCAGGATACTCTGTGTAATAAACTTATTGGGCATTTTCAACTTCATAGGAATGGAATATTAAAAGTTGGTAATGATATTTTAAATTGTAAAGATAAAATTGTTTGATATTGACTGATTGTTTTAATATAGTTAAATTTACTGTTAAAATATAAAAGTCAAATGAAAAACTTAGTATTAAAAATTTTACCAGTAGTTTTGCTGGTACTTTTGTTTTCAGCCTTGAGATTCAACAACAATAAAATTTCATATCCTTTTAGGGAATATATTGTTTCAAGTTCAAAAGAAACGAGTTTCGTTGTTTATGTTTTTTTTACTGATAAGGGACCAAATGCAGAAAGTAAATTGCAAAATCCACTTTCTCTTGTGACTCAGCGCTCGCTTGATAGAAGGAGGAAAGTACTACCAAAAGATAAATTGGTGGATATAACAGATGTTCCTCTTTATGAACCTTATGTTCAGGAAGTGTCAAAAAGAGCTGTTGTAGTTCGAACCCATCTGCGCTGGCTTAATGCAGTAAGCATTGAGATAAAAAGGGATGATTTGTTTGATATTGCAGATTTGGATTTTGTAAGCAAAATTGAACCGGTTGAGAGGATGCGCTTAAAGACAGAAAATAACGAACAGTTGACAGATGCCTTTCAGCAGAGACAACCTCTGGTACAGGATTATCCGTTAGTAGATTCGCTAAACTATGGGTCTGGAGTTACACAAATATCACAAATCACTGTTAATCTTGTTCATAACGAAGGTATCTATGGTCAGGGTGTAATAATAGCACATTTTGATACAGGATATGACAACCTGAACCATGAAGTTTTTACAACGCTTCCGATGAAAATATTGAAAAAGAAAGATTTTCAAACAGGAGACACAGTTAATTTATATCAGAATTCACACGGTCAGGCTACTCTTTCACTAATAGGAGGATATAAGCCGGGTTCTATGATAGGCCCTTCATTTCGAGCCGCATTCATTCTTTGCAGGACAGAAGTAGTTGACTGGGAACGACCAATTGAAATGGACTATTGGGCTGCTGCAGCACAGATGGCTGATAGTATGGGGGCGGATATAATCTCAAGTTCATTGGGGTATCTTGGGTTTGACCCTGGTTATCAAAGCTGGTACTGGTGGGATATGAACGGTGATAGAATGCCAGTTTCCATTGCAGCAGATTATGCTGCATATAAAGGTATTATAGTAAGTAATTCCGCTGGTAATAACGGACCCAATTCCCAGCATAATACCTTGAATGGACCCGCGGATGGGGATAGTGTTTTGACGGTTGGTGCAGTATCTTCCACAGGGGCTATTGCAAGCTTTAGTTCGGTTGGGCCTACGACCGATAGTATCAATGGGATTCCAGCTCCTCGGATTAAGCCAGATGTACTGGCACAGGGGGTTGGAAATTATGTTGCAGGTTCGACAGGTTACACTTCTGGTTCAGGGACATCGTTTTCCTGCCCGCTGGTGTCTGGTGTTTGTGGGTTGGTATTGTCTGCCAATAAGAATCTTACCCCTATGCAGGTTATAGGAATTTTAAGAAAATTCGGGAATAATAGTTCCAATCCAAACAATACCTATGGTTGGGGAATTGTGAATGCAAAACTTTCAGTTGACTCTGCAAGAAAACTGGACAATACACCGCCAATAATTATCCACACTCAACCCTTTACCAATACTACCAATACAGGTACAATTACTCTAAAGGCAAGAGTTTTTGATAATGGAATAATCAGATATACAAGAAGCGGGGAGGCTCCGAGAATTTATTATAGAAAAAATTCGGGCGGAGGTTGGACATCATATACATCTGCTAACTATGTTTCAATGAATCTGGATACGTTTTATTTTCAAATTCCTGGAAGTTCGTTAAACACGCAGGTAGAATATTATTTTGCTGCTCAGGATATTGCATTACCATCACCGTTGGTATCAACTTTACCAGCAGGTGGGAGTGGGGTAAATCCACCCGGTTCCATCCCCCCACCGACGAGGTTTATGTTTACAGTTGGAAGTGTGAGTGTGGTAACTCACAACAATTCAGTCCCGAATGAGTTTAAGTTGCATCAGAATTACCCTAACCCCTTTAACCCATCTACTATGATAACATTTGATGTAAAGGAAAATAGTTTTGTTATGTTAAAGATTTATGATATTGGCGGTCGATTGATGAGAACTCTTTTAAGTAGAAATATGCAAGCAGGGAGTTATAGTATTAACTTTGATGGAACTGACCTTCCCAGTGGTGTATATATAGCCAGAATGACAGCAGGAACTTTTGTTGACACTAAGAAGATGCTCCTTTTAAAATAAATATGTATAAAAGCAAAAGAATTCCTGCTATAAGATGGCTTTTTTATATCATTGATTTTACAAACGGAATATTATAATTTAATAGTTTTTGAAATTTGATTTAATAGAGGAGCACTGAACTGAATGGATAAACCTAAGAAGCAAGCACCAAAGGGCGTAATGAATAAATTACGCGATAAAATGCCTCTCATAATTATTTTCCTGATAGTGGCTTTTTTAGGGACTATTATTTTCGAATGGGGAATGAACTATTTGGGGCTCAGGACGCAAAAAGTTGTATTTGCAAAGGTTAATGGAGAGGAGATTTCATATGAGGAGTACAATAAACTGCTTGAACAACAGCTCGATGCCTTTAAAAAACAAAACAATGGCAAGGATCCAGATGATGTAAACCTTGCTAATCTGAAAGAGCAGGTTTGGAATTCGCTGGTTCAACAGGTTTTGATGAAACAGGAGATGAAAAAGTTAGGGATAACAGTATCAGATAATGAGATTATTGATTGGATATATAACAATCCAGAGACTCTACCTGAGGAAATAAAGAGGAATTTTATGGATTCCACCGGGGTTTTCAATTACGATTTATATCAGCAGGCTCTTTCAATGAAGACGCAGGAAGTAACTCAATTCTGGGCTCAGGTTGAAGCTTATTTAAGAGAGGTTTTGCTGGCGGAAAAGCTCCAACAAAAACTTTTATCTACAGTAAATGTAACAGAGGGGGAAGTCCTGCAAAAATATCGGGACGATTACCTTACCGCAGATATAAATTATGTGTTGTTAGATATAAATAGTGTAACCGATACAAATCTTTTTAAAGTAACAGATGATGAGTTGCGAAAGTATTATGATGAACATAAAGAGGAATTCAAACAGGATGCAGCGGTTAGATTCAAATATTTGATTTTCTCTGATACCCCGACATCCGAAGATTCTGCTCTTATTTATAAGCAATTACAGAGCCTGGTAAAATTGATGAAGAATGCAACGGTAGAAGATTCATCACTTATAAAGCTTGTAAATGAAGAGTCAGCATTTCCATATAATGACCAATTTCAGAAACCAGGAGGCTTGCAAAGCGGTGCTTTGAATTTTCTTTTCAGTGCGAAAAAAGATAGCACTTCTGATGTGATTAAGGATGCAGATGGATATAAAGTAATTAAGCTGCTGGACATACGAGAAGGTGAAGATACCTATGTCAATGCATCACATATACTCGTGAATTTTGGTACGGATACTACCACAGCTAAGAAAAGAGCTGAAGAAATTCTTGCACGTTTGAAAAAGGGTGAGAAGTTTGAAGATGTTGCCAGAGAGGTTTCTGATGATCCATCTGCAAAAACTAATAATGGGAATCTTGGCTGGTTTACGAAAGGGGTAATGGTAAAAGAATTTGAAGATGCGTGTTTCAATGCAAAAGTTGGTGAATTAATAGGTCCCATCAAGACACAGTACGGTTTTCATATTATTAAATTGAATGATAGGTCAAAGAAAGAATTCAAATTTGCAGAGATAAGAAGAGCAGTTACTCCAAGTCCAAGAACAAAGGATATTGCAAGAAAAAGAGCTGCTGATTTTGTAAAACAAATAGAGCAAGGGTCATCAATGTTTTCCTGTGGCAGAGGAGGAAAAATTACTTTTGATTCTCTTGCAAAGTCGATGAATATAAATGTGAATGTAACTCCTGAAATTACAGAGGATGGGAGTGTGCCTGGTATAGGTCAGAATAAAACTTTAATAAATTTTGGATTGGATAATAAAGTAGGGAAGTTATTTGGTCCTGTAAAGGTTCAGGGTGGATTTGGTGTTTATCAAATTGTACAGAAGATACAGGCAGGATATAAGAATTTTGATTCAATAAAGGTGAGTTTTATTAAACCCCTTGTAGAGCGTCAGAAAAAGTATGATTATCTAATCAGCAAAGCTAACGAGATGAAAGGTAAAATTGTCAATGGCGACTTGATGAGTTTAAAGACTCAATATCCACAATATATTTATGACAGTGCTGACTCAATGTCAGTTTCTAAGCCAAATAATAAGATAGGAATTGAATATCCGATTTTTAATGCAATTTACAATATGAAGATAGGTGAGATATCGCAGCCTATAAAAGCGACTCGTGGTATTTATATTGTTCAGGTAAAGAATATGAAAGGTTTTGACGAGAATGAATATGCAACAAAACAAGCTGATATACGCAAGCAGTTGATGACAAACAAGCAGCAGACATTTGTTCAGGAATGGCTCACTGAAGTAAAGAATAAAGCAAAGATTGAAGACAATAGAGATAGATTCTTCTTATAATATAAAAAGTGTATTTAAATCCATTATGCCGGAACTGAAAGGTTAGTTCATAATGGATTTTTTTATTAATTAAAAAAATGGAAACAGCAGAATCATCCTTTTCATCCGATAGTGGTCGGTCTAAGGCGATAAAAGTTATTGTACTGACCACCGTAATGTTCACTTTCATATCCTACTGGAGAGCTGCAGCAATTGTAATAGGAGATCTTGGTTCTACGATGTATTACATCGGAGGAATTGCCGAGCAATTTATCGGGAAAGTTGCCCCTTATTTTATACTAATACTGATGTTGTTTGCGTATGCCGTATATCTGTTATATCAGGAGTCATCAATATTATTTACCAGAGGAGGGGTATATCGGGTTGTAAAGAATGCTCTTGGAGGATGGTTTGCAAAAATCTCAGTTAGCGCTCTGGTATTTGATTATGTTCTGACGGGTCCTATAAGCAGTGTATCTGCTGGACAATATTTTGCTGGACTTCTAAATGACGTCTTTAAGATGTTGAGTATTAATATTGTCCTTGATAGAGGCATTGTGTCTATGATTGTTGCTGTGATAATTATTCTTTATTTCTACTGGGAAAATGTAAAAGGCATAGATGAGTCATCTGACAAGGCATTGAAGATATTTATAGTAACGGCAATAATGGGTGTGATTATTCTCGCCTGGGGTATATATACATTATATAACAAGCCTGAACCGTTTCTGTCACATTTACCTCCCCTGAAATTGGAACTTCCCGATGAAGCCTACGGATGGTTGAAAAACATAGATTGGATAAGGTCAATAGGGTTAATAAGCGTTTTGATAGCTTTCGGACACACCTTGCTTGCCCTTAGCGGTGCTGAAACACTTGGGCAGGTGTATCGCGAAATTGAGTACCCGAAACTGAAAAATATGAGGCAGACAATAATGGTTATATTTGTTTTTACTGTGATAATGACACCGGGGGTATCATTTCTTGCAGTGATGTTAATTCCAGACAATGTGCGTCCACAATATCTTGATAACCTTATTGGTGGCATCACAATGTTTCTTTACGCGCCTCCATATATTAGAATCATACTACAGATTTTTGTAGTCATTGTTGGAGTTTTGATTTTATCTGCTGCTTGTAATACAGCTATAGTTGGAGTCAACAGTGTTCTCAACAGGGTAGCAGAAGATAAAGTTTTAACAGATTGGTTCAGAAAGCCTCATAAGAAATATGGAACCTCTTACAGAATACTAACCCTTGTGGCTGTCCTTCAAATTGGTACGATTATTATTTCACGGGGAGATGTGATAATTCTGGGAGAAGCATACGCGTTTGGGGTGATATGGAGCTTAACGTTTAAAGCTCTCTCAATGGTTGTTCTACGATATAAGGATAAGAGAGCTCGCGAATGGAGAGTGCCGCTAAACATTGATATTAAAGCATTTCATTTACCGATAGGTTTACTATTAATCTTTTTGCTTTTATTCTCTGCTGCAATGATAAATCTTTTCACTAAACCATTAGCAACGGTGTCCGGGTTAATATTTACGTTGACTTTTTTCATTACGTTTGTTGTTTCCGAACAGGTTGTTAAACGAAAAACAATTCAGGAACATAATATTACAGAAGAAGAATATGAAACAATTCATCAGGAGCGCATACTTGAGCATTTTAATCTTGATGATGAAACGCAAATAACACCTGAGTCGATTGAAAGCACACATCCTAACAGAATATTGGTAGCTGTTAAAGACCCAAACAATCTAAATCATCTGAAAAAAACCATTGAGGAAATTGATACAGAAAATACTGATATCATTGTTATGGTAGCAAGAGTTTTTAAGGATAAGCAAAATGTAGAGGTCAAACCTGATATAGAAGAAGACGAAAGAGTCCTGTTTACCGAAGTGGTTAATATATCTGAAATAATTGGTAAACCTGTAATTCCGATAGTTGTTCCGACTAATAATGCATTCTATTCAATAATGAATGTCGCTCATTCATTGCAGGTAAAGGAGATAATCATTGGCTTATCGGCTAAATTTAAGCCTGATATACAAATGCAACAGCTTGCTTTGATGTGGGGAGCTATTCACCCTGATGAGTCAACAAAAGTGAAACTTAGAATAATTGCTGACAATAAAGAGTATAGTATTGAATTATAATTCTTGAAAAAGATGAGAATATAAGTAATGGCAAACTTATATGGCAAAATTTATTATATCACATTTGCTATTATTCTGAGTTTACAGCTTAATTGATTGTTTAGATGACATACAGCAGGATAGTTTTTATATTGTTTATAATAATAACAATTCCACTGGAGGGAACCACACAGGATTTTATAAAGCATCTTCAGATAATTCCAACTATAAATTACATCACTTCGGCTACGATACAGTTAAATCCTTTTACAACTGATATAGTAGAAAAGAATTCTTCAGTAGAGCTTAAAGGGGGGTATGGTTATGGGCTTATTATCAAACAAAAGTTATTTGGGAGCGGATTAGATATAGGCTTAGGTTCAGAATACATTCGGATTGAAGATAATGAACTTGTTGAAACGCTTGAAGAGGATACAAGTATTATTAGAGGCAGGGTTACAGAGACTGTTGAAATGATACCAATTGAATTAACAGTATATTTTACTCTACCGGAGGTAGTTAAAAATCTAAATATTTTTCTTGGCGGAGGAGGTGGGATATATTTTGGTGATAGGAGCCGACATTTTGCAAATATGACAACAACAACAGAATATAAACGTCCAATGCCAGGAATTATTGTGCTTGTTGGGACAGAATACCGTGTACATAGAAATTTATCAGTTTATTTTGAAGCACGTTTTCGACAGGCAGGATATAGAGTGAGAAGCACTTTTCCGCGAGATTATGTAATTTATCAAGGGATTCCTTACTATTTCAATTCTGTTCTTGATTCAAAAGTTTTTATTGATGGATTGAAATTAAGTCTTGGGATAGGAGTGAATTTTTAGAGTAAATTTTTGTTATAACGGACTATAAGAAGAAATTATAACTATCATTTTTTAAAAGTAGTTATAATTATTGATATTATAAATTACTTAAGGTAGGTGATATTTTTATTTGTAATAATAAAGGAGAGCCCTTCTGAAAAAGAAGGGCTCCCTTATATTTTTTACAGTTTAGTCAGTAACTTTTATTTTAATTCCTTCAGAATGGGCGCTGAACTCAGGCGCATACATACATTGTATAGAAGTAATTCCGTTTGAAAAAATTCCAGCCATATTTACAACAAGAGGATATTCGAACCTATATAAGCCTTTTGGTAAGTACGAGATAAAAAAGTTTGTTGCGGCATCACGGGTGTTTTCATAGTATCCAATACCACCCTGCCATTTATATGTTGATATAACATTTGTTGGTTCTAATCCAGAAGCTCGCATATCTTTCAGGTGTATATATTCGAGGTCTCTATCAGTTGTAATTTCAATTACTACTTTTATTTTATCTCCAACTTTCAACTGAGTATTTTCATCAATAGGTGAAATTACCGGACCAGTTGGAGTATTTGTTTCGAGAAAGAGTTTTTTTGTAAGTTTTAGTTCTGTAGTAGCCTGTTGTATTTTATCAAGCTGCTCGAAATATTGCCAGTAAGCAGCTCCCCAGCTTATACCAGATGAAGTTTTGCTAACGGTAATGTTTCCCATATTGCTTGTAATGTCATTTCCATACCAGCTTGTTCTAAAGTAGCCTGTTCCGGCTTCAATTTTCAGATCAGGGATATTTTTCGGGTTCACATTAAGTTCTCCGACTTTAATATTGATGTCCTGTTCAGTGGTTAGCCAATTTGTTCCTTTAAGTAGAAGAGCATATACAGCATCAACAGTTGCTTTTGTTGTATTCCAGCGATTGGTTTGTTTATTTTTCAATAGCCATATTCTTAATTCATCTACGGACTTTGAATCATTAGCAACTTCGTCAAATACCTCAATCATTAACGCCTGAGTTTCAATGGGAGCTTCATACCAATAGTAGGAATTTTTGTTCCAGTTCCAGTACATTCCGAATTCATCTGAATGAAGTGCATTTTCAGAAAAGGCACGAACTATCATATCAGGAACTCCAGAATTAGTTAGTCTATGAAGAGCAATAGCTGTTTGTGCCTGTGAATATTGTGTCATATTAATCCAGTATTTTTCTGCCTGAGAAATAAAGTAGTTATATGCTTCTTTAGTTTCATCAGAGATGGGAATCTCTTTGAAGAAACTGCGGCAATATAAATAGTGAATATGGATATACCAAATATGTTGATCCTCAAGTTTAATTTCATTTCTCCTGCCAAGTTCAACAAGTCTATTATAATCGTTTGCAATTCTTGAATCTACATATTTTATAGCAGAAACAATTATAGACTTTACTGAATTATTGTTAGTGACATCTTCAATGCCCATTTTGCGAAGTTTTCCGAAGCCAGTTAAAATATGTTGTGTAATAAACCAGTCATCTGGCATTCCCTTGAACCAGGGGAACCCCCCATTTGAGAGCTGTAAATCTTGCAGTTTATTAATTGCTGCTTCAAGTTCATATTTCATTTTCATAATATCGAAAAGCACAGCAACACGTCTGTTTTGTTCTGTTTCAGAGGTTGCTTCTCTTACCCAGGGCGTTTCTTCAAGAAGTATGTTTTTTAAATCTTGATTTTTTTCAAGTTTTGATAGAAAAGCATCTGGCTGATATTTTAGCCAGGTATCAAAAACGTTTCTGATTTTAGAATCCGAGTTAACAATCTGGCTCCCGATACTGTTAGCATAAATTCTACTAAAAATCTGTTCACTGCATTCATAGGGGTATTCAATTAAGTAAGGCAACGATAAAACAGCATACCAGACAGGATTGGAGGTAAACTCTATTGTAAACTTGTAAGACCTTAATGTTGTGGAAGTATTATTGAGCAGTTTTTGAAAGCTGAAGTTTTTTGTTTGACCTTCTCGGATGGGTAAGGGTAGTGTCTCTGTTACCAGCATTTGATTTGTTAATACAGGTAGGGTGATTTCTTCACCGTCAGAAAAGTTATTCGAACGTGCGGTAGCACGAACAGCTAAAACAGTATAACCATCTGGAATTTTCAGAGTCCACTTAACCACCGAGTTTGAATTTGCGTTTACAGGTAGAGTTTGTTCTTGCTCACTGGAAATTATATTACTCAGAGTTTGCATTGTAATCGGGTCGAAGACTTCAAGTTTAGTGATGATATTTGTTTCTTTCTCAGTAAGATTAGAAATTTTTGCAGATAGATACACTTCATCGCCCTCGCGGAAAAATCTTGGTGCATTCAGAGAAATCATTAAATCTTTTTGAGTTGCAAGTTCGTTTGATACGAAACCATATTTAAGGTCTTGAGTGTGTGCAAACCCCATCATTTTCCATTTTGTAAGTGATTCAGGGATTTTGAATCTTATTGCAAGATTGCCTTCCTTATCAGTTTCAAGCTGGGGATAGAAGAATGCAGTTTCGGAAAAGTCTTTTCTAATTTGTATTTCTGGCGTAGGGGCTTCTTTTTTTGAAAGGCCATCTTTTCTTGTTAAACCATTTGTAGGTTCTTCTTCGGTCTTTGCTTTTAACATAACTTTACTATCCAGTTCATAATCGTAATATCCTCCACTAACCCATTTCAAACGTTCATATTCAATGTTATAGAAGTATGATAAGGGTTTAGTGAGATAATAATACTCTGAAGAATAACTTTCAGTAAAATCGTTTTGTGTCCAGGCATGTTTATAGTTATAGTATCTATATATATCAAAATACCATTGGAGTGGAGCAAATGCATCGAGAGAAGCATCATAAAGTGTGGCAAGCATTTCAGCCATTACCTTTTCACCTCCCTTTCCTTGAATTTTCAGTTTCCATTCTTCTTCAGAACCAGGGAGCAATTTATTTCTGAAGGTTTCAAAAGAGATGTTGAGCATTTTATCTGTATAGGGAACGCTGAAGTTATTTGAAAACAACATTAACTGGTTAAGATTGGTGCCAACCAGATGGAATGCAAAATTTCCAATTTCGTTTTGTGTAACGGGAATCTCAAGGCGTGTTTGAGAGTTATCAAGTTTAACAAATCCTGACTTTGTCAAATCATTTTTTACTTCCACATCATAATATAGAGTAAAGTTTTTCAGAGCACTTCCTATTAAGATTTCTGCTGTTTCTCCAGGTTCATACTTACTTTTGATAGGTATGATGTAACTGTGCAGGTTGTAAACTGGAGTTGAACTGAATTTATCGAAGACAGTAAAGTAGTTTTTGAATTCAGCTTTTTCTCCAAAATTATCTTCTGCTGTCATTTCGACGAAGTAAAATCCCTGATTCCATTGGTCAAGGTTTAACGAAAGTACAGAATCTACATTTGTATCAAAGTTTTTCTCCAGTACTTTAAACTCCGGTTCCCATTTTGTGTAGTCATCTTCATTGCCATAGGGGTAATGTGGAAGCAGTTTTTTGAATTGTGATTTGGTGTAAAGGAGCTTATCAGGGACTTCACCAATCTGTGCTATATCCATATCAGTTTGTGAATATATATATTTTGTTGGTTTCCACGGTCTATCTACAAGTGGCGTTTCTGGTGTTTTTATTTTCCAGATTGTCAGGGTGACTTTCGCGGGTTGTTTTTGCATGCTGTAATTTGTTGCGGAAATCAGAAAATCTTTTTTCCCGAATTTATCTACATAATCAGGAATATTGATGCCAAGTTTGAGTGCTGAATAACCGATTGAAACTGATTTGCTGGCACTTATTGTTTCACCGTTTATATCTGTAACATCAATGTTAATGGTGAAATTATAATATGGATTTGAAGATTTTGGGATTGTAGGATCTGGTAATGCTGGAAATTCTATTTCAAATGACCCATCAGGTTTAGTTCTGGTAACGCCATTTAATATTTCAACTGTTGAGCCAACTTTAGGATAGAAGTACCAGTAAAACTTATATGGGATGTAACTCTGTCTTGTAATACGATATTTTACAGTGGCATTATCAATCTTTACGCCAGAGTAGGTATTTGCCATTCCATTAATTTTAACATTTTGTTCGAGTTTATAAGTACCTTGAATTTCCCCAATAGTAACTTCAAATTTTGGACGTTTGTATTCCTCGACGTTAAAGTAAATTGCTCCTGTTATTTCAGGACTTGCTATTCTCATTTTCCCGGTTTTGTTTGCAGGCAATACAAAGCTGCCTGCAAAAGAGCCATAATTGTTTGTTTGTAGTGTCAGTGTAGATACTTCCTGTCCATTTGCATCATAGAGGTTAACTTTAAGTTGATGGTTTGTTACAATTTTATGTTCATCTTCCAGAGATGATATCAGTAAGCCCTTAAAGTTGACCGTTTGTCCGGGTCTGTATATTGCTCTATCTGTGAAATAAAAAATCTGTTCTGTTTGTTGTTTGTCATAAGTTTTATGTATACTCTGGCTGTAGTCATAGAAATTGTTATTAGTAAAATATTTAATCGATGAGCCTATGTATCTTGTATTCAGTACATCATTGTTGTTAGTTGCAACGAGATAATATCGGGAATAAGAGTATTCCTCTTTTGGTAACTTGAATTGTAAAAATCCATTTTTATCTGTGTTGAGCGTTGCATATTTTTCATAGATATAGCCAAACTTGTTTTCATCATAACGTTCAATAAAGACTTCAACATTGATATTTGAAAGTGGAGTTCCATTGTATCTATCGTGAAAGAAAAACTGATTTTCGTTTTTATCATTGTCTCGATAAACATAGGCAATATTTGATACGGTAAGGGCTGATATTGCATAGATATTATCGTTAAAATTGAAATCATTTGTGCTTGAAGCTATTATAATATATTCGCCAAAGTCAAGAGGTGGCAGAACAAATTCTGTTGAGTGGGGTTGGTAATCTCTATCATCGGGCAGGTCAATGGTTGTATCATATGCTACAGGGAATTTGTATAAAGCTTTTATCAATGCTCTTGTACGTTCATCATAGGAGGAAAGACTTTCATCTGCTTCAAGTTCTTTCGTAATTGTCTCCAGAGATTTAATGGGTGCTTTAAAAACTTTTAAGTAAGTTTTACCAAGATTTCTATATTTTATAAACACAACAGAAGGTTGATTTGCAGGTACAATACTCTGGGTATTGAGTGTCAAAAAATACGATTCTAATTTATTCTGAAGAGCTATACAAAGTTTAGCGCCTTCAGATGATGGGAAATCATCGATAGCTTTTTTACAATAGGAGAGAGCAGTTCTCAAATCCCATTTATGTTCGTCTGAAATAAGGGGTTTGTATAAAGTGGCACTTGTTACATAAAGTTCTGCAATTTTATAGTTTATCAAAGCGGAAAATTCATTTCCGCTATATCTTTTTGTAAGATATTGGTAAGCTTCTAATATTAATTGTTCTTTTGCAGGTATGGAGGAGTATTTATGTACAAACTCTAACCTCTTTAAGTCAACATCAATCAAAGCCTCAGGATTAATGTCGTTTAAGTGAAACTGAATAAGTTTTTGTAATAATACTATAGCATAATACCTGTATGAGAAAGGGTCAGTGGTTTTAATTTCAATTTTTACAAAATCTTCTGCGGGCAGGAAATAATCCGGCGAATTAAAAGCAAACTGTTCGGCTGGCTGAGTAACATCTGTTTCAGTAGCAGCAAAAAAGTCAATTGCTCTGTGTGCAAGCAAATCGAATAATGTTGGTCTGAATTTTCTCCCTTCTGGAATTTTGTCCTGCGAATATGAAGTGAGCATTTCCTTATATTCTTCTACCTTGACAGACTGTAAAAGGCTTTCATCTTCGAGTGACTTTTTGTAGTTATCAATTATAACTTCGACAAATTTTGAAGCGTCCCAGAAGTTAATATCTTTCTGTTCTACACCTATAATTTTACTGCGTCCAAGTATTTTGTATTTATTGCTTTGAAAATAATATTCATAAGAAGAAGCAAGTAGAGAATGGAGGATATTTCGATAAGGAGCTGGTGCGTTAATAAGTTCATCGTTTAGAATTTTGATGATATCTTCAGGATAATTCTCTGAGATATTTGCTAAACTTATGACTCGCAAATATAGGGCAAAACACATTTTAGGATAATCATTGTCTCTGCTGGCTTTGAGATAAACGGCATCAATTTCTTCGAGTGCTGATTTTGTAAAGCCATAAGTTTGAAGTGAGTCAATAAGTTTAAATTTCTCTTTATAAAAATCTTCCTGACTGTAGGATGTGGTTAATAATATGAAAGTCAGTAGTAAAATGGTGAAAGTGAAGGCTCCTTGTTTTTTCATTTTTGTAAAAATTATTTTATCAGAAACTTTGTCTGTAACTTTATGTTGTAAAACCTTATTTCTTATACTTATTAATTAGCCATAGAGTTCCTAAGCGGAAAAAGGCTAACACAGATAAGAGTGTTAGCCTTTAAAAATTTAATTATTGCTGGAGGATAATATTTTATGCATTACACTATGTTTTCTTCCATAAAAGATATAGATTAAAAGTCCGATAAGTAACCAGACAAACAATCTAAGCCAATTTTCAATTGGTAATGAAAACATCAGTACCAGACAGGTTAATATACCCATAATGGGTACAAATGGAAACAAAGGAGCTTTAAAAGGTCTATGAGCCTCAGGATGTTTTTTTCTCATTATTAGAACAGCAGAACAAACTACTACAAAAGCAAATAGAGTTCCAATATTAACAAGTTCAGCAAGTACTCTAAGTGGTAAAAATCCTGCAAGGGAACCGACAAAAACTCCTGTTGCTATAGTTGATTTCCAGGGGGTTCTAAATTTTTCATGTACAGCGCCGAAAATTTTTGGAGGCACCAGACCATCACGTGCCATAGCCAGTAATACTCTTGGTTGACTCAGCATCATAACAAGCAAGACTGATGTTATACCTGCAACAGCTCCTATAGAAATAAGGAATTGTGCCCAGGTTAAACCAACTCTTTTAAAGGCATCAGAAACAGGAGCATCAATGTTGATTTCTGTATATGGTACCATTCCTGTTAGTACTGCAGCAACCAGTACATAAAGGACAGTACATATTAGAAGTGATGCGATTATTCCAACAGGTACATCTTTTTGTGGTTGCTTAGCTTCCTCAGCATGGGTCGATACTGAATCAAAACCAATGTAGGCAAAAAATATCATTGCAGCACCAGCAAGCATACCGAGTGGTGCCCCATCAAGAGCACTTTGTCCCCAAACGGTATTCCCGAAGAAACTTAAACCACCATACCCAAAAGGAGCAAAGTTTGACCAGTTTGCAGTATTAACATAAAATGCGCCTACGCCAATGACAAATAGTACAATAGAAACTTTTGTGATAACCATTGCAGCGTTAAATCCGGCACTTTCACGAATTCCTTTGATAAGAATCAGAGTTACAATGGTGGTTATGATAATGGCAGGTAGGTCAATTACAGAACCTGTTGCATAAAAGTGGCCTTTAGCTGGGTCAAAGTCAAACGGTGACCGCTGCAAGGCTTGAGGCATCTGTACATTGAAAATTTTAAGAAAGTCTTGAAAGTAGTGCGACCACCCATGCGCAACTGTTGCAGAGCCAACTGCATACTCTAAAACAAGATCCCATCCAATTATCCACGCAAAAAGTTCACCGAGTGTAGCATATGCGTATGTATATGCACTGCCTGCGACGGGTACCATTGATGCAAATTCTGCATAACACATAGCTGCGAAAATGCAGGCAATTCCTGCAGCAATGAAAGATACAATTACAGCTGGACCGGCTTTATCGTGAGCGGCAATCCCGGTTAGAACGAAAATTCCGGTTCCAATGATTGCACCAACTCCAAGACTGGTTAGAGTTACTGGTCCAAGGATTCTTCTCAAACGGTTTTCACCTTTCATTTCCTCAAGAAGCAATTCAAGGGGTTTTCTGGCAAAGAGTTGATTCATAAGCCAAGCTCTTTTAATTTTGAAAATAAAATATTATACGATTTTAATAAAAAACTCTTTAAATAATAAGTCATTTTTAAATTTCTTTTCAGGGAACTCTGTGAGTAACAAAACCGTAGTAGTAAAAAAAATCTGACTTTACATTCTTCCTTTATTTATTAAACACATTTACGAGTAAGACGGGATTATTAATTTAATAAAATAAAGCATTACTACATTTTCAAGTGAGGTTGCTCTTTCAAAGTTTAACTTTTACGAGATGCAATGATAAAAAATGTAACGGTTTTAATTTTGGTAGAATAAAAAAAATGGTAAAAATAATATTATCCCTGCCTTTACTATTCTGGTAACAGGTGACAACTATATTAAGACTGTTTACACTTTATCTATGTTTGCTGGACAGGAAAGATGCAGAAATAAATGTCAATTGCAAACCCCTGCAAAACACACACCCTGTAGTAAAGAGAAAGTATCTGGTTTATGTTGTTGTGATAGCATCTTAAAAAAATGAATTGAAGTTAAAAATAGAAATAGATAGTTTACAAATAATAACATACGGAAATGAAAAAAATATATGTCTTACTGCTAATCTTTTTAATTTTCACTTCAGAGTTATCAGCTCAGTGGATTCCTGTCGGTCAGACATCAGGTTTAGGTGGTGATATTATGTCACTACTTGAATATAATGGTGTTTTATATGCTGGAGGTACTGCATATCTTTTTCGCTCTTCCGATGAGGGGGTAAATTGGAGTGGTTATTTAGGTCCAATTGCCTATGCCTGGTCGCTGGTTCAGTCAAATGGGAATATATTCTGTGGTCTTGCCTATACAGCCCAAACTCCCGGGGTATATATATCCACTAACAATGGTTTGAATTGGTCAATAACATCACTTTTAAATATTTCCATAGATGCAATGACAGGTTCTGGTTCTCAGGTATTAGCTTCAAGTATGGGACAGGGGAAAATTTATAGTACTACAAATAATGGATTGAACTGGACCACTATTACCACTGGTCTTTCAGGCCACCTTGCAATTTCAGGTAATAGAATATATTGTGCGGGAAGTGGTTTAAGGGTTACGACAAATAACGGAGCGAGCTGGAATATAATACATAATAGCGGTGGAATTTCAGTTGTAGCTGATGATTCCCTTGTAATTTTTGGAACACAGGATGGTGATATATACCGCTCAACAAACTACGGACAAACATGGACAAAAACTTACAGTGTCTCTCAAGCTTACGTTTATTCTCTATATAAATACGGTTCATATATTTTTGCAGGGACAGATTCAGGATTTGTAGTTTCGACCGATGGAGGGTTAAGCTTTTTTAATCGTAATCAGAATTTAGGAGCTTCAAGAATTACTGCTATAATGGTATATAATAACTATGTTTATGTTGCTAACGGCAACTATGCAGCTGTGCCTGTGGCTGTATGGAGGCGCCAGCTTGCTGACGTTATTGGAATTAAATCTATCAGTAGCCAGGTACCTTCAGCCTATAAACTATTTCAGAATTATCCTAATCCGTTTAATCCGACCACGGTTTTTAGGTTTGATTTACCGGTTTCCAGTCATACAAAGCTGATAATATATGATGTTATTGGACGTGAAATTAAAACGTTGGTAAACGATAAACTAAATCCCGGTACGTATGAAGTCCAATGGGACGGGAGTGGATATTCGAGCGGTGTGTATTTTTATCGTCTGGTAACAGAAGGTTATCAGGAGTCCAAAAAAATGATACTTAACAAATAGAAGATAGAAATGGTATAGTTTTTAAGCCTGCCTGTCTGTGTATAGTTGAAGGGCAGGCTGTTTTATTTTAATAATACAGTACTACAATTTAGTTAGTAGAAAAAAAGGAGGATTCTGAAAGGACGTTTTTTTAGATTTGTTTATAAAAGAGACTACATTTAGAACTGCAATTTTAGTTAACATTAAATTTTTTTATCGAGGGGTAATTAAAACTAATTGTGCTGGCTTATGTTTTATGTTTTGCTCCTCTTCTTTTTTTTTAATATATTGATTTGATGTGTTAATTTGTTTAATTTTAATTTAGTTAATGAAGCTCTACAGTTAAGCAGACAAAAGGTACTCATTGGTATCAGGCATTGGAATTATTTTTATACGTTAAAAACGGAGGGTTATAAGAATATGAAAAATTTTTCGTTTCACAAATAGAATGGAAAAAAAATCAGGAGGTTATATAATGAAAAAATACAGGTTTTATCTATTGCTTCTGGTATTACCAATGCTTGCTCTTACAATCTCATCAGGGAGTATTCAGACTCTTTCGTATATAGAGTTATCCTTGCCGTTACAGGTGATTCAATGGGATGGAGGTAGATCAGAACTCGAGTTTGCTGATATTAATAACGATGGAAATAAAGACATACTATCTGTTGGGGATCATGGTAATCCTTATGTAAACACACAGGAACATGGTATAATGGTTTATTTTGGGGATGGAACAGGGACAAATTGGACTCTTTATCAGAATGGTAACTTTGGGTACGGAGGTATTGCAATAGGAGATGTTAACAATGATGGTAAACTTGACGTTGGCTATGGCATTCACCACAATTATTCAGGAAATGATTTTGGAGATCAAATTCTTGAGGTTGCTCTTGGAGATGGTTCGGGGATGAACTGGGTTCCATTTGATGACAGCCTTGCTTCGCAGGGAGAAACCTGGGGGATGTTCACCTCTGACTTTGGCGACGTTGATAACGATGGGTATCTTGACCTTGGGTCAATATCATTTGGCTGCTGTGCCGGGGTTCATATTTATAAAAATATGATTATTGGTAAATGGAGACAGACATTTGGTTTTCTTGGTGGGAGTTCAGGAATGGAATTTTCTTTTGGAGATATAAATAATGATGGGAACCTTGATTTTGTTGTAACTCATCAATATGGAACAGCATACTTTGGAGATGGAACGGGAAACTTTGTTTTGAAGGACAATAATCTTCCGTCTCCGGGCTCGGGTGGTTTACGGGGAGTTTCGCTTGGTGATGTTGATAACGATGGTGCAAAAGAACTTTCATTTATTGGAACGAGCGGCTCGGTAAATGTCTGGAAATGGAATAATGCGGGGCAGAACTGGATTAATCTCTCATCAAATTTACCTACTTCAACTTCATTTGAAAAAACCATTCTTTATGATATGAATTCTGATGGCTTTTGTGATATTGTATGTTTTGGAAATGGTAACCTTGTTATTTATTCTGGGAACGGTGGTACAAATTGGACCCAAATAGCAAGTTTTACCACTTATACACCCGGAACATATGAGGCAATGGCTATTGCCGATGTTGATAACAATGGATTTCCCGATATTGTAATACTTGAAAATGAAGGTTCCTGGATAAGTTCAAGAAACTACCTGAGGTTTTATAAAGAAACATCAACTGCAACAGCTCTGGAAATCACCCCAGTATTTCCTCGAGGTGGGGAACGATTCAAGAATCATTCAGTAAGATTTATCGAATGGAAAAGTAAAGTACCTGGAAACATCTCATCAAAGGTTAAATTGGAATTTTCTTCAACTGGGAATGGGGGACCCTGGACTACGATAGCTGATAGCCTTCCAAATAGTGGTAGATATCAATGGCTTGTCCCAGATGCAATAACTTCAGCAAACTGTTTCATCCGCTATACAATTTTTAATGCAAACGGTGTGGCAACATCAATGAACACAGTTCCATTTATGATAGGTATTGTCCTGAATGCGGAGCAAAGGTCTTCTGAGGTAAAAAGTTATACTTTGCATCAGAACTATCCGAATCCATTTAACCCAATTACCAATATCGATTTTGATATACCGAGGGTTTCATATGTATATTTGAAAATTTTTGATGTATCTGGCCGTGAAATAACAACATTGGTTAATAATCTTTTAGATGCAGGCAGTTACAGAGTTAAGTTTGATGGTAGTAATTTGCCAAGTGGAGTATATTTCTATAGTTTAATAACAAAGGGGTACTCCAGTACAAATAAGATGATATTGTTGAAATAAAGATTGCTGCGCAGGAATTATAAACTGGTATTTTTGAGGTGGTGTTCTACCTACCTGTAGAGGCTGAACGGATTTTTACAAACGCTGAAAAAACAACATAATAATGGTAAAAAAGTTAGCCTTGAATGTTATACCGAAGATTCTACCAGGTATAGTGCAGAATCATACGAATAAGATTAGTGTTTCCTCTTTACTTAAAGAATCAGCTTATCTCGATGCGGAATCACTCTTGAGTCGTATGGAAACATCCCTTGAAGGATTAACTTCTGATAGGGTTGAAGAACTTCTCCATCAGTATGGCTTGAATGTTATAAAGCAGGAGCGCCAACACAGATGGTTATGGTTCTTGCGGGATGCTGTAATAAATCCGCTTGTTATCTTACTTACTGTTATTGGACTTGTTTCATTTGTTACAGGTGATCTTGAAACTACACTGATTATTTCTCTGATGGTTCTGTTAGGTGTAGTTTTACGTTTTGTACAGGAGTATAGGGCTGATATTGCGGCGGCAAAGCTTCAAGCTATGATAAGTGTGACGGCAACGGTGATGAGAGATGGGGTCGAGCAAGAAATTCCAATTTCACATATTGTACCGGGTGATATTGTGAAGTTAGCAGCAGGTGATATGATTCCTGCTGATGTTCGTCTGCTCTCTTGCAAGGATCTTTTTGTTTCACAAAGTAGTCTTACTGGCGAGTCACTACCAGTGGAAAAGTTCAGCACTCCAATTGATGATAGTGATGACCTTTCAGCAATAGAACTACATAATCTATGTTTTCTTGGCACGAGTGTAGAAAGTGGTTCTGCAACTGCAATAGTTGTTGCCACAGGTTTGAATACATATCTTGGTAGTATGGCTAAATCTATGACTGAGCCACAACCTCCTACAAGTTTTGATAAAGGGATTAAGAGATTTACGTGGTTGATGATTCGATTTATAATGGTGATGGTGCCGCTGGTGTTTCTGATTAACTTACTTACAAAACCTAACTGGGTAGATGCATTTTTCTTTTCAATTGCTGTGGCAGTTGGACTTACGCCTGAGATGCTACCAATGATTGTTACAGTTTGTCTGTCTAAGGGGGCACTTGCGATGTCGAAGAGAAAGGTTATTATCAAACGGCTCCATTCCATACAGAATTTGGGAGCTATGGACATTCTTTGTACAGACAAAACAGGAACTCTTACGGTTGATCACGTACTATTGGAGAAATACTGTGATGTTATACAAAGAGAAGACGAAGAGGTTTTGATGATGGCTTATTTGAACAGCCACTTTCAGACGGGCTTGCGCAATGTTTTAGACCGTGCAATTCTTCAACACGAGAACGTTTATGAGAAAATACACGTTCCGGAATACCAAAAAGTAGATGAGATTCCCTTTGATTTTTCCCGTAAGGTGATGTCTGTTATAGTAGAAACTCCTGAGGGAATTCATAGAATGATTACTAAAGGAGCACCTGAAGAAATTTTTGCCAGATGTACTCATTTTGAATTAGATGGGGAAGTGCATCTACTTGAACCAATTTTGATAGAAGATTTAAAAGAAGAATATCAGAATTTAAGTGCAGACGGATTTCGTGTTTTAGCTTTAGCATACAAAGAATTTGCAAAGAAGCCTACTTATGCAAAAGATGATGAGAGTGGAATGGTATTGAAAGGTTATCTTGCTTTTCTTGATCCTCCTAAGGACACTGCAGCAGCAGCAATCAAGATTTTACAAACCAACGGGGTTACGATTAAAATACTTACTGGAGATAATGAACTTGTGACACGTAAGATTTGTCAGGAGGTTGGGTTGGATGGGGGACACTTAATGTTAGGTAGTGATGTTGAACGTATTACTGATGAGGAGCTATTAAAAAAAATAGACGAATATACAATTTTTGCGAGGCTTTCACCTGCTAACAAGCAGCGAATTGTTCAGATACTTCGAAAGAAAGGACATACTGTTGGGTTTATGGGGGATGGGATTAATGATGCACCAGCGTTACGTGCTGCTGATGTTAGTATCTCGGTGGATACGGCTGTAGATATTGCTAAAGAATCTTCCGATGTGATTCTTCTGGAAAAGAGCTTGATGGTTCTGGAGGAAGGTGTGCTGGAGGGACGGAGAGTGTTTGCAAATATTCTCAAGTACATAAGAATGAGTGCAAGTTCGAATTTTGGAAATATGTTCAGTGTACTTGGTGCAAGCATTTTTCTTCCGTTCTTGCCTATGATGCCTATTCAAATCTTAACGAATAATTTACTTTATGATTTTTCACAAACACCTATTCCTACCGATGGAGTTGACCACGAACAAATTTCAAAACCGCGTCCGTGGGAAATAGGAAATCTTACACGTTTTATTTTATTTATTGGACCTATTAGCTCCATTTTTGATTATACTACTTTTTTCATAATGCTTTACATTTTTGGTTGCTGGGATCCTGCTCGCGCCTCTTTATTCCAAACAGGATGGTTTGTGGAATCGCTGTTGACACAGACTTTAATTATTCATATTATACGTACAAATAAAATTCCATTTTTACAAAGTAGAGCGAGCTTACCACTATTAATAATGACTGCATTGGTGATGGCTATTGGTATTTATATACCCCATTCTCCACTTGGGAGCATACTTGGTTTTACGCCTTTGCCTGGACTTTATTGGCCTCTGTTGGGTCTGACCTTGTTTTCATATATAATATTGACACAGGTAATTAAGATGTGGCTCTTAAAGAAAAAATGGATATGAGTATAGGACTACTTAATAAACTTACTCTGTTAAAAATTACATTTCGTTCTCTTAGATACAGAAATTTCCGTCTTTTCTTTGCAGGCCAGACAATTTCGCTTATTGGAACCTGGATACAGAGGATAGCAACGCCCTGGCTGGTTTATCATCTCACAGATTCTGCCTTTATCTTAGGGTTCATAGGATTTATAGGCCAACTACCAACATTTCTATTTGCACCATTGGCTGGAGTGATTACTGATAGTTGCAATCGCTATCGAATACTAATAGTAACTCAGTTATTGGCTATGTTGCAAGCACTTACATTGGCATTGCTTTATCTAACTGGTAAAATTGCTGTTTGGCACGTTGCTATCTTGAGTGTTTTTCTTGGTTGTATTAATGCTTTAGATACTCCAGCACGGCAATCTCTTGTAGTAGAGATGATTGATAACAAGGATGATCTGAGCAATGCCATTGCTTTAAATTCTTCAATGGTTAATGGAGCGAGATTATTAGGACCTTCAATTGCAGGTGTACTTATAGCCACAATGGGAGAAGGAATTTGTTTTCTCTTGAACGGAATTAGCTATATTTTTGTAATAGTATCCTTACTCATGATGAGGATGATGGGTCCCTCCACAACAAAGCAAATGGTAAGTGGTAAGGTCCTAACCGATTTGAAAGAAGGGATTAAATATACTTTTGGTTTTGCTCCGATACGCGCCGTTATATTGTTGCTTGCTTTAATAAGTCTGGTTGGAATGCCATACTCTATTTTAATGCCGATTTTTGCGAGGGATATATTGAATGGGAGTTCTCACACTTTTGGTTTTTTGATGGGAGCCTCGGGGATAGGGGCACTAATAGCGGCACTTTACCTTGCCTCAAGGAAAAGCGTTTTGGGGCGTGGTAAGGTCATTCCACTGGCGGCATCTGTTTTTGGAGTTGGGCTTATATTATTTTCTTTATCAAGAGTTTTTATTATTTCATTAATACTTATGTTAATAGTTGGGTTGGGAATGATGTTACAACTGGCTTCAAGTAATACAATTCTGCAAACAATTGTTGACGATGATAAGCGAGGGCGTGTGATGAGTTTTTATACTATGGCATTTATGGGGACAGCACCCTTTGGAAGTTTACTGGCAGGTATCTCTTCGAGTTTTATAGGAGCTCCCAACACTCTGATTATAGGTGGAGTTTTATGCGTAGGGGGTGGGATTATTTTCTTCCGGAAACTTCAGGAATTGCGAAAGATGATTCGCCCAATATATATTAAGAAAGGGATTATTACCTCAGGTATATCGGTTTCGGAATCTTAGAGTAAGTTAATAGTAGTAACTAAATTGTCATTTTTATTATTTTCAGTCTATCTTTCTTGAGGCAATGAATTTTCTGATTGAGAGAAATATGAAAGAGGCAAGGCTGTAAATACTCGATGAAACATAAAAAGCCTCTTTTGTAATGTCAGTTGCCTGTGTGTCTTCGGTCAGGAGTGTATCCTCGGCGCAATATATATGTAGTTCTACTCCATAAGAACGTTGTTTTTCAATTTTAGTCCGAAGTTTTTCTGAGTCATCAATGACGAAATATTTATCACAAATAAAAGGAGCGGCTACATATTGTATTTTAGGTGTTAAAACTGCCGTACCAATACCCACAAATCCAAATCCTATGAGGGCTGAGAAGAGTACACGGAGAAAGAAAAAAAACATTGGAGTTGCATCTTTATGAAGTGGAATATTATGCTGATTTGCCAATTTTCGTAAAAACTTCTTTGCTTTTTTTTGAGATAGTCCTGATACTTCCTGGATTAAAAGAACTGCACGGTACAGGGCTTGATTTTCAAGATACAAAAGACATTGTTCTTTAATTCCTTCTTCACCAATTGGAATCTCTGAATTACATTCTTTACAGCTTCGAGTTGTTTGAGAATAGAAGAAATCTTTGAGGTCTTCAATCCAGAAAGAATATTTACAGACTGGACAAATTACCTCATAGAGTTGAATTTTACTCACAGATATTTATTTGATTTTTGCAGTATGAAGAATAGTTCACGCCCCAACCTCGGCTTGATAGAGTTATAACATCTATCCATAATTTTGATAATAAAAAATGGACTAAAAAGTTTCTCATATTCTCTCTTTGAACCTCCGAAAGGTGGATACGGTTTCCCAAAATCGCAATCGAAAAGTAACCCCACTACTTTACCATTGGATTTTAGTAGATTCCACATTTGTTTTACATATGAGTATCTATTACTTATTTCAATTGATGAGAAAAATGTCTGCTCGATTATTAAATCATATCTTTTACGGTGAGCGAAAAAATCTTCCTTAATAATGTTACATTTAGGAAATTCAGGTACACGGTTGGAAAAGTTTTTTATTGCTTCCTTAGACCAATCAAGGGCATAAGTATTATGAAATCCTTTTTTATAAAGGTATTCAACCTCATAACCATTTCCAGCTCCGGGGACGAGTATTCTAATAAGTTTGTTATTAAACTGGTCAATATATTCCTTAATTGGTGTTGAGATGTAACCTATATCCCACGTCTCTGAATTGGAGTGGTAGATTTCGTCCCAGTATGTTTCCGTAAATTTATTCAAATTGAAAATTTATAATCCTTTGTTTAAATTACGCAAGGAACTTATTTTATGTTTCATTGGTAAGATAATAAAAATAGATTTAAAAAATAATGAGCATAAGAATTTTATTATTAAGTTTTTTACTACTCTATTTTTTCCTGCCATCTGTGATTAATACAGAAGAGCCGCGTGATTTGACACTTTATAGCACATTAAAGTTTTTTGTTAAAACAAAGGCGGAATTGAGAATTTCTGAAGCAACCGGAGAAATTTCTGTTTATACTGGTATTTCATCCCTTGATGAAAGAAACATTAAATATAAAGTGAAAAAAATTAAGAAGCTTTTTAAGGTGAATAATGGCGATATAGATTTATATAATGAGCTGGGAATGGGAAAAATTTACGTTTTTTATCTTGAAGAAATGGGGGATATTGCTAAGATAGTTGAAGATTATGGTAAGGATGTAAATATAGAGTTTGCGGAACCTAATTATATTGGTTTTGCTGCTGGTGCTAAAGAAACAGGTTCATTTATTCCGAATGATAAGTTTTTTGCTAAACAGTGGTATCTTAATAATAGTGGGAATATATATCCTTCGAGTCAGGGGATTCCTAAAGTTGGTGCTGATATAGATATGTTGAGAGCCTGGGAGATTGAACAGGGAAGCGAAGAAATAATTATTGCTATTCTGGATTCCGGCTTCAGGTATGATTTTCTTGATTTGAAGAACAAGGTCTGGATTAATAAAAAAGAAATTCCTAACAACGGTAAAGATGATGATGGTAACGGTTATATAGATGACTATTACGGTTGGGACTTTGCTAATGATGACAATTTTCCAAATGATGGTTTTGGGCATGGGACAAATATTGCATCTGTAATAGGAGCAGAACTGAATAATGAAATTGGATTTGCAGGTATAAGTAAATCGAAACTGATGAATTGTAAAAATCTTAGTGAAGATAACACAGGTGAATATGAATGGTGGGCTGAATCTATTAAGTATGCAGTTGATAATGGTGCAAAGATTATAAATATGAGTGAAGGGGGTTCAGATTATTCTAATATTTTAAAGGCAGCTATTGATTATGCATTGAAGAAAAACGTTCTTGTTGTAGCAGCAATGATGAACTATAATAATGGAAAGAATTATTATCCTGCTGCTTTAAATGGTGTAATTGCTATAGGTGCAACTGATACTGATGACAGACGTTGCAAGAAGTTTACCTGGGGAGGTGGGAGCTGCTGGGGAAAACATATTTTCCTTGTAGCACCGGGGAACAAAATATATGGACTTGACTATCAAGACCAGTATAGTGGCGAGTCATACTGGAGTGGTACCTCTCAATCAACTGCGATAGTTTCAGCGATTGCTTCTTTATTGCTTGCTCAGGACAAAACGTGTAAACCTGATGATATTAAGAAAATATTGAAAGAAACAGCAAAAGATGGAATAGGAGATCCTTACGAAGATAAAGCTGGATGGGACCCATATTATGGGTGGGGGAGAGTTGATGCTTATGCGGCACTAAATTATAAGGGAGCAAATGTAATTAATAATAAATCTAATAACCCATCTGATGAAAATAAACGCCAGACCACCGAAGAAAATAACAAAAAACGGGAAATAAATACTCCTCCCATAGAGCAGAATGGAGATCGTGGACGAAGGGAGGAAATAGAACGTAAACCACCGCCAAGAAGATAGTTTTAGTATTTACCGTTATATTTAAATCAACTGGTAATAAAAATTTTATTCTATTGTTCAGATTATGTAGAAAGCCTTTTTTACACGTTTCAATTTAATTGCTACTTATAATTTTCTGCATAAAATATTTGAATTAATATTACTATTTTAAATTTTCAAAGTTTTTATACTAATCTCAAGCAAATAAGTAAGGCATTAAATTTTTTAGATGACCAAGGAAGAGCTTATCAATTCTCTTAAAACGCTAAGTCTAACACCATACTACTTTGAGGAAATTGATTCAACAAATACCTATGCAAAGTCAGCCCTGTTAACTGATAGCAGTATTGTAATTGCAGAGTATCAAACCGCCGGGAGAGGGAGATTCAATCGCCATTGGTTAGGAGATCCCGGGAAAAATGTTTTGGTGACAATTGTAAAAAAGATGGATGTGGAACTTCACAACAGTTACTTAATAAATTTCTATACTTCATACATAGTACTTGAAACTTTAAAATTATTTATAAGAGATGCTGAAAGTATTTCACTGAAATGGCCTAATGATGTTTTGATAAAAAACAAAAAGGTTGCAGGTATTTTAAGTGAAGTATTTGAGAAGAAGTTTATAATTGGGGTAGGCATTAATGTTAATCAGGTATCTTTTCCTGAAGAACTTAAAGATAAAGCAAGTTCTCTTTTTTTAGTAGAGGGTAAGGAAGTTTCTGTAAACAGTGTGATATACAGTTTTGCGGAAAAATTTTTGTCGGCTCTTTGGCTTTTGAAAATGCCAGTTGAACTTATGAAGATGTGGAAATCAGCTTTTCATCTGGAAGGGAGGGAAATAACATATTCAATTACAGGAGGTGAGCGGAAGACTGCAATTATTGTGGGAGTTGATGATGATGGTGGTCTTGTAGTTACAGAGGAAGGAGTAAAGAAAAAATATTATACAGGTGAAATTACGGATTTTAGGGGTTAACTATACAAAAATTATTCCACAAAAGTTCCCAAAAAATTCATTTTTTAATTTAGAAAATTTAATTAAGTTGTAAAATAATTGAACTAATTTAAATAAAAATATGCTATCAGATTTTGGACAGGTTTTTATTTTCTTACTTATAGCGATAGCGTTTGTTGGAATCTCCTTTGTAGTTGCAAGATTAATTGCCCCCAAAAAACCCACCACAGGGAAATACCTTACATACGAATGTGGAGAGAATACGGAAGGTGAAACATGGATAAAGTTTAACATCAGGTATTATGTGGTTGCGTTGATTTTTATCATATTTGATGTAGAAATAGTTTTTCTTTTCCCCTGGGCAGTTGTTTTCAAAGATATGGGAATGATTGCATTTATTGAAATGGCTATTTTTCTTTTCATATTAATTATCGGACTTATATATGTTATAGCTAAAGATGACTTAAAATGGGATAAGCCGCAGCCGGTAATACCGAAGTTGGAACGTAACATATTCAAAGCAGAAAACTAATACCAATAAAACTAATGGGATTATTAAACAAACTCGATCCACACATTGAGCAATTTGGCAGTGGTAACATTATAATTACTACTGTTGATAAATTGCTTAACTGGAGTAGGTTGTCATCAATGTGGCAGATGTTTTTTGGTCTTGCCTGTTGTGCTATTGAAATGATGGCTACGAGTGCCTCGCATTATGACCTTGATAGATTTGGAATTATTCCACGTCCTTCACCCCGGCATTGCGATATAATTCTTATTTCCGGGACAGTAACGCTTAAGATGGCAACTCGAATAAAAAGGTTATGGGACCAGATGCCTGAACCAAAATATTGTATTTCAATGGGCAGTTGTGCAAATTGTGGAGGTCCGTATTGGGAACATGGCTACCACGTGCTAAAAGGTGTTGATAGGGTTATTCCTGTAGATGTGTACGTGCCAGGTTGTCCTCCGCGACCAGAAGCACTATTGGAAGGGTTAATAAAACTTCAGGAAAAAATCAGAAATCAATCTACCTATCAAAAAGCAGATAAAATTACGCAGGTTTAATATGGATATAAACGAAATATATAATAAGTTAAAAGCAGTTTTTGGAGATGCAATTCTGGAACTAAAGACGGATAAACCGGTTGACCCTTTTATTATTGTAAGTCCTGAAAATATAAATGCGATATGTTATTTCCTTCGTGATGAAGAATCTCTTCAATTTGATTCGTTAAGTTGTCTGAGTGGTGTTGATCTTGATAAAGATAATCTTGCCTCGGTTTATCATCTTTATTCTTATGCTTTGAATCATAAGCTTGTGATAAAAGCGATTGTTCCAAAAGAAAAACCTGAATTGCCTACTGTTAGTGACGTATGGGCTACTGCTGAATGGCATGAGAGGGAAGCGTATGATATGATTGGTATTGTTTACACGGGTCATCCTGATTTAAGAAGGATTCTAACCCCTGAAGACTGGGAAGGATATCCTTTACGGAAAGATTACAAGGTACAGGAATTTTATAATGGAATGAAAGTTCCATATTAAATTTTATCAAAAGTTTATGTCAGAACTTCGAACAGAGGAAATGGTAATTAATATGGGTCCTCAACACCCATCAACTCATGGGGTTTTGAGACTCAAAGTTGTTCTTGATGGCGAAATTGTAGTAGAAGTTAAACCTTACATAGGTTACCTTCATCGTTGTTTTGAGAAGCATGCTGAAGCAATGACCTATCCGCAGGTAGTCCCTTATACAGATAGAATGGATTATGTTAATGCAATGAATAATGAACTTGGGTATGCTATAGCAGTAGAGAAGCTATTAGGTATTCAGGTGTCTGAAAGGGTGGAATATATACGCGTAATAATGGCGGAGTTGCAAAGAATAGCTTCACATCTAATTGCAATTGGAACTTACGGCAATGATGCAGGAGCATTTACTCCATTTCTCTATTGCTTTATTGATCGTGAAAAGATACTGGAAATTTTTGAGATGACTTGTGGAGCGCGTTTGTTATATAATTATATTTGGGTTGGGGGGCTATCGCACGATATTCCAAAAGATTTTCAAAAGAAGGTTAAAGAATTTGTTAAATACTTTAGACCAAGGATAGATCAACTCAATGGTTTATTATCTTACAATAAAATTTTTATTGAACGTACAGCAAACATTGGAATATTGCCTGCTAATGTAGCTATTAATGGGGGAGCCAGCGGCCCAACTCTGCGTGGGAGTGGAGTAAAATTTGACCTGAGAAAAAATGATCCTTATTCCATTTATCATAAATTTGATTTTGACATACCAACCGGAACAGGCGAGGTAGGAACTGTTGGTGACTGCTGGGATAGGTATATGGTAAGGGTGAGAGAAATGGAACAATCGCTCAGGATTATAGAACAGGCTGTTGATAACATTCCCGAAGGAGATGTTTTTGCTAATATTCCAAAGAGAGTGAAACCTCCTATAGGTGAAGTTTATGTGAGAACTGAAACCCCAAAAGGTGAGCTTGGGTATTACATCATCAGCGATGGCAGTTTAAATCCGTATCGTGTGAAAGCACGTTCACCATCTTTTTGTAACTTGAGCCTCATTAATCAGATTTCGCGTGGCTATATGATTGCTGATCTTATAATGATATTAGGGAGTTTTGATATTGTTCTTGGTGAAATTGATAGATAACAATTTTCAGAATTAAAGTAATAAATTTTGGAAGCATACTTTACAGAAATTTTTGGCAGTGATTTAGTAGCTAAAATTCTTATTCCTATTCCTATCGCTTTATGGATAGCATTGTTTGCTTTATATGCAGTACTTGCAGAGAGGAAAGTTTCTGCATGGATACAAGATCGCGTTGGTCCTAACAGAGTTGGAAAATGGGGATTGTTACAAACAATTATTGATGCAATTAAACTTATTCAGAAAGAATTCGTTTATCCGTTTAGGGCGGATAAGTTGCTATTTAGAATTGCTCCTTATCTGGTTTTTAGTGCAACCTTCTTGGGGTATGCTGTGATACCTTTTAGTAGTATTTATATTGGTGTCGATTTGAATGTGGGGTTATTTTATTTCTTTGCTGTTACATCTCTTGGGGTGATGGCTCTTTTGATTGCCGGTTGGTCATCTAATAACAAGTATTCATTATATGGTGGAATGCGCTCTGTTGCTCAGATAGTAAGTTATGAGATTCCCACTGCTTTGAGTGCCCTGACAGTGGTTATGTTGAGTGGTACCTTGCAGATGCAAAAAATTGTGATACAACAGGCTGGCGGAATTCAAAACTGGTTTATTTTTGGAGGACCCGGAGACGCAAGTAAATATCTACTTTTTCCTTTAATGCTTGTATCATCGGTTATACTCTTTATTTCTACACTTGCAGAAACAAATCGTACTCCGTTTGACCTTCCTGAAGCGGATAGTGAGTTAGTTGCGGGGGTACATCTTGAATACTCCGGAATGATGTTTGCTTTCTTTTTCCTTGCAGAGTATGCGCAGATGTTTGCGGTTGCTGCTCTTGTATCGACTTTATTTTTTGGAGGGTGGCAATCTCCATTTGGTGATTTGATTCCGTTTTTGAATACCCCGGGGATGCAATTTTTCTGGTCTCTTGCAAAAGGACTTTTATTTGTTTTTGTACAAATCTGGTTGAGATGGACATTGCCTCGAGTTAGAGTTGATCAGTTGATGAATATGTGCTGGAAATATTTGATACCTATTTCGCTTGCTAATATTTTAATAATAGGCATTTATGTTGCTCTAAAATAAAATTTGGTTATGAAGTATTTTAAGCACATTTATCAGGCAATAAGTACGATTTTGATTGGAATGGGGATTACGTTTAGACACCTTTTTCAGAAAAGTGTTACTATACAGTACCCTGAGGTTCGTTTACAGTTACCTGAAAGAGAACGTAACAGAATTTTTGTAAATATAGATGATTGCATAGGGTGTGACCAGTGTGCACGGGCTTGTCCTGTAAGCTGCATTACAATAGAAACAATCAAGGCTGTCCCGGGTGATATTGTGGGTAAAACAGGTGTTACTTCACAGGGAAAAAAGAAATCTCTCTTTGTTTCTAAATTTGAAATTGATTTTGGGAAATGTTGTTTTTGTCAACTATGTGTTTTTCCCTGTCCTACGGAATGCATTTATATGACAGATGTATTTGAATACTCAACTTATTCTCGTGATGGATTGATTTACCAGTTTAGTGATATGACTCCTGAAATGGTCGAAGAAAAGAAAAAGAAGCTTGAGGAATATAATATTGAACAGGCTAAGAAAAAAGAAGCAGCGGCAGCAAAACCTACTGCAAAACCGGTTAATATTCAGCCTCCGGAAGCAAAGTCGTCAGAAGATGAAAATAAAGCACAATAGAATATGGATTTTTATACAATAATATTTTATCTCTTTGCTGTTATAACACTTGTGTCGGGCTTCATTGTTGTTACTTCTAAAAACATAATGCATGCAGCCGTATCACTTTTTGTAATGTTGTTTAGTGTCGCAGTCTTTTATGTACTTTTATATGCTGATTTTATAGCTATAACTCAGATAATGGTATACATAGGTGGTATTCTTGTGCTATTGATATTCGGTATTATGTTAACTCATAAAATAACAGAAGCTGATTTAAAAACTTCAAATCTGAAAGTTATCCCGGCGATGATTTTTACTGTTGGTATTACAGCAATAATAATTTCTGTTGTTTTATCAACGAAATGGAATGTATTCAGTTCAGTTAGATATGAAACGACGGTGGAGAAGATTGGGGTGATGTTTCTTACAAACTATCTTTTACCCTTTGAAGTAGCATCTATAGTTTTACTTGTTGCTTTGATTGGGGCCGCAATGTATGCAAGAAAAAAATAAAGTTTGAATATGGAAGTTGGATTACAACATTATCTAATTTTAAGTGCGATAATTTTTGGTTTTGGACTTTACGCACTCATTTCACGACGTAATGCAATTCTTGTCTTGATGGGAATTGAGCTGATACTTAATGCTGCAAATATTAATCTTATTGCATTCTCGAGGTATTCGGGACTTGGAATAGACGGGCATGTAATTAGTGTTTTTGTAATTATACTTGCAGTTGCTGAAGCAGCTATTGCTCTTGGAATTATCCTTGCGTTATATACTAATTATCTTACTGTTAATCTTGATGAAGCTAATACAATGAAAGATTAAAATTTAAAGTTTACAAATGGAATTTGCGATTAAATATTTACCGCTTGTTATTCTTTTGATACCGTTGGTGTCGTTCCTGATTTTAAGTTTCTTTGGAAAGCGATTACCACGGCAGGGGGATTGGCTTGCTGTGAGTTTGCTTTTCATTGATCTTGCTCTTTCTATTGTGGTATTTATAGCGTACTCATCATTGGGTAAATATTCATATACTATTGATTGGTTTGATATAGGTAGCAATCCATTTTCATCTCCTTCTAAATTTACAGTTGGATTTGTAATTGATGAGATTTCTGCTATAATGCTTGTTGTGGTGAATACGATTAGTGCATTTGTTCATCTGTTTTCGGTGAAATATATGGAAGGGGATTTTAAGTATAAGAAGTATTTTGCATATCTTGGATTTTTCACGTTTTCAATGTTGGGACTTGTTCTGACGAATAACGTTCTTTTGATGTATGTGTTCTGGGAACTTGTTGGGGTTAGTTCGTACTTATTAATTGGTTTCTGGTATGAGAAACCTGCTCCTCAGGAAGCTGCTAAGAAAGCTTTTATAGTTAATAGAATTGGTGATGTTGGGTTTCTTCTTGGAATAATGATAATCTTTTTTACGATTGGAAGTTTTACTTTTACAGATATTTTTGAACAGGTATCAGCAGGTGCTTTACAGGGTAAGTTGTTAACTGCAGCCGGTATACTTCTTTTCTGTGGTGCAATAGGGAAGTCGGCACAGTTTCCACTACACGTATGGTTGCCTGATGCTATGGAGGGTCCAACGCCGGTTTCAGCTTTGATTCACGCTGCAACGATGGTGGCGGCGGGAGTTTATCTAACAGCAAGAATTTTTGTAATGCTTTCTCCTGATGCTTTAACCTTTGTAACTTTTATTGGAACAATAACAGCGTTTATATCTGCAACAATTGCTATTACACAAAATGATATCAAAAAGGTTCTTGCTTATTCAACTATTAGCCAGCTTGGCTATATGATTATGGCAATTGGAATTGGTGCAATGGCTGTGGGTTTTTTCCATCTTGTTACTCATGCGTTTTTTAAGGCTTGTCTCTTTTTAACCGCAGGCTCAGTTATTTATGGATTGCATCACGTTCAGGATATCAGGGAAATGGGTGGACTGAGAAGAAAAATGCCCATTACATTTTACACATTTCTTATTGCAACGCTTGCAATTTCAGGAATACCACTAACTTCGGGATTCTTAAGTAAAGACTCAATTCTGGCTGCTACTATAGCCTTTGCTGAAATAAATGGTGGGATAACTTATCTTGTTCCCATAACGGCATTTCTTGTTGCCGGACTTACTGCATTTTATATGTTCCGTCTCCTGATAATTACTTTTCTTGGCGAACCTCGAAATAAAGAAAAGTATGAGCATTGCAAGGAGTCCCCGATTCAAATTACCTTACCACTTATTGTTTTATCGGTGCTTTCAATATTTATTTTCTATACGCCAAATCCCCTTAGTGCAGATGCTGGCTGGTTTTTGAATCTGGTAAAAACGCCACAATCATTATTAGTTGGAGCAAAAGGTGCAATTTATCATATTGTAGATAAGGTTGAGTTTGCGGAGCTTGTACATCATGCTCACTATCCAGCAATGGCACTCTCATTACTGATTGCAGGAACAGGTATTACTCTTGCTTACGTTTTATATCACTGGAAGAAAGTTGACGTTGATAAAATTACTGAACGAATTAAACCTATTTATAACTTTTCACTTAACAAATGGTATTTTGATGAGTTATATAACAAGACTGTTGTTGCGTTAACAATGGTAATTTCAAGAGCTTCAGGATGGTTTGATAATAAGATAGTCGATGGAATGGTGAATGGAGCTGCTTATATAACAAAAATGACATCATTTTTATCAGGCAAATTTGATAATTTTGTAATTGACGGTCTGGTTAATCTAACTGCAGGTATAATAGGCTTCTTTGGGTTAATTTTCAGAAAGTTTCAGACTGGTAAGATACAAACTTATGTGATGTTTCTGATTTTTGGGATTATTGTTCTTTACTTTATATTTAGATAAAGTTTGCCGAAATGGCGGAACTGGCAGACGCACCAGACTCAAAATCTGGCGGGACTTAAATCCCGTGAGGGTTCGACTCCCTCTTTCGGCACAAAATTATGGTTAAATAATTAATACATTACTAATGGGAGAATTTAAAATACTTGGAATTGGTATACTCAGCTGGCTTATTTTCCTGCCTATCATTGGAATGATTGTAATTGCATTTATCCCAAAAGCTTATGAACGAATTGTCAAGTATGTGGCTCTGGTTTTTCCCTTCATTCAGGTTATTTTAAGTTTGGTTTTATTACTAAATTACAATCCTGGGCTGGCCGGTATTAATAAGATTGAAGGGTTTCAGTTTATTGAAAAGTTTGATTGGATTAATGTACCAGCGATTTTATGGGATGGAAAAATACATATTGAGTATTTCCTGGGAATAGATGGACTGTCATTACCAATGGTTATCCTCACCTCAGTTATTAGTTTCATTGGTGCTGTAGCTTCTTTTAGTATTAAGAAAAACGAAAAGGGATACTATATTATGTATCTCTTTCTTGTTACTGGTATGATGGGTGTATTTTGTGCTCTTGATATGTTTTTATTCTTCGTTTTCTGGGAAGTTATGTTGCTGCCGATGTACTTTTTGATTGGAATCTGGGGGGGAGAGAGAAGAGAATATGCAGCAATTAAGTTCTTCCTTTATACTTTGTTTGGCAGTGTATTCATTCTGGTTACGATAATTGCAATGTATTTTACTTCAAATGTTCCTTCTTATGGACACACTTTCAATATGCTGGAGTGGATGGATCCAACAAAGTTAAATCCTGAGATGCCATTAGGACAGTTGGGTTCAAGTTTTAGATACATAGCATTTATTGCCTTATTCATAGGATTTGCGATTAAAGTTCCAATCTTTCCATTCCACACGTGGTTACCGGATGCTCACGTTGAAGCACCTACTGCAATATCTGTGATTCTTGCTGGTGTTCTTTTAAAGATGGGTTCTTATGGGATTATGAGAATATCATACCCGATATTTCCAGACTCAGCAATTGCTTTTACTTATCCGATGGCAATTCTGGCAATGATTAATATAATATATGGGGCTCTGTGTGCAATGGCTCAAAAGGATTTTAAGAAATTGATTGCCTATTCTTCAATTTCTCATATGGGTTATGTTATGTTAGGTATTGCTTCTAATACGAATATAGGATTTACTGGTGCTATATTTCAGATGTTTAATCACGGAACTATTACAGCCATTCTCTTCTTGAGCGTTGGTATAATTTATGATAGAGCCCATACACGAGGTTTGTATGATTTTGGTGGATTGGCAAACAAAATGCCTAAATATTTTGCAGTTGTAATTATAGGATTCTTTGCTTCAATCGGGTTACCTGGTTTAAGTGCTTTTATCAGTGAGTCATTTGTTTTTCTTGGTGGGTTTAGTAGCACTACGATTAGAGTAATAACAATTGTTTCCACATTAGGGATTATTTTAAATGCTGCATATATACTCTGGACGATACAGAGAGTATTTTTTGGTGAGTTACCTAAGAAATGGAATGAACTTACAGATATAACTCCGCGCGAGCTTGTGAGTACTGTGCCATTACTCCTGATTATAATATATCTTGGAATTATGCCCGGTAACTTTATAAATTTGATGACTGCATCGGTCAATCAGTTAGTTAATATTATAGGTCCTTTTTTGAAATAAATTAATTAAGGGTTGTGCAAACTTCAATTGATCTTCTGAATAACCTAAAAAGTTTTTTACCTGAAACTGTATTATTATTAACAATAATTATTACCTTAGTTGCTGATTTGATTCTGAAACGGAAATCTCCATTTGTTGGGATACTGGGAATCATAGGGTTAGTTATAACAGGTATTATTGTTGCGGAACAGTTTGGAATTAGAGAGAGTCTTTTTTTCAATATGGTGGTAATTGATCCGTATTCGGTTTTCTTCAAGGAACTTTTTGTACTCTCTACGATATTTGTAATATTGTTTGCTATGGGCTCAGAGGAGATACGGTCTTCTATGTATAAAAATGAGTATGTATATTTATTCTTATCTCTTACTTTTGGTGCATTCTTGATGAGCTCATCTGTTAATATGTTGATGATGTATCTTTCACTTGAACTGGCAAGCCTTACTTCGTATATACTTGCCGGTTATACGAAGAAGGTAAAACGTTCCACTGAAGCCGCAATGAAATATATTATTTATGGGGCAGCCTCTTCTGGAATTATGATTTACGGAATGTCGCTTTTGTATGGGTATACAGGGACTATGAATATATATGGTGTAGCCCAATTTCTTTCAACAGCTGCATCTTCAAACACTCTTGTAACACTTTCAATTATTTTAATTGTTGCGGGATTTGGTTATAAAATTTCTTCAGTTCCATTCCATTTCTGGACTCCTGATGTATATGAAGGTTCTCCTATTCCTGTTACTGCTTTTCTTGCGGTTACTTCTTCAGCTGCAGGTTTTGCAATACTAATAAGATTTTTTGCTACAACATTTGCTATAAATGTCTCTAAAGAAGTTTGGGAATTGATTCCAAACATTAGCTGGACGGAAGTTATTATTGTGCTTTCTGTTGCTTCAATGATTATTGGTAATTTCGTTGCAATCTGGCAGAGCAGTTTAAAACGACTACTTGCATATTCCTCAATTGCACAATCTGGGTATATAATGCTCGGACTGGTAGTTGCAAATAAATCTGGATTAACCGCTATGATGATTTATCTTATAGCATATCTTTTTATGAATCTCGGAGCCTTTTATGTAACGCTTTTGATATTCAATAAACTTGGTACTGATGATATTGATGAAATGAAAGGATTGGGCTATCGGGCTCCAGTTATAGGGGTGGCAATGGCGATATTTATGTTTGCATTATCGGGGATTCCTGCAACTGCTGGTTTTATTGGTAAGTTTTATCTTTTTGCAGCTTTGCTTGAAACAGGAAAAAATTCTATGATTGTACTGGCGATTATTGGACTTATTAACAGTGTTATTTCATTATATTTTTACATCAAGGTTCTGAAGAATATGTATTTGAAATCACCGGAAGGTGATACTTCAAAACTTTTGTTCAGTGTGGCAAATTACGTAGTACTATTGCTTCTTGCTGTTCCTACAATAGTTTTTGGAATATATTTTTACCCGCTAATTAAATTTGCTGAAAACTCCGCAATTCTGTTCTGGATGAGGTAATTTCTACTGTCTGAAAAAACTATTAAAAAAACTAGAAACAGAAGGATTACTTCTGTATACCATTTCATTATTCAAAATATTATTTTTACGTAAATAAAATTATTTTTTATGTGTGGTATTGTAGGATATATCGGGAAGAAAAATGCACTCCCAATAATAATAGAGGGGCTTAAAAGACTTGAATATCGTGGATATGATTCAGCCGGCATTTCGATTGTTAACAGTGATAATGAGATTCTTACCTATAAACGAGCGGGAAAGGTTCAGGAACTTGAATCTACAATCGATGTGGAACGTTTTTCAGGTACTATTGGTATTGGTCACACCCGTTGGGCAACACATGGGGAGCCAAATGATGTAAATGCCCATCCTCATAACGATATGGAGGATATTATTACAATAGTTCATAATGGAATCATTGAAAACTACAAACAGGTTAAAGAGTCATTAATAGAAGAGGGCTATACTTTTCGCAGTGACACAGATACTGAAGTACTTGCAAATTTAATAAGCTATCATTACCGGAAAAGCAGTAGTTTTGAAACAGCGGTCAGGTTAGCATTGCTTGAAATTGAAGGCACTTATGGGATTGCCTGTCTTTGTAAATATGAAGTTGACAAAATAGTAGTTGCACGAAAAGGAAGCCCGCTAATGCTTGGTATTGGCAGAGAGGAATTCCTTGTGGCTTCTGATGCAGCTGCAATAATAAATTATACAAAGAGTGTTATATATCTTGAAGATGGTGAGATGGCTGTTCTTGAAAAGAAAGGATTTAGAATAAAAACTGTTGATGATAAGGATATTTTAAAAGAGGTAAAGGAACTTGATTTTCTACTGGATGATATTGAAAAAGGTGGATATGAGCACTTTATGTTAAAAGAAATATGTGAACAACCCGATACTATTCAAAATACTTATAGAGGCAGATTTAATTTTGAAACTGGAATTGCAAAGCTCGGAGGGTTAGACAGTGTAATTGATAAAATGTATAATGCGAAGAGATTTATTATTACGGCCTGTGGAACAGCCTGGCATGCAGGATTGGTAGGGGAGTATCTGATTGAGAATTACTGTCGTGTGCCGGTTGAAGTTGAATATGCTTCAGAATTCCGATATCGTAGACCAATAATCAACCCTGATGATGTTGTAATCCTCATTAGTCAGAGTGGAGAGACAGCAGATACACTTGCCGCTTTAAGAGAGGCTAAGAAATATGGTGCAACTACGGTTGGTATAGTAAATGTAATTGGCAGTACCATTGCGAGGGAAGTTGATGCTGGTACCTATATTCATGCTGGCCCAGAAATAGGAGTCGCTTCAACCAAAGCATTTACTTCACAAATAATGTCCCTGATTCTTATAACCCTTATGCTTGCACAGCATAAAGGGACTATTTCTTCGAAAGAAAGACTTGTTATAGCAAAAGAACTTAAGCACCTCCCTAACAAGATAAATCAAATGGTCAATCTCAGAGATGAATATAAAAAGGTTGCAGCAGAGTTTGTTGACTCAAAAAACTTCCTTTATCTGGGGAGAGGAATTAATTTCCCGGTTGCACTTGAAGGGGCATTAAAACTAAAAGAGATATCATACATACACGCTGAAGGTTATCCCGCAGCTGAGATGAAACATGGTCCGATTGCTCTCATAGATGAAAATATGCCTGTGGTTTTTGTTGCTCCTAAAGATAGAACCTATAGTAAAATTATTTCCAATATTGAAGAAGTCAGGGCTCGAAAAGGAAAAATAATTGCCTTAGCAACTGAAGGTGATGAGAATATTACAAACTATGCTGATTATATATTAAGAGTTCCAGAAACTTTACCAATTTTTGCTCCGATTATAAATATAATCCCTCTTCAATTTCTTTCATATTATATTGCAACAATGAGAAATTGCAATGTAGATCAACCCAGAAACCTTGCCAAGAGTGTAACTGTTGAATAAAAAAAGAGCAGGTTGACTCCCGCTCTTTTTTATGATGAGAAAAACCTATTTTTTTATTTTACAAGTATCATTTTCTTTGTTGATAGGTAATTGTCGGTTGTAAGTTTATAGAAGTAAATTCCAGAAGCATATCTTGAAGCATCCCACCTGTACTCATAATTTCCAGCCTGGAGATGTGAATTTACAAGTTCTTCAAGCAATCGACCATTTATATCATATACAGATAGATTGACAAATGAATTAATCGGTATCTGAAATCTTATTGTTGTTGATGGGTTAAACGGGTTTGGAAAATTCTGGTCAAGATTATATCTGTCAGGAACGTTTGTTGTAATCTGTTTGATACCACTTGGAATAAGAGCACGCCATACTCCATTGCCATAAGTTGGTGCATATAAATATGTTCCATCTGTGGAGAGAGTTCTAACCTCCATTGGTAGGAACCAGTTGTTGTTATAAGGAATCCAGCTTCCCCCGGAGATTGGTCGTTGGTAAACTCCTATTCCGAAAGTAGAAGCATACATATAGCCACCAGTTGAAACAAGATTATAGACGTATTTATAAGGTATTCCAGCAGTATCTGCTGTCCAGTTATCACCATTATCAGTAGACCTCCAGATACCTTTACCACAGATGTAGAGAACATTATTATCTACCAATATATGATTTATATTCCTATCGTTGCTAGGATATGGAGGAAGCCCTGTATTAATATCAGTCCAGTTCATTCCATTATCAGAAGACCGATAAATTCCATATCCTGCAACTGCGGCATAAAGATTCCCGCTAAACGATAAAATGTATCTTACATCTACACCTGTACCTGGTGGACTTCCCGGGAATCCAGTGTTTCTTGCTGTCCACGTGTTACCACCATCATTTGAATAAAAAATTCCTTTGGTAAGAGTACCTACATAAAAATCGGAACCACTCAAGTATATTGTTCTGATTACTGAATCTCCCAGTCCTGATGTTCCAAGTTGAAACCAGTTTGTCCCATTGTTAGTTGATTTCCATATCCCCCTACCACCAGTCCCAGCATAGATTGCGGTGCCATCATCAGCAAATGAATATACAGCAGCAGGGAGTTCATTAGTTACGTTAGACCAGTTCCCCCCACTAACATTAATAGCAAATACTCCGCTATATATACTACCAGTAAAAAGTGTAGTTGTGCTTGGTCGATATATAGAACTTATTAGTACAGTTGCGGCAAAACCGTTAGTCATAGGTGACCAGTTAATAGAAGGTGTACGTGGAGATATAAATACCCCACTGCCATAGGTAGCAATGTAATAGTTGACATTACTAAAAGCAATGTCAAGTACACCGTTATTTGTAAGCCCGGTATTGACAGGCGTCCAATTTGTTCCATCGTTTGTTGAAACGTTTACTCCACCCGTTTGCGTGCAGGCATAAATGTTTGTTGGAGCAAAAGGATCAATTTTGATTCTATTAATAGAAAAACTGGAAAGCCCTGAGTTTGCCACAATCCAGGTTGAACCGAAATCAGTTGTCTTATATATTCCGGAGTTTGTGCCAATATAAATTATTGCTCCATCTTGGGAAGAGGTTATAGAATTTACAAAAAGAGCCTGTGCGGGTAATCCACTGTTTACAGAAATCCAGTTTCCACCTGCGTCAGAAGAATAGTAGACACCATTTCCATAAGTTGATACAAAAATATTTGTGTTATTTGGTGTATAAATACCAGTAAGTGTTGAAGTAATACCTGTTACAGATTTTAACGTCCATGAGTTACCATAATTGGAGCTAATAAAATATTGTCCTCCTGTAGCAGTGGCATAGATTGTTATGCCCTGAACGTAAAGATTGGTGATTTTTCGGTTAGTAATGCCGTTATTGACCCGTGTCCAGCTTTCACCTCCTGTTAATGAACGAAAAACCCCACCAGTATCATTTCCATTATCGTATGCTGCAGCAAAATAGTTAGTTCCACTAACAATAACAATTGCACGAATATCTTTATTGGTGAGACCTGTGTTTTTTACTGCCCATTGATCATTATTATTTGGTGCTTTGAAAATTCCTCCTAAAGTACCAGCAAATCTTTCATTTGAGCTGTTTAGAGTTACAGTGTAAACGAGGCCTCCGTATGGTCCGTTGTATTGTGTCCAGCTATCCAATTGCGAATAAGACGGAATAGTGCTCAGATGCATCAAGATTAGTACCATTGCACTAACAACGAGGAAGAAGTAATTATTCCGTTCCATTTTAGTACCCTTTGTGTTTTTTATTAAAAGAACCTATTTTTTTAATTTCTGGTTACAAATATTTAACGAAACTTTAAGAACAAAAAACTACTCGAAAATATACCTAAAAATATTTTTAAAAAGCAATACTATTTTAGTACCAGCATTTTTTTTGTTTGTGAAAAAGAACCAGCCTTGAACCTATAAAAATAGATACCAGAGGTTAGTTTGTTTGCATCACAATTTACCCTATAGGAACCAGCTCTTAAAGTGCTATTAACTAACGCCATTGTTTCTCTACCGGTTATATCATAAATTGAAAGTTGAACATAGGTATCCTGTGGTACAGAAAACTCAATTATAGTATTTGCGTTAAATGGATTTGGGAAATTTTGATTAAGTGCAAATTCAGTGATTCCCGAGGTATGTATTCTAATTGGTGTATTTATTGGGCTTAGATATACATTAAGAATAGTTGTCGAATCGTTTTGAATATGTACATTTGATATTGTTTTTGGATAGTAATTAGGGGCTGAGAAATTAACACTGTAATTTCCAGCTTTCAGCATTCTGTGATAATTTCCGACAAGTGAGTCTGAATACACTTGAGTACTATCTGCCACTTCAAATCCTGTAACTGTTACTCTTGCCTTTATAGGCTGAGCGGTTAGTGAATCTCTAATAATTCCTCTCAGTCCAAAAAGTGATTTTCGTATGTAATTAACAAATGATTTGAAGTTGTAGTTCCAGTATGTGGGAAGCTGTGCAGGAGGCAGAAGTTTTGTAGTAGAAAGTTCAATTGTAGTTTCTCGACAACCACGGAAATATGTCATATAGTCCTGTCTTCCACCAGTAACACGGTACCAGGCATAACCGTTTGTTATACCGGGGATGTTTGGATAACCATATAAATCAGTCATATAATTGGGATTAATTGTATGTACAGTATCCACATACTGTCTGGCAATGAAAATAAACCACTGGTCATCTGGATGTAATCTTGCCCAGGTATCCCAGGGATAATTAACCACCTGTGCTCCTCCATGAAAATTTGTAGATAAAACAAAATTGTTTGCTAATGCAATATTCATAAAAGCACTCGTTTCTGGTTGCCTTGTTCCCCCAGGGTATGGACCAGCAGCAGGGTCCGGGAAATTACGGTTTAAATCATATCCGTTTGCATTATAGCGTCTTGCGCCATTCACTGTCCCATTACCACCGTAGTAAGTGCCATCAGGATTTGCCAGAGGATTAATCCATATTTCACAATTTTTAACAAGATAAGTTAAATTTGAATCTACTCCATAAGCCTTCAAAAGTGTATCTATTAATCTCAACATCAGAACATAACCAGTAGTTTCATCACCATGCATTGTTGAGGTCAACATAACTTGAGGTTTATTCTTTCTGTAATTAACACTATCGGTAATTTTTGCAAAGAGCAAAGCACGTCCCTGTACTGTAGTCCCTATGTTAATAATTTTGCACAAACTTGGATACTGTGATTGAAATTGATTCATCATATCAACGTAAGCAGTATAGGTTGGGTAAGTGTCCCAGCCAAGTAATTCTTCTGGAGTATTGCCTATCTTATATAATTCCCCAACATCAGCTGGATGTTTAAGTATTTCAAAAGCCAGATTATATTTTGAAAGGTCATTTAATTCTTTTTCGTTTGCGTATGCATAGATTTCATACCCTAAGGGTAGCGGTTTAATGTTGTCAATAGAGATTACATTTGTCAAATAATCAAGGGAACCCTTACTGAAAACAAAAAGTTTAAAGTAGACTTCTCCCCGTTCTTTGAGATAATGATTAATTACTTCTTTTTGTAAGTTGTAGGATTCTTGAAACTGAGCATTGCTCTGAATGGTGAGGAAGAAAAATAAAAAAATAACTGTAGATAATTTGAGAACTCTCATAAACTTAATTTTAACTGGTATAAATTAATTCTTTATTAATGAAACTAAAATGGAGTTATTTATACCTAAATTGTTTGATTTTATCACAGACAAGTTTAGAAAATTTTTCTGCACCTAAATAGTTGAGATGGTCATAATCTCTAAACAATTCATAATGACCGATGAAGTCAGGCAGAATTGAGCAATCAACAAGTGGCAGGTTATACTTTCGAATAATTGAGACTGCTATATTAAAAGACTTATTGATACTGTAATCTCTATTCATAAATTCTGGGGAGAGAACTATAAATAAACGCGTTTCTTTATTATTGAAGTTTTGAAGCAGATGTTCAAACGATTTTATGCAGACAGAATCAATTGTAGCATTTATTAAAACTTCTTCTTTTATTAATTCAAAAGGATTCAATCTTTCTGCTGCAACAAATTCAGGTGACAGCTGTTCATAAAAGGGACGAAAGCCCTTATACTGTAACTCAGATTTTAGAACATTTTTGACAATATTTATTGGCTGGGAGTTAAACCGATAAAGTTTTGAAATGGTTTTATACTTTTCAAAAGGACTTTTGAGCTGAATTACGTGTTGTATATATTTACTGTCATTATAAAATGGTAGTAGCTCAGAGAGCCGCTCATAATTATAATTACTCTTTATCAGTATGTTGGGGTCAAGATTAAATACAATAATTTCAGGCTGATATCTTTCGAGGATAGATGATGTGATAGCATCAAGAAAGATTATTCCCTGTCCTGGTATTCCGCCATTATAACAACTCATCCCAAGTTCGCTTTCAAAAACACGACTATCATAGTTTTTATCAGTCCGTGAACTGCCTATAAGCAAGATTTCATCGTTTGCAAAATGGAGAAGATATTCTATTTTTGCAAACTTACCTGCCTTTTGCCTTTTGAAGCCATTTTCTATGATAGCGCCAAGAACAAAATCCAGTACGTAAACTAAAACTATAATAATTAAAACCTTACTAAAAAATCTTAATATTTGTTTTTTTACATTCATTAGAACTGGAAATAAATAAACTGACTACCATCAAAGACACCAAGCAAAAAAATTGCTGCTACTATTAGAGCAATGCTTATTAGACGCACAGCAAGTTTTGGGTTGGTAAATATTAAAATTCGGCCGGCTAAAAATTCTATTTTTAATTCATATAGAACGAGTGCTATGATAGCAAGTAATGAATATGCAAATGAGCTCCCATCAACATTATCTCCAATAAAAAGTGGTCCACTGAATGAGAAAATCTTAGTTAATATTGTTATTGAAACAGTAAGGTTTTGTGAACGGAAAAAGACCCAGAGTAGAGAAACTAACAAAAAAGTAAAAACAATCTGGAAAGATATTAACAATGAAGAGTTGTGTTTTAGATATAGTAATTTACGGATTCTGGCTCTGGTAGTTTTGAAAGCACGGGAAGTTAATAGTAAGATACCGTGTCCAAGTCCCCAGATAACAAATGTCCAGCTTGCTCCATGCCAGAGTCCGCAAAGAAAAAATGTTATTAAAGCAGCAATCCCATAAATTAGGATTTCTTTTTGTTTGGTATTTGCTATTAGAAGTTTGCGGTTCAGTGTATACGAAATAGGTAAGAAGAGGTAATCTCTAAACCATACTGAGAGGCTTATATGCCACCTCCTCCAGAATTCGGTAATTGAACGAGATAAATAAGGCAATCGGAAATTCTCTATCAGGTCTATTCCCATAACGCGAGCGGCACCACGTGCTATATCCGTATATCCAGAAAAATCACAGTATATCTGAAAGGAGAAAAAAACTGTTGCCAGAAGTAACGATAATCCGGAATGATGAATATAATGTCCATAAATAGTATTCACATAAATAGCAAGTCTATCTGCAATTACTAATTTCTTTAAGAAACCAATAAGCATAAGTTTTAGTCCCTCAGAAATTCTATTATCATCAAAGTGATGTTCAGACTTAAGTTGTGGTAATAAGTGTTGAGGTTTCTCTATAGGTCCTGCTACAAGTTGTGGATAAAACATAACGTAGGTTGCATAAATACCCGGATGTTTTTCGGCTTTATAATTACCCCTATAAACTTCAATAGTATAGCTCATTGCCTGGAAAGTGTGGAAAGATAAACCAATCGGCAGAATAATATTCAAATCGACAAAGTGATTAGTTACACCAAGCAGATTAAAAATTGCAGATATGTTTTCGCCAATGAAATTATAATACTTAAAAAAGCCAAGAACTCCAAGATTTGCAACTAAACTCATTATTAGAAATACCTTGCGCTTAAATCCAGTGTGTTTTTCAATTAGTATTCCTGCAAAGTAATCTACTGTGATAACAAAGAGTAAAATTAAAATGTAAACCGGGATAAAAAACATATAGAAATAGCTACTGGCAAGTAAAATCAGCAGCCATCGGAATTTGTGAGGAGTTATAAAATACAGTATTGTTACAATAATGAAGAAAAATATGAAATGAATTGAGTTAAATAACATTGCTAATTATTTTTTTCCAAACAGTGCATTATACTTTGCCATAAGAAACCCATTGGAGTCTTCTGTAATCTTTCGCTGTAATTCCTTAGCAAAAGTTTCCGAATCGTTTTTAATAGCTGATTTTATAATTGCAGGTTTGTAATAAATGTTATAAGGTTTAAGATACCTGTATTCATACTTTTCTATAAGGTCTTTAAATTTGGGCTCATTTTTAAGAAAAAGATGGGTTTTATCATCCCAATAAATTAATTTCCACTCATCATCTTTTTGACTCAGATAATTTATTATACTTTTGTCAAGATAAGTCCCTACTGCTGCGTCTATCATCTGAACGGTTGGCCCTGCATAAGGTGTAGGCTGAAAAACAATGAAGTAATCAAAAGCAAATTGTGAGATTAATTTTTCATACCCTGCTAACCGGTTATATAAGGTAACGAATGAAAAATAAATGCTATCATTTAAATTTCTACTATCAATAAAATTTTTCTTTCCCCAGAAATTCCAAATAAAGAAACCTCCATAGTCAATGTTGTTGTATGGTCTCTGTCCAATCTGTTGAATATTATGTTCTTTTATAAAGTCAAAAACTTTTACCGGAAAGGTCTCTTCATAAATTCCAACACCAAATATTTTAGCGAATCCCAGTACTCTGAATAATTTACCGTTTGGAATTAAAACTATCATCAATATTAAAAGGGCAGCAACTATAATCTTTGGAAGAGTAGCCTTTGAAACGAAAGAAACTCGCTTCTGGCTTTTGAGTAGAAATGTTCTTACAATTAAAACCAGCGGTATGAGTGCAACTATTATAAATTCTATGATAAATCGTACTGCTGTTAAAGAATATAAACCAAAAACAAGATAACTTAGAATAAAAAAATAATCTTTCCGTTTATAATAATGAAATAATACAGGAAGGAAACCGACAAGGAACAATATGTATAATATATTAAAAAACTTTCCAAGAAAGTTCTGATGAAACGGTGACATCCATTCATAGATACTATCTATCAACTTCATTTGTGTATGTTTGTAAGCGTAAATGAAGGTGTAAATATGATGTGGATTTATAAGCATTGCTATCAGAGAAAGTAGAAATATAAGGAGTAATTGGTATATTAAGTGGCGATGATATATATGAGAGCTAAAGTATTCATAAATTGTTACGAGAATAAAAATTCCAAGCAGTAATAAGCCCAGTGATATCCCCATATGAAAATTAGCCCAGAGCAGAAAAATTACTGGTATAATATATAGATATTTTTTATTAAGATTCAGATATCGGAAAGAAATAATTATACCAAGTAAACCTGTGAATAGCAAATAAGAAATCATATGTGGTTTAATCTCAAGTCTATATCTAATTGCAAGCGCAAGAATTAACAATGCAAATATATTCAGGGGCAGGGGAAGATCGAATTTCCGAAACAGAAAAAAGAAGATTGAAAATAGTAACAAACCAATAATTATATTGATAACATAAAGTCCGGGAAATCCTGTAAGATTGAACATTAAATATGTACTAACGTCCCAGAGCCATTCAAAGGGCACCCACGGCTGACCCTGTGTTATAAAGCCAAAGACATCAGCATCGGGAACAACCTTATTTTCTACAATATACTTTCCGGTGGAAATATGCCAGAAAAAATCATCTTCTCCATTAAGTTTTGATATGTTCAGAAGAACAAAAAATCCTATGAATAATAAAACTAAAACCCTGTCATAATTTGTGGTTTTTGAAAACTCAATGTTTTTTGTAACTTTATTTTTAGTCTTTGATTTATCCATAATAGAATTTGTTCTAAAATATATTATATCAAGCTTTTATTAAAGTTAATAAAAATAAACCAAAACACTTTTTATGTTACAATGTCCCCTCTGTAAGTCAAGAGAGTTTAAGGTGCTTTATGATTTTAGTGGTGGTGAGTTTCAGGGATTCCCGATACCGGGAAAAGTTTTACGGTGTGTGGAGTGTGATTTTTTATATAAGAAATTTGAAAAAAGTTAGATGAGGTTTATGACGATGTTTATGCGGAGGAGTATCTTGCGCTTAAAGAATATCATAGTGGAAACAAAACACGGGAGTTTTTCAAAAAGGTCCTACAGGAAAGTGGACGGGTGGCTGAAGGGAAAAAATTATTGGATGTAGGTTGTGGAGTAGGGACGACGCTTGAAGTTGCACGCGAGATGGGGCTTGAGGCTGAAGGAGTTGAACTGAATCAAAGACTTTCTGAAATTGTTAGGGGGAAAGGGTTTGTGGTCTATAATGATTTTATTGAAAACCTAAATTTTGTCCATAAGTATGATATTATTCTGATGATAGACCTTATTGAACATCTAACTGACCCAATTGCTGTTCTGAATTCTCTTAAAAATATTCTTACAGATGATGGTATAATTGTAATCTATACTCCTAACCATCGTTCGTTGATTGTCGGAGCATTCCGTTTGTTATATCTTTTAAGTTATAAAAAGCCCGCTGCTTTAACTTTTGCATCAAATCACATTTCGTTTTTTGATAATCATTCAATTAAAGTGGCAGCTATAAACTGTGGAATGAAAATCTATAAACAGTTCTTTGAAATTTTTACCAGCCAGAGAATGGGTGGCAGAGTCCAGCCAGTGATAGGATTTGTAATCTCTCTGATTGATCGACTTGGTTTTATTTTTGCAAAACGGCCTTTTCGTATGATTTGTTATCTGGAGAAGTAGTGAGAAAGTAATTGATGGTGGCGAATGTACGGAACAATTATTTAAAAATTTGCTATTCAGATTAAGAGCTTAGGATAGTGCTTAAATTGGATTGAAAAAAGTAAAATTTTTAGTTAAATTTATATTTTATAATTTTCGAAAACAAAATTAATCAATGTCAGATAACGGTTTAAATAAAGGAATTATTACACAGGTCATTGGTCCTGTTGTGGACGTTGATTTTAGTAATGGCAAGTTACCTGAGATTTATAATGCGCTGAATATAAAGCGCATTGATATTGAAGGCAGAGAAAACATTCTTGTTACTGAGGTTGCTCAACATCTTGGTGAAAACCGTGTGAGGACTGTAGCTATGGATTCCACAGATGGACTTGTACGGGGAATGGAAGTTATTGATACAGGAAGACCAATTGAAATTCCCGTTGGACCAGAGATTTTAGGAAGGCTTATTAATGTTATCGGTCAACCAATAGATGGCAAAGAAGAAATTATTACAAAGCTAAAATACCCCATACATCGTCCGGCACCTTCCCTTGACCAGCTTTCTACAAAAAGAGAAATGTTTGAAACTGGTATTAAAGTGATTGATTTGATTGAGCCTTATACAAAAGGTGGTAAGACCGGACTTTTTGGAGGAGCAGGTGTTGGTAAAACAGTTATCATACAGGAATTAATTCATAACATTGCAAAACATCACGGCGGATATTCTGTGTTTGCAGGTGTTGGTGAACGTACGCGTGAAGGTAATGACCTTTATCTTGAAATGACGGAATCAGGAGTGATAAAGAATACTGCTCTGGTATTTGGTCAAATGAATGAACCTCCGGGTGCAAGACTGAGAGTGGGACTAACTGGTTTAACTATAGCAGAATTTTTCCGTGATGAACTTGGTAAAGATGTACTATTGTTTATTGATAATATTTTCCGTTTTACTCAAGCCGGGTCAGAAGTTTCTGCTCTGCTTGGAAGAATGCCTTCTGCTGTAGGTTATCAACCGACACTTGCTACTGAGATGGGTGCCTTGCAGGAAAGAATTACATCCACGATTAAAGGTTCTATTACATCAATTCAGGCTATATACGTTCCAGCAGATGACTACACGGACCCTGCTCCAGCAACGACATTTGCACACCTTGATGCGACAACTGAGCTATCACGAAAGATTTCGGAACTTGGTATTTATCCAGCTGTTGATCCGCTGACTTCAACTTCAAGAATACTTGATCCGCTTGTTGTTGGAGAGGAACATTATAATACTGCTCAGGAAGTTAAAAAGATTCTTCAAACCTATAAGGATCTTCAAGATATTATTAATATTCTTGGTATGGACGAACTTTCTGACGAAGATAAGTTAGTAGTTCGCCGAGCGAGAAGAATTCAGAGGTTTCTTTCTCAACCGTTCCACGTTGCAGAAGCGTTTACCAATACTCCCGGAAAATATGTTAAACTTGAAGATACAATTAAAGGTTTTAGAATGATTCTTGATGGTGAGTGTGACGATATCCCAGAAAATGCGTTTATGCTCTGTGGTCCAATTGAAGATGTATTTGAAAAAGCAAAGCGAATGCAAAATTAATTTATAGCTACGGTGGGGGATTTTCTTGAACTGGAAATAGTGAGCCCTGTTAAAACGGTTTACAAAGGTAAAGTAAAATATGTTACCGCGCCTGGTGTAATGGGACAATTTCAGGTTTTATATAATCACGCTGCAATGGTTGCTGCTTTGCAGATTGGAATTTTGAGATTTGAAGATAAAGATGGCAAGCTGCATAAGTTTTCTACCAGTGGTGGAATTCTGGAAGTTAAAGATAACGTTATTTCAGTTTTATGTGATGCTATTGAGTCACCTGAAGATTTAGATGTTGAACGTGCAAAACGTTCTCTTGAAAGAGCACGAAGAAGGCTTGATGGGTTGGAAGGCAAAATCGATAGAGAACGTGCTATGCTTTCTTTGTTGCGGGCTAAAAATAGACTTAAACTTTTAGAATAATTTTTTTACATTACTTAGTTACAGAGATGGGGATGTAGCTCAGGGGTAGAGCAATTGCCTTTTAAGCAATGGGTCGGAGGTTCGATTCCTCCCATCCTCACAAAATCAGTGATTTAATCACTGATTTTGTTTGTCCCTCTATTAATGTATGTATATTCAACTCAGATATATAATTTGTAGAAAAGATTCTATAAACCTATCTGTTCGCCTATCCTTAAAGTTCACGTTCAAAAGCAGATAAACTTTTTAAGATATTACAACAGGACTTCAAAAAAATCCTATTGAAATAAAAAGGTAACTAACTTTCAACCATTAGTATTATAAAACCTGACTAATTCAAATATTTATAAGAAAACTAATATTAGATATTAACTAACATAATTCATATATTACAAATATATAGTTAATAAATTAATACTTGACAATAAAAATTAAATAATCTATCTTTCACGCAATAGAGGGTAGGTATTTGTTCCTATTACTAAGTAGAAAGTGGGATGGGGTTTAAGGAACATATAGCTCATATTAAAAAGCTGGGTAACAATGGCACATTTGCTGAACCGCATTTTTTATCTCAACATTTAAAAGACACTGCTACAAAATGTACACAATTCGCAAAAGAATTTTCTAATGAAGACTGGGGCTACTTTATAGGTGCTTTACACGATCTCGGAAAGTATCACCCCGATTGGCAAAAATATATTAGAAAAGAAACCGGTTATTATGATGAAGATGCACACATTGAGGGATATGCCGGAAGACCTAATCATAGTGCTGCGGGTGCTGTTTACATTTTTGAAAAATTTAAATACTCACCAATGGCAAAAGCAATGGCTTATGTAATTGGCGGGCATCATTCGGGTTTGCCAGACTGGAATCCTCAACTTTCACAAAGAATCTTTGATGAAAATAGAAATCTTATTAAAGATGATCTTGAAAAAATCAAACAAGTTGAAGAAGCAAAACAATTTTTAGAAATATCTATACCACAATCTCCTCCTCCAATATTTAAGAATAACAATTTTGATAAAGAACAACTTCATCTTTGGATAAGAATGCTTTTTTCCTGTCTTGTAGATGCTGATTTCCTTGATACAGAAAAATATATGGAAGAAAAAGAACGAGGAGGATATTTGAGTCTCGAAGAACTTAAAAAAAGATTTGATGAATATATGTCGAAGAAGAATTCTGATTCGGAATTAAATAGAAAGCGAAATGAAATTCTTAATCAATGCAGAGAAAAAGCAAAACTAAATCCGGGATTTTTTTCTTTAACAGTTCCAACTGGCGGAGGAAAAACATTATCATCAATGGCTTTTGCACTTGAACACGCATTGAAGCATAATAAAAAAAGAGTAATCGTTGCAATTCCATATACAAGCATAATTGAACAGACAGCGGAAACTTTCCAATCAGTTTTTGGTGAAGATCAGGTAGTAGAGCATCACAGCAATCTTGATCCAGAAAAAGAAAATCATAAAAACAGAATTTCTTGTGAGAATTGGGATGCACCTATCATAGTTACAACTAATGTTCAGTTGTTTGAATCGTTGCTTGGAAACAAAACTTCTGTTTGCCGTAAACTTCACAACATAGTTAACAGTGTTATCATTTTGGATGAAGCCCAAATGTTACCACAGGAATACTTTAAACCAATTCTCTCTGTATTAAATGGGTTGGTAAAATATTTTGGAGTAACTGTTCTCTTGATGTCTGCTACACAGCCAGCGCTTGTTGGTAAAATTGGAACTGCTCCAAATATTATTGATGGTTTGGAAAATGTAACCGAAATAATTGATGATCCGGATTCACTTGCGAAAGAATTTAAAAGAGTTAATTTAATTTTACCTTCTGTTCTGAAAATAAATTCTGATTGGGGCGAAATTGCCGAACAACTAACACAGCACCAACAAGTTTTGTGTATCGTTAATACAAGGAATGATTGCAGAGAACTTCATAAACTTATGCCAGAAGACACAATTCATCTTTCAGGTTTTATGTGTGGTGAAGAAAGAAGCGAAGTAATATCAAACATAAGAACTAAATTAAACAACAAAGAACTCATCAGAGTTATAAGCACGCAGCTTGTTGAAGCTGGAGTTGACATTGATTTTCCAGTAGTTTTCAGAGCATTAACCGGACTTGATTCCATCGCACAAGCTGCCGGCAGATGTAACAGAGAAAATAAAATTAAAGAAGGTGGTAAAGTTTATGTATTTATTCCTCCGAATTCATCTCCTCCCGGTTATTTAAGAAAAGCCGAAGATGCTGGAAAAGCAATTTTAAGAAATCTTCAAACAACAGAGTTTACACCAACTCTTTATTCTCAGTACTTCAAATATCTTTATTCTAATCTCAATTCGTTTGATAAAGCTGATTTTCATAGTCATTTAGTTCGTGATGCTTCATCTTTTGATTTTCAATTCAAAACCTTTGCAGAAAAGTTTAATATGATTGATGATAAAAAGCAGATGAGCATAATTGTTAAATATAAAAACAGTGAAAAATTAATTGAGCAATTGAGGTTTGCTCATTCATCGAAAGAATTATTGAGAAAGTTACAAAGATACATTGTAAATGTTCCTATTTACACATTTAATAAAATCAGAGAGGCAGGATACATTGAGGAAATTAATGGTTATTGGGTTCAAAGCGACGATAATCTATATAAGCCGGGATTGGGATTGTTGGCAAATGAAAAAGATTGGGTTTTTGGAGATGGCGTTGTATAAAAAATATCATTCAATGATATTGATTGAAATTTAATATTTATGAGATTTCTGCTAATGATAAAATATATGTCATCCCTATGGGATTTTGGATTTTCTGGTGAACTGCATTTCTATAAATATTAAATCCCTGACGGGATTAAAATTTTGTTCAAATAATTTAGCCTCGTTAGAGGCGACATATTTATAGAATATAAATATTAAATCCCTAACGGGATTAAAATTGTATCGGAAGGTTTAGCCTCATTAGAGGCAGCATATTTATCATTAGAGGCAGTATATTTATCATTAGAGGCAGTATATTTATCATTAGAGGCAGTATATTTATAGAATATAAATATTAAATCCCTGACGGGATTAAAATTGGTATTGAAAGGTTAAGCTTCGTTAGAGGCGACATATTTATAGAATATAAATATTAAATCCCTGACGGGATTAAAATTTTGTTCAAATAATTTAGCCTCGTTAGAGGCGACATATTTATAGAATATAAATATTAAATCCCTAACGGGATTAAAATTGTATCGGAAGGTTTAGCCTCAT
>JBNAVJ010000011.1:0-69508 GCA_049700455.1 Ignavibacteria bacterium
ATAAGAAATGACGGGTAAAACATCAGTATATGTAGGAAGACGCAAAACTGCGGTAGCACGAGTGATATTAAAATCCGGGTCGGGTAAATTAATCATAAATGATCGTGACGCTCTTGAATATTTTAAATCTAAAGCACTTGTAGATATTGCGACAAAACCTTTGAAAGTTACAAATATGTTCGGTGTTTACGACATCAAAGCAAATGTGCAGGGTGGAGGAGTAACAGGGCAGATAGGAGCTATTTCACTTGCTATTGCACGAGGTTTGATAGCAAATAATCCTGATTTGAAACCTGTTCTAAGAGCGGAAGGATTGGTGACACGTGATCCTCGTATGGTAGAGCGTAAGAAGTACGGTAGACCAAAAGCGCGTAAGAGATTTCAATTTTCTAAGAGATAATTTTTTAAAACTTAAAAAATACATATTCCTGGATCTTATTTCACCTGTGTTCCTTAATGGAATGTGAAAAAGAGATGAAGGGAATAGAAGAATAACAAAAGCCCACATTTATACCACAAAGATATCTGATTCTAAATCGAGGTAAGTGAGGCTTTGAATAGTAGAGGAGAACAACAATGAAAGTACAAATCGAAGATCTTTTATTGGCAGGAGCTCATTTTGGTCATCTTACAAGAAGATGGAACCCCAAAATGAGGAAATACATTTTTATGGAACGTAATGGGATTCATATAATTGACCTGAAAAAAACTCTTGCCTTACTTGAAGAAGCTTGTAATTCTATTTCAAAGCTCGCAGCAGAAGGTAATTCAATTCTGTTTGTAGGTACAAAAAAGCAAGCAAAGGCTATAATTCAAGAACAGGCTGAAAAATGTGGAGCGTTTTATGTTGCAGAACGTTGGCTTGGAGGTATGTTAACAAATTTTAATACTGTAAGAAAGAGTATCAAAAAGCTTACAACTTTACAGCGAATGGAAATTGATGGTTCTATGCAAAAATTAATTAAAAAAGAGAGATTGAAATTAATCAGGGAAAGAGAAAAACTTGAAAAGGTACTTAATGGTATTGTGAATATGACAAAATTACCCAGCGCTCTTTATATAGTGGATGTTCGAAAAGAACATATAGCTATTGATGAAGCAAGAAAACTTAATATTCCTATTTATGCTATTGTAGATACAAACTGTGATCCGGACTTAATTGATTATCCAATCCCTGCTAATGATGATGCTGTAAAATCAATTGAAGTAATTACTACTGCAATAGCAGATGCTGTTAAAGAAGGGATAGAAGCTGCTAAAACACGAGCTCTTGATGAGTCTGAAGAGATGAAGGAAAAAATGGAATTATAAAAATATAATAATTATGGAAATTACACTGAATCTTATAAAAGAACTGCGAGAAAAAACTGGAGCCGGAATGGCTGATTGCAAAAATGCTCTGATTGAGTCAAATGGTGATATAAGTAAAGCAATAGAATATCTTAGAAAAAAAGGTGCAGCAATGGCTGCAAAACGAGCTGATAAAATAGCAAAAGAAGGTGCTATCAAATCAGCTATTAGTGATGATAAAAAATCAGCTGTTATTATAGAGATTAACTGTGAAACGGATTTTGTTTCCAAAGGGGATGGATTTCAAAAATTTGCTCAGGATATTGCTGATGTTGCTTTGAAGACAGGTACAGATGATGTAAACCAGATATTGAAATCTAAAACACCTGATGGTCTGACTGTTCAAGATACGATTGATGAAATGATGGGTAAAGTTGGAGAAAAAATTGAGTTTAAAAGAGCAAAATATATTGCCGTTCCGGATGGTTTTATTTCTTCTTATATCCACTTTGGAAGCAAGCTTGGAGCACTTGTTGGTTTGAAAGGAGATTACTCTGAACAAGCAAATGAACTTGGGAGAAAGATTGCAATGCAGGTGGTTGCTATGAATCCAATTGCTATAGATCGCTCAGGTGTTAATCCAGAAGTGATTGAAAAAGAGAAGGAAATTTACTATGAACAAGCAAAAAGCGATAGTAAAAAACCTCCCGAAATTATTGAGAGAATTGTAAAAAATAAAATAGAGAAATTTTATCAAGAAAACTGCCTTTTGGAACAAGAATATATTCAGGACCAGAATGAATCAGTCGGAGATTTTATCAAAAAATTCAATAAGACAAATAATACTTCTCTTGAAGTAATTACAATGGTTCGTTTTCAATTAGGTTAAAAAGAAATGAATATAAATACTCCTTTGATTTTTTTAAATTAGAGGAGTATTTTTATATTTAAACAGAAAAACGTGAAACCAAGATATAAAAGAATTCTTCTCAAGTTGAGTGGTGAATCTTTAATGGGGGAACAAAACTTTGGTATTGATTCAAGGGTGGTTGAACATCTTGCCGATGAAATCATTTCAGTTGCATTAAATAAAGTTCAGGTTGGTGTAGTTATAGGAGGCGGCAATATTTATCGTGGGTTATCTGCTGCTCAACAAGGTGTTGATAGATTTACAGGCGACCAGATGGGTATGCTGGCAACCGTAATTAATTCTCTGGCATTACAAAATGCACTTGAACATAGGGGAATTTACACCCGTGTTCAATCTGCCATAAAAATGGAAGAAATAGCTGAACCCCTGATAATTCGACGCGCTGTAAGACATATGGAAAAGGGGCGTGTGGTGATTTTTGCGGCTGGTACAGGTGAACCATATTTTACTACTGATACAGCTGCCGCTTTACGAGCAGTTGAAATAAAGGCTGACATAATTTTGAAAGGTACTCGTGTAGATGGAGTTTATGATTCGGACCCCGAAAAAAATAGTAAAGCGAAAAAATTTAATCACATTGCTTATGATGAAGTAATTCGTCAGGGATTACAGGTTATGGACCTTACCGCCATTACATTGTGCAGGGAAAATAATCTCCCAATTATTGTTTTTGATATGAATGTTAAAGGCAACCTAAAGAAAATTGTTCTTGGTAAGAAAGTAGGTACTTTAATAAACTAATTAATTCCTTATGATAAAAGATATACTTAAAGAAGCAAACGAGAGAATGAAGAAAGCCGTTGAGCACATTGCAGGTGAATTTATTAAAATTAGAACAGGTAAAGCTTCTATTGGACTTCTGGAAGGTATAAAAGTAGATTACTACGGTACCCCTACACCACTTAATCAAGTTGGCAATCTTACTACACCTGATTTTCACACTATTACTATTCAACCGTGGGATAAATCTATAATTCCCAATATTGAAAAGGCTATATTGAATTCTAATCTTGGCCTTAATCCTACAAACGATGGAACTTTAATCAGGATTCCTATTCCCCCCTTAAATGAAGAACGACGAAAGGAACTTGTCAAACTGGTTAAGAAAATGGCTGAAGATGGAAGAATTGCTGTTAGAAATATCAGACGCGATGAAATGGAAAGATTGAAAAAAATTGAAAAGCAAGAACATATTTCTGAAGACGACAGAAAACATGCAGAAACCGAACTCCAAAAACTGACCGATAAGTTCATAAAAGAGATTGATGCCTTGCTTGAGAGAAAAGAGAAAGAGATAATGGAAGTATAGAGTCCCTATGCTCAAGTTCTGGTTTGTAATTTATAATGTTATATTGGTTCCAGTACTTTGGATTATTTTTAAGCTTTTATCAATTTTTAATTCTAAAATTAAAGAAGGTTTCAAAGGCAGAATTAATCTCTTTGAAGATTTAAAAAGCAACCTTGCTTCACAAAGATGTCATTCACAAACTATTTTAATTCACAGTTCCTCTCTGGGTGAGTTCCAGCAGGCAATTCCGCTTGCAGATGCACTTAAAGAAAAATCATATAATATTGTTTTTTCTTTTTTTTCCCCCTCAGGTTATAACAATTCCGTGAAATATCTGGAAAATCATATTATAACTTACTTACCATTTGATTCATATGTGAATGCTAAACGGTTTCTGGATATTTTAAATCCCAAAGTTGTAATTTTAATGAGATATGATCTCTGGTTTAATTTCTTGTATCTGGCTAAAAAAAGAAATATTTTTGTGGTAATTGCTAATGCAAGATATGATGAAAAAAATTGGAGCTGGAAGTTACCTCTTATTTGTTCTTTCAAGCGTACTCTTTACAATCTGGTGGATATGTTTTTTGTCATAGATGATAGTGATGAAAAGTATTATAAGAAAGAGTTTAGGGAAAAAGTTGATGTAATTTTCAAAGTTGGTGATTCAAAATATGAAAGAGTGTATCAAGCCTCAAAAAAAGTTCTTGCTGAAGATGTAGAAAAAATTGTCCCTTCTAAAGTTATAGAAAATAAAAAAGTTTTTGTAGTTGGTAGTTCATGGAAGGAAGATGAGGAACTTATACTGCCTGTTTTAAACAAAATTGTAAAATATGAACCCCACTTGCTTACATTTCTTGTCCCTCATGAACCGAAAGAAACTAAGCTTGTAATTATAGAACGCAACATAAGTACTAAATATGAAAATCTTAAAGTAATAAGACTCTCAAAAATTCAAAATTATAATGTAGAAAATATTATTCTTGTAGATACAGTTGGAAATTTACTGAAACTTTATTCCATTGCTTATGTTAGTTACGTAGGAGGGGGCTTCAAATCCGGCCTCCATAATATTCTTGAGCCTGTTGTTTTTGGAGTCCCGGTAATTTATGCGAATCTTGTTAAAAATTCAGATGAAAATGAGTTTCTGGAAAGTATTGGTTGTGGGTTTGTGGTAAACGATCAGTTTGAATTCTATAAAATTATAAGGCGTCTTCTTTCAGATTACAATTATCGGAACACAATTAAAACAAATTGCGGAAGGGTTTTTCAGGAAAAGCTTGGTACTGCCGAAAAAATAGTCCAAAAAATAATACAACACTTATGATAAATAAAGAAAAATTCACAGAAGAATCTCTACGTGAAAGTGGTCATACGAAAATATTAACCATATCCCATTGTCTAACGGACATTGTCAAAGTAGCTGATGTACTTGTTAAGTCGATTAAAACAGGCAGGAAAATAATGTTATGCGGGAACGGCGGGAGTGCTGCTGATAGTCAACATATAGCAGCTGAATTTACAATCAGGCTTTCTCATAATGTGAAAAGACCAGCTATACCGGCTATAGCATTGACTACAAATTCTTCTGTTCTTACAGCTGGCGGAAATGATATTGGTTTTGAAAATGTATTTGCACGAATAGTTGAAGGTTTAGGGGTTGAAGGTGATGTGCTGGTTTGTATTTCTACAAGTGGAAACTCTGAAAACCTCATTCGGGCAATAAATGTTGCAAAGCAGAAGAAGATTGTAACAGTAGGTCTGTTAGGAGAAACGGGAGGCAAGATGAAAGACCTTTGTGATTACTCGATTTGTGTCCCTTCACAGAATGTTCAGCGAATTCAGGAAACTCATATCACAATTGGTCATATTCTATGTGAGTTGGTAGAATGCGATTTATATGGTAAATGACAATCGTCTATTTACCCCTTTTGATTTTGTTTTTGTTAAGCTCTTTTCTTTTTAAAGCTTCCTGTTCGTCTTTTGTTTTGTTATCTAATCGTGTAGTTTCTTTTTCTGAGGTAGATTTTTTTGCTTTTAGTGATGAATCAGAAATATTCCTTGTGTCTTTTTTATAAGGTTCCTCAGTTGTTGTCTTTTTGGAAGAGCTGGTTATCATTTTTACTGCTACATAAGTACTTATCCCAATTGTAATAACTGCAAAAAAGGCTATTACTATTACAATGATTACTACCGTTTTTGACTTTCTGGTTGGCGGTTGAAATTGGTCATAGGTGTATTTTGTTTGAGGTTGTTGGTATAGGGTTTGTTGTTGTTGTGGTTTTTGCTGGGGTGCAGAAAAGCCGAAACCACAATTTGGACAAACAGCAAAATAGGAACTGGAAACAAAACCACACTTTGGACACCTGGTAGAGTTTTCCATTGTTATATTTTTTTTGTTTTTATATTAGAGTTTGTAGTTTTCGAGATAATATGCAACTCTCATTACGAATTTTCCACCAAGTGCACCATCTATTAATCTATGATCAAACGAGAGCGTTAGGTAAACCATAGGCCTTATTACTACAAAATCACCCTCAGGGGTCTCAAGTACAGCTGGTCGTTTTTTCACAGCACCTACTCCAAGTATAGCAACCTGTGGTTGATTAATTATCATTGTTCCAATAATATTGCCAAATACTCCATAATTTGAGATTGTAAAAGTTCCTCCTTGAATTTCATCAAGTGTTAATTTTTTAACGCGTGCACGTTTTGCAAGATCGTTGATTGAACGTGCAAGACCTACAAGATTTTTAGCATCAGCATCTTTTATAACCGGCACAATTAAGCCACCATTTTCCATTGCTACAGCAAAACCAAGATGAATCTTGTTTTTGGTTACAGCACGAAATGGTACAACAGAATCATCTATTACTGAATTAACAAGTGGAAAATCTTTTAATGCTTTGATTACGGCATCGGCAATAAACGGCATATAGGTAAGTTTGAATCCTTCATTTGCTTCAAACTCAGGAGCCAATCGTGCACGGAGTTGTTCAACTTTTGAAAGGTCAACTTCTGCAATAGCATTTACATGCGGGGAAATGTTTACCGAAGCAACCATATGCTCTGCCATCTTCTGTCTTACATTGTCGAACTCAAGTACAGTTATACCTTCTTCGTTATAATTTACAGATGGTTTGAACTGTTCTAACTTTACTGTTGGTTTATGTTCAATTGGTGCTCCGGGCTCAACTGAAACAGAAGGAGGTGTAACTTTTGTTCGAGTTTTAATGTATTCGAGAATATCTTTTTTAGTTACACGGTTATTTAATCCAGAACCTTTTATTTTTTGTAGTTCGGAAATCGAGATACCTTCCTGTTTAGCAATATTTAATACAAGCGGCGAAAAAAATTGTTCCCCAGCTTCAGATAATTGTTTTTCTATTTCTTCAACAGCCGGTTTAGCTTCGACTGCAGGTTCTGGTATTGGTTCTTTGAATTCCTTTTTTATTGACTCTGGAGTTTGTGGCTGTGTAGCAGCTTCTACCTCTTCAGTGCTCATTCTTGCCAGTACTTTACCTACTTCAACAGTATCACCTTCCTTATATAATATTTCTGTTATAATTCCGCTTTCAGGGGCTGGAATTTCCGTATCTACTTTATCAGTTGAAATTTCTAATAATGGCTCATCCCGTTCTACTTTATCACCGACTTTTTTTAACCATTTTAAAATTGTACCCTCAATTATGGATTCACCCATTTTGGGCATTACAATATCGATAATCATCTTCTTAGCTCCTCAGTTTGAATTTTTAATTAACCATATATGTAACATAATTAAGTATAATAAAATTCTCAAATTATGTCAAAAAGTGAGCTTATAGATTCATTTTTGTTGGTACGTATTATCGCTTCTGCAAAAATTGAAGCCACTGACTTAATTTCGATTTTAGGATTTTCACTTGTAATATGAATTGTATCAGATACAAAAACTTTTTTTACAGAAGAATTTGTTATCCTATCTAAAGAATTACCAGAGAGTATTGGATGAACACAGGCACCGTAAATATCGAGAGCACCTTTTGCTTTTAAAGCTTCTACAGCATTTACAAAAGTACCGGCTGTATCGATTAAATCATCAACAATCAAAACGTTTTTGTCCTTTACTTCACCTATAATGTTCATAATTTCTGCAACATTAGGTTTTGGTCGTCGTTTGTCAATTAGAATAAGGTCAGCATGAAGATATTTTGCATACGCACGAGCCATCTTGATTCCGCCCACATCTGGAGAAGCTACAGCCAGATTCGGGATTTTCATATCTATTATATGTTTCAAAAAAACTGGTGATGCATAAAGATGATCTACAGGAATATCAAAAAACCCCTGTATCTGTGCTGCATGTAGGTCCATAGTAATTACTCTATCTGCTCCTGCTTTTTCAAGCAGATTGGCGATAAGTTTTGCAGTAATTGAAACCCGTGGCTGATCTTTTCTATCCTGACGGGCATAGCCAAAGTAAGGTATAACAGCGGTTACCCTTGAAGCTGATGCTCGCTTTGCAGCATCTAACATAATAAGTAATTCCATCAGATGATCAGAGGGAGGGTTCGTTGATTGGATAATAAAAACGTCACTACCACGAATATTTTCATCGTAACTGATCCATATTTCTCCATCGGAAAACTTCTTTATTGTTCTATTTCCCTCTTTAATACCAAGTTTTTGGACTATACTTCTGGTTAATTCGGTAGAGTTTGAACCTGAAAAAATTTTTAGATCTGGCATATTATGAAGTTGGTTTAGATAAAATTATGAAAACACAATTTTTAAATCAATTTCATTTTCTAAAAAAATTGCTTATTGCATTACTAATATATTGTATATCCGCTTCAGTCAAATCGGGGTAACTTGGCAGGTTTATTCCTCTTGTAGAAATGTCTTCTGCTACTGGGAACATCCCTTGTTTTACATTGAACATTGGCATAAGATGAATAGGATAGAATGTTGGACGTGTTTCTATCCCATATTCTAAGAGGTGGTTTCTAAGCGCATCTCTTTGATCCTGTCTATCTACAAGTATAGAGTACATCCAATAAGAATGAGTTGTCCCCATCTGTTCTTGGTGAGGGGATATAGGTAGCCCCTCAAGGTATTTATTGTATGCAATCACAACTCTTCGTTTTAGGGCAAGGATTTCATCAATGTTTTCCAGTTGAGCAAGTCCAATTGCAGCTGCAATATTAGTCATTCTATAGTTGTAACCTATATCTGTGTGCCAGTATTCTTTTACTGGTGAAACACAATGCATCTTTAAACTATAGGCCCTGTCATAAAAGATTTTATTGTTGGTAACAAGCATTCCACCTTCGCCTGTAGTTATGGTTTTATTTCCATAAAAGCTAAATGCTGAGATATCTCCAAAGGTTCCAACATGTTTATTTTCAATCCGTGAACCAATTGCTTCAGCACAGTCTTCTATAACATATAGCTTATATTCATCGGCGATTTTTCTGATGGTTAACATATCAGCCGGCTGTCCATAAAGATGTACAGCAATAATTGCTTTTGTTCTCTTATTGATTTTTTTTTCAATTTGAGAAGGATCCATTTGCCAGGTATCCGCCAGAGAATCTACAAAAACAGGAGTTGCTCCCGTGTAGATAACAGCAGAAATTGTAGCAATATAGGTAAAGGTTGGTACAATAACTTCGTCTCCTGCAGTAATGCCGAGTGTTCGTAACGCAAGATGCAAAGCAGTTGTTCCGTTAGTAACAGTCATAGCATTATTTATACCAATATATTCGGCAAAGGATTTTTCAAAACGATTGATAAAAGAACCTTTCGAAGAAATCCAATTTGTATCTATGCATTCGTTAACATATTTTTTTTCATTGCCGGCGATAAAAGGCTGATATACAGGAATTTTAACTTCCATTTTTCTGTTGCTTAAATTCAAGAACAAGGTTAATTATTTTTTTAAGGTCAATCATTTTTATACATTCAAGATTATAGGGACATTCGCGTTTCCAGCAAGGAGAACATTCAAGTTCAGGCTGATAAAGTTTTACGCCATAATCATATAGTTCAATTTCAGTCCAGCAAGATAATCCAAACCATGCAATAACATATCTTTGCAAGGCAATAGCAAGGTGCATTCCAAAACTATCTCCTGTGATTACAACATCGGCAATCTTCATATAACAGGCTCCTCTACGAATTCCCTCTGTGGTTGGGGTATTAATGATTGATTTTTTTTCTCCAGCAGTAAATGCATTATAAATCTTATCGTTCCTTTCAGTATCTTCTTTTCCACCCAGAAGAACAATCTTTATATCTTTATATTGTAATAGTTCTCTGATTAAATAAACATGTTGCTCTATTGTCATTTTTTTGTTTGGGAAAAGTTCAGAGCAACCGGTATTGAATCCCACATATAAATATTTGTCTGAATAACCTATCCTTTGTTTATATTCTTCAATAAACTTAAGTTCTTCTTTGGTGAAATTGAAAATATACCGATCCCTCTTATATTCAAGCTCAAATACTTCGTGAAGTATCTCAATCCCGCTCCTCTGATTAATGCGGAATTTCAGTTTATCATCTATACCCATCTTGTAGCTATACCATGCTGATTCATTAGCCGGTATAATTTGTCGGTTTTCATTCAAGAGAAATCCGAGTTTTTTATCAGCTTTTATTTCATTTGCAAAAGCACAGGCGTAAACAGATTTATCTGCATTCATCAATATATTAAACTTAATATTTCTGAGTATCATTCTGTTTTCATCGTTCCACACGAAAATTTTATCAATGAGATGATTGTTAAATAGAATTTTTTCTGCATTTGGCATAGTAATCCAGTAGATTGTGCTAACTGGATATTTTCTTTTAATAGAATATAAAATAGGAGTATTGTCCAGTACATTACCCATCGCATCAAGTGAAATGATAAGTATCTTTGTCCCAAGCTTATTTTCATCACTATTCTGTGCACAACCATCTTCAAGACAATTTACATAAGGTATACAGGGTTTATATCCGGAAAAATTTTTACACTCAGGCAGTTTTAGATTATCAAATGTCATAGCTTTTACTTACTTTTACTTATATAAATTAAAGTTAGATATGTTTTAGGACATCTTCAATGTTTAAACCTTCGTTTATTTTACAAATACTCTTGTCCTTACTACAATACTTATCACAAAATTCTGCAGGCACTTCAAGATTAATAGATTTTGAATTAAGTACTCCCCAGTGTTTGGCACTGCTTACATTCCTGTGGCAATGTATCCCAATACAACGAATATTCAGGGCATCAGCAAGATGGATTGGTCCAGTTGATGAACAAATAACAAGGTTCATTTGAGAAATTATTTTAATAAAATCTCTGAGATTACTAATTTTCTCATCAACAATGACAATTCGTTTATTATTTAATTGGCTAACTAATTGCCTGAACCGTTGACTCATTTCTCGAGCTGTGAGTAAAATAAAGTAATTGAGCTCTTTGAGTTTTTCAATCATCTTTACTAGTAAATTGTAATAATTATCTTCGTTCCAATTAGGTGCCGAACCTTTTGTCCCTGTATGAAGAATGATTTTATATGAATTAGGATTAATATTCCAATTTTGCAACATTTGCTGTGCTTCTAATTTTTCTGCTGGGGTTAGAAAAATCTCAGGTTGAATGTTATTTGTTACTACTCCAAGTCTACGAGCCAGATCCATACAGTAATCAGCTTCGTGTCTTAATGGGATGTAATTGTGACGGGAAACTGATTTCATAAAAGTAATAATTTCATACAGTTTTCTTCCGACTCCGATTCTGTTTCTAATTCCAGCAAAGAATAACTGGTAGGCAGCTCTTTCAGTGGGTAAAACAAGCAGGGCATCGGTGAATCTATATTTTTTTACCTCTTTAACAACTTTCCAGAAACTTTCTTTTTTAAGATCATCTGTAAGCATAACATCAAGATGAGGATTATTTAATAACACGTCCTTTGTATAGGGCTGTGTCAGAGTGGCAATAAATCCATCTGGAAATGTTCGACGTAGTTCTCTAATCATAGGAGTAATCATAACAACATCTCCAACACGATCTGTTCTAACTATGAGGATTCTTCTGCTCAAGATAAATATTATTAATTTTCAATAATTCTTTAAATTTACTAATAATATGATTAATATCTATCTGAGTCATACAAATATTTCCTATATGGCATACTTGTAGATTACAGTGTAAGCAGTCTAAAGAATCATTTTCAACATAAAGATTTTTTTCACCAAAAGGTCCCTGGAGCCTTGGATCTGTTGGACCATATATACCCAGCACAGGTACCTGAGATGCTACCGCAAGGTGAAGAAGCCCTGAATCGTTACCAATAATTGCTTTACATTTTCTCATCAATGCAGATGTATATTTTAAGTTTGCAGTTGGAGAAATGTAGCAATCAGATTCAAATTCTGATTTGAGTTGTTGTGCTTCATTCTCTTCAGTTTGATTTCCTTGAAAAATTATTATCTTAACTTTATAAAGTTCTAAAATTCTTTTTATAAGTTTTTTATATTCTTCAAGCTTGAACTTTTTTGTTTCCCATCCTCCTGAGATTAGTATCCCAAGAAGATTTTTTTCAGCCAGATTATTATCACTGATAAATCGATCAGCAAATTCTGTATGAACAAAATTCAGGTAGATTTCAGGTTGACGTGATAAGATTGGAACTCCAATATGTTTCAGAGCATCAAGGTTAAAATCGAGATTATGTACTTCACTGCTGCGTCTATTTATAATATGGGTATATGCGTACTTACGGAATCTAAAACTAAAACCAACTCTATATGGTGCCCGGCTATACCACACAACAAATGCACTTCGAGGGTTACAATAAAGGTCAATAATTAAATCAAACTTATGCTTCTTAATTTCACGGTAAAGAGGGGGCTTTCGTCTTATTCCAAGGTCAAAGGTAAAATATCCATCAAGATGGGGATTTTCTCTTACCACATCACGACATTTAGATTCTGTAAGAAAAAAAAGTTTCGTTTTTGGAAGAAATGCTCTTATATTCAATATTACCGGAGTGGATAACAAAACGTCACCTATCCCACCAAATTTGATAATGAGAATTTTAGCTATTTTTCCCCAGTTAATCTCAACCGACATAATCAAGGATTAGGTAATTATCTTTGCGCGGGGAGAAACGAAGTTTTGTATTTTTAATAGCATAGGTGTTTTTATGTTCATAAATGCACATAGCATATAATTTACATTCATTGCATTTAGGATTTTTAGCCGTACATATTTCTCTGCCAAATAATATAAGTTTTCTGTGAAGTTCAACTTTATATTTATCAGGGATTAAAGCTTTTGCTTGCTGGAAAGTCTGTTCTGCAGTTTTAGTTGCAACAATGCCAAGTCTATTAAGTATTCGATGGATATGAGTATCAACAGGGAAGACAGGTCTATTAAGGCCAAATGCAATCAGACAGGAAATGGTTTTTACTCCAAAACCTTTAAACTGCAAAAGTTCTTCGTATATCTTTTCGTTAGAAAGATTATTCAGATATTCCAAAGAGATTTTGCCACGTTTTTTAATTAATGTCTGGAGAAAATTCTTTATTTCTTTACTTTTATTATTAGCCAATCCGCAAACTCGAATTTGCTTTGCTATTTCAGAAATAGGGGCTTTTGCTATTGACTGCCAGTCTGAAAATTTTTGTTTCAGATTATTAAAAGCAATTGCAGCAGCTTTATCGGTTGTGTTTTGTGATAACTTTGTTGCTATTAAAATATCGATAAGCTCTTTTTTTTTGTTATCTCTATCAGGATAAAGAGAATCAAGCTTTAATATAATTTTCTGGATTTTATGATTAGGTTTCATCTAACTCCGTGCATCATTTTCAGTAGTGGTTTAGTCAATAGAAAAAGTATAATAGAACTAATTCCCGCAAGAATTATAAAAAGCAAAGCAAAATCAAATATAGTTGCAATCTTCCAGCCAAGAACAGTGGAAATATTATTTTCTGTGGGATACAAGGCACTCATTACTCCCGAAAGTTTAAAAGAAGTTCCAAGTGATAAAAACCATACTGCCATAAGAACTGAACCGAATCGAGCAGGTGCAAGTTTAACTATCATAGAGAGTCCAATTGGTGAGAGTGAAAGTTCCCCAATTGTTAAAATGAAATACATTACGATAAGCCATTGCATCCCAACTTTTGTCTCGGGTGAAATTGCCTGTACGGAGTATGCCAGTACTAGCCAGGCAAGAGCCATAAAAAATAAACCAAGCCCCAATTTAAACGGAATCGATGGTTCCCTATCTGATTTAGCAAGAACTGACCATATAATTGCCATAATAGGTGCAAAAAGTACAATAAAAAGGGGACCAAATGCTTGAAAAACTGCTGGAGGAATTTCCCAGGACAATATTGTTCTGTCAAGGCGAGTATCTGCAAAATATGTTAATGATGAACCTATTTGTCCAAAAGCAATCCAGAAAACCATTGAAAATATTACGAGTACAAACATTGCAACAATTTTTTCCTTTTCAACCTTATTGAGGTCTTTATCAGTTACGATGGAAAGTGGAACAGTGAAGAAAGTTGCATAGATGAATGAACCTATCGTGTCTGCATTTAGTATAAAGTGAAAAATTATAAAGATAGCTACGAAAGCAATCAGGTAAAATACAAGTTTTCCAAAATTGAAAGTCCTGTTATTATTCTGTTGCTTTTTTTCTTTGTAGGGAGGAATAACTCCTATTGGTTTACCTTCTGGGGTAACGACATATTTATTTTTCAGTGGGATGAAGATAAAAAGGCTTAATATCATTCCAAGTCCTGCTGCAAAATAGCCCCACTTAAAATCTGCAAGATTACCAGTATTTCCAAGAAACCCACAAATTATAGGAGCAAGTAATCCACCGAGATTTATACCCATATAAAATATAGTAAAAGCTGAGTCAATTCTCTTATCATTTTCAGGATATAATTGCCCGACCATAGAAGATATATTAGGCTTAAAAAACCCGTTTCCCAGACATAGAAAAATTAATCCAAGATATAAAAATACAGCTGCTATTGGTTTATCCTGATAAAGCATTCCACTGGTAAAGAGCAGGAATTGACCTATAGCCATTGACACACCACCAATAATAATGGACTTTCTATTTCCAAGCAGCCTATCTGATGCATATCCTCCTATTAGTGCCGTAATATAAACCATTCCAGTATAGTTACCGTAAATCAAATCCGCAAATGTTTTATCAAAAGTTAAAGCATTAATCATATAGAGATAAAATACAGCCTGCATCCCATAAAAGCTAAACCTTTCCCACATTTCTGTAAAAAACAAGAGATACAGACCTTTAGGATGTTTCAGTTTATTTTCTTGTGACATCAGATAAATTTAATTTTTTCAAAATATAAATATTCCATAAGGATAAAAAGTCATTAAAGTACTAAATTACCCGATTTGTTATGGAGGTGCTAAATAAAAAATATCAGAATCTAATAATATTTGAATAGAAAATTCTTTTCCTGTTCAAATTAGTTTATAATTTCTCGATGTTGTAAATAGCTTCTCTTATTACTTAAAGTTGGAAGTTAATACTATTTATTCGGAAATATTATAATGTTGCAAAGATTTAAATTTTTCAATAATTTCATATTCATATAATTATGATATATAGAAAGCTTAAATAAACACCTTCCCATAATAAAATAAAAAATTATGAGTGATCAAAAGAAATTCGTACCATTTATTGCTCCTGAGAGCAGTATGGCAGAATTTACAATCAAAGCTTTAATTCTTGGCTTGATTATGTCAGTTGTACTGGGGGCAGCAAATGCTTACCTCGGATTAAAAGCAGGTATGACGATAGCGGCTACCTATCCGGCTGCTGTTTTAGGAATGGCTTTTTTAAGATTGACTAAAGGTACAATTCTTGAAGAGAATTTTGCAAGAACAGTTGGGTCAATCGGCGAATCTGTAGCAGCTGGAGCTATTTTTACTTTACCAGCTTTTTACATTGCTCACATTTGGGATCCATTCTTTACATGGAAACATTATGTTACAGCAACACTTATCCTGATTGCTGGTGGTGTTCTTGGAATTATGTTTGTAGCGCTTTTGCGTCGTGTAATGGTAGAAGATGTAGACTTATTATTTCCAGAGTCAACTGCAGCTGCAGAAATTCACAAGTCAGGGCAGGGAACAGGAACAGGTAGTAAATTTCTTTTTAGTGCAATGGGACTTGGAGCTGTGATTCAATTTTTGGGACAGATAAGTTTCTTTGCTCAAAGTTGGGAAAAGTTTTATTCATTTTTTAGCAAAGTTAAAATCCCTGGCACAAACATAGATGCTCAAGGAGGGATGTTGATTAGTTCTCCTGGTATCAGTCCGGCGTATGTAGGGGTTGGCTATATTATTGGTCCTAAGTATGCATCGCTTAACTTTAGTGGGGGATTGCTTGCCTGGGGCTTACTTGCTCCCATAATTTACTATTTTATATCTCCCTATTTTACCCCTGAAATGTTACAAGCTTGGGCAACTCTTAAAGGGACTACTATTGAAAAAGTAAGTGATCCCGGTTTTCAAATTAATCAAGTATGGCGCTTTGTGGTTAGACCCATTGCTATTGGAGGAATGTTGATGGGGGCTGGTTTTACTTTGTTTAAAATGAGAAATAGCCTTATAGCAGGTTTAAAGCGTTCCATTGGAGATGTGAAAAAAGCAGCTACTGGTGGACCTGTGACAGTAAGAACTGAAAAGGATCTCCCCTTTACATATATAATGATAGGTATTATTCTTGTTTCCATTATAACTTTTGTAGTTACTAAGTTTGCATTTCATACAGACATATTTCCTGCAATAGTTGCTGCTACCGTGATGATTATACTGGCATTCTTTTTTGCAGCTATATCTGGGTATCTGGTTGGTATTATAGGTTCCAGTAATAATCCAATCAGCGGACTCACCTTAACCGCTCTTGTAGTTACAGCTCTGATTTTGGTCTTAATAAGGGTTGATGCACAGAGTGGGGGAGTTGCTGCTGTACTTGGTGTTGCGGCTATAGTTTGTGTATCCGCTGCTGTGGCAGGAGAAATGTTACAAGATCTTAAAGCAGGGCATATCCTTGGTGGTACCCCTTGGAAAATGCAGTTTGGTGATGTTATTGGCGTTGTTGTTTCAGGATTGGTGATGTTCTTTGTCCTGAATCTTCTGAACCAGGCTGATATTGCTCAAGGTGTTCAACAAGGATATACAGGTGGATTTGGTAGCAAGAATTTATCTGCTCCTCAAGCTGGGCTGATGGCAATGTTATCACAAGGAATTGTTGGAGGTGAAATGGCTTGGCCTCTAATTATTGTTGGAATGCTAATGGGACTTGCTTTTATTATGATGCAGGTTAAAAGCCCAATGCTTGTCAGTGTAGGAATGTATTTACCACTTGAAACAACTTTTGCAATTTTCATCGGTGGAATAATCAAAGGAATTCTTGATTTGATTGTTAAGAAGAAAAACTATAACGATGCTCAAAAAGTAAGAATAGAAAACATTGGAATTCTGTTAGCTTCTGGATTTATCGCTGGTGAAGCATTGACTGGGCTTGGATTTGCTCCTTTTAGAATAGCAGAGGTTAATATACCTCTTATTTTCAAGGAACCCCCTTTGTTTATTGGATTTTTGGTGCTTATCATTATTGCTCTTATATTGATTTATATTCCGATGAAGAATGCAGGTTCGGTTGATGAACCAGCCCCACCTGCAGCAGGAATATAATTTTAATTTTTAAGAGGCAACGAGGTCAATGCTTCGTTGCCTTTATTTTAGGGAAGCTTATGGCATTTTTCAAAAAGAAACTAAATTTTAATTTACTTGAACTTACACCTGTGATAAATAAAAACTTCGTAGTTACAGATGAAGGTCTTGTAATGATTGTGTTCCCGAAATTTAGAAATCGTTTTCTTAAGAAACTAATCCCGAAAAATAAACCCCAGGATTTTAAAATTAGCCTTGATAGGTTGGGATCAGCAGTGTGGTTTGAGATTGATGGGAAGAAAAAGGTTGCTGAGATTGTTGAAAAGTTAGAAAAACAAATAGGAGAAGAGATTTCTCCTGCTGCGGAAAGAATATCAAAATTCCTAACACAACTCTATTCTTATAAATTTATAAGATTTGTTGAACTTAAAAAATAAAACAGAAAGGATATAAACTATGGGTAACATTTTAAGTGGATTAAAACCAGAATTAATCTGGAAGCATTTTGAAGAAATCTGTAATATTCCCCATCCCTCCAAACATGAAAAAGGTATGATTGATTATGTAGTTAATTTTGCGAAAGAACACAATCTTGAGTATGAAGTTGATGACATAGGAAACGTAGTGATTAGAAAGCCTGCTACGTTGGGAATGGAGAATAGAAAAGGAATAATCTTACAAGGACATCTTGATATGGTCCCACAAGCAAATAGTGATGTAAAACATGACTTTACAAAAGATCCTATTAAACCAAGAATAGAAGGAGATTGGGTTATTGCTACCGGGACTACCCTTGGCGCCGATAATGGTATAGGTGTTTCATCTGCCCTTGCAATACTTGAATCGACCGATTTGAAACATGGTCCTATAGAAGCTTTATTTACAGTTGACGAGGAAACTGGTATGACAGGAGCTTTTGGTTTGAAGCCAGGTTTTCTGAAAGGAGATATCCTCCTAAATCTTGATTCGGAAGATGAAGGTGAATTGTTTATTGGTTGTGCAGGCGGAACAAATGCCAATGCAGAATTTAAGTTCAGGAAGGCACCTGTTCCCAAGAACCACCTTGCCTATAAAATTATATTGAAAGGTCTAAAAGGGGGTCATTCAGGCTGTGATATTCATCTGGGGAGAGGTAACTCCAATGAGCTTATGTTTAGATTCTTGAAGTTTGCAGAAAAGAAATTCAATATAAGACTGGCGAGTGTTGAAGGTGGTAATCTTAGAAATGCTATTCCCAGAGAAGCATCTGCAATAATTCTTGTTCCGAAGATGTTTAAAAATGAGTTCGAAGAGTACGTCAATGAATTTTCAGACACAATTAAAAAGGAATTGTCAGTTGTAGAACCAGACCTTCAATTTTATTTTGAAAAGGGAAGAATGCCAAAGAACATAATAGATAAAGCAACTCAACAGAAACTTATCCGAGCTGTTTATGGTTGTCCTAATAATGTTATTCGTATGAGCAATGATATGCCAGGACTTGTTGAGACTTCTACTAATCTGGCAATTGTAAAGTCCGATATGAATACAAAAACCATTGAAGTAAAATGTTTGCTCAGAAGCTCTGTTGATAGTGCAAAAGAAGCGCTTGAAGAAAAAATTGCTGCTGTTTTTGAACTTGCTGGTGCACAAATATCTTTTGATGGACAATATCCCGGCTGGAAACCTAATCCAAACTCCCCAATACTAAATACAATGCAGAATATCTACAAAGAATTGTTTGGTAAATCTCCAGCAGTGAAAGCAATTCATGCAGGACTGGAATGTGGTTTAATTGGAGGTGTTTTCCCAAATCTGGATATGATATCGTTTGGACCAACAATAAAAAATCCTCATTCTCCTGATGAGAAATGCAGTATTTCTACTGTGCAAAAGTTCTGGGAATTTCTGGTTAAAACATTAGAAAATGTTCCACTAAAATAAATAAATTATTATGTGTAGAAGAATTTTTTCAATAATTGTTTTATTAGGAGTCTTAATTATGCTGTCTTCGTGTAGCGATAAGAGAGTAACTAATGAAAAAGAATTTGATTCATTTGTTACAGAATTGAATAAGAAAATTATCCCTCTATATAAAGAAATGAATCTTGCCTATTGGAATGCTTCGATAAGTGGCAGGAAAGAGGATTTCAATAGAACAGCGGAACTTCAAAATCAGTGGACTGCAATTTTTGCAGATAGAAAAGGTTTTGAATTTTTGAAGAATATCAAGTCTGAAGGAGGGCTGAAGGATGAGATAAAGAATCGTGAATTAGAAGTTTTGTACAATCAGTTTGCCCAGAACCAGGCTGATACTGCTAAGCTTAATGCTATTAATTATTTACAAAATGAAATTGAGCAAAAATATGGTAACTTTCGAGCGGAAGTTGATGGTAAAAAGCTAACAGATAATGATGTTGAAGATGCTCTGGTTAATTCTACTGATTCAAAATATTTAGAAAAAGTATGGACTGCTCAAAAGAAAATTGGCCGTGTAGTTTCGGAGGATATTATCAAACTTGTAAAAATGAGGAATGATGTAGCTCATGATATGGGATTTAAAAATTATCACGAAATGAAATTAAAACTCAGTGAACAGGAACCTGAGGAAATAGCAAGACTTTTTGATGAACTTGATATCTTAACTAAGGAAACATTTATTGAAGAGAAGGAAACTATTGACGGATACTTTGAAAAAAGATACAATATAAAGAAAGAAGACCTTAGACCCTGGCATTATCAGAATAGATTTTTCCAGGAAGCACCTAAGATTTACAAAGTTGATTTTGATGAATTTTACAAAGGGAAAAATCTTGCTGAGTTGACTGAAAGATATTATAAAGGTATTGGCATAGATATCTCAGATATCCTGAAACACTCAGATCTTTATGAAAAACCTGGTAAAAATCAACATGCCTATTGTATAGATATTGATAATGAGGGTGATATTAGAGTCCTTTGTAATATTAAACCGAATGAGAAATGGATGAACACAATGCTACACGAATTTGGTCATGCTGCCTATGATAAGTACATTAGTAAGTCATTGCCATTTATTATGAGAGACCCGGCTCATACTTTTACAACCGAGGCGATTGCTATGCTATTTGGTAGAAACTCAACCAACGCTCAATGGATGAAAGTAAATCTTGGATTAAACGATAATGAAGTTAATAAAATTGCAACTGATGGATTTAAATCTTTAAGACTTCAGCAAATTGTATTCAGTCGTTGGGCTCAGGTTATGTATCACTTTGAAAAATCAATGTATGAAAATCCTGATCAGGATTTGAACAAACTCTGGTGGGAACTTGTAGAAAAGTATCAATTAATCAAGAAGCCAGAAGGACGCAATGAACCTGATTGGGCATCGAAAATACATATTGCAACAGCTCCTTGTTATTATCACAATTATTTGCTTGGTGAATTACTTGCTTCGCAGTTATATCATTATATTGTTGTAAATATACTGAAGTCAAATGATTTGAAGAATCAAAGCCTTTCTAACAATCCGGAAATTGGAAAATATCTTATTGAAAAAGTGTTTTCACCTGGCATGCGCTATAAATGGAACGATATGATAAAAAATGCAACTGGTGAGTTTCTTACTCCCCAATATTATGCAGAACAATTTGTGAAATAGCAAATAATAGAATTTCTGAAGAAGGGTTAGTTATATTAGAAATATTAGAAACGAACTAGCGCAGGGTATTATTGGGAGCTTTCAAACTTCCGAATAATTAAAGGGAATTTTAGTTTTCGAATTCATGATACTCTGTTTCCTTACTTGTATTAGAGTTTTAAGGGAAAAAAGTTTTTATACTATGATAAGACTTTTTCTAATTTTGTTTGTTGTATTTTTTGATTCTTCAGCCTTTTGCGCAATATTAATGCCCCCCTATGTCCAAGCAGTGCTCCCAAATTCTGCATACATTCTTGTAGAAACCAGTACCCCTGATACCGTTACTGTAAATTATGGATTAACACCAGGATATGGTTTGGTTGCCAAGACAGAGTTTCAGCTCTTAACAAATACTGTTCCTGTAACCTATGTCCACAGAATCAAACTTACTAATTTGCAGGCAAATACAAAATATTACTACAACGCCGTTCAGCAAAATTCTACAAGTAACGGAGCTTCTTTTATAACGGCTCTCATATCGGATACTTCGTATAGTTTTTGCTGGATGGCAGATTGTCGTAGTGGTATTGCAATCCATAATCAGATAACTCAGCTATTACGGCTTCGAAACCCAAGGTTCTCAATTTATGGGGGTGATTTATGTTATGGACCTGGATACAACTATTGGAAAACTGAATTTTTTACATCAGAAGAACAAATAACAATCTCCCAGATCCCTTTCTATGGGATAGTAGGTAATCATGAAGGCTGGACAACAAATACGAAAGCTTTTGAACAAAATCCCCAGTCAAACTCCACTACCCAGGACTATTATTCGTTTGACTATGGATGCGTACATTTTACAGCTATAAATGTAATGTTAGATTATTCGCCTGGGAGTCCTCAATATTCCTTTGTTGCAAGTGACCTTGCTTCTGCTAATAAGAGGTGGAAGATTGTAGCTGTTCATAACCCACCTTATTGTGCAGGAGGACACGGTGAAGATCCATTACTGATAACAATGGCACAAAATCTTTTTGTCCCCAATAATGTTGACCTCGTAATAGCTGGTCACTCCCATTTCTATCAACATAATTTAGTAAACAATATACACTATCTTATAATTGGCACGGCGGGAGCTCCACTTTATCAACCGGATAGTGCTTACTATACAATTAAATCAGTACAAGATTATTGCTGGGGTTTAATAGATGTTTCTCTTAATACACTAACGATTCGTGTATATAATAACTATGGATTGAAATTGGACTCACTTTGTCTCGCGAAGCCTTTAACCGGTGGGGGTATTAAAAGCCAATCTTCTAATGTTGATTTTATACTATACCAGAATTTTCCAAACCCGTTTAATTCTACTACACAAATTAGATTCAACATATCGGTAAGTTCATTTGTTGTTTTGAGTATATTTGATGCTTTAGGAAAAGAAGTAGCTATATTAGCTAATGAGTATCTTAGTGCGGGAGCTTATAATCTTAATTTTGATGGTAGCAGTCTTTCAAACGGTATCTACTTCTGCATACTTAAAAGTAATGGATACCGGCAGATAAAAAAGATGTTGCTTTTAAAATAAGAATAATTATAATAGTTTTATTTAATCAATACCATTTTCATTACTTTTGTATAATCTTTGCCGGTAAGTCGATAGAAATATATCCCACTGCTTAAATTGCTACCATCAAACATTACACGGTAACTGCCAGCATTTAATTTCTCATTCAATAACACTGATACCTCCCGCCCTCTTATATCATATACCGTAAGTCTCACTGACGAAGATTTTGGTATATCAAACTCTATGTTCGTAATCGGATTAAATGGATTGGGATAGTTCTGTCTCAATGCAAACGACGACGGTAATTTATTACCTATAGGCTGGATTCCAACAGAACCACCCTCAAACTTCAATATGAATGTATCAGAATAACCACTCTCATGTGTTTCCTGAAAGTAAGCTCCTCTACCGGAGCAGTATCAGAGTATGTACCAGTGTCTGGGCAACACTCTATACCTTATACAGTAGTAACCTTTTCAAGCACAGGTAGCAACCGTATTGCTCCAATCCGGAGTATCAAATCTTATCTTCCAACATTTCCATAATCCGTCTGCACATTCCTAATAATCTTCTACTGTTAACGTATCGTATATATCTCTTCCATAATTTTTAAGATTCAAAGGAGCCTCTTATACTGTATCCCCTAATATCGGCCTATCACATATAGATACTGTGCTTCTGTTTACAAGATAGAAGCTTTTACCGTCCTGCAATATAAATGGTATTTTTTCTCATTGTTATTGTTTTCTTATTTAGTAAAACTACTTTACAGCTTACTTCTCAATATATATTAAAAAGTATAAAATTTATATTTAATAAAAAAATTGCATTTAATATGGAGACAATTACTCTAGCTTTTAATATTTTATTTTTTTTTTAGGCTTGTTAAAATTTTATCTTATTATTATAGAGGAACAGCTACTTCTCCAGTTGTATATTATTTTTATGCAAGTTTCCATAATTATAATTATAATAAATGATATTCTACTATAGCTACAGTCCTGTAATATATAAAATAAGTTTTTGGGGGTAAAAAAATGGCATAAATTAGCTATGGTAATACACTTTGTTTGGTGTTATAGTTATACCTTTTGAATTAAGAGTAAAATTTTTATTTTCACTTAATTAAATACTGTTTATGAATTCTGTTGAAGTCTTAGAAAAACGAGAACCTTCCACATTAGCCAGATGGTTTGCTCTTCTCCTAATTTCCCTTGCTATGATGGGAAACTATTACATTTATGACTCAATAAGCCCACTTGCAGATTTGATTAAAAGTCAGCTTAACTTTACAGATTCTGAGATAGGGTTATTGAACGCTATCTATAGTTTTCCCAATATTATTATGGTTTTGATAGGAGGAATAATTATTGATAGAATAGGTACAAGAAAATCTGTTCTGATATTTACTTTTTTTATTATGCTTGGGGCTTTTATTACAGCCATAAAAGGAGAGGTACTTACAATGGCTGCCGGGAGACTGATTTTTGGACTTGGTGCTGAATCAATGATTGTAGCGATTACTACTATTATTGCTCGATGGTTTAAAGGCAAAGAACTTTCGTTTGCTTTTGGATTAAATCTGACCGTAGCAAGACTTGGTTCTTTCCTTGCTCTTAACTCTCCGACCCTTGCAAAAAAACTTTTTACTTACTGGCAGTATCCACTCTGGATAACTGTTACCGCAGGTATTTTTGCATTTATTTGTATTATCTTTTATTACTTTATGGATGCTTATGCATCTAAAAAATATTTAATGCCAAAAGATGGACAGCAAGATAAGGTTATTATTAAAGAGGTATTTAACTTTAATGCTTCCTTCTGGTTTATTACAGCCCTATGTGTTACCTTCTATTCAGCAATGTTTCCATTTCAGACATTCGCCATAAAGTTTTTTCAGGAAGCACACGGTACAACCAGGGAAGTGGGAGGTAACCTCTCAAGTATGTTAACACTTTTTGCTATGATTTTTACCCCACTATTTGGGTTGCTGGCGGACAAGGTAGGAAAGCGATCTCTGCTAATGATGTTTGGTTCGCTTTTAATAATCCCTGTTTATCTAATGATGGCATATAAGATCTTTTCCACTACTTTAACAGGTGGCATAGAAGTTGAATCAGCTTTTTTTGGGATTGAGAAGGCGATTATTCCGTATTACTTAATAATTCCGATGGCAATGATGGGAATTGCTTTTTCTTTAATTCCGGCAGTAATGTGGCCCTCTGTAGCTCTGGTAGTTCCTGAAGAAAAACTTGGTACTGCCTATGGACTGATGACTATGATACAGAACATAGGGCTATTCGGATTTAATCTATTAATTGGATGGGCTAATGATATTTCACATGCAAGTGCAGAAAATCCATCGGGTTATAATTTAGGTATGTGGATATTTTCTATTCTCGGATTCTTAGGACTGTTTTTTGCTTTTATGTTGCGAGTAACAGAAAGAAAAAAAACTACAGGTCATAATCTTGAAAAAGGGACCATTCATCAAACCCCATTGCAATGAAAGAAATAGCCATTGGGATAGATATAGGAGGGACAAATACAGTAATTGCTGCTGTTGATATCACAGGAGAACTATTGGCTGAAAGAGTTATTAGGACGGATAAATACGAGATGGTAGAAGAGTATGTTGATAATATAGCAGAAACTATAGAAAATTTACTTACTGTTCTTGGGGAAAACACTTCGCTGATTGGAATTGGGATTGGTGCTCCTAATGTAAATAGTTATACTGGCACCATTGAGTTTGCTCCAAATCTTAAGTGGAAAGGTAATATAAAACTGGACGTTCTAATTTCTAAGTATTTTAATGTTCCAGTGTATCTTTTAAACGATGCTAATGCAGCAGCTCTTGGAGAAATGATGTATGGAGCAGCTAAAGGGATGAGAGATTTTATTGTTGTAACTCTTGGGACAGGACTGGGGAGCGGATTTGTATCAAATGGAGAACTTATAGTAGGACATAATGGCCATGCAGGAGAGTTAGGACATACCATTGTTAGGCCTAATGGACGTCCCTGTGGGTGTGGTAGAAATGGTTGCCTTGAACAGTATGCTTCCGCTACTGGTATAGTAAAAACTGTGAAAGATATGCTTAAAAATGAAAGTTATGATTCAATTCTACGCTCTTACAAGGATTTTGAGATTACTTCTAAATTAATATATCAGGCGGCACAACAAGGGGATGCTCTTTCAATTCAAGCATTTGAATTTACTGGCAAGATTCTTGGTTTAGCACTTGCTAATGCAGTTGCAATTGTTGACCCGGAAGTTATAATCCTTGCAGGGGGGTTATCTTTTGCAGGTGAATTTTTGTTAAAGCCAACCCGAAAGTCGTTTGAAGAAAACCTTATGCATAATTACAAAAATAAGGTAAGAGTTATACTTTCTAAAATTCTAGCAGGTAATCCAGCAGTACTTGGAGCAAGTGCAATTGTTTGGAAAAATCTTTAGTAAATATTAAAAATTTACTATGCAAACAAGAAGAAATTTTCTTAAACTAACTTCACTATTTACTCTTTTATTTCCATTTATCAGAAAAACAAATTTTAGTTTTAGACTTAACAAAACAGGTATTCGGAAACCAATTGTTATTTCGACCTGGAATTTTGGTATTCCTGCAAATGCAGGAGCATGGGAAATTTTAAATAAAGGAGGATGGTCTCTTGATGCTGTTGAAGCGGGGGTAAAGATTCCTGAAGCAGATCCTCTTGTTAGGTCTGTTGGTTATGGAGCGTTACCCGATAGAGATGGGTATTTAACGCTTGATGCTTGTATTATGGATAATGAATTTAATTGTGGTTCTGTGGCATTTCTGCAACACATTATGCATCCAATTTCAGTAGCGAGGCTGGTAATGGAGCGTACGCCTCATATTATGCTTGTTGGAGAAGGGGCATTAAAGTTTGCACTCAAGAATGGGTTTAAGAAAGAAAATCTTTTGACGAAAGAAGCGGAAGAAATGTGGAAAGAATGGCTCAAGTCAACAAATTATGTTCCAGAAATAGATTCTCAATCTCAAAATCACGATACTATTGGAATGCTTGCTCTGGATAATGGAGGAAGGCTTGCAGGAGCCTGTACAACAAGTGGATTGAGATATAAAATGCATGGACGGGTTGGAGATTCTCCTATTATAGGAGCAGGTTTATATGTTGATGGTGAAATAGGTGCTGCAACTGCAACAGGTATAGGGGAAGAGGTGATTCGAATTTCTGGAAGCCATTTGATAGTAGAACTTATGCGTCAGGGCAAAACCCCCCGTCAGGCTTGTGAAGAAGCAGTAAGAAGAATTATAAAGGCTAAAAAAGGAAAAATTTCAGATGACTTACAGGTTGGTTTTCTTGCTCTTGATAAAAGTGGAGAGTATGGGGCTTATGCTATAAGAGAAGGTTTTCAATATGCAGTGTATTCACCGGAAGAACAGAATGTACTTAAAAACGCAGACTACGAATTAAAATAATTAAAAGAGTACAAAATAAAATAATTTTGGAAAAAACTTACAATATATCAGTTATGATAAAGAAAACACTTTTTTTATTATTATTTTTTTTAATTTTTATGAAGACTGCCTACTTGCAGGAAACTATTGAGAAAAAATTAGCAGCTTTCAAGGAAGTGCAATTAACTTCAAATCTTAGCTGGCTAAGTGAATCGGAAAAGAAAATAATCCCTATTTTAATTGAAGTTGCTAAAATAATGGATGACCTTTTCTGGCTCCAGAGTTTCGGCAATAAAGAATCTTTGTTATCAAAAATAGAAGACCCCGCTACGCGTCAATTTATCCTTATTAATTATGGGCCCTGGGAAAGATTGAATAACAATAAACCTTTCCTCGAAGGATTTGGAGAAAAACCAAAAGGTGCAAATTTCTATCCCGTAGATATGACAAAGGAAGAATTTGAAAAGCTTTCAGATTCTCTAAAGCTGAGTCCCTATTCTATTCTTAAAAGAGATGAGACTGGAAGGTTGGTTGTAATACCATACAGTATTGCTTATAAAGAAAAGCTACAACTTGCTGCCAGTTTAATGAAACAAGCCGCTGAAATTTCTGAGAATTTAGAGATGAAAGAGTATTTGCAGTTACGTGCAGATGCGCTTTTGACAGATTCTTACCAACAGAGTGATTTCAAGTGGATGGATATGAAAAATTCTAACATTGATTTTATTGTAGGACCAATTGAAAATTATGAAGATGCTCTTTTTGGGGTAAAAACCTCATTTGAGTCATTTGTTCTGGTAAAGGATTTAGAATGGAGTCTGAAACTACAAAAATTTACAGCCTTACTGCCGAGATTACAAAGCGAGCTACCTGTAAACCCCAAATATAAAAGTGAAATACCAGGAACAGAATCTGATATGAATGTTTACGAAGCAATATATTACGCTGGAGATTGCAATGCAGGGAGTAAAACAATAGCAATAAATCTTCCTAATGACGAAGAAGTACAGACAAAAAAAGGTTCTCGACGACTTCAACTGAAAAATGCAATGAGAGCGAAGTTTGATTACATTATGAAACCTATTGCAGATGTTCTTATATCACCAGAACAGAGGAAGTATGTTAAGTTTAACGCTTTCTTTGAAAATGTTACTTTTCATGAAGTGGCGCATGGATTGGGAATAAAAAACACCATTAACGGAAAAGGAACGGTAAGAGAAGCACTTAAAGAACAATATGCTGCATTGGAAGAAAGGAAAGCAGATATTCTGGGTCTTTATCTTGTAACTAAATTATATGAAATGAGAGAGTTAGATAGTGGAGAGTTGCTGGATAATTATGTTACCTTTCTGGCAGGGATATTCAGATCTTGTAGGTTTGGGGCTTCAAGTGCACACGGAAAAGCCAATATGATGCAATTTTATTTCTTTGAGGAAAATGGTGCTTTCACGAGAACGAAGGAAGGCTTTTATTCTGTTAATTTTGAAAAAATGAAAGAAGCTGTTGAAAAATCCATTCAACTAATTCTCCAGATTCAGGGTGATGGAGATTATGAGATGGCAAAAGAACTTATAAAAAGAGATGGCTATATAAAAGACCAGCTTAAAGCAGATTTGAATAAAGTAAATTCCTCTTCCATTCCTGTTGATATATATTTTCGTCAGGGAGTGGAAGTATTGAAATTCAATAAATAACTACTTCGATGGACATTTCTGAATTTAAATTATATGCATATCAATTAATTAACTGGATTGCTGAGTACTATGCAAACATAGAGGAATATCCGGTACGTTCCCCTCTAAAACCTGGTGATGTTATCAATCAATTGCCAAAAGAAGCACCTCAAAAAGCTCAGCCATTTGAAGCTATAATGAGTGATTTCGAAAAAGTTATTTTACCGGGAATAACTCATTGGCAATCACCAAATTTTTTTGCATATTTTCCTGCTAATGCAAGTTTTCCTTCTATTCTGGCAGAAATGTTGACCGCTGCACTTGGCGTGCAGGGAATGAAATGGGAAACTTCCCCTGCTGCTGCCGAACTTGAAGAACAGGTACTTAACTGGATTAAGAAAGCATTTCACTTACCTACGAGATTTGAAGGTGTAATTCAAGATACAGCTTCAACCTCTACCCTGGTGGCTATTCTTACTGCCAGGGAAAAACTTTTTAATTTTGAGAGCAATAAGTCGGGACTTTTTGACAAACAACGACTCAGAGTATACTGTTCTACAGAGGCTCATTCTTCTGTGGAAAAGGCTGTCAAGGTTGCCGGTATAGGAAATGAAAATCTCGTAAAAATCCGGGTGGATAAAAATTTTCGTATGAAGCCGGATGAACTCGATGAACAAATCAGAAAAGATAAAGAACATGGTTATTCTCCTTTATGTGTTGTTGCTGCGCTTGGAACAACTGGTTGTACTGCAATTGACCCACTTGAAGAAATTGCTAAAGTATGTGAAAAACATAATTTATGGCTACATGTTGATGCTGCTTATGGCGGCTCAGCACTAATACTTCCTGAATATAGATGGATGATTAAAGGGATTGAACATGTGAACTCTTTTGTATTTAACCCCCATAAATGGATGTTTACTAATTTCGATTGTAGTGTCTATTTTGTGCAAGATAAAAATGATTTGATAAAAACTTTTGAGATTATTCCTGAATATCTAAAGACCAGGGTTGATTCAAAAGTTAATAATTATTGTGATTGGGGTATCCAGCTTGGGAGAAGGTTTCGGGCGCTTAAACTTTGGTTTGTTTTAAGGGCTTATGGACTTAAAGGAATAAGTGAAAAATTGCGCTACCATATAAAACTTGCTGAAATGTTTGAAACCGAATTAATTAAAGATGGGCATTTCGACCTTATGGCACCTCGCACTATGAACCTTGTTTGCTTTCGTTATAGGCCTGATACTCTTCCAGAAAGCAAACTCAATGATTTAAATCAACGGATTTTACAGAAGATAAATGATAGTGGTAAAATATATCTTTCACACACAAAATTAAATGGTAAATATACATTAAGGTTTGTTTGTGGACAAACGAACGTTAATGAGGATAATATTCGAAGAGCTCTTGAGATAATAAAACAAACCTGTATTACTGAGGCAGCAGAGGTAAGTTAGTCTTTTTCTTTTCTATAAGCCACTGTGTAACTTGTAGCATTGAATATGCATAGGTTTGCATACTATCTACTACCTGTGGGTACCCATTGAGATAATTTGTAACATCTTTTAGCTTATATTTATAGAGTGTAGTGGGTCCCTCTGTCCGAATAACGAGGAAAAATTCTTTGTTAAGAACTCCTATTTTGTCATCGGCGGTAAAAAATGCAAAGGGGCGTTTTTCTGTACGTAAATCAATTCCGAGAGTATTATTGATGTAATTTAACTTTAGTAGACCCATAAGTGTTGGGGTAAGGTCAACTTGTAGTCCAATATCTTCATATAGTCTTGGAGAAATTCTTTTTTCCCAGAAAAAAATCATAGGAATATGATGATATGTAAGGGACATATCATAAGTTGGGTCGAAACGTTGTCCGTGATCACCAACGAAAACAAAAATTGTATTATTATACCAACCTCTCTTTCTGGCTTTTTCTATGAAATGACTAATTGACCAGTCTGTAAATTCAAAAAGTTGTTCATAGTAATCTTTGGTTTTAGGTTGAAAGGGTACATTTTGAGGGATGGTATTTGCCTCATGGCTGGTGGAAGTCAATATAACTCCCAGAAAAGGGGTGTTGTTATTATAAGAAAGCTCATCAAATTCTTGCAAGGACCTATCAAACAAAAAATTGTCTGATGCTCCCCAAAAAGTGTTCAGGCAGGAATCGGGATAATTCTCTTTAGAAATTATTTTATCAAAATCATTTTGTAATGTAAAGCTATTCATATTATCAAAGGTCTTATCACCGGAGCATATAAACACAGTGTTGTAATTATATTTTTTAAGTATGCTAGATATTCCTGAATATTTTAATGAAGAACTCAATGGATCTGTAAGGGGTTTAATGTTTAATATACTTGGAAGTCCACAAAGGATACTGTATAATCCATTGTATGTATGAATACCGGCTGAATAAATGTTTTCAAAGGTAATCGAATAATTAGATAAACTATCAAGAAATGGCATTATTTTAACTCCATCAGTTTCTTTTCGTAATATATATGTACATAGACTTTCAACTATAACTATGATAACATTAGGTTTCACAGTTGGTTGTCTTGAAAATTTTATTTCTGAAGCAATCGGATAATCAGATACTCCTTTTCTATTCAAGGAAATTTTTACCCGTTCCATTGCTTCCTGATTACTCATTGTAGAAACTCTCTGGTTCTTAAAGCTGGTGACAAAATTATATATAGGGTTTATACCAAGTTGATTGGGAAAAGAGTAGTCGGAAAAATAGGCACTCTCGATAGACAAAGGCTTTTTAGAAAAATTAGTTTCCCCACGTGCTCCGAAAAACAATAAAATACCAACTGCTATTATTACTGAAATATTTATAAGCAGAGGACTATTACTTTTAATATTATATAATGTCTTTCTGGCAATCCAGATGATAAAAAAGCAAGATAATCCATAGAAAATAAAAAACATAACCAGGTAAGGCAGATAATATGATTCAAGAAAAACAGTTTTAAACATAATAGAAAAATCTTCGGACCAGTTCAAGACTACATTACTAATTCTTGCATTATAATATGCAAAATATGGGATATCCACGCTAAGTATAGCAATTACAAAAAATTGTATAATCAAGAGTAAAATAATCAAAATAAGGAAAAGCATTTCTCCCCGCCGACTTATAAGTAAGTCTAAAATTATGAAAATTAAAGGAATGAAAGTTAAATACGAAGATGTTGAAATATCAAACACCAATCCTCTATTAAATAAGGAATATGAGAAATTTACTGAGGTAGTATTTTCTGTTAAATTAACGTTTAGAAAAAACAGTACCAGCCTATAGATTTGAAATATAATGAGGTTAAATGTAAAGTAAGAAATCAAAAACAAAATTCGTTCTCGAAAGTTGGTTATTTGCTTTTGAGTTAGTTCTATCAATCAAGTTTAGTATATTATTATATAATAAAATACCAGAAATAAAATAGCTATTCAATTCAAATCTAAATAAAAGGGAAAAACTTATGAAACAACAAAATTATTCAAACCATAGACGGTATGTATTTACCTACCATTTCTTAACCTTTCTTGTAATACTTGTCTTGCTTGTCAGCTCGATATATTACAGTGTCAGTATGTATTCAGCTCACCAATCGATAAAGATATGGCTATTTTTTGTGCTGAATTCATTAGTGCTTATAAGTCTTTTTTTTCATTCAAGGATGTTTGCCTTGAAGTCGCAGGATAGAGCTATTCGTGCGGAAGAAAATTTCAGGCATTACATTTTAACAGGGAAGCCATTAGATAGTCGCCTTACCACGAGACAAATTATAGGGTTAAGATTTGCTTCTGACGAAGAGTTTCCAGCGTTGGCAGTCAGAGCAGTAGAAGAAAACCTATCTGAAGATGAGATTAAAAGACTGGTAAAAAAATGGCGACCTGACTACTATCGTGTCTAACTCAAAAGTTTATGTTATGAGAAAAGCAAAAATGTCTTTCTTTCTTGTTCTATTTATTTCTTCGTTATCATTTGCTCAAAACAGTTTTGTCAATGATTCATTGGATAATTATGTCTACGAGGCAATTAAGTTATGGGATATCCCGGGAGTAGCTGTTGCCATTGTAAAAGATGGTAAGATAATACTTTCACGAGGCTATGGAGTCAGAGAAATTTATAAAAACGATCTCGTTGATGAAAACACCCTTTTTATGATTGCTTCAAATACGAAGGCTTTTACCGCAACAGCATTATGTTTATTGGAACACGATAAAATTCTTTCCCTCAATGATAGAGTTGTAAAGTGGTTGCCTTATTTTCGACTTTATGATTCAGTTATTACTAATTACGTTACTATTAATGATTTATTATGTCATAGGCTTGGGTTAATGACTTTTCAAGGGGATTTTGTTAATTGGTCTTCTAATTTAAGCAATCGGGAAATCATAGAAAGATTGAAATTGCTCAAACCTGTATCAGAGTTTCGAACTACTTTCGGATATTGTAATGCAGCATTTCTTGTTGCTGGAGAGATAATTCCTGCGGCTACTGCTTATACGTGGGAAGAGTATGTAAGCAAAACAATTCTGAAACCACTTAAAATGACGCGGACATTCTTATCCTCTGAAATAATGAATAAAGACAATAATGCTTCACGTGGCCATAGTGCCTATATAGATTCGCTTATTGTTATTCCTTACGATAAAGTAGATAACCTTGCTCCAGCGGGAAGTATATGTTCTTCGGTAAGAGATATAGCAAAATGGCTTTTGATGTTGACAGAAAAAGGAAAATTTGAAGGAGAAGAAATTATCCCTGAAGAAGTGATTGAAAAAACCTATACCCCAAATACAATTATAGGTTTAAATAAGAGCAAAATTTTTAAGGGCATTAAACACATTAGAACTTATGGTCTTGGTTGGCAGGTAGAAGATTATGCTGGCAGACTACTCGTCTCTCATACTGGAGGTGTAAACGGCTTTGTAACTTCTACGTGTTTTTTACCTGAAGAAAGGCTTGGTATTGCTGTATTTACCAATACAGATAATAACTATTTATATGAGGCTTTGAAATACCAGATAATTGATTCCTACCTCAGGATGCCGTATCGTAATTATAGTATGCTGTTTTATGAGTTCAGAAAAGATGAAATCTCTCAAATGAAAGATTTTATTAATAAAGAAAGTTCATTAGCAAAAACTTCTCCTCAACCGGAATTCCCACTGGTGATGTATAGCGGAACTTATGTAAACAACGTATATGGGCAGATTGAAATAAAGCTTGAAGACAATCTATTGAATATTTATTTTGAGCATCATCCTTTACTGAAAGCAACTTTAACTCCACGGGGTGGAAATAGTTTTTTGTGTACCTACAATCATCCTGGTTATGGAATAAAAGTGATAGAATTTTCTACACAGGATGGGGAAATAAGTTCTGTTACTATTAAGGTAAATGACTCAATAGATTTTATGCCCTATGAATTTGTAAAGAAGAAAGAAAAATAGATTTTCAGGAAAGGCTTAATAGCCTTTCCTGAAAAGGTTCTACTATTCTTTTGTATAGAGTTCTATAATTTTTAGGATTAACTGCGTGGCTTTTACCATTGACTCTAAGGGTATATATTCAAACTTACCGTGAAAATTCAACCCACCAGCAAAAATATTAGGACAGGGAACTCCCATAAATGAAAGCCTTGAGCCATCAGTTCCACCACGAATTGGTACTATCTTTGGTTCAATTCCGATCATTTCCATAGCAGTTTGAACCTTTTCAACTATATGATAAACAGGTTCAACTTTTTCTCTCATATTGTAATATTGATCAGTTATCTCAATTGTTACGACTCCATCTCCGTATCTCTGGTTAAGAAAATCAGCTACTTGAGAAGCAATTAATTTTTTTCTTTTGAACTTTTCTTTATTGTGATCCCTGACGATATATGTTAAGGTAGAATTTTCAACCGTTCCTTCTGTCCGAATTATATGGAAAAAACCGTCATATCCTTCAGTAAATTCAGGCCTCATATTGACAGGTAACAGGGAATTATATTCCATAGCAACGAGAATAGCATTAATCATCTTATCCTTGGCATATCCCGGATGTACATTTCTTCCCTGAAATTTCACTACAAGTTTAGCTGCATTGAAATTTTCAAATTCAAGCTCGCCCACACCTCCTCCATCAATAGTATAAGCAAATTCAGCACCAAATTTTTCTACATTAAATTTATCCATACCTCGTCCTATTTCTTCATCGGGAGTGAAAGCAATTTTAATTGTTCCGTGTTCTATTTCGGGATGTTGGGTCAGATATTCAATAGCTGTCATTATCTCTGTTATTCCTGCTTTGTCATCAGCTCCAAGTAGTGTATTGCCATCAGTTGTAATTATTGTTTGTCCTTTATATTCTGAAAGTTCAGGGAAAACAGAAGGAGATAATACAAGATTCTTTTCTTTGTTGATAAGTATATCCCCTCCGTCATAGTTTTCAATTATCTGAGGATTAACGTTTTCGCCTGACATATCAGGTGAGGTGTCCATATGTGCAATAAAACCAATGACAGGAACCTTCTTTTCAATATTTGAGGGGAGTGTAGCATATACATAAGAATTTTCATCGATGGTTACGTCACTTAAGCCGAACGACCTCAATTCGTTAACAAGCATATTAGCCAGTACCCTTTGGTTTTCTGTACTTGGACAGGTATCTGAGTTTTCGTCAGATTGTGTATTTATCTTTACATATCTGAAAAATCTTTCTTTGATTATGTTTTTATCCATAGATATTTTTATTTAAGTTATTACTCTTCTTTTTTTGCCCTTAGAGAATCCCATAACATATAACTTACTATTAATGCAAGCATAAAGACTGCTATAATTTGAGCCCCATTTGATTCAGCCCAGTGTTCAAGGTAAATAATATTGATATCTTTTTTCATAAAAAATCTAATTAAGGCACTAATGACGCCCATTAATGCTCCGCCTGCAATAAACCCGGAGGCTATTAAAGTGCCTCGCTCTCTTCGAGCATTATTTAATTTTTTGTCTTTGCTCCTTGTCGAAACAATATGAGAAATAATCCCCCCTAATAAAATAGGGGTGTTTAGCTCAAGAGGGATAAACATACCGAGTGAAAAAGCAAGTGCCGGTACATTTATCATAGTCAATATAAGGGAGAGTAAAGCACCAGCTAAATAAAGTCCCCAGGGTGCCGGTTGTCCTGACATCATAGGACCAATAACAGCAGCCATAGCATTTGCTTGAGGTGCAACTAAAGCGTCTGGTCCAGTAAACCCATAAGTCTGATTAAGTACCATAATGACTATGCCAACAGTAGCAGCAGAAACGAGTGTCCCAAGAAATTTAAAAGTCTGCTGTTTATATGGGGATGAGCCAAGCCAATATCCAATTTTAAGGTCAGTAATAAACCCTCCTGCCATTGATAATGCGGTACAAACAACCCCACCTATTACGAGAGCTGAAATCATTCCTGCGGTACCTGAAAGCCCAAGTGAAACCATTACAACAGATGTAAGTATTAAAGTCATAAGTGTCATTCCTGAAACGGGATTGGTTCCGACAATAGCTATTGCATTAGCAGCAACTGTAGTGAACAGAAAAGCAATTATCATTACTATTAACAAAGCTACAGTTGCAAATCCAATATTATGTACAACTCCAAAGCTGAAAAATACAAATATTAAGATTGCAGAAATTATAATACCTATTAAAATAAAGCCCATTGGAAGATCTTTCTGGGTTCTGAGGGGAGTTACAAAGGATTGATGTTTCCCAAAAATTTCTTTTGCGGCAAGTCCAAAAGCACTTTTAATAATTTTTGAAGACCTGATAATGCCAATTATTCCAGCCATTGCAATTCCTCCAATCCCTATGGGTCTTACGTAGTTTCTGAAAATTTCTTCAGGGCTCATTTGACTTACAACTTTTGTGATGTTAGCCCCCAGAGGGAGAGTAAGACCAGGTGCAAAGTAGTTTATAATCGGTATAACAAAATACCAGCCAACAAAAGAACCTGCTGCAATAATAGCAGCATATTTTAAACCAACTATGTAACCTAATCCCAGTACTGCTGAACCAACATTAATTTTGAAAATAAGCTTTGCACGGTCAGCAAGTTCTTGCCCATAAGGTAAAACCCTTGTTGTAAAAACTTCACTCCACCATCCAAAAGTTGCTATTATAAAGTCATAAACTCCTCCTATAATACCACTTATCAAAAGCAATTTAGCCTGTTCACCTCCCTTTTCTCCAGAGACAAGAACTTCAGTGGTGGCGGTTGCTTCAGGGAAGGGAAATTTCCCATGCATATCAGCCACAAAGTATTTCCTGAAAGGAATTAAGAAAAGAATGCCGAGGAACCCTCCGAATAAAGAAGAAAGAAAAACTTGATAAAATTCTGCTTCAAGATTCAAAATGTAAAGAGCAGGTAAAGTGAAGATTGCACCAGCCACAATTACCCCTGAACTTGCACCAATAGATTGAATAATAACATTTTCTCCAAGTGCATTCTTGCGTTTTAACAGGAAGGAGAGTCCTACTGCAATAATCGCAATTGGAATAGCTGCTTCAAAAACCTGTCCAATTTTAAGTCCAAGATATGCAGCAGCTGCAGAAAATAATACAGCCATTAACAGACCTAAAGATAATGAGTAGGGAGTTACTTCAGGATAAGTTTTCTCTGGTGACATTACAGGTTGATAAACTTCTCCCTCATTCAATTCCCGATAGGCATTTTCTGGTAACCCTTTAACTACTTCATTAAGGTTCTCACTCATTTGTTATCCTTTTTAGTTAAGGTGAAAATATTTTATTAAAACTTGTACAATTCTTTGGGCAGCTTTGCCATCCCAGTATCTGGGAACCTGACCTTTTTTGTATTTACCTTCTTCAATCAAATTAACAATTTCCATAATATTATCTTTATCTATGTTGCTGAGTGTGTTAGTTCCAATCTCAATTGTTACAGGTCGTTCTGTGGTGTTTCTTAAGGTTATGCAGGGAATTCTAAGTTTTGTTGTTTCTTCTTGAATCCCTCCTGAGTCTGTGATAACATATTTTGAATTTTTCATTAAAGTAATCATATCAGTGTATCCAAGTGGCTCAAGTATGATTAGTGTAGGTATGGAGTATAGAATCTGATGTAACTTAAATTTGTTAATCATTTTAAGTGTTCTTGGGTGAATGGGAAAAACAATCACAGTCTCAGGATATGTGGATGAAAGTTTGCTTAAACTTTCAATAATTTCTTTTAAGTTAGTAATATTGTCAACGTTTGAAGGTCTATGTAGGGTTATCAAAGTATAGCCAGCTTTAAAGAGACATAAATCTCTAAGAATCCGGGATTTCTCTGTTTTTTTAATTATCCAGAGCAAGGAATCTATCATTGTATTTCCCACAAAGAAGATTTTTTTACGGTTGATACCGGCAGCAAGCAGGTTGTGAATGGCACTATCTTCAGTTACGAAAAAAATGTCAGATAGTGAATCAGTAACAATTCTATTTATTTCTTCTGGCATTGATTTGTCATTGCTTCTAAGTCCGGCTTCAATATGTCCGACTGGAATTGGTTTCCCGTTTTTCATATAAACTTTTGAGCAAGCCAGACTAACTGCCGCCGTAGAATTCACATCCCCATATACAAGTACAAGATCTGGTTGAAGTTTGTATAAAAGTTTTTCTGATTCAATCAAAATTTTTGCTGTTTGAATTCCGTGTTTATCGGAACCAACCTCGAGGTTGATATGGGGCCGTGGGATTTTAAATTCTTTAAAAAAGATTTCAGACATTTTTACATCGTAATGCTGCCCTGTGTGGATAATTATGTGTTTAAAAAAAGAACGATAATTAAGCAATGCCCGATGAACCGGAGCCATTTTCATAAAATTAGGCCTTGCTCCTACAAATGATACAATAATCTTTTGTTTCAATAGTTCTTATTCGATTCAAGTAGAAAATAATAATACTTGAAAATCATTACAAATTAAAGTCAAATGAAGTAAATGATGGTATAGACTCTTCAGCAGATATATCTGTAGGGATATTAAAAAACAAAAAAATTCATTTCTGTACTCAATGGCTATAATGAAAGGTAGAGGTTTTTATATTAGCTGATAGGCACTACCTGTTAATATTATTTTTTCAATCTGGTTATTTACTATAGTTGCATCTACAATTAAAAATTCTGCTGAGCGCGTATATAATTTTACCGGGAATGAGAAATCCTTGAGATAGTGTGCAGTAAGTGCTGATGAAATTGCACCGGTTCCACAGGCAAGAGTTTCTCTCTCAACTCCACGTTCGTAACTTCTGATGTGTAATCGTGGATTTGCATCTCTCATCAATTCAATGAAATGTACGTTTGTTCCTGCTGGCATTAAATCCTTGTGAAATCTCAAATTCCTACCCCATATCTCTACAGGGATATCCTCCAGAGTTTCAATAAAAGGAGAGTTGAGATCTTCAATGAAAACTACCAAATGGGGAGAACCAACATCTACAAAACTACACCTGAGTTTTTGTAACCAGTTGATAAAATCAATTTCGAGTTCTATGTTTAGGTTAAGTATTATTGGAGGTGGAAAGGTTACAGCAACATACTCCTGGTCTACCATAGCACATCTATATATATTGCCAACTGCTTCGATATCCATAACACTTCTATTTATTATATTTGTATCCCAAATGAATTTAGCTGCACATCTCAAGCCATTTCCACATAAAGTATTGCTTGAGCCATCTCTATTAAAATAGTTCATTTTGAAATCAGCAATCTCCGATGGTTCAATGAAAATCACACCATCATACCGTTCATATTCCTTTCTGCTCATTAAATCAGCCACAATATCTCTGTGATTTGTAATTTTTAGATGAGTGTTATTTATAAGGATAAAGTCATTACCAGCACCAGAATATTTTTTGTAAAACATATTAATATACTCCTCTTGTATTGGTTTGTTTTGTTACTTTTATATCATGTAATTGAGGTGCTTTGATTCTCACTTCAAAAAAGAATCCCCTGTAAATCCCAAGGGGGTACCAGTTAAAGTTTATTTCCCAGGATTTCAAATCACGATAAGCTGTGATATAGGGAGCAGAAATTTGTTTGTTGAATATATCATAACTTGCAGCAATAGAAAATTTCCACCGGTCTGATATGCTGAATGAAAGATTACCGCTTAAAGTTGAAACTTTAAATACGTTGGTAGGATCCTGTCGATTCAATGAGTAATTATAGTTAAAGCCACCACTTAATGGAATCTCAAAGTATACCTCTGTAGTATCTAATCCAGACAGTTTTTTTGAAGATTCCTCCTCGCGGCTAACTTTCGTGTCAGTCTGTTTTTTATTAGTCAGATTAAAGTTAAATGAAGTTGAAATATTAACATTAAAATTAGTCAGGTCTGCAAACTTCCCCTGGGTGGAGAGGAGAAATTTATTTATTCTCCTGTGTGAAGTAGGGTCAAATTCATATAGGCTAAAAGTAGCACCACCTCCAATATTTAAAACCCCACCAATTTGTGTACGAAAATCACTTCTTATATCAGACCAGTTTAGAGAATCCGCTGCAAAATTATATGCTGATGATAAATTAAAATTAAAAAGTTGAAACTTGTTTTCTGTTGTGTCTGAGGATTGAGTTTTCATCTCAAAAATGTTACCGAGTGTAAAAATAATTGATTGGTTCTCAAAAGCAGGAGGACTCCCAAAAATTTCTTTTTCAAAAATGGAATATTTAACTAAGTTTCCGTTTGCATCCCGATATGTGTTATAATAACCCCATTTTGATGTAGAAAAGTCAGGAGAAAAAGAATATGTTATTGCTGGTATCAATGTATGTCTTATTCCTGTAATATTAAAAAGTTTAGGGGTAAATATACCAATCAATTTAGTTGTAAGAGAAACTCCCATCTGAAAATATCTAACTGCTTTCAATCCTGTGTGATCAGTAACCTTGATGGAGCTATCTATGCTGTTAAACTCTTTTGTAATGTATTTGTTATACCATACCTCAGTATAGTAGAAGTAAGGTCGTAATGTAAAGAAATTAGATTTAGGTGTAAAGTTCAGGTTAATATTATGAAGTATTCCTGCTCTGGAATCCCTTGAAATACTGTCAATTCCATTTGGTAAAGGTGTTACAGACTTAATCCTATTGTTTTGTGCTGTTGCTGTATATGAGTAAGAAAAAAACTCATACCATTTGTTTTCTCCTGAAGAGTTTCTACTGGCAAAAGGCGCTGTTTCTGAGATATTAAAGCGGACTGACGGAAGTCTCTCCTGAATGCTACCGTTAATCAGGTTCTGGTCACGGTAATAATTGATGGATAGTGAAAACGGTGTTTCTTCCCACGTCTTTGAAAAAGTAAAATTAGAAACTACATTTTGTTTGAGCAAATCAGATAACCTATTGGTTGAGTTGTCATAATAACTCTTTCCACTGACAAAGGAAAGATTTGCATCTATGGTTGAAGTAGGTGATAGTTTGTGATTATGAACCAGAGTAAAAGCCCATTGTTTGGATGTAAACTTATCCAGGTCTTTTTCCTCGCCAGTGCTTATCCATGAGTATCCACCTTCAACTGAACCCTGAAACTTATATCTCAGGGCGTAGCGATATCTCAGGTTAACATCAACTCTCCCTTTGGAAAACCAGCTTCCCTTTGTTGTCAAATCCATATAGTTGTTCATAGCCCAGAAATAACCAAAATTAGCAAAGTATACTCCATACGTACCATCATTTCCGTAAGTTGGAACAATTAATCCTGAACTTCGACCGTGTCTGTCAGGAAATACTGCAAATGGTATCCAGAAAATTGGAACTCCCTCCACATATAGAAATACCGATTGAGCAATAACTTTATCCTTTGGTATTATCTTCATTTTGGGAGAAAAAAAGTAATATTCAGGATTTACTTTATCTGTTGAAGTTGTATATAGTCCGTCTTTGATGAAATATACTTCAGGGGTAACTTTTTTGATTTTTTCTCCAAAGTAATATCCTACCTCAGCATCGGAAAATCCTTTAGAAATGCTACCCTGTTGGAGTCTAAAGTTATAAAAGAGTTCAAAACCTTCATATTTGTCAGCTCCCTGAAACATCAATGGTAATTGTACATATTTGTTGTTTGAATCCAACAAACCTTTTGCATTTAATATTTGTACATCCTGATTGAATATGATTAATCCAGAATTTAATTTCAAGTCTTTATAAATAAGTTGTGCTTCATTGTATAGGTACATTTTTTTATTAATAAGATCAAATACAATGGAATCCGTAGCTTTATATGTAATAATGTCATCAATTTCATTTTTTGCTTTTGGTACTTCGGTAATGCTTGCAGTATCTAATTTATTAGTTATGGTATCCTGGTTTAATTGAGTAGCTGAGATGACAACAGAAGAAAAACAAAATAATATAATTAAGAAAATTCCTCCTCTAAAAAAAAGAAAGCTATTTGACAATAACTTCATCTGGTAATTCATTAATATCATCTTTCACCCTGGGAAAGTTATTGGCAGCTATAGATTTTATTTCTTCAAGGATATCCAGTAGTCCCTCAAAATAATTATCTTTTGAAAATTTATAGCTTAATCTACTTGCAAGTTCATTCCATTTCTGTTGAGGTATAACTTTACAAATTCCTTCATCGGCAATTATTTCAAACTTTCTCTCTTTGAGTAAGATATAAATCAAAATTCCAGTTTTATGTTTGGTGTTATGTATTCCAAATCTAAAAAAATCCTGAATAGCAAGGTCACGAATAGGAAGGTTCTTCTCTTTTTGTTTACGTTTTGTCTTTAGAACGATACGAAGTTCTACAGAGGAAAAATTTTCTATTTCTGTAATTTTATTGGTAATATTTCTGAGATGCTCTTTTGTAAAATATTTTTTGAGAAAAATGTTCTTCATAATTTTAAATGTATCATTTACCAACTACCACTTGCCCCTCCTCCTCCGAAAGAGCCGCCCCCTCCAGAAAAGCCCCCACTGGAAAAGCCACCTCCACCACCGGAAAACCATCTACCTCTTCCTCGACTTGAAGACCCTCCTAAAATTGCTTCTCCAATACCCCAAAAAACTCCTTTGACAAAGATTACTATTATAATAAAAATGATAGCTCCAACTACTTTTAGTAACTCAAGTATCCAGGACCCTCCACTTTCCTTTTTTTTGTCAGGTTGATACTCTCCTCTGGTGATTTTCATTATAGAATTAATAGCCCTGTCAAGCCCCTCATAATATTTACCAGCTCGAAAGTTTGGTGTAATATCTCTTTCTATAATATCATTTGCACGGACATCAGGTAAGATACCTTCAAGCCCATATCCAACCTCTATCCGAACTTTTTTATCGTTTTTTGCCACAAGAATAAGTATTCCATTATCTTTTCCCTTCCTTCCAATTTTGTTATACTCGGCTATTTCAATACTTGTTTCTTCAATTGTTTTGCCTTCAAGTGAATTGATTATAACAATTACAATTTGAGTTGAAGTTTGAGTATCAAATGTACGAAGCTTTGAAATAAGAGAAGCTTTTTCTGATGGGCTTAAAGTGCCTGTTTGATCTACTACATAATCATTTATATGGAGGGGGAAGTTTTTCTGAAAAGTAAATACTGACGTTTGTGTGAAGATGAAAAATACAAACGTTATGAAAGTACGTATCAAATGGTAACTAAAAGTCACTTTTCTCATTAATATATATAAAGATACGCAATAAAGTTTCAAAAAAAAAGCGACCTGTATAGAATACAGGTCGCTATAAATTAAAACAAAATCAGATTATCCGCCTGCTGCTACAATTTTTTCTTTGTCTTTGTCATCAAGAGGAACAAAAGAGTATCTTTTCTCAATTTTTGCTCTCAGAATTTCATCATACAGACTTGCCATTACACTGTACTTGACCTTTCTATCAATCTTCAAAATTAATAATAAGTCTTTATTTTGGTTAAACAGGGCTTCAAGTTTGGGTGCAATACTCTTTATATCTACTTTTTCCATAGGTGCTTCTGATCCATCTTCTTTCCCACGTGCAAAATAAACATTGCCACTTTCTGCCACTCTTACAAAAAGCACATTCCCCATATTAACTTTAACTTTGTCCCTTTCAACATCACCCTTTGGCAGAGATATTTTCATAAGTTGAGGGGCGGATAATGTAGTAGTTAACATAAAGAATGTAAGCAAAAGCATAATTACGTCAACCATCGGGGTCATATCAATCCTTACGCCTACACCAGGACCAACTTTCTTTTTTTGACCACGTCCCTGCTCAACTTGCGGGGTTTCTACTCCACCTGCCATAATTTAAACTCCTAAATTTTTAATTAAAAACTTCTTTTAGTAAACAGATTATTCTTTTTTCTCAGACTTAATCAATGTTACCAATGAAAAAACCTTTGTATTGGTAGCATGTAATGATTTCATCAAATCCTCAACAATCCCATATTCTGTGTTTTGATCACCTTTTACAACAACTTGATATTCAGCCTTTGGATTTCCTGTTGATGACCTCAGAGCATTTTTCAAGTCCACTATTGCTTTCTCAAACTGCTCTTTCTTTAACACGAGCACTTTTCTTTTAACATCTTTTTCTCCAACAGTCCCTTTTGTTTCTATTTCGCTTTTAGTTGTTGAATCAGGGCGATATAATGCAATGGCAAACTGATCCCCGAATATTTTTTCTCGTATTTTGTAATTGTCAACATCGAGAAAAATATCCCCTCCACTTGTCAGTGTAAAGGTCATAACATCAGCTTCTTTCATCTTGTTTTCTGGGTCAGAGTAAATAGATTGTGGTAAAGAAACATCAATTGCTTCAGATTCGGCAGCTTTAAAGGTTGCTGTTAGCATAAAGAATGTTAAAAGTAACATAATTACGTCAACCATTGGGGTCATATCTATCCTAATATCAGGCTTCTTTATATTTCTGACTTTTTTCATTGTTTGCGATTACTGTTTATAAAAATTTACTTGGATTTCAAAGCGATAATCGATAGCAAATTATAAGTTGCTTCATCAATCATATATGTAATAGAACCAACTTTTGTCAGGAAGAAATTGTAAGAGATGGTCCCTACAATTGCGCCAAACAAACCAAATGCCGTATTAATCAAAGCTTCAGAAATACCAGCAGATAACTCAGCAGCATTTGGAGTCCCAGCAGTAGCAAGAGCAGCAAACGATCTAATCATTCCCAGCACAGTTCCAAATAACCCTATGAGCACTGAAACTGATGCTATAGTTGCAAGAGCAGGTAGATTTGTGTTTAATAGTGGAAGTTCTAATCCCATTGCTTCTTCAATCGCATTTTTTATCTCTTCAAGTTTTTTCTCTGCATCCATATCTTTTACTGCATTGAGTGCTTGATATTTTTCAATACCTTGTTTGATGATATTTGCTACCGACCCTTTTTGTTTGTTACACAATTCAATTGCTCCCTCAATGTTACCATCTTTGAGGCTGATCTGTAAGTCTTTCAAAAACTTTTCAATATCACCACGACCTTTGGCTTTCCGTAATGATAAATACCGTTCAATTGTGTAAGCAACAACCATAATGCTGACAGTAAGTAGGAACGGAACAACAAAACCCCCAAGGTAAACCGTACCAAGCAAATTTGCGGGTGCTAAACCAGGATCTTTTCCTTCGGCTGTCTTGTAACCGGAAATTGACCCCATTTTACTGATGAAAGTAGTAGGTTGTAAGTTTTCAACACCTTTAAAGTTCTTAGCATTTCCAAACATAAACAGGTGGATAATCAGTGCTGCAACAAAAGCAACTATTATCAGGATAACCGTGAATCTACCAGATTTTTTCATTTAATTTAACCTCCGATTTCTTAATAGATTAATTTTTTAATTCTTTTAAAATATTTATTTAAAACTTGCAAAAGCTTCTTCTACGGTATGATAGGCGTCAAATACAAGGGAAAGTTTCGTTATGACAAATAGATTTTCAAGATTCTTATTAAGTTGACAAAGTTTAATAACACCACCTCGTTTAGTGTAATTCGCATGTGCAGAGATTAATACTCCAAGTGCTGTGCTGTTTAGATAAAGAACGCCACCCAAATCAATTATCAGTTTAGTATTGCCCGTGTCAATTAGATTCTTAATTGTATCACGAAGCTCGTCTGTTTCGTCCCCACCAACAAAACTTCCTTTAAGAGTCAGAATAATAATACCGTTTTCCCTGATTTCAGTTGTTATGTTCTTCATTCCTGAAATTTTATTTTATAAAAATATTGTATTTGAAAATAAATAGCAATTAATTTATTACTCTAATTTTAAAGGTATTGCTTTAGGACTTGATTCTATCCAAAATGGTTTTATTGACCTCTTCTATGGAATGATTCCCATCGATCCTGAAAATTGTTCGATTAGTGGCAATATAATAATCTATAACAGGTTTCGTTTCAGATTCATAAATATCAAGCCGTTTGCTGATGATTTCGACAGTGTCATCAGGGCGAGCACGGTTGGTTAATCGCTTAATGATTTCTTCCCGGTTAACAATCAGATGAATAATTACAACATTATCAATAGAAAGTTCATCAAAAATCTTATCAAGAGCTTGTGCTTGAGCTGTTGTCCGAGGAAAACCATCAAGGATGAATCCATCTTTGTTCTTCAGATTAGATTTGAGAGCTTCTTTTACTATCTCAATCATTATTTCATCAGAAACAAGATTGCCTGATTCAACTATCTTCTTTGCACGAAGTCCAAGCTCCGAGCCTTCTTGAATTTCCCTCCTTAAAACATCTCCAGTTGAAAGATGATAAAGGTTTAATTGCTGTGAAATTAAAGATGACTGAGTCCCTTTACCAACTCCAGGGGGGCCAAATATAATAATGTTATGCATAAAAAACTTCATTTAAACTTTTGAATAACCTGAATGATTTGCAGAGAGCTGTCCACAAGCCGCATTTATATCCTGTCCACTACTGCTCCGGAGATGAACAACAACTTTTCGGTTTCTTAATTCTGCAATAAAACTATTAATTTTCTTACTTAAAAGAGAAAATTTCATCCCACTTTCACTCCAATTATATACTTTGAGGATTCCTTCTAATTGATGCTTTACAGGATGAAATGGTATAACATTAATATTGGAAGGAACCATTCGACTAAGTTTTTCAAGACGATTGATATCTTCAGGGTTATCATTAATTCCTTCAAAGTAAATATATTCATAGGTAATTTTTGTTCCGGTTGTTCGATAAAAATAAATTAACTCATCATAGATTTTATTCAGCGGATTAAATGCTGCAGTTGGAATTAGCTTTTCCCTGATTCCTTTATCGGTTGAGTGTAGAGAGAGAGCAAGTTTAATATGTTGGAGATAAGGGTTTTGAGACGATGTTATATCGTCAGCGAATTTTTTTATTTTGTTTACAAAGCCAACTGTGGAAACTGTAATGCGTCGGGAGGAGATTCCGAGTCCCAGTGGGTGTGTCAAAATCAACAAGGACTTCAATACATTTTCATAATTTAGAAAGGGTTCTCCCATTCCCATATATACTATATTAGTAGGGAGTAAGTTGTGATATGAGATGATTTGATAGACTTGGGAAACTATTTCCGCTGGGGATAGGTTTTTTTTAAGCCCTATCTGTCCCGTAGCACAAAAAGGACAACCTACGTTACATCCAGCTTGTGTTGAAACACAAACTGTCCTACGAGCATTTTCTTTTATTAATACGGCTTCAAAAGTTATGTTGTTGGAACTGAGAAAAAGAAATTTTTCTGTTTTATCTGAAGGAGAGATTGATACCTCAACGATTTCTGGCTTATCAATAGTAAATCTCTCAGTAAGTTTAGATTTCAGCTCATATGGTATACTATTAATCTGAAAAAAATCTTCTTTTAGATGTTTATGAATGCCACTAAATATCTGTTTTGCTCTGTAATCTGGCGAAAACTCGTTTTTAAGCTCCTCGAGAGTAAGACCTATTATATTCTTTTTCAAGCAACTATCTTATTTGAATATAGTATTGATTATTATTCCAGTTTTACAATACTAACATAAAGCAAAGTTTTGTTTCTAACAATAGAAAAGTAAATCTTGTTAATCACGGTACAAATAAACTTTTATCTGAAACTGAAAATAATTATCTTTATATATTAATGTAAAGATGGCAATTAATTTACACGATTTAAATTATCAACAACGTTTGGCGGTAGAAATGATCAGTGGGCCCTGTATGGTAATTGCTGGAGCTGGCAGTGGTAAAACACGGGTTTTAACCTACAAGATTGCTTACCTACTTAACAAAAATGTTCACCCCTACAATATTCTTGCCCTTACATTTACCAATAAAGCTGCAAATGAAATGAAAGAACGGATTTTAAACCTTGTAGGTGAGCCAGCACGAGGATTGTGGATGGGAACTTTTCACTCTATTTTTGCAAGGATTCTTAGACTTGAAGCAGAAAGTATAGGTTATACCCGCAACTATACTATTTACGATGTAGATGATTCAATAGCGATAGTAAAAAAAATTATGGATGAAATGAATATTCCCGATAGGGCTTTTAATCCTAAACTTGTTCAATCTTATATCTCTTATTTGAAGAATAAGCTAATCTTGCCCCAGGATTTTTCTGAAATGGCAAAAACATATTTCGAGAAAACTGTAGAACCCATTTATAAAGAGTACCAGAACCAACTTCGAATAAACAATGCAATGGATTTTGATGATCTATTAATAAAACCGATTGAGTTATTTAATTCTGATTCTGATATATTATTGAAGTACCAGAGCAGATTTAAGTATATTTTAGTTGATGAATATCAGGATACCAATAGAGCGCAATATATCTTATTAAAACAGTTATCGGCTCTGCATAAAAACATTTCAGTAGTTGGCGATGATGCGCAATCTATCTACCGCTGGCGTGGGGCTGAGATAAACAATATCTTCGATTTTCAAAATGAGTTTTCTAATTTTTCTCTTATCAGACTTGAGCAGAACTATCGTTCCACTAAGAAGATTTTAGCACTTGCAGACCTGATAATTCAGAATAATAAACGTCAGATTAAAAAAACTCTGTGGACAGAAAATCCTGAGGGTGAAAACATTACATTGATTGAAAACCTTACCGATAAACATGAAGCTGAGTTAGTTTGTAAATTCGTTGCTCAGGAGATACGTTCACGTAAACTTCTCCCAAAAGATTTCGCAGTGCTTTACAGAACTAATGCCCAATCACGGGTACTTGAAGAAGCATTTCGAAATAATGGGATTCCTTACATAATTGTTGGAGGAATTAAATTCTATCAACGTAGAGAAATAAAGGATGTACTTGCTCATTTAAAGATAATTATAAATCCTGCTGATACAGAATCTCTCATTCGCGTGTTAAATTTTCAGGAAGGTATTGGGAAAACCACAATCAATAAACTTATATCACTTGCCAAACTTAGAAATGTAAAACTTTATGATGTTATAACACATCTTGCTGAAGAACGCGAAATTCCTTCCCGTATCAAAACCTTATTGCTGAAACTTCTTGAGTTTATTCATAAAGGTAGATTTTTACTTGAAAACTCCAGTGTTTCTGAGGCTGTTAGAGAATTGATTGATGAAATAAAAATTATTGATCGATTGAAAGAAGAAGGAACCGAGGAGGCTCAAGAGAGGATAGAGAATGTTAAAGAATTTGTGTCAGCGATTGCAGAATTTGAAGATAGAAATCAGGGAACACTGGAAGATTTTCTTCAACAAGTATCACTTTTGTCAGATATTGATGAAGTTGAGAGTGTTAGAAATGCAGTGACGCTAATGACAATCCATTCTGCAAAAGGGTTAGAATTTCCAGTTGTGTTTGTAACAGGGTTAGAAGAAGGATTATTCCCCGTTAGTAGTTCTAACGGTTCTCTTGAAGAAAATGAAGAGGAACGACGTCTGTTCTATGTGGCTGTAACCCGTGCAAAAGAAAAGCTGTATCTTTCTTATTGCTTGATGCGCCGGAGATTTGGAGAGATAATGGCACAAATTAAATCAAGGTTTTTGAGAGAAATAGAAGAAGCAGCTCTATCTATAGGAGTTATGGAAGTTTATAAAAAAAATCTTTCTTCTCCACTTTTTCCTGATAAAGTATTTAATAATAAAAGAAAAAGGGATAGTAGTAAAGGAACTTCGATAGTTTATGATTATGATGGACATTCAGAGGATATCTTTGCTGATATACAATCAGGGGTGAAGGTTGTTCACGATGTCTTTGGGAGAGGGACGGTAATTTCTACTCAGGGGAAAGGTGAAAATAAAAAAGCTATAATAATATTTGACGAGGTAGGGAGAAAAACTATAGTTCTGAAATATGCTAAAATACGAGTTTCCGAAATTGAAAATTAAATGAAATTAGTTAGTGGAATTTATTAAAGATCTCTATAATCTTGTAACAGATGAGAATTTCCTTAAAAATCTAATTCAATGGGTTGGATATCCAGGCTTGTTCTTAATAATATTTGCTGAAACTGGTTTATTAATAGGGTTTTTCCTTCCCGGTGATTCACTGCTTGTAACTGCTGGATTACTTGCTTCTACGGCACTACCAAATAATCCTAACGAAACCTATTTGAATATCTATATTCTGAACCTCTTGCTAATTCCTGCAGCAATTCTGGGGGATGCCGCTGGCTATTATATAGGTTACAAGGCTGGAACTAAGCTATACAGTAAACCTAACTCAAGATTTTTTAAGAGAGAACATCTACTAAAAACTAAAGAATTTTATGAAAAACATGGTGGTATAACTATTATTATAGCTCGCTTTATGCCTATTATAAGGACATTTGCTCCAACAGTAGCAGGAATTGCCCAGATGACTTATTATAAATTTGCAAGATATAACATTTTTGGTGGTATATTCTGGATATTAAGTATGACTCTAATAGGATATTTCTTGGGAAATATACCTGGTATTGATAAGCATATAGAGAAAGTAATAATTATTGTAGTCTTTCTCTCAATATCTCCGGCAATTTACAAGTATTTTCAGGGACTGATAAGAAAAAGACGAAAGGTCCCTTCTGAAAATAGATAAGGGTCTTCTGGTACATTTTAAAATAATGGTTTTATTTTTTATGGCTTTGGATTTATATTTTAATTATGTAGCATTATTTTTATCTTGATATGAACTTACAGAGAGTTGCTCGAGTGGTTGAAGAGGCACGCCTGGAGAGCGTGTAAACGGGAAACCGTTTCGCGGGTTCGAATCCCGCACTCTCTGCAAATATAAAATAAACACTAATGAAGAATCCTTTTTTTATTAATGTTATATTTTTAATTTTATCTGGTTTTCTTTTTTTCGGCTGTCCTTATAATTCAGAGGTCCCGATTGACCCTATTCCTACTGTGCCAGTTATAAAAGATCTCTTTGGTATATGGGCAGAAAATGATTCTGCTTCTAAACGTTATACCTTAGAACCAGATGGCGACTTTATGTATGCTATCAAGGAGCTTCAACTAAATTCTACTACTGGTAATTATGAGCAATTTACTGAGTATTCTGCCTATTTATCTAATATTGAAGGAACTATTTTTTTAAATGTGAAAGAAAAAGAAGACTTCAACAATGTTTTTTATACTTCTAACTATTATTTTTATAAATTGCAGGTTTTTAGAGATTCTGTTATCTTAATTCCTGTTACTGAATACATAAGGGAAAAATTTGATAACTCCGGTGATTTAAGATTGTTTTTCAGTGCTAATATGAAAAACAGCTATTTTTATGCTCAGGAGCAAAAATATTTTAGAATCACTCAATAAAGAAATATAATGAAAAAAATATCTTTTCTTTTTTTATCTTTAATGTTAATTATAAGTACTGAGTTTATTTTTGCCCAGGATACTGTGAGACCTATTAATTATGATGTTATTAAGGTGGGGAGTAATTTACTTGGTCCTACTGTTGGGCTCTGGGCTAATGGTATTAATCTGACTCTTGGAGGGAATTATGAATATGAACTGCGAGAATTTGGACCCGGAGTACTTGGAATTGGGGGATTAATAAGATTCTGGGCTCAGTCTGATGATGTTGCGGGTGTGAAGATTGAATTTAAAAATACAACTCTTGCAGCGCAGGCAAATTATAATTTTACAAACCTGCCTTACGAAAACTGGGTTCCATTTATTGGTATTGTGTTGGGTTATAACAGTGTAAGTTTTAAGTCAACTTATAGTAATATTGGAAGTATTGGGAGCGGTCTTATTATGTGGGGACAGGCTGGATTAAGATATTTTATTAAACCAAATCTTGCACTGGTAGCTCGATTTGGCGCCGGCAATAATGATTTTATTGTGCCAGAAGTTGGAGTTGATTTTAAGTTTTAGGATTATTTTTCCCATTTTTAAATTTTGAATATTACAAGAAAATCCTTTTTTAAAATTTTATTTTCATTTATAATTGTTGTTACTTCATCATTAATTATTAGGTTTTTAAAAGCAATTCCGTTTCTTAAACCTTCCCTTAAAATTCGATTATTGAAAGATATCCCCACTGGAGTTACCTTTTACGAAGATTTAATTTCAGTTAAATATAACGAAAATTTAAAAATATTTAGTTCTAAATGTTCACATCTTGGATGTCGAATTAATAACTTTAACGGAACCAATTTCAAATGTTTTTGTCACGGTTCTGAGTTCAATATTGAAGGTATACCTGTTCTGGGTCCTGCAAAACTCCCATTAAAAATCTTAAAGTTCGAATATTTTAATAATGATAAAGAAGTTAAAGTATATCTTGAATAAATTCTTTACGAGAAGTGAGTTTGGGTACATTAGTATAGCCTCACTTTTTGTTGTGATAGTTTCAGGTATCCTGTTATCATTAACTTATGAAGTAAAACAACCGTTTGTTTCTCTTGTTTCAATGATTCTTCTGTCAGAACCCGGTAGTATCATCAGAAATATTCACTACTGGAGTGGAAATATTTTTATCATCACTTTGTTACTTCATATAGTTTCTCATTTATTAAAAGACTCTGAAGTGAGAATGGGATTCTGGCAATGGAGTCGTCTGGTCTTTTTATTGATGGTAAGTTTCTATGCAATGATTTCAGGTTTTATCTTGAAAGGAGATAGCGATTCGATATCTGCGTTTTTTGTCCTGAAATCATTGTTTGATAGTATTCCATTAATTGGACAATTTTTATCCTCTGTAATTACTGGCTCGGATGAAAAAAATCTTATGATTTTATTTGTTCATCATAGTATTACTACCACAATATTTATAATTATTTTAAATTTTGAGCATTCAAAAATAATATGGGGAGAAAAGAAGATATTTGCCCTTACAACCTTTACCATTATCCTTTTGAGTTTTACTTTGCAGCCACAATTTCAAGATTTTAATGCTGTTAACTTAAAAGGTCCCTGGTATTTTGTAGGATTTCAGGAAGCATTGTCTCTGGTAGCATATCCTGTTATCATTGTAGTTGCTGTGTCTTTTGGATTAATTTTGTTTGGAGTTCTTCCAATTTTGGGTGAAACACTCAGACAAAAAAACAAGTTATTATTGTTGGGTATGTTACTAATATATTGTGTTTTGACTTTTAAGGGAATTTTATCTGATAAGGGAAGTGAAGGGTTGGCTTCTCCTGTAACGGGTAGTTCACCATTCTCATTTAATTTAATGCCAGAGCTAAGAACTCTATTTCAAAATGAAAAACCAGAAATCAATCTTGAAAAAAAAATATTAGGTAGGTCGGAAGGATGTATCTATTGCCATCAAAATATTAAAGGATTGACAGGTTATCATAGGACTGATTCAATTGGCTGTTACAGCTGCCATGGTGGCAATGCATTTTCTATTAATAAAAACATAGCTCATAGTGGTATTTATAAGGTCCCGGGAAATCTTTCTAATTCTTTCCGTACCTGTGGTTTTTGCCATCCTGAACTTGACAGCAGAGTAAGAAACTCTTTAATGAATTCGATGAGCGGAGTTGTGGCTGTTAATAAATTTGTTTTTGATGAAAATAGTGACCTGAACAAAAAATTTGAAATATCCTATATAGGTTTTAGTCCTGCAGAAAGACATCTTAGAAATTTGTGTGCTTCCTGTCATCTTGGAACAGAAAAAAAACACTCGGCAGATTATGATGAGAGCAGTCGTGGTGGAGGTTGTATATCCTGTCACTTATCTTATAATGATTCAAGTCGTATTAGTTTGAGTAATTATAGATATGGGAAACAATATGAATTTCATCCTGACATTTCTCTTAAAGTTCATAATAATGCTTGTTATGGATGTCACAGCCGATCTGGGAGAATTTCAACCAGTTATGCAGGGCTGGCTGAAGTTACTAATAAAGAATTACATATTCCTGATTCTCTTTATATAACTTTTAAAGATGGACGTGTCTTTAAAAAAACTACTTCTGATATACATTTTGAATCTGGCATTGAATGTATTGATTGCCATAACTCCCGAGAACTAATGGGAGATGGTAATAAGTATGTACATAAGGAAGATGTTGTAACTGTTCAGTGTGTTGACTGTCACAATAGTGGTAGTGTAAATATCTGTGATTCAGTCGGTCTTGATTATGAAACACAAAAAATAGTTTCTCTTAGGAATATTGTTTATGGGGATTCAAAAATTGTACGGACTCAAAAAAAATCAATACCACTTTATAATATAGTGATAAAAAACAACGGTAAGAAATATTTTATTTATAAAAACACGTCATCAAAAGACCTTTTGCTTAAATCTCCAAAGAATGTATGTACAAATAAGCTTCATCATAATCTTGAATGTAATACGTGCCATTCGTCCTGGGCTTATCAATGTACTGGATGTCATACCGAGCATAACCCTTCAGGTATAAGCATAGATTTGCTCACTGAGCAAAAAGTAAAAGGTGAATGGGTTGAAAGTTTTTCGAATATTTATTATGACCTCCCTACTTTAGGAGTTAGAGAATTAAATGAGGATAAGAAATATGCTATCTTCATTCCCGGTATGATAATTAAAATTAATGAGGAGGGAAGAAGACAAATTTTCAAGCGATTATTTGCACCGGTGAGTCCTCATACCATCAGGCGTGAGAGCAGAAGCTGCCAATCTTGCCATTTTAATCCTAAAGCACTGGGCTTAGGGACTGGAGAATTTGTGTTTGTCAATGCCGGTAGTACATTGACTTTTTTACCACTGCAAAAGAATCTTGATGATGGATTACCTGAAGATGCCTGGACTGGATTCCTAACAGAGCGAAAAGATATTTCAGCAACCAGAACTAACTGCCGGTCGTTAAACGTTACGGAGCAAAAAGCAATACTTGAAGTAGGAGTATGTTTAACCTGTCATTCAGAAAAACTTTTCATAACTCCTGAGAATGTATTTTCTCTTAATGAAAGAAAAAAACAAATTCAACCACAGTGTAAAACATTGAATGATTTAGTCAAGTAGTTTTTCGCGGATAGTATAAGCAAGAAAAATTTCTTATTTTACAAAAATTTTATAATTAAAATTATGCGAATATTAGTTACAGGGGGTGCTGGTTATATTGGTTCTCACACCGTCAGGCGACTACTGAAAATCTATAAGGATGTTACTATTATAGATAATCTGAGCAGGGGTCATATTGAGTCAGTACCTGAAAATGTAGATTATATAAATATGGACTTATTGAACTATACAGAGATGGAGAACTTTTTCAAACGTAACAGTTTTGATGCAATAATCCATTTTGCAGCATTTGCATATGTAGGAGAATCAGTAGAAAAACCGGATTTATATTACCAAAATAATGTCGTTGGTAGTTTTAATTTGATAAGTCTTGCAGCAAAGTACAAAGTGAAGTATTTCGTGTTTTCATCTACCTGCTCCGTTTATGGTAACCCTGTAAATATTCCTATTACAGAAGAAACTCCAACTGCTCCTATTAATCCTTATGCAAGGACTAAATTAATAATTGAAGGAATATTAGGAGATTTTGAACTGTCGTCTGGTATGCGATATGTTTCGTTACGGTATTTCAATGCTGCGGGGGATGATGAAAGTGGAGAAATAGGAGAAAGTCATAATCCAGAACCACATTTGATTCCACTTGTGATGTATGCTGGACTTGGCAAAAATGATAACCTGAGAGTTTTTGGTAATGATTATGAAACCAAAGATGGAACGTGTATAAGAGATTATATTCACGTTAATGACCTTGCTGATGCTCATATTAAAGCTATTGAATACCTCGCAAAAAATAATCCCTCTGAAATAGTAAATCTTGGGACAGGTATAGGGTATTCAGTTTTTGAAATAATAGAAAAAGCAAAGGAAATACTGCAGAAAGATATTAAGTATAATGTTGTTGACAGACGACCCGGTGATCCAGCGGTACTTGTTGCTGATAACCGTAAAGCAAAAAAGTTATTTAATTGGTATCCCCAATATGATCTTGAAATGATTCTTCATACAGCATATAACTGGCATAAAAACCAAAAATATTAAAATTATGAAAGGAATAATACTTGCAGGTGGCTCTGGAACTAGAATGTATCCGATCTCGAAAATCTATAGTAAACAACTTACGTTAATCTATGATAAACCCCTGATATACTACCCCTTATCAATTTTAATGTTAAGTGGAATTCGAGAAATATTAATTATTTCTAATAGTGAAACAATACCTTTTTATGAGAAACTTTTTGAAGACGGAAAATCACTTGGGTTGAACATATCTTATGCTGTGCAACAGGCTCCCAATGGAATTGCAGAATCTTTTATTATCGGAGAAAAATTTATTGGTTGTGATGATGTAACATTGATATTAGGAGATAATATCTTTTATGGAAAACTTGATAGTGTTTATCAAGCTGTTAGAGAAAATAAAGGAGCAACAATTTTTGGTTACAGAGTAAATGATCCAGAACGATATGGTATTGTAGAATTTGATGAAAATGGTAATGCAGTAAGTCTTGAGGAAAAACCTAAAATTCCAAAATCAAATTATGCAGTTCCTGGCCTTTATATTTATAATAATGATGTTATAGAAATTGCTAAGAATCTCAAGCCCTCAGCACGGGGAGAACTTGAAATAACCGATGTCAATATTGAATATCTAAAGCGAGGACAGCTTAAAGTAGTGAAAATTGGGAGAGGAGTTGCGTGGTTGGATACAGGTACCCCAGAATCACTTTTACAAGCGTCGAACTTCTTTGGAGTAATAGAGGATCGGCAGGGTTTGAAAGTGGCTTGTATTGAAGAAATTGCTTATCATATGAAGTTTATAACTAAGGAGCAATTTCGTAAAATAATAGATAACATTCCAAAATCTTTATATAAAACATATCTGGAAAAAGTATACGATAGTGATGAAATTTGAAAAAACTTTTCTTGATGGTGTCTTAATAATATTCCCTGAAGTTTTTAAAGATTCGAGGGGATATTTCTTTGAATCATTTAGTAAAAAAAAGTATGAGGAAATTGGTATCAGGGGCGAATTTGTTCAAGATAATATTTCAAAATCTACTTATGCTACCATTAGAGGACTCCATTATCAGGTGTCTCCATTTTTACAGGGGAAACTTTGCCAGGTAATAAAAGGTAAAGTACTGGATGTAGCAGTTGATATCAGGTTTGGTTCTCCAACATTTGGAAAACACATATCGGTTGTTCTTTCAGACAACGAACCAAAACAAATCTGGATTCCCCCCGGCTTTGCACACGGGTTTTCAGTTCTATCCGATGAAGCTATATTTTCTTATAAGTGTACTGGGTATTACAATAGGGAAAGTGAAAGATGTATTTTATATTCTGACCCTTTATTATCAATTGACTGGCAGGTAGCAAATCCAATTGTTTCTGAAAAAGACCTGAATGGAAAACTTCTCAGAGCAATAGAAAAGGATTTTGTTATTTAAGACTACTGTTTGAGTTTGTAAAGAACAGTGAATCTCTCCCTAAAAAACTTCCTTCAGAGATAAGAAAATCTTGAACCTTGAATATAAAAAAGAGTTTAATTATATTTGCTATTAGCAACTAATTTCGAATAATGGAAAACACTTATTATTATTCAACAGAAGTAAGATGGACAGGAGCACGAAGAGGTATTTTGAATTCGGAAGGGATGCAGGAGATTGAAATTGCATCTCCGCCAGAGTTCAAAGGAGAACCATATATTTGGGCACCTGAACACTTATTTGTTGCTTCTGTAAATATTTGTTTGATGACTACTTTTCTTGCTATTGCAGATTTGTCAAAATTACCGTTCAATGAATACTTCTCAGGCGCAACCGGAAAATTAGAGAAAGTTGATGGTAAATATATGGTTTCTGAAATTGTGTTAAAACCAAAAATTATAATTCCAGAAGAGCGACATCGAGATAGATGCCTGCGGATTATAGAAAAGTCAGAAGCAAACTGTCTTATTTCTAATTCAATTAAAACTAAGGTAATTATTGAACCAGAAATTAAAGTAAAAACAATTTAAGGAGATATAAATATGCCGATATTTGAGTATCGTTGCGAAAACTGCAACACTAAATTTGAGATTCTGCACAAAAGCTCTGAACATCAGGACGAAATTATTTGTCCAAGTTGTGGGTCAAAAAATTACAAGAAGTTATTTTCTGTCTTCAGTGCTTCGATGGGGGATAGTGGTAGTGATAGTTCCTGTTCTGATGGTTCTTGTTCTGCTCCGTCCTATGGTGGAGGTTGTGCAAGTGGATTGTGTGGTCTAAATTGATTTGCAGCAGAGCCATCTTTCCTGATGGCTCTGCCGATTGTTTTCTTTTCTGTTTTTTTTATTTTTTTACTGTGAACTTTCTGCTTCGAAGACTGCCATTGCAGTTATATTTACAATATCATCAACAAGGCTTCCATATCCTAATAAATAGACAGGTTTTTTTATTCCAAGCAATATAGGCCCTATAGCTGTTGCTCCACCAAGTGTTGCGAGAAGTTTATATGCAATGTTAGCGCTTGTAAGATCGGGACAAATCAGTACATTTGCCTTTTCCTTCAAATCACTAAATGGGTAAAACTCCTTAATAATATCAGGATTCTGTGAAGTATCTGCCTGCATTTCTCCGTCAATTGTGAGGTCTGGTCTAAGTTTTTTTATCGTTTCTGTTGCTAATCTTACTTTTTCGGAAAGTGGGTGTCTGGTACTACCAAAATTGCTGAATGATAACATTGCAATCTTTGGTGTGAAATTAAGCTGCTTAACTTTGTCGGCAACCTGTAAAGTTATATCTACCAGATCTTCAACAGTAGGTTCAATATTTACAGTAGCATCAGCAATAAAGATGGTGTCTGTTTTAAAGACCATCATATATAAACCTGCAATCTTTTTAATCCCATCTTTTTTACCTATAATCTGCAATGCAGGTCGGACAGTCTCTGGATAATGTTTTGTCAAGCCTGAAATTAAACCGTCAGCATCACCCATCCTTACCATCAGCATCCCGAAAATATCCGGAATTTTTGTAAGTCTTTCTGCATCGTAATAAGTTACACCTTTTCTTTTTCTTATATCAAATAACTCTTGAATATAAAAATCACGTTTTGGAGAATTTTCTGGCTCTATAACCTCTATTTGATTCTGGTCAAATTCTAATCCAAGTTCATCAAATTTTTGCATTATAATGTTTTTCTTACCTAACAAGACAGGAGAGGCTATTTTTTCTTCTGCAATGATAGCTGAAGCACGAATAATTTTTGTTTCTTCTCCCTCAGGAAAAACTATTCTTTTTCGTACCTCTTGAGCTTTATGAATAAAGAATCTCATTATCTCTCTGGATTTCCCTAATCTTGCTTCCAGACAATCTTTGTAAGCTTCCAAATCTTGAATGGGTTTTCTTGCAACACCAGTTTCCATAGCGGCCTTTGCTACAGCAGGGGCTTCCCATAACAATACACGAGGGTCAAAGGGTTTTGGGATAATATATTCTTTACCAAATTCTATTCTCTTACCACCGTATGCACGTATTACCGAATCAGGAACATCTTCTTTCGCAAGATTAGCAAGAGCATGAGCCGCTGCAATTTTCATTTCCTCATTAATTGTTATTGCCCTTACATCAAGAGCTCCTCTGAAAATAAAGGGAAAACCTAATACGTTATTTACTTGATTTGGATAATCACTGCGACCTGTTGCCATAATAATGTCACTTCTTGCTGAGATGGCATCTTCATAAGTTATTTCCGGGTCAGGATTTGCCATTGCAAAGACAATTGGATTATCAGCCATTGTTTTTACCATTTCTTTAGTAAGTATCCCTTTAACCGATACTCCACAGAAAACATCAGCACCTTTAATAACTTCAGCAAGCGTTCTCATATCAGTTTCTTTTGCAAAATATTCCTTATACTTGTTCATTCCTTCTTTTCTACCTTTGTAAACAACACCCTTAGTGTCAACAAGTGTTATGTTTTCGTGTTTTACGCCGAGTGACTCGTAAAGTTTAGCACAAGCAATACCTGCTGCTCCCGCACCGCTAAATACTACTTTGACTTCAGAAATCTTTTTATTGACAATTTCAAGAGCGTTGAGAAGTGCTGCCCCACTGATAATTGCTGTTCCATGTTGGTCATCATGGAAAACTGGGATGGTCATTCGCTTTTTAAGTTCTTCTTCAATGTAAAAACATTCTGGTGCTTTAATATCTTCAAGATTAATTCCTCCAAAGGTGGGTTCCAGTAAAGTAACTGCTTTTATCAACTCATCAGGATTCTCAGTGTTTAGTTCAATGTCAAATACATCTATGTCTGCAAATCTTTTGAATAATACACCTTTCCCTTCCATAACAGGTTTTCCTGCGAGTGCTCCGATATTACCTAATCCTAAAACTGCAGTACCATTTGAAACTACAGCAACAAGATTGCCTTTTGCAGTGTATCGGTAAACATCTTCAGGATTAGCTTCTATTTCTCTGCAAGGCTCAGCAACTCCCGGTGTGTAAGCAAGTGAGAGTTCCCGCTGGGTAGTACAGGGTTTAGTAGAGATAACTTCGATTTTGCCCGGTCGTCCACTACTGTGGTACTCAAGGGCTTCTTTTTTAGTAGACATTTTAAAATACTCCTTCGTTTGCTTATTACTAAAGTTATTGGAAATGTTTTACTATTGAAAGGGATATTTTGAGTCTAAGTTCAAAAAATAAAAATTCATATATATACCAGAAATTCACTTTTTTCATAAATTGAAATAGAATAATTTAATTGATTATCTCAAATATTTTTTATGAATGATTTTATTTTCAAACCGTTTGGTGAGATGACTGATGATGACTATTACCAGATAGGATTCAAATCGGGTCTTGAAATTCACCAGCAATTACTTACCTCTAAGAAACTTTTCTGTAGATGCCCGGCGGGAATTTATTCTCACAAATATGATGCAGAGATTCTAAGACATATGAGACCAACTCTTTCAGAGCTTGGGGAATATGATGGTACAGCATTGATGGAATTTAAAACTAAAAAAGATATTATTTACCATATCAATCACGAGACGGTGTGTACTTATGAAATGGATGACACACCACCTTTTGAAATTAACGAAGAAGCACTTGATATTTCTCTGGAAATTGGTATGCTTTATAATTGTTCAATGATAGATGAGATTCATATAGCACGCAAGCAATATCTTGATGGCAGCATACCCACTGGATTTCAGAGAACTACTATTGTTGCTGTTAATGGGTGGGTTCCCTACAAAAAACGCAGGATAAAAATAGTTCAGCTTTCACTTGAAGAAGATTCCTGTCGTGAGGTGTCAGACATTGGTCATACCAGAGTTTACCTAACCGATAGGCTTGGAATGCCACTGATAGAGACAGTTACCGCCCCGGAAATGCATACCCCTAATGAAGTAATGGAAGTGGGGCAGATAATAAGTATGATAGCGCGTAGCACAGGAAAAGTGAGAATGGGAGCAGGTGCGGCACGTCAGGATGTTAATGTGAGTGTTGAGGGTGGAACAAGAATTGAAATTAAAGGTGTACCGAGTCTAAAACGAATTCCCCTTTTAACTTACAATGAGGCAATGAGACAATGGAATCTTCTACGATTAAGAGATGAATTACATAGTCGAGGAATTACCAATAAAACTTTTGAATCCAGAGTTGAAAATGTCACGAAGATTTTGAAAAAAACACATTATCAACCTATTTATTCTGCTTTAGATAGAGGGAAGGTTGCTTATGGTGTTTTACTGCGAGGATATAAAGGTTTGTTAAGATGGAAGACACAAACAGACACTTATTTTTCCAGAGAAATTTCAGATCGTGTACGTGTAATAGCATGTCTTACATCATTGCCTAATATCATACATTCTGATAGTACTGCTGAGACTCTATCAACAACCGAATGGAGTAACGTTAAGAAAGCTTTATCTGCAACAAATGATGATACTGTTGTTATCGTTTGGGGTGATGAGAGAGATGTATTAACTGCAACCAATGAGATTATTATCAGAGCAAAGGAAGCGACTATAGGAATTCCATCTGAAACCAGACAGGCTCATAAAGATGGGACAAATGGATTCGAAAGAATATTGCCCGGACCGGATAGAATGTATCCTGATACTGACTTGCCTCCTAAACGCATAACTAAAGAACGATTAGAACGTATTAGGATGTCATTACCTGAAATTTTATATGAGAAACTGAAATGGTATGAAGAATTAAAAATTCCAGCTGATACAAGATATTCTCTTTCTATATCAAAATATTCTAATCTATTTAAAAAATTGGTTGAGGTTTATAAAATAAATCCTACTTTAGCTGCTGTTGCTTTAGTTCAATATCCAAAACGAATGTATAAGGAAAAGAAGATAAGTTCTGAAATTTCAGTTGAAGATATGGAACGACTATTTGCGCTTTTTGCTGAGGGAAAAATTTCACGTGACGGTATTTATCTTAATATGGTTGCTCTCTCAAAAGGAGAAGGAATAGTTGTTAATAAGGCAAATCCGGGCTTAGATAGTGAACTGTTGGGAAGTGTGATGCAGCAATCTCTCGATGAAATAAAAAAAATGAAGATTAAAAACAAAAGTAAACTTAGAGAAATTATACTTGGAAAAATGATGTACAGATTAAAAGGTAAAATTGAAGCACGGGAAGTTATTAATTTTCTCAATAAAAACTTAATATTGTAATGTTATGAGAAATAACGAGGATTTCAAAGGATATAAAGGTATAGCGCTTAATGTTCTCCAGAAGTTTCAGGCTTTGGTCTGGAGTGATGTCGAGATTGAAACTGATAAAGGAATCTATGCTGGTAGAATCCTGCCACGTAATGAAACGGCGGATCAATATCATATTGTGATAAAGCTGGCTTCCGGGTATAATATCGGATTAGCAGCTGAATCAATTAAAAATATAAAAGTATTCGGAAGAAAAATAGCACACTATAAAATACCTGAAAAAGAGTTTCCTTATGATCCTCAAAAACCACGTGTTAAATTGCTTGGAACAGGTGGAACAATAGCATCCCGACTGGATTACCGTACAGGGGCTGTAATTCCTGCTTTTACTCCAGGAGAACTTTATGGCTCGGTCCCTGAACTTGCCGATATTTGTAATCTTGAAACCGAAAAGTTATATGGTGTCTTCAGTGAGAATATGGGACCTGAGCAGTGGATTGGTACAGCCAAAGCAATTGGGAGAGAAATAGAAAAAGGTGTTCAGGGAATTGTTATAGGACACGGAACCGATACTATGCATCATACAGCAGCAGCACTTTCATTTATGGTTCAAAACTCACCTGTACCAATAGTTATGGTTGGTTCCCAACGTTCAAGTGATAGGCCTTCTTCAGATGCAGCATTAAATCTTATGCATAGTGTTAAAACTGCAGCCGAAAGTGATATTGCTGAGATTATGGTCTGTATGTTTGGTCCTACCTCTGATGAGTATGGGCTTTTACATCGTGGAACCCGCGTTAGAAAAATGCATTCAAGTTATCGTTCTACATTTAGAACAATAGGAGACATCCCAATTGCTATGGTAAGTCGTGAAAAGATTACACCTTTAAGATATGACTATAAAAAAAGACGTGATGATAAAAATGTAATTATTAATACTGCTTTTGAAGAAAAAGTTAGCATTGTATACTATTATCCTAATATGAAACCTGATATAATTGATTCATTAATAGATAACGGATATCGGGGGATAGTCATTGCTGGAACTGGATTAGGACACGTGAATAAACCTCTTTACCCAGCATTAAAAAGAGCTCAGAAAAATAAAATTGCAGTTTATATGACAGTTCAGACTTTGTGGGGATATGTTCAGATGTATGTGTACGATACAGGAAGGGATATGATGGAATTAGGAGTGGTTCCTGCAGCAAATATGTTACCTGAAGTTGCCTATGTTAAACTTGGATGGGCTTTAGGGCAAACTGATGACCTTGATGAAGTAAAAAAAATTATGTTGACTCCTATTGCGGGTGAAATTACAGAAAGAGAGCCTTCTAATGGTTATTTGATATTTCAGGGAGGAATTCCAGAAGTTGAGGAATTTATTTCCAGATATAGAAGATAGTTTCTTGCTCATTTTTTTACTATTTGTCTTTTTTATACCCTCTTGCAAGATTGATGACAACATTACTTCCCATTCTCCGCCAAACTTATCTTCTGATATCTTAAGAGAAGGAAAGTTTATTGTTTTTTCATCAGACAAAGATGGAACTTATGATATTTTTTTGGCTCAAGTAGATAGTGCTGGTTTCCTTCTAATAAAAAATTATATCTATCCTGAAAACCCCTTTAACTTAACAGGCAATAGACAGGAGGGGAATGAAATGCAACCAGCTTTTTCATCAGATGGTAGAATTCTTGTATATTCGTCCTGGAATGGTAACTCTAAAGAAATATATGCCTTATTCTTCAATGAACATTACTTAATAGATACTACTATTACTTTGAACCCCATTAGACTTATAGTTTCAAATGGGCATTGGGATGAAAACCCTTGTTTTTCACCCGATATGAGGTATATAGTGTTTGACCGCAGGACAGATACAGATACAAATGGAATCATTAACGAATTTGATAATAGGGATTTATATATTGCAAATATTTATCGCTCAGACAAAATAATTTTTGCTGATAGTATCAGACCCCTTACAAATACTCCTGATGTGGATGAATCAAATCCTGAATGGTCACCAAGAGTTTCTATCAGAAAAGTTGCATATAATCTATCATCAAATCCAAACAGTTTTAATAGAGACATTTATATTATTGATCCACTATTACCAAGAAACAATTTACCATATCAAGACAGCTTGAGTGCCGAGAATCCTTGTTGGGGACCAGCTTGTAATGAGCTTATTTTTGAATTAAGAGATACTTATAATGTGTTTTATAGAATCGTAAAAGCTGGATATCCTGCTAATACAGGATTTATTGAACTTATTTTACTGTTTGGTACCAATGTGCAAGAACCAGCCCGCAAACCAAACGATAATTTTATCGTCTATACAATTGTAAATAATGGTAATAATAAAGGTAAAATATTTGTTTATTCGTTTACAGGGAATAGTCATAATTTACTCCCTGATATTTTTCAAGCCTATGATAATCGATTTCCAGCCTGGTAATTTAAACTTAAGGTTAAAAACGTATGTTTAAAAAATTTTTTTTAGTAATAACAATTATTACAGTAGTATTTTTTTTAACAAATCTTGTTTCTGCACAACCTAAAGGTAAAGGAAGTATCAAAGGGCAGATAATAGATAAACAAACAAACACTCCTGTTGCTTCTGTCTCAATTCAAATTTTTAGATTAAAAGATAGTTCATTGGTCAAAGGTATGGCAACTGATGAAAATGGTACATTCCTTCTTACAGATATCCCATTTGGGATGTACAAACTCAAAGCATCTATGATAGGATATGTAACCTATGTTGCAAGTAATGTTCTTTTAACCCCTCAAAGTAAAGATGTTGATCTTGGTGTTATAAAAATAGAACAGGGTGATGAAACCAAAACTGCAGAAATAGAAGTTACTGCTGAAATGCCAATATTTCAGACCCAGATTGATAAGAAAGTATATAATGTTGAAAAAAGTCTTGTGAGTGAAAGTGGAACTTTAATTGATGTTTTGAAAAATGTTCCTTCTGTAACAGTAGATTCAGAAGGGAATATAAAGCTCAGAGGAAGTTCAAATATCAAATTTCTGATTAATGGGAAACCTTCTGCGATTCTTGGTCTTGATCCTTCGACAATTCTGGATCAAATACCTGCATCTAATGTTCAGAGTATTGAAATAATCACAAATCCTTCTTCTAAGTATGAAGCAGAAGGAACAACCGGCATAATTAATTTCGTATTGAAGAAGGAACAGAATGATGGATATACTGGCTCAATCAACTTGAATGCCGGAACAGAAGATAAATACAACGGTTCAGCAAATTTTGGTATCAAAACGGGTAAATTAACTTTAATGGGGAGCTATAACTTCCGTATAGGCCATATGAGTGGTACTGGCAGTGTAAATAGAATCTCTTTCTTTGCTGATTCTACATATTTATATAATCAGTACCTGAATTTCAATAATAAGATGAATTCACATATGGGTAATATCGGACTTGATTATGATATTTCAAAGAAAAGTACCCTTAGTTTCTCAACTTCATATAATTATAGAAGTCGAAACAGAAATGAAAAGTCAAATTATTTTAATTACAGTCCAACTGTTCTACAATCTTCTTATGTACGAAATAATTATGATAATCATAGTGGGAATAATTTAGATGCAAACCTTGCCTACAGATTGAAATTCGATAAACCAAAACAGGAACTTGTTACAAACTTGCAGTATTCCTACTCGGATGAAGAAATAAATAACGATATTTTACAATTCAATGGCAACACATTTGTTAACGATTTAACCCAGAACGATAAAACAAATCAGAAGTTTAAGTTTTATGTATTTCAGGCTGATTATACTCACCCTTTCACTTCCGATATGAGGTTGGAAACTGGATTTAAGGGTACTATCAGAGATATTAGCTCAGATTTTCTTTCAAAGTATCTTGACCAGAATACACAAAGCTGGGTAATCAATACAAACCTTTCAAATAACCTTGATTATAAAGACCAGGTTTACGGTGCATATATAAATTTTGCTAATAAATATAAAGATTTTGGGTATCAATTAGGGGTACGGCTTGAACAAACATATACAAAAATTAATCAGTTGACTCTTAATCAAACCTTCGAAAATAATTACCTCGATATTTTCCCAAGTGTATTTTTGAGCCAGACTTTTGACAAGCTAAATGAAGTTCAGATAAATTATACACGACGTATTAATCGTCCGAATATGTGGCAATTGAATCCGTTCATTGATTATTCTGATCCTCAAAATCTTAGAAAAGGAAATCCTTACTTAAATCCAGAATATGTAAATTCTTTTGAGCTGAGCTATTTAAGATACTTTACCACTTTTACATTGACTGGAACAATTTTTTACAGGAATGTTAACGATGTGATAAACCGTGTAGTCAATGTTCTTGATAGTACGAGCACTATAGTAACATTTGATAACATAGCAAAATCTAAATCTTATGGACTTGAAATTGTTCTGGCTGGCAGGATTGCAAAATGGTGGAACCTGAATGCTAATTTTAATTATTCCAAATACACAGTCTCTGGGGGGAGTAAATATAACGATATAGATAATAATGCTGATGTCTGGTCTGTGAAATTTATGAATAACTTTATCTTTCCAAATATTGCAGAATTACAGATAGCATATTTCTATACGGGAAAGATGGTTACTTTACAGGGAGGACTTGAACCAATGCAATCGCTTGATATCGGAATAAAAAGAGATTTCTTTAACAAACGATTAAGCCTGACTCTGCGCTCAAGTGATGTGATGAATACAATGAAATATGTTATGTCATCAAGTGGAACTAATTTTGTTATTGATGCAAATAGAAAGCGAAACTCACGTGCTCTCTTTCTCACCTTGACATATAGATTTGGTACTGATCAAAAAATGTTGAGTCAAAAACGTCAGAAACGACCACAACAACAAAATGACGAAAATCCGATAGAAGATTTTTAAAGGTTATTTGTTGTGAGAAAAGTATTGGTCTAACAAATATTCTGCTGCTACAGTTGGTAACATATCCCCGTTGAGTACTTTGGGCTTAAGTTGTTCAAAGATAACCTTAATATGTTGATTCTCATAAAAGCGACGTTTTAATTCTTCTTCTACAAAACTGAAAATCCATTCAAGTAATTGTTCTTTTCTCCGTGAGTAAAACAGACCGGAAGATTTTGTAATCTCAACAAACTCTTGAATAAGTTGCCAGAGTTCCGGTATCCCATTTCCAGTCAATGCTGAACATACTTCGACACGTGGCTTCCAACCAGCAGTAGGGGAAGTTAAATATTTGAGGGCAGATGAAAACTCAGATTTAGCCATTAAAGCTCTGTTAATGTTGTCTCCATCGGCTTTGTTAATAATTAGAGCATCGGCAAGCTCAATTACTCCTTTTTTAATTCCCTGAAGCTCGTCACCAGCACCCGCTATGGTAACAAGCAGGAAAAAGTCTACCATAGACCTGACTGCAAATTCACTCTGACCAACTCCAACAGTCTCAACCAGAATGATGTTATATCCCGCAGCCTCACATACAATTATTGACTCCTTTGTTTTGCGGGCAACTCCACCAGGGGTCCCGCTACTGGGAGAAGGGCGAATAAAACAATTTTCTTCACGCGCTAAAAGTTCCATTCTTGTTTTATCACCTAAAATGCTCCCTTTAGAAATAGGACTCGAGGGATCAATGGCAAGAACTGCCACTTTATACCCCTGTTTAATCAAATGTATCCCAAGGGCTTCGATGAGAGTACTTTTCCCCCCACCTGGAAATCCTGTAATTCCTATCCGTATTGAGTTACCCGAATGCGAAAATAATGATTTAAGAATTTTGTGGGCAAGCTTTTGATGTGTTGTAGAATTGCTTTCTACCAGAGTTAAAGTCTGTCCAAGAATGGTACGATTTCCACTTAGCACACCTTCAATATATTCTTTCACTGTAAGTTTTTTAGAACTCACAATTGGCACATTAGATCTCTTGGGAGTTGATGGTTGTTTGCCTTTTATAATTTTTGTTGTAAATCCTTGAGTGGTATTATCTGGTACCCACTCAGGAATACTTTCATTTGTATCTATTTCAGACATAAATTTAAAATAACAATTTTTTTCCCTTAATGCTATTATAAATACCCGGATTGATATTCTGCTATTTTATATGGAAATTTATGTAATTATTGAGTAAACTTAATATTATGCCACGAAGGAAAAGAAAAACTGTAATTGTAAATGACAAAATGCAAAAAAACTATATTTATGAATTGACTGAACCAATGGGTAAAAACTTTGACCCCCGTTTTCAACCAGAACTTACACCAAAACAAATGTTAAAGTTAGGGGTCTTTGGTGGCAAGTATATGACGGATTGCAGAGATGAATTTCCTCAGGACTGGTTTGAAAAAGCAAAATTAAGTCCATCTAAACCTAACCCTAAATTAAACTATTTTGGAGTAAACGCCAGTCAATCCCTCCTCGAATGGAAACGAAAAGGATGGATTCATCCTGATGATCCACGTGGCTGGTTTCAGTGGTATTGCAGGTATTATATGGGAAGAAGACATCCTGATGATGAACGTCAGATTAGGCGCTGGCTTGCTATTAAGAGACATATTAGCCAGCTGAAAAAAAATTGTCGCCCTCTTGACCTTAATTGTCGAAAGAGGCAAAGACAGGCATTACTTCACTGGGCTATAGATAGTAGAAAACTATAATACAGAACAGTTTAAGAATTTTGTCCGGAAAAGTTATCCCATTAAAGATACCCTTCAACCCAATGGGAGGAATTAAATACTCTTGTATTTTAAGTCCTGTTATACAGGAGATGTGATACAGCCTATAGTAATAATTACATTAAACAGAATCTCCAATCCTCTAGTGGTTAAATGTTAATAGCAAAATAAAGAAAAATAGTTCCTTCCCTTCATAACTATAATTCTGATATTAC
>JBNAVJ010000012.1:0-63640 GCA_049700455.1 Ignavibacteria bacterium
AATAACACAGGCAAAATGCCTGTGTTATTGTGTATATGCAGGAAACTGATGAGGTGAAGTCCTTATTTTTAATGCTATAGTTTTTTTAGTAGTAAAAAAGTTGATTTTGTTCTTTAATAATAGAAGAAATTTGTTTATATTTGCCATTGCTGCGGGAATGGCGGAACTGGTAGACGCACCATCTTGAGGGGGTGGCGCCACGTCGGCGTGTGGGTTCAAGTCCCACTTCCCGCACACTTTAAAAGCCATAGGTATCTATTAAATATATTAAGCTTGTAATAGCAGCAACTCCTAATTGTAGTTCACGCCTATTTACATTTTCAAAAACATCATTTGGTGAGTGATGATAATCAAAGTATCTTTGTGAATTAGTAATTAATCCAATTTGAGGAACTCCATAATTTTTCAAGAAAGAAATATCCACTCCACCTCCTCCCTTCTGGAAAGCATAAAGTCCGTAAGGTTCGAGTAGTTTTTTCCATCTTTGTAATATCTGAAATTGTGTATCAGTTACTTCGCAAGAGAAACCAAGAGGTAGGAATCCCCCTTCATCAGATTCAATTGCAACGATGTGTTTTTCGTTTTTATTCTTTGTTATTTGAGCATATTTTTTTGCTCCTCTTTGGGCTATTTCTTCATCTATAAATCCGACAAACCTGATTGTATATTTTGGTTTGTAGTCAGAGTTTCTGAGAAGCCTCAGAGTTCCCAAGCCATGAATTATTCCTGCTCCATCATCGTGAGCGCCTTCTCCTATGTCCCAGGAATCAAGGTGGGCAGCAATTAAAATTATTTCATCTGGTTTTTCATAACCTTTAATTTCTGCAACGACATTATAAGAAGGTACTTCTTCAGACTCATAACAATCTGTGCTATAGAAAACTGTTATATTTGAATCGTTCATACAGGCATTATATAACAGATCGGCATCTAAAGTCGAGATAGCAATGGCAGGTAGTATAGGTAAGGTATCAATATAACGCATAATGCCTGTATGTGGGTAATAGTCTTTTGCTGTTGAAACGGATCTTATTATGACTCCTATTGCCCCTGCCTTTGCAGCTTCTACAGCTCCCCATACACGCTGGTTTACTGCTGAACCATAGGACAGATAAGTATTAAAGAAAGTTTGTTCTGGTTCTTTATTAATGAAAACTATTTTCCCTCGATATTTATCATAATTAGAAGTTTTGATTTCATCAAGAGAATTGACGATAGCAATTTTCCCTTTTATTCCTGCCGGACCTGTTCCTACAGATGTTCCAAGAGCGCAACAATTTAATTCGATTTTGCCGTTAGATGTTTCAAGGTAGCAAACTTCTTTTTTCCCCCGTACCCAGTGTCTCACAGAACATTCCTGCAAATATACTGTATCCAGGGGGAGAAATTTCAGGGTTTTTTCCAACCATTGAATGGCTTTCAATGAATTTTCAGTACCCGCTAATCTTCCTCCTATTGATTTACAGAGATAGTAAAGGTCGTTGTAATTTTGATAGTCTTCAAGCGATTGTTTGTAGAAATTAGCAATCATCAACGAGTCTGTTTTAAAGACAAGAGGCTGTGCTACAGTTAGGGAAACATTTACCAGTATGAGGAGTACTGAGAGACAATATGCCATTATGCTATTTATTTTATTTGTAAAAAATATTAAATTAAAATTTAAGATAAGAAAAAGGAAATATGAAAAAAATTATATTTGAATTATTTATAATTTTCATTGTGACAGGTAGTGTATTTTCTCAATGGGTAAATATTAATAATGGTATAGGTAATAAAGAAGTTTATTCTTTAAGTAGTGCAGGGTATATCTTATTTGCGGGGACATTTAACTATGGTTTATATCTTTCTACCGATAATGGATTGAACTGGTCTCCCGCAGGGACAGGTCTCTACAATCGGATAGTATATGCCCTGACAAATTTCGGGGGCTACCTGTATGCTGCAACTGACCTTGGTGTCTGGAGGAGTTCAAATAATGGGACTTATTGGAGTGTAACTTCAATTAATAACGTTTCTGTGTATTCACTTGCTTCGAACCAGACACGTGTTTTCTGTGGTTTACATTTATCAGGATTGTATTATTCTTATGGTGGTACAGGTTGGTATGTAAGTTCACTCAATGCAACAAATATCAGGGCGATTACTGTTTGTGATACAATGGTACTTGCGGGTTCAGCTAATGGTACGGGGGTATATAAATCAGTTAATAACGGAAATAACTGGGTATCAACTTCTTTGAATAACAAATCCGTATACTCGTTAGCAATAGATGGAAACAGGGCTTATGCTGGTACTGGCAGTGGAATTTACCGATCTATTGACAGTGGTAGTAGCTGGTTACAAACAACGGTTAACAACGAACTTATCTATTCGCTTGCAATTTATGGTAACAATGTTTTTGCTGGGAGCGAAACTAACGGAGTATATTTTTCAAGTAATAATGGAGTGAACTGGGTTTTAATCAATGATGGGTTGGGCAATATAACTGTGTATACACTTTTCATATTCAATGGCTACATCTATGCAGGTACTTCATTCAATGCAGTTTATAGACGTCCTCTGAGTGAGGTTGTTAATATCTCTCATAAAGAAATATTGCATTCTTTATCAGTTAGCCAAAATTTTCCAAATCCATTTAATACAGTGACGAAAATTTCACTGGAAATAAAAGAGCCATCAGTAGTTTCATTAACAATTTATGATATGTGTGGAAAGGAAGTACAAAGTTTATTCAGGGGGGTACAGCCTTCTGGTAAGCATTATATTAGTATTGATGGTTCAGAGTTAGCCTCAGGAGTTTATTTTTATAAAATCAAAGTTGGTCAGAGGAGTGTTATAGGAAAAATGGTTTTAATGAAATAAACAATAACTGTGTTCTAAAATAAATAACTTGATTATTTTCGAGAGAAAAGATATTTTTACAGTTTTGAAGTAAATAAAATGATTAAGAAATTGGATAAGAAACTTTACGAAACGTACATAGTAATTGATGGGAATCTTGAAGACCCAAATATAGAAGAAGTTATAAATAAGTATCTGGGTTTTTTCAGGAAGAATAATGTAGAAGTTAAAAACATAGAGAGAATGGGTAGAAGACGTCTTGCATATCCTATCAGAAGGAAGCTTAATGGTTACTACGTTTGTTTTTTGGTTGAGGCAGCTCCAGCCTTTATAAAGAAGCTGGAAAGAAGCTATCGGATTGACGAATCGGTATTAAGATATTTGACTATATATATGAGCAAGAGAACGCTGGAAGAGAAAGAGTTATATCTTAAGAAGAAGGCTGAAACAAATCAGCAGGAAGAAACTTCTGCTCCCGAAGGTGGAGAATCAGTTTCGACAGATTCAACAATAGCAGAAGAATCTGGAGATATTAAAGAAGAGATGCAAGAAGTATAATAATAGAAAATTAAACAAAACTATTTGGAGGAAAGTTATGGCTGAATTTAAGATGCCCGAATTAAATTCTGTAATTATTGCTGGTAATCTGACAAAGGATCCAATTTTCAGGCAGACTACAAATGGGACGCCTGTAGTTAATTTTTCAATTGCCAGTAATCGCAGATTTAGAGACAAGAATGATGAATGGAAAGAAGATGTATGCTACGTAGGAGTTGTTGCCTGGAATAGACTTGCTGAAAGCTGTAGGGACAAGTTAAAAAAAGGCAATGCAGTGCTTGTTGATGGAGAACTACAAAGCAGGACGTTCAAGACGGAAGATGGTGGTAACAGGACAATTGTAGAAATCAAGGCAAGGCGTATTCAATTTTTGAATAAGAGAGCGACACAGAACGATGACAAAGATGAGCCTTCGACATTCACGGATGACAATTTTGATTCATTGTTATCACCGGAAGATTCAGATTTGATTAGCGAGAAGTAGTTATTTTTCAAAAAATAAAACAGTTAGGTCTTTAAGGCTATTTTGCCTTTAAGATTATTTGTATAAGTGTTATGAAAATTATATTAAAAACAGATTACGAAAATTTAGGTTCTGCCGGCGACATCAAAGAAGTTAAAGATGGATATGCCAGGAACTTTTTAATTCCCAAAGGGATAGCTGTTATTGCTACGCCTTCTAATATCAAGGCTTTTGAGGAAATTAAGAGACAAAAACGCCGCAAGATAGAAAAAGAAACCCGTCAGGCTGAAGAGGTTGCTAAACAATTAGAATCGTTGTCACTTGTAATAAAGATGAAAGCGGCTGACGAATCAAAGTTGTTTGGTTCTGTTACTTCTATGATGATTCACGATCTTTTGAAAGAAAGAGGGTTTGAGACTATTGAAAGGAGAAAAATTCTTCTTGCTGAACCGATAAAGACACTTGGAGAACATAGTGTACCTATCAGACTTTTCGGAGGCATAGTAGCCAATCTTAAGATTGTTGTTGAAAAAGAAGAAAGCAAGGAATAGTAATTACTATTTTGAGTTTATAAGAGTTCTTAATATTTACTACGGATTTAAAAATCCTTACTACAATAATGATGTAGTAAGGATTTTTTCTTATACAGGTTTGGTAGTATTTTCAGTAGCGGTTATATTAAGGATATTTATTTTATATTATTAGACAGTTTGAGATTAGAGTAGAGTTGGAAATACAATGAGTATTTAGGCAATTTGGTTAAAATAATATGGTGTGAATGTGTATTTCCATTTGCCTTGAAGTTGGTGAGCTATCTTGGTAATTTATTAAAAAACATAAACAAAAAATATATGGGTGAAAACTCAATTCAAACAGAAGATCTGAAAGAAGGTACAAAAAAGGGCAGTGGAGATATAGCCATACGCGAGGTTGATGATGTAACAATTCGTTTTGCAGGGGACTCTGGCGACGGAATGCAGTTAACAGGGTCTCAGTTTTCAGATACAGTGGCAATAGAAGGTTTCGATCTTGGGACCCTTCCTGATTATCCTGCAGATATACGTGCTCCTGCTGGAAGTTTATATGGTGTGAGTGGCTTTACAATACACTTTTCAAGTCATGATGTACATACTCCTGGTGATAAGATAGATGTGCTTGTAGCATTAAATCCTGCTGCTTTAAAAGTGAACCTGAAAGACCTGAGAAAAAATGGTACCATAATAGTTAACACAGATTCTTTTGATAGAAGAAACCTTGAGCTTGCAGGCTTTGAAAATAATCCTCTTGAAGATGGTTCACTTGCTCGCTATCAGGTATATGAAGTTCCTATGACTAAATCAACCCTTGAAGTCCTGAAGGATATGAACCTTTCTCCCAAGACAGCGGCAAAATGCAAGAACTTTTTCGCACTTGGGTTAGTGTATTGGCTTTATAACCGACAATATGACTACACTCTAAATTGGATTGAGGAGAAGTTTGCAAAGAATCCAGAACTTATTGAAGCAAATACACGGGCATTGAAAGCGGGATATAATTATGGAGAGATGACGGAGATTTTCACGGCACGATATGATGTTAAGAAAGCTAAACTTCCAAAAGGGACTTATAGAAATATCAGCGGTAACGAAGCAGTAGCACTTGCTCTTGTTGCTGCAGCTACTAAAGCAGGCATTCCTCTATTTCTCGGGAGTTATCCTATTACTCCTGCATCAGAGATTTTACATCATCTTTCTAAATACAGGCGCTATGGGGTGAAGACTTTTCAGGCTGAAGATGAAATTGCCGGTATTACTACTGCAATAGGAGCCGCATTTGCAGGTTGTCTGGGTGCAACAAGTACCAGTGGTCCTGGTATGGCATTGAAGACTGAGGCGATTGGGTTAGCAGTGATGGCTGAACTTCCACTTGTTATTATTGATGTTCAACGTGGAGGACCTTCAACTGGCTTACCTACTAAGACAGAACAAGCAGATTTGTTTCAAGCTTTATATGGTAGAAATGGTGAATGTCCGGTGCCTGTTTTAGCAGCGTCTTCGCCGGCAGACTGTTTTGCTATGACGGTTGAGGCTGCAAGAATTGCCTTAAAATATATGACACCGGTGATATTGTTAACTGATGGTTATATAGCACAGGGAGCAGAACCATGGAGAGTTATGAAATTGAGTGAACTACCGAATATGAAAGTTACTTTTAGAACCAATCCTGAGGGTTTCTATCCATATTTGAGAAATGAATTTCTGGCGCGTCCGTGGGTAAAGCCAGGTACTAAAGGACTGGAGCATAGAATTGGCGGGCTTGAGAAGCAGCATATTACCGGCAATGTAAGTTATGATCCTGATAATCATGAGTATATGGTAAAAATCAGGTCGAAGAAAATTAAGGGTATAGTCAATGATATTCCAAAGTTAGAAGTTTTTGGAGAGCCTTCAGGTGAATTGCTGGTGCTTGGTTGGGGGAGTACAGGAGGTTCGATTGCGACTGCAGTTGAAAATCAGAGAGCTAAAGGCAGGGAAGTATCTTATGCTGTTCTGAAATACCTCAATCCGATGCCAAAGAATACAGAAAAAGTTCTCAAACAATTTAAAAATATTCTTGTACCGGAAGTTAACCTTGGTCAACTTGCTACTCTTATTCGCAGTTCATTTTTGATTGATGTAATAAGATACAATCGGGTACGTGGTTTGCCAATCAGAGCGTTTGAAATAGAAGAGAAAATTGAAGAAATTTTAAAAATTTAATCAGAGAGAAATGCAAACACCAACAGAAGAAAAAACAGCTCAACCTCAATATACCCCAAAAGATTTTGCTTCATCAAATGAAGTGAGATGGTGTCCCGGGTGCGGTGATTATTCAATCCTGGCGCAAGTTCAGAGGTCATTTGCTCAAATACTTGGTATTGAAAAAGAAAAGATTGTTTTTATTTCGGGGATAGGATGTTCGAGTCGATTTCCTTATTATATGAATACATATGGTTTTCATACCATACATGGAAGGGCAACAGCAATTGCTTCTGGGGTTAAAGTTGCAAATCCGGATCTTTCGGTTTGGGTTGCTACCGGAGATGGGGATTTGCTCAGTATAGGTGGTAATCATTTCATTCATTTATTAAGACGGAATATAAATATTAATGTTCTTCTGTTTAATAACAGAATTTACGGATTGACAAAGGGACAAGCTTCTCCTACTTCTATTCATGGACAGATTACCAAGTCGAGTCCATATGGGAACGTTGAATATCCAGTTAATCCTGTTTCGCTGGCTCTTGGAATGGATGGAACCTTTATTGCTCGTACAATGGATAAAGAACAAAAACATATGCAACAAATGATAATTGAGTGTTATAAACATACAGGGACTTCATTTCTTGAGATATTACAAAATTGTGTGATTTTTAACGATGGAGCTTTTGATTACTATGCAGATAAAGAGAATAAAGATGATAGAGTAATATATATAGAACATAAAAAGCCCCTGATTTTCGGGAAGAATAAGAATAAAGGAATAAAACTTGACGGTTGGAAACCAGTTGTAATTGATATTACCAAAGGTAATAACAGTATAAACGATGTACTTGTGTATGATGAGACATCAAAAGAACTTGCGTTTATCCTGAGTTCGTTTGTAGATAATCCAGAATTGCCTTTGCCACTTGGGATATTCTTGAGAAGACAGAGAAGTAGATTTGAAGTTGAGATGGAAAACCAGATTGCTTTTGCTAAACAGAAAGAAGGGGAACCAAATGTTGATGAATTATTGAAAGGTACTTCTTTCTGGGAAATCAATTAAAAAAACAGGTTTATACAGGATATGCTAAAAAGGGAGCCTTAAAAAGCTTCCTTTTTAGTATGCATTAAAAGTCAAGTCCGAGTGAGATATAATACTTAGGTTGAGAGAATTTATTCATATTAAAATTCCACGCCACATCGAATTTCAAGGGGAATCCAAATATTACTGCACGTGTACCAAAGCCTGTTCCTAACAATAAATCTCTTGTAGTTAATTTATCAGAGGAGTCTTTTTCGAAAAGCCTCAGTTGTTTTGTATCAGACCAGGCAGTTCCAGCATCGATAAATAAGTTACCCTGAATATTCTGGAAGCCGATTGGCAATAATCCCATAATCAGATATTTAAAGAGAGGGAATCTGAGTTCCAGATTTAGTAAAGCATATTTTGAGCCGGACATTCTGTCGTAATTAAACCCCCGAAGGGGAAGTCCCGGCATTGAAAAAGCATATTCCTGAACACTCCTTCCGAGAGGGAGATTATGGTTTTCAAATTCCCGATTAATCCAGTTATCAACACCACCTATGAAAAATCTTTGAGGGTTGGTTCCCACGCTAAAACCACCTGCAAACCTCATAGCAAAACTATAATCATCACCAAGTTTTATATAATGACGAAAATCCCCCAGTAATGAACTAAATTCTAATCCATCTGAGGAGAGTTTAGGAGAAGATAAAACTGTAAGATTATACCGTGTTCCTTTGCTTGGAGCAAGATAACCCCAGAGAGTATTATCGAAGACAAAGCTCAAAGATGGTACCAGTAACAATTTTTCTTCAGAGGGTTCAGAAGGAAAATCAAGATTTTCACGGGTAATATTCATCAATGAAATAGAGCCATCAATTCGTCTAAATTTATTAAATGGATATGCAAAGCTTATATTTCCACCATAGTTTCTAAACCTGAATAAATTATCGCCGAGTCCCTCATCATAAAATATAAATCGGGCAGTATGATATAGCGTAAAACCTAAATCAAGTCTTTTGGGCAAATAATAATAACTGACAGCATAATCACTATTCTTAAGGTCAATTACCATTGAAGTCAGGATATCAATTCTGTGATCGCCCATCAAATCACTCAAAGAGATTTGTGCTACTCCCAGGACACCATAAAAACTTGAATATGCAGCATTCCCATAAACTATATCAGGAGAAAATTTTATTTTGTAATTCTTGATTTTATAGCTTCCATCAGGGTTAAGATTCCCTTCAAGAATGAAATTAGAATTATTTGCATTAATAGTATCGGTTATTTTTTTGAAGGTGGTGTCATAAGATACTCTATTAAATTTTAGTACTACATCAGTTCCATAAACTTTCAAAGTATCTTTTATCTCTGAGGTTTTCTTTTCTTTTGATTGAACAAAATTAGTATCACTTGAGAGAGAATCATTAAGAATATAGTTATTGTTATTATTATTAAGGTTATCCTTTTGGTGCAGTGAAACCTGTAATTTTTTTACAAAGTTGGTTGGTTCTAATGATGAAACTTTTAAATCCACTTCAAGGGGGTTATCCATTGAGAAGATATCATACCCACCTTTATTCAGTGAGACAAAAAGAAGCTTTTTTCCATCTGCTGATAGAGAAATTTGGTCAATGGGGTTAAGTGAATTTGTAATGGGTCTTTCGTTAACCAGATTGCCGCTTGAATCAATATCCATTATATAAACATTGCTGATTCCGTTTTTGTCAGAAACATAGAGTGCTTTTTTATAATCCCCTGTAAATTGTATGTAGGCGTTTGTAAATCCTTTTGTATGGGTAATTCTTGTAATGTTGCCTGTAGAGACGTCAATTTTATAAATGTTTTTTCCGGAAGAATTATATCTGGACATTTTAAAATCCTCCGGCAACATACTTTTATTCAGGTAATCCCCTCTGTCAGAAGAAAAATAGATAAATTTACCATCGGGACTCCAAACTGGATGAGAGTCAGAGAAAACATCATCAGTGATTTTTTGGAGTTTTTTTGTTTTTAAGTTGTATATGTAAATATCTGATTGTCCTTTATCCACTCCTACAAAAGCAAGATATTCATTTGTGGGTGACCAGGTTACGTACGAAATTACATTTAAAGGAGGTGAGATTTTTTCTTCTTTTCCACTTGAGACATCGATAATGAAAATAGCATCTTTTTCGCCTGCTTTTACACTAATTGCTATTTTCCTGCTGTCAGGTGACCAGGTTAATCCCGGGGTCAATACCTGTAGTTCCTCAAAGTTACTTGTAGTATTCCCACTTACTAACTTATCGAGAATTTTTCCTGTGTTGGCATCAGCCAGAAACACATCAAAAAAATCATCTCTATTTGAGATGAATACAAATTGTTGACCATTTGGAGAGATTTTTGGAGAAATATTATAAAAACCGCCTTCTTTTGTATGGTCTGTAAGATTTTTAGCAAAGTCTGTTACATCTTTACGGCCTATTGACTCACTCCAGTATTTTTGATTTTCATATTTATGCCACTTTTCGGAGAGTTTATCTATTTCAATTTTAAATGTTTCTTTGAAGCCCTCTTCAACATTTCCCAGACTTTTTATATTGTTCATCAGCTTTCCAATTTTGTCTTCACCGTACTCATCTATCAAGAATGCAAAAAAGCTTTGTCCTCCACGATATGCCATATAACCATCACAATATTCAATGGGTGGCAGGTAGTTATTTATTATGGCATCTCTAATGTACATATCTGTGCCAATATCCAGACCATTCAAGCTCTGTACTTCGGCCATTCCTTCGTTAAACCATATTGGGAATACAAGTGAGATATTTTTTGAGATAATATTTTGAATTGATCCTCCATAATACATATCGTTCATAAAAGCATGAAGAAGTTCGTGATGTATCACGTGTCTGAACTGTTCATAATTTCCTTCAAAAGGCACAAGGACTCTGTTTTTAAAGAGCTCAGTAACTCCTCCAACTCCTTCGGGGAGGTATTCTTCGATAATATTATTTTGCTGGAAATCATTATGTGAATTGAAAATCACCAGTGGAATTCGATTAGCAATTGTATAATCTATATTATTAGACAGGGAAGTAAGAGACGATTCTGCTACTGCAGCAGCGAATTCAGCAAGAGGATATCCATCCTCATAGAAATATATATCAAAGTGTTTTGTTTGAATATACTTCCATTTGAACTCTTTGTACTGAGTTTTATTCTTGCCAAATTGTGCAAAGGAGGAACTATAAAAAATAACTATGATAATTAATAATGCGAGGACTCTATAAAAAAATTTTATTACTTTCATAATAGTATTTATATAGACGACAACATAACTCTTTACTTTTTAAAGTAAATCAAAATAATTTGGAGTATCAAGTATAAATTTACTATATATTTTTACTAAATAATTTAGTATCTTATAAGTTTTATAAAAAGACATAGCATTAGAGTGAAAATAGTGTTGAGAGAATATAAGCTGGGTAATGGGTTACAATGTATTTTATTCCAGAATAGAAAAATGCCCATAGTAAATATTGCGATAGGCTACGAGGTGGGCTCTCGGTATGAAAAACCCGGACAAAAAGGTATTGCTCATCTCTTTGAACATATGATGTTTCAGGGCTCAAAGAATGTAAAGAAAAACCAGCATTTTGAGATAGTTCAGGAATGTGGGGGGTATTGTAATGCATTTACACATCACGATTTTACTATATACCATACTACGGTGACGTCCAATCATCTTGAAACAATTCTCTGGCTTGAATCTGAACGCATGAGGTGGCTTGATATAGATGAAATTAATCTTGAAAATCAAAAAAGTGTTGTAATTGAAGAAAAGCTTTCTCGTTATGATAATGTTCCTTATGGAACAGCAATGACAAATATATTATCAACTGTTTTTAAAGGTACTCCTTATCAAACTCCTGTAATTGGCATAAAGGAAGACATTGAAAATATAACTGTTGATGTAGCACAAGAATTTTACGACACTTATTATACTCCCTGCAGAGCTGCAATTGCTATTTCTGGTGATATTGATATTGATAAATGTATAGAAAAAATTGAAAAATACTTTGGTGATATAAACAAAAAAAGAGTAGATGTTGAAGAGTTTAGCTTTGAAGTTAGTTGTGCTGAATTTGAGCCTAAAATTATAAAGGATAATGTTTCGCTTGCTGCTCTGTATCTTGCTTTTCCTATTCCCCCTGCGGGGAGTCGGGAAGAATATATATGGGAGTATTTTGTAAATACAATAGGAAACAGTAAAAGTAGCAGGTTGTTTAAGAATTTAGTATATGAGAAGAAATATGCTAATTCTCTTTTTGTGCTGGATTATACTTTAATGAAAGCAGGCGTAATGATAATATATGCTCTTGCAAACCAAGGCGTAAACCTTGAACTTATTGAAAAAGAAATTTTTGCTGAAATAAATATGCTGGTAAATAATGGTCTAACCTCAAAAGAGTATAATACAATAAAAAACAAAATTGAGTTTGCACATTTTTCTAAATTGTATTTAATACAAAATGTAAATTTGAGTATATTAATGAACTGGATACGGTTCCGAAAACCTGAGATGATAAATGAAGAGATAGAAAAATATCTTTCTATAACACCAACTGAGATTTTAGAAGCCGTGGAGAAATATATTCGTAAGGACTGTGTGTTTAAACTAATATATGAGCCAAAGTAATGATTGAAAGTAAAATAATTCAAATAGAAAGTTTTACTCTTTCTAATAATATAAAAGTTCACTGTGTAAAAAAGGAACAGATTCCTGTAGTTACACTAACTATAGGATTTCCTGCGGGTGCAAAGGATGATTTACCAGGTAAATCGGGAACAGCACATCTGCTTGAACACTTGATGTTTGAGAATGGTCCTGATGTCAACGCTAATAATTATGATGATTTGTTACATTTCCGCGGGGGAAACAGTAATGCTTTTACAAATCAAGATTATACAATATATATAGCGAATATTCCATCCAGTAGTATTGAGTTTCTCCTGTGGTTGGAGAAAGAAAGATTTAGCGATTTTAGAATAACGGAAGACAGTTTTAGAATTCAAAAAAGTGTTGTTACTGAAGAGAGGTCAATGTATTATGATAATGCGCCTTATGGGACAGCTTTTGAACAAGCATCAGCATATCTATTTGAGGGAACAGTATATAGGACGCCGGTTATAGGATACAGAGATGAGATTCAGACAATAACCCTTCAAGATGTAAAAGATTTCTATGAGAAGAATTATGATTTTGGTAATTCAGTGATTGCTGTTGTGGGAGATATCGAGGTGAGTAAAATGCAGGATTTACTTGAAAAATATTTTGGAGGTTTTTATACAGGAAGTAGTAAAATCCCAGAATATTATGTTAGTGAACAATCCCCAAAATCAGTGGAAAAAACATTTGCTGATAATATAAGTTTACCGGGAGAATTTATTTATTATAGGACACCTGGATTTTTAACGCGAGAATATTTTGCACTTCAGATGATAACAGAACTCATTGCTGGGGGGGAAAGTAGTGAACTATTTAAGGTCTTAGTCAGGGATGAAAAACATCTTCAGTCTATTGAAAGTTATTTAATACCATATAGATATGCAGGTTTATTCACTATAGAGTTTTATTACACAAAGGACGGAAAGAAAGAAATAATAGATGAAAAATTTATGAATTATCTTGAAATAATTGAGAAAGGTCTAATCCCAGCAAGAGCAGTGGAAAAGGCTAGGAACAAAATACTTACGGAATATTATCAAAGTTTACAGCTTGGTTCATACCTGGCAGAAAGAATAACGGAAATTTCTCTAATGGGGAAATCAGCAGATTTTGTTTTTAATGAATATGCTGGATACCAGCTTTTATCTTCGAGTGATATAACAGAAGTGTCCAGAACGTTTCTTTCAGAAGACAAGAAAGTTGAATTAAATTATATTCCTAATGTTAATATCGAATGAGGATTTAATTCCTAAATTTGAGCATTTAAAAGATGTTAAATTTCCTCCATACTTTGAGAAGACTCTTGCCAATGGAATAAAATTATTTATAGTTGAAGATTCAGAATTTCCATTAGTTACAACTAGATTTGTTTTCAAGACAGGTGCATTTTTTGATACAGGCTTTAAATCAGGAGTTGCCCATCTGGTTTCAAAACTTCTTACTCAAGGGACGAAGAAATTATCTGCTACGGAGTTATCTGAGCAAATAGATTATTATGGGGCAGTAGTATCAACAGGTTGCGGATACGATGCAACTTATATCTATAGTAACTGTATGAAAAAATACCTGAACGAAGTTTTTGAACTTGTTTCTGATATAGTCTGGCAGCCGGCATTTGAACAATCTGAACTTGATAGAAAGAAATACCAACTGCTTAATTTTATCATATCTGAATTTGATGAAGCTGATTATCTGGCAGAACGGCTATTTAAGAAATCGGTTTACAAAAACACTCCTTATTCTTTTGATGTTAAAGGGAATGAGGACTCGGTTAATTCAATTACACGTAATGATATAGTTAATTTTTATGAAAAATATTATAAGCCTGATAATCTAATCCTCGCAGTTGTAGGAGATATCACAGTTGGAGAGGTAGAGGAATTAATTACTTCTAAATTCATAGAAGTTCCGAGTATAGGTGAAGTGAGGAAACAAACTGTTAGTTTGTCAAAAGAACAAGGTATTAATATTTATTTAGTTGAAAAAAAGGGGGCTGTTCAATCTGAAATTCAGATGGGGCATATTGGTGTTACACGTGATAATCCTGATTATATAAAGATATATGTGATGAATATGATATTGGGGGGGTACTTTACTTCACGAATTAATCGCAATCTTAGGGAAATTCACGGATATACCTATGGTGCCAGGTCATCTTTCAGTTATTATAAGTGGGCGGGTGATTTTTGTGTTGAGACGAATGTAAAAACTGAACAAACCCGAGCAGCTGTGGAAGAAGTTCTTAAAGAAATTAATAAAATGAGAGCTAATTTTGTTAAAGAAGAAGAACTTGAAACTGTAAAGAACTATGTAACAGGGAATTTTCCATTGCAATTTGAAACTGCAAATGCAATTGCAACTCATATAATTAATCTTGAATTTTATGAACTTGAAAAAAATTATTATGATACATTTATTAGTAAAGTTAATAGTGTTAGCAGGGAGGATGTTCTGGAAGTTGCGAACAAATATTTAGATTCAGATAACATTAGTATTTGTATCTCAGGAGAGGTAGATAAACTTGTCAAAGACTTTGAATCTCTTGGCACAATTAAAGTAATTACAAATATAAAGGACTTACAATAATGGATATAGATTTCAGTAAACATTCTGATTCTGAGTTAGTTAACATATTAAAGGCAAAATATAATGACCTCAGGAAAGAAATTAAAAAGGTCATAGTAGGTCAGGATAAAATAGTAGAACTGGTTCTGGCAGCAATTCTTTGTAACGGGCATTGTTTATTGATAGGTGTACCTGGTCTTGCAAAGACGTTGCTTGTAAAAACCATTTCAGAAGTACTTGATCTGAAATTTAGCAGAATTCAATTTACACCTGATTTAATGCCTGCTGATATCACAGGTACGGAAATACTTGACTTCAACAATGGTAATAGAAACTTCAAGTTTGTTAAAGGTCCTGTATTTGCGAATATAATTTTAGCTGATGAAATAAACCGAACGCCCCCTAAAACACAATCTGCACTATTAGAAGCAATGCAAGAACACAGGGTTACAGTTGCGGGAATTTCATATACACTTGAAGAGCCTTTTTTTGTAATTGCTACTCAAAACCCCATTGAACAGGAAGGGACTTATCCTCTCCCCGAAGCACAACTGGACAGATTTATGTATAGTTTGATGATAAGTTATCCTGAGAAACCGGAAGAGATTGATATCGTGAAGAATACAACCAGTAGTTATGAAGCTAAATTAGAAATAATTTTAAGACGTGATGAAATAATAAATTTTCAGCAATTATTGAGAAGAATGCCGGTTGCTGATGAAGTATATGAATTTACAGTTAATCTTGTTCGTTGTACCAGGCCTCAATATGATGAGACTCCAAAGATTATAAAAGATTATGTCAGCTGGGGAGCAGGTCCACGCGCCAGTCAATATCTTATTCTCGGAGCAAAGGCGCTTGCTCTACTTGATGGAAGGTTTACGCCTTCAAGGGAAGATGTATTGAAAATAGCCGATCCTGTATTAAGACATAGAGTAATACTTAACTTCAATGCGGAAGCGGATAACGTAAAGATATCAGACATAATTGCTACTCTGAAACAGTAAAGAATAAATCCTAAGGGTAGGTAAAAAATTTTATATAGGGGGGAGTTTTTCTTTATTGACTTTTTTTAAGAATTTAAGTAATTTGAAGTTTCTAATTTTTGAATCGTAAAAGATTAATTCAATGGCACTTAGAAAATTAAAGCCAGTAACGCCGGCAACAAGATTTTATACGGTTTCAACTTTTGAGGAGATAACAAAAACGGAACCGGAAAAATCTTTAACTGCGCCACTAAAGAAGAGCGGGGGCAGGAATAGCCATGGTCATGTTACTTCTCGTCATCGAGGTGGTGGTCATAAAAGGAAATATAGAATCATAGACTTTAAACGCAGTCGAAGTGATGAAGCAAGGGTTATTGCAATTGAATATGATCCAAACCGATCAGCCAGGATTGCCCTTATTCAATATCCTGATGGTGAGAAGGCATACATCATTGCTCCTGATGGTTTGAAGATAGGGGAGACGGTACAGTCATCATCAGATGCTGAATTGAAAGTCGGCAACACAATGAAATTAGGTGATATTCCACTTGGTACTTTTATACATAACATTGAACTGAAACCTGGTAAGGGTGCCCAGTTAGCTCGCAGTGCTGGTGCAAATGCTCAGATACTTGCAAAGGATGAAAAGTATTGTCAGGTTAAATTACCTTCTGGCGAGGTACGATTAATTGAGTCGGAATGTAAAGCAACAATAGGAACAGTTGGAAATATTGACCATGAAAATATTAGTCTTGGTAAAGCAGGAAGGTCCCGATGGTTAGGTATTAGACCACATGTAAGAGGTGTTGCAATGAATCCAGTAGATCATCCTATGGGAGGTGGAGAAGGGAAGACTTCTGGTGGTGGTCATCCTGTGAGTCCATGGGGGTTACCAGCCAAGGGTTACAAGACTCGAAAGAAAAGAAAAATATCTAATAAGTTTATAGTTAAAAAGAGGAAATAGTAAATGGCTCGTTCGCTAAAAAAGGGACCTTATTTTGATCCTAAGTTGTTAGAAAAAGTTGAAAAACAGAAACAATTAAAACAAAGAGCAGCTATAAAAACCTGGTCAAGGGCAAGTACTATTATACCTGAGTTTATTGGGCATACATTCAATGTCCATAATGGCAATAAATTTATTCCAGTTTATATAACAGAAAATATGGTTGGACATAAATTGGGAGAATTTGCTATGACCAGAACATTTAGAGCGCATTCAGGGCAGAGAAAAGAAGAAAAGGCGGGGGGTAAGAAGTGATGGAAGCCAGAGCATTAGCACGATATATAGGGTCGTCACCAAGGAAGATGAGACTTGTAGTAGATTTGATTCGTGATAAGAATGTAGAGGAAGCGCTAGCAATTCTGAGGTTCTCAAAGAAACATGCTGCTAAGGTGGTTGAAAAGACATTACTTTCAGCTTATGATAATTTGATGAAGAAACTGGATACCGGGCGAATTGATAAAGATAAGGTTCTGGTTAAAGAGGCGTATGTAGATGGTGGACCTTCTTTAAAAAGGATGTTACCAGCCCCGCATGGGCGAGCGTATCGAATCAGGAAACGATCGGCACATTTAACTCTTGTTGTAGAAAATATTGAAGAAAAAACTAAATAAAATTTTAAAGGAGATTTATTGGGACAGAAAACACATCCAATAGGGTTTAGACTGGGAGTCATTAATACCTGGGAATCAAGCTGGTATGATCAGAAAAATTTTGGAGCCAACCTTAAGAATGATGCTTTTATAAGGAATTATCTTTCCAAGAGATTGGAGAATGCAGGTATTGCAAAGATTTTAATTGAAAGGACTTCCAAAAACACTAAAATAAATCTTACTATTGAAACTTCAAAACCAGGTTTTGTTATTGGACGAAGCGGTAAAGAAATTACATCGCTTGAGGAAGAAATTAAAAAGTTAACGAAGAGTGAGGTTAAGATTAATGTATTAGAGATAAAGAAACCTGAACTGAGTGCTCGGTTAGTTGCAGAAAATATTGCTCAGCAGATAGCTAAACGTGCCTCATTTAGAAGGGCTATGAAAATGGCAATTTCTTCGACAATGAGGGCTGGAGCAGAAGGGATCAAAGTAATGTGCAGTGGAAGATTAAATGGCGCTGAAATTGCACGTTCTGAACAATACAAAGAAGGACGGATTCCTTTACAAACTTTACGTGCTGATATAGATTATGCATCAGTAACGGCTCACACTATCTATGGTGCTATAGGTGTCAAGGTGTGGATTTGTCTTGGTGAAAAATTTAATAAAGAATAATTAAGATAATCGGAGTTTTGTACTATGTTAATGCCGAAACGGGTAAAATACAGAAAGTCTCAGAGAGGCAACCGAAAAGGTAAGGCTACGCGAGGTAATCTGGTAGCATTTGGTACCTATGGGCTAAAAACTTTAGAAGCTGCGTGGATTACGGACAGACAGATTGAAGCTGCCAGAATAGCACTTACAAGATTTATGAAGAGAGACGGGAAAGTATGGATAAGAATATTCCCGGATAAACCTGTAACTAAGAAACCAGCAGAAACACGTATGGGTAAAGGTAAAGGTGCTCCCGAGTATTGGGTAGCAGTTGTTCAACCGGGCAAAATTATGTTTGAAGTGGATGGGGTATCAGAATCAGTAGCTCAGGAGGCATTTCGTCTTGCTTCACATAAATTACCAGTTAAAACTAAGTTTGTTAAAAGAATTGCATAACAATGAAATTTTATCAGTTAAAAGATTTATCAACTAAAGATTTACAGAATGCTTTAAAAGATGCTTATGAGGCACTGGAGAACTATCGTTTTCAACATGCTGCGGGGCAATTGGAGAATTTTAAAGCTTTAAAAAATACAAAACGCGAAATAGCAAGAATCCTTACACTTCTGAAACAAAGAGAAAAACAAGAACAAGAAAATAAACAGGATACAGGTAAATGACAGACGATAAGAATTTAACAACGACTGCAATTGAAAAAGGAAAGCGTTTGACACGAAGGAAAATACGTGTGGGTGTAGTTGTTAGTGATAAAATGAATAAATCTGCTACGGTTTCCATAGAGCGGAGAGTGATGCACCCTTTGTATAAGAAGTATTATAAAAAGACAACGAAGTTTATTATACACGATGAAAATAATGAATGTAAAGTTGGGGACAAGGTGAAAATTATGGAAACCAGACCATTGAGTAAGAGGAAACGCTGGAGACTTGTAGAAATTATTGAAAGAGCCAAGTAAGTAATATTTAGTAAGTAGATATAGGAGATATTGCGATGATACAAGAAGAAACAAATTTGACAGTGGCTGATAATTCGGGCGCAAAGTCTGTACGCTGCATTCGGGTTCTTGGTGGCTCAGACAGACGATATGCAAGTCTGGGAGATGTTATTGTAGTGTCTGTAAAATCTGCGATTCCCGGAGGTGCAGTAAAAAAAGGTGAGGTTTCGCGTGCGGTAATTGTTAGGACTGTAAAAGAAGTAAAAAGAAAAGATGGAAGTTGCATAAAATTTGATGAAAATGCTGCTGTATTGATTAATGCACAAAGTGAGCCGAGAGGAACACGTATTTTTGGTCCTGTTGCACGCGAGTTGAGGGAAAAGCAATTTATGAAAATTATTTCATTGGCACCAGAGGTAATCTAATTTTAAAAGAGTATGAAAAAAACACGATTAAAGAAAAACGATATTGTGAAAGTTATTAGCGGAAACTCTCGTGGAGCAGTGGGAAAAATTTTGTATGTGGATAGAAAAAAAGGTCGGGTGATTGTTGAAGGTGTTAATATTATACATCGTCATACAAAACCTAATCAGAAAAATCCACAAGGTGCAATAATTAGACGAGAAGCTCCGATAAATATTTCTAATGTCCAATTAATATGTCCAAAAACGAATGAGCCAACAAGAATAGGAGTTGAATTAGTAAAAGATGAAACGACCGGAAAAGTCAAGAGAATGCGTAAGAGTAAAAAATCGGGTGAAATTATATTAACATAATTAGTATGGCAAAAAGCAAGGAAGAGAGAAAAAAAGAAAAACAACCAGCTTCAGACGTTCAGACTAAGAAAAAGCAGGGTAAAGCAAAAGAAGAAGCTTTTGTAGAGGAAAAGGTCCCTGTAAGACTTCTTGAGATTTACAGAGATAGAATTGTTCCAGAATTAATGAAGAAGTTTAACTACAGAAACATAATGCAGGTTCCAAAACTCACAAAGATTGTTATTAATGTGGGTGCAGGAGCTGCGGTGTCTGATCCTAAAATTATTGAGACAACAGTTAAAGAAATTGAAGCAATAACAGGTCAAAAACCTGTAGTTGTAAAAGCAAAAAGATCTGTATCGAATTTCAAATTAAGACAGGGAATGAATATAGCAGTTCGTGTAACATTAAGGAATGCACGTATGTATGAATTTTTGGACAGGTTGGTAAATGTGTCAATTCCCCGCATCAGGGATTTCAGGGGTCTGTCGGATAAGTCTTTTGACGGGAGAGGAAATTACACGATGGGTATCAAGGAACAGATTATTTTCCCTGAAATTAATGTTGATAATGTCAATAGGATTAGTGGAATGGATATTACGTTTGTTACGACGGCAAAGACAGATGAGGAAGCTTACGAATTACTTAAGTTATTTGGAATGCCTTTTATAAATATAAGATAAATTTAGATGGCAAGAAAATCACTAATAGCAAGGCAGGAAAGAAGGGAACGACTCGTAAAAAAGTACGCTGAAAAGCGAAAGGAATTGAAAGCAAAAGGTGATTGGGCTGGATTGGCAAAGTTGCCAAGAGACAGTAGCCCAACAAGGTTACATAATAGATGTAACAGTACCGGTAGAGCGCGTGGCTATTATAGGAAGTTTGGAATTTCACGTCTTGTGTTCAGGGAGTTAGCTTTGCAGGGTAAGATTCCAGGAATAACAAAATCAAGTTGGTAATTTTAATATAGGAGTTTATAGAATTATGTCAATGACAGATCCAGTAGCGGATTTTTTAACAAGAATAAGAAATGCCATTAAGGCAGAAAAACGGTCAGTTGATATTCCTGCTTCGAATATGAAGATTAAGATAGCAGAGATTATGAAAGAACAGAAGTTTATATATGATTATACTGTTGTAGAATCTGAAGGTGGGAAAAGATATCTGAGTATAAAATTGAAATATAAGAATGGAGAGAGTGTAATTGGAGGCCTGAAAAAAATAAGTACTCCCGGATTAAGGAGATATGTTTCGGCGGATGAATTACCACGTGTTAGAAATGGTCTTGGTATTGCTATTATTTCGACTTCCAAAGGTTTAATGACAGATAAAAGAGCCAGACAGGAACATATAGGTGGCGAGATTATTTGTGAAATTTGGTAAAATTAAAAATCAGTATTAATTATGAGTAGAATAGGTAAAAAGCCTGTAGAAATAGTAAGCGGGGTAAAAGTTGAAAAAACAGGAAATGTTCTTAAGGTTACTGGTCCAAAAGGAACGTTACAAATGGAAGTGAAGGGTGATATCAATGTTGAGATTAATGATAAAGAAGTTATTTTTACCCGTACTAATGAGTTGAAAAAGACAAAAGCTTTACATGGACTATATAGGGCGTTATTGCAAAATATGATTGTTGGAGTTACTGAAGGATATACAAAAAAGTTAGAGCTTGTGGGAATAGGTTACAAAGCTGAAATGAAGGATAACTATCTGGTATTAAGTGTAGGATACTCACATCCTATTGTTTTTCAGGGGCCTCCGGAAGTAAAGATAGAAGTTCCTGCTCCGAATAATATTATAGTAAGTGGTATAGACAAATATCTTGTAGGATTAGTTGCTGCAAAGATTCGCTCTTTTAGAAAACCTGAACCTTACAAGGGCAAAGGTATTAAAATTGAAGGTGAATTCATCAGGAGAAAAGCAGGAAAGACTGCAGCAAAATAATTCTGAACTTTTTGAAAAAATAAGAGTAGAATAAGCGATGAAAAAGAATATTACCAGAAGAGAAAAAATAAAGTTTAAGATAAGAAAGAAAATTAAAGGTACAGCTGAAAGGCCAAGATTGGTTGTATATAGAAGCTTGAATCATATTTATGCTCAATTGGTGAATGATGATGAGGGTAAAACTTTGTTATCTGCTTCAACCCTTGAAAAAGGAATATCAGAAAAAGTCAAAGATATAAAGGGGAAGATAGAAAAAAGTAAGATAGTGGGACAGGCAATAGCGGAGAAAGCATTGCAGGCAAATATAAAAAAGGTGGTTTTTGATAGAAACGGATATCTTTATCATGGTAGAGTGAAAGCAGTTGCAGACGGAGCCCGTGAGAAGGGATTGGAATTTTAGAGGTAATTCTCGGGTCGTCTAATGGCAGGACAGCGGCCTTTGGAGCCGTTAGTGGAGGTTCGAATCCTCCCCTGAGAACTGAGTATAAAAAAGCTTTTTATCTTGATATTAAAAAAATAAAAACTTATTTTACAAGCAAGAATGAATAAGAAATTGATAAAAGCCAGCGATTTAGAATTAAAAGAAAAGTTGGTTCACATTAGCAGAGTTGCAAAAGTTGTTAAAGGTGGACGGAGGTTTAGCTTTAGTGCTGTGAGCGTTGTAGGTGATGGGAAAGGACATGTAGGAATTGGGCTTGGAAAAGCAAATGAGGTGAGTGATTCTATTAGAAAAAGTGTTGAAGATGCCCGTAAACAGATTGTGGAAGTCCCAATAGTTAAAGGGACAATTCCTTTTCCAATAATAGGAAAATATGGTGCTGCTAAAGTTTTACTTAAACCTGCTTCTCCGGGAACTGGTCTGATTGCTGGTGGTGGTGTAAGAGCAGTACTGGAGAGTGCTGGGGTGCAGGATGTGTTGACAAAATTGTTAGGTTCCTCCAATCCCCATAATGTTGTTAAAGCTACTATGAAAGCCTTGCAGTCGCTTTATGATGCAAGAACTGCGGCTTCCAAAAGAGATATGTCGCTTAAAGAATTATTTTTATCTTGATTAAAATGAATAAAACTATTAAAATTACACAAGTTAGAAGTATAATTGATAGGAGTGTTGACCAGAAGAAAACAATTAAAGCCCTGGGATTGGGCAAAATTAACAAGACAGTAATAAAGAAAGACACTCCTCAAATAAGAGGAATGATAGAAAAAGTGAAACATTTAGTAAAGTTTGAAGTTATTAATAATAAATAAGAAAGCTTTGCTTCACCATCTGTTTAAAATAAAACATTCTTTAAAAACTCATTTAAAAACTTAAAAGGAAGGAAAAAATGAAAAAACTGTTAGCTGTTTTAACATTAGTTCTTTTTGCTTCTACCCTGACCTTTGCACAAGCTAATAAGGGATGGGATGGAACCAAGCCTGAAATCTATAAAGGCTCAAAGAACTTTGTGTTTATGTATTCACCTTTTGTTAGCCCAAACCTGGGTGCTGTTTATTCAGGTTCATTTACTGAATTCCAGGATACCGCTAACACGAGAATCAACAACCTATTTGGTGTTGGGTTCCAATACTATGTAACACCAGAAATTGCATTGCAATTTGGTTTGAATTTTGGATATTCAAAGGAAGAACCAACCTGGGCTGGTGCAACTGCAAGTATGAGCTCAACAACATTTGGTCTTTCAGTTGATGCTAACTATCACTTTAAGTCTCTTTACAGTGTGTCACCATATCTTGGACTTAATGCCAACTTTGGTATGGGAAGCAGCACACAAGAAATTACCGTTGGAACAACTACTAACAAAATTGAATATTCTGGAAATTCCTTCGGTGCTGGTGTGAACTTTGGTTTTGATTGGTACTTTACTCCGGGACTTTCACTTGGTGGAAAGTACACTCTTGGATTTGCGATGAATAGTCAACCAACTGCAAAATCCACTTCTGGTGCAACAACTATTGAATTAAAGGGACCAAAATCAACAGTATTTGGCACTGGTATTGCAAGCATAATGTTAAATGTTCACTTCTAATTGCTTGAGATAGAAACTTTAATTCCTTTGTCCGCGAAAGCGGACAAAGGAATTTTATTAAATTAAATCAAATTTTCAGTTTAGACTAAATGGATATACTAAGCAATCTAAAATATGCGGAAGGTTCTAAACGTAAGAAAAAACGTATTGGCAGAGGACAGGGTTCTGGTTATGGAGGTACGTCAACCAGAGGAATGAATGGTGCAAAGTCCCGTTCAGGTCATAAACATAAAGCGTGGTTTGAGGGTGGTCAAATGCCATTGCAAAGACGGGTTCCAAAGTTTGGATTTACGAATATCAACAAGGTAAAGTTTAATATACTTAATCTTGGTGATATTCAAAAATTTATAGACGAAGGCAAAATAAAAGAAACATCCAACCTCAATAAAGAGTTTTTCATTTCTAGAAATTTCATCAAAAATAAAAACCTCCCCCTTAAAATTTTGGGTAATGGTGATTTGAAAACTAAAGTTGAAATTTCTGCTGAGGCATTCAGCAAAACTGCAATTGAAAAAATTGAGTCTCTCGGAGGGAAAGCAATAATAGTATGAGTGGGTTTGTAGAGAACTTCAGAAACATCTTTAAAATTGAAGAGTTAAGATCCAGAATCCTTTTTACGATAGCTCTGCTAATTGTTGTGAGGATTGGAGCGCATATTACAATACCGGGTGTAAATGCTTCTTTGTTAGTTGCGATGGAATCATCTAAAAGTCAGCCGGGTTCGTTATTTGATTTGTATGATTTATTTGTAGGTGGTGCATTTTACAAAGCGGCAATATTTTCACTGGGAATAATGCCATATATTAGTGCATCCATTATTATACAGCTGCTTGGTGCTGTTTTCCCTTATTTCCAGAAGTTACAGAAAGAAGGTGAAGAAGGAAGGAAAAAAATTAATCAGTTAACCAGGCTTTTAACTATTCCAGTTGCTGCTTTACAAGCATGGGGTGTTAGTGTACAACTTGCTTCGAGGACAGAAGGGGGTATTAGCATTTTGAATCCCGACGTTTCCCATTTTACCTTTACAATGTCAACTGTAATTTTCTTGACAGCTGGTACGATTTTGTTGATGTGGTTTGGGGAACAAATTACAGAAAGGGGTATTGGTAACGGAATTTCCCTGATTATTTTTATCGGGATTATTGATAGATTCCCATATTCGGTCCTTAACGAAGCAAAAATTGTTATATCGGGCGAACGCAATATACTTATGGAAGCGGTTTATATTGCGGGACTTATTCTTATTATAGCTGGTGTTATTGCGGTTACTGTTGCAACCCGGAAAATTCCCGTTCAGTATGCAAAGCGTGTTGTGGGAAGAAAAGTTTTTGGAGGTGTAACCCAGTATATACCTATGAAAGTTAATCAGGCTGGTGTGATGCCAATAATTTTTGCTCAATCAATAATGTTTATTCCGAGCACAATTTTAACATTTTTCCCGGAAAGTGATTTTATGCAGTCAGTTGCCCGATATTTTGACTATTCGAGTTTCTTTTATTCGTTTGTTTATGCTCTCTTGATAGTATTTTTTACATACTTTTATACGGCAATTGCGTTCAACCCAAAAGATGTTGCTGACAATATGAAGAAGCAGGGTGGTTTTATCCCCGGTGTTAGACCTGGAAAACCGACGAGTGATTTTATAGATAATATTCTTACAAAGATAACATTACCAGGATCAATATTTCTTGCTATTATAGCAATAATCCCCACTTTCTTAACAAAAATGGGGATTACATCAGGGCTTGCACAATTTTTCGGTGGTACGAGCCTTTTGATTGTTGTGGGAGTTGCACTTGATACTTTACAACAGGTAGAATCACATCTAATAATGCGACACTATGATGGCTTTATGAAGGGAACAAAGTTAAAGTCCCGTAGATTTTAGTATGGGGTTAATAAAGACCGAAGATGAAATCGCAAAAATGCGAGTCAGTTGTAAAATTGTTTCAGATGTTCTTAAACATATTAAGCAGTTTATAGTAGCTGGTGTGTCCACTGCTGAGATTGATAGAGTTATTGAAGATTACATTATTTCCAGAGGTGGGAAACCGGCATTCAAAGGTTATGGAGGAGGAAAAAATCCATTTCCGGCGAGTGCTTGTGTATCGGTAAATGAGGAAGTTGTTCATGGAATTCCTGGAAAGCGAATACTTAGAGAGGGAGACATTGTTTCAATAGATGTTGGAGTTTTGAAAGATGGCTATTATGGAGACGCTGCGTATACATATCCGGTAGGGGAAATTTCACAGAAGAAAAAAAAGTTGTTGCAGGTTACTGAAAGATCTCTTTATGAAGGTATTACACAAGCAATACCTAACAATACAATAAACGATATTGCTTGTGCAATTCAGAATTATGTAGAAGGTAATGGTTTTTCAGTAGTGAGGGAACTTGTGGGACACGGAATAGGCTCTAAATTGCATGAGGAACCTGCAGTGCCAAATTACTATAGTAAATATAATACTCAGAAGTTATATAAGGGGATGACCCTTGCGATTGAACCGATGGTTAATTCAGGGACGTATGAAATAAAGATAAAGGCAGATGGTTGGACTATGGTAACAAAAGATGGAGAGCCAAGTGCTCATTTTGAACATACTATTTTAATAACGAATTCTAAACCTGAGATTTTAACTTTGTAAAAATTGCCAAAGCAAGATGCTATAAAAGTTGATGGGATTATAACTGAGATTCTTCCCAATACAACCTTTAGGGTCAGATTGGAGAATGGTCACGAAGTATTAGCACATATCTCAGGGAAAATGAGAATGCATTATATCAGGATATTACAGGGTGATAAAGTTACGGTTGAATTATCTCCTTATGATTTAACAAAAGGAAGAATTATTTATCGGTACAAATAGATTTTTAGAAAATTCGAAAGAGGGAAAATTTCTATGAAAGTGAGAAGTTCAGTCAAAAAAATGTGTGATAAGTGTAAGATAATAAAGCGCAAAGGCGTTGTGAGGGTTATTTGTATAAACCCAAAACATAAGCAAAGGCAGGGATAATTTAGAAATTAATCAGGAGATATAAAATTGGCGAGAATAGCGGGAATTGATTTACCAAGAAACAAGCGAATAGTCATTGCACTAACTTCAATTTATGGCATTGGAGTTTCAACTTCAAGGAAGATTTTATCGAAGTTAGGAATCAATGAGGATATAAAGGTGTCAAACCTTACTGATGATCAGGTCAATCAAATTCGTAATGCTGTAGGTGAACTGAAAATAGAAGGTGCTCTTAAGTCAGAGATACAGATGAATATAAAAAGGCTTATGGATATTGGCACCTATCGAGGGAAGAGACACCGTAGAGGATTGCCGGTTCGTGGTCAACGTACAAGAACTAATGCCAGAACGAGGAAGGGTAAGAGAAAAACCGTTGCTGGTAAGAAAAAAGCTACAGCTAAGAAATAATTAATAATCTGAGTTTTGAAAACTAAATATATAGAAATTGGCAAAGACTTATAAAAAGGCTAAGAAAAAAATTCAAGTAGACGCAAACGGAATCGCTCATATTAAAGCGACTTTCAACAATGTTATAGTTACTATTACTGATATTTATGGAAATACCATTTCCTGGTCATCAGCGGGGAAGAATGGTTTTAAAGGGTCGAAAAAAAATACACCTTTTGCTGCTCAGGTTACGGCTGAAGCTGCAGCAAAAGAAGCATACGATCTTGGACTCAGAAAAGTTGATGTTTTGATTAAAGGAGTCGGCTCTGGACGTGATGCGGCTGTTAGAGCACTCAATACAGCAGGATTGGAAATAACATCTATTAAAGATATTACACCGCTACCTCACAATGGTTGTAGGCCTCCAAAAAGAAGAAGGGTCTAACGGTTTTACTTTAAAAATATATTTACAAAACAAACTATAAGATATTAAATGGCAAGATATACTGACGCAAGTTGTAAGCTTTGCAGACGTGAAAGACAGAAACTTTTTCTCAAGGGGGAAAAGTGTTACAAAAGTACCTGTCCCCTTGAGTCGAGAAACTATCCACCGGGACAACACGGTAAGTCAAGACGTGCAAGATTGAGTGATTATTCGTTTCAGTTAAGAGAAAAACAAAAAATCCGTCGTACTTATGGCTTACTTGAAAGGCAATTTCGTCTCTATTTTGAAATTGCTTCAAAGAAAAAAGGTATTACAGGTGATAATCTTGTAAAAATATTAGAAAGCCGACTTGATAATACTGTCTATAGATTAGGATTTGCTCCTTCAAGAAAAGCTGCAAGGCAATTGATAACCCATCGTCATTTTACGGTCAATGGAAGAACAGTCAATATACCTTCGTATCTGTTAAAACCCGGTGATGTTATCAAGGTAAGAGAAAAAAGTAAAACTATGAATATTATTCACAGCTCTATGAAGCAGATAAAGGATGATATGCTTGTATCCTGGCTTAATCTTGATAAAGCAAATATGAGTGGAGTGTTTTTGCATGTACCAGATAGGTCGGAAGTTCCATTTATTGGGAATGAACAATTGGTAGTAGAGTTATATTCAAAGTAATTTTAAAATAAAACTCCATTAAAAATGAAAATTAATCATTTGCAAATACCGGATAAAGTAGAAAGAGATGAAGCCACATTTTCTAATACTTACGGGAAGTTTATATTACAACCCCTTGAAAGAGGTTATGGCATTACAGTGGGAAATGCACTGAGAAGAATTTTGATTTCTTCTTTGCCCGGTACAGCGATTGTAGCTATTAAAATAAATGATATCCCCCACGAATTTTCTACCATTAAAGGTGTGGTGGAAGATTTGACAGAAATTATATTAAACCTGAAAGAAGTTAAATTTAAGAACCTTACAGGTTCTTCAAACAGAATTGAATTTAAAATAAAGGGACCTAAAGAATTTACTGCTCAGGATATACAGAATGCAACAGGTGATTTTCAGATATTGAATCCAGAACAACACATTGCAACTCTAAATAAGGATGCAAATTTAAATATAGATCTTAGAATGGGTTCAGGAATAGGATATGTTCCTGCTGAAGATAATAAAAAATACGATTTGCCTCTTGGATTTATTCCGATAGATTCTATTTTTTCCCCCGTTGTTAATGTAAATTACACAATAGAAAACACTCGTGTTGGGCAAAGAACAGACTATGACAAATTAATTCTTGAGGTCCAAACGACAGGAGCTATTACCCCTGAAGATGCAGTGGTAATGGCGTCTAGAATTATGAAAGAACATCTTCAGTTGTTTCTTAATCTTAAGCCTGAATTTGTTGAGAAGTCTGTTGAAGATGAGGAAAGAGATGAACAGTTTGAAGAAATAAGGAAAATTTTAAAAACGCCAGTAGATGAACTTGAATTATCTGTACGGTCTCAGAATTGTCTGAGATCAGCAGATATAAAAACTATTGGAGATCTTGTCCGAAAGAACGAATCAGAAATGCTTCACTTTAGAAATTTTGGTAGAAAGTCTTTAGCCGAGCTTACCGAACTTATCGAAAGTTATGGTTTAAGCTTTGGTATGGATGTGGACAAGTATCTTAAAGAAGAAGACAAATAGTATTTTTCAATATCTTAAAGTCGGGATAGATGGAACATAGGAAAAAAGGTAGAAAGTTAAAACGCACTGCAAGTCATAAAAAAGCATTACTCTCAAATCTTGCAACATCTTTAATTAAGAATAAAAGAATTAAAACAACGGTTGCTAAGGCTAAGGAGTTGCGAACTTTCATAGAGCCGTTAATAACTAAAGCTAAAAGAGCACTTCTTGCTAAAAATAATGGGACATCTGAATCTGCAGTTCATTACTTCCGCTTGATGAAACGTTTTATTAAAGATAAGGAAGCCTCAAATATATTGATGGGAGAGGTTGCTGAGAAGGTTAAAAATAGAAATGGTGGTTACACAAGAATTTTAAAAACCGGGTTCAGACGTGGTGATGGCGCAGAAGAAGCCATAATTGAGTTAGTTGATTTTGCAGTAGCAGCAGAAAAGTCAGAAGGGACAAAAAAGAAAACTACAAAAAAGGTAAAAACAAAAGCACCTTCTGAGGAAGTAAAATCTGAAACATCTGAAGCTAAAGCAACTGAGACAGAAGAAAAGTCTGTAAAGAAAACGACGCGGAAAAAAACCAGCTCAGAAAAAACTGAAAAGGCTAAAAAATCAACCACTCGCACTAAAGAGTCTAAAGAAGAACCAGAAAGAAAGAAAACAACCCGTAAACCCAAACCCAGGAAAGAAGAATAAACATTTCCTTCCTGTTTTATATATTAATTAATGGGCAGTCATTTGTACTGCCCTTTTTTTTACATTTTAATTGAAAAATATATTGATTATTTTTCCACTTATTTTAAAAATATAGTAGAGAAATGAAAATAACCTCAGCTGAATTTATAGATAGTATATATGATCTTCGAACGCTCCCCAAAACAATCCTTTCGGAATTTGTACTTGTAGGACGTTCTAATGTGGGTAAATCGTCACTCATAAATAAGGTCTGTAGTAAAAAAAATCTTGCTAAAATAGGTTCTGTTCCTGGTAAAACCAGACAATTAAACTATTTTCTTATCAATCAAAAATTTTATCTTGTTGATTTGCCGGGTTATGGCTATGCTAAAGTACCGGAACAGATACGTGCCGGCTGGCGTAAACTTGTTGAGGAATATATCAGCGAGAGAGAAAATGTAAAACTGGTGTTTGTACTTATTGATTGCAGGCATGAACCGAGTTATCTTGATGAACTGATGATTAATTGGCTTGAGTATTATGAAATTCCGTTTGCAATTGTTTTAACAAAGGCAGATAAAATCTCAAAGAATAAGATGGATAAAGCTATTTACAGAATTTCTAAAGTTGTTTCCAATGAAGAGCTCTGCAAGGATTATATTCCGTTTTCTATTATTACCGGTGAAGGTAAAGAGGAAATTCTGAGGTTGATAGAAGAATTATTACAAGATCAAAAATAATAGTAATTACTTTTGAACTGAAATAAAAGCTCTAATTTGTTGAAAGACAAAATCATTAAGATTCTTGTTGCTGACAAAATAAATTTAAGCGGAGCTAAAATTTTAGACAGAACAAAATTTTCATTTACCATCTCTCCTAACATTTCACAAAATGATATTTTGAAACGTTTTTCAAATTATCAGGTCCTTGTTATTCGTTCTGGCAGAAAAATAACATCAGAGTTCCTTTCAAAATGTAATTTTGAAGTTATTGTTACAGCAAGTAAAGGAGTTGACCATATTGATATAAACTATGCTAAGGAGCGGGGAATCCCTATTTTATCCCTGCATGAAGCAAATTCAGTATCGACTGCTGAACATACACTTGGATTAATTATTGAGGCTATGAAAAGGATACGGGTTTCGGATGAAATGGTTAGAAAAGGTAGTTTCAGTAATCACAATTTTCCCCGCAGGGAACTTGAAGGGAAGAAGATTGGCATTATAGGGGTTGGCAGGGTTGGAAGAAAAGTTGCTGATTTTTGCAAAGCTTTAAATATGAAAATCCTGGCAAATGATATTAATCGGACTGTTGTTGAAAAAAATTCTGACCTCAGTTTTTTTGCCCTTGAACATATACTAAAAAACTCACACATACTTACAATACACATTCCTCTAACTAAAGATAACTACAGATACTTTTCGTCAGATAGGCTTTCGTTGCTCAGAAGAACAGCGGTTTTAATTAATACTTCGCGAGGAGAAGTACTGGATGAAGAGTATCTTATTGATATGTTAAAAGAAAAACGACTTGCTTATGCCTGCCTTGATGTGTTCTGTAACGAACCGGGGGTAAATCCCGAGTTTTTTTCTCTGAAAAATGTAACACTGACAAATCACATAGCAGGAAAAACCCGTGAGAGTGAAATTAAAATAAGTAAGGAAATATTTTCTCTTATCAGGGATTTTTACCTTTTTCCTGGGCTATAACCTATGAGAAGAAAAAAAAGAAAATTCAGAAAATTATATATTGACAAGTTTTTTCAATAGTGTTATATTAGCATAAGTTCTAAATGATTAATTAACTAAAAAGTTATTATTTCTTAATTTATTTTTTAACTAAATAGAAGGAGAAAGAAAATGCTAAAAAGACTACTCTTAGTAGCATTGGTAGTGTTGCTCGCTGGAAATGCAGGAGCACAAATCTTTACGAAAGCACAAATGTCCAAGATTATCAGAACCGAGTACAGAATCAAATTAGTTGATGAAGTATTCGTTGGTGAACCTGTAAATAGTGTTGCAAAGAAGTCAACAACTATTGGACCAGGTACTTATGCTCTAATTACTTCACCAATCACATTTAACATTGGTGATGGTCCGCAGGCGTGGACTGTAACAATTACTCCAACAGGTGGAACAACAATTTACGACCTTGCTTCCAATACCGTTCCTCAGTACTTAGCTCAGGACCCAAACACTCCTGACAATATGCATGCAGTATTTATGACAGCTCCTTTCAATGACCTGAGCTTTACAAACAGAAGGTCAAAGTATTATTTCTCATCTGACAGAGGTACAACCTGGAGCTTTGCAGGTGAAATGAATCCAACCAATACAAGATCAGGGTTCCCTGCAATTACTGTCAGTTCTGAAGGTAATGCACTTGGAGCTAACCACAGCACTACTTCTGGTAATTCTACAACAAGAACCTTATGCTATTATGATGCTGCCCCTGGTTTGGGTTCGTTTACAGTTTTAGACCCGGGTTTGCTTCCTGGAGGACAGGCACCAATCTGGCCAAGAATTACTGCCACAGGAAATGTTAGTTTAACACAAAAGTTTGTACAGGTATCTTCTGTCAATAGTACATCTTTTGACTCCTGTTTTAAGAATGTGGGGCTGTCTCTTAATAATAGTAACTTTAGTGGTTATTCTGCTGTTGAGAACGGTAATACTGCTGAAACCTATCCAATTGCAGTTGGTTCTGATGGAAGAATTGGGATTGCTTATATTCATAGTGATGTAAATGCAAATTCAGTTAACAGTGGCAAGATTATGTTTATTGAATCAACTAATAATGGTCTAACTTTTTCAGCCCCTCTGTTGATATATCAACCCAACTGGAACGGAGATAGTTTAGGTGGTTTAAGAGGTATATCAATTGCATATCAGGGTACTGTACCAAAGGTTGCATTTGAAACCATAAAGATTACCCAGGCTGGTTCTTTCTATCCTTTATACTACGCAAAAATAAGATTCTGGTCAACCAACCTGCCAGGTTCCGACCCCAATAGAAGTATAGTATTGGCAAGTAACTTCCCGGGTGGAAATATATGGATGCCACAGGATTCAATATATCAGGGTGTAAACGACGTTTTTGGGACGCTGTGCAGACCGTCAATTGGTGTTTCCAGTGATGGTAACGGAGTTTTTGTTGCTTTTATGTCTATTACCAACAGGTTCTTAGGTGTAACGGATACAACTAACTTCAAAGCTGTTTATCTGGTAGGGTCAAAAGATCAGGGTTTGACCTGGGGGAATCCTCAAAAGATTACTCCTGATGGACCGCCAGTAAGAGACTGGACGTATCCGAGCGTTTCAAAGTGGAATGATAAGATTGGAACTGACTATTATGTCAATATGACAATTCTTTCAGATTCAATGCCAGGTTCATTTGTTAATGGAACAGGAAATGGTCAATCTCTTGCACAATATATGTTTGTAAGGGTAAAGGTCCCTCAAAATGAAGTTGGTGTAAAGAATGTTGGTTCAGAAGTACCAAAGGAATACAGCTTGATGCAAAATTATCCAAATCCATTCAACCCAACAACAACAATTAAGTTTGCATTACCGAAGTCTTCTAATGTAACATTGAAAGTATATGACATTACCGGTAAAGTGGTTGCTGTATTACTGAATGGAGGTGCTGTAGCTCAAGGTACCTATGAAGTCAGGTTTGATGCTTCGAGCTTATCAAGTGGAATCTATTTCTACAGTATAGAAGCAGATGGCTTTAAGGCAACAAAGAAAATGATGCTTGTCAAATAAGAAATTTATATAATTTAGTTACTCTCCTGAAAATCCAGGAGAGTAACTAAAATTATCATTATGAGAGTTGAGTTATTCTTGAGAGAATGAATAAAACCCCCTTTTTAAAATGGTGTGATTGCTATTTTGAAGAGGGTTATTTTTTAAACAAACAATTTAAAATTATTGGAGGGAAAAATGAGGGATAACACAAGTTTAAAGGTTATGTCCCTTTTGATATTTTCTTTACTACTTTTTTTATTCCCCGCCAGTATTTTTGCTCAATCTACCGGTAGTATTGGAGGAAAAGTAACCGACATAAATGGTAATCCACTTGGTGGAGTGGTGGTAAAACTTGAGGGTTACAATATAGGGGCAATTACTGATGATAATGGGGAATATGTTATCTTAAACGTTGATGTTGGGACTTACACTCTTGAGGCATCTATGCTGACTTATGAGACAAAGAAAATTACCAATGTTAAAGTTTCTGTTGACCAGAGAACAAAAGTTGATATTCAATTAAAGTCAACAGAATTCAAAACAGAGGTCATTGTAATTGAAGCTGAAAGAAAAGGTATAGATGTAGAACAAAGTGGAAGGATTATTGAAACCCAACAAATTCAAAATACTGGTATCAGAGGAATTACCAACCTTGTTGCTAAAACGGCTGGGGTTGTACAGGATGAGCGTGGAGGTTCCTTAAACATTCGTGGTGGTCGTAGTAATGAAAACATCATAATAGTAGATGGTGTTGAAACAACAAATCCACTTGATGGCTCTTCACGTGCGTTTGTTCCAAACAATCTATTACAGGAAATTACTGTTTTGACAGGTGGATTTGGTGCTGAGTACGGGAATGTGTTGAGCGGCGTTATTAACGTTTCTACAAAGAGCGGGACAGATAAGTATACCGGTTCTCTTGAACTTATTACAGACGAATTTACCGGCAGATGGTTTGATACACGATCTCAAGGGTATAACAATTATAATGTGACCTTTGGAGGCCCTCTTATACCTTCGAAGAAACTGGCAAAGGTATTTAACTTTTTTGGGAGCTTTGAACGTTACTTCCAGAGACAAACTATTAATTCGTGGATACTGAATTATGTCCCTACAATTGCTCCTGATGGGAAAATCAGAAATAACGAGGCAGGAAATTACAGCTATAATGGAAGATTGAATATCAACCTTAACGAATTACCAGGTGGTAACATTCCTATTAATCTAAGGTTTGGAGCAACTATTAATTTAGGTAGGTCAAGAGTTCTTTATGGGTCTAATGTTTATGGATACGACCCGGTTACAAAAACCTATGGGATAGATCAGGGAAATTCAAATAGGAATCCATTAGTTCTGACAGAAGACTATCAATATTTTGGCAGGATTGTTCATAATGTTTCTAATAACTTCTTTTATGAATTACAGGCAAGCTATTTCCGTTCATTTTCTGAACAAAGCGATCCTTATTTGAGGGATAATCTTACCTGGTATGGTGATACAAACTATGTCCCCGGCTTGAATGCATTTTATAGAGGTTTCGGGCAGGGACGGGTTTTAGGACTTGATGCAAAGACTTCTTATCTTTACAGGATGCAAAATTCAGTGGTTGATATATATCAAAAGTTAGACCTTAGTTATATAGGTGGTAAGGCTGACTTTACCTGGGCTATATTGACAAAGAAATATGGTGACCACGAAATCAAATTTGGTGGTGAATATAAATATCATACACTAAAAAGGTTGACAATTAATCCTGCAGCAACTGCTGACTACTCGGTCTCAGATCCTTTTGATAGATGGTACAGCACTAACCAGGCAAGGCTTAAGACTTATGGTTATGAAATAACAACCTGGGATCCTGTGAGTGGTCAAACTGTAATGATTGCACCTGGTGATGATGCAAAGCATCCTATTACAGGTGGTGTTTATATCCGTGATAAAGTTAGTTTTCAGGAATTTAATGTTAATGCTGGTGTAAGAGTTGACTTCCTTGATGTAAATACAAAGGTTCTTAGAGATATACAACACGATTTAGTAGGGCCAGATGGACAACTGATAACAGATGATGATTTTGTAGATAGCAAGATGAACTTCACCGTTAGCCCGAGATTAGGATTTTCTTTCCCTGTTACTGATAAGATTATTTTTGTTGCTCAATATGGTAAGATGGTTCAGATGCCACAGTTGAATTTACTTTATGTAAATCAGGAAACTCTGAGAAGATTTCTTTCTACTGCTTTGCAAGACGTAATTGAAAATTCTTCTCTTACGCCAACTAAACTTACGCAATATGAGGTAGGGTTTAAGCAACAGGTGGGAGACTATATTAATCTTGGAATAACCGCTTTTTATAAAGAGTCAGTTGATTTAATAGGTGCAGGTAGAATCAAAGCAACTCCTGACGGAAAGGTTCCGGTAGGTTTTGTTGCTTATATGAATACAGACTTTGCAATTTCAAGAGGACTTGATTTCTATTTTAGTATGAGGAGAATGAATAGACTGGCAGTTGATATTGCTTATACTTTGTCTTATGCTTCAGGGACGGGTTCTGATGCATTTTCCAAGTTCAGTCTTGCCAATGATACAAGACAGGAGTTACCTTATTTTGTCTATCCGCTTGATTATGACCAAAGACATACAGGTAATATCAACCTTGACTACAGATTTGGGGAAACTGATGTTCCCGACGGCTTCTTTGGTCACGTCCTGAAAAATCTTGGATTGAATGTGTTATTTAGTTTCAATAGTGGAAGGCCATATCAAAAAAGAGATGTGGCTAACACTGCAACAGGAACAAGTGGCGATATTGCATATTCAGCGAAAAATGAAGTATACAGAAAATGGAACTTCAGACTGGATATGAGGCTGGATAAAACTGTCAACATCTGGAAAACTTACTGGAATTTCTATGTTTATGTGATTAATGTCCTTAATACCGAGATTGTGAATTATGTCTTTCCTGGTACTGGAAAGCCTGATGACAATGGATATTTGCAAACTCCAGATGGTGCTAACAAGTATGCAACTGACCCGATATTCAGAATGTTATGGCCTGAAAGGATAAAATTCTTCTCAAATTGGGGACCGCCCAGACAGGTTAGATTTGGAATCAACATTACTTTTTAAGTCCCTTATTTGAATAAATTTTTAATAACTTAACTTAAGTTGATATGAAATATAGAAAAATTTTAATAATACTCATCTTGATGATAGGTACTGTGGCAATGAGCAAGCCGAGAGTATCTTTCAGTCCATATCCGCCTATTGGAAGGTTGAATCCCAATGCTGTTGTTATTCAGAGGGTTATTCTTAATGCTAATAATGTAAGTGCGTACTTTCAGAATACAGGGATATTTGACCAGAATACGACCAGTGGAAACCTGGCTGGGCTTGAATGGCCTAAAGGAAGTGGGAAGACAGCTTGCTTTACAGCAGGACTATCAATAGGTTGCTATAAATGGAGTGAGAATAGTCAGGGACGCAAACTTGCTCAGGTAATGGCTTCGTATAAGGGCGAGTGGGTACCGGGTGCGATAAAATATGTAGGTGGTAAACCAACATTTGATAATGACCCCAAATTTAAGATGTACTCTGTAAAAACAGGTGATAATGAAACTACCAATCCAGATTACGCTAACTGGGGATTAATGGTCCCTTATGGAGCTCCTTATCAGGATGTGAATCATAATGGGCAATATGACCCGGGTATTGATATTCCAGGTCAACAATTTGCATCACAGACAATATTTGAATGTATGACAGATGTGGATCCTACAAACCGTTCATCAGGCGAGGGCTTTGGTGGTGGTGTGCAGGACCCCTTACTTTTTGCAGAAGTTCACTGGACAATGTGGGCATATACGACTCCCGGACTTGAAGATATGCAGTTTATTGATTACAAAATAATTAATAAGGGAGATAGTGCCTGGTATAGGACCTATATGGGTATCGTGGTTGATCCAGATCTTGGTGACTCTAATGATGACTATATTGGGTGTGATACTACTTTCAATCTTGGTTATTGCTATAATGCTGATAACGAAGACCTGATGTATGGAACAGCTCCGCCCGCATTTGGAATGGATTATTTCAGGAGTCCTGTCATACGAGCAATTAATGATACACTGGGTTTAACTTCATTTACCTTCTTTACCAATACTGGTAGTTCACCACCTCCGTGTGAATCTGACCCGAACGGTGAACCGGTGGGTGCTTATCTTATGTTACAGGGAGTAAAGAAAGATTCAACTTCCTATATGGATATTACACAAAGTCCTTATAAAAGGACAAAATTCTGTTACTATGGGGACCCAGAAACTGGAACTGGATGGACTGAATATAAAGGTTCAATACCAAATTGCGGTGGGGACACTACAGGTACTCTGGTACAGCCTAATCCTCCGGGTGACAGACGATTCATATTTTCCTCAGGTCGGGAAGATTTTATTATGAATCCTGGTGATACACAAAATATTGTTCTTGCTCAGTTTGTTGCCCGGGGTTCAAATAATAAGAATTCTGTGACCAAGTTAAGACAGATTGGTAAGACAGCCAAGATTATTTTTGATAGGAACTTTAATGTTACTCCACCACCACCCCAACCGAAGGTGGATGTTGCTATTACACCTTTACCAAATGGATTATGCAATATAACTTTGAACTGGGATGATGCGGCAGAAAAATATGTTTACTGGGATACAATATTCTTCCCGCCAACTGCTCAGAACATTTATAAGTTCCAGGGATATGAAGTCTATGAAATTAATAAATATGCAAAAACTATTCCGGACTTCACGAAACCAGAAACAATAACAAACGATGTGCAGTTAATCGATATATTTGATATTAGAGACGGAATAGGAACAATTATAGATACATTCTCCACAGGTGCTACAATTGGGGGTAATGAAGTCTATGCTCCATTTCCAATTGTACCTCCTTATAAGATGGCAAAGCCAGCGAATTTTCCTGACCATGGTATTTCCCGAAGCATCACACTAACAACAACTAAATTCCCTGAAAACTATGGAGGTAAGACTTCCTTCATATATGGTCAGGAATATTATTTTGCTGTTGTTGCATATGCATATAGTGCATCTGATAGTATCAGACGAGGATTCAAGGTGATAAGGAACTCGCTGGGCTCGTCAATTACTGTTGTTAAACCAATAGCACCTCCAGCAGGTACTATTTATACTTATAAGAATGGAGATACACTTGATGTTGCTTTCCCGATAAGAGACCTTGGATTAGCTCCTACTGTGAGAAATGCTGATATTCTGAAAAATGCGGTTTATAGAGTGGTATTTAATCCTGATACAACGTACAATATTCTTAGGAAATTGGAGGGTAATTCGTTCTTTGATACTTTGAAGACTAACTTGAAGTTTGTCGGGTTCAAATCCTCAACAGACGATTCTTCAAGAACTCTTGATGGTATATTCTTTAATTTACAGAAGATACGATATACCTTCTCTGGCTCTCCGGGAGATTACCAGGGTAATGTAGGTGTCTTAAGAGATCCGGGAACTTTGAAACCTGATAGTAGTCAAACTCGAAGATTTGGTTGGGAATGGTCTCCACCCGAAAGACAGAGCTATACTGGAGCTAAAATCCTTGTAAATAATCAGGACCCTCAGTGGCAATCAAAATCGATGAGTATTTCGTATCCAACCAAGTACACATATAATAAGGTACAGTCTAAGTTGATTCCTGATAAACTTAGAACCGTAAAGATAATCTTTACCGGTGGTGATACGGTAGCAGGGCAAAATGCATACAGGTATGTGGCGATAACAAATAATAATTATCAGTATCAGGATGTGAGAAGGGTACCATTGACAGTATGGGAAATTGATCCATATGATAGTTCGGCAGCTCCGCGGCAACTGAACTGTGCATTCCTTGAAAGAAGGGATTCACTTTATCAGGATGATGGACAATGGAATCCAACCGTAGATTCAACCGGTGGATACAATATACTTTACATTTTTAACTCGAACTATGGTGATCCGGGATGGGATGCATATTATAAGACCCGAAATCTCTATGTGTCAACAACAATTGACATTATGTATATCTGGGCACCGCGGGCAGTTGCTGGAGTTTCTCCACAAAACGGTGACTATATGATTATTTATCCTTACTATAATACGCGACCATACTTTGACCCGAACAATCCGGTGACACCATTCTTCTATGAATTTACGACCAAAGCTCCGATATTTGGTGACAAAAATGCAGCGAAGAATCAGAATGCGCTCGACAAAATTAAAGTGGTTCCAAATCCATATTATGGATTCAGTACTCTGGATAGGGGTTCTGTGGATAAATTTGTTACATTCAGAAATCTTCCAATGGAATGTACGATTAAGATATATACTTTAAATGGAGATTTGATTAGAACACTTGAGAAAAAGAATACAGGTAATCCATCTACCAGCAGTACCCTTGAATGGAACTTGCAGAACTTTGATCGTGTGCCAGTAGCGTCAGGTATTTATATAGCATTAATAGATGCACCGGGTATAGGACAGAAGACGATTAAAATAGTTGTATTTACAGCACAAGAACGAATTAATTTCTAAAATTTTTTGGGCTATCAGGGTTAACCCCCCTGATAGCTTAAAATTTAAAGTAAGGAGAAAATTTAATGAAAATACTATTAAAAATATTCGCAGCAGTAGTAATATTAACTCTTGCAGTTAATACTGGCTTCAGCGGACCGAGGGACAAATTTGGCACCTCCGCTGCACCTGAATTACTGATTCCTGTTGGCTCAATTGGTACTGCTCTTTCTGGTTCGAATATCTCCAGCATTCAGGGTATAGATGCAATGTACTGGAACCCTGCGGGTCTTTCTGTACTTAATTCGTCTCGTGGAGAAGCTCTATTTTCGCATATGAATTACTTTGCTGATATGCGGGTTGAATATTTTAGTGCTGGGGTTAATCTTGGGAGCCTTGGTACAATTGGAGTTGGACTTAAATCTCTTGTTATTGGCGATATTGAAGAGACCACTGAAATTCAACCGGAAGGTACTGGAGTGGTTTATAGTCCGACATATTTAATTGCTAATGTTTCCTATGCACGAAGAATGACAGACAGAATCAGATTTGGAACAAATGTTAAACTGATTAGTGAGAACGTAGCGGATGTTTCAGCAACCGGCTGGGCATTTGATTTCGGATTACAATATGTTGCGGGAACAACAGGTCTGTCATTTGGAATAGCATTGAAAAATCTTGGTCCTTCGATGACATTCAATGGACCAGGACTTGATAGAGAAATCATTAATATCAATGGAGTCAAGACCACCCAGAGAATTAATCTACAGAGCTTTGATTTACCAACGAATCTTGAGTTAGGTGTTGGTTTTGATAAGGAAGTTTACAGGGATTTCAATCTTGGCATTCATGCCGGATTTGTAAATGGAAGTTTCACCAGTGACGAATACAAATTTGGTCTTCAGTTTGGGTACAAGAATTACTTTTTTGTAAGGGGTGCATTTACAATTTATCCAAACAAAGAAACTGATGAATCACTGTTTGGACCAACTTTTGGTGCTGGAATAAGATATCCTTTTGGAAGCTTCTCTCTTGCGTTTGATTATGCTTACAGAGTGATTAATGAAAGTGCTATGAATTCTACTAATCAGTTCTTTACTCTTACTCTGGGCTTTTAATTAAACTATTTTGTAACGAAAAAAGGTAATCATAGATTTTATGATTACCTTTTTTTATATTTTTACAAAAAGGAAATGAAAAAATTAATTTTAACTTTTATAATTACCATTTTTTTTAATGTCTATCTTTTTGCAGGCAATCTTTTTTACTATGTTGACTATTCAATTTTCAGGGATGTTGTTAAACAGCGGTCTTCAATAGATATTACCTTTGCTTTTAAACAGGAAGATTTAAAATTTAAGTATGAGGGGGCAAAGTTTTCTGCTCAGGTTTTGGTTCGGTTGATTGTTAAAAGTAAGGGGCAGGATGTTGTTCTGTTTGATAATACTTTCGGGATTGGTTCAAGTGTTAATGATACTGCGAAATTAACTGATATGCTAATAGGTCAGCAGACCTTGATTTTAAACACAGGGGAATATAACTTTAGACTTGTGGCAACTGATAACAATAACCCGACCAATGTTGATAGCGCATATTTTGATGTTAAGATTCCAATGTTTGAGGCTGGAGTATCACAACTTAGTGATATACAGGTTGCACTTAAAATAGAAAGAGCCTCAGAGCCAGATGGTATGTTTTATAAAAATGGGCTGGAAGTTATTCCTAACATCCTTTTTGGTAACAACTTAAATAGAGTTTATTATTATTTTGAAGTTTATTTTCTCAAGAGTCAATTTACGAAAGGCAATACTTATTTAATAACAGAATTGGTTGAAGATGCAGGTAAGAAAGTGGTTTTTGGCAAAGAAAAAGAAATATATTCCGAAGCTGATGCATTTGCTGATATAGGAGAGATTCACATAGATTCATTGCAGAGTGGTTCATATAATATATTGATAACACTTCTTGATAAATCCACAAACCAAAGACTTTCAGCCAGTAAGAAATTTTATGTTTACAATACTAAATTTTCGGAGCAATTAATTAGTTCTGATAGCAAAGGATTTTTGAATAGTGAATATGTAAAGATGGATGAAAATACATTGAACGATGAATATAATAAAACAATTTATATTCGTACCAATATTGAAGAAAACGAATTTGAACGGTTAAAAACTCTTGATGAAAAGCGAAAATTTATGTTTAATTTCTGGTTGAAGCGAGATAATGTCCCATCAACTCCTATTAACGAATACAAAATTGATTATTTCAAACGAGTTAATGAAGCCAATAAACTTTTTAAACAGGGCTTTACGGAGGGGTGGAAAACAGACAGAGGTCGTGTATACATAGTTTATGGTGTACCCTCTGAAATAGAGCGACATAGTTATGATGCTGAGACTAAAGCATATGAAGTGTGGACATACGATTACCTTGAAGGAGGGGTACAATTTGTTTTTGCAGAATCTCAAATTGCATCCGGTTTATATTTTCTGATTCACTCAACAAAACGAGGGGAAATGAGGAATGACAACTGGATGAATGAAGTGAAAAAATCATTATGAGAATACAGAAAAATTTTTTATTGATTTTTATTTCCTTTCTTTTTGCTGTTTTACTATGGTTATATATAAATCTGAGTCTGATTTACACAGTAAATAAAGTTGCAAAGCTTGATTTTAAGCTAAATAAAAATCAAGCTATTGCAACCGAACTGCCTGATAGCGTTGAGTTAATGTTACGGGGTAAGGGTTGGGATTTATTCCTTCTTTATCTAAAGGGGAAATCTGATTTCTCGATTGATTTAACAGGTTATCGTAAAGATGTAAAACTTAATCTTCTCCAGCATTTGCAAGATAGTGGAGAATTACCATCAAGTGTTTCTATACTTAACGTAAATCCTCAATTTATAGACCTTGTTTTTGATAATGTAACATCCAGAAAAGTTCCTGTTAAAAATAATGTTAGAATTGTTCCAAAAGATGGATACATTGTTGTTAGTTCTCCTCAGATACAACCTGACTCAGTTAAGATTACAGGCGCTCTTTCAATAATTAATAAGATTAGAGTAGTGGGAACGGAGTCTTTGAAAATAGAAAATGTTAGCAGTGATTTTTCAAAAGAGGTAAAAATTATTGATACATCTAACAAAAACATAAAAATTGAACCTGATAGAGTTACTATTTCCTATAAGATAGAACTTGCAGCTGAAAAATCATTTGATAATGTGACAGTGAATGTGCAAAATATCCCTCCTGACAAAGAAGTCTTGTTGATACCACCAAAGATAAAAATTTTTGTAAGAGGAGGAGTTGAAACACTTGCTAAAGTCTTAGTTGAAAGTATATCTGCTAATATAGATTATGAGGTAATTGAAGAAGATAAACTTGGATATGTAATACCTGAGATTAGATTGCCTTCTGATATAACACTTGTAAAGCTGGAACCAGAAAAATTGCAGTACATAATCAAACGTAAAACATCTCAATGAAATTTCTAATAGAAGAGTTCAGGAAACTAATGCGCGAGATTAAGACACTAAGCTTTAAAGAAGTATACGTTTTTATTTCTGTAGCTTTTATAATTTTTATTTCGTTTACTATTACAAATACGAGTTTTTATTTTCGTTATATAGGTGCAGATATTCTTCAATCGAGGATATACTGGTTACTTGGGGACGGACTGATAATGTTTTTGATTCCTGTGTTTTCAGTTAAATTTGTATTTAAAGAAAAGTTATCAGATTTTGGTATACGATTAGGTGATGTTAAATTTGGTTTAAGCACGCTTATTCTTTTCTTAATTGTAATGTTACCGTTAGTTTGGATAGTTTCTGCATCTGAGTCATTTGCAGAGACCTATCCACAAGGAGGTAGGGCACTATTACATAATCCACTTATGTTTATATTTTATGAATTTTGTGTGCTTATTTATATGCTTGGCTGGGAGTTTTTATGGAGAGGATATATGCTCTTTGGATTAAAAGAGAAATTTGGTTACTATGCTATTCTGATGCAAATGATACCTTTTTTCATCCTTCATAAAGGGAAACCTGAACTTGAACTGTTTGGGGCAATTTTTGCAGGTATTATTCTTGGTATTCAGGCATGGAGAAGTAATTCTTTTGTTTATTCGTGGATATTACATTGGCTGATAATGCTAAGCATTGATAGTATCTCAATTGTGAGAAAAATTTATAATTTCTATTCCGTATTTTAAAATGAAACCTGGACATTTAAGCCAAAATAAAAACATTACTGACAATATATTATTACTTTTATTTATTTTATTACTTATTGTCTTTTCCACTTTTAAAGTGTTTCAGGACGATGACATTTTCTGGCATCTTGCAACTGGACGATATATTGTTGAAAATAAATCAATACCTTCTACTGATATATTCAGCTATATAGAAAGTGATACAAAATGGATTCCATTTGAATGGGGTTGGGATGTTGCTACCTTTGCTATTTACAATTTAGGAGGCTACGTTGCTCTTTCCTTATTCAGGACTCTGCTTATTATAGCTACTTTTGGCTTGCTATTGATGACAATGAAAAAACTGGAGTTAAGCACAGGTTTGATTTATTCTTCATTACTGCTGGTTGCAATAGCTCTTTTACCCAGAATGAGTATCAGACCACATCTTTTTTCGTATTTGGGCTATGCGTTTCTTATCTATATTATTACGGTAGTCCGCACTGATGAAAATAAGTTTAGACTATTATATAGCATTCCCTTTATTTTTTTAGTCTGGGCAAATGTCCATATGAGTGTAATGCTAAGTTTAGTTGTGGTTGTTTTGTTTGCTGTGTTTTATTATCGGAAGGAAAAAAATAATAAGACACCCAATCAAAATAAAATCAAAACAATTCTTATTATTTTGATTGCTACTGCTATTGCAATGATAGTAAATCCTCATCATATAAACACCTATATATATGCTTATGAGCATTCATCAATGGATATGTTACAGAATATAAACGAGTGGCGTTCTCCATTTGCGAGTGATAGAGGTATTTATAACATAATTTATTTCTTGTTTCTGGCTCTGAGTGTATATTCGGTATATAAATTATTAAAAAAGAGAGATTATTTCCCAGCACTTGTGATTGTTTTAACTGCTGCTAATTCGTTTCGGGCTGTAAGATTTACAGCAGAATTTTTGCTTTTGTCTGTGGTTTTCATTGTTATTGCCTATGAACCTATTTTTAGAAAAGTTTTTTCCGAGAAACAGCTTGGTATTATAAACGGAGGTTTAACAATAATAATTGTTCTTCTGTTATATTTTTCATATACGAATGAATTATATTCAAAAGTAATAAAAAGTAATTTTCGTGAAACCGGATTTGGAATCAATGAGAAATTTTTTCCTGTAAAAATGTTTGATTTTATCAGAAAAACAAGGATTGAACAAATAGGTAGTAATCCTTTTAATTCGTTAAATATAGGAGGATACTTTATATGGAACTTCCCGGAGAGAAAAAATTTTATTGATAGTAGGAATATTTCGGAAAAAAGATATAACCTCTATAAGGAATTAAATGCTGTAAGAAGTGGTTTTGATGCAAGACTCAAACAGCTTGGAATAGATTACATATTATACAGTGCTCCAACAATGACATTGAACGCTTCTGTTCTTGAAAAAACAATCATTGCTTATCTTAGTACGAGTCCTGAGTGGAAACTGCTTTACTGGGATGATATCTCTTTTTTGTTCGTGAAAAATGAAACGAAATTTGCTAACTTGATTAAACAATATGAATATAAATACTTGAATCCCTATAAATATATTTTCCAATCGAAGGATTTTATTGAATCTTATAATAATGACAAAGATGGTTTTATGCAGGAGGTGATAAGGAAGCAAAGTGAAGATTTCCAGAGTAAAATTTTAAGAGATATTGTTAAAAGACTAAATATAGAAGTTAAAATAAACTAAAAGTATAAAATTATGAAATTAGCAGTTAATGTTGATCATATTGCTACTTTAAGGGAGGCAAGAGGGGAGATAGAACCCGACCCTGTTATAGCAGCGGGGATCTGTGAACTTGCAGGGGCTGAAGGGATTGTGTGTCATTTGAGGGAAGATAGAAGACATATAAATGATAGAGACCTCCGACTTTTACGGGAGGTGGTCAAGACAAAGCTTGATCTTGAAATGGCGGCGACAGAGGAGATGTTGAAGATAGCCTGTGATGTAATTCCAGATCTGGTGACAATTGTTCCAGAGAATCGGCAGGAATTAACAACAGAGGGAGGGCTGGATATTTCGGCAAACAAGAGTAAACTTGAAGAGTATATCAACGAGTTGCATTCCAAAGATATAAAAGTGAGTTTATTTATAGATCCTGAACCTGGAAACGTTGATAAATCAATTGAGGTTGGGGCTGACATTATTGAGATACATACAGGGAAATATGCCAATGCAGTTACAGAAAGAGACCAAATCAATGAACTGAGTAAAATAGCAACTATTGCTCAGATGGGTGCAGAATTAGGATTGATAGTAACTGCTGGTCACGGTTTAAATTATTATAATATTTCCCCTTTAAAAAATATGAGTGAAATTCGGGAAGTTAGTATAGGTCATGCAATAATTTCTCGTGCAGTTTTTGTAGGATTGGCAAAGGCTGTGGAAGAAATGGTAAAATTGTTACAGTAAAGAAATATGGGTGAATTACGAGCTGAAAATTTAGTTAAGTCATTTAAGAAACGCAGAGTTGTTGATAATGTTAGCCTTAACTTACAGCAGGGGGAGATAGTTGGGTTACTTGGTCCTAATGGAGCCGGTAAAACAACTACATTTTATATGATTTGTGGAATGATAAAACAGGATGAAGGAGATGTATATCTTGGTGATATATGTATATCCAGATATCCGATGTATAAAAGGGCAAAATATGGCATCGGTTACCTTCCTCAGGAGCCTTCCATTTTTCGCAAAATGACAGTACGTGAAAATATTCTTTCTGTTTTACAATTTATGGAGCTTGATGAAGATGAGCGGGAGGAAAGGTGTTATCGTTTGATGAAGGATTTTAATATTGATAAAGTGCAGGATTCCCTCGGCTATACGTTAAGTGGAGGGGAAAGAAGGCGAACTGAAATAGCAAGAGCGCTTGCCAGTGACCCTAAGTTTATATTGCTTGATGAACCTTTTGCTGGTATAGATCCAATTGCTTCGGAAGATATTATGAGAATGGTAGCTGATTTAAAAAGCAGAGATATTGGTGTTTTAATAACAGATCACAATGTTCATGAAACTCTCTCAATAGTTAGTAGAGCGTATATCTTAATAGAGGGAAAAATCTTTGCACAGGGGCCAGCTGAAGAGCTAGCTTCGAATGAAATGGTCAAGAAACTCTATCTTGGAGAGCGATTCAACCTTGATCGTTACCTTTTAAACAAAGAGATATAATTTATTCTTTCTTTTGTTTTCCTGATTTGGGTGTTTTGTTAGAGTTCTTAGTAGTGGTTGATTTATCTTTATTTGTTTTATTTGATGTTTCAGAATGTGATGAAGACTTGTTTTTGTAATCCGTAAGATAAAAACCTGTTCCCTTAAAAATAAGTCCAGCTCCTGCACTAATTTTTCGTTTCAGAGCAGGTTTACCACAAGCCGGGCACACTTTAAGAGGTTCGTCCTTTATAGATTGGAAAAATTCAAACTCCTTGCCGCATTTATTACACTGATAGTCGTAAGTAGGCATTTGTTATTTATTGTTTTTAAATTTGTTAAGAAATTTCTGTTTTGCAATATTATAATCCTCTTCTGTTATTAAACCTTTATCAAGAGCAATTTTTAGTTCAGAGAGCTTATTAATATCAATATAACTGTTCCCTTCAGATGTTGTAGTATTAGTTGTCAGGTTATCTATTTTCAGAATTCTTTTAGGCGTATCAATAGATAAGCAAGAGATTTCATCGAGGTTATTCTTTAAATGTTTTGCACGTGAGATAACGGCATCTTTTTGCCCCGCAGGGATATTATGTTCAATTTCTCTTATAAGTTTCTTCAAGTAATTATGTTTTAACGATGTTCGTTTACTTTTTTCTCCGCCACTTGATTCAACTTCTTCTACGGTATATACTTTTTCGGAGTAGTATTCACAAATTACAAGTAATTCTGCATAATAGCCATTGCGTAAAAGGGTTTTAAGGAGATTATCAGTTTTTTCCAACAACTCGTTACGAAGTGAGTTTTGTTCCTGTTCATTAAAGAGTGTTTTCAGAAGTTTTTGTTCAATGCCGAGCTGATCAACCCGTGAGCCAGTTATACCTTCTCTTCTGGTGTAAAAGTACACAGGTAATTCTTCTCCTGTGAGTTCATTTTTCATTAATTTTACTTCAAATATGCCCAGTATTACTCCAAGAATAAATGCTCTGAAGGCTTCTTCAAGTCGTTGTTTTTCATTACTTGTAAAAGGCACTACGTCTGAAAACTGATAGTAGTTTTTATCAATATGCAAGTCATAGCTTCCCGTTATAGATAACATCTGATAGTAGGTTCTCATTTCATTTGAAACAGGATAAAGATAAAATAATGGGAAACCAGCCCATTCGAAATAAAAGACAATAGAAGATTTATCAGCAGAATCTTTAAATTCTACATTTGAACCTACAATTGAAACTATTGTATCTTTAAACTTCCCGAAAGATTCTGAATTAGTTTGTACTCCGATATAAAATTTCTTTGCAGATTCAGGTAGCTTAAATTTCCCTGGTTCTTCGTATATTTTAATCCAGGGATAAGCCTGATTTAGAATACTTCTAATTCTGGATTCAGTTTTCAAAATGTCTTTTGTAAAAAGTATATCAAGTATTTCGTAATCGTTTCTAATATTCTGGAAAAACTCCTTAGCGAAGTTAAGCATTTTTATTTCAATTTCGAATGCATCATTAGTTTTAAGCAGGTTTACAATTGTATTAATGTCAGATGCACCTAATCGCTTAAGAAATTTATTAGCAAGCTCTTTAATTGTATCGGAAGCGTTCTTCCCGGTTCCTACATATCTGGGATAATATTCAGATTCAATATCTTCTGGCTTATAAATGAGTAGATTGAACGAGTTGTCAGGTTTTTCCATAAAATAGGAATACTTGTTCCTGAAGTTTTCTTTTAGCACGCCGAGGTTTCCGGTAAGCCTATTCAAGTCAGGTAACAAGCCTGAAATGTAAACTTTTCCATCATCTGCTTTTCTGGTCTGTTCAATCAAATAGAAAACTCTCTGACAGATTTCTTTAGCATAAACTCTGGCTTTGAGCTTAATTAGAGCGGTATAGTATTCATCAAGAGCACTGATAACTTTCTCCAGGGACCCCTCCATAGCAGCACGTTTGAGAGGATTGAGATTTGAACGTGCTTCATCTTCTTTCAGTTCTTGCATTTTTCTCCGTACTTCCGTTTCGAGTTTAGGTACTAAGTTTTGTAATTCCTTGATTTCTTTTTCGAATCTTGAGAGATAGTCAAAGTTATTATTTGTTAAAATAAATTGTAAACGTTTTAAAAGATTTATAGTATAGAAAACACCTCTGGAAGAGTCATTTATTAACTGATTAATTTTCCTTTCAAGCGTACCGGGTAAATTTCTATCTCTATCTCCAACAACTTCAGAAAGAAGTTTTGTCCTATTTTCGTATAGAATGGAAAAAAACATTCCAAGTCTCTGGGTATCGTTATCATCAATAAAGTTGGTGTCAAATTTATTTTTTTCGGATAATAGATATTCTACCCAATGTTTCCCTCGTTTTCCACTAACGAGGTCGTTTTTCAAAGTATTAAGGAAAGTATGTATTTGTGCTTGCAGGGAAGATTTTTCTCCAGCTGCGTAAAGACAGTCAAGCAGTTGATGTCGTGTTGCTGATTCAAGTATGCCGAGTTCCGGCAGCAGGTCATTCAGGAGATAGCTATCAATTTCAGGTTGCGAACCTTCAGCGTAAGAGAGATAATAATTAATAATATCCCCACATAACTTATACGAACAGGAGAGAATAATCCTATCAACGGGAATAGAAATGGAAGCCTGGCCAAAAGAGGAATATTTACAGGAAAATGTTTCATCTGAAGAAAGTAAATTTTCGGGATAGAATCGCTGTTTATATTGGAGGAGGTTAATTCTTACACCACGTTTGTAATTAGCAAAATCAGAGTTTGAGAAATCCTGAAATATTGAATCAGCAATCATTTTGAAGATATCACGGGTGCTGATATCAGAAATTGTTAGGTTTTTAAGATTTTCTCCATCAATGAAATATATGTCATCATAAACTCCGGGTTGGAAGTTTTTCGGTTCATTGCGTTTCCAGGAGACTTCAAAATTGTGTCGGAAGTTAAAATGTTCAAGTTCCATTAAAGCGGCGTATCCGTTAGCATAAATTCTTTCTTTGCCATAATTCTGAAAAATTTTTGGTAAAAGGATGTATGCAGAAGATATAGCCTGGTTTTTAAATAAATCACGGATAAGGAAACCAAAATCTATAAACATTCCAGACCCAGTACCCCCACTAACAGATGCAATTACATAAACATTAATCTTTTCTGTATTGACGGATTTTATGTGATGCTTTTCTTTAACAAAGTTGATAGATCTTGCATCAGTGATTCTTGATTTAGCTGTAACGAGCTTATTACATATTTCTTCAAAATTATGAAAGAAGGCAAGTCGTGCAGCTGGTCGAATTTGGCCGGCACCGGTATTCATTGTTCCAAGTTTACCAATTTCTCCCGAAGGATTAAGCCATCGCTTTATGTGTGGGATATCGTCCAATCGAGCTATATATTCAGATGGGTTTACAGGATTAAACACTTTTTCTGCAGGCTGAAAATCTATATCACGTATTAAAAAGTCTCGCTCACGAGCAATACCTGTTTCTTCAGCTGGAGCATTGTCTGTATCAATGTATAAGTACGAAGCGATGGGAAACTCAATTAATGAACCGTATCTTTCAACAAATTGTCGTCTCAGTCTCAATAATACTTCTTTTCCGGTGCCACCTATTCCTATAACTATTGTTGGAGAAAATTCCTGGGTTTTTAGCTTTAAAGAGCCTCTATTGGCTTCTGTAAGCACAATGTTTGTCTCGTTCGCTAAATTTTCATTCATATTTTAAAAAATTATCTCTTGTTAAGCGAGATTATTTTAGAAGCCTGTCACGCTTTCACCTCCATCAACGTGAATTACACCTCCTGTCATCCAGTGAGAATCACGTTTATAATTATCTACTATAAAATTAGCTATATCTTCAGGTTGTGTAAGTCGTCCTTGAGCATTACGGCTCAAAGCAAATTGTACAAGTTTATCGCTATTAGGAATCTTCTTTAAAGCTGGTGTTTCAGTAACCCCAGCAAGAATTGCATTGGCAGCAATTTCATATGGTCCGAGTTCAAAAGCAAGTTGTCTTATGTGCGATTCAAGGCAAGCTTTAGCTGCAGAGACTGCTCCATAAAATTCTATGACACGTGAACCACCTGAAGAGGTCAGGGCAAAGATTTTGCTGCCTTTAGCTATCAATTTGCGATTAAAAACATCCTGAGTCCAGTAGACAAGTGAATTTGCCATTACATCCAGAGTCATTTCAAGTTGCTTCTGATTTATCTGGTTTTCCGGATTGGAGTCAATAAATTTTCTAAGTGTTCCAAATGCCAACGAATGAACAAGAACTTTAATTATAGGATTTGTTCTGGATTGGAAAATTTCCTGAACCTTGTCCAATACCTCACGTCTCCGGTTAGGGTCAGCGGCATTGATATTGAAGAAATGTGCCTCAACGCCATAGGATTTAATTTGTTCTATTTCTTGTTGTACTGTGTCCATAGTTTGAGCTCTATCAAGATGGACACCAATAATGTTCACTCCGTCCTGTGCGAGAGCCAGTGAAATTGCTTTTCCGAATCCACTGGATGCCCCAAGAATCAATGCATAGTAGGTTTTATTCATATATTCTATTTACTTTTTAATGCAAAAGCAAGAGTAATTAAACTAATAACAGATAAAAAAGCAATAACAACAACAAATGATGAAATGTTCCATAATTCTCCAACAATACCCCACACAATAAAAATCCATAAAACAGAAACATTAAAAAACAAACTCCAGCTCAACATCATAGACTGACGTGTTGAACGTTTCTTATGGAAAGTTCTAAATAAGGTGCTGATAAAAATAAAATAAAACAGGGCTAATCCTGCCAGGGAGAGAATTATATAAACAAGAGCTCTAACGTTTGTGAGGGTTTTTATTTCCTTTTTAGGAACAAAACTGGTATCAAGTCTTATATTTGACGAGTCAATACTTGCATTTAATTGATTGGAGCGCGTCAAAGACGTATCTATAAGTAATGGGTTTTTAAAAGTGCCTGTATCAGCAACATTTTGTGAGAGAACAGGAAGTTCACTGAACACAGACATCAAACCGATGAAGATCAATATAAATGTATAGTTGCTACGCATTAAATCTATTACTTAACATTTTATCAATATAAGTAGTATCGTAATCTCCATTTACAAAGTGCTTATCATTCATAATCTCTATATAGAGAGGTATAGTTGTTTTTATTCCTTCAATAACAAACTCATTCAGAGCTCTATTCATCCTTTTGATAGCATCCTCTCTGTTATCAGCTCTTACTACCAGTTTTGCCAGCAGGGAATCGTAATATTTAGGTACCCGATAACCCGAATAACAATGTGTGTCGACTCTAATGCCTGTACCTCCTGGTAGATGAAAGGCAGTAATTAACCCTGGTGAAGATCTAAAATTGTTATCGGGATCTTCCGCATTTATCCTGCATTCTATTGAATGCCCCACAGATTTAACGGATTTGAAGCTTAGTTTCTCGCCAGATGCAATCAGAATTTGTTCCTTTACCAAATCTTTGTTTGTAACTACTTCTGTAATCGGATGTTCAACCTGAATACGTGTATTCATTTCCATAAAGTAAAAGTTTCTATTTTTATCTACAAGGAACTCAATAGTACCGGCATTTAAATAATTTATTACTTTAGCAATCTGGATAGCAGTTTGAGCCATCTTCTGTCGCACTTCATTATCAATAAAAGGTGAAGGCGTTTCTTCAATTAATTTTTGATGTCTTCTCTGGATGGTGCAATCCCGTTCCCAGAGATGAGCTACATTACCAAATTTATCAGCTAAAACCTGGAATTCTATATGTCTGGGGTTTTCAATAAGTTTTTCAATATAGATATCATCGTTGCCGAAAGCATTTTTAGCCTCGATTTTTGCAAGAGTAAAGAGGCGTTCAAATTGTTCAGAGTCATAAACTACCTTCATTCCCGTACCGCCACCACCGGCTGCTGCTTTTAACATTATGGGGAAACCTATCGTTGAAGCAAATTTCATTGCCTCCTGTAAATCATTTATAACCCCATCACTACCGGGAATAACTGGAATATTGTGTTCTTTCATTGTTTGTTTTGCTTCAGATTTGTTTCCCATTTTTCTGATAGCGGCAGGTGTGGGACCGATAAAAATCAAGTTTGAATCAGCACATATTTCTGCAAATTCAGCATTTTCTGCAAGGAAACCATAACCTGGATGTATAGCATCAGCATTTGTAATTTCTGCAGCTGCGATTATTCTCGGAATATTTAAATAGCTGTCCGTTGAAGGTGGAGGGCCTACACATACAGCTTCATCAGCGAAGCGTATATGTAAGGAGTCTTTATCTTCTGTGGAATATATAGCAACAGTATTTATTCCAAGTTCCTTACAGGTACGGATAATCCTCAAAGCTATTTCACCCCGATTAGCTATCAAAATTTTCTTAATCATTGGAAGTTTTTTTAAATTTATGCTTTTTCAATCAAGAACAAGGGCTGGTCATATTCAACTGCCTGTCCATTCTCTACCAGAATTTTATAAACTTTACCTTCTACTTCCGATTCAATTTCGTTCATTAATTTCATTGCTTCGATAATACAGAGTACAGTTCCAACTTTGACGTAGCTGCCAACATTGACATATGGTTCTGCATCAGGAGCAGGTGCCCGATAGAAGGTCCCGACCATAGGAGAACGGACTTCTACAATATTAGGTGGAATGGCTTCTTCTTTCAGTTCAATTTTAGTTTCGGCAGCTGCAGACTGAGAAGTTACGGTTGAAGTTCCAATGTTTTCAGAAAGAGAGGGAAGCTGAGCAGGGGAAAAATTCTGAAATACTTTTGGTCTTGGCTTTGAAAGCCTGATTTTTGTGCCTTCTTCCTCAATTTCCAGTTCTGCGAGATTGCTGGAATCGAGCATTTTAATCAGTTTCTTGATGTAGTTTAGGTCCATTTTTTGGATATTTATATTTGATTTTTAATTAGTTTTAACTCGTTCCACATATTCCCGCGTTCTAACGTCAACGCGGATTATATCCCCCTCATTAATGAAAAGAGGGGCATTTATGACGGCACCTGTTTCAAGTGTTATTTGTTTTGTGGCACCGGTTGCTGTGTTGCCCTTGACCCCGGGCGGAGCTGAAATTACTTCAAGTTCAACGTGTGGTGGTAAATCAACTGAAATAGGAATTTCATCGTGAAAAACTATCTGGAGGGTCTGACCAGGTTTTAAGAAATCCTTTTTATCTCCGATTAACTCTCCCGAAAGGTGAATTTGCTCGTAAGTTTCATTATCCATAAAGTAATACTCATAATTATCTTTGTATAAAAACTGAAAATCCCGATATTCGAGTCGTTCAATTTCGATTTCGTCACCGGAGCGGAACCTGTTTTCGATGATTTTTCCATTTTTCAAGTTTCGCATTTTTACCTGATAAAAAGCTCGTAAGTTGCCTGGTGTACGGTGTTCTACGCTTAAAACTTCGTGTAGTTCTCCGTTAAATTTAATAATGATTCCAGTTTTTAAGTCACTTGTTGTTGGCATAAGTCCTTAATTTTTAATAATTACGTTTTTAAACATCTAACAAATATAAGTATTTCATTAACTAAAATCAATCATAGATGGAGTTTTTTTAGTTTGATTTTTAAGCATTTTTTGGGTATTTTTTGTAAAAATTTATTGTTTTTAAATAAAATTATTATAAAAGGAGTCAAAATGGCTATAAAAATTGCAATTAATGGATTCGGTAGAATTGGCCGCCTGGTCTTCAAGAGAATGAAACAATTAGGTGGGTTTGATGTGGTAGCTATAAATGATTTGACTGATGCCGGCACGCTTGCTCATCTTTTGAAGTATGATTCGGTTCATGGTAAATTTCCATTCCCAATTAGTGTTGCAGATGGTGGGATTAATGTTGATGGAGACGAGATAAAAATTCTTTCTGAAAAAGACCCTTCTAAGCTACCATGGAGAGAACTTGGTGCAGAAGTTGTAATTGAATCAACAGGTGTTTTTACAAATAAAGAAAAACTTTCACTGCATCTTGCTGCTGGAGCAAAAAAAGTTATCCTTACGGCACTACCAAAAGATGACCTTGATGCTATTGTAGTCCTTGGCGTGAACGATAATATTTTAAAACCTGAACACAAGATTGTTTCAAACGCATCCTGTACAACTAATTGTCTTGCCCCAATGGTCAAAGTTTTGAATGATACTTTTGGAATAGAACGCGGTTTTATGACCACTGTCCATGCATATACAAATGATCAAGTTATGCTTGACCAACCACACAAAGATTTACGTCGTGCAAGAGCTGGGGCTGTTAACATTCTCCCAACAACTACTGGTGCTGCTAAGGCAGTTGGTAAAGTTATTCCCGAGCTGAAGGGAAAACTTGATGGGTTTGCATTAAGGGTACCTGTGCCGGATGGTTCAATTACGGATTTTGTGTGTATATTAAAGAAGAGTGTGACTAAAGAAGATGTCAATGCGGCAATGAGGGCCGCTTCTGAAGGTACACTTAAAGGGATTATGGAGTATTGCGAAGATCCAGTTGTATCTTCTGATATAGTAGGAAATTCTCATTCGTGTATATTTGACTCCTTATCTACAATGGTAAGTGATAATTTGGTTAAAGTAGTAGGCTGGTATGATAATGAGTTGGGTTATAGTTGTAGAGTTGTAGATTTAATTTTTAAAATTTTAAAATAATAATTTTGTTTACAAAAGAGCCTATTATAATGAAAAGAGCTAAAGCCGGTGTATTGGTGTTGATAGTAGCAATTTTGAGTTTTTCCTGTTCAGGGTATATAGATGCTTATAAAAACTTACAGAGACTGCAATTTAAATTGGGAAAGGTGCATAACTTTAAGCTTGCAGAAATTACTTTGAACGATAAAGCAAACCTGAACGATATTGGGGTAATAGATATGGCGAAACTTATTGCTGCTTTTTCCTCAGGTGTGCTAAAGACTCAGTTTACTCTTGATTTACTTGCTAAGAATCCTAATGATGGAACAGGTGGAACTCCTAATACGAGTGCTGTAATAAGAGCTCTTGAGTGGAGACTTTATCTTGATCAGAAAGAAGTATTACAGGGAAATATTGACAAAGGTATTGAGATACCAGGAATTGGGCAGGAAACGGTTATTCCGGTAGAGGTTACTTTTGATATGCTGAAATTTTTTCACGGTGAAAATCTTAATAGTTTGATAAATCTTGCTCTTGTCCTCGGCGGGAAGCAGGGGTCCAGTTCACGACTTGAATTAAAAATTAAACCTACTGTTGACACAATTTTTGGTCCGATTACCTATCCCGGTGAAATAACAGTGGTTGACAAAGAGTTCCGAAGTCAATAATCAATAACTTGTTTCTCATTAAATGCGGTATTTTCTGCTTTTGTTTTTTTCAGTAGTAACAGGTGTTTTGTATTCCTGTTCAACGGGAATCAGAACTTTTGACTGGCTTGATACGAAGGATTCAACCAGAGTAAGTAATAATGTAATGGTATTATGTTTACTCCGTGATCTGGAATATCGCAATGCTATAGAAGAACAACTTGCAACGTCTCTCAAGACTCTGAATTATAATGCTGTTCAGAGTCTTACTGTTTTGTCTCCGACAGATAAGCTCTCAAAAGAAGATTTTTCGGTACTGCTTAAATCTAAAGATATCAATACTGTTATTGGTGTTAAATATGAAGGTTCTGTTATTCAGAAAACAACAGATAATAGAATCAGGCTTTATACATTTTATAGGCGTTTTTATAGGCATTTTTTCAAGCGTGTTTATATTGAAAGGACACAAAATACAATATTTCAGGCTACACTCTTCAATGTAGAAACTGGAAAAGATGTATGGGTTGCAACTATCAAAATAAAAGATTTTGGTAGTGTGACAGAACTTGCCAAAATACTTGCAGACGAAATTATTAAACAATTAAAAGTTAGAAAATTGATAAATTGAAATTAAAATCTTTCACACTGCCCACTTATGTGATTATTACCTTAATTGTTTTTTCTGCTGTTGTGATTACTTATGGATTTATTTTTATAACAAATGTAATCGACTTTGATACCGATGCTTATGCCCACTATATAATAGCAAGAGAATTGATTATTAATCCATTTAATTTTGGTATTAACTGGGTCTGGTTGCCACTATATCATTACTTATTAACATTTGCTATCAAATTAAATCTATCTTTTGAAAATGTCAGGATGTTTAATCTTATTATCTGGGTTGTTTTAAATTTTGTTTTATTTTTCTATTTAAGGTCTCAGAGTCAAAAAAACAGTAGTTATGTTCCACTGGTATCTTTTATCTTTAGTGTTACCTTTCCTATTGGTATGGTTTATGCTACAAGTGCTCAGTATGAGACTTTTTTTGTCTTATTGCTCTTATTGTTTGTGATATTTGCAGAGAGAAAGAAGTATTTTGTTTCATCGATTTTTTTGTGTATGGCAGTGCTGACAAGATACGAAGCGTGGTTTGTACTTGTTATTTCAGCCGTATATATTTTATATAAGTACATTCGGTATCGCAAGTTGACTTATCTTAAATACCTGTTCCAATTAATTTTTCTTCCTTCTGCTGCTATTTTAATATGGGCTATTTTAAGATTGCCTTATGATGGAAAGTTTTTCGGATTTTTGTTTGAGACAAAAGAATTTGTATCAGGGGCGCTTGGTAAACTTCAGCCATCTGTTTCAGATTCTATAAGATGGTATGATTTTTTCTATTATATACTTTATGTACCATTTTTAATGATGACAGTTAATCTTGTATTTGTATTTTTAGGAATTAAAAGGGTGTGGATGGAATATAGATTTTTATTTCTTACTGGAATGGCAGTAGTTATATTTATAAGTATAAGTTATGTTTTAAAAACAAATCTTGGATTGTTCAGACATTTTATTCCCGCCCTTACTATTTACTCAGTTTTGTGTGCTGCCGGTATTGAAGAGGTTAGTTTATACCTTAAACGAAAATTTTCACAAAGTCGTTTTATTTTGGTGTTTACTAATTATCTGGTTGTAATATTTGTAGCCATTCAGCTTTCAGTTGTTCTATATTGGGGATATATATGGACGAGGACTTATGAAAAAGGATTTCCCGACAAGCAAGAGATAGCAGAATTTTTGGTAACTCTTCCGGTCAACAGCAAAATACTTACGAATGATGCTGTGATAAAAGTGTTGAGTGGGTTACCTTATGAGCGGTTTGATAATTACTGGTTAACTGGAGAGGAGAAAACTTTCAGTTATCTAACCGAATTAAAAAAACAAAAGGGAGAAGTTTACATTGTAGTTCCATTAGAGGAGTCAATTCCATATAGTGTGCTTGGTAATATAAAAAAGGTATCAAATGAAAACCCCAGGAGTCATCAAAAACTTGTTGTAATTGAGGTAGGTAGTTGAGAAAAAATAGGGACTTGAAAAAGGGAAAAATGAGTTTTATTTTTACTTTAAAGTTAATTGCGGGAATAGCTCAGTTGGTAGAGCGCAACCTTGCCAAGGTTGATGTCGCGGGTTCGAATCCCGTTTCCCGCTCTTGTTTTTTATGGCGTCGTACCCAAGTGGCTTAAGGGAGCAGTCTGCAAAACTGCCATTCATCGGTTCGAATCCGATCGACGCCTCGGGGATAACCGCAGTTTTAAAATGCGGTTTTTTTTATATCAGTCTATGAACTATCGTTTTATTAATTCAAGGATTATTGGCAGCACTGAGAAAATTGCTCTTGTGGAACTCAATAACACTGAAAAGCACAATGCTCTTTCAAGCGATATGTTGAGGGAGTTGATAAAAGTTTTTAAAGCATTTGAAAGGGCAAAGGAAATTAAGGTTATAATACTAACTGCAAAAAGTCAAGGTGTCTGGTCAGCCGGGCATAACCTGAATGAGCTAAATGGAGATTTCGATCCAATGTCCCGGACAAGTCCTTATAAACAATATATCAGATTGCTGAAGTCATATTCCAAAGCAGTGATTGCGGCTGTTGATGGTAGTGTGTGGGGTGGTGCTGTAGAGATAGTTTTCCTTTGTGATATAATATTAGCAACAACGAGAACTAAATTTTATTTGACGGCATTGAAAATTGGATTCCCTTATGATACTGAAGGAATATCAAACCTTGTCTCTGTTCTGGGAGATAAGCTTTTGAGAGAACTATTTTTTACTGCACAACCTTTAACGTCTCAACGTGCGTTGCAACTGGGAATTATTAATCGTTTGACAGGTACAAAAAAACTTTTACCTACAGCAAGAGAGATAGCATCTAAAATTGCTAAGAATTCAGGAGCTGCTCTGGCTCTGGTAAAAAAACAAATCTCATATATCCGTCAACCCGCTTTATCTGAAAGGAAGGTAAGGGATGTAAATTCATTAAGGAGAAAAATCCTTTCCCTGAAATACAACAATTAAGGTTGAATTACGGCTATCCAGAAAAATTGGAACTCAGATAAGATTAAAGGTCAGGAAATTTTTGGAGGTGTGGCTTTTATTTAGCTATTGCTGGCATTATAGAAATCTCTTTAGAAAAAGAAAACGGGACAAATTGAAAAAATTTGTCCCGTTTAAATTACAAGGAACCTATAGTATTACTTGATTAATACCATCTTCTTTGTATCTATCTTTTCACCGTTAACCAATAGAGTATAGAAGTATACGCCAGAAGCTAAGTTTGTTCCGTCAAACTTATACCTGACAGTTCCTGCATTGAGTTGCATATTATTAATGAGGTTTGCAACTTCTCTACCAGCAAGGTCATACACTTTAAGGGTTACGAATCCGGTTTTTGGTAGCGCGAATTCAATTGTAGTTGTCGGATTGAATGGGTTAGGATAGTTCTGCTTTAGAACGTAGGTTGTTGGAATTTGATGTGCCCATTCAATAGAAGTTATTGGTGGCAGGCTCTTTTTGAAAACAGCACCACTTGTCCCACAGGCAAATAGTGAATCGCTTGCACGCAGCCAGGAACCATACATTGTTGAACCTGAACCCACGTTTTCAATTGTCCAGGTTGTACCTCCATTGGTGGTTTTTATTACAGAGCCAATCGAACCGAACACGTGACCAATATTTACATTTAGCCACTTCATAGAATAGAAAGCGCTTGTAATAGGTGTATAGACTGTATCCCAGGTAGCACCACCATTTGTGGTTCTTACAAGCCTTGCACCTGAGGTAGCGGAAACATATCCCGTATTAGCATTGAAAAATTGTAAATCATAAATAAATCCTCCACCCATTGGTGCAGCAAGCAGTGTCCAGTTTGCTCCACCATTTGTTGTCTTCATTACCTGAGGAGTATAGTTAGCTGCGTAAGCAACACTGTCGGTAACAATCTGGAAGGCATAAATTCTGTCATCAATTCCAGTATATGCTGTATTCCAGCTATTACCACCATTGGTTGTATAGAAATAGCCGCCTGTGTTACTTGCTGTTTGGGAAACGTATCCCGTGTTAGCGTCAAACCATTGCATCTTTCTTAAGATGTTGGAAGATACCCATGGCATTGGTGATGGGACAGAATCCCAGCTCGCTCCACCGTTTGTTGTTTTACGTACAACTCCATAGGATCCACAAATATAGCCAGTATTGGCATTTATCATATAGATATCATAGTAGGTTGCATAATTTGAGCCAGAATTCTGAACTGTCCAGGTATTACCACCATTTGAAGAATAGAGAATCTGATCAAAAGATCCTCCTAACAAACCTGGAGCGCCGACCACCCATACTTTCCCATCGTTGTATTCTGCCCAAACATCATACTTCAAACCAGGAGAAAGGAAGGTTGTCATTGTTGACCAGTTGGCACCGCTATTTGAAGACTTGTTAAGCAACCCGAAAGCACCACCAACAAGGAAGTTAGTACCGTTGCTGGTAATAGTGTACCACGTAGATGTCCAGGGTTGCAAAGGGTCAAGTATTGAGACCGCAGTCCAGTTAGTTCCAAGATTTGTTGATTTGTAGGCTGAATATGAATCTCCCATAGCATAGATTTCATACGAGGTTGAAGCCTGACGATTTACAAAGACACTATCAAGGTAACCTCCATTGCCGTTGGTATTTTTGTGCTGGAATGCAATGTAAACATTCTGTCCTGCGAAGGGGTTCAGACTATATGCAAACCTTGTCCAGGTGTATGGAGCGTTAGCAGTGTTAATAGCTGCTATAACATTTGAAAAACTTGAGACAGCCGTATCTGTTGTTGAAACGCGAATGTACAGTGAATCAGGGGGAAATGGAGAAGAAAACGCATTTTTCCAGTAGAATACGAGTGAATCACCTGACTGAATTGACCACTGTGGTGTTACGAGCCAATCATTCCCAGTTCCCAGATCATAGTTAATGAAAGCGCTGGCAACACCGTTATAATACTGGTTGGTGGAACGTACCCAGGTAATTGAAGCTCCGGCGAGATTTTTTATGTGCCAGCCTGTGGGAGGGAACGTGACGCTTTCAAATCCCTGATTATATGGAATGCCACCTGGATTTGTAAAGGAACGTGCATAGAGTTCGTAGAGAGAACTTGTTGTTCCAGTGGTAAGAGCGGTCCAGTTAACTCCGCCGTTTGTGCTAAGTCGCACGGAACCACTTGTTCCGCAAACAAATCCTGTATTGGCATCGAGGAACAAGGCGTCATACACTGTGATAGATGTCCCTGTTGAATATTGGGTAAATGAAGTTCCTCCATTAGTAGATATCAGAATGTTTCCAGCAGTCGTTGGAGCATAGATGTTGTTACCTACGGCAAAGATGTTGTAAATTGTTGTAGTAACACCAGTAGTCAATGCAGACCAGTTAAGCCCAGCGTTTGTGGTCTTAAGTACTGTTCCTGAAGCGCCACCAACATAACCTGTATTTGCATCGACAAAGTGCATTCCATAGAGTGCACTTGTTGTTCCCGTTCCAATTGAGTCCCAGCTGACGCCTGCATTTGTTGTTCTTGCAATCCAGCCAGATGTCCCACACACCAGCCCTGTATTCTGATTAAAGAACCAGGCACTATAAAGGCTACTCTTTGGGGCACCATAGGTCCCATACATCCCACCTGCGAGGAAAGAGACACTCCAGTTAACACCGGCATTGGAAGTCTTTAGAAAAGTCCCATAATATCCAACAGCATACCAGTTGTTAGCATCAAACATTTTTACCCAGCGGATAGTGTTCCCCTGAGGATATTGGTGTACCCATTTCCAGTTGAAATTAGTCTGGGCATACAATGTTGCTGAAAAAAGCATCAGTACCACTACCGATAAGATAGTTGACTTTTTCATAAGCTTTTAAATTTTAGTTAATAAATTAAATTACAAAATAAAGTTAAGTAAAAATTAAAAAGATTTCAAGTCAAGTAGAGTTTTTTTAGGGGGTGCTTTATCATTGTAAAATTGATAAAAAGTTTCTAACTTTTCTTTTTATAAATTAAAGTTTTCTATATGAAAAAGCAAGTTTTTCAAACGTTAGTTTTACTTTTTTCTTTTGTATTTCTTCTGTCATCTTGCGGGAAAAAAGAACAAACAAAGAATTCTACGACTCCTGAAACTGGCATAACTGCCAGTGGTGCTTATCACATTGTGTATGATGTTCAATCCAAGAGTTCACCGGGCACTCTTGAAATGTTTGTGAAGGGAAAAAATTTCAGGATGAATATGGAAGTGAAAGAAAAGGATATGCCTGGTAAATCTACTATTTTTATGCAGGACAATATTGTTTATATGCTGATGGAGATGGGTGGTCAGAAAATGGGATTTAAAATGGATATAAAAGAGTTTCAAAAGGAACAAAAAGACCTTGCCAACATTACAGAAATTAAAGATAAGCTGAAAGAATGGACAAAGGAAGGTAGTGAAGATGTGATTGGTTTCAAGTGTGATATATATAAAGATAAAGATGGTAATAAATACTGGGTTTATAAAGACTATGCTTTGCTGAAGTCAGAGTCAAAAGGTGAAACAATTATTGCAAC
>JBNAVJ010000012.1:63740-66040 GCA_049700455.1 Ignavibacteria bacterium
GAAGTCAGAGTCAAAAGGTGAAACAATTATTGCAACTAAATTTGAACCTGAATTTAAAGGTGGAGATGATATTTTTAGCCCTCCAAAAGATGTTGAGTTTAAGAGTATGGATGAGATGATGAAGGATATGGAAAAGGAGTTAGATAAGCCTAAACAAAACAAATAAGGGAAGTTTTTAAAAAAGAAAGAGTTTAACGGAGAATCAGAATTTTTTTTTGATTCTCCGCTTTTTTTCGTATGTTCTCGAAAAGATTACCTTATTTACAGGAAGAGAATAAATTGTATCAGCTGCTTCAAAAGAAGCGTTCGGCGGATAGTGTTGTGGTTGACCTTACTTCATCAAACCCATCTGAAGAAGAATTGATAGCTGAGGCTGGTTTATTAGACCATTTTTCTAATGATAAACAAAGTTTATATTATAAGCCGTCGGCTCGGGGACTTATTGAAGCCAGGGAAGCGATTTCTGAATATTATAATACCTCATATAATATTCAAATAGACCCTGATGATATTTTCCTGACCACAGGGACAAGTGAATCATATTCATATCTTTTCAAGTTGCTTGCTAATCCCGGTGAAGAAGTGTTAATTCCATCACCTGTATATCCACTTTTTGAATTTATTGGTCAGCTGGAAGGGATTACTATTTCTAAGTACAGGCTTTATTTTGGAGGTAAGCAATGGCAATATGAGTTGCCGGGAAAATTAGATTTGAACAATATTCGTGCAATGGTTATTATCAATCCGAATAATCCTACCGGTTCGTATATTAAGAGTGATGAGAAACTTCAACTTTCAACTCTAAGCAAGAGAGAAAATATTCCTTTGATAATAGATGAAGTTTTTTATGATTATGAATTAGAGGTGGGAGATAAAGAGACTTTTGTGAGTGAAAAGGCAGGACTTAATTTTGTGCTGAATGGAGTTTCAAAACTTTGTGGGCTGCCACAGATGAAATTAGGCTGGATTATACTGGCAGGAGAAGAAAAACATAAAGCTGAAGCAAAACGAAGACTTGAAATAATTACCGATACTTTCTTATCAGTTTCGACACCTATAATGAGAGCAGCATATAGGTTTTTAGAGGAAGGAAATTTTATCAGGGAGAAAATTCAGAACCGAATAAAACACAATTATCAGCATCTGAAATCCTATCTGAAATCTCCATACCGATTATTGCCTGTGGAAGGAGGCTGGTATGCTATAATAGAACTTGATGAAAATATCCCTGATGAAGATTTTGCGCTCCAGCTTTTAAAAGAGAAGAACGTTTACGTTTATCCGGGTTACTTTTTTGAGTTTGAAGAATCTAATAAGATTGTGATAAGCTTAATAGTAAAGGAAGAAAGATTTCAAGAGGGGGTGTCACTAATAATGGATTTTTATAATTTTAGATAATCTTGAAACATCAAGCAAATTGAGAGAGGAACCTCTTGTTTGCTCTGATGGATTCAGCATATTCGGTGTATTTATTGAGTAGCCAATCTCTCATATATATTTTTTCAGATTTATTGAGTTGATTAATATAATAACCAACATCAGCTGATTTTTCATTCAGTCGGAATTTAACCAGTTGTTCAAGGTATTTTAAGTGATTAGCAAATTTATTTTTCTGTTCCTCTGAAACAAGTTCGGTTCTTTGCAGGAATCTCCTGTAATTTTGAATGAGATTAAGAGTTTCAACAAATTTACCGAGTTCATAGTAAATTCTTAAAGCAAGATTTCTAATGTCATACTTGAAGAGATAGTGTGGCGATTTAATTTTTGTAAGGAAGTGCCAGGCACCATAGTAATCATTCTTTTCAAAGTTAAGATATGCAATTGCAAGGTTGCGCATATCATCCTGCATATCTGGAGGTAACTTTTTAGCGCTAATCAGGATAAGCCTATCAACCCAGTTAAATCGTTTCATAGCAAGTCCGTGAAGCACCATATTTCTGAAGAGTTCGGGCTGGAGATAAGCAGAAATAGAGCTTCTGTAGTATTCATTTTCAACTATTTCCATATAGAGATTAAGCAATTCTTCATCGTAAACTTTACTATCTTTTGCAATAGAGGAGCTAATAGTAAGATAGTTGAGAAGGAGGATAAAATGATGATATAATTCCTCATAATTCAGTAGATTTTTATGCTCGTCTAATAATTGCCTGTATCTCTTATAATATTTGAGTTCGTTAAGATGTTGGAATGCTATCAAAGCAGCAATATAGATTCGTGCAAGATGAGCAGTAGAATTGTTTTGTAATGCCCTGTCAAGTTTATGGAAGTCAATAGAATCAAGCCAGAGATTGCTTGGCATT
>JBNAVJ010000013.1:0-59069 GCA_049700455.1 Ignavibacteria bacterium
AACATTACAATTGTTATATTGGACTCCTTCAGGTTTCGCATCAAGCAATAGTATAATATAATACACCAGATATGACAGATAATTTTTATTTATCATTACAGTATTTACATACGATTTATAAATTAAAATTGTATTCAGAATAGATAATATATTATTGGATAATCTCAATCCGAATGTTATGTTGAGAGCAGATAGATAACCAGCAATCTCCTATCCCCATAAGGGGGTAGGTACATACAAACAAAACAAATTGATGGGAACAAAAAAAAGCTTGATTATTTACTTTCATACTGGTATATTATCAAAAGCTTAAAAGCTGATTTATTAATTAAAAGTAAATTAAATGGAGAAAAGTCTATGAAGAAAAAAAACCTTTTTATCTTAATGGTAGCGGTTCTGTTTGTGGGTGTCTTTAGTATTGGATTTTATTTTGATGGAGACCCAAATGCAGACGTAGCACCTTTTACAACATCAATTAATCCCGGGACAGCAGATACAATGCCACCTCCTGGATTTCCCTATGCAACATTATTTAATTTCAATTATCAAGCTGTTCCTGGAATGAATGGTGGAACCGTTGGAGCTATGTTCTTTGGTGGCAAGTATTACTTCAATAGGTGGAATGGGACGATGGTTTACCGTTATAACAACAATGGTCCTGGTGGTGGCCCCGGAACACGTGCTGACTCATTAACATACATTGGTTCCTGCCGAGACCTTGCTACGGATGGAACTTTTATTTATGGTGGACCAGCAAGTACAACTCTCTACAGATTTGATCCTAACACAATGACTGTATTGAAAACCTTTACGCTCGCTGGTGGAGCAACAAGAGCTCTCGCGTGGGACCCAAATAGAAAAGGCTTCTGGAACACCAACTTTAGTGGTAACATTTTCTTCCACGATACCAATGGCGTGCTTGTAACACAAATTTCCTCTACACTGACAGGAAAATATGGACTTGGATTTGATTCCACATCTTCTCAGGATTCAGCATTCCTCTGGGTATGGAATCAAGGGACAGGTTCGACTACTAATGAGTTGTATAAGATTCACATTCAGTCAGGGACCGTTAAAGCAACCTATATCTTTACTCTTACTGGAACCTCAATAGGTATTGCTGGTGGTGCAGAAGTGATTGCTAATGTTGTTCCTAACAAACTTGTGTTGCTCTGTAACTATCAGAACTTTGCTCTGGTCGGTTATAACCTTAAGAATCTTACTGTAACCCCTCCAAGTTGGTCAGAACAGAATTCTGGTATTACAACAGCTTTGTATTCAGTCTCCGCTGTTGATGACAATGTTGCCTGGGTGTGTGGTGCAGGTGGAAAAGTTTTGAGAACAACAAACAAAGGACAAAACTGGCTTAATGCAAGTGGTAACCTCCCAGCTACAACCGATATGTATAATATCTGGGGCGTTGATGCTAATACAGCACTTGTAACAGGTTCTCCTGCGGCTGGCTCATATATGTGGAGAACCACAAATGGTGGTGCAAACTGGACTCAGGTATTCTTTGAATCGGGTGGATTTGGGGACGGTATCTGGATGACTTCAGCAACTAACGGTTTCTTCTACGGAGACCCTGTAGGTGGTAGATGGTCACTCTGGAAAACCAGTAATGGTGGTGTAAACTGGGATTCCACCGGCCTCTATGTATCATCAGGAAGTCTGGCAGGCTGGAACAATGCTATATTTGGTTTAGGTACATATCTATATTTTGGAACCAATGGTACAACTATGTATGTATCTTCAAACAATGGCACGACATGGGGCACTCAAACATTGCCAGCAGTTAACCAATATGCTATCTGGTTTAACAGCGCAACAATGGGTATGGTCGGAGGTGCTAATCTGTATGCAACAACCAATGGTGGAAGTAACTGGACTGCTATAACGGCACCCGGCACCGGCAATGTTAGTGGTATATGTGGAACTGGTTCTGAATGGTGGTTCACAAGGCAGGCAACATCAGTTTATTATACTACTAATAATGGTACAACGTGGACTACACAATACACCGCTCCTGCAGGTAGCTTCTATCATCTTACAAAGGCAAGAAGTGGTTCTACGCTCTGGGGTGTAAGAAGCAATGGTGGTATTTCAAGATATGGAACCCCAATCACCGGTGTTAACAATATCAGTTCATCAGTTCCTGAAAATTATTCTCTATCACAAAACTATCCAAACCCATTCAATCCTGTAACAAAGATTAATTTTGCTTTACCAAAAGCAGGATACGTTACACTTAAAGTCTATGATGTACTTGGTAGAGAAATTACCACTCTTGTTAATGGTAATTATAATGCTGGAACTTACACAGTTGATTTCAATGCTGCAAATCTTGCAAGCGGAATGTATTTCTATAAACTTGAAGTCAATGGCTTTACTTCAGTCAAGAAAATGATGCTTATAAAATAAGCTCCTGATTATAAAATAAGTTAAAGTCCCTTTGACTGAAGAAGTCAAAGGGACTTTTTATTTATTTGTGATAACGTTATTTTTACATACCTTTCAAACAAAATTTGATATTTATGAACAAACTCACTTTAAAGCAATTAATAGAAAAAAATCAAATTCAGGGAAAACGGGTACTTGTAAGGGTAGACTTCAATGTTCCTCTTGATGAAAATAGGCAAATTACTGATACAAGACGTATTGATGAAACTCTTCCTACAATTAAAGCAATTATTGAAAATGGGGGTAAACCAATTTTAATGAGCCACCTTGGACGTCCCAAAGGAGAAAAAAATCCCAAATATTCGCTGAATGTAGTTGCTAAATATCTTTCTGAAAAATTTTCTGCTAAGGTTTATTTCAGTGAAGATTGCATAGCTGACTCAAATTATGAATTGATAAGTTTTATGAAATCAGGTGAGATATTGCTTCTTGAAAATTTAAGATTTTATAAAGAGGAAGAGAAAAATGATTCTGAATTTGCTAAAAAATTAGCTTCTTACGGCGATGTTTTTATTAACGATGCTTTCGGAACTGCTCACAGAGCCCATGCATCAACCGAGGGGGTTACCCATTACATAAATATATGTGCAGCTGGTTTTCTGATGGAAAAGGAATTAACCTATCTCTCAAAAGCAATTGTTAATCCTGAACGCCCTCTGTGTGCAATATTAGGAGGTTCAAAGATTTCCGGCAAGATTGATGTACTTGAAAACCTTATGAAAATAGCGGATACTATTTTAATTGGTGGGGGAATGATGTTTACATTTTATAAAGCTCTTGGTTATGAAATTGGCAACTCTATTCTTGAGGTGGATAGAGTAGAAATGGCTCGTTCACTTCTTGACCGCGCAGGGGCTTTGGGTATGAAGCTATTACTCCCTGAAGATGTTTTGATAGCAGAGAAGCTTGAAACTGGAGCCAGAACTACGGTAGTGAATAAAACAGGTATTAAAGGTGAGTATGCAAATTGGGTAGGGGTGGATATAGGACCAAAAACAATATCCTTATTCAGAGAAGAAATTTTAAATTGTCGTACAATTGTTTGGAACGGACCGATGGGAGTTTTTGAGATTGATGATTTTTCAAAGGGTACATTTGAGATAGCCAGAACTCTTGCTGAGGCAACTCTAAGAGGTAGCACAACGATTGTTGGCGGTGGGGATTCTGCCGCAGCAATTACAAAAGCTGGATTGGATAAAAGAATCAGTCACGTTTCAACAGGTGGGGGAGCATCACTGGAATTTCTTGAGGGTAAAACATTACCCGGTGTGGCAGCTTTAACGGATATATAAGGTTATCGGTTTGCAAAAAAAGGCAGAGTTAATAAAAAGAACCCTGCTTTTTTTTTATTTCTTCCTTAAATTTATTTTAAAACTTTATTTATCGACTATAGCAGCGGTAAATTCGCCTTCACAAACAAGTTCACCACCAACATAACCTTTATATGCTTTTCCCGCAAGCTTGCATAAATTAAATTTGAAACTCTGCACTTCCATTTCAAAAATTAACTGATCTCCCGGAATTACAGGCTTTCTGAATTTTACTTTATCTATCCCAGCAAAATATGCAATTTTGTTGTGATGGTCTTCAATTAGGTTTACCAGCAGGATACTGCCACATTGTACCATTGCTTCAACAATTAGAACACCTGGCATAATTGGTTTATGTGGAAAATGTCCTTGAAAGAAAGGTTCATTGATAGTTACATTTTTCAAGCCAATAATTTTCTTATCCCCTACTATTTCAATAATACGGTCAACAAGCAAGAATGGGTAACGATGGGGCATAATCTTAAGAATAGCATCAATGTCAAATAAGTAGTTGCCCGTTTTCATCAATTGGAATCTCTTTACGACTTTATTTTGTAAGTAGAGCTTTCTTAACATTTTTGTAAACTCTACATTTGCTCGGTGACCGGGTCGTGCTGCAAGAATCTGTCCTTTAATAGGAGCCCCAATGAGAGCAAGATCTCCGATTAAATCAAGCAATTTGTGTCTTGCAGGCTCGTTTTTAAATCTTAAAGGAATATTATTGAGTATACCATCACCAAGAACTACATCATCGGCAAGACCCAACTTTTTTTTGAGTTGGGTAAAAGATTCTTCCGTAAATTCTCTGTCAACAATTACTATAGCATTATTTATATTTCCACCCTTAATTAGACCCTGTTCCTTGAGCATTTCTATTTCCTTAAGAAAACTAAAAGTGCGTGCTGGTGCAAACTCAGTAGCAAATTCTTTTTGAAGACTGAAGAGCCCTGAATGCTGTACTCCGAGCGCAGGGTTATTATAATCTATCATTAAAGTGATTCTGAAATCGTTTTTCAGAGGTAATGCAACAATATCAATATTATTTTTTTCATCATGGTAATGAACAGTATCCTCAATTACAAGATAATCTCTGCTTGCTTCCTGTTCCACTATGCCAGCTGAAATAAGTGCATCTACATAATCTTTTGCACTACCATCCATTACAGGTGGCTCATTGGTGTTTAGTTCTACTATGATGTTATCTATTTCACATCCCATAATAGCGGCAAGTACATGTTCAACGGTATGAACTTCAACGCCATTAAGTCCAATAGTGGTACCTCTTTCAATATCTATTACGTGGTCTATATCAGCAGGTATTTCGGGAGAGTTTTCAAGATCACTTCTCCTGAATTTTATTCCGTAATTTTCAGGTGCAGGAATAAATTTCATCACTGATTTATTACCTGTGTGGAGTCCGATTCCAGAAAGTGATACTTCACGAGAAATTGTCCTTTGTTTTTCTAACATTTATTTACCTTTGATTAATTTATTAATTTTGTCTCTTAAGTCTTCAAGTTGATTAATCAAAGCTTCACGCTTTAAATCTACTGAGGCAGGCTTTGCACGGTAGCCTGTATATAAGCCGGGCTTATCAATGGATTTAGAAACTCCTACAGATGCCCCGATTATTACATCATCACAAATTGTAAGATGTCCTACAATCCCACTTTGTCCTCCAATCATACAGCGTTTGCCAATTTTTGTTGAGCCGGCAATCCCTACCTGAGCAGCGATAACTGTATCTTCATCAATGAAAACATTATGGGCAATTTGAATCTGGTTATCTAATTTTACACCACGGCATAATCTTGTTTCTCCAATTGTTGCCCTATCAATTGTACAGTTGCTTCCTATCTCTACGTCGTTGTCAATTACAACTATTCCAGTCTGAGGAATTTTTCTGTAGGTTCCATCTTCCTGTTTAGCAAATCCAAATCCGTCGGAACCGATAACCGTTCCTGAATGTATGATTACGTTATTACCAATACGACAGCCTTTGTAAATGCTGACATTGCTATAAATAACACAGTTATTTCCAATAATAACATTGTCCCCGATTGTCGTATTTGCATAAATTTTTGTCTGATTTCCTATTTTAACATCGTTACCAATAAATACAAAATCTTCAATATAAACATCATCACCTATTACAGAGTTGTTGCCAATATGGCAATTTGATGATATTCCTGTAAGTTCAGAAGTTTTGTCCTTTTCAAAGAGTTCCAGTAGGGAAACAAAAGCAAGATAGGGGTCTCTTACTCTTATGATTGCAACATCAGTCCGCTGCTCTGGGAGCTTGAATTCATTTGAAACAAGTATAGCACCAGCTTGTGTTGTCTTAAAATATTTTTCATATAACGGGTTGGAAATAAACGTTATTTCATCTGGAGCTGCCGATTCAATTTTTCCAGCCCGGACAATATCAGGATTCAGTCCGTATGATTCAAGATTTCCTGAAACATATTTCGCAATATCAACAACTTTCATTTCAGTATTTTCCTTCGATAGCTTTTTGAACCTTTAAAGTCAAATCATATTTTTCATTAACATAAAGCAGCAAAATATCACTATTCCTATCGAAAACAAAATCGTAATTTTCTTTTGTAGCTACCGTTTCAATTGCTTTAAAAATTCTGTCCTGTACCGGTCTCATAAATTCCATTTGTTTCTGAAAGTACTCTCCGTTTTCTCCAAATTTTTGAGTTTTGAAATTGCTTATTGATGTTTCGAGAGTAGAAATGTTTTTCTCAAGTTGTTCGCGGTATTGATCAGTCAGGATAAGTTTTTTCTTATCGTAATCATCTTTCATCTTCTTTAAACTATCCTGCAATGTTGCAAGTTCTGTTTGCCATTGAGAAACAAGGTTGTCTAATTTTTGCTTTGCATCACGGGCTTCCTGCATATTATCAATAATTTTCTTGGAATCTATGTATCCGATTTTAACCTGTGAAAAAACAGGTGATGAAATAAAATAAACTAACAGCAATGAGATTATTACAATGGAATACTTTTTCAACCTCTAAACTATTTAAGTTTATCAAGAACTTTAAAAGTTATGTCAAGCTCTTTGTCACCATATATAATAACATCATCAGTTTTGCTTAAAACAATATTTATTTTTAGTTCCTTTGCAACTTCTTCAACAGTTTTATTCATTTTGTCAATCAGTGGTTTAAGAAGCTCGTTTTGCTTCTGATAAAGATCGTTTTGAATCTTTTGTTTGTACAGGCTGTATGCTTCATCAAGATTCTGTAGCTCTTTCTGTAAATCTCCTATCTCATCTTCAAGCTTTTTAATGTCTTCTTCTTTTTTAACTTTTCCTGATTTTACAAGCTCCTGAGCTTCTTCATATCGCTTCTTAAAGGTTTCAGCTTTACTCTTTATTTCACTTTCCTTTGTTGAAAGTGTGTCAGCATACAACTTTGCGTAGTTTGAATATTCATCTTCAACTTTTTTATACTCCGGCATCTGTTTAATTACAACATCTTTACTTACATAGGCAATTTTTACTTGTGCTGAGCTGTTGCCCTGAACTATCAAGAAAAATAATAAAACTAATACAAAGATTTTTAAGTGTTTCAAGTTGTGTTCCCTTTCTTATTAAATTAACTAATAAAATTAAAATCCTCTACCAAATTGGAAATGAAAAAGCCATTTAGGATCAAGGTTTTGAACTTTGATTCTATCAAAACCGTAACCAAAGTCAAAACCTATCAGTCCGACAGCGGGTAAGAATAACCGTACCCCAAAACCCACAGACCTGTTAAGATCAAAAGGGTCTGTCTTATTTATATCAGCCCAGACATTTCCCGCTTCTGCAAAAGCAAGAACAAAAATTGGAAATGGGTCGAGAGAAAGCGGGTATCTTAACTCACCTGTATATTTTACTGCAACCTTACCACCTATAGAGCCCCCATATTGGTTCTTAGGTCCAATTGTCCTGTCATCATACCCGCGCAGCGCAATAGTGTTATATGCAAGTCCATTACCACCCATGTAAAAATATTCAGTTGGCGGGACATATCTATCGTCACCAATAGTCTTAATAAATGAAAAATTAAAGTTTGTATATAAAACAAGTTTTTTATTCTTCCAGAGTTCTATATAGGTTTCAGTGCTAAAAATATTTTTCAGAAAATTTGTGTTGCCAGGCAGGAAAGGTCCCCCTGAAAGCTCGGTTGAATTTGCAATTTTTAATCCTGAAAGTGGATACATTGGGTCAAATACAGTTGAACGGGACAGTGTTTGACGAATACTAAACTGATTGCGAATGCCAACTTCATAGTAGCCCCCCCCCTCAATAACATTTGTCCGTTGATATTTTATTGCCCAGTCCCCTCGGAAATAGTCATCAGGCCATTTGAATCTACGTCCCAAATTCAGGATACCCCCTGTTTCGCGAACATCAAAAGTATAACGGGTTCTTGTATCAAAAATGCTAAATCCTAAAAGCGTTGGAGTGTTGAATAACCAGGGCTCCTGAAAACCAATGGAGAAAGTTTGATAATTTCCTGCTTCTCCAAATTGCCATGTAAAATTAAGCTGCTGGCCAGCACCACCAGAAAATGGTTTTGAAATATCAAAATTGTTAAATGTAAGTCCTAAAAGTCCTGTCATACCAAAGGAGCCGCTATAACCTACGGAAGCATTAAACTGGTCGGAAGATCTCTCCTCTACTATATATTTGATGTTAACTGTTGAATCATTTGCAAGTGAAATGTCCTGGGAAAGTTTTTCAGGATTGAAATAGTTTAAGGCGTTTAACTGTTGCATACTTCGTTTAACATTTCCTCGATTAAAGTAGTCGCCCGGTATTGTATATAATTCTCTCCGCAGTACTTTATCTTGTGTTTTATCATTGCCTTCGAAACTTATCAGTCCGAGTCTATATTGTTGATTTTCTGTTATTGTTATTATTAAATCGAGAGTGTTATTTGTAATAACTTTCTCTTCAATATCTGCATTGAAGGCAAGATAACCATTATCAAGATAAAGAGAACTTATATCCGTTTCACTTTCGTTACCGTACAGATTTTGCATCAACTTCTTATAATTGTAGATATCTCCCTTTTTAAAGTCAAGCCTCTTGAGGAGTTCATTGGTTTTATAAATCTTATTACCGGTTATGGTTACTGAATTTATTCGATATTGATTTCCCTCATCAACTTTAATGGTGATAAATATATCTTCTTTATCATATGAAAGTTTTAAATCAACGTTTTCAATAATAGCATCTTTAAATCCTTTTTCTTTATAGTAATCTGTTATTAATTTCTTATCATCCTCAAATTTAATTTTATCAAATTTAGCACCATCCCAGAATTTCCACCACTTCTTCTCTGAGGTATTATCCATTACTTTTTTGAGCTCCTTAGATGGGATTTTTTTATTGCCTTCAAACTTAATTTTACGGACAGTGAGTTTATTTCCTTCTTTGATTTTAATTCTTATTAAAGCCTGATTATGAGTATCTACAAGTTCATCAACCTTAACTTCCACCAACGAATATCCTTCTTCAAGATAAAATTTTGTAACATAGTATTCAATATCGCGGAGCTTCTGAGGAGAAATAACCTGTTGTTCGACAACATTTATCTTCTGTAAAATATCGTCCCTTGAGAATTCATCGTTTCCTGTTATCTCTATTCCTGCAACACGAGGTAACTCTTCTACTTCAATTACAAGGTATGCATCGTTTCCAAATTTTTTGTCAACATAGATCTGGATATTGGAAAATAAACCAAGATTCCACAACCGCTTAATAGCTTCACGAGTTTCATCAGAGGGTATGGAGATTTCCATATTTTCCTTTAAGCCCGAATAAGAAATTATGCTATTCCTATCTACTACTTTATTCCCCTTTACAGAAATGTTGACAATTCTATATGTTGTTGGGGTATTATCCTGTGAATATATTTTGTTAGTAAAGAAACATAATAAAACACTGAGGATAATTAACGCACAAAACTTTATGCTATTTAATTTGATTGAATACAATTTCATTTTTTAATTTGTTCACTAACCATACCAAAACGCCGTTCACGCTTTTGGTATTCTCTAATAGCTTCATAAAAATGTTGTCTTCGAAAATCAGGCCAGAAAATTTTGTCTATATATATTTCTGTATATGCTAATTCCCAGAGCAAAAAATTGCTAATTCTAAACTCGCCCCCTGTCCGTATCAGGAGATCCGGGTCAGGGATTCCACTGGTGGATAAATATGAGGAAAAAAGTCTATCATCCAGATCTTTAAGGCTTATTTTCCCATTTTTGTAATCTGTAGAAATTCTCCTGACAGCATTCAGGATATCCCATCTTCCACTATAACTTATGGCGAGGTTAAGTGTCATATGCTTATTATTCTTTGTCTTCTCCATTGCTTCATAAAGCTCCTGCCTGACTCTCTCAGGAAGAGTGTTTAAATCACCAAATGCTACAAGTTTAACATTATTTTTGTGAAGATTATCTGTTTCATTCCTTAAAGCTCTTATGAGAAGTTTCATAAGAACTGTAATTTCTGACTTTGGCCGTCTCCAATTTTCAGTTGAAAAGGTATATAGTGTGAGATATTTAATTCCGAGTTGACCTGAAACCTCAACAATATCTCTTACCGAGTTAACCCCTTCCCGATGACCAAATACTCGGTTTTTGCCATGCATCTTTGCCCATCTGCCATTCCCATCCATTATAATTGCAACATGTTTGGGAATTTCTCCAGACTGCTTAAGTCTGTCCTGAATAAGCTTGTCTTTTTTTGATGGTAAATTCAATTTTATATTAGATTAGTTTTTCAACCAATAGACATTGCTTTTCTTACTTCCTGCATTGTATTTTCGGCTATCTCACTGGCCCTCTTTTCTCCTGCTTCAAGAACGTCAACTATATATTGTTTATTATTTTCAAGTTGTTGTCTTTTCTCCCGTACAGATAGAAAAAAGTTGCTAATCTTATTCGATATATTATTTTTACAGTCTACACAACCAAGAATTCCAGATGAACACCCCTGTTTTATTTCTTCAACTTCATTTGGATTAAATTTCTTATGATATGTAAAAACCAGACAAATTTCTGGATTCCCTTTATCGCCCTTCCGTAGCTTATTAGGATCAGTGAAAGCTTTTCGCATTTTACTCCTGATTTCCTCGTCGCTATCCGAAATTAAAATAGAATTGTTTAAAGATTTACTCATTTTTGTTTTTCCATCAAGTCCCGGAAGTCTTGCAAATTTTGTAATTTTAGCCTCAGGAACAGGGAAGACTTTTACTCCATTGGCAAGTGTATATCTGGAGTTAAAAGCATCTGCAATTTGGCGTGTTATTTCTATATGAGGTACCTGATCTTCCCCAACAGGAACTAATTCCCCTTTATAAAGCAGAATGTCAGCTGCCTGCAACACAGGGTACCCAAGATGTCCATAGGTAATACTTTCAAGATTTAAATCTCTTACCTGTTCCTTTAAAGTAGGATTTTTTTCCAGTCTTGCTTTTGTAATCAACATTGAAAATATAAGAAAAAGTTCTGTGTGTTGCTTAACTTTTGACTGACGAAAAATAGGGGATTTTTCCGGATTAATTCCAGCAGCAATCCAATCAATTACCATATTGATTGTGTCATCATAAATATTACCTGTATCAAGATTAGTTGTCAAATTATGATAGTCAGCAATTAAATGGTAATTTTGAAATTTATCCTGGAGTTCTATCCACGATTCAAGTGCACCAACATAGTGACCTATGTGCAACCTCCCTGTTGGTCTCATTCCTGACAATATAACTTTTTTTCTTTCCATTTATTTTGTGCTATCGACTATTATTTTATAAACTTTTTCACCGTCTCTATACATCCCGTATTTATCACGGGCAATCTCTTCTATTTTTTTATCAGAAGTTTTCAATTGTTCAATTTCTTGTTGCAACTGATCGGTTCTTTTTTGTTCCGCATTACGTTGCTGTTCAAGTTCGTTTTTAACTTTAGTTAACTTAATCCGGGTGATTAAACCTTTACTGTTGAAAATCCCTCCAATTAAAACAGTAAGTATTATAAGAAAAAAAATAAATGAGATTTTATTATACTTAAAGTACCTTGCAATTTTTGTAATTGGTCCTTTGTAATTCTTTTCTGGCTTCTCAGTATGCATATTTATCTAACGATAAATTAATAATACGTTCAACAAGTTCATTAAACTCAATTCCAACAACCTTTGCAGCCTTTGGAACAAGAGATAATTCTGTCATTCCAGGTAAAGTGTTTACTTCAAGACAATAGAAATTATAATTTATATCCATTAGAAAATCTACCCGGGAATAAACACTACATCCAAGTACATTATGAGCGGTCAGTGCAACTTCTTGTGCTTTTCTGGCAATATCAATTGGTAATTCTGCTGGACACACATATTCAGTCATACCTTTAGTATATTTGTGTTGGTAATCATAGAACCCATCCTTAGGTTTTACTTCTATCACAGGAAGAGCTTCTTCACCGAGAATAGGAACAGTAATTTCCCTTCCCTTGATATATTTTTCTACTACAATTTTTTCAGAGTATCCGAACGCTGCTGTTATAGCTGCTTCTAACAAGTCAGGATTATACACAATAGATAATCCCACGGTGCTCCCTTCATCATTAGGTTTTATGACACAGGGAAACCCTATTCTGCTATCTATAGTATCTTTAAGGTTTTTTTGCTTTCTGGTAAAAGAAACCCAGGGCGCAGTGGGGACGTTGTTGTACGCAAAAATAGTTTTTGACAGATCTTTATCAATGGCTTTTACTGATGCAAACATATCTGACCCTGTGAATTTCAAATTTCGAGCTTCCAGGATAGACTGGAGTCTCCCATCTTCGCTATATTTCCCATGAAGGGCTATGAAAACAATATCAATATTGTCAAACAGTTTTGAATTAATACAATCAAGAGTATTTCTGTAAGAGGAAGACCATAATTGCTTGAGGTCCTCTACCTTAGGGTAGCTGGATTTAACCTCATCTCTGAAAATTATATCTTCAGGTACAGATTTATTTCCATATACCGGATCCACCACCACTACGCTATGTCCATTTTGCCGTAAAGCTTTCAGAACTCCCTTACCGGAAGCAAGGGATACTTCACGTTCTGAAGAGAACCCCCCAACCATTAACGCAATATTCATCAGTTATCTTTTATAAACATTTAATATAATCATTTTATAAGAGTATAAAAATAATGTTTTTAATACATCTCATAATGCCTTTTACTATAAGCATAGTCAAAAACTATGTTAAGTTTTGAGCATTTTAATATAAATTGTTATTGCATAAATTATATAAAGTTGACCTATGAAGACCAACCTTACAAAAATTGCTGAAAAGTTAATACTATTAGGGTTAACCAAACGAGAAGCCAAACTCTATATAACATTGTTTTCAAAAAAGAGTTTTACAGCAATTGAACTTCAGAATGTAGCAGGTATTCCGAGGACCAAAGTTTATGAAGTATTACAAAAACTACTTACAAAGGGACTCTGCACCTACAGAATTATTGGAAAGACCAAGTACTATGAAGCAATTGAACCTAACCTTGCACTGCGGAAACTTCTGGAAATAGAAAAGACAACTTTTGCAGAAAGACTTGAAAAAATGGAATCATCTACGAATGAAATCTTAAAAATTGTCACCCCTTTGTATGAAAAAAATAGAACCCAGTCTTATCCTTATGATTTTGTTGAGGTATTCCGTAACAAAGAACAAATTCAAAAAAAATATCTCCAGGCGGTGAATGAATCGAAAAAAGCATTGTTAACTTTTAATAAAGGACCTTATGTTTGTGATACCCCTGCCAGATTGAAAGAACAAGAAGATGCTGAAACACAATTAATTAAACGAGGGGTTGAGTGCAGGAATATATATGAGAGCAGAGAATTAGATCAATATGAATGGCTATCTCAATATGTTAGACGGCAAAGCCTTCTTGGACAGCAGGCAAGGGTGGCTGAATCGCTTCCTATTAAGATGATGGTATTTGATGAAGAAAGGGTCTTTTTCCCTTTGTTACATCCTTCTGAAGATAACAATAACAACTTTACAATGATTTTTATTGAGCATAAAGAACTTGCAATAGCTTGTAGAATGCTTTTTGATCATATATGGAACAATGCAGAAGAAATTTTGATTAGGTCAGGCGAGTGAAATTATTTTTTTACCCCCTTAGAAGGTAAAAAGACTTGATTTTTAAAATAACATTTCTTTATATTTATGATAAGCTAAGATTTAAAAAACGTTTTTAAAAACATAAAAATTAAAAAGATGAAAACAACATTAAAAATTTCAGTTTTAATTTTATTTTTCTTGATTTTCCTGACCGGGATTAAGCCTTCTACTGTTTATGCCCTTGATACAAATAATGTTGTTCTTGAATATTGTACGGGTACCTGGTGTGGTTACTGTCCTTGTGCTCACCAGATTATCAGGCAAAACATAATGCCCAATTTCCCGAGTACAGTGGTAATAGCATATCATGGAACCAGTAGTGATCCCTGGTATCCTTATAGTCAAACAATGATAAGTACTTTTGGTTTTAATGCTTATCCGACGGGGGTCGTTGGTAGACAATCAGGTATTATTGATCGTAGCAGTTGGTATTCATACATTTATTATTTAGCTTCTCAACCCCCTGGGGTAAAAATTGAACTTTCTAACAAATCCTATAATTCTGGAACGAGACTATTGTCAGCAAACGTTGCTGTAACAGCACTTCAAGATTTACCAGCTGCTCAATATAACATCTTCTTTGTTATTACTGAAAATAATCTTGTTTATCCCCAATATCACCACTCGGTCTGTGGATATAGTGGTTACATCAATGATTATGTCCATGACCACGTGAATAAATATGCAGTAAATGCTCCGGACGGTACAATGATAGTTAATGCGGCGTGGAATACAAATGTTACATATAATATTCCAATGTCTATTACTTTACCTTCGCATGTTGTACCAGCAAACTGTGATTTAAACATAATTGTTTATAAGTATCAGCCACCGATAACTACTAATTGTACAGTACAAAATGGCAGACGCATAGCCGTCAATACGTTCCCTCTGACCGGGGTTAGTAACAATAATACCATTACACCTGATAAATATGAGCTTTATCAAAACTATCCTAATCCGTTTAACCCTATGACCAAGATTGTTTTCACAATTCCAAAGTCTGATTATGTGACACTAAAATTTTATAATGTACTTGGAATGGAAGTAGCAACATATTTAAACAATTATTATATGACGCCGGGTGTATATAGTGCTGAATTTGATGGAAGCAATCTGCCATCAGGAGTTTATTTCTATACCCTGACGACTAAAAACTTTACTGATACCAAGAAAATGTTACTGGTCAAGTAATTAGTCTAATCGATTTTGTGCAAAAGGGCTGTTTTCCATATTTCCGAAAACAGCCCTTTATTTTTTGTAAACTTGTTTTAATTGACTTTTATTAATCAGGGTGGAAGATTATTTTAGTAAGGGCAGTGCTTTTATTTGATATAATGTTAATCTTTTTAAATAGTTTATGAAGGTAAAAAGTGAACACAAAAAAGATAATGTTCAGAAATATTCTTTTCCTGAGTCAATAAAGATAACTATTATAGTAAGCAAATTTAACTCTGCAATTACTGATAACCTTCTTACTGGTGCTTTGAGGCTTCTAACGGATTATGGAATAAAAAATGACCATGTGGAAGTGATAAAAGTTCCGGGTGCTCTGGAAATTCCATATACGTTAAAACAGGTATGTAAAATGAAATCCAGACCGGACGGCGTTATTGTATTGGGATGTATAATTAAAGGCGAGACAGCACACTTTGAATATATATCCGATAATGCTATTAGAAACATTGTAAGTATATCGATTAAATATGATATGCCATTGGGCTTTGGTGTTTTGACCTGCTATAATGAAGCTCAAGCGCGAGCACGTAGTTCAGTAGAATCTATTACTGATGACTCTAATAAAGGGGTAGAAGCTGCCAGAGCTTTACTGGATATGCTTGAATTACAGTTAAAACGTTAAGGTTTGTATATAGATTAACTAAATAAATTTTTGAATAACTTTGAGCATATCATTATGTATCAGTCCATTTGTTGCAAGAATCTGTTTCTTGTAGATTGAATATTTTTCGTTCTTGAAATCTGTTACTTTTCCTCCTGCTTCCTGAACTATTAACCAACCAGCTGCTGTATCCCATGGATTGAGGTTAAATTCCCAGAAACCATCAAATCTACCACAGGCAGTCCAGCACAGGTCTAATGCTGCTGAGCCGAGACGTCTTATCGGAATATTCATTTTTAGAAATTCAGCAAATGAACCAATAGGTCCCTCGGGTGATTGTGAGGTATTATATGGGAAACCTGTAACCAAAAGTGATTTTCTCAAATTTGTTTCTTTTGAAACATAGATTGGCTTTTCGTTGAGGTAAGCACCTTTCCCCTTTTCAGCAAAAAACATTTCACCATCTATGGGGTTATAAACCACGCCCATTATAATTTCATTATTTTTTTCAATACCTATAGAAACACAACATATAGGGATTTTATGTGCGTAGTTAATAGTGCCATCAATCGGGTCTATTACCCATTTAAAATCGGAAGGAGAGTTTAATTCTCCTATTTCTTCTGAAACAATAGAGTGTGAGGGGAATTCTCTTCTAATAGTAGTGATAATTAGCTCTTCAGAGCGTTTATCAACTTCTGTAACAAGGTTGGAGATGATATCTTTGCTTTCAATTTCAATAGGTTTTCTAAAGTACTGCTTGATTATTTCTCCTGCTTCAATTGCTGCTTTTAGTAAAGTGTTTTTCATAATGTTAGATTGTTAAAGTTAAGCCATCATATCCCAGAAAAATGTTATCTGGTAATATACTGTTAATTTCATCATAATTTAAATCGTGGGTGATGTGTGTAAAATATGTAAACTCCGGTCTGACTAATTGGGCTATTTCTATTGCTTGAGCTAAATTAAAATGTGTAGGGTGTGGTGCTCGTCTTAATGCATTAAGTACAAGTATCTTTAATCCGTAAAGTTTGCTCATTTCAATATCAGGAATATTACTACAATCAGTAATATATGCAAAATCATTGATGCGGTATCCTAATATTTTCAATCGTCCATGATAAACCTCAATGGGAATTATTTTTTGTCCCCTAATGAAAAATTCTTTATTATTAATATAATTGAAATTTACCAATGGGACAGCTCTATATTTTATAAGTTCTTCATCCAGAATATACCTAAAGGTTATTTTTATTTCGTTCAGTGTAGTTTCATTTCCATAAATATCAATAAATTTATTATATCTCTGATTTATCTGTCGCAAATCGTCGAGTCCAAAAATATGATCAACATGATGATGAGTAAATAAAATAGCGTCAAGATCTATAATATTGTTAGTTAACATCTGTTGCCTGAAATCAATAGAGGTATCAATCAGTATTTTAAGACCATTAGTCTCAATGTATGCTGATGTTCGCAATCTTTTATCTCTGGGGTTATTTGATGTACAGGTCTTGCAGTTACAGCCAATTATAGGAATGCCCTGCGAGGTTCCTGTACCAAGTAATGTAATTTTCATTGGATGCTTTTTTCAATAATTTCCCTGAGTTCAGGTTTTATAAAAATAGTTTCGTTTTCCAGCTCCGCAATGCCTCTGGCAAGGGCAGTTAGTTTTTTAGATTGGTCAAGGTTTTTATTAAGTAAAAATAGTTTTTGCGACTTTAAAATACAAAAACCACCTTTGAAAAATCCTTTTTCAATTCTTACGCTATACCCAAGTTCATTTAACAGTGCAATTAACTCATTGATCTGGAGTTCGATTTTTTCATCAATTTTTTTGGTTGTGGTTTTTTTAATAACTTTACTCATAATTGCTTTATATTTTCAAATCATCATCTTCATGTAAGTCATAGGTATAAGAATATTTTTCCTGTACCTTTCGTTTTTCTTCTTCTAATTGTTCCTTGGTTTTCTTCATAGGCTGAAAAATTGCAAGGGCAATAATAGCATAGTAACTAAGCATACCAATCCATGGCACACCTTTTAGGAACCCGATGCGTTCTCCGAAGATTCTTAATAATTCATCATGATTAGGTGGATTGGAAAGATATATAAAGAAAAATTTCATATCGAGATAGTATGTATAAATTTCAACCGGGACAAAAATATAAAACAGTATTGTTGACATCATTAACCAACCATTTTCTTTAAAAGTTAGTTTGGTTTTTATCAGAAACATAGTAGCAGAGAGGAGTACAAATACATAAGAGATTATGATTACAATTGAAGCATAGGATATTAACTTAAAAAGAAGATTCTCTTCATCAGGGGGGATCGAAGTCCTGAAGCTAAATTCATCGTATGTTATCAAATCGTTACCTATTAAATAACGACCGTTAATTGTTCCCAGCCAGAAGATAGCAGATATAATTAATAAAAATAACCAAAATTTCTCAGCTTTTGACACCTTTTCTCATATTTGAATAAAATTATTCATTCCTGATTATAAAATCAATTTAGTAATTGATAACAGTATTCAACTTTATATTATCCTGAAGGGTAAATTGTTTTGCCTATTAGATGTTGAACGATTTTGGTATTTTTAAAAAATTAAAGAAAGGGAATTGTTGTGGATTATACAAATCAAATAGAAGAAATACTAAAAGAAATTGAAGAGCCAATACTTGAGAAAAGTTTCTTGAGTTTAAATTTTGTGAAGAAAATTGAATTTAAAGACGGTGAACTAAAACTTGAACTGGGTATATCGGACTTGAGTTATAAGGGACTTTACGATCTTGAAAATACAATTAAAGAAAAAATCATTGCTAAAACAGAAGGCGTAAAAAGAATTACAATTGATTGGTTTCTTGGTGTCCTGGAACACAAAAGTAAACAAAAAGACTTTGTACTTCCTGATGTTAAGAATACGATTGCAATTGCTTCTGGTAAGGGTGGCGTGGGAAAATCTACAGTTGCTGTTAATCTTGCTATGGCATTAAAATTACAGGGAGCGAAAGTTGGGCTTATTGATGCTGATATCTATGGTCCTTCAATTCCAATTATGTTTGGTATAAATGAAAGACCTATGGTTGTCAATCGCGATGGCAAAAACAAAATGTTGCCAGTTGTTAAGTATGATATCAAACTTATGTCTATAGGATTTCTGATGGAAGAAGATACTGCTGTTGTTTGGAGAGGACCAATGGCTTCGAGTGCTCTTAAACAATTTATGAGTGAAGTCTTATGGGGAGATTTAGATTTTCTACTGTTTGATATGCCTCCCGGAACCGGTGATATTCAACTTACACTGAGCCAAACAATACCTTTAACCGGGGCGGTAATAGTAACAACACCTCAAGATATTGCTCTTGCTGATGCCAGAAAGGGACACATAATGTTTGAAAAGGTAAATGTGCCTACACTTGGCTTTATTGAGAATATGAGTTACTATGTTAGAGCGGATGGCAGTAAAGATTATATTTTTGGTCAGGGGGGAGGGGAAAAGATTAGTCAAGAATTTAATGTACCGTTATTAGGAGAAATAGCAATTGATACTACCATTCGACAGGCTGGAGATATTGGAAAGCCCATTGTGCTGGCTGAACCATCTGCCCTGGCTTCAAAGCAGTTTATGGAGATAAGTCGTAATTTAATTCATACAATAAACATTAAAAATAGTACTTCCTCTAATCAAAATGACCTTGAAATAATTATTTAAAATAAATAGGATGATTTCCAATGAAATAATTGAAAAAATATTGGAACGAGTTCGCCCCTATTTACAGGTAGATGGAGGTGATGTTGAACTTGTTGAAATTATTGAACCCGGTATTGTAAAAATCAGGTTGCGCGGTGCCTGTTATACCTGTCCATTAAATCTTATGACTCTCAGAGCTGGCATAGAAAGAATTATTATGAAAGAAATTCCTGAGGTAAAAAGGGTAGAAGCAGTGGATTAATCCTTGATATTTTCAAGTTTTCCCATATCTTTATAATATACGTTTCCCACATCATAACCTTTAATCATTTTTTTATGATGAGTGGTTGCATCCAGATATAAATCTATAATATCACAATATTTAACAGGATAATTGAGATTGAAAAACTCCTGTGACAGAATGTGTATCCCATTAAAAGCATACATTCCTACAGTGTTATCAGAGTCAAACTGTTCTGCTCTTTTAAGAAGGGTCATATCTCTGTCAAAAATCAGGTGTCGGGAAGATATTCTTTTTTGAACTGCTATTGTTGCAAGTGGACGGTGCTTTTTATGAAAGGCAATCATATTGTTATATTGAAGGTTACAGAATGAATCTACATTTACTACCCAGAAAAAATCTTCATCTTTTAAATACTTATAAGAGTTAAGAATAGCTCCGCCGGTTCCCAGAATTGAAGGTTCAAATATTGTAATAATTTCAATTCCAAAGTTTTTCTTTTTCAAGTACTCTTCAATTTGTTCAGCAAGGTGATGTAGATTTACAACAATAAAATTTACTCCCGCCTTTTGAAGTCTAAAAATTTGATGTTCTATTAAGGGAAGATTTTTATACTTAATCAGTGCTTTTGGTATAGTTAAAGTAAGTGGTTTAAGTCGTGTTCCAAAACCTGCAGCTAATATTATCGCTTTCATAGTGGGAAAATACAAGAATCGTTTCATTTTATAAGTACCAAATGAAAACTTTATTATTTTCAAAGATGTTTCTATTAATAGAAACAATGAGTATTTTTGTAATATGTTAAAAACTGGCGTAAAACATATTGATTACAGATCAGAAATCCTCAGGCTAAAAAAAGAATTAAATGCAGTAATTTTAGCTCATTATTACCAAATCCCCGAAATACAGGAGGTAGCTGATTTTATCGGTGATAGCTTACAGTTAGCTCAGGCTGCCCAGAAAACTCAAGCAGATGTTATTGTGTTTGCTGGTGTACATTTTATGGCTGAGACTGCAAAAATATTAAATCCGGATAAATTAGTGCTATTACCGGATTTAAATGCAGGATGTTCTCTTGCAGAAGGATGCCCGGCTGACCGTCTCCAAAAATTGAAAAATAAATATCCCGGTTATGTTGTTATAAGTTATATAAATTGTACGGCTGAAGTAAAGGCAATTTCGGATATAATTTGTACTTCTTCAAATGCAGAAAAAATTGTAAGACAAATTCCGGAAGATAAGAAAATTATTTTTGCTCCTGACAAGAATCTCGGCAGGTATCTCATTAAGAAAACTGGTAGGGATATGCTTCTATGGCAGGGATCCTGCATAGTCCACGAAACTTTTAGTGAGAAGAAAATTCTTAAATTAAAAGCAGAGCATCCAGATGCCAAACTAATTGCCCACCCTGAATGTGAAGAAGCAATCCTTGAAAAAGCTGATTTTATTGGTTCTACAAGTGCACTTCTAAAATACGTCGAGGAAGATTCAGCTGCTAAATTCATAGTTGCAACTGAACCCGGAATAATAACGCAGATGGTAAAAAAATGTCCGGACAAAGAGTTTATTGTAGCTCCTCCTGAATCTGCCTGCAATTGCAATGAGTGTCCTTATATGAAGATGAACACAATGGAGAAACTTTATTTGTGTATGAGGGATAAGAAGCCTGAGCTTATACTTGATGAGGCTGTGCGGCAGAAAGCATTAGTGCCTATTATGAGAATGCTTGAGATGAGTTAAAAAAATCCATTTCGTTACATAAGCCGGATTCTGTGTCCTGCTAAATCAGGATGGTAATCATTTGTCTTACTTAATCATTGCTGATTAAGTTTATGCGGCTTACCCCGGAAGTATCTCAGTAAGCAGAACTGAACTTCCTATACTTAGCCTTGCTCCGGGTGAGGTTTATCGATCTATGGAATTGCTCCCATAATGGTAGGCTCTTACCCTGCCGTTGCACCTTTATCCTGCAATTACTTTACAAGAAATGAGGAAGTAATTACAAGAAAGTTTGCTTTTCTGTGACACTTTCTGACGTCAGCTGTTGCCAGCTGCTGCCCCTGGAATTTCTCCAGGCACCCCTGCTTAACGGAGTCCGGACTTTCCTCACCTTTTATAGTATAAAAGGCGCGATTACCTGTAACGAAATGGAAAAGAACTTATTTATCAACTAAAGTTTCATCAATCAAAATTCTTCCGCAGGACTCGCAGGTAAAAATTCGTTTTGCCATTCTGATTTCAATTTCCCGTTGTGGAGGAAGAGAATTAAAACAACCACTGCAATTACCCTTTCTGACGACGGCTACTCCCTCTCCTCTGTACGAGCTATTAATTCGCTCATATAAACTTAAGTTTTCAGGGTCTATCTTTTGGGCAATATTTTTACGCCTTGAAAGAAGTTCATTTTCTTCAGATTCAAACTGTTTATTAAGATCATTAAGTATCTTTTTATTTTCATTCAGTTCAGAGCGTTTTTCTGAAATTTCTTTTGTTAATTCATCTATATCTGACTTCAGATTTGATAATAAAGTTCCCAGTTCCTTTAGACGATGTTCATTTGCAATGGTTCTCGCTACAAAAGTATCAACAGATCTTGTTATATCATCATATTCTTTATTGCTCCTTGCAGAATATTTCATATTGTCATATTTTGTAATCTTTTCTTCCAGTTCAAGATTTTCATATTTTAATTCACGAACCTCTTTTTCGTAAGCGTTTTTTTTCTCTTCTAATTCAGAAAGTTTTGAGTTTAGTTCCTTTAGAAGATTACTCAGATTTTCAATGATAGTTGGATAATCACCACGTTCTTCATCTATTTCTGCAAGCTCTTTATCTAATTTTGTTAATTCGTAGAGTGTAAGGAGAAGCTCTGTCATCAGAGGTTTATGTTCAACATTATCTTCATCTTCTCGATATTCAACAATTCTTGATGTTTGTTCGTCATCAAGATGTTGATGTTGTTCTTCAGAGGTACTCTCATTAAGCTGATCTTCCATTTATGTAATTTTTATGAGTTTTATAAAATCTTTTTGAAAGATAAATATGACTTGTAAATTTTGTAATTTTGCCTTGTTATAATCTGCTTCGCTAATATTACGTTCAAGAATTACGAGTTTTTGAACGCTTCTAAGTTCTTGAACATTATCCATTTCAAGCTCCGAGTTGAATTTTTTAAGTATATCGCTAAGTTTTCTTTTCTTGTTAAGAATTACAGAGTAACCATCAATTATATCCCTTTTAGTAAAGGTATATATTTCATATGCAACTTCTTCATAAGGATGATACTTTAATAAAGCCTCTACCACAGCATCAAGATGGATAGGATCACATTCCATTTCGAGCCGTATTTCTTCAACGAAATTAATCTTTCCTTTTTCTCCTGAAAATGGTCTGGAACCTTGCTTGGGTCTGAAAGTTCCCACTCCTTTCATCCTGAAGGAACACAGATCGTAATTACCTATAATTCCAGCTCCTGCGTTGCTTAATTCAAATGTTAGTTTGTCTACGTGATTTAAAGGGACATAAGTAACAATCTTCTTTTTTTCTTTGTATAAATAACTAAATGGTGTTAGTGTTTTGATTTCGTCCTTCTTGAAATACTTATATATGTTCATTTATGTAAAAAAAAAGTGTATCCGCAGGATACACTTTGATTAAACTTTAAATTACTATTACTACAACTTCCTATTTTAAAAACTTTTATTAAGACATATTTACCCATCATTCTAATGTACAAAAAATCAATGGTATTTTCAAGACACTAAAACTTAAGTTTTTTAAACAACATATTTATAGGTTTGACATTTTGTAAAATATAGAAATGTACTGCAGGTACCCCACCTGAAATGAGTTCTTCTATTTGTTTCAGCGCCCAGTTTACGCCAATCTCAATAGAGTATTTTGAGTCAGCTTCTAAAATTTCTCCTGATAATTCTTCTGGAATGTCAATGAAAAAATCTTTTGGCAGACTTGTTAAATGACTTTTTGAAGTAATAACTTTTAGTCCCGGTATTATGGGAACTTTGATACCGGCTTCCTCGCACATTTCTCGGAATTTAAAAAAGTGTTTATTATCAAAAAACATCTGTGTGACAATATAATGCGCTCCTGCATTAACTTTTTGCTTAAGATAATATATATCTGTCTTTAAGTTTGGTGCTTCATAATGTTTTTCAGGATAGCCACCGACTCCAATACAAAAGTCTGTAGCAGTAGCATCGAGTAAATCTTCTTCCAGGTATATGCCTTTATTCATATTTGCTATCTGTTCTACAAGTTCTACTGCATATTCATTACTTGTTTTTCCAACAGGTATTGGTTTTTTATATCCCTTGTCATCGCCTCTTATAGCAAGAACATTTTCAATACCAAGATAGTTTAGTTCAATAAGTGCATCTTCAGTTTCTTCACGGGTAAACCCACGACATAACAGGTGTGGTACAGTTTCTACATTAAACTTGTTTTTAATTGCTACGCATAAGCCAATAGTGCCTGGTCTTTTTCGTTTGATTTTTTTCTTTATGCCGGTTGGTGTCTCTTCATATTGAACCTCAGCAGAGTGGGAGGTTACATCTATAAAAGGGGGATTAAATTTCATTAATTCTTCTACAATGCGAAATATTTGCTGTACATCACCTCCACGAAGTGGGGGAATAATTTCAAAACTAATGAGGGGTTTAGTTGCTTTTTCTAAGAATTCTATTACTTTCAAAGTTATTCTCCTATTCTTGATTGAATATCAGGAAACCTATTGGATCCTTTATTTAAAATAAATTTAGAAGTAAAAGTTGTAAGATCTAAAATACCTATACTATAATCTTCATCGTTATAAGCATCGTAAATAATTCTGTTATTATCCACCCATCTAAAATTTTCAACTGTTCCACCTTTAATATTGAATGGTTTTATGTTAGTTCCGTCAGCATTCATTATATATAGAGTTTCAGAATCACCTATAAAAGCTATTCGTGAATCATCTGGAGAGAACTTCGGGTAGTCAGCAGAAGCTATACCCTTACTCAATGGTTTCATATTACCCTCAGAATAGAGGTAAATTGTTCCTTTTAGTTCATTATTGAATGCAGAAAATACTACCTTAGAATTGTCTGAAGAGAAATCAGGATTTAAACAAGCATAATTCTTTACACTTATCTTTTGAAAATCTTCGGTTTCATCTTCAAGATCAAGAATAATAATAGATTTATCCTCTCCCCAATTTACATATCCACTAAATGCAATTTTATATCCATTTTTCGATAAGGTAAATTGAGTTGCATAATTATCCCAGAGTCTTATATCTTCATTTGTTTCGGCATCATAAATATAAAGAGTATTTATCCCTTCATGATCGGAATTAAAAAGAATATAAAAATTGTCAGGTAAAAATTCCGGGTTGTAACCACTAAAAATAAATAATGGCTCTTCAGGGGTATCGGTATCTGCATTTACTATTAGATAGATATTTCTGATTGTGCTGTAACCTTCATATGTCTGTGAATAAAAGATAATTTTAGTTCCATCTGGAGACCAGCGGGGTCTGAAACAATCAAAAGGAAGGTTAGTAATCTGTTTCGGATTACTTCCATCCTCATCGGCTACAAAAATCTGGTAATAATTATTAGATGAATTATCGGATGAATAAGCGATTTTTCGTTTTGTTTGAGCCCAGGAAAATGCAGTAGCTAAAATCAAAAACATCAAAATAAGTGTTTTTTTCATTTTTTCTTCTATCATTAAAGTTTAACTTTAATAATAGAAAATAATTTTAATGAATTAAAGGGAGTTAATTGGGTACAAATTTAAAGTCAACAAAATCATTGTTTATCACACCAAATATTTTCAAGGAATTTCCGGAAATTATTGCAGCTATCTCCACCAGAAATGGTAATAACACCCCTCCATATTTTTTTAATTTAAGTTATAAGGTAGGAGATGATAATAAAAGAGTTACTGAGAATAGGAAACAGTTTTTTAGTGCACTTGGTATTTCGGAAGAAAGGATTGTGTTTCAGAAACAAATTCATTCAGATATTTGTAGTTTTGTAACTTCTCCGGGTTTTATTCCTGCCAGCGATGCTGTTTACACAAATTGCGATAATTTATATCTAACAATTACAGTTGCGGATTGTATACCTATTTTGATGTATTCTCCTGAAACGAAGGTTATAAGTGCTGTTCATGCTGGCTGGCGCGGAACAATGAAAAAGATTTTACTTAAAACAATTTCATCTATAAGAAAACATTTTAATATAGAACTAAAGAACCTTAGAGTTTATGTTGGCCCTGGAATAAGTGTAAAGAATTTTAAAGTTGGCTATGAAGTGGCAGAACAGTTTCCTGAGCAATATGTTATCCAGAATAATGGCAAATTTTTTATAGATCTAAAAAGATATAATTATAATCAACTGATTGAAAGTGGTGTTAGTATAAAACATATCGAAATTTCACCACTATGTACTTTTGATGAAGTGCAATTGTGCCATTCTTACAGACGAGACAAAGAGTTTTCCGGCAGAATGATTGCTTTAATAGGAAGGAGATTTTAACTGTTTTTAATTATCCTGAAACTGAAAATAGTAATGAGTGTCATAAAGAAAGCACCAGACCAAAATGGAAACTGATAGCCAAGTGATTGAAAAACTATTCCACCCCACACCGGACCTAAAAATCTTGCAAGAGAACCCATTGCTTGATTAACTCCTAATACTGAACCCTGTTCAACCTGCTCGGTATTTTCTGATATTAGTCCGAGCACCATAGGATTATTTAACCCATTGCCGAATGCAAGGATAAATAGAACAATCAGCAAGATAAAAAGATTGTTAGATAAAGGAATTAGAGCAAGTCCTACTGCAGTGATTAAATTCCCTGTAATAAGGGATTTTTCTTCGCCCAACCATTTCTTAAAAAACTTGATAAGGAGACCCTGAACAAAAGAAGCTACAATTCCCAGATAAGAAAGTAAAAGTCCAACCCCTTGTTCACTCATATTAAGTCCATCTTTTCTCTCTGCAAACAAGAGAAATGTTGCATGTATATTTGCAAAAGAGAAAGTAATAAAGAAGAAGATAATAATAAAAACACCAACTTTCTTATTGGATAAAATGTCTTTAATACCTTTGATATTAACTAATGTAACACCTTTGAAATTTTTCTGATTTAATTTTTGAACCTCCGGCGATAAAGTTTCCTTGAATATAGTGATACATAATATTAGAGCAATTGCAGAAAATCCTGCAGATACTAATACAGGGACACTGTAGCCAAAGTTAAAAGATAATACACCTCCAAGAGCAGGACCTATTACAAACCCTAATCCAAAAGCTGCTCCAATTATTCCCATCCCTCTTGCACGTTCCTCTTTTGATGTCAAATCTGATACAACCGATTGAGCTGCTGATAGATTAGCAGAAAAGATACCAGCCAGGGCTCGAGAGATAACCAAAAGAGTCATAGATGGAAGAAGTCCACTAAAAGCTAAAGCCATCAGAATGTAAGATATAACATTTCCAGATAGACTCATTATTAAGATGGGTTTTCTGCCATAAACATCAGACAATGAGCCCCATACAGGAGTGAAAATAAATTGCATAAGGGAGTAAATACCTACTGTTATTCCAATTATTGATTCTGGCTCCTGTAAAATGTTTTTTAGAAAGTGCGGAACGATTGGAATAATAATTCCGAAGCCAAGTAAATCAATAAAAATTGTTAGAAACGTAACAAGAAATGCAGAAGTTCTATTTGTCATATTTTCGTATTCTTATACATCTAATATAGGAATAGGACAAAATGAAATTACAAATATAATAAACGCAAACCACCCGAGAAAAGTTCTAAAAGTTCCTAAAGGAGTGTCAAAATCGTTACAAACGGGGGGATGCTGGACTTTGATAACAAAGAATATCAAAAGTGCCCAAACAAGCCAGTTAGCAGAACCTATTTTTAAATTAATTCCAACCAGTGGTAATAATCCAAGAAGACCAAATAATAACAATAAATAAAAAATCCCATAAGCAATTTTCTTATGTTTTTCACCAAACATTGCATATGCTATATGCCCCCCATCAAGCTGACCAATTGGCATAAGGTTAAGGGAAGTAATTAGTAAGCCAAACCAACCTACACATAAAAAAGGATAATGGTAAACTTCGTTCATAGGAGGAAAAAAGGCAGCCTGTGAAATAGGAACCAAATGTTGAAGCGCCCAGAAGATGATGTTGTTTCCGAAAGTTAAACCCGTCAAAGGAATCCCTTGATTTACATATTCAGGATGAATCTGATAAATATAATTAATTGATGGTAACTTGATAACTCCAATAATTAGAATTATCATTGTTGTAATCCAACCTGCAATGGGGCCGGCTACCCCAATATCAAACAAAGCTTTACGTTGATTTGCAGGAGTCTTCATTCTTATTATGGCACCCATCGTTCCGAATGGGTTTAGCTCAAGAAAAGGAAAAGGGATGTAAAAAGGTAAAGTTACATCAACTTTATGATAACGTGCAGCAAAATAGTGTCCAAATTCATGTGTTGTAATAACTGCAAGGATTAATACGGAATATTCAATTCCAGAAAAAAAATTATTAAGTTGGTAAGGATCCTGGTTTAACCAAAAAACTCCTGCAAGTGTGGTAGTAAAAAAAGTCAAAAGAAAAAGTAATAGATTAACTAACCAGGAATGTCTCAACTTGTGAAAAACACTTTGTTTGCTAAAACCATATTGTAAAGTATCAGGATTATAATTATTCATATTTAAAATTAGTTTGATTAATTATTAGATTCAATTTATAATACTATGGATTACTCTTTTAATAATTTTTTTTTTTGACAATATTGTATAATCTTGTATAACAAATATGAATTTGAATTATAGAGGCAAAGCACCACTATCTGAAATGCATGCAGGATTATTTGTTTTCCTGAGTTTGCTTTTAGTATTTTTTACATACCAGATAGGAGGGGGAATACTTACTTTCATATTTCTTGGAAAAGATTTTTTTACTGACGCAGGTAATGTGAAACTTAAAAGAATAATTATTTCATTTTCACAGTTTGTCTTCATTCTATTTCCTGTTCTAATTCTTAATATGTTGCGTGGGGATAATTTAAAAGATACGTTCAGGTTTTATAGACCTAATTTTATAATTTTATTTCTTGGTATAGTTGGTATAGTTGTTGTTCAACCCTTTATTCAAGCTTTTGTATATTTCCAGAATGAAATTATTTTTTCTTTACCGTTGGGGCAGGAACTTTTGAATGCTATTAAGGAATTGCTTGATGTTTTTGAAAAAGCTACACTTGAGCTTGTGATTTCTAATAGTGTTCTGGAATTTATTGTGGTAGTATTTGTGCTTGCAATTACTCCCGCTATTTGCGAAGAGTTCTTATTCAGAGGTCTTGTATTAAGAAATATGGAACGTATCTTACGTCCTATAACTGTTATTGTATTTACAGGCTTTGTTTTTGCTTTATTTCATCTTCACCCCTTTAATTTAATTCCCTTAATTGTGTTGGGTATCTTTATAACTTATGTAACATATTTTAGTAATAGTATTATAAGTGGTATTGTCTTACATTTTTTGAATAATTTTATTTCTGCACTTGCAATTTTTATATTTGGAAAGGAAGATTTTACTAATCCCAAAATCTCGGGGATGGAATACTGGCAATTGGGAGTATCAGGTTTTATTTCTTTAATACTCTTTATTACTACTGTGTACTGGATTTATCATATTGCAATTAAATTAGATGAAAGATACAAATTTACTTAAGAGAACCATAGTAGGTATTATTGGTATTCCTCTGATTTTGTTACTTGTTTATCTTGGGGGGCATTATCTCTTTGCAATGGTTTTGATTTTAAGCTCTTTATGCTTGTATGAACTTGGACAGCTCTTCAGGAAAAGGGAAATTGAAATCCCAACAATTTTCCTGATATTAATCTCTATAACATTACAAACTTTGAAATATTTCAACATAGAAAGTTTTGAACTATATATAATGATTGTATTTCCAGTCCTGATATTTTTTGAACTCTTGAGAAAAAAAAGAAGTTTACTGAACATAATAGTAAGTTTGAGCTCTTTAATATATATTACTGTACCGTTTATCCTTTTGTTAGAGTTATCTGTAGATTACAGGATAGGAATATTAATTTTTCTTTTTGTTTGGTCGAGTGATATTTTTTCGTATTTTGGGGGGATATTATTAGGACAGCATAAATTAATTACTATTAGTCCAAATAAAACAGTAGAGGGTTTAATATCAGGAATTGTTTTTACAGTAGTGGTTTCTATAGTTTATGGTTTTTATGTAATTGGTACTCGGTCTTTGTGGTACTGGGCTTTGACCGGGTTAATTGCTACCTTATCTGCAACGACAGGGGATATATTTGAATCTATGCTTAAAAGATTTTGTTTGGTAAAAGATTCTTCGAATATAATTCCAGGACATGGTGGGATTTTAGACAGATTTGATAGTTTACTTATTGTAGTTCCTATTATATTTTTCTTTTTTAAATTAATTTAAATTCTAAAATTAAGTTTTTATTTTTGTAAGTAAGCAACTTGAAAAGATTTATGACCAAACGCAAAGATAGAAAACTATCAAGAGTGTTAAAGAAAAAACGTAAAATAATACCTGATGAGTATTTTACTTATGATAATTTAGAGAATGTAAATAAACCTGAGGAAGAAGCTACTGATGATATTTCTTTTCATGAAGAAATAGAAGACAATCCGACTTTTGTATCAGAAGTTGAAACGTTTAAAGAAAAACACAAGAAGTCAAAACTTGTTAAGGTTTATGATTATATAGGTAAACCCAGAATTATAAAACCAAAAAACAAGACGCAATTAAATGGAGAATTTAATAAGCTAAATACTTTACTTGAGAGCAAGGGTGTAATTGTAATATTTCAGAATGAATATTCGATTGAAGAGAAGTTTAGATTTTTGACTGAAGAGGTACTTCGGCAGGGAATTGAAGAATTAAAAAATTGCAACTCCCACCACACTTTTATATATGAAGAGTTTCATCCGGAAAAACTTTTTGAAGATGAAAATGAAGAAGAGGTAGAATAATATGTTGTTAGAGAGCAATCCCGTAGAATTAAATACAAACATAATACCTTTTCGTCTTTTAGGAGTTGATGGTAGATGGTACACCCCTGATGATTTTTGTGATAGGAAAATTCTGGTGATTATCTTTATGTGCAATCATTGTCCTTATGTTAAGGCTGTAATTGCCAGATTTGTGAGGTTTCAGGCTACTTATCAAAATAAAGGGGTTCAGCTAATCGGTATAAACCCAAATGACGAAATTACATATCCAGAGGATTCTTACGATAATATGAAGAAATTTTATGCTGAGCATAAGATGAACTTTCCTTACTTAAGGGATGAAACGCAAGAAATTGCTCGTGCGTATGATGCAGTATGTACACCGGACATTTATGTATATGATATAAAGCGTAAATTAAAATATCATGGCAGGTTTGATGATAATTGGAAAGATGAAAGTAAAGTCACCAGAAAAGATTTTGAATTGGCAGTTGAGAGACTTCTTGAAGGCAAAGAAATTGATTTTAAGCAGTACCCATCTATGGGGTGTTCAATAAAATGGAAATAAACTAAATATATTTTATGCCGGATTTAGTTATTGTGCGTCATGGACAATCGCAGTGGAATCTTGAAAATCGTTTCACTGGGTGGATTGACATAGATCTTTCAGAAAAAGGAATTGAGGAAGCTCGAAATGCAGGAGAAAAACTAAAAGGTTACAAGTTTGATATAGCATTTACTTCAGCCCTGGTTCGAGCTCAGAAGACTCTTGAGATAATCCTTGAAATTATAGGTCAAAAAGATATTCCTGTAATCAAGGATAAAGCTTTAAACGAACGTATGTACGGAGATCTTCAAGGGCTTAATAAAGATGAAACACGTAAAAAATTTGGGGATGAACAGGTCAAATTATGGCGTAGGAGTTATGATATTGCTCCGCCAAATGGCGAAAGCCTGAAAGATACTGCTGCAAGAGTTATTCCCTTTTACGAAGGAGAAATTGTACCTGAATTAAAAGCAGGGAAGAATGTATTAATTTCAGCTCACGGTAATAGCCTGCGTGCTCTTGTAATGCATCTTGAGAACTTATCAAAAGAACAAATTCTTGAAACTGAAATTCCTACAGGTATTCCTAAAGTTTACAAACTTGATGATTCTCTTAAAATAATAGAGTCTTATTATATATAGTAATTTATACTAATTGCTTGCCTAACAAGGGCATAAAAAATATTATCTTCGACCTGGGGAATACTTTGCTCTTTTTTGATTTTAACTATTTTTATAACGGACTGGCTAACCGGGAAAAGCGACTTAACATTCCTGCCTTTAAGAAATTTATTCATCAACGAAAGTATGATGTTAAATTAATGAAAGGGATGATAACTCATAGAGATTTTTTTAGAAGCCTTAAACGGAAATTTAATTTAAAAATCAGTTACAGTGATTTTATCTATCTCTATTCTGACATCTTCTGGATTAATTATCCTATGAAACATTTCCTTGAAAAGCTGGCAAGGATAAAAAAATTTAAACTCTTTCTTCTATCTAACACTGATACAGTTCACATTAATTTCATTGATAAAAACTATCCCTTTACCGGCATAATTAAAAATCGGATTCTTTCATTTAGAGTGAAATCTATTAAGCCTGAAAAGAAAATTTTCAACTGTCTTATAAAGCGATATCGCATCGAGCCACATGAGTCAGTTATGATAGATGATATGAAAGATAATCTAATTACTGCTCATACCTTAGGTTTTCATACAATATTATATAGAAATCATAAAAAGTTTATAAAGGAATTTTCTCGTATTTTAAGCCCTCCAAAATAAAAAACCGATGATTTTTCTATCATCGGTTTTTTTATTAAATGTGTGCAGTCTTAAATACTATTTTACAAGGGCCATCTTTTTTGAGAGTAGCATTATATTGTTGTTTTGATTCTTGATCTTTAGTATATAGAAATAAATACCTGAAGATAGATTAGTTGCATTAAAAGAAGATTCATAAGTACCTGCCTCCAAAGGACCTTTATATACTTCAGATATTAAACGACCGCTTAAATCAAAAATGCTCAACTCTATATATGAATTATCCTTAAGTGCAAATTGAATTCTGGTTTGTGAGTTAAAAGGATTTGGATAATTTTGTTCAAGTTTGTATTCTGATGGGGTGATTGTAGAAATAGAGTGTGTAGATGATATAGATGAATCTATTGTAATCCATACTCCACCATTTGAAGTCCCTGAGGTAGCCACCAATATTCTATTGAGGTATGTAATAGACTGATTACTTGATAAGGCGAAATTAAAATTGTTAAAAGTTTGACCACCATTTGTAGAACGAAACACTCCACCATTGCCAGAACAATAAATATTTCCTGCAATGTCCAGAGTTGCTCCTCTCATTGCCCCCGTTAATGAGAAAACATTTGTCCAGTTTAGCCCCCCATCAGTTGATTTCAAGACTGGGTATGGAGATGTTGTAGTAAATGAAAGAAGCACGTTTGGTGAAGTTTGGACAATGCCCCAACAACTTGTTCCACTATTCATTACTGGTCCAAAAGTCATTCCTGCATCAGTTGATCGAAAAATCCCATTAGTTCCGCTTGCTGCAGATGCTCCTGCATACACTATTTGAGAATTATATCTATCGGTTGTAATATATACAATATTTGAACCAACTAAGTTAGTTGTGGGAAACGTAACTCCATAATCGGTACTTATATATATTCCTCCTAAAACTGTACCAACGTATACATACCCATTTTTACCACACCATACAGACTGTACTGAGTTGTTCCCAAAAGTAGATGAGGGAATTAGAGTAAAATTTTGTCCGCTGTTTGTTGACATTAATACCCCAGCACTGCCATTTGCAATGAATACCCTACCAGAAGAATCGCAGGCTATGGAAAGAAAATTAGCTAAACCATTAGAATAAATTTCTGTCCAGTTAAGCCCCCCGTCAGTTGATTTATACACGCTTTTTACTGTCCCAGAAGCTCCGGCATATAGATTCCCTTGAACATCTTTACCTAAAGCCCACATACTTATACCAGCAAGCTTTTGAGTCCACACTTGTGGGGTAACTGTTTCATTGAACAAGAAAAAAGTTAAAAGTAACGTCAAAACTAATAGTACTTTCTTCATAGTTTTTTATTATTAAATTAAGAAAATTTACTTAAAAAAATCATGTGTGTCAAGCTACTAAATAATATAGTGGGTACTTTATTATTAATAGTAATTTTGGTTTTTTTTTCAGAGAGCAGAGCCCAAACTTGTTCCCAGAGGAATTTATTGCTTAATTCTACTGTGAATTATTCTGTTAAAAATTTAATTGTTGATTCAACTTTGGATGTTAGGTATTATAAACTTAAATTAAAAATACTTGTAGATCCCGACTATATAATTGGAGCAGCGCAAATCGTTGCTACCTTTTTAAATCCTATTTCAAATTCTTTTTTTATTCAATTTAGTGATTCACTTAGTATTGATTCTGTCCTTTACAACGGTGAACTAACGGCTTTTAGTCGTTCAAATGGAAATGTGTTCTTCCGGAGGAAAAATGGAGATATAGTTGATTTGATGATATTTTATCACGGGTTACCTCATCCGACTGGATATGGTAGTTTTATCTTTGGTAATAGTTATTCTTCCAGATCAATATGGTCTTTAAGTGAACCTTTTGGAGCAAGTGACTGGTTCCCCTGTAAAAACTCTCCTGAGGACAAGGCTGATTCATCGGAGGTCTGGATTCAATGTAGGGGTGATTTAACGGCTGTTTCAAATGGTGTGCTTATCTCCGAAATTTATAACCCCGATAGTACTAAAACATTTATATGGAAGTCGAAATATCCAATTTCCCCCTACCTGATATCGATAGCGGTATCAAACTTTGTGCAGTATACAAATTATTATCGTTATACTTCTACCGATTCATTGCCAATTCAGCATTATATTTATCCTGAAGAATTTGTAAAGGTTAAAAGCTTACTTGATCAGACACCAACAATGCTGGAAAAATTCACAACTTTGTTTGGAGAGTATCCCTTTATTCGAGAAAAATACGGACATGCTCAGTTTGGAGTGATGGGTGCAATGGAACATCAGACTGTTACTTCTATTGGGTTTTTTAGTGAAGAAGTTATAGTTCACGAGCTCGCGCATCAATGGTTTGGGGATAAAATTACCTGCAGGAATTGGCAACATATCTGGTTAAATGAAGGTTTTGCTACTTACGGAGAGTGTCTTTACAAAGAAGCTGTATATGGAAAGAATGCTTATAATCAATATATAGCTATAAAAATGGACGATGCAAAAAAAGCAGTGGGGAGTATTTTTGTCCAAAATCCAGAATCAATAAATGAAATTTTTAATCCGTACAGATCTTATGCAAAAGGTGGGGTTGTATTACATATGTTGAGGGGTATTTTAGGGGATTCGCTATTTTTTAAAGCTATGAAGATTTATGCAACAGATTCCAGCGTGGCTTATAAAACCGCTACTACAGCTGAATTTAAGTCTATAGTGGAACGAGTATCAGGCTTCTCTCTGAACTATTTTTTTGATGAATGGATTTATGGTGAAAACTATCCCCAGTACACTATTAATTGGAACTATGCTGAACAGGAAAATAATAATTATGTTGTAACTATTTCAGTAAACCAACGGCCCAATACAACACCACCATTTTTTATAATGCCTATTGAACTGAAAATAAATATGATATCAGGTGATACAACCTTTGTTGTCCTTAATAATCAAATGGTACAGACATTTCAGTTTCTTGTAAAAGGACAACCAACCTCACTGACTTTTGACCCTAACAATAAAATATTGAAAACCAAAAGTGGTGATGGGATTAGAGAGACTATACGGTATTTTTTAGCTCAAAATTATCCTAACCCATTTAATCCAGGTACAACTATTGAATATGAAATTCTTAATTTTGTAAACGTATTGCTTAAAGTTTATGATATACTTGGGCGCGAAGTTAAAACACTTGTAAATGAAAAACAAAAACCGGGTAAATACAAAATATTTTTCAGTTCTGAAAATCTTGCATCCGGCGTATATTTTTATTCTATAACTGCTGGTAACTTTCATGAGACTAAACGGATGATAATAGTTAGATAGGATGATATCAAATTTTTGCTATGTTATATTAAATTGCATTTTAATAACTTACTAAAATAAGTAAAAGACTAAAAGAAATGAAAAAAGTAATTTTAATCTTATCAGGTTTCATCCTTTGGGTTGGAACGTTTGCCTATGCGCAAACACAAACTTTTAATACAGGGGCAGAATGGTGTTCATTTAAAAAATTAAGTTCACCAATTTTAAATAATTGGTTTGATTCTCCTAACTCTCCCCGTCATTCTTATGATGTTCTGGATTACAAATTAAATCTTGATATCTACAATTGTTTCAAGAGTCCTTATCCAAAGACTTTTACAGCAAATATTGAAATTAAATTCAGGGTTGATTCAGTATTAAACACTATTAAATTAAATGCGGTTAATACTTCCCTTGCAATTGATTCAATCCGTTTAATTGGTGGACCAACACTATCGTTTACTCATTCTAATAACATCCTTACTGTCACGATGAATCGCACTTATAATGTGGGCGAAATAGCAACGATTAAGATTTATTATAGACATATTGCTACTACAAACGATGGAGCTTTTTATACATATAACGGCATGGTATTTACGGACTGTGAGCCGCAGGGTGCCCGAAAATGGTACCCCTGCTGGGATGATCCAGCCGACAAAGCAACACTTGACCTTACTGCAAAGGTACCTTCTTCGGTTAAGTTGGGTTCAAACGGGAGATTGCAGGATTCAACGGCACTTGCTGATACTATCTGGTATCATTGGGTTAGTAGAGATCCAGTTGCTACCTATTTGATTGTAATCACAGGAAAAGTTAATTATAATCTTGATATGGTATGGTGGCATAAACTTTCAAATCCTGCAGACAGTATACCGATTAGGTTTTATTGGAATACGGGGGAAAATACAAGTAACCTAAACTATATCAAGAGTATTATTGGACCGATGACAACTTATTATTCCCAAAAATATGGAGAACACCCCTTTGAGAAAAATGGTTTTTGTACTACAATTAGTGGCGCGGGTTTCACATGGGGAGGAATGGAAAATCAAACTCTGACAACTCTCTGTCCAAACTGCTGGAATGAAAGCTATGTTGCACACGAATTTGCTCATCAATGGTTTGGTGATATGGTTACCTGTGCAACCTGGGCTGATATTTTTATAAACGAAGGATTTGCTACATTTAATGAAGCAGTGTGGAAAGAATACACGGGTGGTTATACTGCATATAAACAGCAAATAAATAGTTTTGCAAGCTCTTATTTAAGCAGTAACCCTGGCTGGGCTATCTATAATCCCCAATGGCTCACAAATCCCGATATAAATTCTTTGTTTAATTATGCAATTACTTATTGTAAAGGTGCTTGCGTATTACATATGTTGAGATATACTCTGGGTGATTCGGTATTTTTTGCTGCTATTAAAGCATATGCTACAGACACGGTGAACTTTAAGTATAAAAGTACAACTGTTGCTGACTTCAAAGATAAAATTGCTCAGGTAGCCGGGCAAAATCTTGATTGGTTCTTTAATGCCTGGATTTATCAGGCAAACCATCCTTATTATCAATGTGGATACAATATTGTTAATCTTGGTGGAAATACATGGCGATTAAATTTTCTTGCTAAACAAACACAGACAAATACAGGATTCTTTCCTATGCCAATAGAAATTAAAGTTACATTTACCTCAGGCCCTGATACAACTGTGAAGTTTTTTAATAGCGTTAATAACCAGATTGCAACGTTTTATTTTAATCGTCAGCCGTCAACTATAACTTTTGATCCTAATAACCAGATTGTTATAAAACAATCATCTCCGCTTGTAGTCGGAATTAATGAAAATGAATTTAGTTCTATTCCTGAGAAATTTGCATTGAAGCAGAATTATCCTAATCCTTTCAATCCAGTAACTAATATTGAATACTCGGTGCCTCAGGATAATTTTGTAAAGATTCAGGTTTATGATATCACGGGAAAGGAAATCACAGTACTTGTTAATGAATTCAAGAAAGCAGGTAGGTATAACCTATCCTTTAATGCTTTGAATCTCCCTTCGGGGGTTTATTTCTACAAGATGACTACAAGCAATTTTTCAGATGTTAAACGAATGATGCTTGTAAAATAAAAAAATATAAACAAAAAAACTCAGAACCTTAAGGTTCTGAGTTTTTTTGTTTTTCTAATCTTCTTCTATCTACTATTTAATTAAAATCATCTTCTTTACCGAAATAAATGAACCAGCTTCTATCCTGTAATAGTAAACGCCAGAAGAAAGGTCCGCAGCATTGAAATCTATTGTGTAATAGCCTGGTTGTTTAAGTTCGCTGACAAGGGTTTTTACTTCTTTACCCAATACATCATAGACCTTAAGTGTTACAAATTCAGCTTTTGGTATTGCAAACTCAATCTTTGTGATAGGATTGAAAGGATTAGGGTAGTTCTGTGATAATGTATAACTAATAGGTGTATTTGTATTATTGGCGATATTACTAACCTGATTGAAGATAAGACAGACATTGGGTCTATTTGTTTGAGCCGTCCCTGCTGTTAGCTGAGTACAACCATCCCCTGTAGTAAGGTCTGAATACTGCCCCCACGTTTTACCAGCATTAGAAGTTGCATACACCGGGGAATATTGAGTGTAAGAAGAATTGTTATAACAAATTTCAACAAGCAGGTTATTTACCCCATCCCAATAAAATGGAGTGGTCAATGTAATGTACTGCCAGCCTGTTCCCGGCACGGTATATGTCCCATCAAAACAGACAGTCCATCCCGTGGAAACAAAGCCACTTAATGAAGAAAGATTTGTATTCTGTAACTTAACTTTGAACCCGTTCATAGGTTGTGAGCTTGCTGAAATAACATTAAATCCAATTTGCGTTATTGCTTGAGATGTGTTCCCTCCTGCTCCAGAAATTTCACTTGCGGTAAAAAGCATATCTGTGCGTCCATCCATCCAGTATGTAGTAAACGGATAGTTTGACGATGCGGTACCTGCCCCAATACAGGCATAGGTAATATTTGATACCTGATAACTGAAAACCTGATTTGGAGGAATGGTTCCCGGAGGATTAATGCCCTTTCCACCTGCAGGATAAGTACATACAAATCTTGCAGCTGAATCCTGGGCTGCAAAGTAATAGGATACAGTCGTGCCAAGCGGTTGACCTGGAATTGTAAACTTAAAAGTATCAAGGTTTGTATATGATGGATTTACAGACACAAAAGAACCATTATTAATCTTATAATATAACCGTGGAGAATTCGAGCCACCTGCAATTTTATTCTTTGAATTTATAACCACAGTTGCGATTCTTGCCGAAGTGTAGGGACCAGAAGGAAGTGGAGTATGAACAAAGTTCATTTTATAATTATTTGCAAGGGCTGTCAACGCTGCAATTGCTGCTCTTACAGAGTTTCTCATAAAAGTTACGTTGACGTGTGAAAAATTATCGTTGACTGTATGATAGTAAGGATTAAAATCATTTTCATCTTCTATCATCATAAAGGCAAGATAATTTCTGGTCCAGAAAGAAGCGTGGTCGCTATTTGCTGTTAAATCAATGTGTTTCTCCGGTTGAAGCTGGGAAACATAGGTTAAAATAGCAGAAATAAAATCACTTGCATAACCATCTGAAGGATTATTAGTTACAATCCAGCATTTCCCATCGTTATTCCCATCATAAGCTATCATATCAAAATTAAGTGCACATACAATTGAGTCTCCTTTGAAATATGCAGTATCTACAAATGCTTTGCTCCCATATAAACCACGTTCTTCCTCATCAAATGCAACGAAAATTACAGAATAGTCGAGAGGGAAAGAGCTTAAGATTCTCGCTGCTTCAAGCACAGCTACAGTCCCAGATGCATTATCATCTGCCCCTGGTGCAGTGCTCCCTGAGGGCATATCGTCGTAGTGAGAACAAATTACAAAATATTGGTTAGGATACTTAACTCCCGGTTTGTATGCAATAACGTTGACATTTCCATAAGTACCCCCATTATTTTGATATCTTGCAGTTAATCCAAAACTCTGAAATTTCTCTAAAATATACTGTGCAGCTTTTGGATTTGAAGCATTAGCATAGTGTCTTGAAACAATGGTGTAAGGTGAGCCTCCAATAATAGTTACTGTGTCTCCACTTAGTTGCCTGTCAACGAGTGCAACTGACTGGTTGGTAATAAGGTTGATTAAAGAATCAATTTTAGGACTAAAACCAACCTGCCCCCTTGCTATAGAAAGCAAGAGAAAAAAGCTGATGAATGTAAATAATTTTTTCATAGCAAACTTTTAAATTGACTTTATTAAACTCTTATTCTAATTTAGCAAAGTTAATATGAAAGGTATAGTCAAAAAAATAAAGGGTAAAATAAGTAAAAATGAAAAACATGTGGGGAAATTACAAGGCTTGACTTTATAAATTGGAAATTCTATATTTAAATGAAAAATATGAAATTGGAGGATATTTAAGAGGAAAAGTAAATAAACTCAAAAATTAAATTTACAAACAAATTTAAATAACAAAAAATTATTTTGTTATGAAAAAATTAATTACTACTACAGCGTTAATCCTGCTAATCTTATTCGCAAGTAACATATACTCTCAGCCACAGCCCCCAACGCTTGTTTCGCCTCCCAATGGAGCTACTAATGTGTCTTTGTTTCCAACTTTTGTCTGGAATGCATCGAGTGGGGCTACAAGTTATAGACTGCAGATTATTGAGGGAGTAAATATTGTGTTCGACCAGCAAGGCATTACAAGCACTTCATATACGCTCTCAAGTGCAGTACTTACTTACAATACCTCCTATTATTGGCGTGTAAATGCTACTGGTCCAGGGGGTACCAGTGATTGGTCAACACAGTGGACTTTTACAACGCAAATTCAAGCACCGAGTCCTCCTGTTTTGTTGTCGCCCCCAAACAATGCTACAAATATTTCTCTAACTCCTACTTTGAGCTGGAGTAATGTTAGTGGTGCCTCGTATTATAGATTGCAGGTTTCTACAAATTCAGGTTTTACAACAACTGTTATAGATATCAATGGGCTTGCTAACCCAGGATATGTTGTTCCTTCTGGTATGCTCAATAATAATACAACATATTACTGGAGAGTTAATGCAAGCAATAGTGGTGGAACAAGTGATTGGTCGACCGTTTGGAATTTTACTACAGTACCAGCTCCACCCCCAGCACCAACACTAATTTCACCGACTAATGGTCAAACTGGAGTTTCTGTAACACCTAATCTTGATTGGAGTGATGTTTCAGGTGCTACTCTATATACGGTTCAGGTTTCACTTAATAGTGGGTTTACGGCTATTGTTGTTAACGAGGATGTAACTACTTCGAGCTATCAGGTACCATCAGGAATATTGTCTGGACAGACAACGTATTACTGGAGAGTTAATGCATCAAACATTGGTGGTACAGGCCCCTGGTCAGTGATCTGGAGTTTCACAACAATGATAGCACCACCAGCAGCTCCTATTCTTGTATATCCTGCTAATGGTGCTGTAGCAGTTCCATTAAATGTAACCCTTGATTGGAACCCGTCGCCTGGAGCTACTTCTTATAGAGTACAGGTGTCAACAAACTCAGGTTTTACAACAACGATTATTAATCAAGTTACAGGCTCTACTACTCAATATACTGTTCCAAATGGTGTTTTGCAAAACAACACAACATATTATTGGAGAGTTAATGCCACCAACGCTGGAGGGACAAGTCCCTGGTCAGTAGTTTGGAGCTTTACAACTATTCAAGGAGTCCCACCACCCCCAACTTTACTGTTGCCTGCAAATGGAGCTAATGGAGTATCTCTTACCCCATTGATGGATTGGACAGATGTAAGTGGTGCTTCCAGCTATAGATTGCAAATTTCTACTACCAATACCTTTGTAAGTACTGTATTGGATGTTGTTGTAACTACAGCATCTCAATATAATGTGCCAAGTGGAATCCTCTTAGGTAATACTCAATATTACTGGAGAGTTGCTTCAATTAATGCTGGTGGACAGGGTTCATATTCAACAATATTTTCATTTGTAACAGTTCAAACTTTTAATTTAAACCTTAAAGTATTTCTTGAAGGATTCTATAACGGTTCTACTCAGGTTCAAGATACTATAAAAGTATATCTTGCTCAAAATACTTCACCGTTTACCTTTAAAGACAGTTCCAATATTTTCCTCTCAGCTACAGGAACTGGCTTGATGAGCTTCTCAAAGGCTGCTTCTGGTAATTACTATATTGTTGTTAAGCATAGAAATCATATCGAAACTTGGAGCTCTAATGCAATGTATTTCAGTACAGGCAACACGGTTAATTATGACTTTACTACAAGTGCGAGCAAGGCTTATGGAAACAATATGAAGCAGGTTGGTTCTGTATGGGTTTTATACGGAGGAGATGCTAATGCCGATGGTTATGTTGACCCAACAGATTATAATATATTCAAAGCACAGTTTGGACTTGATGGATACAAAGGTGCGGACTTTAATGGGGACAATTGGATTGATGGTTATGATGCACTAATACTATATCCTAATTTGGGGAAGAGTAAATCAAGACCATATTAAAATTTGTTCTTAAACAAAGATAAAAGGGAAATTTTATGAAAAAAATAATATTTATCATAGCAATAACCTTAATGATTACTTCAATTTTATCGGCACAAAACAAGGTTACTTTTTCTTTTCAGAACGCGCGTATTGAATCAGGAATTGTACTTGTTGATGTTTATGCAACCGTTCCCTCAGGCCAGAACTGGAGCGTTGGTCCAACAAATATAAGAATAAGATACTGGACTGAAAATCCTCCGAATGCTATGACATTAATTACGCAGGATACAGTGAAAAATGCTAATGTCAACCTTTCCAATAATAATTCGTATGGACTGATGACCTGTACTTCTATCTTGAGTGATACTTCAGCGAGCTTGAATATCCTGTTGCTATATAACAAACCAGCTTATACTTTTAGTCCGGGATCTTATTGGTTGGGAACTTTAAAGTTTGCAATAACAGATCCTAATGCCTGTGTAAATATGCAAATTTATGGCTTCTCTGCGGTTTTTAATGATTTGACCGGACTAACCTACAATAGTGGCTGGAACAAAGTGGATCCCCCGCCCTGTATGACGACTGGGATTTCTCAAACATCTACCGAGTTACCTGATGGGTACAAATTATATCAAAACTATCCGAATCCTTTTAACCCGACAACTAAAATTCAGTTTTCATTACAAAAGGCTGGATTTGTAACTCTCAAGGTTTATGATTTGTTAGGGCGAGAGGTTAATACACTGGTAAATGAATATAAAAACATTGGGACTTACATAGTTGATTTTGATGCTTTAGATTTACCAAGTGGTGTTTATTTTTACAGGATGGAGAGCAATGGCTTTAGTGATGTTAAGAAGATGCTTCTGCTTAAGTAAGATAAAACATCGTGTTTGTAAACGTATAAAAAGGTGGTAATCTAAAAAAAGTATTTAGGTTGCCACTTTTTTATAAGATTGAATTTTAAAAACACTTTATCTAAATTAATCTAAATAAAAAAACAAAAGGAATGAAAAAGTTAATTCTAACGTTGATTGTGGTAATTCTAACCAACATAATTATTTATGCCCAAAATGTGGAAAAGTATTCTCAGGTCCGGATATTTGCCACCAGTCATCAGTCGTTTCAGGCGATGGCAAATGCAGGATTATTTTTGGAGCATGGCATCTACAAAAAAGGGCTGTATTATGAAACCTGGCTATCTGAATCTGAAATACAACTACTCAAAAAATCAGGAGTGCCATTTGTGATAACCATAGATGATTGGGATAAGTACTATCAAAGTTTACCTCAGATGTCTCCTCTTGAAATTCAGAAATCACTTCAACAGTCAAAAGATGATTATAACGTTTCCCATTCAATCTATGGAAGTATGGGAGGATACCTAACATGGGCAGAAGTAGTTGCAAAGCTTGATTCTATGCGTTTACAATATCCAACACTAATTTCACAGAAATTTTCCATAGGTAATACTTATGAAAACCGACCTATCTGGTGTGTTAGGATGACCAAGAATCCTGATGCTCCGACTGGAAGACCAGAAGTCTACTTGCAAGGCTTAATACATGCGAGGGAACCGGCTGGTATGGAAAGTATTATCTATTATATGTATTGGTTGCTTGAAAATTACAATATTGATCCTGTTGCCACATACATTCTTAACAATAGAGAAATATATATCATTCCTGTATTCAATGCTGATGGCTATGTTTATAATCAGACTACCAATCCAAACGGTGGTGGAATGTGGAGAAAAAATCGAAAGCCCTGCAGCGGTGGGACTGGTACTGACCTGAATAGAAATTGGGGAATCTATCAATACTGGAACTCAACAAACAATGGTTCATCTACAAGTTGTTCCAGCGACACTTATAGAGGAACCAATCCGTTTTCTGAACCTGAAGATCTTGCAGCACTTAATTTTGTCAATTCAAGGAATTTCAAAACTGGCCTGAGCTATCATACATATAGCAATCTTTTGATCAGGCCCTGGGCGTGGTGTGATCCGACCCCAACACCTGATAATGCTATATTTCAGGAGTGGTCAGTTGATATGACTAAATATAACCATTATGCTATCGGACAACCTTATGCTACAGTAGGTTACTATGTACGTGGGGATGAACTTGATTGGTTATACAACGACTCTGGACATACAAAAATTCTTGCAATGACACCAGAAGTAGGCGGAAGTAGTGACGGCTTCTGGCCACCTCAATCGAGAATTCTTCCACTTGCACAGGAGAATTTGTTAATGTGTCAATACATTTCACTTGTCGCAGGAGCTTACGTTGGAGTTAATAACACAAAATTTAACAAATCTTCTTATACTCAAAACGAAGTAGGTACTTATAAAGTAATCTTTCGAAACAAAGGTAGGATGAATGGTCAAAATGTTCGAATAGAATGGGTTCCCTTAAGTAATTATGTTGTTATTCCTACTCAATATGTTACAATTGCAAGTATGCCATCATTTTATACAGACAGTGTAACATTTACATTTCAGGTATCCGGCTCTTGCCCAAACAACTATGCGATACCCACAAGATTGAGAATAAAACAAAATGATACTATTATTGTATATCAGCAGAATGTAAATGTTTTGGTGGGAAATGGAATGGCAGTTCTTCTTGACAGTGCGGAAAACGGTTTTGGAAATTGGACAACGAATCAGGGGTGGGGGATAGTGACCACTCAATATCATTCTCCTACTCATTCTTTTACTGATAGTCCATCAGGAAACTATCAAAACAATGCTAATAATTCAATGACTCTAAACTTCCCGATAAATGCTTCTACAACTCCTGCACTCTTTTTGAGTTTCTGGCATAAATATGCTACTGAAACAAATTGGGATTTTTGTTATGTGGAAGTATCGAGCGATAATGGTACCAACTGGCAACAGGTAGCAGGTTATACCGGGACTTTATCAAACTGGACGTATCAAGAATTTGATATTACTCAATATGCTAATTCTTCAAGTAATGTCCGTGTAAGATTTCGCTTATATTCTGATGCTTCAGTGACAGCAGATGGATGGTATGTTGATGATATCAAGATTCTTGGTTATCAATCACCTGTTACAGGTATAACCGTTGAGAACAATCAACTTCCAAATAAATATGCTCTTGAACAAAACTATCCAAATCCATTTAATCCTATGACTACTATCAGATTTGCATTGCCCAAAGATGGATTTGTGAAACTTGTTGTCTATGATATATTGGGTAGAGAAGTTAGTAATGTTGTTAATGAATTCAAAAATGCAGGTAACTATTCAATAAATTTTGATGCATCGAACCTTTCCTCTGGTATATATTTCTATAGAATAGACGTAAATGGATTTACTGACATCAAGAAAATGACAGTGATTAAGTAATCGCAAAATTATTATAAAATTTGAAAACCGCAATGTTATCATTGCGGTTTTTTTATAGTTATGAAAATCTTAATCAAAAATGGTAAGATACGTATACGAAAAGGCATTTTTGTAAACGCTTTGGGATTTGACAATATTACTGGTAAAATTATCTATACTGGTTCATATCTTAATGTTAATCAGAAGTCTTATAATGAAATTATTGATTTAGATGGAAAACTTGTTATTCCTGCATTTCATGATGGGCATTGCCATTTGATGAAAGGTGCTAAAATGAACGCCGAACTTGATTTAAGAGATGCTTCAACACGAGAGGAGTTTCAAAAAAGAATTACTGAATATAAGTTACGATTAAAACCTGAAGAATGGATAGTCGGCGGTTACTTCTCCGAATCAAATTTCAAGGAACCATTTGTTGTTGATAGGAACTTTATAGATATGATTTGTCCAGATATACCAGTTGCTCTGTCTCGTACCGATTTGCATTCAGTTATCTTGAACTCTCTTGCTATTGAACTCACCGGGATTGAGTCGATGAAGGATACTTTTAAAAAAGAAGAACTAATTTATTTTGATGATGGAACTTTTTCTGGAGAGTGCAAAGAACGCGCTATGTATTACGTGTTTGATTGTTTTCCAGTTAAATCAGAGAGGGAACTGTGTCAAATACTAAACGACGAAATTGAAAAACTTTTATCCTATGGCATTGGAAGTGTTACGGATATATCATTAAGTGAAGATTTAAAGGTTTATGAACAGTACTTTCAAAGCTACAACACACCTTTTCGTATTAATTCCGTTTTGCCCTTTGAATATCTTGAAAAAAGGAATGAATATGTCGAGATATTTAAAAATTACTCAGACAATATAAATTTCCGTGCCTTCAAAGCATTTTACGATGGTTCACTATCGAGTATGACAGCCTTATTTTATGAAAATTATAAAAATACTAATTCCGGTGGTATCAGAAGCGAATTTGTTGAAACTGGAGAATTTGAAAAATATCTTCTTGCTATTGATAAAGCAAATTTTCAAGTGGCAATCCATTGCATTGGTGACAGAGCTGTGGGCGAAGTTCTAAATTATTATGAAATGTTGGAGAAAATGAATGGGGTTAGGGATAGAAGATTTCGTATAGAACATGCTCAACATATAGCCTTACAGGATATTCCACGATTTGTTAGAAAAAATATAATAATATCGGCTCAACCAGCACACTTAAGTTTTGATGCCCCAACCGCACAGAATCTACTTAAGGACTTTTCAGGTACACATATATACAAACGTCTTATGAATTATGGTATCAGGATTGTTATAGGAACAGATTTCCCCGTTGTTAAAGAAAATCCTTTTGAAAATATCTTCTATGCGGTAACAAGAAAGACAAAAAATTTCCCACATGGTTTTTTACCAGACTATGCCTTTACTCTTGATGATGCTATAGACTCCTATACTTACCAGAATGCCTATGCAAACTTTGAAGAAAAACAAAGAGGGACTCTTGAATTAGGAAAGGTAGCTGATTTAATTGTCCTTGAAAAGAATATATACAATTTATCCAATGATGAATTACAGGAAAATCGGATAAATATGCTCTTTCTTTCAGGAAAAAGAATTTTATAATTAAATACAAATGGGGAATAAATTTCTAACTTTTATGAAGAAAAATTTACCTTATCTGACCATAGTATTTATGATAAGTTTGGTTATCATTACTGTATTTTTAACACTTTCAAATTTGCAAGCACTATCTAAAAATCAGTATTTTCGTAAGATTTTGTTCTGTGCACTTGATAAATATTGGGACTTGAAATATGGAATAAATGTTGATAATATAGATTCAAATATTGTAAAATATCAGAATTTGTTTGATGTGCAGCGAATGGAAATCTACATAATAACTGATTTTTCATCAGAAGAAATTAAAGGCAAAACAGTAATAACTCCCCTTGATTTATCCGATACGTTGAACCGTATCTATCTAAATTTTTATTCTAATATGAAAGTAAATTATGTAAAACTAAATGACAACATAGTTGATTACACCCATCAGGATAATCTGCTGATGATAAATTCAAAAAACAAAGTTATTAAAAACGATACATTCCGGATAGAGGTTGGATATAGTGGAAGACCTTATAGCAAGGGGTTTGATTCATTTAATTTTAAAAACATTGACGGTAATAAATATGTTTATACTCTCAATGAACCCAATTATGCCTCTACCTGGTTTCCTTGTAAGGATTTACCCTCTGATAAATTTATACTCAGGTATTTTGAGATAACTGTTCCTACAGGAATGTGGGCGGTATCGAATGGAGTCCTGATTAAAAAAGAATTTCTTGATAGTCTCTATGAAGTATTTGGCTGGCAATCAAATTATCCAATAGCTTCATATCTTGTATCGTTTGCTGCTGGTGCATATGACTATTGGAAAGATAGTGTTATACTCAGTGATGCAAAACTTCTTCCACTTGATTATTATACATTCCCATCCTATACAGAGCGGGCAAGAAAAGATTGGATAAAACTACCTGCTATGATAAAGTATTTTTCCAGCTTAATAGGAGAATACCCATTTTCTAATGAAAAGTATGGGATGATAATGTTTGGGTGGAACGATGGTGCAATGGAACATCAAACTCTTACTAGTATTGGTTATAGACTTGTTACCGGTGACAACAGAAATGAATTAACAATTGTTCACGAACTTGTTCATCAGTGGTTTGGTGATGCCATTACCCCTAAGGATTGGAAAGATATATGGCTGAATGAAGGTTTTGCTACTTATGGTGAAGTTTTATGGACTGAATATACAAAAGGTAAAGAGGCAGCAAAAAATCTGTTGGAAAAGCTTGACATTGGTAATTTTAGTGGGACTCTTTATAATCCGCAGGGTTTTATTTTTGGAACTACTGTTTATAATAAGGGAGCGTGGGTTTTACATATGCTTCGGGGAGTGGTAGGAGATTCTGTTTTTTTTAAAATACTAACTACTTACTATGATAAATATAAATATGGCAATGCCAATACTCGTGATTTTAAAAAAGTCTGTGAAGATATTTATGGAGGTGATTTAACATATTTTTTTGACCAATGGATTTTTACCGGCACGGGAAGACCGGTATATGAGTATTCCTATCAAACTGAAGATTACATCACAATTGATAGCATCCCGTTTTATATGTTAAGGTTTACAATCGAACAAAAACAAAAAGACCAGGAAGTTTACAAAATGCCAATTCAAGTATTTATAACAACAAATAAGGAAGAAAGTGTAATTACCTTTTTTAACAATAAAAAAACACAAACATTTATTCAACCTATTAAAGGAAGGTTAATTTCTTTAGAAATTGATAAAAATAACTATATACTAAAAGATATCAAACCAGCAGAAAAAAAGAACAATAAACAATAACAAATTTTTCTCCTACAGGTTGTTGATAAAAATTTATTCAGCATCCCTTAAAAATAAAAAAGGGTGTTTTTCAGTTACAATAGGTAAACACCCCTAAGTTAGAAGATGTTACAGCAGGTTAGCTTATTTTTTCCCGTTGACGAAATTTGAGAATTCTTTTCCTGCTTTAAACCTTACAACTTTTCTTGCCGGAATAACAATCTCAGCACCAGTTTGAGGATTGCGCCCGGTTCTCTTGTTTCTCTTTCCAACGGAAAAAGTGCCAAAGCCAACTAAAGCAATTTTTTCCCCTTTCTTTAAAGTCTTTTTCACTGTGTCGATGAAAGAGTCAAGAACGACTTTGGCTTGAGCCTTTGAGATTTTAGCATCTCCTGCCAGTTTTGTAACTAGTTGTTCTTTGTTCATATTTTGGTTTTTAGTTAATTAATACAGGTAAATATACTATTGTCATACCAAAAAAACAATATTTATTTTTAGAAATATTCTATTACATCTAACTCAACAACCGTTATTGGTTTTGTTTGCTCCTGTTACTCTTTTCAGGTGGTTTAACCTCAAGCAAGGTGCGTGTTGTTGCAGTTTTATAATTTACGGAAACAAAATACTTGCCTTCACGCAAGAAATGTTTCCCTATATCTGATATTATAAAATTCTTAATATTATTTTTATCCAGGTATGCTCTGTATGTATCAATAAATCTGTCATCAATTGTTAAATCGTAGTTGAAAAAGTTTAATCCATAATCTGCCTCAAAGTCTTTTTCGAATACTGTAAGAGAATCTGGCGTTTGTATCCTAATTATTACCTGACAATTTGAGCTGGAGTAGAAGCTTATTATTGTAACCGGAGTTTCAGGCTTTTCCCATTCGTAAGTCTTTATTCCCCAATACTTGTCATAAGTTATAGAGGGAATATCGAAAACAAATAATTCTTTGGTTATAATACTATCAACCAATTTTTCTATTAAAGAAACATCTGCAATATACAGAGAACGACCATGTGTACCAACAACAAGCTTACTTTCATGAGGATGAATGACAAGATCATGTACCGGCACATTAGGCATCCCTTTAAAAATGGGATAGAAACGTTTTCCTTTGTCGATTGATACATAACACCCACCATCAGTTCCTACATAAATTACATTGGAATTTTTAGGATCTTCTCTAATAACATTAATAGCTTCGAGAGGAAGATCCAAACCAATTTGAGTCCAGTTCTCTCCATAGTTGGTAGAGTAATATAATAAAGGTTCAAAGTTATCCCAGCGGAAGCCGTTTAAAGATGCATATACAGTTGCTGTATCAAATCGTGATGCCTGAACTCTGCTTATCCAGAAATGCTGTGGTAGGTTGTCAGAAATTGTTTGCCAGCTTGCTCCATTGTCTTTTGAAACGCATATTCTTCCGTCATCGCTACCTGTATATAGTAGTCCAAACTTTAATGGTGATTCATGAATTGTTGTTAGTGTTCCATAAGGTACTTTTCCTAACTTTCCCCCATTTGTCAAATCAGGAGAGATGATTTCAAACTTATCTCCCTTATTCAAGGATCTATGAAGATAATTTGAACCCAGATAAATAATATCTTGATTATGTTCTGAAATATGAATAGGGGATTGCCAGTTCCATCGATATTCCGCTTCGCCAATGTCTCGCTGAGGTGTAATATACTTATATTGTTTTTTAACTTTATCAATTCTGTAATAATTCCCAAATTGATAACCAGTATAAATTGTATTATTGTCTCTTGTATCAATAACAACTTGCATACCATCTCCTCCCATTAGTGATTTATAGGGGTAATCACCAGACTGATACCAGCCATAGCTTGCTTTATAGTTACTTGGACCATACCAGACTCCATTATCTTGTAACCCTCCATAAACATTAAAGGGTTTAGCCCTATCAACATTGACTGAATAGAACTGTCCTACTGGCGGAGTATTTGCCTTAAACCAGGTTTTACCATAGTCATAAGAAATATTTACCCCTCCATCATTGCCAAGTATTAAATGTCCTTTACGGTTTGGGTTAATCCAGAGAGCATGATTATCAACATGAACATTTTCATTCAGGATAGCATAGAAACTTTGACCCCCATCAGTTGACCGCAGGAGTGGAACTCCAAGAACATAAATATCTGAAGTGTCATAAGGTGCAACTCTAATATTGGAGAAATAATAGCCGTATGAATAAAACATATCATTAATGTAGTCAGTATTCATTCTCTTCCATGTATTACCCCGGTCGGTGGTTCTATACACCTCTGCCCCGATATAATCAATTTCAAACATTCTTGAAGAGGCTGTCTCTGTATATTCTGCAAGATCCAATGGTTTGATTTTCCCTTCTTTTACCATTTGCTTGATATTGGTAGCGTTGTATCTTTCAGGGAAATTATACCGATCAAGAAAACTGTTTAAATCGTCATCAAGAAGGTTTAAGAAATCTTCTATAGAAATTTTTTTAAGAAGTTCTTTTGTAACAGCTTCTACATATTTTGGTTCTTTTTTTTCACGAGAATTAAGATTATCAAGCACAGCATACAATATCTCCGGATGATTTGGGCAAATTGTAAGCCCTATTCTACCTGTACCTGTATTAACTGGAAATCCACTTGCTTCATTTGTAATTAATGTCCACGATATACCTCCATTTGTACTTCTGTAAATCCCGGATGTTTTGCCCGCTTCAAATCCATGCCAGGCACGTCTTTCCCTGTACCATAATGCTGCATAAACATTATTAGAGTTAATAGGATCTATAACAAAATCTATTCCCCCAGTATTCTCGTTGACAAATAATACCTGTTTCCAGTTGTGTCCACCATCTGTAGTTTTATAAATTCCACGTTCCTGATTTGAAGAGAAAAGATGTCCCAATGCCGCTACATAAATTATATCTGGATTATAGGGGTCTATTACTATTCTGCCTATTCTGTGAGTCTCTATTAATCCAATATTTTCCCAGCTTCTACCTTCAGTTGTTGATTTATAAATTCCTAAACCGGGATAAGAGGAGCGACTTGAGTTATTTTCACCTGTCCCCACATAAATAATGTTTCTTTTCCAGTCAACGGCAATGTCTCCAATGGCAAGTGTAGCCTCTGTATCGAAAATTGGAGTGAAAGAAATTCCGTTATTTGTTGTTTTCCATACTCCTCCTGATGCATATGCAACATAAAAAATAGTTGGGTCATCCGGATTTACATCAAGATCAACAACTCTACCACTCATTACAGAAGGACCTATTGATTTAAACTCAACATTTTTAAAAGGTGAACTTTGTTGTTTAAGTACTTTATCATTAAAGCTTTTGATCCGATCAGTAGCTGATGTATAACTTACAGGATTTTCTTCAAACTGACTTTGTGAATTAGCAGCCTGTATTAATAAGAAAAGGAGTAATGAAAGGGAAAAAATTCTATTTCTATTCATAAATTAATATAGAGAATTTAAGGAAAAAATATAGGATATTAATCACATATAAATTAAAAATTTTAAGTGATAAAAAAAGGGGTAATAATTATGAAAAAAACATTTTTATTTGTGGTCTTTTTATTATTTATATGGACACTTAAAATTTATTCTCAGGACAAAAATAAGGGGGAATTTGTTGTTCCCTTTAATGAATACTGGGAACAATTGAGCAAAGAAATACAGCTATTTGAGGAAAAGCCCAAAGAAGAACAGCGAGTTTTTAAGATGGATTTTACAGGCCTGGACCTGCCAAAATCACTGTCTGAATTTACTTACTTCTGGCATAACGAACCACTATCACAGGGAAGAACCGGTACCTGTTGGGCATTTTCTACAACTTCTTTCTTTGAATCTGAAATTTACCGTATTCATAAAAAGAAGCTCAAACTTTCAGTAATGTACACAGTATATTGGGAATATGTGGAGAAAGCAAAGCGATTTGTTAGGGAGCGGGGTAATTCTGTTTTTGGAGAAGGGTCAGAAGCTAATGCTGTTAAACGCATCTGGAAACAATATGGTATTGTTCCTTATGAAGATTATACAGGGCTTTTACCGGGACAGACTGTGTACGATCACAGCAGAATGTTTCTAGAAATGAATTCATATCTTGAAAATGTTAAAAAACTTAATTTCTGGAATGAAGAAGAAGTAGTTTCTACGATTAAGTCTATCTTAAATCATTATATGACAGAACCACCTACACAGGTTGTTGTTGAAGGGGAAAAAATAACCCCTTTGGAATATCTGAATGATTATTTGAGAATTAATGTTGATGATTACATTGATATTCTGTCTTATATGCAGGAACCTTATTGGCAACAGGTAGAATATAAAGTACCTGATAATTGGTGGCACAGTAAAGATTATTATAATATTCCCCTTGATGATTTTATTAACGTTTTAAAACAGGCAATTAAAAATGGTTATACAATAGCGCTTGGAGGGGATGTCTCTGAAGCTGGATATGACTCACGCTTTAAGGTTGCTATTGTTCCCACATTTGATATCCCTTCACAATATATAGATGAAAATGCAAGACAATTTAGATTTAGCAATCAAACTACTACAGATGATCATGGTATACATCTTGTTGGATATACTACAAAAAACGGGATTGATTGGTTTTTAATTAAAGATTCCGGGGCTGGGTCTAAGAATGTTGAGCCGCGAGGGTACTATTTTTATCATGAAGATTACATAAAGCTAAAAATGATGGATTATATGGTACATAAGGATGCAGCTTCAGTAATATTGGAAAAATTTAATAAGTAAATTTTCAAAAATTAAAATCTATATTATGTTACAAAAAATCTTTTTAATAGTAATTATTCTTGGTATTACAATTAATACCACACGTTCACAGGATACATTTTCAATAACAGCGGTTGATCTTGTTACTGGTGAGGTGGGCAGTGCCGCTGCCTCCTGTGTTGCGAATTGTATTATCCTTTGTGATATTCATCCGGGGAAAGGAATTATTCATACACAAGCATCATGGAATCAGAATAACCAGAACTATGCGAGAACTTTAATGAATAAAGGGTACTCACCTCAGCAAATTATTGATTCGCTTGTTGCACACGATGCACAAAACAATCCCACTATTCGGCAGTATGGAATTACTGATATATATTTTGGTACTGCAAGAACTGCTGCTTATACAGGAGTAAACTGTCAGAATTATAAAAATCATATTATCGGCACTTATTACACAATACAGGGGAATATTCTTTTAGGGCAATCAATTCTTGATTCAATGGAGGCAAGATTCCTGAATACTTCGGGGAGCCTTGCTCAACGATTAATGGCAGCATTACAGGGGGCTAAGAAGCCCGGAGCAGATACTCGTTGTGCACCATATAATAAATCGGCAATTTCAGCATTTCTTAGAGTGGCAAAACCTGGAGACACTTTGGGGTTATATTATTGTAATTTAATTGTAAATAATACTCCTACAAGTAAGGATCCCATTGATTCGTTGCAGGTTCTATTTAATAATTGGCTGTTGACCAATGAATATAATTATTCTGCTGTTATTCCAGAAAAAACCACTCTACATCAAAATTATCCAAATCCATTTAACCCATCAACCAATATAAAATTTGAGATTAACAAAAAGTCTTTTGTTAAGTTATCAGTATACAATGTAAAAGGAGAAGAAATTGCTGTACTTGTTGATGGAGAACTTAATGAAGGAATTTATAACATTTTATTTGAACCACTGGGGCTATCAAGTGGAATTTATTTTTATCGTTTGATTACTCCTCAATATACTGAATCAAGAAGAATGTTACTTATAAAATAAAATACTTTTTGGGAACTTAAATAATGTTTTTGTGTTTCACTCTTATAAAAATATGGAGTGGAAGATGAAAAAAACATTTTTTCTTGTTGCAGTTATTTCTTTAATCCTTACGGAGTTAGCTTCTGCCCAGTTTGGGGATGTATTGAATAAAGTTAAAGAAAAAGTTACCAGTCCTACTGAGCTCTTTGAAGAAAAGAACATTACAACTTCTATTACAGATGCATATCCAATAGTTCCTTTGCCAGAAGATATGTATGGATTTAAACCAAGAGAAATTACAGATAATGAAAACTCCTATCCTAGTGGATATTATTTTAAGTCAGTTGAATCTTATTGTTTAAAAGCTGGTACTCACGGTCCTTACTCTGGAGCAGGTTATTTGTTGGCTCCAATTTTAGGTAAAAAAGCTTCCCTTGTAAAAAATATTCTTGAAAAACGAATGCTTCATCCCGAAATTAAGCGCACTGATGTTCAGCATCTCCTCTGGGCTATTATTTATGGCACTAAATTCAAAGATTTACCCGCACAACTACAAATAAATGTTACTCCTCTTTTGACTCCTACAGAAATAGCAGATTTAAATGTTGATATTAAAGAGATAGCTTTTGATGTAATGCCTTCGGATGTAAAAAGCATTGCTGAATTTTATAGGGATTTTAGGAAGAAGTTGGCAGATCCGACAGCTGGTTTTAGCGATATAGAACAAATGGCTATTAGAACAGGTATTCCACCGTTAGGACCAGGTAGTAAGGATATCTCGGCTGGTAAATGGTTCTTGTATGGAAATGAATTCTTTGTTAGAATTTTTCCTATAGCTTACTATAATACAATCTTTGAATTTTACAGGCCTGATTGCATTTTTATTCAGTACGATAATATAGGACGGATTATCTCGATTGATAATCAAAAAATAAAAATAGAACTTAATTATGATGATGAACCAACTCATAATGTAATTAAACTTGCTAATGGTACGTATGCGATATGGAGAATAAAACAGGCAAAGTTTTCTTCATCGGGAAATAATAGAGAGATTGTATTACAGGATATTGGTTGGCTTTTGCCCCCAATAGATGTAAAACCCAGTGGTAATGAATTTTCCAGAACTGGTGACCCTTTACCATCTGATTTTGACGCCTGTAAACAGTATCTGACAACGAGAATTAAAAAACTCGATGATTTTGCAAAAAGCTTTTTAAAAACAAAATTTGAAGACAACGCAAAAGATTTATCTCCTACTCCTGACGATCTGAGAAATATTTGGATTAAGGAAGGTTTTCTTACAGCAGTAGAATCCCTTATGAATTTATCATCAGAATTTACCTCCCAATGGCAGGAGGATATTAGATACTTAATTCTTTCATTACAGGCTCATAACATTAATGCTTTAACCTATAACGATAAACCACAGGAGACTAAAAAGCCTTCGAAACGCAATATAAAGGATTTTGATAATTATCTAAACAGTTCATTTGGAAATTGTAACAATTTGAAACTTATTACTAACCTTACAATTTTTCCTCCTGCTAATACATCGGCACAACGTCTTGCTATGACAATGAAAATTTATCATCAGGATAACTGATTAAAAATAGTAAGTAAATACAACAGATATTTACTTACTATTTAATAACAGTAGGGTTTGTCAAATTCTAATTTTGTTATATTAAACCGAACATAATTAAAAATACCTTCTGGCAAATCCCATGAAACTTCCAGTACTGTTGGAACTAATATGTCATTGTATCTTTTATAACCTGAGAAATACTCAATCCATTTATGTAATTTTTTGTCATTCATATAAAATCTGTTACTTTCAATTTGATAAATTTCTCCAGTATCTTTGAAAAACACCTGACATTCAAGCTGAAAATCGTTGTAGCTGAGAATCAATCGCGATGAAGTTTGATTAATTGGTCTCCATAAAATATAATCATTAGGCAGTAAAGCAGTAGGAAAAACAACAGCTTCAGCAAGCCATCGTAAGAGCTCTCCTCTATCAGTTTCTTCTCCTTCAGATTTTAATATCCTGATTATCCTGAATAAATAAACAAATAGTTTCCCTTTTCCAGCTATAAACATATCAAGAGCATGAAACAATTTTGTACTGCCTTTCCATATGAACCCTGGAATGTAGGCTGTAAAGTATTCTTGTCCCTTGATTTGTACCCATTTCCCGTTTGGTTTTGTACGAAAATAGCCATTGTGTTTTAATCGTACATAACTGATATAAGGTTGTCCTTCTTTTAGCACAAGCTTGAAGTATTTTTTTACAGGCTCTGGTAAATTTTCAATCTGAGTGTAAGAAAATTTGATAGAACTAACCATTGGAGAATTAGAAAAAAGTTGCCTGATGTATCTATTAAAAATAAATTTCTGAATAAGCAAAGCTAAACTCAGAAATAAAACGATAAACAAAACAAAGAAAATCCATATCATAATTTTAATATTTAAGTTTTAAGTTGAAAAAATAACATTCTTGTTAGGATTTTATGTGTTTAAATTCTGCCAGTAATAGAGTTTATAACATTTTTAATTCTATTTCTTCAAAAATTTCGATTATAAGTATTGGGCTATATTGTATTCCTTTTATTGGGAAACAGGTTCTGAGGATTTTAGTATGATTATAATTCTCCTATCTTTTGCTTTAGTGGTGATAAAAATTTCACCTTATTTTTATAGATTGCTCATCAGCAGAAGGACCATAGAAACCGGGCAAAGGGATATTAAGTAAACGTAAGTAACCTAAGCCAGTTCGCCCTCTCTGCCGAACCAAGATTCTTCCCTATCAAGTGAGAGTAAGTAACCAAGTAACTTCTTTCTATAATCGATAAGCACACTTACCACTTCGCGAATCCACGTTGCCCGGTAGGGTATAAAAAATTCATTAGCATTATGTACATTACGCATTTTCAATGCTTGAGATAAGTACTCATTATTTGAGTTGCTTACGAATTCCAGAACCTGTTTGCATAATTCGTCAAAAGTTTTGAGTAGTTCTGTTTTGGTCTTAAAAATCTGAGGTTTACGAGATGCTTTTGAAAAATCAAGTTCAGATTCTTGAAGGATTAGTAACATAAGACCGGCTAAATTTGCGATACGACTGGATAATTGCTTGAGTGACATAGATTTTTTATGTGGTTTCCACTCAGTATGATTTTCAGTAATACGTTCAAGCACTATTTGTGTTAATTGAAATTCCCGTTCCAGAGCTTGTACTAAAAGTGATTTTGTATCCATATGTCAGGCTTATGTCTTTTAAAAAAATTCGTCGATTCGTTTTTTTCTTTTTGTATCCAAAATAAAAAGTACTTTTAGAACTAATACATTATTTATTCTTTATTTCTTTCTTTGGATTAGTATTTCTAATTCAATCTACCACTAACACCTTGACCAATCACCTTTCTATCATCTTCTAAGAATTCTACCATAGCCCATTTTAATTAACAGTTCAACTACTAATTTTTCAAAAAAACGAGGTGATGCCTGCTTGACAAGATTTAATAACTCAGAAGCTAAATCTTTTTTTATTCTTTGGTATCCATACTCTAAAAGTTCTTGCGGTGTTCGGGTTAAGCCTTCTTCTTTTTCTTCTTCGTCTTTTTCTTTGCGAAGATTTCTAAACTCAATAAATTGAGGAAATTGCTCAAGAAACTTTACATTTATTTCCTTCGGTGCTTTCTGTAAAACTTCTAAACCTAAGTTTGTAATCTTGAAATACGACCCTTTTGTAGATTCAAGTAATCCTGCTTTTTTCAAATAAGTTCTCGCCCCAACCAACCCGATTATCAGTTGTGTATTATTGACCGCTTGGCAGAACCTCTCTTCTTTCTTCTTCGGTAAGATTAAAAGAATCAGCTATATACTCAATAGCTTCTCTTATTGAATGTTCTTTTTTATCACCCGCAAATTTTAGAAGCGGAAGCATTATTGATTGATAATCTGGTATAGGCATATTATCTTTTCCAAATTATATGACCGTTAATA
>JBNAVJ010000014.1:0-50081 GCA_049700455.1 Ignavibacteria bacterium
AGTAATGCTCGATTTTCACAAAGAGCTTATGAAACGAGGTTTACCACGAGATGAAGCACTTGTTCAGGCAGGATTGATAAGAATGAGACCAATCTTCTTGACTGCAGCTGCAACAATGCTTGGAATTTTGCCTCTTGCTTCTGGTATCGACTTTGACTGGAGAACATTTAGTTGGGTTATTGGAGGTGAAAATTCTACTTTCTGGAGACCTATGGGAGTTGCCATTATTTTTGGATTGCTTGTTTCAACATTTCTAACTTTGTTAATTACTCCCACACTTTATTCTGCTGCAGATGAATTTATGATAAGATTAAAAAATAAACTCATCCGGAAATAGGCATAAGTAAGACCAATAAAAAAGGCTTATTTCTTAAATAAGCCTTTTTTATTTTTATATGGTATGTTAATCAAGGGTAAACATTATAACTCTATCTGGATAGATAAAAAGAAGCCCTATCTGGTAAGAGCTATTAATCAACAAGTACTCCCTCATAGATTTGAGATTATTACTCTCTCCACTGTAAATGAAGTGATTGATGCAATTATAACAATGAAGCTTCGGGGTGCTCCTTTAATTGGTGTTGCTGCAGCATTTGGGGTTTATCTAGCAGCTCTTGAGGCCGAAAAAAAATATAAGAACTGTTCTACTTACAATTCTTACATTGAAAGACAAATTGAAAGGTTAGCCAATACAAGACCTACAGCAATAAACCTTTTCAAAGCTTTACAAGAAGCAAAAGATATTGTAATAAGAGAGACAACCATTTCAAGGAAAAAAGAGGCCGCAAAACTCTATGCTTTATCATTATTTAATATGGAGCTTGAAAGAAGTAAAAAAATCGGGGAGTTTGGGCTCAAAATACTAAAGCAATATGCGAAAAAAAAGAATAATGAGTGTTTAAACATTCTTACACACTGTAATGCCGGTTGGCTTGCTTGTATAGATTACGGTACAGCAACCGCCCCAATTTATTTTGCCTCAAAGGAGGGTATCAAATTACACGTATGGGTTGAAGAAACCCGTCCAAGAAATCAAGGTTCTTTATTAACTTCATGGGAATTTTTAAATAATGGAATTCCACACACAATTATTACCGATAATGCTGGTGGCTATGTAATGGAAAAAGGTATGGTGGATATTGTAATTGTTGGTGCTGATAGAGTTTCTATAAATGGAGACGTTTGTAATAAAGTAGGGACCTATAAAACCGCTCTGGCGGCTAAGGATAATAACATTCCTTTTTTTGTTGCTCTTCCTACATCTTCCATAGATATGAATATTACTAATCCTTATTCTCAAATTCCAATTGAAATACGAAGCCCCAGAGAAGTCAAATATATTTATGGCCTCTATAAAAAACAGATAGTTGAAGTTTTAATCACTCCAGCTAAAAGTCCTGCGGTGAATTATGCCTTCGACATAACGCCTTCAAGGCTTATTACTGGTTGGATTACTGAAAAAGGAATAATCCCCCATTTCAGGCATATTCAAAATCTCATTGATAAATTTTATTAAAATTAATATCTTTAAGTTTATTTTATAAAACAAGTTAAGGTATGGCTGAAATTACTTTAAAAGCACAAAAGAGAGAACAATTCAAGAAATCTATCTCAAAAGCTCTTCGCAAATCTGGCTTTGTTCCTGGAATTGTATATGGTCACAATGAAGCCAACATTCCAATTAAGGCAACCGAATTGAGCTTAAGACCAATAGTTTTTTCTCCCGAAGCACAGGTGATAAAACTTGAGATTGAAGGAGAAACTCAACCTATCAATTGCATTTTAAAAGATACACAGTTTGATCCGATATCAGGTCGTCTTATTCACTTTGATTTACTTACACTTAAAGCAGGCGAAAAAATTACGATTGAAGTTCCTGTTATTCTCAAAGGTAGTGCGGCAGGAGTCAAAGAAGGCGGTCTACTACAACATATCTTACATAAATTAGAAGTTGAATGTTCCTCACAAAACATCATCCCTCATATTGATGTTGATATAACTAATTTACAAATAGGCGATTCTGTTAAAGTATCTGATATAAGGATTGAGGGTATTAGAATTTTAAACGATGAAGCAGCTGCAATAGTAGCTGTAATTCCTCCTACTGTTACCACAACAGAAGCCGAAGTTGAAGCAACTACAGCTGAAGCAGCTGAACCTGAAGTAATCGGCAAAGGCAAAAAAGAAGAAACTGAAGAATCTTAAGTAAACTATTAAGTTTTTGAAACTAATTGTCGGACTCGGAAACTCGGGAAAGAGATATTTATTAACACGACATAATATAGGTTTTCTTGTTATAGATTATTTAGCCAATTTTTTGGGCTTACAGTTAACAGCCGGAAAAGGTCATTGGTATGGTGCAGCAATGAAGGTTCAGGATGTAGAGTGTTATTTGATGAAACCGACAACATATATGAATGATAGCGGACAGGCAATTTCAGAATTTCTTCTCCTGCATCAGGTACCATTGAAAGATATTTTGATTATATGTGATGATTTTAATTTGCCTTTGGGAACAATTAGGCTTAGGGCTAAAGGTTCTGACGGCGGACATAATGGAATTAGAAGTATAATAGGACATCTGGAATCTCTGAATTTTCCCCGTATGAGAATTGGTATTGGAAAGACTGAAGTTTTAAAGAAAGAGGATTACGTTGATTTTGTATTGTCTAATTTCTCCAATGAAGAACTTGATATACTAAAGAAACTTATGCCTATTTTTAAAGACTGCGTTTTAAGTTTTATTGTTTCAGATATAGCAACAACAATGAATAAATTTAATAAGAATTTTATAGATCAGATAAATACTTGAGTTTTGTTTAATTAAACTTAATTCTTTATGGAGATAACTATAATCTTTGCCATCAGTATTTTTTCGTTGTTATTCGCTGTTTTTCTGATTAAGGATGTAATGAAACGAGATACAGGCACACCAAAGATGCAAGAAATTTCCAATGCTATTAAAGAGGGAGCTGAAGCCTTTCTAAGAAGGCAGAATCGCACTATTCTTATTCTTGCTTTTGTGTTTGCTGTTCTTGTTTTCATTCTTTATATGATTCAAAAACCAGAAATTGCTCTATGGGCATCTTTATCTTTTGTATTTGGTGCTTTAAGTTCAGTTGCTTCAGGTTATATTGGAATGTGGACTTCTATCCGCTCAAACATAAGAACTGCAGCTGAAGCAATGAAGTCACTTAATGGAGCCTTACAAACAGCTCTTCGTGGGGGAGCGGTTTCCGGATTGTTTGTAGTAGCACTTTCACTTTTTGGGGTGGTCGGACTTTTCTTTATTGCAAAAACTTTCGGAGGGTTTGAGCCTGAAAAAATTCCTTTTTACATTGCGGGATATGGTTTCGGAGCAAGCTTTGTAGCTTTATTTGCACAATTAGGTGGCGGAATTTACACAAAAGCTGCTGATGTGGGAGCTGATTTAGTGGGGAAAGTTGAAGCAGGAATTCCTGAAGACGACCCAAGAAACCCGGCCGTTATTGCGGATCTTGTTGGTGACAATGTTGGTGATTGTGCAGGAAGAGGTGCTGATTTGTTCGAGTCAACAGCAGCAGAAAATATTGGAGCAATGATACTTGCAACCCTTCTTTACAATGCTAATCCTAGCATTTTCGGAAGTAAGCCTGAAATTTTGCTTGGTGTTATACTTTTTCCAATGGTAGCAAGAGCATTCGGACTAATTTCTTCTATTATCGGAATTATTTCTGTGAAGGTCAAAGCAGAAGAAGATCCAATGAGTGCATTAAACAGGGGGTATTATTTGACTTCTATTCTTGCTATGATTGGTTTTATTGGTGCTTCGTACTGGACATTTGGTTCTTTACCAGGTAAAGCCTCTGTTGCCTGGTGGCATTTTTCTCTGAGTGGAATTATAGGCGTCATAACCTCAATATTATTCTTATGGATTACTCAATATTATACCGAATATAAATATAAACCAGTTAAAGAGATTGCTGAAGCTTGTAAAACTGGTCCTGCAACTACTATCATTCAAGGAGTAGCAGTAGGATTTGAATGTGTTGCCATTCCTTCTATTGTTATAGCAGCTGCAATTATTAGTTCTTATTTACTCGGGGTTTCAAGTGGTCTTCAAAACGCTGGGTTTTTCTCTACAGCAGTAGCAACTATGGGGATGTTAGGACCAGCAGCTTATGTGCTTGCTATGGATACTTTTGGACCCATAACAGACAATGCTGGCGGAATTGTAGAAATGTCTCAACAACCAGAAGAAATAAGAAAGAAAACTGATAGATTGGATGCGGTTGGTAATACAACAAAAGCATTAACGAAAGGTTATGCTGTTGGTTCAGCTGCTCTTGCTGCATTTTTGCTCTTTGAAGCATTTATAGTTGAACTCCATGAATACGGATTAAAAAATTTCACAGGGGTTGATATATCACAACCAGAAGTTTTTGTAGGAGCTTTACTTGGGGCAATGCTGGTATTTTTGTTCTCTTCCTGGGCAATTAAAGCTGTGGGAAATGCTGCTCAATCTGTTATTATGAACGTACGTGATCAATTCAGAACAAAGCCCGGCATTCTTCAGGGAACAGATAAACCTGATTACGCTCAGTGTGTTGATATAGTTGCAAAACAAGCCCTTCGTGAAATGGTAAAACCAGGATTGCTGGTAGTACTGACTCCTGTTATAACTGGCTATGTGTTTAAACTTTTATATCGTTTTAATATTACCGATGTAACTGGGGCAGAAGTTGTTGCAGGGATGCTTTTAATTGGGACTGTTAGTGGAGTAATATTAGCTCTTTTCCTGAACAACTCTGGTGGAGCCTGGGACAATGCTAAAAAATATATAGAAACAGGAATGCTTGGAGGAAAAGGCTCTGATGCTCATAAAGCAGGTGTTGTTGGTGATACTGTTGGGGATCCTTTTAAGGATACTGCAGGACCTTCACTACACGTTTTAATAAAGTTGCTCTCTACTGTTACACTTGTACTTGCTCCGCTTTTTATCTAATGTAAAAACCTCTGGAATATATAAAGGACTGGAAAGGATCTTTTCAGTCCTTCTTTTATTTTTTATATTGTATTTATGGAAAAGTTAAAAAAGTTTCTTGAAGAAGAACTACATATCGATAGTAAACAATTCTTGCCACATTTCGAACAATATGAAAAACTTTTACTTGAAAAAAACCGGGTAGTTAATCTTGTTTCACGCAAGTTAGAATCTATAGAAGCTCAAATTTTGAATTCCATTTTTTTCCTAACCCTTTTTCCAATTAAAGAAAACTCAACACTTCTTGATGGTGGTACCGGAGGTGGATTTCCAGGTATACCTCTTAAAATTCTCAGAAACGATCTTAGGATTACCCTAAACGACTCAATACAAAAAAAAGTAAAAGCACTTGAAGATATTGTCAGTAAAATGAGACTAAATGACGTTCAATTAGTACACTCCAGAATCGAATCTATCGCAGCAAATCATCGTCTCAATAACAAATTTGATTATGTCATTTTCAAAGCAGTTTCAACTCTCGATAACCTTTACTACTGGAGCAAGGAGTTACTTGCTAACAACGGAATGATACTTGCGATTAAGGGTGGAGATATTTCATCAGAAATAGACATGTTTAAAAAAAAATTCCCCGCTGTTTTGTTTAACGTAATAGAATATCATTTTGATTTTTTTTATAATATTATTGATAAAAAATTAGTAGTAATCAAAAAAAATGTTAGATAATTTTTAGTTGAAATCAAAAATAGAAGTTTCTAAGCTTATAAGAAAGTTTTCCAGAGAAAAAGAACAAAGATTAAAAACAAGATAAGTTATGAGATTATCTTTTATCACATTTCTGCTCTTGATAAATATTAGTTTTGCCCAGGAGTATACTCTCACCGGGAAAGTTTATGATTTTAAGTCTAACAAGACCCTTGAATATGCAACAATTAAGGTAGCCGATAGTAACTATGTTACAACTTGTGATATAAATGGGGAGTATATTTTACATCTTAAAAGTGGATTTTATAAACTAATAGTCTCTTATATTGGTTATTTTACTGATACGGGGAAAATTTTTATTGATCGTAATAACATCAACAGGGATTTCTACCTAAAAACAACTGATTTGTATACACAAGAAATCAACGTCCTTGGAGAAGACCCTGCCTACGAGATTGTTAAAAAAGCAATAAACTATAAGAAAAGACTCCATAATGACCTACTTGAATATAACTTCACTGCCTATTCTAAATTTGTCATAAGGTCAAATATCAGCCCCATAGGTAGTGACTCTGCATATAAGAGCGTCAAAGTACAGGACAAAGAAAATATATTAGGACTGTTAGAATCTGAAACTATAACTTATTTTCGTAAACCTGACCTGGAAAAGCAAATAGTAATTTCTAAAAAAGAAACTGCAAATATAGTCAAAGGAGTTGCTATACCACTTATAGTAAATTTTTATGATGAATATATAGAGATTGGGGAAACAAAAATTCCGGGGCCACTTTCTGATGTTGCCTTCGATAATTATGAATATAAACTGATTGGGACTACTTCCCTTGATTCTAATGTAGTATATAAAATCCAGGTTAATAACACTTCTAATACATACCCTCAATTTGTAGGAACAATTTATATTGTAGATAGTTTGTTTGCTTTAGTAAAAACTGACCTTACTACAAACCGTGGAGCCCGTATACCATCCATAGATAATTTACGATTCGTTCAGAAGTTCAGTCCATTTTTCAATTCAGGTAAATCTTACTGGATGCCAACTGATGTTCAAATTTATGCTGATGGAAAAATGCTTGGATTGATTAAGTTTCAGGGAGAAGTTTTTACCATCGTCTCAAATTATAAAATAAATCAGAAGGCTCCACCGGGAACATTTGATGAATTTTATATCAAAGTGTTACCTGATGCCAATAAAAAAGATTCAGCTTACTGGGAAGCAAAAAGGCTCATCAAAACACCTGAAGAAGAAAAAGTAGCCAGCAAGATTATATATTCAAGCGAACAAAGAAAGGAAAAAAATATTTCTCTAGGGCTTTTTACAATTAACTTTGGGAAAAATCTCTCCCTGAACTGGGTTGAAGGTTATAAATTCAATAGAGTCGAAGGACACCATTTTGAAGCAAATGTCAGTTACTCAAATAACCTCAGTCAATTTCAGTCAAAAGGTTCATTGGCTTATGGCTTTTCGGATTCAAAAGCAAAATACACTCTGAATACTTCCGCTTTTTTCCTAAATGATAGAAGATTATTTTTCAATATCGACATCTTTCAGAATCTTCGAGTAATGTTTAAAAATCCTTCCTTTCTCAGTTATGCAGAAAATACTGCCTTTGCTTTACTTTTCAAAAAAGACAAATATAATTACTATTATGGGAATGGGTATTCATTGGCTTTTGGTTACAAATTCATACCTCAGCTTTCTCTCACAGTAAAATACTCTCAGGAAAAACAATCTACGGCAACAAAACAAACTGATTATAGTTTTCTAAAACAAAGCGAATTATTTTCAGACAACCCGCCTATCAATGATGCATTTCGTAGGACAGTAGGATTTGTAGCTATAATAGATCCCAATAGCTTTCGTGGAATAGATTGGGGAACTGGAGAAGTATCATGGTTCAAGATTACAAACCTTCCTACTCTGACTTTTGGATATGATTTTGCAGGAAAGGATTATCTGTTAAACACTTTTGATAATAGGAAATTCTATGCCTACTTAACAGGTACATTGAATCCATTTCTATTTGTAAAACTTAACTACAGGTTTGGCGGGGTTTTCTATTCAGGAACTGTGCCATATCAATCTCTTGCCTATTTTAATACTTCAGTTCATGGATTTAGTTCTGAATACGCTTTCGTAACTATGGAATACAATGAATTCTTGGGGGACAGAATCTATTATGGAAACATTGAGAATAATTTTGGGAAAATACTCTGGGGGAATATTCCTATTTTAAGAAATTTCGACTTAATAGGGTTTTTAAATCTGGGGAGAAGCTTTATTTCAGAAGAAAACCTTATGCTTGCTAAAAACAATTCTTCTTTGATTACTAACGGAATTTTTGTTGAGACAGGCTTCGGCATAGGAAATATATTGGATCTCTTCAGAATCAATTTTGGCTGGCGCTTGAACAATTTCAATAGCGGGAAAAATTTTAAATTCTCCCTTTCTTTAGTTAATTTAAATTTCTAAGTAAGTAAATCAAAATATACATATATGAAGTTAATCAAACTTATCTTAATTGCTTTGTATTTATTTGGTTACAACATAGAAATTTCTGCATACTCATCAGGAATAACTCAAAAAACAAGGAAACATACACCGCAAGGCTGTGCCTATTGCCATACTTTTGATCAATATACAACGACAGGATTTTTTTCTGGTCCCGATACAGTTATTATAGGTTCCACAACACAATTTACAATCACATTAACTACTTTATTACCTTATGGGAAGTTTGGAGTCGATATAGCTGCAAAAACTGGGACACTTGGTTTAGTCCCTAATAATGACACACTTAAAATTATGAACGGCGAGCTGGTGCATAACCGTGGAGGAATTTATCAGCATCAAATTACTATCCCTTTCACATTTACCGCAAGTTCAAGTCCTGGCATAGACTCATTATATGCAACTGCGAATGTTGGATACGTAGGAAAGTGGAATTGGATACCGGAAAAGCGAATAATAGTAATTCAAGGAATAGGTATAAATAATAACTCTACACCAGTTTCTTTTAGCTTTGTCCAAAACTATCCTAATCCATTTAATTCACAAACAAAAATATCGTATTATTTATTAAAAAAGGATTTTGTTACCTTAGAAATTCTTGACTTACAGGGTAAACATATTACTTATCTTGTTAATGAAATTCAGAAAGAGGGAGAACATATATTAAGATTTGATGGTTCTAATCTCCCCAGTGGGGTATATTTTTATAGTCTATCAACAGGTGATTTTGTAGAAACAAAAAAAATGGTTCTTATTAAATAACTCAAAATTTATCATAGGGAGCCCTTGATAATTAGTATCTGTTTTATTTTTGTTATACAGTTTATTATCCTCATATTTTAATATATATTTTTGTCTTTAATTTCTATATGTTTTTACTAATCAAATTTAAGAACAATGAAAAAAATTTATATTTTCTTATGCCTTTTGGTACTGCCGATTTTCTCTGTATCGTTCTCTCAAGATTTAAAGATACCAAATAATCCCTATGACAGAGCCGATGATTATACAAAAAGTAAAAATGCCTTTAATAGAGAAAGGTGGTTTTATGAACAACGGATGTACCCATTTTCTACTTTACCGTCAGATGCATATAGTAAAGCAGCCACTCAAAAATTTGAACTAAGACAAAAACAGGGGTTTTTTATGCTTCCTCCTTATAGCTGGATTTGCCTGGGACCAACACCGGGAACTTACCCTGGTTATGGCAACATTAGTTCTCGTATTACTTCCATTACTTTACATCCTTATGATCCAAACACTATTTTTATTGGTGGTGCTTTTGGAGGAATCTGGAAGTCTTCTGATGGTGGGAATAATTGGACTCCTTTAACCGACTTTGAAGTTTCACTTTCCACAGGAGCTATTGTAATAGACCCAACAAATCCAAATATTATTTATTATGGAACAGGAGAGGCTACATACAGCGGTGCAAGTTATTATGGTAGAGGACTTTTGAAATCAACTAATGCTGGACTCAACTGGACGAACTATACAAATGGGTTACCTTCACTTACGTATTTTTCACGACTGGTTATCAGGCCTAACCATCCGACCGAATTACTTGCAGCACTTGGTAACAGCGGAGTTTATCGCAGTACCAACTCGGGACTTGATTGGTTTCCAGTACGTAGTGGTAGATGTGATGATGTTTTATTTTCATTAACAGGAGATACCGCCTGGATAATTGGAAATGCTCAATCAATGAGAATCTCTACTAACGGAGGAGCTAATTTTGATGTAGTTGTTGGGGCGGGAATTGCTACATTCGGAACGCGGGTTCATTTTGGTTATTGCAAAACTTCTCCGAATGTCTTTTATGTATCAATTTATGATGGAACAACAAATATCAGAATTTTCAAATCAACTGATAAAGGTTTTAATTTTGTTGAAACAGCCTCAGGACAAATTAATAATGGTAGTCAAGCCTGGTATGACTTTTATATCCATGTAAGCCCGTTTAATCCTAATATCGCATTTGTAGGTACAATTGACATCTGGCGTACTACTGATGGAGGAACTTCTTTCCAAAATATAACCAATAGTTACTCTGGGGGAAACGTACATCCTGACCAACATAATATGACGTTTCATCCATCAAATCCAAACATAATCTGGGCTGTTAATGATGGTGGTATTTGGTACTCAACAAATAACGGAACAAACTGGACAAATAAAAATACCAACTTAACCCTTACTCAATTTTATCGTATTGCAGCTGATCCAACAAATGCTGCACACCTACTTGGTGGAACTCAGGATAATGGGACTCAGAGAACTCTCGGAACACTTAATTGGAATGGAGCATTTGGGGGAGATGGGGGTGATGTTTGTTTTCACATTCAAAACCCAATATATATCCTCGGTGAAACACAAAATAATGGTGTAAGAAGATCTGTTAATGGTGGAAATTCCTGGTCATCTGCTACCAATGGATTATCCGGAACTGGAGCATGGGTTGGACCTTTAATTTCTCACCCTGACTCAGCAGGGATTTTCTACACAGCCCGTCAGCAGGTTTTCAAAACTACTAATTATGCTGCAAGCTGGTTCCCTATTTCTACTGGCACATCAGGAACAATACGCGAAATGGCAATCAGTAAAAATAGACCTGAAATTATATATGTAACATCAGGAAGTGTAGTCTATAAATCTTCAGATCGTGGTTATACCTTTTCTCAGGTTTCATCAGGAATGCCTAATAGAACTATTACAAGCATCAATATTCATCCTGATTCTGAGAATGTAGCAATTGTAACATTCTCAGGTTTTGGAGCTGGAAAAATTTACAAAACAACTAATGGTGGGCAAAGTTGGAACAATATCAGTGGTAATCTACCTGATTCACCCTGCAATGATGGACTGATTTATTATCCTAATTTTTCTACTTCAACTTTATTCGCAGCTATGGATATTGGCGTCTTTGTAAGTACTAATAATGGAACAAACTGGACTGAACTTGCTAATGGATTGCCAAACACTGTTGCTATCCACCTTGACTACCATACAACAACTGGAAAACTACGAGTTGCAACTCATGGACGGGGGATCTGGGAACTTAACGGCTATTTTACGGGAGTAGTTAATCATTCACCATCAAGCCCTGAAGATTACAAGCTCTATCAAAATTACCCCAACCCATTCAACCCCTCTACAAGAATTACCTTTGAATTAAAGGCTAAGTCTCTGGTAACACTTACAGTATTTGATATCCTTGGCAAAACAATAAAAACTCTTGTCAATGAAACTCTTGTTCCCGGCTCATACGATGTTTTATTTGATGCTTCTGATTTATCAGTAGGTACATACTTTTACAGACTTACAACACCAGCCTTTAGTGAAACTAAAAGAATGGTGTTTATCAAATAGTTTCTTAAATCAATAAATTTTTCAAAGGGAGAACAACGGGAGTAAGGTGTTCTCCCTTTACCTAAAACTCAAGTTAACCCTACCTTACATTTTCAAGAATCTGATTAAGAATCTGTCTAAGTGCTTGTTTTATAGGGAGAGGTTTTAATCCATAGAACTGAAGTTTCTCAGTATTTAAAGATACATCATAAACTTTGGGGAAATCCGGTATATCATCCATTGAGATAGCATCAATCAAAGTTTTTTCAAATCCTGCCATATTACACACCATTTCACCCAGTTCAACACGAGACACTCTATCAATACCACCAAAGTTATAAATGCCTGATGGTATACCACCTTCACATATAGTTTTAATCATCTCTGCAGCATTTAGTAAAGAAAGTGGGGTTCGTATTTGATCCTTAAACAACTTAACTCTTAGACCATTTTTAAGATTTTGATACATAAGATGAAAATTGTTTCTTGAATGGTTTAAACCGAAACCTATTAAGAGTGAAGTTCTTAAAATTATGTAAGCTGAAGTCTCATTTACAATTTCTTTTTCTGCAAGAAGTTTGGTCTCAGCGTATAAGGATACAGGATTAACTGGTGAATCTTCTGTAAGCCATCCACCTGTATTTCCATCATAGACAAGATCAGTAGAAGTATAAATTAAAGTACACCCAATTTTTTCGCACATTTGAGCAATCACTTCCGTAGCTTCTACATTCACTTTGTAAACCAGACTTCTGTTCTGGGCATTGCAAGATTCAGGCCTTGAAAAACAAGCTGTATGTATAACAAAGTCAGGATGATACTCTAATATCATTTTCTTAATCAAACTAAAGTCTGAAATATCCACTTGATAGGTCTGATAAGCTGTACAGTTACCTGCATTCTTATTATAAAGAGTAAGAAGTTCATAATCTTTACCAAGTGAAATGTTGAGATATTGTCCTAATAAACCACTACCTCCTGTAATTAATATTTTCTTCTTCATTAATCTAAGAACTTATTTAATTTATTCTTTGTATTACATAAAGGAAAATATTAATTTTGTAATACTTTTTATATATAAATAGGTAAAGTTATGAATAGTGAATCTGAAGTACAATTTTTTTCTCAATCCAAAAATCGTAGAAGGTGGGCAATTTTCTTATGGATAATTGCATTTCTAATTACAATTATAGCAGCATATTGGCAACGTCTCACAGCGCCCACCTATCCTCTCAAAGGCAAAATCTTACTTTCAAACGAAGAAATATCATATAACCTCCCGAGAAGTGCTTCTACCTCATCGAGTTGTCATATATCAATTTATGTCAGAAAAGAGGGTATTAAAGGCAGAATTAGTTATAAGCGAGAAAATACCACAGAACCATTTACTGAAGTGGATATGATTTCACGCAATGATTCTCTGATATTTGACCTTCCTCCTCTTCCCGCAGCAGGTAAATATAAATATTATATTGATTTAATTGATAACAATATCAAGAGAACAATACCTAAGGATGATCTCAGGTCACCTGCTGAGGCAGTTGTTATTAGATTCAAAGATGATGTACCCACATCTCTTTTGATAGTACATGTGATAGTTATGTTTACAGCTATGCTGTTATCCAACCGAACTGGTCTTGAAGTGTTACGGAAATCAATGAATTACAAGAAATTTGCTTACTGGACTTTAGGGTTATTGATGTTGGGAGGCTTTATTCTTGGTCCGCTTGTTCAAAAATATGCATTTGGTGAATTTTGGACGGGTTTCCCGTTAGGTTATGATTTAACTGACAATAAAACATTAATAGCTATAGTTGTATGGGCAATTGCCATTATAATGGCAAGAAAACCAGATAAAGCAAAGCTCTGGATTATAGTAGCAACCTTAATTACTCTAATTGTGTTCCTTATCCCTCACAGTCTATTAAGCGGAAATGTTCCTAAATAATTTAAACTATAAAGAAATGAAAAAGGCAGCTTCAATTGTATTTTTATTTATTGCATTAGTTAATGTTACTTTTGCACAAACAGATAAAAATTATTCCATCACTCCACAAAATATTTATGAACACGTAAAATATCTGGCTTCTGATAAACTTGAGGGGAGATTCCCTGGCTCTGAAGGGATACAACTTGCAAAAGATTATATCTCAAATGAATTTGAAAAATACGGACTGACACCTTATGGCGAGCAGGGATTTTTTCAAGAATTTGAAATGGTAACCGGTGTCTCTCTCGGTACTGATAATTTTCTTAAGCTGACCACTAAAAAGAAAGAATTTAATCTAAAAATTAATAAAGACTTTACCCCACTTTCATACTCTGTCTCGGGAGAAGTAACAGGAGAAGTTGTTTTTATTGGATACGGAATAAGCGCCCCAGAGCTTAATTATGATGATTATATAGATGCTAATAATAACCCAATTGATGTTGAAGGGAAAATCGTCCTGCTAATGAGATATTCACCTGAATACGGCTTACCAGTAGATAGATTTTCTAAATTTGAAGATACCCGATTCAAAACAATTATAGCTAGAGAAAAAAAGGCTAAAGCAGTGATTGTTTTTAATGGGGAAATATCTGATGAAGAGGATTACTTACACAAATTTGGATATGAAATGTTTCCCAACACTTCTGGAATCCCTATCGTTCAAATTAAAAGAGAAGTATTAAAGAATATTTTATTGAGTAATGGAATTACTATAGATAAAATTGAAGCTGATTATAGAAATAATAAAGGGACTGTAAATATTCATAATTTTTCTTCACATCTAAAAGTTGACATAAAAGTTGAAAATGTTAAAACGGCAAATGTTATTGGCTTCATACAAGGCAACGATGAAAATCTAAAGGATGAAGTTATCGTAATCGGGGCCCATTATGATCACCTTGGTTATGGAACTTCAAACTCTCTTTACACAGGAAAGGAAAAGCTAATTCACTATGGAGCCGACGATAACGCCTCTGGTACAGCGGGAGTTCTCGAATTGGCACATTACTTTTCCCTCAATCGCGAGCAATTAAAACGAAGTGTGTTATTCATATGCTTCAGTGGAGAAGAAGAAGGATTACTTGGTTCAAATTATTTCGTAAATTCCTCTATTTTCAAGAAACTTAACATTGTTGCAATGATTAATATGGATATGATTGGACGACTTCGTGACAACAAACTAATTATTAATGGGGTGGGGACATCTTCTGTATGGGATTCTCTAATAAAGATAACAAATAGTATACATAATTTTAATCTTACTACCACTCCTGAGGGATTTGGACCTTCTGATCATGCTTCCTTTTATGGTAAAGGGGTTCCGGTATTAATGTTCTTTACTGATCTGCATGAAGACTATCATAAACCAACTGATACTTATGACAAGATAAATTCTGAAGGTGAAAGTAAGATATTAAAATTTATAGCCGATCTTACAATCAATCTAAACCATTATCCACATAAACCAAATTATATTGCTGCAACAAAGTCTGAAAAACAAACAGATGAAAAAACCAAAGTATCAGTGTATGTAGGAACTATACCTGATTTCGCATCTAATACAGAAGGATATAAAATTTCTGGAGTAAGCCCTGGAAGTCCAGCTGAAAAAGCGGGATTAATGGCTGGAGATATAATAATAAAGTTTGGTGACAAAGAAATAAAAAATCTTTACGATTATACAGCCGCTTTAGCGCAATTTAAACCTGGTAATGAAGTTGAAGTAGTTGTTTTAAGAAACAGTGAAACTGTAACATTGAAGCTCACCCTTGGGAAAAAATAGGGATAAAGTCAGACACCTTTATCACCTCGAAGTGAATGAACATAATTCTTAGGAGTTAATTTAATTTCCTGCGGTAGGATTTTATTTTCAAATTCCTTTCTAAATTTGCGTATAGTCCATTTTACAGGCCAGGCGGCTGCATCTCCAAGTGCACAGATCGTGTTTCCTTCAATATTTTCAGCTACGTCAATAAGCAAATCAAGATCCTCTTGTCTTCCCTGCCCTTCATCTATGCGTTTAAGAATTCTATAAAGCCAACCTGTTCCCTCTCTACAGGGAGTACATTGCCCACAGGATTCGTGATAATAAAATTTCGCAATTCTCATTAAAATCTTGACAAGATCTCTCCCTTCACTAATAACTATAACACCTGCTGTTCCAATTGCTGAACCAATTTCTTTTAATGAAGCATCATCCATTCTTATCTTTAATGCTTCATCTCGTGTTAGAGGTGGCATCGAAGTTCCACCAGGAATAACCATTTTAATTTCCCTTCCCTCAATAACTCCCCCACAGTAATCATTAATAATAGTCATAAGTGGAGTACCAGTTTCAAGTTCATAAACTCCTGGCTTATTTACATCACCGCTTACACCAAAAAGAAGTGTCCCCGGGTGTTTCGGTGCACCTATTTTTGCAAACCATTCCCCCCCATTTTTTATAATTTCAGGTACATTCGTTATTGTTTCAATATTATTGATAGTAGTTGGGCATCCCCATAAACCATATTGAGCCGGAAAAGGAGGTTTAACGCGTGGATATCCCCGTTTTCCTTCAATTGAGTTCATAAGTGCTGATTCCTCCCCACAGATATAAGCACCCGCCCCTTTATGGATATACATTTCACAAGAAAAATCTGTCCCTAAAATATTTTTCCCAATAAATCCGTGTGAATAGGCATCATCAATAGCTTTTTGTAAAAGGTTAATCCATCTATAGTATTCTCCTCTTATGTAAACATAAATTACCCGAACCCCCATAGCATAAGCCGCGAGTAATGCCCCTTCAATAAATTGGTGAGGGTTTTTCTCAAAAATCTCTCTATCTTTAAAACTCCCGGGCTCACTTTCGTCTCCATTACAACAAAGGTATTTTGGCTTTACAGAAGTTTTTGGCATAAATGACCATTTCAAACCAGTAGGAAAACAAGCTCCTCCTCTGCCCCGCAAGTTCGATTTTTTCACTTCCTCTATTATATCATCTGGTTTCATTGTCTTCAATGCCTTTTCAAGAGTAGAATATCCACCATTAGCAATGTAAACTTCAATCTTGTAAAAATCAGGAATATTTTTCAAAATTATTTTCGTCATAATTATTTGTGGCTTAAATCATATTGTTGTTTAAAAGTTTCAATAATTGAATCAAGTTTTTCCTTAGTGAGATTTTCATAATAATCTTTGTTATTGACTTGCATTACTGGGGCTGTTGCACAACTTCCAAGGCATTCTACTTCTTCAATTGAAAACATTTCATCCTCTGATATTTCATTTTCTGTAATACCTACTTTAGCCTTCACATATTCATAAAGTTCATACGCACCTCTTAACATACAGGACACATTGGTACAAATCTGTAAATGAAATTTGCCTTTTGGTTTTTTACAGAACATTGTATAAAAACTAACTACTCCGAGGATATGTTCATAATTTATATGGAGAAGATCCCCAAGATATTTCATTGCCTCTTCAGAAATCCAACCATATTTCTCCTGAATCATCCAAAGAGCAGGAATTAAAACAGAATGTGTATTCTGGTAACGAGTTTTTAGTTTGTCAATTTCTTGTAGTTCTTTTTCATCAAAATATATTTCCATAGTTATTTATCTGCTTCTCCCATAACAGGGTCAAGGCTACCAATGATGACCACAGTATCAGATATTAAACAGTCTTTCATCATCACTGGTAATGCTTGTAGATTACAAAAACTTGGAGATCTGATTTTCAATCTCCAGGGGTGCCCACTACCATCACTTTTTATGTAAAACCCCAGTTCACCCTTTGAAGACTCAATAGCAAAATATGATTCCCCAATAGGAGGTGAACCACCAAAATTTATCAGCATAAAATCATTTATTAGTTCTTCCATTTTAGTATATATCCTTTCTTTTTTAGGAAGAACTTTTTTAGGATCAAAGGCATTATACTCCCCAGAAGGTAACTTTTCTAAACACTGCTTAATTATCTTTACAGATTCTATCATTTCTTCAACTCTGACATAATAACGAGCAAGACAATCACTATCATTATATACCGGGATATTAAAATCAAGTTTATCATATATAAGGTAAGGCTCATCTTTTCTCAAATCGCGTTCTACCCCAGCAGCACGTAAAAGAGGGCCCGTAACACCATATTCTATTAAATCTTCTTTTGACATATAACCTATACCTTCTGTTCGCTTAATAAAGATTTTATTTCTTTCAACAATATCTCTCATTTCTTTCAAATAGGCAGGAAATTCATTTACAAATTTTCTGGTCGCTGCAATTGCTTCTTCAGATATATCTTGTGCAACACCTCCGATTCTTGTATAAGAAGTTGTAAACCTAACCCCTGTAATCAAATCATAAATATCAAGTATTTTTTCCCTTTCTCTCATAGCCCATAAAAACGGGGTTAATGCCCCCGTATCCATAACATAGGTACCATAAGCTATCAAATGTGATTGGAGTCTCCCTAACTCTGAACAAATTGTGCGAATATATTTACCTCGCTCAGGTACTTCAAGATTTAATAACTTTTCCACTGCAAGAGTATATGCTACATTATTATGAATAGGCTGTAAATAGTCAAGACGATCAGTATGGGGAATAAATTCATGATAAGTCATTGCTTCAGCAAGTTTCTCATAACCACGGTGTAAATAACCAAGGTCAGGAACAACTTTTTTAATAATCTCACCATCAAGACTCAGTAATAGTCTTAAAACGCCATGAGTAGCCGGGTGTTGAGGTCCCATATTTAACACCATTTCATTTTCGAGTGGATCGTCAAACTCTACTGTTAAGTCTTTAGTTTCAAGTGCTTCGAGTATTCGGGTACGTCTAATTTCAGGATTATCCGATTGTAATTGTTCATACTTTGTGTGTCCCATAGAAATCCAGTCCTTATTATTTCTTTGGTAAATATAGTGAGCCAGCAATACCCATAGTAGGAAAGTCTTTCCGAAGAGGAAAATACTCAAATTCGTCCGGCATATATATTCTACGTAAATCAGGATGGTTCAAAAATTCAATTCCTAACATATCGTATACCTCCCGTTCATACCAGTTTGCAGATTTCCATACCTGGGTTATACTTTCCATTTTTGGATTTGTTGAATCCAATAACACTACCTTAACAAAAAGTCTATCTTTTCTTTTAATTGAATAAAGATTATATACAACTTCAAAACGGTATTCTTTCTGAAAATTATCTATGCCAACTGCATCACATAACATATCAAAATCAAATACTTCTTTTAAAGATTTACATATTTTCAGTGCATCATTTTGTTTAACAACAACCCCGGGTGTTCCATTTACATCGTAATAGTCAATAGTTAAATCTTTAAAGTAATTTTTAATCTCTTGTAAAGTCTCAGGTTTCATAAGCCAGAATAAATAATAAGATATTAAATCAGCTTTTTATATTAAATAACAAAAATACTCTATTCTTAATTCATTCAAAGTATCTTTACACTTAATCTTACGGGGAAGGCACAGGGTTAAGAAAATAAGTGGAGCGAAAGAGGTCCTTTCGCTCCATCAAAAAATTTCAAATTTTGAATTTTGTTTTTGAATTTACTTAACCAATACCATTCTCTTAGTTGCAGTGTAATAATCTGTTATCAGATTGTAATAATAAATACCACTTGGCAATGTTATAGCATTAAAATCAACTTCATAAGAACCAGCATTTTTATAACCTTCATAAAGGGTATAAACTTTCTGACCAAGATTATTATAAACGTACATCTTTACATATGAATCTTTAGCAATATCAAACCTAATCTTTGTAGTGGGGTTGAAGGGATTTGGATAGTTTTGATACAAATCAAACTTTATCGGTACATTGGAATTAATCTGTTTGATACCTATGTAACTTCTATTCCCAATAAAGACATCGTCAATGTTACAGAAAAAGCCATCTATACTGGTGTTAATATAATAACGAAAAGCAATATAAATTTTCTGACCGGCAAACTGAGACAGACTAAACGCAAATTGAGTCCAAACATTATTAGTATCAGGACTAATCAAAGTTGCAATTTTAGTAGTTGCAAAAGCAGGCAGCTGTTCAGTGCAAACCCAAATTTGCAATGAATCAAGATATGGCTGAAATCCTTCAACACTCCCATAAAGCATCCAGAAAATCAGACTATCTCCTACTTGAATACGAAGGCTATCTGTAATCACCCAATCATCGGCTATAGGATTTCCTGCTGTCCATGGAATAGTTAGGGCACGGAGACTATTATGAGCTTTTGAAACAAGTAACGAACTCGTACCCACAAAATGAGTTCCAGAATCTCTTACAGCCCATTCTTTTCCAGGCCCTCCTTCTGGATCTTCATTAAACTTTGCCCAACCTGGAGGTAAACTATCAGGACCAAAACCCGTATTTTCAAAATTTTCATTAATCAAAACTCTTTGGGCATTTGATAGTAGTGGAAGAAAAAACAAAATAACCAACAAAGTAATTAACTTTTTCATATGTCTTTTTTTAATTTATTAAAAAATGAGTTATTAAGCTTTTTGTTGTATTTTCTTCTGAAGAGTAATCAAAGCATTTAGAAGATTATCAGGTCTGGGAGGACAGCCTGCTACATAAATATCTACGGGTAGAAATAAATCTATTCCCTGAACAACTGAGTATGTCCTATACATTCCTCCACTTGAAGTACAGGCACCCATTGCTATTACCCACTTAGGGTCTGGCATTTGATCATAGATTTTTCTTACCACCTTTGCCATTTTATAAGTAACAGTTCCAGCAACAATCATTACATCTGATTGCCTTGGTGAAAATCTGAAAACTTCACTCCCGAATCTTGCTATATCAAAACGAGAAGCAGCAACTGCCATCATTTCAATTGCACAACACGATATACCCATTGGCATCGGCCAGAGAGAATTTGCCTGAGCCCATTCGATTAGAGCATCAAGTTTTGAAGTTATAAAACCATCTTTGCTCAATTTATCCTCTAATCCCATTTTAATACCCCTTTTTTATACTCATATAACAAACCTAAAAACAAAATAATTGCAAACAATATAGCAAAAATCAGTGGATATAGCATCTCTGTCTTTGGTTGTTTTATAAAAGAAACAGCAAAAGGATATAAAAATACTATTTCAATATCAAAAATAATAAAACTTACCGCTACCATATAAAATTTCACTGTAAATCGCTCTCTTGCTGTTCCAATTGGTTCCATACCGCTCTCGTAAGTCGAGAGTTTTTCCTTATGAGGATTCTTAGGACCTAATAATGAGGAAAGCAAAATACTAATTACTGCTACTGAGACAGCAAAGCCTAATATTAAAACTATGGGGATATATTCTTTAAGCATAATATATTATAACAAATATAATAAAAAAATAATATGGTAATATTATGATACCTCAAAGAAATAACAACCTTTCTAAAATTAATTTTCAATCTATTTATTTAAATCTTCCGAAAAATTCTATTTAGTTTTACTCCTATACCCTGTGATACATCTTATCTATAATATCTTTGTATTTTTCTTCTATGAATTTTCTCTTGACTTTAAATGTAGGTGTTAACTCACCGCTTTCAATCGTAAATGGGGCTTCTAAAAGTGTAAACTTTCTCACTTTTTCAAATGAAGATAGCTCCTTCTGAACTTCGTTCAAATCCTTTTCTATAACCTTCAATAGCTGCGGATGACTATATAATTGATTTATATTCTCGTAAACAATTCCCAATTTGTTGGCAAGAATAATAAGCTCTTCTCTGTCGGGTACAATTAGAGCCGTAACATACATACGTTGATTTCCAATTACAATAACCTGATCTATGTATGGAATTTGCATTATAAGATCTTCAATATGGGATGGAGCTATGTACTTACCCCCTGAAGACTTAAATAATGATTTTTTTCTATCTGTAATTTTCAAGTGATTATTTTTGACCCACTCACCAATATCGCCAGTATGTAACCATCCGTCCACTATTGCCTTCTGGGTTTCCATTTCATTGTTATAATATCCCTTCATTACAGAATCACCTTTGACCAGAATTTCACCATCTTTTGCAAGCGTTACTTCAACTCCATCAAGAGGTTCTCCAATTGTTCCATAGATATTACGATCTGGACGATTAACTGAAACAACAGGAGAAGCCTCTGTTAATCCATAACCTTCGAGAGTAGTTAGACCAATTCCTTCGAAAAACTGTCCAATATTTTTATTTAAAGCCCCACCACCAGAAACAAGAAATCTTACTCGACCTCCAGTTTTTGCCCTTATTTTCTTAAATACAATTTTATTTGCAATTGTCCATTTGATACTATTTTTCTTATTCCAGTATTTTAGTGCAACATCAATAGCCCACAAAAAAATTTTCTTTTTGAAACTGTTATTCATTTCATCAACACTCTTTAAGAGCCTATTGTACATTCTATCCAGCAAGCGTGGTACTGTTATAACAATTGTTGGTCTCACTTCTTCTATTTGTTTCCCAATAGTATCTATACTCTGGGCATAATAGATTTTTGCTCCACTAAAGAAAGCAAGATAATACCCAGCTGTCCGTTCATAAATATGAGAATATGGAAGATATGAAAGAAAAACATCGTTTTCATTTATCTCAAGCACTTTCATACACGATTTTACGTTTGAATATATATTTTTATGAGTCAGCATCACTCCCTTAGGAACACCCATTGTACCAGAGGTATAAATTATAGTTACTAAATCTTCTTCAGAAATGATTTCATCACAATGAGAAATCTTTTTTATCAGTGCTGATATCTCGTAAGAAAGACAGTTTGACACTATATTTTCGAAATTTGTTACTATTGAATGTTCAGAATAATCACCCTTATCGAAGATTACTATTTTCCGAAGTAATGGAAGTTCGGGTAAAACTCTTAAGATTTTTGAAAACTGAAACAAGGACGAAACAAAACAAACTTTAACTTCAGAATCTTTCAAAATAAAACGTGTTGCCTCAGCACTTAAAGAAGTGTAAACTGGAACGGTAACAATACCTGATAGTATACAGGCTAAGTCCGTAATAACCCATTCTATCCTGTTTTCAGAAATAATTGCCACTTTGTCATTTTTTCCAAGTGACTGATTATTCAAAAACTCTCTTACTGCAAAAGTTTTATTAATAATTTCAAGTCTACTTGCTCCAATATATGAGTCTCCAATTTTAGTAAATATTACTGGTTCCAGAGCATTAAAACGTTCGAGATTCTCAAGTAAAAAAGCTGTTAAAGTTCTTTTTTTCATAATTTTGTAAAATAACAATTTATTTTCTTCTAAAAAATTAAATTCTAATTATGTCTCTCAGTTCTCTTACCCTTTGCTAATAAGCTAACTTTGTCTAAAATATAGAATATTACTTTCTCTTCTATTTACACTTTATTTTTGGCAAAATTTTCTTACCTTGTTTAATGATTCTAAGAAAAAAGATATATAAATCGAAAGTGGCTAAACTTTATTACATTCTCATCGCTTCTATATTTACTTTTGTTCTGAGTTCCTGTGAGAAAAAAGATGATTCCGTTATCGATAGCAATTTTCTAAATCCTGTGGTAAGTGATATTTACCTTTCAACTGATACAATTCTTACAAACTCTACTTCTCCTACAATCCAACTTGTAACTTCCGCAAAGGTAACTGAGAATGGAGGAGCTGCTATTAAATCTGTAAGTTGCAAAGTGTTTGATGCAAAAGGGAGTTTAATAGGAACATTTCTAATGCAAGATAATGGACAGATACCCGATAGTATAGTTGGTGATGGAAGGTATTCTGCTAATATTAATATAAACAATATATCCTGTCTTATTGTTGGTCAGTATTCTATCCAATACATTGCAGAAAATACTTCTGGTATTACAAGCGATCTTCTAACACGAACTTTCAATGTTATTGATACTGCTAATCAGCCACCAATTATTTCAAACCCAAATCTACCTGATAGCGTAGTGCGTCCCAGTAGTGGTTCCTTCGATTTAACAATATCCGTTGATGTTACAGACCCTGATGGGGAGTGTGATGTAGCATTGGTTTACTTCGATGCATTCAGACCTACAGGGAGTTACATTGGAAGAAACTCTATGGTAAAAACTGGTACAATTAAATACTCATTTACAGCTCCAGTGTTTCCAGCTACGGCGGATTCATCTTATGGATATTACAAATATCATTTTCAGGCAATTGATAACTCAGGGGCTTTAAGTCCTTTAGTAATAGACAGTATAAAATTTGTGAGACCAAATCCTAATTGAGTACATATGCAAAAACGGTTTTTGTTGATATTAATCTCATTACTAAATCTATCGGGAGTTTCGTTTTCCCAATACATTTTTCAGCCAGAAAGTTATAAATTATCTGAAACTTATTTACTTGGTAACCCAGTAAAAACTCAACTATCCCAATTTAAAGCTTCTATAATTGCTAATCCTATTAATTCAAAATATCCCATTAGCAATTTTATCACTGATATTTTCCCATCTGGAGATACAGTTTGGTTTGCTACAGGCAGTGGTATTATGCGTACCATAAATAATTTTGCATCTTTTCAACATTATTATGGAATCAGTCCATTTGGAGAAGATGATATATCAGGTTTTGTAGTCAAGAATAACTTTATAGTTGTAGCAACTGCCATTTCCCAGGAGATTAGCGGGGAAAATATACCTGTAGGAACAGGTATCAAAGTTTCAATCGATTACGGTTTAACCTGGAATTCGTTCCCACAACCAGTTGATAATACAGCTGATTCAAATATCGTATATGGCAGTAATACTTTATATGCCTTGCCTGTTGTAGTTCCCCAACAAAACCTTGCTTATGACATTGCTGTTACAAGGACAAAAAATACAACTAATGGTGTTACTATCTGGATAACAAGTTTCGCAGGTGGTCTGAGAAAATCAACTGATCTTGGAACTACCTGGCAGAGGGTAGTTTTACCACCTGACAACCTTGATAGTATTAATATCAATGTAACAGGTTACACATTTTCTCTCAACCCAAGAAATAACCTGAACCACCGAGCCTTTACAGTTGAAGCCTTAAATGACTCCTCCTTAATTGTAGGCACCGCAAACGGTGTTAACATTTCCACAGATTGGGGGGTGAGTTGGAGAAAATTCAACTTTCAAAATTCCGGTAGTGGAATCAATCGTATAGCCGGTAATTTTGTTGTAAATTTGCATATACAAAGATTCAGTAATCAAGCAATAATTTGGGCTGCAACTAGAAAAGCTGAAGACCCAAATGAAGTAAACGCTATTAGTTACACCACCAATCTTGGACAGAGCTGGCGTTATACACTAAAAGATATATCTCCCAATGGAATTAGTTCCAAAGACTCAATAGTATTCGCTGAAACAGAGGGAGGATTATGGAGAGCCAGATTCGGTATTTTTGATTGGTCAAAGCCTTCAATAATTTACGATGAAATAACAAAAGATGTTTTAAAAACTTCTTCGTTCTACAGTGGTTCAAATATTGGTGACACTTTATATTTTGGGAGTGCTGACGGCTTACTCAGAACTATAGAAACAGGACAACCCTGGCTGGGCAGATGGAAAATCTTCCGTGCAATGCAAGTTATAGACTTGAATTCTGATATCAAAACTTATGCAGCACCAAATCCATTTTCTCCTTCCACAGAAGTAACTCGTATTTTTTATAAGACTGGTAAAACAATATCTAAAATCACCATTAAGATTTTTGATTTTGGAATGAATCCGGTCAAAACTTTAATACAAAATGCTGTTAGGACAAATCCAGATGAACTTTTTACTATGTGGGATGGAAAAAACAACAGTGGATACCAGGTAGCTAACGGAGTATATTTTTATAGAATAGAAGTAGATGATGATCCACCAGTCTGGGGAAAAATTCTTGTGTTACAGTAAAATTCAAATATGCTAATGAAAAAATCAGTCGTTTTCGCTTTTATATTATTCTTATCAATTAAGACGTATCCACAAAGCGGGAGTTATCCAGGTGCTTTTTCAAGAATGGGGTTCGGTGCAAGAGGTCTTTCAATGGGTAATGCTCTTGTGTCAAACATTTATGGAAACGTAGCTTCATACTACAATCCTTCCCTATCAGCATTTCAGGAAGAAGGATTTGCAAATGTTAGTTATACTTTTCTTAGTCTTGACCGAAAACTTAATTTTATTGGAGTTGAAAAAAAATTCCGACTCCCCAACCAAAAAGAAGGCGGAGCGGGTATTTCTTTTTACTGGATTAATTCTGGTGTGGGAAATATTGATACTCGTGATAATGATACCAAACAGTTAGGATATATATCTACTTATGAAAATCTCTTTGCATTGGGAACATCTTTTTTATTAAGCGAAGAACTTGCATTTGGACTTGGATTCAAATTATATTATGCAAAACTTTATGAAGGTATAAAATCTACATCTTTTGGTTTGGATATAGGTATGGTATATAAAGTTATGCCTAAATTAGCAGTAGGAGTAAGTTTAAAAGATTTCTTATCAAAATACAAATGGGAAACAAATAGCATTTATGGAGTTTATGGAACAAGTACGGAAAATAAGTTCCCTGTAACAATGAGTATTGGTGCATCTTACAACTTGCCAAAGCAATTTGGTTCTGTAAGTATACAATTTGACACTTATTTTAATCCCAAATTTCAAACTAAAGACACAAGCGGAGTAATCATATATAGCGAGCGTGAATATAATTATTACCTAAAAGTTGGGAGCGAATTCAAACTTGCAGAAAACTTTTACCTTCGTGCTGGTGTTGATAGAATAGATATTAAATCAGATGACTTTTGGGGGAATATGAAACCAAGTGTAGGAGTCTCATTTTTTAGGAAGATTGCCAAAAAATACACTGTAGGACTGGAGTATTCTTTCCAGTTAGAACCGTATACTCATGAACCGATACAGAATATCGGATTAGGGTTTTTATTTAACTAATTTTATGTTTCACAGATATGAAAAGAATCTCAATAATAATTTTTATCACTTTATGCTTTAGTTCATTATTTGCCCAAAACGACGGGACTGGAAATACTGGTCTTTCTTTTCTAAAACTTGGGATTGGAGCAAATGCTATTGCAATGGGAGAAGCATTTTCCTCAGTAACAACTGATGCTACTGCTATATTTTATAATCCTGCAAGGCTCAATCAGGGAGAGCGGAATAATATCACTGCAATGTATTATTCAGGGATGAAAGACCTTACCACTAACTTTATTGCTGCAAAAATAAAATTGAACAAATTTGGTATAGGTATAGGTGCCTTAAAAACTTCAGTAGAAGGAATAGAAGTGCGTACAATTCCAGGAAACCCGATTGATGTTTTTGATTCACAGGATTTTTCATTATCAATTGGGGTGGGGTATGAAATCTATAAAAATGTATCCATAGGTATTACTTCTAAACTCCTTTATGAAAAAATCTTTGTCGACGAAGCTTCTGGCTATAGTTTTGATATTGGAACAAGTTACTACTCGGACGATTTTTCAGCATCTTTTGTACTTGCTAATCTCGGTTCAATGAATGAAATGCGAAATGAAAGCATTAAGTTACCCACCTCATTTCGGTTAGGAGGCAGTTACAGGTTTTCAAAAAATGACTTTAGTTTCATTTTTGCACTTGAAAGCTTTAAGATACTTGATGGTGGCTTATTACACATAAATTCTGGTCTGGATATCGGCTTCAAAAATATAGTTTTTCTCAGGGTTGGTTATCAAACTAATTATGAAAATAGAAATTTCACGTCCGGGATTGGAATAAAATATAAGAACTTCTCGCTTGACTATGCTTTCATACCTCAGACATCAGGATTCGGCACCACAAATGCCTTTTCATTGGGCTTCAATTTTTAGAAATGAATGCTCGAGAAACTAACATATTTCTTAAATAATAAGAAAAACTTCCATCTTATTTTCTTTAGTCTTGCTTTTCTCTTGGCACTTTTTAAGATACCATTAATAATTAATTCTGAAATCCAACCCTGGGATGAAGGCTTGTATGCAACAAGAGTATTGTCAATACATATAAATGGTGATTTCTGGGATCAGACATCTCATTCTGTTGGGGGTTTCTATTCTTCCTCACATCCACCTCTTGTTATATGGATTGGATATTTAGTCACCTCTATTTTTGGAGTATCTGCTATTTCGTTGAAACTAACAATATTTGTCTTTGCAATACTTACTATTTATGTATTAATAAAATTAGGTTCTGAACTTCTCAACCAATTTAGTGGTATTATTGCTGGTTTAATTTTTTCAAGCAATATTATTTTTGATGTTTTCTCTCAAAGGTTCCAACTTGATATCCATTACACTTTCTTTCTGCTTCTTAGTTTCTATCTCTTTTCTCAATTTTATAGAAAAGGGAAAAGGGGGTTACTTTATCTTTCAGCTTTATCCTTTGGGCTTTGTCTGATGACGAAAATATTAGTAGGTTTTTTTATTCCGATTGTTATTTCAATATTTTTTCTTCTCGACAGAAAAATGTTAAGGTTATCTCAGCTCATCCTTTATATTATTATTGGGTTAATAGTTGCTGCTCCCTGGCATATATATATGATACTCAAATATGGTAATAATTTCATCGACTACTTTTTCTTTTACCATATCGTTCAAAGAGCATTTGAAGGCGTTGAGCACAATGTGAAACAGTCAAACGTTTTATACTATTTTAACTATATCTTTTCAATTATCCCTTATTCGATAATTTTCTTCATCGGCATCTGGAAGTATATTAAAAATTATAAAAACCTCAATTGGGAAAAAAAGTTCTTGATAGTATGGTCAGCTATTGCCTGGATTATCATAAGCTCTTTTAAAACAAAGTTAGAGGCTTATATTATGCTTGCCCTTCCGCCTGTATCACTGGTAATTGCTGACTATCTTAACAATAAAAATAAAGTATCTACTTTATCAAACCAAATAATATGGTTTCTCTTGTTGTTAAATGTATTCTGGTTTGTAACCTACCATTATAGAAGTGATAGTACATTGAGGTATCAATATATGCACCAGTTTTTCTGGTATCTGTTAATAGTAATCATTGGATATATTCTTGTTTCGATTTTATTCGCCTGGTGGATGGGAAAAAAACTTCCAATACAGTCTTTGATTATATACTTCATTTTTGTATTTTTTGTAGGACTAAACTTTACGTATCTTGTAGATAGGCCTGAATGGGAAAATACATATAGACTTAGTAAAATTCGAAATCTGGTAGAACAAAGTAATAGAAATAATGTTGTTTATATAGGTTCTGATTTTAGGTTTAATCCACAGTTTAGTTTTTATTTTGAGGGGTTAAACCTTACCTGGGATAAGAAAAAATATAATTTTATGCTATTAGATACAAAAGTTGGAATCGAAAATGTTTATGAGAGTCTCAAAAATTTACCGAAGTTACAGTATAATATTATAGTTGAAAGAGATAATATCAATAGAGCGGAATACCCTGCTTCGAATTCGTTTATCCCCGCTGATTTTAGATTGATTCTTGCAGATAAAGGATACGAATTATATCAGAATTAAAATGGTAGATATAGTTAAAATCGATATAGACAAAAGTAAAGAGTGGAATGATTTTTTAAAAATGGATTATAATTTATTTTTCGATCCTCGTTTCATTTCTTATAATGATGTTTTTAATAAAGGAATTTCATGGCATCACTTAATTTTTAGAGGGAAAAATAAGACTCTGGCTATACTCAACGGGTGTGAAACTTACAATCAATCAGGAAAAACTTATATTTCCTGTAATGGTGTTAGTTTCGGAGGATTTATATGGAGAGATAAACTTGATGTTTTAGATTACATTAATATCTTACATTCGTTTAAAGAATATTTACATAAACAAGGTTTTGAACAGTGTATAATTCGTAACCCGCCGTGTGTTTATCAAAAAAATCTTAATGAAGAATATGATTATGCATTAATCAGTCAGGGATTTCAAATCCGCTCTTTCTCAATTACAAACATTATTAATCTGGATGATTTTGACTTCAATAAGCTTCCTAATCCGAAAAAACGTGCCATTCAAAAATCAGAAAAAATTATAGATATTAAGTTTATAGAAAACAATGTGACTTTAGAAAATTTAAGCCAATGGTATAACATACTCCTAAAAAACAGAGAACTCAAAGGGGTAAAACCAACCCATTCGTTAGAAGAACTTATATATCTGAAAAATCACTTACCTGATAAAATTATCTTTTTATGTGCAACAATAGAAGGAGTAGTTTGTGGAGTTTGTATTTTATTCACTGTGAAAACAGACGTAATATTGAACTTTTACCTTGCAACAGATCTTGAATTCAAAAAGTATCGGGTTTCTGATTTTCTGCTCTATAAATCAATCGAATGGTCAAAACAAAACAATTTTCGACTTTATGACATAGGTACATCCAATGTAGGTAATACAATTCTTGAAGGGCTATTTGATTTTAAAAAGAAATTTCTTGCCAACGGTTTTCTACGAATGGTATTTGAAATAAATCTTAAAAACTATAATGGAAATAACCAATAAACGTATTTTATTAACTGGTGGTGCTGGTTTCATTGGGAGTAAAATTTGTGAATTTTATAGTCAGGATAATGAAATTCTAATTTATGACAACTTTTCCAGAGATTCATTAAAGTATAAAAAAATTAAGACAAAGAACGTTACAGTAATACACGGGGATATACTTGACTTCGATAAGCTACGTAAAACCTGTGAAGATTTCAAACCCCAAGTTGCTATACATTTAGCAGCCATTGCTGGAGTTGACACTGTAATTCACAAGCCACTACTAACAATGGAGGTTAATATTAATGGTACTTTCAATTTCCTTAAGTCACTTTTAAAATACAGACACTACTTACAACGTGTTGTGAATTTTTCCACAAGTGAGGTACTGGGTAGTTATGCCTATAAATCAAACGAAAAATCACAAACCAACTTTGCTCCTGTTGGCGAAGCACGATGGACATATTCTATTAGTAAAGTTACAGGCGAACACCTTACTTATAGTTATTATAAAGAGTTTAATTATCCTGTTGTCACAATTCGTCCATTTAATATATATGGACCCGGTCAAATAGGAGAAGGAGCTATTCATGTATTCATTAAGAATGCCGTTGAAAATAAAAACCTTGAGATACACGGTGACGGTGATCAAATACGTTCTTGGTGTTATATAGATGATATGATGAAAGGGATACATCTTGTATTAACAAATAAAAATGCTATAGGTGAAATATTTAACATAGGTAATCCAAAAGGTACAATCACAATTTCTTCTCTTGCTGAAAAAATACTTTTACTCTGCAAAACGAAGTCAAAGATTGTTTATGTACCAAGAACTTACGTGGATGTAGAATTAAGAATTCCATCAATTGAAAAAGCACAAACAATTTTAGGCTTTAAACCCGAGGTTGACCTTGATACTGGAATTATTAAAACTTTCAAATGGTACAAAAAAATACTACAAAAAAATTAGCAAAAGAAAAACCTAAGTTTTTTCTACTTCTTCATCAGGTCATTGGACTTTATTCTCTAAAAGGCTTAACACGTGAAGGGTATTTGCCTGAATTTGTAATTATTCACAATGACTTTGAGATAGATAAACTCAAAGTGGTATTTTATGAACCAATCGAAAAATGGTGTTTAAGATATAATATTCCGCTTTTTAAAGTAGACTTTATTGTAGAAAAACTTAATGAAATAAGTAGCTGTGATTTCGGATTCTGTGTGGGATTTATGGAAATAATCAAAGCAGAAGTGTTTACACGTCCAAAACTTGGAATTTTTAACTTACACTGTGGAAAACTACCCAACTATAGAGGAAGAGCTCCCGTCTCAAGAGCTATAATTAATGGTGATAAGTTTATCTATATTACTATTCACAAAATTGACAAAGGAATTGACTCGGGAGATATATTATTAGAAAAGAAAATTCCTATTTTACCAACCGATGATGTAAACACACTTTACCGAAAATGTTCAATGGAGTCCCCTCAGGTACTCATCGAAGCCTACAATAAACTTGCCTCCGGTAAGTTTGTTCTCAAAAAGCAAAGGTCAAGCGATAAATCAAACAAAAAAATTTCTGCTCAGGAACGATTGATTAATTGGAACAGTAATGTAACTACAGTTAATAATCTTATTCGCGCTTTACTACCACCATATCCTCCTGCTTATACATATTATAAAGGACAGAAAATTTATGTATGTGCTGCAAGAATAATATCAAGGAATAAACGTACACCCGGTAAAATTTGTGATGTAGCATCTAATTTTATTGATGTAGAATGTAAAAATGGAACCATAAGACTCTTTAAACTACTGAATGAACAAAACAAGCCTATTAACCTTAAACAAACATTTAAAATAGATACTTTCTTTGACAAATGATTATTGATGGACATATTCATATAGGCAAATGGAGCGAAGTATTTTTAAATTACGAAACAACAGTTAAAGATGCTATTAATGTAATGAGAGAAGCTGGGGTGAATGAAGCCGTATGTTTCCCGGCAAATAAAACAAGAAATATTGACCTGTTAAACGAAATTAAATTAAATAAAAATTTTATATTTCATTTTACTGCCTGGATAAATCCGGATGATTCAGAACTCGATTCCTTCCTTGAACAAAATCTGAATGAAATAAAGTTCTTCAAAATTCATCCTTCTTTTCAAAAAAAAAGAATAACTGATCCTTCATACGAGAAATATATACAAATTGCAAGTGACACTCATATACCAATAATTGTTCATTGTGGAAGGTGGACTGAGATCGCAAATTTCCGTTTCCCTTTAGTAATAGCAAAAAAGTTTCCGAATTTGATGTTAATTTTATCTCATATGGGAGGTGATCAACCTAATCTAATGATGGAATGTGCCAACGAACTTAATAATAACAGCTACAAAAACGTTTATTTAGGAACCGAATCTGTAAGAGAGTTTTATTTTGTTGAACAAGTAATCAAGAAATTAGGAGCAAAAAAAATTATTTTCGGCAGTGATTATAACCTTGGGATTCCTCAGATGTATATTTCTCTGATTGATGCATTAAAAATATCCTCAGAAGAAAAGGACCTTATCTTTTATTACAACATCAAGAATATTATTGAATCTGCTTGATGGAATCTGGCAGTCCAACTATACTACATATTGCACCACAAAATTTTGCCGGAATGCCGTATGATTTTGTGCAAATGCATCGTTCAGCTGGATTGAAGTCACGACTTGTAACTATGTATCCAAATACACTCGATTTTGAAGAAGATATCTGTCTTAACTTGTCTTTGCCGAAAAGTAAAATATCAATGAAATGGAGAAATATTAAACTTCAAAAGCCTAAAAAATATAACCAGCCTGCAAATATCCTTGAGAAGTTTTTTTTCAAATTAAGAGATTTTAAGAATAAAAATTTAATATATTCCGCTATTGAACAATATTACCTTGAGTTATACGATATTTACCATTTCGATGGGGGTATGGATTTTTTTAGAGATTCAAGATTTGCTCTCAAAATGAAAAAGGAAGGTAAAAGAATTGTCTGTTGTTATTTTGGCAGTGATTTAAGGACAAGAGGACTTTTCAAGACGATTGATGAAATAAGTGATTTAAACCTTACAGTTGAGTTTGATCATTTATCATTTCATCCTAACATTAATTACTTATTTTTCCCATTTGATGTATACAGTTATCAGTACGGCTACACTTCAAACGAAAAACTGCGAATAATTCATTCCCCTACTAACAGGCTTTTTAAAGGGACTGACAACATTTTGAAAGTTATCAATGAACTTAAAAAAGATTTTGACTTTGAATTTTTATTGATTGAAAATCTACCACGCATAGAATTACTTAAAATAAAAAGGACCTGTGACCTTGCAATTGATCAAGTTGGAGGTATAAAAGGAGGTAGTGGATACGGAAAAAACTCAATTGAAAATCTATCTATGGGTTTACCAACTATAACAGAGTTTAGCCCTGAATATCTTAAGTTTTTACCTGAAAATCCTTTCCTCCATACAACTATAAAAGAAATGAAGGACTTACTCGTTTATATATTTGAAAATAGAGATGTACTAAAAAATTATTCTTTGGAAGGACGTCGGTGGGTTGAAAAATATCATTCTTACCAAGCAGTAAATGCACAACTAACTGAACTTTATAAAAAAGCAAACATTATTTAGATGTACGATACACATATTAAGAAGCTCCTTTCACAAACAGTCATATACGGCATTGGCATTGCTTTGAATAGAGCCGTCTCTTTAATACTTATCCCATTATATACTTACTATTTTTCAACGGATGAACTTGGACTTTTAAATTTAGTTCAATCGCTCTGGTTTTTTATAATTTTGTTTTATATTTATGGAACAGAAACTTCTTTCATTAAAAAGTTCATTGATGCTAAAAATCATACTGACAAAGCACAAATATATTCAACAACACTTTTGCTTTTAACAATTACCTCAATTTTATTTTCTGTTATCTTATATCTAATTGCTCCTACAATTTCAAAATTATTTGTTTTCAAGCAAGAACAAGAAGCTACTTTTCTTCTTCAAATCTTAAGCTTTCTTTTGTTTTTCGATACTTTATTCAGATTTCCTCTGCTTTTGCTTAGAGCAGAAATGAAACCAACCTCTTACCTCCTATTGAATATCATATCACTTATTCTGAATGTTTCTCTGAATTTTGTTTTCATATTAGTGCTTCACTATAATATAGAATCAATCTTTTACAGCTACATTATTTCCGTATTTATTACTTTTCTGCTGGGACTTATTCTTACCAAAAAATACTTAAAATTGACCTTCAGTTTTAAAAGGGCAATAGAATTGATTTCTTACGGAAACAAATTCATTTATATAGGGGTCTTCTTATTACTTATAGAAATATCAGACCGTTTCTTTCTAAAGTACTATTTTGATGAAAGTATAGTTGGTATTTATAGCACCTCATACAGACTTGCTTCCGTGATGAGCTTATTAATTGCAGCATTCAAGTTCTCCTGGACTCCCTACTTCTTAAATTTATCTAATGACACTAATAATAAAGAAGTTGTTGCAAGAGTCTTTACTTCATACGTTTACATCGGTTTATTTATGTTTCTGCTGTTTTCTTTTTATACCGAACCCATAGTTTCATTTCCATTCTGGGGTTTTTCTTTTTTAAATGCAAATTTTCAATCAGGTCTGGTTATAGTTCCTCTGATTCTATTATCACATTTCTTTTCAGGGTTGTATAGTAATATGAATGTCGCTCCCTTTTTTACTGAAAAAACTTTTTATCTACTTTTTTCCTCGTTCGTCGGATTTATTATAAATTTTGTTCTGAACATCCTACTTATTCCTCATTTTGGAATGGTAGGAGCTGCGTTTGTTACCTTGTTTACATACATAATAATGTTTCTGGTAATTTATTACTTTTCACAACAAATCTACATTATTCAATACCAATGGAAAAAACTTGCTATTCTTGCTCTCTTGAGCGTAATTTGTTTTTCTGCTCATAGTCTCGTAAAACTCCTGACCGATTATAAACTTATTTCATTAATAATAGATTTTATACTCCTCGCTGGATATATTACCTTTGCAAGTAAATTAGGCATTGCAAAGTTAAGTACAATAACCAATATTCTTATGCCAAGGCTTAAGTAAAAGTCTATAATCCCTATTTACTTACTTTGACTTGAGAATAGTAAGATTTTTTTGAATTTTTCTTCATAAGTTAGAAAGGAGAAACAGTTATTTCGAAAATTATTAACATAGAGCGAAATTTTTTTCAAAACAATAATTTTATATATCTGCGTTATTTGCAAAATTAGGCACTTTTTTTGGCACGATGATTGCATATTAGTAAGTGAACAAAAAATTTAAAAAAACAGAGAGGAGGTAAAAGATATGAAAAACTTAGTAAAATTCAAAAAAGACACTGATTTGATTAGTGAAACCTTTAAAAATTTCTTTGATGCTCCATTTAAAACGTTTTTTGATACTCCATTCTTCTCAACCAGAGGTGAAGTATACAATTATACTCCGCGAACAAGAATAACTGAAGATAAGGATAATTTCTACATCACGATGGAGATGCCTGGGATTCCGAAAGAGGATGTGAAGATTTCGCTTGAAAATAATACGCTTAACATCAGCGGAGTTAAAAAGCAACAAACGAAATCTGAAGACACCAATTTAATAATGAATGAAATTTACTATGGAGAATTCTGCAGGAGTTTTAACTTGAGTGATGATATCAAGAAAGACGCTATTGAAGCAGAATTCAAAGATGGTGTCTTACATATTACTTTGCCAAAGGTTGAGGAAGCCAAACCTGTAATCAAAGAAATAAAGGTTAAATAAGTGAATTTTAACTTACTTAGACAAAGTCATTCTGAAGACAGTTCCTGTCAGAGGAATGGCTTTGTCTTATAAAATATAACAATAAAAAAGAAAGGAGATAAATTTTAATGGGGAAAATAATAGGAATTGATTTAGGAACCACAAACTCTTGTGTGGCAGTGATGGAAGGAAATGACCCTGTGGTCATTCCAAACTCCGAAGGGGGCAGAACTACACCTTCAGTTGTTGCTTTTACCAAAACTGGAGAACGGTTAGTTGGAGAACCTGCCAAACGACAGGCTGTAACCAACCCAAAGAATACAATCTTTTCGATTAAACGTTTTATGGGACGTAGGTATGATGAAGTCTTAAATGAAATTTCAGAAGTTCCTTATAAAGTAATCAGAGGAGAAAACGATGTTGCTAGAGTAGAAATTTTTGACGCAAGTACAAACCAGACGAGAGTTTACTCACCGCCAGAAATTTCTGCTATGATTTTACAAAAGATGAAAAAGACAGCTGAAGATTATCTTGGTCAACCAGTAACAGAGGCTGTTATTACAGTACCTGCTTATTTTAATGATGCTCAACGTCAGGCAACTAAAGATGCAGGTAAGATAGCAGGACTTGAAGTAAAAAGAATCATCAATGAACCAACAGCCGCTGCTCTGGCTTATGGCCTTGATAAGAAGAAGAAAAACCATAAGATTGCTGTTTATGATCTTGGGGGTGGCACTTTTGATATTTCCATACTCGAGCTTGGCGATGGGGTATTTGAAGTGAAGGCTACCAATGGAGATGGACATCTTGGGGGTGATGATTTTGACCAGCGCTTAATTGATTATCTGGCTGATGAGTTCCAGAAGAAAGAAGGAATTGATTTACGTAAAGATCCTATGGCTTTACAACGTTTAAAAGAAGCCGCTGAAAACGCAAAGAAACAGTTATCAACAAGTTCACAAACAGAAGTGAATTTGCCTTATATTACAGCCACTGCCGAAGGTCCGAAATTTTTGCTCGAAACAATTACACGTGCAAAATTTGAATCACTTATAATGGATCTTGTAAACCGTACAATCGAACCCTGTGAGAAAGCTTTGAAAGATTCAGGTTTTTCCAAAGACGAAATTGATGAAGTGATTCTTGTTGGAGGTTCAACTCGGATTCCGCTTGTTCAAGAAACTGTAAAAAAGATTTTCGGAAAGGAACCCCACAAAGGGGTTAATCCTGACGAGGTTGTTGCTATAGGTGCAGCAATACAGGGAGGTGTTTTAGCTGGTGACGTGGGGGATGTATTATTACTTGACGTAACACCACTTTCACTTGGTATAGAAACACTTGGTGGTGTTATGACTAAACTTATTGAAGCTAATACTACTATTCCGACAAAGAAGTCTCAGATTTTTTCTACTGCTTCAGATAATCAAACATCAGTAGAAATTCACGTTTTACAGGGTGAACGCCCAATGGCTGTTGACAACCGTACTTTAGGAAGATTTCATTTAGATGGGATACCACCGGCACCAAGAGGTATTCCGCAAATTGAGGTTACTTTTGATATAGATGCTAATGGCATTTTAAATGTGTCTGCAAAAGATTTGGCTACAGGAAAACAGCAGCAAATTCGTATCACACATAGTTCCGGCTTGACTGAAGCCGAAATTGAAAGAATGCGACGTGATGCTAAAGAACACGAAGAAGAAGACAGACGCAAGAGAGAAGAAATTGAAACGAGGAATCAGGCTGATACTATGATATTTCAGGGAGAAAAACAACTGAAAGAATTCGAATCTAAACTTGACCAGAACACACGGGCAAAAATTCAAACTGCAATTGATAGATTGAAAGAAGCTGTTAAAGGTAGTAACATTACAGAAATAAAATCTGCAATGGAACAGTATAACAGTGCCTGGAATGAAGCATCTCAGCAAATGTATGCTCAGGCAAAATCACATACGTATGATACTGCTGGACAACAACAACAAACTCAGAGTAGCGGACAAAAACCAGATGATGGCAAAGTTGAAAACGCTGACTTTGAAGTGGTAGATGATAAAAAGTAAAGTGTCTTTCTTAACTACCTAAAAAAGGTTGGCTTAACAAAAGTCAACCTTTTTTCATTTTAATACCCAGAACCATAATGGGAGAGTTATTGCCGAAACGAAAATACCTGCTCCTACCATTATATTAGCAAGTTTTGGATTAAGTTCAAAAGTCGTAGCAAGTACCGCCCCCATTACCATAGGAGGCATTGCTGCCTCAATTATACTTGCTTTGAAATATATACTACTACGATCAAGCCATATCATAAATAACAGATAAATTAACAGCGGTATGATAATCATTTTCAGAGATAAGCCTATAATCAGTTCTTTTATCATTTGCTTTTCAACCTCCAACTTTAACTGGAATCCAACAGAAATAAGGGCGAGAAAAATTACAGGGTCTCCAATTCTATGTAAAAAACTCTTTACCCATTGGGGGTAAGAATAACCAGAAAATTTTAATATAAGTGCTATAAGAAAAAATATAAAAGGAGGAAACTTAATTACATTCACAAAGGTATTCTTGATTGATACTGTTTCGCCTGCAAAAAAAGATGCAACAAAAATGCTTACAGTTGATATTATCAAAAAACTACCGGCAGAATCAATTACCACCCCTACCTTAAGTCCTTCTTCTCCGAGAGTAGCTATTAATACAGGAAATCCCACAAATGATGTATTGGCAAGCCCTGAAGTCAGGATTAAGGCCCCAGTCGTCCTGTTATCTAATTTGAGAGGCTTTTTTAAAATCAAAAAGATAACTACTGAAATTCCAAACATCAACCAACAAGTAATGGTTGGAAACAATAAATTAGTGTTTATATCTATTTCCGGAATATAAAGTAATGTCAAAGCAGGCAGGCAGATATAAATCAAAATTGAATTCAGGATTTTATAAGATTCAGCAGGGAATAAATTTGTTTTACGCAAAATATATCCTACCACAAGACAAAAAGGAATAATCAACAGGTCACCCATAAGGTCAGAGTTCTTTATTCAGCAAATCATAAAGATTTCTGTACTTGTCAAGATAGTCGCTATGACTTAATTTTATAACTTCAATTGCTTCATCTCTGCCATAGATATGTGTAATCTCACAGGTTTTCGTAGGAGAATCGGGATTTTGTTTGTAGGTTAAGAAATAATGTCTTATCCTATCTATCAAGGATTCAGGACAATCTGTTATATCAGTCCATTTCCCAAATACACTATCTTTATGCATCACAGCAATAATTTTATCATCAGCTTGATTGCCATCAATTAATCGAAGTCCACCTATCGGGGTAGCATTTAATAATATATCATTGTGAGTAATTACTTTTTCTGTAAGTATACATATATCCAGTGGGTCTCCGTCACCCTCAATATCTTTACGGTTAGCTTTTCTGCTACAAAATGCTCCTACTCTCTTTCCACAGTAAGTTTGTGGAATAAAGCCATAAGGGGTAGGACATACATTTGAATACAACTGGGGTCTATCAATTTTCAAATAACCCGTTTGTTTGTCAAGCTCATACTTCAATGTATCAGTTGGTACAATCTCAACAAACGCATTTAAAACCTGTGGGAAATCCTTTCCTATCTTTACTCCGTGCCAGGGATGGGCTTTAAGTATTGTCCGGATTTCCCTCCAGATAAAATCTAAATTATTTCCCATTTTAACTTATATGTTCAAGAGATTTCTTAATTAATTCCTCTGTTGTAAAGTCATTATCAGGATATTCCTTTAACACATCCCGTATTATTTTTTCAGCCTCTGCTCGAGAATATCCAAGATTCATCATTGCATGCAATGCATCAAGACGAGTTTGTTCACGACGGGTAAGCTCAACAGAAGTTTTCTCTAAAGCAGGGTGAATTCCTTCAAGAGCAAAAACCTTGTCTTTAAGGGCTAATGCAATAAGTTCAATCTTTTTAACTCCAATTCCTGGAATCTTTTTCTGTACAAATGAACCTTTATCAGAAATCAATTTAATTAAATCTTCAAAATAGACATTCGATAAAATTATATGAGCAGTTTTCGAACTAATTCCATTTACATTAATTAAAAGTTTAAAAATCTCCCTCTCCCTCCTATCGTGAAAACCATAAAGTGTAAGAGAGTTTTCTTTCACATCAAGATAGGTAAGAATGAATACTTCTTCCCCTAAGTCAGGAAGATTTTCTATTACTCTTTTTGTCACATTTACTCCATATCCTACCCCATTTACATCTACAACCACTTCATTATTAACAATTGATATTAGTTTTCCTTTAATAAAATGTATCATTTTTTATATGAATAGATTTTATCAGGATGCTTTTCTATATAATCTTTCCAACTGATTTTTTTATGTGCTTGAATCTCTGGAAGGTCTTTCGTTGAAAAGTAATAACAGAGCGCCGTTGCCAGAGCATCTGAAGCATCAGACAAGATAGGTTCTAATTTAAGAGATAGCATTTTCTTTACGAATAATTGGACCTGTTCTTTATTCGAGCCACCATTTCCTGTTACACTTTTCTTAATTTCTCGCGGTGAATATTCTACTACCTCAATATTGTTATTAATAGCTGCAATAACTGCTACCCCTTTCGCCTGCCCCAATTTCAAAGTGGATTGTATATTCTTTCCATAGAAATTAGTTTCAATTGCTGCAACGTCAGGTTTATATTTAGTGAACACCTTTAAACATCCATCATAAATTTTCTTCAAACGAGAAGTCAAGGGTAACTTTGAATTCATTTTAATCACATCATAATAAAGAGCCCTTACTTTCCAGTCATCATACTCGATAACTGCAATACCTGTAACTACTGAGCCAGGGTCAATTCCTACAATCCTCATCAGTACTTACAACTTTAAATCTGCATTGGAATAAACATTTTGTACATCATCATGATCTTCAAGGGCTTCAAGAAATTTAATTATGTCCTCAGAGTTTTTTGCATCTAACTCTACCAGATTTTTGGGGACATATTGAAGTGAAGCGCTTTCATATTTTATCTTATGGTCTTCAAGTGTCTTACGAATCTTATCAAAATTTTCAAGAGGACAAATAACTTCAAAATATCCATCGTCCGTTTTTAAATCATCTGCTCCAGCATCAAGAATAATTTCCATTATTTCGTCCTCACTATAGGTGGATTTTTCAATGGTAATAACGCCTTTCCTTTCAAACATCCAGGCAACAGAACCAGCTTCCCCAAGATTACCATGATGTTTTGATATCAGGTGTCGAATTTCAGCTACAGTTCTATTTCTATTATCAGTAACACACTCAATCATAACCGCAATACCGTGTGGAGCATATGCTTCATAAACAACTTCTTCATAATGTACGCCTTCAAGTTCGCCAGTACCTTTCTTAATAGCCCTGATAATATTTTCCTGCGGCATATTATTGGCTTTTGCATTTTGAATTGCCAACCTTAATCTTGGATTGCCTTCAGGATCTCCCCCACCATCACGTGCTGCAATGGTAATTTCTTTAATAATTTTTGTAAAAATTTTTCCTCGCGCTGCATCATTAGCAGCCTTTTTTCTTTTGATGGTTGCCCATTTAGAATGTCCAGACATATAAAATTTATTTAAAAGTGTTAATTAAGCCCTATTTAAAACGTATATCCTTAACTCTAAACTTATACATAGCTTTACCATTCCATTCGTTGAGGTCAATAGTGTAACATATATCACATTCTATGTCATCTTTTATTTTATCCTTATACTCAGAAGCATTAAATAGAATAGCTTCAAAATTTTTAGATGTTCCCGATGTTGATTTAACACTAAATAATAGTGTATCATTTCTGACTTCTTGAGGAGATATCAGTCTTACATCTTTTGTAATAAACGTTGGCACCGGATTACCTGGACCGTATGGCTCAAAAAATTTCAACACGCCCAGAAAAGCTGCATTTATTTCATCCAGAGAAATTTCAGCATCTATTTCAATTTCATTTTTTGAATTTTGTTGGCTTAAATGTTCTCTGGCAATACTATCAAATTTTTCCCAGAATGGTTTCAGATTATGTAATTCTATTTCAATACCAACAGCATGATTGTGACCGCCAAATTGCATTACATATTCCTCACATTGCTTTACAGCTTCATAGAGATTAAATCCATTAACACTTCTACCACTGCCTTTTGCAACACCGTTTATAGTAGTTAAAATAACCGTAGGAAGATTGTATCTTTCGACCAATCTTGCAGCAACTATACCAATAACCCCAGCATGCCAATCCTCTTTATGTAAAACAATTGAATGATATAACTTCTTAGTTTTAAGTGATTCAAATAATTCTATTGCTTCTTCGGTAATTTTTTTATCTTTCTCTCTTCGGTTATAGTTTTCTTCATCAAGTGTTGTAGCAAGTTCATTTAATTTAGCAGGATCTTCGCTGGTAAGAAGCTCCACTGCTCGTTTTGCATCACCAAGTCTACCCACAGCATTAATACGAGGAGCCACGCTATAGACAATAGTATTAACATTTAATATCATATTTTCCTGGTAACCGATTTTATTAAGTAGTGTTCTAATAGCAGGTCGTGGGTTTTCATTGATTAATTTGAACCCTTCAGTGACAAAAATTCTGTTCTCATCAATAATCGGAACAATATCAGATACTGTGGCAAGAGCGACAAAATCAAGCAACGAGTAGGCAAACTCTATATTGCCCTTTTGACTTGCTAATGACTGAATTAATTTAAAAGCAACTCCAGTTGCACATAAACACTTACAAGGATAATTACAATCTTCTCTTGATGGGTTCATTACAGCTACGGCCCTGGGGATATCCGGTGGTGGTTTATGATGATCACAAACCACAAAATCTACACCTTTTTGGTTTGCATAATCTATCTGCTCATTAGCAGTAATTCCACAGTCAACTGATATAATAAGGCTAACATCTTTTTTTAAGGCATAATCAATTGCAGCAATCGATACTCCATAGCCTTCCGTTAACCTGTTTGGGATATATACTTCAGCATTCAGATCATACTCTTTAAAAAAAAGATAAAACATAGATGCTCCACAGATTCCATCAACATCATAATCCCCCAATACCATAATTTTTTCTCTATTTTCAATTGCTTTCAAAACCCGCTCAGTTGCTTTATCACAATCTTTCATCAGAAACGGGTCATAAAGACGGGTTTTATCTGGTTTAAAGAACTTAATGAGATCGCCCAGATTTTTAACACCTCGGGTAAAAAGAATCCTGAGAAGTTTTTCAGGAATTTGAATGCGGGCTTTTGTAGCTCTGTATTGCTCGATAAGGGATGTTAGTTCCCTTTTCTCTTCCAGGTCTTCCTGGAAGAGAAAATTTAATTTCCATATTTTTTCCAATTCTCATAGGTTTTATTATGTGCTCAAAGAGGGACTCGAACCCTCACCTAATTACTTAGACTGCACCCTGAATGCAGCGCGTCTACCAGTTCCGCCATTTGAGCTTTATCAAATAAGAATATAAAAATACCTGTTTGCAAATTCAATTTAAATAAATTCCCCTAAAACACGTAGACTTATTCCTTATTGTAGACAAACTACTGACTACCTAATTTCAGATTTCTTTTATAACTTAAATTATGATTGAGGTTCACAATCTAAAAAAAATTTATGAAAATGGAACTATAGCCCTTGATGATATTAGCTTTCACATTGATAAAGGGAACATTTGTGGATATGTAGGTACCAATGGAGCAGGCAAATCAACTACTGTTAAGATTTTAAGTGGAATACTTAATTTTAATCAAGGAAATATAATCATTGAGGGGCTGGATATTAAAAAGTATAATTTTGAGCTCAAGAAAATTATTGGATATGTTCCTGAGTCACCAACTTTTTTTAACTCAATTACCGTAGAGGAACATTTTGATTTTCTGGGAAAGATACGGAACCTTGGTTCCAGATTATTGAAACAAAGGTTGAGTTATTTTGGAGAGTTTTTTGAGTTTTCAGACTATCTCAATCTTGCGATAGGACAACTTTCAAAAGGTAACAAACAAAAAGTACTCATTACCAGTGCCCTAATTCACAATCCTGATATTCTTTTATTTGATGAACCACTAAATGGGCTTGATGCCACCTCAATTTTGAGGTTCAAAGATATGATAAAAAAACTCGCCCAGCATAATAAGACTATCTTATATTCATCTCATCTTTTGAACATAGTAGAACAGCTTGCCTCACATATTATTATTATTGACAAAGGCAAAATAGTACTCGATAAGCCAACAGAATTACTTCTCCAATCTGCAGAATACACCAATCTCGATAATTTATTCAAAGATTATACCGCTGAGTCTGAAGAAAAGGAATTTCATTATGAAGACGTTTTTGATTAAAATTTTTATCTTTTTCCCTTTAACTATTTTCGCCCAGCAAGATTTCCTTATTCCCGACTCAGCAAGCTTAACTAACGCTCTTAGAACAAAGGTAAGTTCAAATCAAAATTCAGCGAATCTACTTTCACAGTTTCGGTGGGAAAATATTATTGGTTCTTACAAAATTAATATTTCAGAGACCTATAATTCTGATGTAACAAAACTGGGTAACAACTTTTTCAGGAATTATAACAATCTGAAAGCTATTGCTTCTTATAATCTATTGAAAAATCTTTATGTGGGAAGTGGTATTCAAAGTAGAATTATTAGCGACGAAAAACAAATAGAAATTAATAAAGATAGAAATGATTTTTATTTTGTAAATCTCGAATACACCAGGTCAAACTTTTTTATTGACTCAAAATTAGGATACAGAATACAGGATCAAATTGGAATTCAAGATGACGGGATTTCAGCTGCACTGTCTTCACAAATAAAGGATTTAGAAATACTCCGATTTAGAACCAATAGTACTATTTCCTTATTACTTGATAATCTTTCTGAAAAATCAAATTACAATTATGCCTTTTCAACTACTATTGACAAAAACTTCAGTGACAAAACTTCTAATAGAACAAAAGTTCAAGTATCGTTTTTAAGAAATGATTTTTACATACCTGCCACAACAAGTATCATCTCACAATATGGCGTTAATAACAATATACAAATGCGTAACGATAACATAGCATGGGTTGAAAATGAACTAAAATATGATATTTCTAAAGCTTTTCTTTTTACAACTTACGCTTCAATACAACTACGAGACATAAAAAATAGGTACAAATATATCCCCCCTGCAAGTAATATTATCTTTGATAATATTTATAACACTTACATTACTGACAATTCCTATAAGATTGGTATAACTCTGGATGCTGTACTCAAACAGTTTTCCTCCATACTCAATTTACAATACTCCGAAAGAAACGAACAGCATTCTGCTTATGAAATACAGGGGCTCTCACAACAACAAATGAGTGAAATTCAAAAAATAGAAATTTCAAAAAATAACTTGAGTCGTATCACTTCATTGGTCTTTGAAACCCAATATTCTGTTTCTAACACTAACTTCTTTAAAGGAAGCATATCATCTCTGATTTTACGATATGACACTGAAAGTAAAGATAACCTTGATGACAGGGATGAACTCTATGTAACAGCCCAGATAACACACCGCTATGATAATCTACTAAATTTTATAGCAGAGACATCATTTGAATTTAACTCTGTTACTCTAAACTATCTGTTTAAAGAAAGAAGCGCTAATAATAATACAAATAAGATTTATAAATTGACTTCTAAAACTTTTTACTCCCCATTTAATTTTTTCACCACTAAGAATCTTTTTCAAGTACTTGCTAATTATACAGTGTATCAATACGAGGATTTGGTATCTCAGATTCAAAGTTTTTCATTCAGGCAATTTTTGTTTAATGATTCTACACACCTAAAATTAAACACCCGCATTTTCTTAGACTTTACGGGAAACCTCAGAATTTATGAACAGGGAGTCTATAATGATAAAAATTTTACAGTAAAACCAATAAATTATTATGATGAGCGAACTATACAATCTGAAATTGGCTATTTTATAAGTGATTTATTTATAGTATCTTTAGGCGTAAGGCATTTTATACAAAGATATTATAATTATGATAAAGGCACTAAGTACCTCCGCCGGACCTATGTTAATTACGGACCACTTGTTGAAATAAAGTTAAGTTTGTTTAATAATTCAAGTCTTAATTTAAAAACAGGTATAGATTACGTAGAATCAAGCACAGAACCAGATAAAACAAGTTCTGTTAATTTGATTTTAAATTTGCTATATAATTTTTAGCTACAATGATTGAAGAGTCTTATGTTTTAAAAACTGACAGGGACGAGATTAAGCGTGTTGAAGAAATTTTGAAACGGATAAATCAGAGTCTCTGTTTTCCAGAGGATAAGTTTGTAAACCTCTTGATAGCTGTATCAGAAGCTTTGGTAAATGCCATAGTACACGGTAATCATCTGGATACATTAAAAAAAGTGTTTCTTAGTATTAGTTATAACGATAATTTTATCACTGTTCAGGTACAGGACGAAGGAAGCGGGTTCGATACCTCTCAAATTCCCGACCCCACCCTTGACGAAAATTTGCTTAGAGAACATGGGCGTGGACTCTTTATTATTAAATCACTTGTAGATAGATGCACCATCAATACTACAAAAAGTGGAACTGAAGTAACTCTAACTATTTATAAAACGTAATATAAAACTTTAATAAATTAAATCTTACAACTATGAAAATTACAATCGTTGGTGCCGGTAATGTGGGGTCAACAGCAGCACAAATAATCGTTGACCGTGCTCTTGCAAATGACGTTGTTCTGATAGACATCGTAGAAGGAATTCCACAGGGAAAAGCACTGGACATTTATCAATCAGCCGCTATTCAGTATTCAGACACAAAAATTTGGGGGACTAACACCTATGAATTAACGGCTAATTCTGATATTGCTGTTATTACGGCAGGATTACCTCGAAAACCAGGTATGTCAAGAGAAGATCTGATTACAACCAATGCTGAAATTGTGATAAATGCTACTAAAGAAATTGTAAAGTACTCTCCTAATTGTATTATTATCGTAGTAACAAATCCTCTTGATGCAATGACTTATGCATCTTTTATTCACAGCCATTTCCCAAGAAACCGTGTAATGGGAATGTCTGGGGTTCTTGATACAGCTCGTTTTAAGAGCTTTATTTGTATGGAACTTAATGTTTCTATTGAAAATATTAATGCTATTGTTCTTGGTGGACACGGGGATTCAATGGTACCCTTAGTTAGATACACTACAGTCTCAGGTATTCCCTTGACTGATTTACTTCCCAAAAATAGAATAGAGGCTTTAATTGAAAGGACAAGACATGGCGGTGCTGAAATTGTCAAGCACTTGAAGACAGGAAGCGCCTATTATGCTCCTGCTGCCTCAGTTGTGCAAATGATTGATGCAATTGTCAACAACAGACATAGAATAATGGCAGCTTGTGTTTACCTGCAAGGGGAATACGGTCACAGCGATATTTGTCTCGGGGTACCAGTAAAAATCGGAGCACTTGGGATGGAGGAAATTGTTCCAATCAAGCTCACCCCCGAAGAAAGAGAAGCATTTGATAAATCGGCAGCTGATGTTAGGGAAATGATTAAAAGAATTCAATAAAGTTACATATGTATTCTTATAAAAGAAGCCACTATGAACTCTTCTGGTGGCTTCTTTTATAACTTCAAGGGAAATACTAACTGAGGGGCTCTACATTAACAACCTTACGGCCTGCTTTATCTGTAAACTTAACCTTACCATCAATAAGCGAATAAATAGTGTAATCTCGCCCAAGACCTACATTCTTACCCGGTTTATATTTTGTACCTCGTTGACGAATAATAATATTTCCAGCAACTACAAGTTCACCTCCAAACTTTTTGACCCCTAACCTTTTCGATTGAGAATCCCTTCCGTTTTTTGAACTTCCTAAACCTTTTTTGTGAGCCATAGTTTAATTGCTTTTAAATAATTTTATTAATTTGGACTTCAGTATATTGTTGTCTATGTCCCTTTTTTACCTTATAACCTTTACGTCTTTTCTTCTTGAAAACAATTACTTTTTCATCTTTTACATGACCAAGTACAGTAGCCTCAATCTTGTGATTTGTCAAAATCGGGGTTCCAATCTCAATTGTCTTTTCATCTGGGGAATAAAGCAAAACTTTATCAAACTCAATTTTTGAGCCTGCTTCATGTTGAATCCTGGGAATAAAAATTTTTTGATTTTCCCCAACTTTGTACTGAAATCCTTTAATATCTACAATTGCAAACATAGTATTGATTTTTTAGAAACAGTAAGATAACATTTTTACTTTTTAGTTTCAATAGATATTTCCTTACCTTTTAGGTTATTTCTTACAATGATAAAAACTGACACAAAGAAACCTAAAATAGCAACTCCATTAAAAATAGACGTGATTTGACGCGTTTCATAACTCCCGACCAGGTCTCCTACTATTCTGACCAATAAAGATCCCTGCAATATGTAAAACCATAAATACAATATTGGTTTAAACACTTTGGCATTTTTACCTATTATACCAGGTAAGATTATCGGAGCATGGGCAAATATCATAGAAAAGACAAATCCAAGGAAAAATGAATGTAATCCTGCTTCATATACTAACATTGAATTACTTTCAATCAAAAATATGCCGGCAGTAACAATTAACCATACATAACTCGTAAACAACAGAATGCCAGTATATTTAAATATTCCATCTTTTCGGATATTTTTTGTCGCAATGTCGAATTTTAATAACCAGCCTGCAGTTAGAACAAGAGATAACGAAGAAATATATTTACCATAAAGATGAAACTTTATAAACATTCCCACAATAAAGATTAGTAAGAAAATAGTAAGAAAATTTTTCTGCACTTTTGTTACAGGGAGATAGCGGGTAAGTTCCAATCTTTCAGCAACAATTGTAAAAAGAAAAAATGCTATCCACCAGATTGTTGCAGGAGGATACTTCCCCAGTAACAAAAGAAATAAATTCCCTACCAAAAGACATAAAGCACCAATGCTAAGTAAATAATTATGTAGCTCCTTGAATTTAAAAGTAAAATATATCATAATTATAGTTAGCCCTAATGCACCTATTATAAGTAGAATATAACCTATTTTGTACTGATTAACCAAAAAGAAAATTAAACTAAAAGCATTGATTAAAGGTAAAAGTAAAATAATCTTTTTCCTGAATGTAATTATCCTTTCTAGTATTATCACAGTGGTAAGAAAACTACCAACCATTATAGCTCCATGTTCAGCAAGGCCGGGAATATAATAGAATTGTAGACCTGTCCTGAGCCAGCCACTATAAATACCTACCAGCAGGGATAATATTATAAAAGGAATAAGAAAAATAGGTTTTTTCATACTTCTTATATACTTTATACAAAAATAAATAAAGTGAATTTTAAAAGATTTGATATAAGTCAAAAGTAAAGACTTTCAATTTTTCCTTTGTTTATATCAAATCTTTATAGAAAAGAACTTTTTACTACATTTTGATTTTTCCAAACACTTTTCTTAAAATGCATAACATTTAAAGAGAAAAATGATAGTTATTTTTTTAGACAAGATGAACTTTTATTTTTATTACAAGGAAGTTATATATATCTTTATTTAATTAAAAACAAAAGACCTTCAGTTTCTCCCAGCATCTAAATACATTTCTTCCTCAGAGATAAAATGATTTCATAGAGAAAAGATTTTAGATTTAGTTATTTAGTATCAGCTATAAGTAAAATAATTTCTACAAACGGGTTAAAAAGACTGGATTAAATATTTCTATATAAAATTAAAATGATAAGCAGTAAATTTAAATTAAACAACTTTGGAGAGGTGGCTGAGTGGTTGAAAGCGGCGGTCTCGAAAACCGTTATGGGGGCAACTCCATCGGGGGTTCGAATCCCCCCCTCTCCGCATTTCTCGCCAAAAAGCGGAAGCGGAAAGACAAACTGCCAAAGAACCGGAAAAAATGTCGGCTCGAACTTTATTTTGGTCAGAAGCGGGCTTTTCATTATTTTGCTTGCTTGATTTTAAAATATTTGGTATCATTCCTGACAAAAATCGAAAGCAGAGTTATCAAAAAACTTTCTGTTTTGGTTATGGCTAAAATTGCAAAAGCATTAGGTGTTAATATTGAGGAGTTAATAAAGTGATATGCAAAATATAATGACAATACAA
>JBNAVJ010000015.1:0-43750 GCA_049700455.1 Ignavibacteria bacterium
TTCATCTCGTGGTAAACCTCGTTTCATAAGCTCTTTGTGAAAATCGAGCATTACTATTGCATTCCTTACAACTATACCACCTAATGCAATAATTCCAATTCCAGTCATCAAAATTCCAAATGGAGTTTTTGTAATCATAAGCCCTATTAAAACACCGATGAAGGAAAGAACAAAAGATATCATAATTAAGAAAGGAACTCTGATAGAATTAAATTCAATAACCATCAAGAAGAATATTAACAGCAGAGAAATGACAAGAGCTTTTGCAAGAAATATAGAAGTTTCCTGTTGTTCTTCCTGTTGCCCGGTAAACTTAACCGAATAACCCTCAGGAAATTTATACTCTCCTACCTTTTTAATTACATCTTTGAGAACCTCATTTTCCAATCTACCTTCTGCATTGCCAGTGATAGTGACAACTCTACGCAAGTCCTTACGATTAATTGAACCGACTCCTCCTGAAAATTCAACTTTTGCTACTGATAGAAGAGGGACTTGTTTGCCTTGTTGATTTGTGATGTATAGATTTTCCAGTGTATTATAATTGTTCCTCTGGTTTTTTTTCAGCCTTACAGTAACATCATATTCATTTTCACCGACTCTAAATTTACTTGCAGATGTCCCGTTAATTGCAGTTCTGATGGTAGAGCCAATAACGGCTGTTGAAAGTCCATATAGCTTGGCACGTTCCCTATCCACTGTTATTCTTATCTCTGGTTTTGTTTCATCCAGGTTATCTCTCAAGTCAACAAGTCCGGGAATATCTTTGATTGACCGTTTGATTTCATCTGTGATTTTTCCAAGCACTTCGAAATCATCTCCATATATTTCAATGTTTATTGGTTTTCCAACAGGAGGGCTCATTCTTTGTTTTTCAACTTCTATTTCAGCTCCTGGAATATTTTGCACAGCCTTTCTTATGTCATCGAGGTATATAAAGGCGTTTTCTTCGCGTTCCTGTTTCTCAACAAAGTTGACGACAATAGTGCTCTTATTAGGGATTCCTTCTCCACTAAAATCAAGTGGATTGTTAGATGAACCAACATTAACAATAATGTTCTCAAGGTCTTTTTTCACAGGTATTCTATTTTCAATTGCCCTTGTAATCAGATTAGTTGTTTCTACATTTGTCCCGACTGGTGTTGTAATATTAACATTGACGAAATTTGGTTCTACATTTGGGAAAAACTCAGTTCCGAAGTTATAAAAGTTATACGTTACAATTGTCAGGAATAAGAGAATAAATATCCCCGCAATAGTAATCTTTCGATGTGCTAATGTCCATCGGACAGCCCTTTCATAATATTTAAGGGCAGTACCAAAAAATTTCGCATCAAAAAATTCAAGGAATTTACCAATAGGTCTGAATTTTTTCTTTTTTGACCGTTCCTGATCTTTTTTGAAGTGAATGAAAATGGATGCCTGAACTGGACTAATAATCATAGCAACAAAAAGGGATGACAGCAAACATACAATTAATGTGATAGGCATATATTTCATAAAATCCCCTACAATTCCAGGAAAAAACAGTAGTGGCAAAAATGAAGAAATAATCGTCAACGTTGCTATTATAACCGGAAATACTACCTCTCTTGGTCCTTCTATAGAAGCGGCATAAGGCTCATAATCTTCTTTTTCTTGAAGTCTATAGATATTTTCTACTACTACAATAGCATCGTCAACAATAATTCCTAAAACAAGTATAAGCGTAAACAATACAATCATATTCAGTGTAATATTCATAAAGTCAAGTATGGTAAAAGAAATTAAAAACGATAGAGGAATACTTGTAGCCACGAGAATGGAGTTTTTCAATCCCATAAAGAAGAAAAGAATCAATACTACTAAAACCATTCCTGTAATAATTCCATTTTCTAACTCGTGAACAGTATTCTTGATATATTTTGATTGATCTCCGCTTGTGGTATATGTAACTCCTTGTGGTAGTAAAGATTTATCTGTTTGAAGCAGGTTTTTAATCTTATCGGCAATTTCAATTATGTTAGATCCGCTTTTTTTCTTAACAACTATTGTAACACTTTCCTTACCATTTACCCTGGCAAAGGTTTGTGGTTCTTTAAATCCGTAAGTAACATCGGCTACATCACGAATGTATACTGGATACTTTGTGTTTCCTTTAACCACAAGATCTTTCATCTTTTCCGGGTCTTTGTATTCTCCCGGAACACGCACAAGAAAACTTGATTTTCCGGTTTCAACTGAACCTCCAGGAATATTTAGATTCTCTGCCGATATTGTATTGATAAGGTCATTAAAACTAAGATTGTAATACTTGAGACGATTGAAGTCAACATCTATCTTAACTTCTCTTTCCAGACCCCCAACCACTTCTGCAGAAAGAACACCAGTAAATTCTTCAATCTTATCGCTTATTTTATCTCCTACGTCTTTAAGTTTTGCAAGCCCAATATTTCCCGTTATATTAACATATAGCATTGGTAGTTCAGAGAAGTTTATTTCTGTAATGACAGGTTCTTTAATGTCTTCCGGCATTTTTGTTTTTGCTACAGAAACTTTGTCTCGAACTTTTTGGATAGCGTCATCGATGTTTACATCAAGTGTAAATTCTACAGAAATAAGAGAAAAACTTTCTCTTGATACTGAGGTAATTTTCTTAACACCACTAATGCCTTTTATTTCTTTTTCAATTTGTTGAGTGACGAGATTTTCAATATCGACTGGTGTGACTCCCGGATAAACTGTAGCAATAAAAACATATGGAATCTTAATTGATGGGCTGGATTCCCTCGGCATTGAAATATAAGAGATAGTTCCTAATATTACGATTATGAGGACAAGAATATAAACTGTAACCTTGTTGTCTACAATTGTTCTGAAAAATTTCATTTCAAATTTAAATTCGTTTAGAAAAGAAGTTAGTTTACAACCTGAACTTTTTCATTATCGTTAAGCCCTCTGAATCCTTCAATAATAAGTTTCTCACCCAGATTTAGCCCACTCTCAACGTATACTTTACTGTCGGAAAAACCTCCAATTCTTATGATACGTTTCTTTGCAATATCGTTTTCAAGCACAAATACATATTTCTCTTCACCATTGTCAACAAATTGATCCTGACCTATTACAACAGCATCATTTATGTCAAGTCTTGTAAATTCAAGAGTTGCTGACATTTCAGGTTTTAACTTTCTATCTTTGTTGTTGAGTATAACTTCCACTTCAAAAGTTCTACTTTGTGGATCGATAGTAGGGGAGGTATAACCGACGACCCCGTAAAATTTTTCATCGGGTAGTACTTCAAAGGTAATTAAAACATTCTGCCCCCTTGTAATTTCTCCGACATATTTTTCAGGAATACCAGCATTGATTTTAACTCGAGAAACATCTACAATGCTGAGAATTGGTGCTCCAGGAGATGACATTTCTCCCTTATTCAAAAATTTAGCATCAACAACTCCATTAATGGGTGAAACAATATAACCTTTACTTAAACGGGTACGGTAGAGTTCAACCGCTTTAATAGCAATGTCAAGTTGAAGTTTGCTGTTAGTATATTGTTGTTCAGTTGCAACATTCTCATTATAGAGTCTTTCTATGCGTTCAAAGTTCTCTTTTGCTAAGTTGTATTGAGCCAGCGCTTGTTCATAAGCCTTTTGGTCAGTATCTTTTTTTAACCGTACAAGCACTTCCCCTTTTCGTACTTTGTCACCTTTATCTTTTGCAAGGTAGGTTATTATGCCTCCCTCTTCAGAGGATAGCTTTGCGCTTTCATAGGGCTTAACTATTCCAATTACTCTATACGTTTCAACAAAGTGTTGGGGCTTAACTTCTACAACCCGCACAGCTGAAAGTTGTTGTAAGGAGGATTTGTTTTCAGAACCACTTTTTCGCCCACAGGAAAAACTACTCCCAATGAGAAGTAATGATACCATTAATAAAAAGAGTTTTTTCATAGTTATTCAATTGGATGTTTTTGTTTATCTTTCTAATAGTTGTTCTAATTCAACTTTAGCTTTCAGGTAATCGTATATAGATTGAACGTAAGCGAGACGGGTTTGGTTTAAAATTAATTCTGCATCAAGCACGTCGATTTGTGTAATTACACCATTGCGGAAGCTGGTCACAGCAAGCTCGTAACCCTTTTCAGCAAGTCTAATGTTTTCTCTATTGGCAATAATTCGGTTTTTTGCATCTTCCATAGTTTGAATGATGCTTTGACCTGCTAATCTTAACTTATTCTTTGTATCAATTATCATTTCCTCAGTCTTTTTTACGTCTACCAACGATTGCTGTTTTTTATATGAATTACTGATGAAGTTGAGGTTCCATGATAAGCCAATACCTGCATTAACAACATTGAAATATCGATAGTTGAAAAAATATTTCCCATCATTTTCAGAAGCATTTAACTGATATTGTCCAAACAGGTATAATTTAGGCAGGTAGTTAGCATTATCAATTTTTACCAGTTCATCATTGATTTTTTTACTTATATTGAGTTGTCTAATAGCAACATTGGATTCTGCAATCTTATACAGGATTTCATCCATACTACCAATAACTTCCGTGCTATCGTAAGTCAATGTTCCTACTACATCAATCTCCTCATCGGATTTAATACCAATTGAATTTTTTAAAGATTTTTTTGCGAGTGAGAGATTATTTTCCGATTGGGAAAGTGATGGTTTTATGTTTTCAACTTTAACCCGTGCTCTGAGCAAGTTAAATTCAGTTTCGGTTCCGGCTTTATATTTTTTTTCGACTACCTCAAGATTACTTAATGCATTTTGTAGACTCTGTTTGTTGATTTCAACAACTTCTTTCAAAAGTAAAACATTGTAAAATGCCTTCTTAACCTCTGATTTCACCTTTGTTTCAACAGCAGCGACGTTTTCAGTTTGTAAGGCTGCGTAATATTCAGCAATGCGAATTCCCTGAAAAATCGGGGTTCCAAGAAATGGAATAGGTTCAGAAGCGCTCAACGTATTCGTTATCTGATTATCAGTTCCAATTTCGTATTTTTGTCCAAAAATATCAAAAACTGGCTTTTTAAAAGCACGAATATACTGTGTACTCAGTGTAAGAGTCGGTAATAAACTCTCATTGTATGTTTCCGAGACCTTATTCTTGGCTTTTATCTGTTCAAGCCTTGCTGTTATGATGTCAGAATTGTTTTTCAGGGCTTCAGCCACTGCTTCTTCAATTGTCAATATTTTTACGTTCTGAGCACATAAGCAGTTCGATATGAATATCAAAATGAAAAGAATAAGGGCTTTTCTCATCTTAACTTTCATTTGATTATAAATTTTTTATCTTTACTATAAACTGCTAAACCTTTCTTTGTAAGGAGTCCTCCAAAAAGCATATCAAATGTTTCTCTTATAATTTCTTCAAGACTCTGTTTGCTATTGATAAGGAATTCCGTATTCATAATTTCTCTTGAGAGAGATGTAAAAGCGAGGATTATTAAATCTGAAGAATACGATTTGATAAGCTTTTGACGAATCCCCTGCGATATAACTTTAGGTAGATAGTGATTAATAAACTTGCTCCTGAAGTTATCAATCTCGTGCCATAACTCAGGCTGGTGGAGTTCAAGTTCCCGAAACCATTTCGGATGTATACCGCGAATTTCATCCACGTAAACATTTATCAACTCTATGAATTTTCTTACGACATCTGTTTTAGTGGATAAGACAGACATAACATTTGAATTAGCATTTCTAAGCCGTATATGTACAATTTCAGAAACAAGGGAATCTTTTGAAGGGAAATGTTTGTAAATTGTTTTTTTGCTTATTCCAAGTTCCGCTGCTATTTCATCCATAGTAACTTTGACAAATCCCTCTGAAAGAAATCTCTTTTCGCAGAAAGCGAGGATTATTTCTCTTTCGTCCTGTATTATCATTCTGTTGATTTGGAAACTAATAATACTAAATTAGTTTCCAAATTACTACTTTTAAATTGTAATGTCAAGGTAAATTTTAATGGGAAAGGTTGTGTACCGGGAGGGGGATTTGAACCCCCGACCTGCGGATTATGATTCCGACGCTCTGACCAGCTGAGCTATCCCGGCAAACTTTAAATAATATACGAAAATTATTGTTTGTTATCAATGAGTCTTCTATGGTATTGATTGGTGAAAGTGTTATTATTTAACTATTTGACATCACGTATTATTCTGATAACTTTATATATTTTATAGATTTCACTTTTCTTGTGAATAGTAGGAGCAAACTTAGTGTTTATTGAATAAAGCATTATGCTATCATCTTTAAGAAATTTTATGAGTTTTGCATTTGAACTATAAGTTTCTGGAATTGTTTTAAAATCAATAACTACTGCACTCCCATCTTTTATCTTTGTTGGTTCGTCAACGCACAAAAGATAATCACCTGGGTTGATATATGGTCTCATAGAGTCTCCTCGTGCAATTACAATAAATGGATTATTATAGTGTGAAACGTCAGTAAGCTCAGCCATTTTTATATGTTCCTGATTTATCTGATTATAAACTGGTGTCCCACATTCTACTTCAGCAAGAATAGGTACTAACCTGGTTTTTCCACGAGGGGAGGCTTTTGTTTCTATCATTTCACCTTCGCCGCTCAATAGCCAGTTTATATTGCAGCCCAATTTATAAAGCCGATTGAGAAAATCGGGTAGTGGTAGTCGGTGTCCTTTTATATACTTTTGTAAAGCCTGCGGCTTGATGTTTAGTTTTCGAGCAAATTCTACCTGTGTCTGGAATGTGTATTTACAGAATTTAAGCAATCTTTTGCCAAAATCAGATTTTTCCATTATAAATGTTTTAGGTTATGTAATTAATAATAAAGTAATACAAAAGGATTATTTAGTCAAGTGAATAACAATTTTGTTTTTGCTTTCTTTAAGACCTGTAAGTTTTTAATATTATTGATTTAAGAATGAATTTTAATTAATTTGTTATAATTTACTACCTTATGAGACGAATATATCTTTTATATTGTTTGTTATTAATTATTTTATTCTTCCCATATTCAAATTCAATGTGTCAGGAAAAATGGTGGAAGAACAAGAAGTTTAAAAATGAATCTCAACAGATAAAATACAACCTCTGTAAGAAAACTTTTATAGTAATTTCCGAGGGCTTCAATTCGCGAAACATTAGCTATATCAGCCAATATTTAAATGACAATGTGATTTTGAATTTACTTGGGTATGAAAAGTCTTATTATAGCAAAAGCCAGGCTGAAATTATACTTGGTGATTTTATTGAGTATTTTTATTTAGTCAAGTTTATGTATACTAACTCGTTCTATATGAATAATTATGCCTTTGTTGTTGGTACATACAAGTATGATCGGGGAGAAGGTGGTAGAGTGTTACCGGTTAATATAAGCCTCCGTTATAAAGATAATTTATGGCTAATTGATCAGATATCAATTACTAATTAATATCGGGTTTATTGAGCTTTAGTAGTTATAAATACAAATTCCTTACGGGAGTAATTATTTTTCTTGTCCTATGGCTTGTAGTTCTTAGACTGATTTATCACTTTATTTCTGTTAGAATTATAGATGATTGGGAAGACATTTATAATAAGAAGACTCAGGAACGAACATACTTAATACAATCAAACTTTCAAAAATTAACTGAACATCTTAGTTCTCTAACCAAATCTATCAGTAATAATCTTGATGTAAAAAAGAACCTTGAGAATGGTGAAATTCATAAGCTTTTTCAAACTATTCTTAAAACAGAAACAGAAGAAGCCTTTAGTGTCGAAGTATATAATAAATGGTTCAACCTTATTGCTTATAAAGGTAATTCATTAGAGTCTGAGTATACACTTTTTTTAAAGTCAATGGGTGGCAAGGAGAGTTTAGTATTTCGTGATGTTGGATTTGGGCAATACATGCTGTTATATACTCCAATACGAAGTCAAAGGGATAGCTCTATAATTGTAGGAGTATTAGTAACTGGAGTTTTACTTGATTCGAAGTATCTCCGCGAAAAGAAACTATCTATTGTAAATTGTTTTGCCAGGGAGCTTGAGACTTCTTTACGAACAAGTGTAGAGATTTTAAGTTCCCAGAAAAAGTTGGATAGTAGTAGATATGAACAATCTCAAATTGTTTCCTGTCAGGATAAAGATGGGCATATTATTGGTTACGTCCAGCTACCATCTTATACACAGAAAACACATATGGAGTCAGTTGAGACTTTTTTTGCTAAAGCTAATGCAACTGTTGTTTTATTGGGAAGCTTTTTGTTGCTTTATTTTTTACTTAATTTTGCATCTCTCTGGCATAATATTGGACTTCGATTATTGACATTTGGAATTACTCTTGTTTTAATACGGTATCTATGGCTATTTTTTGATGTGCCCGCAGTTTTCTGGGATTCAGGAATTTTTTCTGCTGTGTATTTTGCATCTCCTATAGGAGGTGGTATTGCTAAATCCTTAGGAGAACTATTGATTACTTTATGTTTTGGACTTTTATTTTCATTATATTGTGTCTATCAAAGTTTTCGAGAGCTGAAAGATTCAACTAAAAGGAGTTATGGCTTATTAAGCCTTTTACATGCTATAACATATGTGATTCTTTTTGCTTTGGTTTACTGGTTATTTGAGTTGGTACTCAGGACGATTGTAGTTAATTCTAATGTCAAGTTTCTAGATAGGGTTAATTTTATACCATCTGCCGATCTATTAATTGTGCAACTCATCTTTATTGCATTAGTTTTTACTGTTGTTTATCTCGAAGTAGCTATTCAGTTTGCACTATTCTATATTGTAAAATCAATATCAGGTGGAAAACTATTTAAAAAATATTATGGCGTTATTATTCTTATAACACTTTTGGTTGTTACAGAGATATTACAATTTTTCTTGTTACATCTTGATTCAAATTTTATAGAGCGGTTAGGTTTTGTAATACTCATATTTATTTTTGCTTACTATCTTGATAGAAGCATTCTGCATAAGAAATCCAATTCAATTTTTTCACTACGAAGTTTATCATTATCATTTCTTATAGGACTGGTAGTGACCCCGGTTTTAATCCTTGATACCTCTAAATCACAGGAGGCTAAATATGTTGAATTAATAGGGACTCATCTTGCATCTCAAAACAAAGAAGCTATTGTGTTTTTGATAGCTAATGAACTTGATCGACTAACAAATAATAATCAGATTTTTTCAAGCTTTAAAAATAAGGATGAAATAAAAAAACTTGCATTTTACTTATGGAAAGAGAGTAAACTAAGTTCTGAAAATTATAATTCAGCAGTTTTTATTTTAGATGGAAAATTTAAATCTGAAAGTGAGTTTAATGTTAGTCCCTCAACAATAAATCTTGATAGTGTTATATCTTTTGCAAAAAGAAATTATTTCGAGAAAGAACTTAGTTATTCTTCTCCGGATTATCTGATATCAGATTCAAGTAGCGCCAGTGATACTTTATTGGGTACGGAAAGTGAGATAGAAGAAAGTCAGGTTCCCGAAGTTTTACCAATGCTTTATGAAGATATTAGCGTTTTAAGAGATGCCCGTAATAAGTATTATATTGCCATTAAAAGTATTGAAGATCCTTATCTTAAAGGGATTTCCCGAAATTCTCAATTGGGATACATAGTATTTGTAGTTCATTCTGAATATAAAACCTTACTGCCATCAACAACCTTTCAATTTTTTGGGGATTTTACAGTTGAACGTCTTATAGACAAATTAACTGTCAAACCGGTTATTACGGAATTTTTGAATGGGGAAGTAATTAATAGTACCGATCCAGAAATATCAAAAAGTATAGCAAAAAATCTTGACGCCTTTCGTCAACGTCTCCTTCGTAAGGAAGGCACTAAATATTGGAGGTATGAAAACATTAACAATAAAAGCTACCGGACATTTTATATTTTGGCTGAACCGCTTAATTATGAAAATTATGGGGAAAATCCAGAATCTGTAGAAAGAATTTTTACGGTGAGCATAATATATAATGACCTTGCTTCAATGATGTTTTTTTATTTTAAATTTATTCTTTTTGCTACCTTTGTATTTCTCATTGTTTTTGCTATTAAAGGATTATTTTTGCTCAAAGAGTTAAAAACATTCAGATTGAATTTTAGGGATAGGCTTTTTGCGGCGTTTCTTGTAGTATCAATTATTCCAATTATTATACTGGCTATTTATACACGAAGTTATATTACTAATAAGAATGACAACTTCTTCAGAAATCAAATAGTGTCAGATTTAAATTTAGGTACCGGAAGTTTACAGGATGCTCAGAAACTTATTAGCCGTTATAAATCTATTGATAGCCTTCAAAAATTTGTTACAGGAATCTTTATAAAGAATTTTTCCCGTACTGATAAAAGTTATATCCTATATTTAAAAAACAGGATGGTTGCAACAACTAACAAAGAATTATTTGATGCAGGTTTGTTGGATCCTCGTGCAGATGCTGAAGCTTTTTATAACATTTATTATTTAAAACGGGACTTATTTATAAGATATGTAAATATTGGGGAATATTCATTCCTCGTTGGATATAAGCCATTTTATAGTGTTGACAATACAATCGCTGGGATTTTGTCTTCGCTTTCCGTGTATAAACAAACCGAGATTAATTCTGAATTAACAGAAACACTGACATATATTTTTGGTTCTTATGTAATAATGATAATATTTCTCCTGTGGGTAGTTAGCCTTGTTACAGAGCGAATGTATAAACCACTGCTTGAACTTAAAACCGCTGTTGAAATGATGTCTCGAGGAAATACCAGCATTCAGATCCCAATGAAAAGAAGAGATGAATTTGGTGAGCTTATAGAATCTTTTAATAGAATGACCACTGAAATTGAAAAATCAAAAATAGAACTTAAACGAGCCGAACGAGAAGCTACCTGGAGAGATGTTGCACGACGAGTCGCACATGAAATCAGGAATCCATTAACACCTATGAAACTGGCTATTCAACATCTTTATAATCAATACAAGAATCGTAAGTCTGAAGATTTCACGGAGATTCTTCTCAGAACAAAAAACCTTATTGTGAATGAAATTGATAAATTAGATTATATAGCTACAGAGTTCTCTAATTTTGCGAAGATGCCACAACGTAATTATGAAGCTTTGAGCATTAATAATATACTGGACGAGGTGATAGCACTGTATGCAACGAATCAAAACATAAGGTTTGAAAAGAAACTTCAATCCGCAGCTCTGATACTTGCTGATAGACAGGAACTAAATCGAGCATTCCAGAACATTATCAAGAATGCTGTTCAGGCTATTATAGAGGAAGGGGTAATCAAAGTCAGAACTTACGATTTTCAAAACAGCGTAATTTGTGAAATAGAAGATAATGGTTGTGGAATAGACGAAGAAATAATTGATAGATTATTTGAGCCAAATTTTTCTACTAAGTCTAAAGGGATGGGGCTTGGGCTTGCAATAACTAAAAAGACTCTTGATGATATGAAAGCTTCGATAAAAATACAAAGTGAAAAAAATAAAGGGACACTTGTAAGAATACAATTTAAAACTATAGAAAATTCTAAATCAGAACAGTAATGTTTTTTAGGCTGAATATACTTTCTCTTTTATTTTTTATAGCGGTAATTTTTTACGGTTGTGCAAATCCATTACCTCCTACGGGAGGCGAGGAGGATAAAACCCCTCCAAGTGTGGTTAAATCATATCCTTTACCCAATACTCTGAATTTTAGAGGCAACAAAATCATTATTGAATTTGATGACTATGTAGATAGACGAAGTTTTGTTGAATCCTTTCTCTTAACACCGTATTCTGAAAGGAATCTTGAGTTTGATTGGAGCGGTAGTGAAGTTACTGTTATTACTCCCTCGGGATTAAAAGAAAATACAACTTATTCGGTTTTTATTGGTAAGGACTTGAAAGATATATATGGGAACAAACTTACAGAACCTATTCATTTTGCGTTTTCGACGGGAAATAAAATTGACAACTGCTCAATTGAAGGAAAGATATTTTCGAAAAAACCTAATTCAGTTTTTATTGGAGCTTATAAATTACAATCGGAATTTGATACAACAGCCAACCCTGAGTTTAACAAACCTCTATATATTACACAACTAAATGATGTGAATAATTATGTCTTTTACAATTTACCGGTAGGAAAGTTTAGATTATTTGCTATTGAAGATTTTAACCATAATTATTTATATGATAGGGGAATTGATAATATAGCTATGCTTCCTCTCGATTTGCAAACGGAAGATTCAGTTACTCTTAAGTCAGTAAATTTTATTTTCCTGGACTACCTGCCCGAGCAAAATTATTTTCAGTCTGAAAAATTCCTAAACTCCTTTTATACAGATTCTGTAGGTATAGTATCTTTTTCAATAAAAAATGCTAGCAATGAAATACAAACTAATGAGAAAATATTCTTAAAACTTAATAATGTCAAACTAAACCGTGAAATAATTGCAGATAATTTAAATCTATTTGATTCAACAAAAGGAGAGAAGATTGTTTTTGCTCTTAATTGGTATTCAGACTCACTACTGGAAATTTTACCTGTTGTTAAATTTAAGTATGCATCAGTGGTGAAATTAACATTAGATTTAAACTCAGTTAAGAGTGGCTATAAATTTGAAGTTGCTTTTAAAATTGCAGATGCAAAAAAGTTTGCAAGCATATCAGGGACTGTTACCAATCGCGTAGAGCCAGGCTATCCGGTAATTATATCCCTTTATAGTAAGAACAAAGATACTCGCAGGTACAAGTATTTTATGACAGGGGACACAATCTTTAATTTTACAGATGTTTATGAAGATGAGTATTTACTCTTTGCTTTTATAGACAAAAATGGTAATGAGCAATACGATTATGGCAACCCATATCCCTATAAACCTTCTGAATACTTTTTTATAATAGATAAAGGACTAAATATCAGAGGTAATCTTACGTTGAGGGACCTGAGGATTTTATTCTGATTTGGTCTGTCAATCTTGTTGTTAGTGTGTAAAGTAGAAGCTCACCATTAATATAACTTTCTACATCATAAATCATATCTTCAATGGCTTTAGTAGCAGCAAAGTATTTTACATCGAATTTTTTCACGAAATTTCTAAGCCTTTCAAGTTTATCTATATTGATTATTCTTTCGTTATATCCATTTTCAAGAATCATACTATCGCGGAACCAGTAGAGGAGTATTAGTAAAAATTGCTTAATTTTTTCTTTTCTGGATGAAATATCTTCAATTATCTCCCCAATTCTAAGATAGCGTCGTTGTACAAGTGCTACCAGATAATCAATTGCCATTTCTCTTGTCTCTAGAAAGTCTGACTCGACAATATTGGTGCACTTGTAGATGCTTCCATCAGCAATTTGTGCATAAACTTTTACAATTTCTGTATTGATATTCGGAAACTTATTTTTAAGGTAAATTTCTATATCATTTTCGGAAATATCATCAAACTGAATTTTTTGACAGCGCCCCACTATTGTAGGAGGGAGTGAATTTGGTCTTGATGTTGTCAGTATTATAAGTGAATTTCCGGGTGGCTCTTCTAGTATTTTAAGTAAAGAATTAGCACTTTCAAGTGTCATTTTATCAGCATCAGAAATTAAGAAAACTTTCTTTTTATTTGACTGTGCTGTAAGATAAATTTCTCTTTTTATCTGCCTAATGCTATCTATCCTGATGTTATTAGCATTTGGCATATTAATCTTATAATAAGGATCAAGACTTTTCTTTTCCAGTTCTGCAAGATAACATTTGGCATCTTCATCTTTAAGAGTTGAGAAAGGATGGGTATCTTCTCCTGTTTCTCGCTTACCTGGTGGAAGAGCTGTGATGAATGAAAAGTGTGTTGAAGATAATTTTCGTATTGATTTACATGAACGACAATTGTCACAAGCTTCTAAATTTTCTCTGTCGAGATTATCACAATTAATCATTTTTGCAAATTCAATTGCTACAGCATCTTTACCAATGCCTTCTTTCCCAAAAAAAAGATATCCCTGAGCTACCTTGCCGCTTTTATAGATATTCTTCAGAATAGTTATAACTCTTTTTTGTCCAATGATATTGTCCCACATATATTTTAAAATGTATTGCCTATTCCAAACTGTAAAGTAAGTTTCTTAGTCATTATAATATTAAAAGAATTTTGATAAAGCCACTTGTTTGTGCCTGAATCGGGAGCATAATCGTAAAATTTAAAAGCTATATCAAACCTAATAGGTCCAATAATGGTATAATATCTTAATCCAATACCGGTGGCAATATTGATTTGATAAGGGGAGAATTTAGATGGGGTCTGCCATAAGTTCCCATAATCCATAAATAACACAAAACCCAGATCTTTAAATATACTCTTTTTATCTATAAAAGGTTTTGATCTGTGTTCTACTGTTCCCTCTAAAAGGAAATTACCCCCAAATTCACTCCCTTCAAAAGTTCCTAATTTTCGTGCAGGCCAACCACGAACACTAATTGAACCTCCGGCTATAAACTTAGCTTCGAAAGGAATAAAATTATAACTAATTTCGTATTCTGTGCCTCCTATTGTAATCTTTGAAACATTATCTCCATATTCGAAAATTGCCCCTGCCAGAAGTTTGAATGCTAGAACGGAATTGCCCCGTTCCTTTGAAAGGTCAAGAAAAAGTTTATTCAAACTGCTGATTTTGATATAACTGAAAGTTGTTGTTGCAAAGAGTCTTTTTACTATATTACTAAGTAAGCCACTTTCTTCAATAAGATAGGATTGATAGTATCCTTTTGTTGGAAAAGCAAAATTATTTGTGTTATCGTGTATCAGTGAAATTCCAAAAACAGAGGAGAAAGAATTTATAGTTGAGTTGCCTATCAGAATTCCTGTAGAATCTGTGGGAATTGATCTTTTAATATAAAATCTATCATTACCAATTTTCCAATCAAAAACAAGATAGTTTAAGTAGGTGTGTTTTGGCAATTCATAATTAACAGTAAAGGTGTTTTTTATCTGTGATATCCTGAAATCTTCGTCGGAATAAACCGTTCCTGAAATTTTCCAGAAGCCATTAATTTTATTGTTGCTAAAAATATAAGGTTGGTAAAGTTCAAGCAAAAATTCTAAAATATTTGTTTGTTCAGAATGTAATAGTGCAACAGCACGTGAAGTAAGAGTTCGCCCCGTTCCCCATAAATATTTATCTTTGAAAGAGAGTCCCATACCTGCGTAAAAGAGATTATTTAGGTCGTATCCAAGAAATTCTGGTTGTACTTCATATTTATTTGTGATGTTTCCTGTGATTGTGAGATAAATTTTATTATTAATTGAATCAAGATAATCTACCAGAATACGAGGATTTTCAAGTATAGAAATTTTATTCAGTCTGATTTCACTTTCAATGAGTTTTTCTTTACTGTAAATGTCATTTTCACTATACTCGAGGTCTTTTAAGATGTCTGTGAGATTCAAGTTATATTTGTTGTTGCTGATTTGTATTCTCGTTTTTCCGAAAAGATATCTCTTACCTGGTGAGAAGTAGAAATTGACATCCAGCTTATGCTTATAAGCAGGATTGTTTGATTCTATCTTTACAATCTCTGGTTGCTCTGAGTAAGCGTTAGCATATCCATTATTTTGTAAAAGAGTAGTAATACGTGATAGTTCCATACTGACCAGTTTCTTTGAATACCGTTCATTTTGATAGATATAACGTATTTCTTTATTTAGAAACAAATCAATTAAATCAGGTGGAACCTCTTCAAGCCCACGATAATTTACTGAATGTATAAGGTATGGGAGATTTTCCTTGATTATAAATGTTGCAGTTAAGGTTTTATCTTCTATGTTAATATCAGTTGTTGTATCTACAAAAGCATCTATAAAGCCATTGTCAAAATAAAACTTTTCAATTCTTAAAATATCAGTGGCGAAGTTTTCCGGGTTAAAATATTCATTTTTAGGGGTGCTAATGAGAGAAGAAAGTTCGTCTATGTCAAAAGAACTTGAACCTTCAAAAGTGAAATTAACCTCTTTGATTTTATATTTTTTTAGTTCAGATTCCTGTTCTTCCTGGGAAAATAGATGTGTGTAAAACAAAAAAAGAAGTAGCAGTATATTTAAAAAATATTTCAAAATATCACTAACAGTAAGAATTATTAGTTCGTTTAATCACGTTGAAATAGCCCGCTGAATAGCGGACTATTTCAATTCTGAATTAGAAGTCCTTAGATTCTTCGTCATAAAAGAAGTCTTCTTCATCAGGGTAATCAGGCCATATTTCTTCGATACTTTCATATGGCTCATCGGAATCCTCAAGTTCCATCAAGTTGTCAATTACTTCTTGTGGTGCTCCTGTCCTTTGGGCATAATCTATTAATTCAGCCTTATTTGCAGGCCAGGGAGCATCATCAAGATAGCCGGCTAATTCAAGTGTCCAGAACATAGTGAGTACCTCCTATTATTTTTTCTAAAATTCTTTGTTTTTTTAAAAGTTTATTCAAAGTCATGTTCAAAATATTCCGTCGAACGTCTTAAAGCTGGTGCACCTGTATCCTTATACTTTATTTTTTTATTTAAGTTCATTTGTTCACGTTGTCTACGGGCGAAATCCATAGCCGCATTATAGCCATAGTGTCTGCAAAGATAATTTAAAGCAATGATTTCTGCAATAACCGTAATATTCTTACCTGGAACTATTGGGAGAAGTACCTTCTCAATTTCTACCCCCATCAAATTTGTAGTTTTGGGCCTAATACCTACTCTTTCGTAGTTTTTTTTGGGGTCCCATAATTCTAATTCAATTACAACTTCTACTCTCTTTTGATATCTAACAGATCGTATCCCAAAAATTTGCTTTATATTTACTATACCAAGCCCTCTAATTTCCATAAAGTTTTTATTTAACTCAGTTCCGGAACCTATTAATATTGCTTCTGCTTTCTTGGAAATAAGGACAATATCATCTGCTACCAATCTATGTCCACGTTCTACAAGATCAAGTGCAACTTCACTTTTGCCAATGCCGGATTCCCCCACAAATAGGACGCCTACTCCATAAACATCTACGAAAGAGCCGTGGACAGAAATTTGTTCCGCAAACTGGTCATCAAGAAAGTCACTGATCAGGTTTACAAACCGTGTTGTAGGATATTTTGTCTGAAAAACCGGCACAAGTTTTTGTTTTGCTCTCTGAAGAAGCCCAGTAGGGGGTTTATTAGCATTAGTTATGATGATACAAGGTATTTCAAACGAAAAGTATTTATCAAGGGATTCCTGTCTGTTTTTTGCTGAAAGAGAATTAAGGTATTTAATTTCTGTATTTCCAAATATCTGTATTCTTTCGTTTGAAAATAAATCTACATAACCAGCAAGTGCCAATCCGGGACGATGTATATCTTTATCTGTTATTAAACGATGTTCAGGAATAGGCTTGTCAGAAAGTATCTTTAGTTTAAATCTATCTTTACACTGTTGGTAGAAAAATGACACTGAAATATGTTTTCGTATGAATGGTTTGGCCTGGTTTAAAGTTATGCTCATTTTGTTTTGTTATTTTGTTTTTGAGCTATATGTTTTCTTGTTTTGGTTTTGTCTTTGTATTTATATATCTGTGTTTCAATCTTACTTAGAGCAGCATTTATAGCTTTTTCGAAATTTTCTCCATGTTCTTTTGTTGCTAAATGTTTATTTCGGAGTTTGATAATAAGTTCGCAATATTTCAAATCAGATGGTGGCTTATCATAGGAAAGAATCATATCAGCGTGAAGAATGTTTTCATTAAATTTCATTAAGTCCTCAAGTTTTTCTGTAGCAAAGTTTTTAAGAGAATCCTTTATTTTGAAGTGCCGTGCAGTGATTTTAATGTTCATATCTGTAAGTTTTAATTTATGGGAAAAGTCATTTAATGCATAGTTTTCTGCAATATGTAAAACTGCCAGATGAAAAGCAATAGAAAATAGAGTTTTTTATTATTTCCCTGTCTCCTTTAGATTTATGGTCTCCCTTTTTGTTCCTTTTAATTAATAATTAATTAGAATATCTTTAGCTATATGTATAAACAACACATTGCCTATTTTGTTTTTCTTATATGCATTTTACTCTTGAATATTGTTATTTACCTGCTTCCGATTGCTTGTAATTATAATGACGATTTTTCTGTAATATACTCCGTGTTTGGCGTAATGTGTCACCAAATTGATAGTCGAACTCTTCATATATTTGGGGGTAAACTTCCTGTCTGTATCCGTTGTCAGGGAATTTATCTTGCAGGACTAATTTCTACTTTTTTATATCCTTTTTTAAAACCACGTCTCAAAAAAAACGAAATTCCTTCAATCTGGCTACTTTTGATTCCGGTGCTTATGATGGGTACCGATGTTTTATTTGAGTTATTTGGTGTTTATAACTATATTAGTATAGTTAAATTTATAACCGGGTTTTTCCTTGGATTTGTTTTGCCCTTTTTTCTCATATCAGGCTTAAGAAAGTTTTTCGAAGAAATACACATTTATAAACCCCAGAATGAGCATAAATAAGATAAGAATTCTCTCAATTTTTCTGAGTGCATTTATAATGATTTTTATCAGCGTGATGCCGGTTATTAGTTTAATGAATCTTTTTTGTTGTGCAGGGATTGTGATTGGAGGACTGGCTGGGGTTTTTTATCTGGATAATAAATCCAAGTCTGTAAATTATTTAATAAGTTTTAAAGATGCCGGTATTGTTGGAGCGTTAAGCGGGGTTGTATCTGCTATTATTGTTTCAATTATAACACTTGTTATAACAATTATCACTAAAGAAAATCCTATAGATACCGGGATAAAAACGTTTGAGGAATTTGGACTCCAATTACCAAACGAGGTATTAAATCAACTTCAGAGTTTCTCTGAAGAATACACCAAGTATGGATTTTCTCCAAGAATAGCACTTATTAATCTTTTAAGTAACTTGATTATTTATCCTTTGTTTGGGTTTCTTGGAGGAATTCTTGCTATGTCTCTTATAAACAAAAAACGACAAAAATTTGTTTAGAATATTAAATTAAATTATGGTTAATGTTTGAATATTCAGGTGTTATACATGTTCATTCGACCTTCTCTGATGGGACCGGTACAGTCCCAGATATAATGAGATATGCTAATGAAGCAGACCTTGATTATGTAATTCTAACTGATCACAATACATTGCTTGCTAAAGATAAAGGGTTTGAAAAATTTTTTGGTAACACAATGTTAATTGTTGGTTACGAAGTAAATGATATAGATAATAAAAATCATTATCTTGTAGTGGGGCTTGATGAACTTGTAGGGACCTATCGTGTCCTACCAAATGGTGAATTAGGAAATAACCTCCCCTCAGGGGAATATGCAAGGCTTGTCAGAGAAAAAGGAGGGGCAGGTTTTATAGCTCATCCTTTTGAAAAACGAAATTTGTTCCCTGAACATCCTGCCTATCCCTGGCTTAATTGGGAGTGTGAAGAGTATGATGGAATTGAAATTTGGAACCATATGAGTGAATGGATAGAGGGTTTGAATGAAAAAAATAAAATCCAGCGTTTTCTTCATCCACTTAAATCTATAACGGCTCCAAATCCTGAGGCTGTTAGTAAGTGGGATGAAGTAAATGTAAATCGTAAGGTTGTTGCTATCGGAAGTATTGATGCACATGCACACAAACAAACTTTTATGGGATTTCCTGTATTCGAAGTCTTTCCATATAAGGTTTTATTTAGATCTATCAGAACCAATGTCTTGCTTGATGAGAAAATTGTTAAAGGCGCTGAAACACAGTTTTCTCATTACAAAAAGCTTATTATAGATGCACTTCGGCAAGGCAGGTCTTATATTACTAACTACTATTATGGAGACGCACGTGGATTTAGATTTTTTGCTGAATATGCTGATAAGCTTTATAATATTGGTGATGAGATAATTATACCCGATAATCTCAGGAAGAGAATTGTTTTTAACATATTTTTACCTAAATCGGCTCATATTATATTACGTCGTAATGGAGAAGTTTATGCGGAGTTTGACGGAGTGGGAAATGTTATAGATGTGAAAGAAGAAGGAAATTATAGAGTAGAATGCTGGATAGGGGATAAAGCATGGATTTTTTCTAATCACATTAGAGTCCGAAAATCATATGAATAACGATTGTAGTAAATGTCTTGAACTGAACAAATCAATACATTCGAATTGTGGGGTTTTTGGTGTATTCAATCATCCTGACGCAGCAGTATTAACTTACTATGGTTTACATGCTTTGCAACATCGTGGACAGGAAGCTGCTGGAATAGTATCCTGTTATTATGATGAAACTATCAAAAAGTATCGGTTTGCAATTCATAAGGGTTCAGGACTTGTCCTTGAGGTGTTTGAGAATGAAAAAATTATTACTGAAGAACTGAAAGGATATTCAGCAATAGGGCATAATAGATATTCTACTACAGGTGCAGCAGGGAGGAGAAATAATATCCAGCCTTTTAAAGTTAACTTTAAAGGTGGGAACTTAGCATTATCACATAATGGAAACTTGACTAATACTTTGTACTTACGAAGCAGACTCGAAGATGAAGGCACAATATTCCAAACCACAAGCGATAGCGAAATTTTTCTCCATCTGATTGCTAAAAGCAAGGCTAAGACAATTGAGCAAAAAGTCCTTGATGCACTTGGCAAGGTTAAAGGTGCTTACTCAATCTGTATTTTGAGTGATGATAAATTAATTGCGGCAAGAGATCCACTTGGTTTCAGGCCATTATCCATTGGAAAGCTTGGTGATAGTTTTATTATTGCTTCTGAAACTACAGCATTTGATATAATTAATGCTGAATATATTAGGGATGTTACGCCGGGTGAAATGGTAGTGATAGATAATGAAGTTATTAAGACAGGCAAATTAAAGTCTTATGTATTTGCTGAGGCTCCGAAATACAAATTTTGCATTTTTGAATACATTTATTTTTCCCGTCCTGATAGTGATATCTTTGGTGAAAAAGTTGATAAAGTAAGACGGAAAATAGGTATGAATCTTGCCATTGAACATCCTCCTCCTGATAAGGATAATCCTGATAATGAAAGCGAAAAGAAAGTTATAATTATAAATGTTCCGGATTCCTCAAATACAGCTACACTTGGATACTTTAACGAAGCCATTAAAAATAATAAAAATTTGAAACACGAAATTGGTTTAATCAGAAGTCACTATATTGGAAGGACTTTTATTCAGCCAGGAAATGATGATAGAAAAATGAAAATAAAGTTTAAGTTTAACATTGTGAAAGGGGTATTGGAAGGCAGAAAGGTTGTGATTGTAGATGATTCTATCGTAAGAGGGAATACCCTGAAATCCCTTGTGGAGTTAATAAAGAAAGCAAAACCTAAAGAAATACATTTAAGAATAACATCACCTCCTATAATTTCTCCCTGCTACTATGGAATGGATTTCCCATCAAGGGAAGAATTAATCGCTTTTCAGCATAATAAAGACATAGAAGAAATCAGGAAGTTTCTCGGAGTTGATTCTTTAGGGTACCTTTCTCTTGAAAAGCTTTTGGAATCGGTTCCGTTTCAAGATGAAAAAGTAGATTACTGTACTGCTTGTTTCAGTGGAAAGTATCCAATTCCTATTGAAGGAGCCTCTAGTTTGAAAAAAAATCAATTTGATGAATAAATAAAAAAGCCTGCTACAGCAGGCTTTTTTATTTAAAAGTCAGGCAAAGATTACTTACCTTTTCTCATTTCATTAGCCAGATATTTAATTTCTGTTAAATCTCTCACAAGTTCACTCCAGCCATACCATAGAGCATAATCAGGATTTGCATGGAAAGTTCCCTGAAAAGCTCTCATTCTATGCTCAAGGAACATTACAAAAAGTTTTTGTTCGATTGTTGTTGTAGCATCATGAAATGTTAACAAATCAGGGTAGCTGTACATTTGCCCAGCAGGTTTCTTAATTATTCCATCTTTATATAAATCGGCAACAACCCGGATTGCTTCTGCCATCATACGATCCGCTTCACGAATCATATCATCACCCTTTTTTAATTCTCCCTCAGCAAAATTTTTTGAGTGACATCTATTGCATACATTGAGCATTTTGTCTCTTTCCTTTTGCCAGTCTTCCTGTGTGAGGCGTGCAACATCTGCAATTTTTACCACTTCAAGTCTTGGGGTCGGTTTTCCTTCAGGATCGAGGACGTTTAAGGCTTTTAAAATTGTAATTCTATCTTCAGCCCATTGCTTATCTTCTGGTAGAGGTAATCTTACAGCAAGAAAGCCCCACGCGGTACGAACTTCATGGTTGCCATCAACCATATGGCAGTCCTGACAGGTAGGCCCTGAGGTCGATTCATTAATAACACCACTTTGTTTAAGCAGGTATCTTACTCCGTGTTTTGAACCAGAATACATTTCCCATTGAGGATGGTCAAAACCAGTATGGCAGGTCATACAGGCTTGAGGTTGTTTAGCTTCCTTAACGGAAAAAACGTGTCTTGTATGGCAGGCATCACAAGAAGCAGTACCAAAAGTATTCCTTCCTTCTTTCTTAAGCTTTTTGATGTCATCTTCTGATTTAATCCCGATTTTATGACATCCACCACAACCTTTCATTCCCTCTGTTAATGCCATAGGTTGCATATGTGTTGTGGGCATTGCCTGATAGGAAGCCCAACTCAAAGAGTGCTTTCCTTTTTTGAATTCATCGACACGATTTTTATGACACTGACCACAGGTTTCCGGAGTTGGAATGTTTACTCTTTCAATATCACTGGCAGAGATGTGTTTGTCTCCATGACATACAGAACAGTCAATCCCATTTTCAAAATGCTTGCTTAATTTCCAATCAGTTACAATGTTTGGAGTTACATTTTTATGACAATCTACACAAACTTGTGAGTTTACCTGCTGAAATGTAAAAAGAAAAAAAGCAAAACAAAAGAAGGTAATAACGTTTTTCATAGCTTTTAATTTGATTAAAAAGAAATGGTTATAAACTATATAAGCTAAAAAATATTTAAAAGTTATTCAACAGTAAAAGCTGTTAACCTTTTCCCTTTTGTTTCTGGTAATGTCCATATCCATAATCCTGTTAGCAAAGCAAAAAATGCTGCTATAGAAATACCTCCGCTTAGACCGTATGATTGTGCAATCCAGGCAATAATAACAGGGGTGAAAAATTGCACTCCACGTGCAAAATTAAAAGCACTTCCCATAGCAGTATTTCGAATCTTGGTAGGAAATAGTTCTGAGAATAAAGGTCCATAGCCTCCGAACATACCTGTGCCTAATCCAACGAGGAACATAAATACGAGAATAAAATACTGTTGCTGTGATATGACTTCCCAGAAGATCGTTATCATCAGAAGTCCTGCTGCCATTATACAGGAGTAAATTGTATATGCCGGTCTTCGCCCTAATTTATCTGCTATAAATCCAAAAGAGGCGTAACCAATAAATCCTCCAGTTTGAGTTATAAACATAAAAAGAGCAGATTTAGCAAGAGAAAAATTCCTTTCAGTATGTAGATATCCTGGCATCCAGGAGTAAGTAAACCAATATGCTGACATATCAAAAATAGCAAGTATCAGTGAAAGAACAAACAACTTCCTGTACTGTCTGGATAATAAAAGAATAAAATTATTTTTTCGTTCTGCTATATCTGTTATAGAACTATTTTCTACAAGGTGCCTTTTTCTTTCTTCCCAGATGTCTGATTCAGGTAGATGTCTTCTTATAAAAATTACAAGTACTGCTGGTAGTATTGAAACGAAAAAACTTGCTCTCCATCCAATTACAGGAGCAATATAACCTCCTACAATAGAAGCCAGAGCAATGCCCACAGGAGCTCCAGTTTGCATAAATGCTCCAAAACGTCCCCTGACTTTTGCCGGAAATGTTTCACCTATGTATGTTTGTCCTGTACCCCATTCTCCACCAACGCCCAGTCCAGTAATTATACGAAAAACCAACAGGAAGGGAAGAGAGCTTGCAAGTCCACAGAAAAAAGTTCCAATACTGTAAGTTAGTATTGTCCACATTAAAACCTTTTTTCTCCCATAAATATCTGATAAGAAACCAAATATTATTCCTCCTATTGCTGTAGCTGCGAGACTCGCTCCTAATATATACGAAATTTCAGTATTGGTTAAACTCAGTTCAGTTTTTATGGGAATCATTAAAAAGGTATAAAGTATCAAATCATAAAAATCAAAAACCCACCCAGCCCAGCTCATTAAAAGAATTTTGTAATGTTCCCCGCTTAACTTTTCGGCTTCATTAAGGAGTTTATGCATTTTGGGATAATTATAAAAAAAATAACTCACATTAATTTCCTAAGCAATGAAAAAATATCTAAATAACATATTATATTTAATTATTACAATTACAATAAAACTTTTACGAGGTAAGAGAAGAGTCGATTATAAAGTTTATATTTCATCAACGTAAGTGTTTATCAGGATTGTTCATCTTCAAGGTGAAATTTGTGTAAGAACCTATGGAAGATTGGTGCTATAAGAATTGCGAAACTTGTAAGAAATGCTATACCACTATAAAGTGCATAAAGTCCGGAGAAAATTTTTGCTGAATCATTTGTAAGAACATCAACCGGTCCCATTCCTCCTAAAATCATAGAAGCATTAAGAAATGCGTCAACAAAACTAAGTCCTCCTATAAAATGGTATCCCAGTACACCTATAGATAAAGAAAAGCTCAGGAATATGAAATCTATTAATACTGCAATCAAAAGCCGTCGTCTAAACCTTCGACGACTAATAATTTTCTGATGTTTTTTCTCAAACATTAATAGGTTTTTAGTTCTCCGATTTCGTTTTCCACGGCTGTAAGTATCTTGTGGGTTCTGACAGCTTCCATCATATTATTATGGTCACGAAACAGAGGTCTATCTACATCAAGATGTTCTACAACCCCTCTTACAGCTCTATGAGCTGCCTGTGTACCATGGCCTACTTTGTAATCTCTAAAGTCTATCGCCTGTGCTGCAGCAATGAACTCGATGCCAAGTATTCCATATGAGTTTTCTATTATTTGTTTTGTCTTAAGAGCTGTATTCATACCCATACTGACAAAGTCTTCCTGATCTGCTGCTGCAGGAATAGATTGAATTGATGCCGGCATTGATAAAATCCGCTGTTCAACAATTAGCATATCGGCAGTGTACTGACTTAACATATGCCCTGAAAACATTCCAGCTCCTCTGGTAAGAAATGCAGGTAACCCAACACTTAGTGCAGGATTAAGTAACCTGTTTAGCCTTCTTTCAGAAAGCACACATACCATAGTTAATGCAGCTCCCAGCATATCAAGAGGAACACTAATAGGAGAACCTTGGAAATTTGCTCCTGTAAGTACAATTTCGTCATCCGGAAGAAATATAGGATTGTCGCCGACTCCATTAAGTTCAATTTCTACTTGCTCTCGAGTCCATCTGAGTTGGTCTCTTGCAGAACCAATTACTTGAGGTGTTGACCGCATACTATAAGCATCCTGAACTTTAACTTTTACTTTCCCCAGAAGATCTGAACCGTCAATTATTCGTTTTATATTTTGAGCAGAAGTAACGGCTCCTTGAAAGCCTCTTAGCTTGTGGAGTCTCTCATCATAAGGCTTCATATTTGCCATAAGAGCTTCGAGTGTCATAGCAGCTGCGATTTCTGCTTGTTTCAATATCCTTTCAATCTCATAAATCTGAAGGCAGGCCATTCCATTTATTACATTACTACCATTTATAGCCGCAAGTCCGTCGCGGGCTTGTAAACCCGGAATTGGAATTCTGGCTTTTTCCATAGCTTTTGATGTCGGCATCCTTTCACCTCTGTAAAATGCTTCACCTTCTCCAAGAAGTGATAATGCAATTTGACTCATTGGAGCTAAATCGCCACAGGCTCCGACGCTACCTTTTGTACAAACTACAGGCGTAACGCCTTTGTTCAACATATCAATATAGGTTTGTGTAATTTCCGGCCTGCACCCAGAATAACCGTTTGCATGAACATTGATTCTTGTTAGCATTGCAGCACGGACAATTTCAATCGGTAAGGGTTCACCAATTCCTGCTGCATGATTATAAATGAGATACTTTTGAAATTCCTTAATTTGATTTTCATTTAGTACAACATTGACCAATTCTCCGATACCTGTATTAACCCCATACATTATTTCTTTAGCTTGAATTCTCTTTTCAAGAAAAGCACGACACTTTTTTATTCGTTGAAGTGCTTCAGGATGCAGCTCTATTTTTTCATTTAAAAAGGCAACTGCATAAACATCTTCAATCTTGAGGTCTTTTCCGGTAATTATTATTGACATACTAAACTCCTCTAATATTTTTAGCAAAATAACGCTTATTAATCATCTTAAAAATTGAAAAATTAATACCTAAACTCCTATATAGAAACTAATCTAAGATGTATAACCTACTGATTATGACAACCTGACTGGAAGTAACACGAGGGGGAAATATCCCCCTTGACTTTTTAGAGATACTTGAATACATTGTTAACAAATTAAAGCATAATTTATTAACCTAAATTAGGAGGGGGATATGAAGAAAACATTTCTTCTACTTTGTTAATTTTTCTATTAGCTGCTGTTGAGCTATTTTCTCAACCCGCTGGATTTCGCTATGAATTTCCAATTTATGTTAAGAATAGCGGAAGTTCTACTTTAACTAATTTTCCTATTGCAATAAGATTTAACACTTTGATTCCTATCGGAATGGGATGGATACAATCAGATGGCCGGGACATAAGGTTTACTTCTAATTGTGCAGGTTCTACTATTTTACCCCACTATCTTTGGGGTTACCTGAATACTGATACTACATTGTTTTATGTCAAGATTCCATCTCTTCCAGCTAATGATTCTGTATTAATTTATTTGTATTGTGGGAATGCTGCTGCTACCCAAACAAGTACACTTGATGTTTTCGAAGGCCCTCATTCCTCAACTGATAGTGTTATAGTTACATCAACTAATACTGTTAGTAATTGTCAGAGGGGTTTTCGTTTCACACCTAATCAAGAATTAATTGTTACACATTTTGGTAAAAGGACACCCAATGCTACACCACGTTATGTTACTCTTTTTGATTTTAATACCCAAGCTATTCTTGCTCAGATTACTGTGGATGCTGGTACAGTAGGTGTTTACAATTACAATCTTTTAACAACCCCGTTAGTTCTTGACAGTGGTCGTACGTGTATTTTAACTTTGTACAATGGTGCTGGAGATATGTACTATTATGGGACGAGTAGTCAGATTGGGCAACACCTAATCTATCACGATATGCGGTATTGTAACAATTGTACTCAAAACACTTTCCCAGCATTGACTTTAACGAATTATCATTATGGGACCCCTGATTTCTTGTACTACATTAGAGCCAAGGTAACACCATCACCTACATTTTCGATAAAATTACCAGCTGACACTACTACTCCCTTGCCTCCTACAGGGGTCAAGTGCTTTGCAGGCAATCAAAGCGCTACTGTTAAATGGAACAAAAATACTGAATTTGACATCAACAAGTATTATGTTTACAGAAATACAGTAAAGAATCCAGGAACATCAACATTGGTAGGAACTGTTATGCATCCAGACAGTGTTTTTTTAAATTCTGGTTTGACGAATGGGATAAAATATTATTATTGGGTTAAGGCTGCAGATAGATTCTGTAATGAAAGAATAAGTGACTTCAGTGCTCCTGATAGTGTAGTGCCAAGTGTAGTTGGTGTTTCAACTACACAAAATGAATTGCCCAAAGTATTTGCTCTTTATCAAAACTTTCCAAACCCCTTTAATTCGGAAACGATAGTAAAATATGATTTACCATTTGATGGCTTTGTAAAATTAGCTATTTATGACCTTCTTGGGAGAGAAGTGAAAATTCTTGTTAGCGATTACAAAACGGCAGGTCAATATATAATATTATTTAATGCTCTTGATTTAGCCAGTGGGATATACTTTTATAGAATACAAGCAGGGGATTTTGTAAGTACAAAGAGAATGATAATTATAAGATAGAAGTAGAAAACTTTGAGGTCAGCTTAATTCGCCTGCTTTTTCGTTAAAGGAGGTGAATTAATTATTTATTATTTTAAGCTATTTTATTTTTATTTAACTTATAAAAATAAGATGAGCTAGGAAAAAAGTTATTATTATTATATGCGGGATTTCTATTTTGCTAATGAATAGCCGTTCAGTTTATGCATAATCCTGATGGTTAGTGTAATATATAGCTGTCCAGCCATTTTACAAGATATATTTCATTTATAGTAATACTGGTTATCCAGTAGGTTTTTATGGAACAGTATATAGGAGTACCAATGGAGGAACAAACTGGCAGCTGATCCACTATTTTGATGATCTCATAGTTCTTTCTGTATACTTTTTTTCTGATAGTAGTTGTTACGTTTTTGGCTGGAAAAAATTAATTGGATAGCAGTAGTGATAAAAGTTGTCAATAGAGTAAGGACAGAGCATCGGTTTTCTCCTGTGGTTGGGGTTATGTCAGAATTTAGGACAGCTACCGGATGTGTTACTTTCTATCGTGAAGATAAGTAAACTCAACCTGAAAAATACTATCTTTACCAGAATTATCCGAATCCCTTTAATCCAATAACAGTTATTCATTATGATGTGCCGAAAGCCACTGATGTTACAATTGTCGTTTATAATTTACTGGAACGGGAGATTATAACTCTTGTCAACAAAAAAATGCCGGTAGTTATGAATTGATATTCGATGGAAGCAAACTTACAAGCGGAGTATATATTTACAAGAGATCCTCTGGAGAATCTACGAGTATAAAGAAATTAATTCTGGTGAGGTAAAACAATTATTAGCAAAATAAAATTATTTTAGATCAAATCCCAAGCTTGAGGTTTGCTCTATTTCCCAATACAGAAATTTTGGAAAATATTGTTAAGAATTTCTTCGTTGGTTACCTCTCCTGTGATTTCTCCAAGGTGGTTTAAGGCATTTCTAAGGTCAACAGATATAAATTCTCCACTCATATTATTGTCTATACTATCAATGGCTGCATTAAGCGAATGCGCTACATTTTCAAGACATATCTTATGTCTAAAATTAGTTAAAATTATTTCCCCTGACTGTAGTTTCAGAGAAGTCTCTGTAATTTTTTGAGTGAAGGCAAGTTTTAAATTTTCTATGGTTTTTTCATCGTAAATAGAAATCTTAATTATTTCTTTAAAAGATTCGAGTTCCAGTTTTGTTGCATCAATTTTTGTTAAAACAGGCAGTGATTTAGTTGGGTCAAATGTTTGTCTGAAATACTTTAATTCTTCTATTATATGTTCTTTTGAAATAGTAGAGTCAATGAGGTATAAAGAAAAATCCGCAGACTGAATTTTTTCATAACTTTTTTCTATACCTATTGATTCCACAATATCTGTTGTTTGCCGTAAACCGGCAGTGTCAATAAGATTAAAAAGTATTCCGTTTATTATCCTATTTTCCTGGAGAAAATCTCTTGTTGTTCCCGAAATATTGCTAACTATAGCACGTTCAGTTTGTAACAAATGGTTAAATAAAGATGACTTACCACTATTTGGTTTTCCTGCTATTACCAGATGCACTCCCTCGCGAATAGTTTTGCCGGTAATAAACGTTTCGAGAATCCTGTTAAGGTTATTTTTAATTGAAATTAACTTTTCTTTTAAATTCCCCTTTGGTATAAATTCGATATCTTCTTCAGCAAAATCGAGTTCCAGTTCCACAAGTGAGATAGCATCAATGATATCTTTCCTTACAGTGTGAATATATTGAGAAAGAGAACCTTCAAGCTGTTGCAAAGATGATTTATGTGCAATATCGGTTTTTGCTCTGATTAAGTCAGCAACAGCTTCTGCCTGTGATAGGTCAATCTTTCCATTTAGAAAAGCTCTTTTTGTAAATTCTCCCGGTTGTGCAAGCCGAACGTTTTTCTTTAACAAAGTCTGTAAAATTTTCTGTGCTATTAATGTACTCCCATGTGCTGATATTTCAACGAGGTTCTCTCCTGTGTATGAGTTTGGCTCTTTGAAAATAGAAATTAATACCTCATCTATTAGTTCAGCCTCATCAAAGAAATATCCAAAATGTATAGTGTGAGAAGAAACTGTATTGATGTCTAAACGTTTTGTTCGTTTTAAATCTTTGAAGAAGTGTCTTTCGATAGTTCTGAAAGCTTCAAATCCAGAGATTCTTATAACAGCAATTCCTCCTTCTCCAAGTGGAGTTGAAATTGCTGCGATTGTATCAGAAAGTGTTACCATATCAAACGATATTTGAATTTCTTATAATAAGCCATATAAAAACAGGCGCTCCGATAAATGAGGTTATAATTCCAACCGGGATTTCAGCTGGTGCTATGAGTGTTCTTGCCAGCAAATCGGAAAGCACCATAAAAATTGAACCCAGAATTGTGCTTACAACAATCACGTTTTTATTATCCCCCTGTAATATAAGCTTTGCTATATTTGGTATGATTAGACCTACAAATACAATTATCCCAGCCACTGAAACTGCAGCGGCAGCCAGAAGTGAAGCGGTAAGTATAGAAACAATCTGAATCCTTTTTGTGCTTACTCCCAGAGATTGAGCAATTTCTATGCCTGTACTTAGGATGCCGAGTTCCTTTCTTATTAAAAATGCAATAATTATTCCAATTATTATGAAGGGAGCAGAAAAGAAGAATTCAAACCAGCCTTTGCCAGAAACTCCTCCAGTAAGCCAGAATATGATTTGAGTATTTGCTTTTCCTGCAACAATAAGAAGTAATCCATTTGCAGCTGATAATAAAGCATTAATTGCTATACCTGCAAGTATGATTTTGTTTGAAGATAAAAAATTGGTATATTTATTAGTTAGAGCTTTTGCAATTGCAAAAATTAAGAAAGTTGTAGACATTGCAAAAATAAAAGCTACAGGTGTCAGCAATATATAGGTGGAAAAGTTGGGTATTAGAAACATTATAATTGCACCAAGTCCTGCACCCGCAGAAATGCCTATAATACCGGGTTCAGCAAGATTGTTCTGTAAAAGCGATTGCAAAATGTTACCGGAACAAGCCAGTGCAGCGCCTATGAAGAGAATATTGAGAATTCTTGGAAGCCTGATATCAAGAAAAATTGTCTTTGTAGTGTCATCTTGTAAAAATGACAAAGTAAAAATATCAATTATAGACATTCGAAAACTGCCAACTGTCATTGAGAGAATAATACTTAGCATTAACAAAATTAAAGAACTGATTATTATTACTTTTGTTTTTTTTGTGTATTTATTCATTGTGAGAGAAATTAAATTAATAAATTCATTAATGTAATGAATAAATTTGGTTCAAAGAGTATAAAGATATCACTGGTAATTGTAGGTGTACTGATAGCAATTTTCATTTTGTTTGCAACGCAAATGCTGGTTAACAGAATCCAGCGAAGAGAGACACAGATTGCAAAACTGTATGCTAAATCGCTTGAATATATTGCTAATGATACTTCAGGTTCGGGGGAATATAGCTTTATATTTAATGAAATACTTACCCAGATAGATTTTCCGATTATAGCAACCAATGGACGTGATGACAAGGTGGAATTCCACAAAAATATCGACATTGACTCTACCCTTCCCAAGACAGAAATTCAAAGCCGTCTATTAGCTATGGCTAAAGAGATGAGGGAAATTAATCCACCAATTAAGGTTGTATATAGAGATTCTATCGTAATTTATTACCTCAACTATGGACAGTCTTCTCTGATTACACAGCTAAAACTTTTCCCATTTATTGAACTTGCAATAGGTGGATTATTTGTTATATTTGGTTATATTGCATTTTCATATATCAAGAAAAATGAACAAAGCAGTCTCTGGGTTGGGTTATCAAAAGAAACGGCTCATCAACTTGGAACGCCATTAACTTCACTGTTGGGATGGCTTGCAATTTTAAGAAATACCAGTCCAGGAGATCCAATGTATAAACAAATCCTCGATGATATTGAAAAAGATCTTGATAGACTGAAAAAAATCTCTACAAGATTTTCTAAAATTGGTTCTGAACCTACTTTGCAAAATGAAAACCTCTGTACTATAATTAATGAAGTATATCAGTATTTGGAAAGAAGAATTCCTACTTTGATTTCTACGGATGGGAAAATCTCTAAAAAAATTGATGTTAGAGTGAAGTGCGCAAAAAATATTCAAGTTAAAATTAACAGGGAATTGTTTGAATGGGTACTGGAAAACCTGCTGAAAAATGCTATTGATGCTATTGATAAACCATCAGGTACTATTGAGATTAATGTGGAAGAAAAGGGTAAAGAAATTATTCTTGATGTCAAAGACACGGGCAAAGGCATTGATAAAAAATATAAAAAGGATATTTTTCGACCCGGCTTTTCAACTAAGAAACGGGGTTGGGGACTTGGCTTGAGTCTTGCTAAGCGTATTATTGATGATTATCATAAAGGAAAGCTGATACTCTATGATTCAGTTATTGACCAGGGCAGTATCTTTAGAATAAAAATGTCAAAGTGAACATTGCTTATTCACAAACACTGAAAAAATACACATCACAGATACTTACAAATAAATATCTGTCGATACTAATTCTTCTGGTAATCAAGTTTCTTGTTCAGCTCTCGGTACTACGTTCAGGTTTTATGTGGCTGTCGGCAGATGATTACTGTAGAACTGTTAAATCCTATGAGTGGTTACAGCATCCTAATCTTTACGCCGGAGTATGGTTGTCAGGACATTTCTGGATTAATGGGGTAGTAATGTTTTTTATTAAGGATTTATTTCTTGCAGTTCTATTTGTTAATATTACCTTTTCTGCATTGAGTTTGGTATATTTTTACAGGATAGTTGATTTAACTTTTGATAGAAAAGTTGCATTTTTTTCTGCTTTGATTTTTAGCCTATTTCAGTTTCAAGTATGGCTCAGCATCTCTGGCTTACCTGAACCGATATTCTTCTTCTTTGTTATGGGGGGAATTTATTACTTTCTTCTCTGGAAGAAAACAGATAGAGTATCTTCACTCTTATTATCGGCCGTTTTTTTTGCAATGGGGAACCTATTCAGATATGAGGGATGGATTTTTAGTGGTGTGTTTTTATTTTTAGTAATTGTTAAACACAGAAGAAGTATAATCGATTTTGACCGTAATCTTGTTAGAGACATTCTTATTGCTGCTATTTCTTTATTTACAATTATTTTCTGGGTAATTCTTAATTATATTGATTACAAAGACCCCTTTTTCTTTGCAAAGGAGACATCAAGGATATATGAAGAGTATAATACTGTTAAGTTTTTACAAAGATTGATACAGTACCCCATCTTTATCTTTTATATTGCTCCTATCACAACATTTCTGTCGCTGAAAGTTGTCTGGAACACAATAAAAAACTTTATTAGTAAAGAAAAAAAATTTGATACTGTTGTTAATTATTTCTTACTCTTTAATGTGTTGGAACTCATACTTCTTATTATTCAAGGAATTTTTGGGGCAGGTGGTACTAACATTATATCCCGTTACATTGTAATTAATTCTCTTTTGTTTATTCCTTTTGCAGTTTATCAAATATTTCAATTTCGAAAATTAGTTGCAGTGAGTTTGCTTTTTGCAGTGAGTTTAATAAACTTGATCTGGTGTTATTATTATCCACATGCTTTCAGAGATGACACCTATGAAACGGGGAGATTATTACGAAACTACATTACCAAAACTAATTTAACCACTAATGAGAAAATATACTTTCAGGAAATTGAAGGTTTCTATGATGTGTTTGCTGTTCAAACCCTATCAAATCAGCCTTCTATTTTCTTATTTCAAGGTTTTCCCTCGAAAATTGTTAAAAAAAATAAAGGTGGGATAAAAACCGAAGTAGAAGAAACAAACGTACTTGATATAAGAAACTTTTTGCAGAAAAATAAAATAGCTGTTGCAGTTGTTAAGAGTGATAACTATGCTGAAAAGTTAAAAAAGATGAATTTTAAAGGAGAAGAGATTGGTGATTATAAAATATTTTATATCAAAGGCATTGAATCGCCGATGAGAGATACAAGCCTTGTACTTTTATCAAGTGATGTAGATAGTCTCACAGAAAATTCCAATATCATAAGTTTTGGTAAACTCTTTACTATTGAAAATTACTTTATAGATAATACAAACTTTGGCTTCAATCCTCAAACTGTAACTATCGACTGGAAATCGGTGGATAGGTATATACTTGACAGTATAGAATATAATACTTACGACTTTGAAAGATATTGGGCTACCTTAGAACTCAAGTCAGTATCAACTGACTCTATTGTCTATAGCGTAAGTCGTAAGATATTTTCCAATATGAACGTTGAATTGTTGTTGGGATCCAATAGAATGCGAAATATCATAGTTATTGAACCTTTTGCTATTTTATTTTACTCCAAGAGATTCTCTATTTCTCCTTTTGAAAGCGGGATATACAATTTGGTACTTAAAGTTTATGATAAAAAATATAATCGAGACCTTCCTTTATTTAAAGGTTTAAAATATTATCAGCCTGAAAAATCGGAAAACACATTATTAAATATACGTGATACATTTAAAGTAACTACAAAAAATCCGAAAGATAAAAAGGATACATTAACGGTTGAATATTCTCTCGGAAACATAGTCGCAATGTTTCCAGATGTGGACATAAAAAAATTAGCAAAGACAAATCTTGATATTTATAATATTATAACAAGAAACGGATTACAGGTGTTTTTTTCTCAAAGGTATCAAGCGGACCATTTCCTCGATTTTATTTTCAGTAATTTTTAATAAGATACCATTCTCCATTGAATTACCTTTTTATGTAAACTATTTTAACAATATGAATAAATCTCAGTTAATTAAAACTTTAGACAAGGCGAGCAAAAAGAAAATTTGTGTCATAGGTGACATAATGCTGGATTTATATATGTTAGGTAATGTAAGTCGAATCTCGCCCGAAGCTCCTGTGCAAGTATTTGACCTGATACAAACAGAACCAAAACTTGGCGGAGCAGCTAATGTAAGCTTAAATATTAAGTCTCTTGGTGTTGAGCCGATTTTGATTGGAGTTGTGGGCGATGATGCGGAAAGTCAGATGCTTCGTAATTTACTGATTGACTTTCAACATAATGCTGAAGGTTTGATAGTGGAAAAACACCGTAAAACAACCTGTAAGACCAGAGTAATTTCATCTTCACATCATTTGATAAGGATAGACAGCGAAACCCGTGAGGAGATAACGCCCGAAACTCATAAAAAGGTAATGAAGTATTTTTGTGATAATCTGAATGAGTTTGATACAGTTATCATTGAAGATTATAATAAAGGGTTACTAACCAGGAGACTTATAAAAGATATTGTATCTGTTTCAAATAAAAATAAGAAAAAAGTACTGGTAGACCCTAAATTTTACAATTTCTTTGAATATAAAAATGTATTTGTATTTAAGCCAAACAAAAAAGAAATTGAAGATGCTTTTGGGAAAAAGAACCTGAACGATGGAGAAATAGAAGCGCTTGGTAAAGAGGTATTAAAAAAGATTAAGTGTGAAAATTTAGTTGTAACTCTTGGTAATAAAGGAATGAAAATTTTTCAGGTTGATAAAGGAAAGGTAAAAATTAATTCACTTGGAACAAAAGCCAGAAAAGTTGCTGATGTATCAGGAGCAGGTGATACAGTAATATCCACACTTGGAGTATGTTTGACTGGAGGAGCCTCAGTTAACGATGCTGTTGCGGCTGCCAATATTGCAGCAGGACTTGTTGTTGAGGAAGTTGGCATAGTTCCTATCTGTAGAGAGGTTTTAGTAAGCAATTTCGATCAATTGTAATGATTGTAACAAAAGAAAAATTTATACCGATTAGAAATAAATTAAAACAGGAAAAACAAACTCTGGTTTTTACCAACGGTTGTTTTGATATTATACATCGTGGGCATATCGAATATCTTAATGAAGCAAAAAAATTAGGTGATTTTTTGCTTGTTGCAGTAAATTCTGATAGGTCAGTTAAAAAGATTAAAGGCGATAATAGACCCATTAATTCTCAACAAGATAGAGCAGTGGTGCTGGACAACCTGAAGCCGGTTGATGGTGTAATTATCTTTGATGAAGAAACCCCTTATGAATTAATTAAGTTATTTCTTCCCGATGTTCTGGTAAAAGGTGGTGATTGGAAAGTGGAAGATATAGTGGGTTCAGATATTGTACTGTCACACGGTGGACGTGTAATAAGTTTATCATTTTTGGAAAATTATTCTACTACTGCAATAATTAAAAAGATAACCGGATAAGTTTAACACTTGGCTAATAAAAATAGTTTTCATATTAGTGATTCTAATCAGAGTAAATCCGGTGAGATGACACCTGTTACTAAAAAAAATCTTTTTCGAAGAACTCTCAAAGTTTTTGCTTATGGAATACTTGTATTTAGTGTCTTGTTAATTTTGTTAGTTGCCCTGCTTCAAACAACATTTTTTAAGAATTGGCTCTTGAGCATTGCCCTTAATAAAATAAATAAGGAGTTATTAACTAAAGAATGTTATATAGATGTAGGTTCGATTGAAGGAAACCTGATAACTCATTTAAGACTGAATAGTATTAATATAATTGTTAAAAGAGATACCCTTCTCAAAATAGATACTCTTGATTTGCAATATAGCTTGAAACATATTTTCAAAAGGAAACTTACAGTTGATGCTGTTTCTTTACTTGCTCCACGAGTGTTTTTTACTAAAGTGTATGATAGAAAAGGTAATCAACTCTGGAATTATGACCTCTTACTGAAAACGGAAACAATTGATACAACCAAAAAAGAATTTGACTGGGATATAAATGTTGACAGAATATTTATCACTTCTGGTGAATTTTATATGGTGGCAAATAAGCAGGAGAATAAAGATCGAACCGATATTAAGTTTCCAATTCTTAAGACTTTTTCAACAGAGTTACTATCACTTGTAAATATACACTTAGATGCTGGAGGAAGATATTCTCTAAATGATAAGGAACTCAACCTGAAACATCTGACCTTTTCTTCTAATTCACCAATTGATGTGAAAAACTTATCTCTGACTGCAAAATTAATAAAAGGTGAAAATACGGAAGTTTCAGACTTAGAATTACAAACTCAAAAGGGAAATGTAACCATCAAAAGAGCAACTTTATATAACCTTGATTTATCAACTGAAGAATTTGACTATGAAAATTTGGGGAATAAAAATGTCTATGTCAATCTTTCTTTAGACAAATTTGACTTTTCACAGCTGGTATTTTTCTTACCAGAACTTGGCTTTATTAGAGGGACTTATTCACTCAACTTATTAGCGGAAGGATTATATTCGGATTTGTCTGTAAGAAACCTTCTGATAAATGGAGGGAAAACTGAACTTAACATTGCAGGCAAAGTCAAAAACTTGAACAACCCTTCAAAGCTATTTCTTGATGTCAGTTTACGAAATAGTATCCTGAATTCGGAGGATACAAAAGTTCTTTTACCTGGCCTTATGCTTCCTGATTTGAGTTATCTTGGCAGGGTAAAAGCAGATATTAAGTTTACTGGAGAGCCCCAAAACTTCCAGAGTCAATTTGATATATCTACAGAAGCAGGTGATATAAAGGGTTCTGGACGTTTAAATATTACTGGAAAATATCCTGTATATCAAGCTGAAGTGGAGACCAGAAATGTAAACCTTGGTTCAATATTAAAAGATAAAAAGTTTCAGAGTCGCATAAATTCAAAGTTTATGGTAGAAGGAACAGGCTTTGATATTTATTCGATGAAAACTTCCTGTATTTATACTGTGACTAATTCTGAAATTTATGGACAACAAATAATGGCTTCATCTGGGAAGATTGAGAATAATGGAGGGGTTATAAATTGTGATATAAATTATCAGTCAAATAGTTTTGCTACAAAAGTTAAAGGGGAAATTGATTTCAAGAATAAAGAAAATTTAAAATATAACCTAATAGGAGAATGCCAGAGATTAGATGTTTCTACAATTACAGGTAAAATTACAGATAAAAGCAACTTGAATTTTTTATTTGAAGTTAACGGAACAGGTATCGGCATAGATAACTTACGTGGGAATTATTCGTTCCGGTTTGAACCTTCGCACTATCGAGATTATTTTGTCCCACGTTCTTTTGTAACTGCTTATTTTGAACAGGAACAGGGCTCAAGAAAAATCAAAATTAACTCAACTTTTCTTGATTTTTTTGCCGAAGGAAAGTTTACGCTTACCAGTTTAGGAGACGTTATTATTCATAACTTTAATTATATTGTTGAGGATATCAATAAACGGTTTATAAGTGATAGTATAATTTCAGTTTCCAGTTTAGCATATAACTCTACAAATAAAGGATATATAGTTTCAGAAGAGGCTATTGACTTTCGATATAATTTAAAGATATCAGATTTCAGACCTATTAATTTAATTCTTCGTGATAGTACTTTCTTATTTAAAGCTGATGTTGAGGGCAAAGTTGTTAATGCTAAAAATGATTTTGCTTTTACCTTAAAGGGAAAACTCAGTGACTTTAATTACAGAGATTCAAATTTTGTATTTAAGGATGCTTCAGTCGGCTTAAGCGTTTCCAGGAAATTTAAAACTGATACTATATTAGGCTATAATGTAAATGGGAACTTTAATTTATCAACTTTTGGAATAAAAGGTGATAAGTTTGATACTATCTCTGTAAATATTGCTCTTTCAGAAGAAATGGGTAGATTCTATGTCCTGGGGCGGAAGGATACAAATCTTACACTTAATGTACTGGGGAATTTAAAGTTAGAAGAGCGTAATCTCGTGTTCAGCTTTGATAGATTCAAGTTCAGGTTTCAGAATTATTCTTTTATGAATCCAGAACCATTATCAATTACAGCCAGATATATTGATAGTCTAAATACAAGAGTAATTTCCTTTGATAACTTTAAACTTACTGAATTACGACAGAAACTTGAAATTACAGGTTATTACGCATTTAATAATAATAGTGAGCTTAGTATAAATGCAGATAGGCTAACTGTTGCCAAATTGCAATCTCTCTATTCTCCTTTTATAGATGAGGATAACCTTATTTCTGGAAACATAAGAAGACTCAGGCTTAAATTTGATGGTACCTTACAAAATCCACATCTTTATCTTGAGATGAATACAGATCTTTTGAGTATGCAAAAAATAAAATTAGGAAGACTTGATGCTATAATTGATTACAAAAATGAGTTAGTAAAGCCTGAAATCAGTTTTTATAATCCTAATAGTGAAGGGAAATTAGCAATATTAGGAGAGATGCCGGTGCGTAATTTTCTGAATCAGGATAACGAGGGAGTTTCTGATAGTTTTCTGGATAATAATATTAATTTACAAGTAAAAGCTGATAACTTTCAGATTAAAATACTTGAACAATTTTTGCCTATCATATCATTTTTACAGGGTAACCTGTTTGGAGATATTGAGATGAAAGGAAAAGTACGAAAGCCTTATCTCAGTGGTAAAATGAATATTCCTAAAGGTTCTTTTGTCCTTGATATGACAGGTATGAAATATAACTTTAATGCAAATTTTGGAACGGAAGAACAGAAATTATTGATTGAACAAATGAATTTAACTGCCCCTGGTGAAGAAGAATATAAGGGGGTGCTTTACGGATATATTGATCTTTCAAATTTGAAATTAACAGATCTTGATATTGAAATTGCAGGCAGTTTTAAAATACTGGATAAACTGGTCAGCAAAAATCTTATCAACATCTATGGTGATTTGTACGGTAAAACGGGCTCACAACCTCTCAAAATTCGAGGTAATAGTAGTGGACTTGATATGTCAGGAAATATTACTATTACAGAGGGGAAGGTATATATTCCACCTTATGAAAAGGAAGTATATAACATCTATTTTGATAATTTTAAATACAAAACAGTTTTTGACTCTCTGAGTATAAATAAAGATTCCATTGCATTTATTACTAATAGGTTGCGTGATAGTGTTAAGTTTATGGAAAAACGAAGAATCGATCCGTTTGACTTTTATTTTTATCCTAAATCAGGTGAGGAGGGAACTGCCCAGAGGGCTTCAATTTTTCACTATAAAATTGGGGTACAGACAGAGCGCAAACTTTTTGTTAACCTTGTTATAGATGAAAAAACAGGACAGGAATTTTATGGAAATGTAATGGCAAACCTTATATTTGACAATTATGAAAACGATTCACTTCGCGTTAGAGGAAGAGTTGACCTTGAAGATAATTGTTATTATCGATTTTATAAAAATTTCAAAGCCTCAGGATATATACTATTTAATGGGCCATTAATTAATCCGGAATTATTTATAGATGGGAATTATACAACTACTATATCTGACCCTAATGATTCAAGGTATAGTCGAGAGGTTGAAGTGAGTCTGAAAGTAAGAGAACAAACATTGAAACCTAAATTAACCTGGGCTGTTTATGTAAATGGGAATTCTGTAGGTGGTTCTGACCCAACTGATGAGGCATTAAGTTTTATTATTTTTGGCAGACTGAAAGAGGAATTAAGTGCAGAACAGAGAATAAATTTATTTTCAAATGTTGGGGTAAATGTTGGAACATCTATCCTTTCACAGTATTTGACAAATACATTACAGTCGTATGTTCCCTTTCTACTCAGTGCTGATATAAACTATCAAGGGAGTTCTAATGGGAATCTGGTTACAGATACAGATATAAGATTGACTGCTGAAATAGGAGGGGCGACAATTAGATTTGGTGGACAGGTGTTCAGAGATATTTCCAACACTAACTTTACCATAGAGTACCCCCTGAATAGAATTTTTAAATTGCCCCTTACCAATAACCTTGTAGTTCAGTTTGAAAGAATCATTAACCCATATTCTGAAACCAGAGGATTTTCTACAAGTAGCAGAACAGGAGGATTACTCTTTTATAGAATTAAATTTTAAAGCTTGAAATCAAATCAAAAGCTCCAACAGGAAATTTTATCTCTCCTGAAAAGAACAAAAAGACTTACTGTACGGCAGATTGCCAGTATATTATCTTTTCCCAAAAACAAGAGTGTAATGCTTAAAGATAGTCTTAGGGCTTTACAGAGAAATGCATTAATTAAAAAAGAAGGCAAATTTTATCTTCTCAAAGATAGGCTACAGGTTCAAGAAGGTTATGTGGACCTTGATGAGCGAGGGCGCCTTGTAATACGTTCCAAAGATACAGATGAAATTATAACAAGAGATTTTGATAAAGAACAAACAAAAGTAGGAGATATTGTTAGACTTTCAGCCGATTCAGGTAGAAAATCAATCAGGGTAAAGGAAGTTATAAATCGAGAAATGAAATTTGTTGTTGGCAGATTTTATAATGACAAATATCTATCGTTTGTTAGTCCCGATTCAAAAATTATTAAGAAAGATATTTATATTGCCCACGAAAATATCGCTCAAGCTAAAGCAGGGGATAAAGTAGTGTGTGAAATTTTAAATCCTGAAGACATTACTACCGGGGCTGATAATCTTGAAGGGAAAATTGTAGAAGTGCTTGGTAAAAGCGGAGAAATGTCAGCTGAGATTAAATCAGTTTTAGTTAAATACGGATTTAATACATTATTTCCCAGGACTGTTTTAAATGAAGCAAATAACATTTATAAAAAAGCATCAATTCAAAACAACAGACTTGACCTGCGTAATCTTGTATGTTTTACCATAGATCCTGAAGATGCAAAAGATTTTGATGATGCTATTTCAGTAATAGAAGACTCTTATAATCACTATGTCATAGGAGTTCACATTGCCGATGTTTCCCACTATGTTAAGGAGGGGTCATCAATTGATAGAGAAGCTCTTAGAAGAGGAACAAGTGTTTATTTACTTGATACAGTTAATCCTATGTTGCCTGAAGTACTTTCAAATGGGATTTGTTCTTTAAAGGAAAATGAAGATCGACTCTGTATATCTGTAATTATAAAAGTGAACGAAAAGTTTGAGATTAAGGAGTATGAAATTACAAAGTCTATAATAAATAGTAAAAAAAGATTTACTTATGAAGAAGTAGAGGAAATAATAAAAAAGAAAAAGGGTAAATTTGCAAAGGATATTTTACTGCTGAATAAAATTGCTCGAGAAATGACCAAGCGACGGATTGAAGAAGGTAGTCTTGATTTTTATTCACCAGAGGTAAAATTCTTTTTCGATAAAGATGGCAAAATCGCAGATATTAAAATTAAAGAGCGTTTGCAATCTATGAGGCTTGTGGAAGAATTAATGTTGCTTGCTAATAAATGTGTTACGGAATTTGTTGTGAAACTTTCTGAAAAATATCGGAAACAATTACCTTTTATATATCGTGTCCATGATGATCCTGATCAAGAAAAGTTAGAGCGCGTTTCTGAATTTATCAGACAGTTTGGTTTTAAGGCGGATTTGAAAAACAAAGATGCCGTACAGTTATTATTGAAAAATGTTGAAAATCACCCGGCAGGAGTGATAATTAATGATTTATTAATCAGGGCAATGGCTAAAGCCAAATATACCCCTGTCAATATTGGACACTATGGACTTGGTTTTAAAAATTATACTCATTTCACTTCTCCTATACGAAGATATCCTGACCTTGTTGTTCATCGTTTAATAGAACTCTATTTAAAATTTTCCCAAACTCCGAAGGATAAAAAAGTATTGGAGAAAATTAGTTCATATAGAAAAGTTCTCAAAGATATATGTAAACATAGTTCTTTTATGGAACAACAAGCAGTCAGTGCTGAACGCGAGACCACCAAGCTCAAGCAGATTGAATTTATGTCATCGAAAGTCGGCAATTCATTTGAGGGAATTATATCGGGGATGGTCGAATATGGGATGTTTGTTGAACTGATAGATTATCTGGTTGAGGGTATGATTAGATTTAGAGATGTTACCGATGATTATTACATATATGATTCAGCTAATTATTGTGCTGTTGGAACAAAGACTGGTAGAATTTTTAGGGCGGGAGATAAAGTACGGGTGATTTTAGTTTCAGCTGATATAGAAACCCGCAAACTGGATTTTGTTCTTGCTGATGAGAAAAAACGAAAGAGTAAGCTTAGAAAGTAATTAGAAATTATATATTTTACCCTAAGAGATGTAATAAGCTGGCATATCTGACAATCATATATTTGTATCTATTTCTCTTTTGTAATAAGAGGGGTATAAATTTCATTGACTTTAAAGTTAAAAACTGATAACTTTGTAGTTTAAGTTTAATTTATATGAAGACAGCTATAAGCAAATCAATACGGACAACTAAATTTGCAACATCACGAGATAACCCTCGTAAATGGGTATTATTTGATGCTGAAAACAAAATTTTAGGACGACTTGCCAGTGAAATAGCAAAAAGGATAAGAGGTAAACATAATCCTCAATTTACTCCAAATGCTGATGTGGGAGATTGGGTTATTGTAATAAATGCTGAGAAAGTAAAGGTTACAGGGAAACGTGTAGAGCTTAAAGATTATAAGAGACATTCTTTATATCCCGGTGGTCAAAAAATTACAACATTCAAAGAGTTGATTCAAACAAAGCCGGAACGGGTAATAGAACTTGCTGTTAAAAGAATGTTGCCAAAAAACAGATTAGGAAAAACACTAATTAAAAAACTTAAAGTATATAGAGGTCCTGAACATCCACATACTGCTCAGAAACCTGAATTAATAAATTTTTGAACTTAAAAGGGAATGATAAGAAATGACGGGTAAAACATCAGTATATGTAGGAAGACGCAAAACTGCGGTA
>JBNAVJ010000016.1:0-32466 GCA_049700455.1 Ignavibacteria bacterium
GTGTTTTTGCCAAACACAATAACACAGGCAAAATGCCTGTGTTATTGTGTATATGGGTTTTTATTTTTATCAAGGAATCCGACTGGATTACGCTAATAAAATATCAGTATTTTTAAAACACTTAAGGACTTTTGGCCCCTTCACTTTATATACAACAATTTTTTTGTATCCGAGAAACCACCTGATATAAGCTTATAAAAATAAATGCCGGAAGGATATTGGAGAGGATTCCAGGACACTTCATAAATACCCGCAGAGAATTTTTCATCAACAAGCACTTCCACTTCTCTGCCAAGTAAATCATAAATTACAAGCTTTATATTTAAATTTTCACTCTTCAAATCCGCTGCTACAGCATATCTTATTTTTGTACTTGAATTAAAGGGATTGGGATAGTTTTGATGCAGTTCAAATTTTTCAGGAATTGTTGAACCAATTTTATTTATGAAAACCGAGCCCCCATTTGTTGTGGTAAGTATTACACCGTTTTCTCCGACTGCACAACCATAATTGGCATCCCTGAAATAGACACTATATAAAATTGCAGAGGTACCAGAACTTTGTTGAGTCCAGGTGTTTCCCCCATCAATTGAAGTAATTATTGTTCCTGCTCCACCGACACAGGTAATTCTACTTGCAGACGGATATGACACTCTGAACAAAGTGTTATATGTAATATGAGTTGTATCTGCTAACTTCCATGTGTTACCCCCATTGGTAGTTTTCAGTATTGTTCCGGAGTTTCCAACAATAATACCAGTTGTAGAGTTAAGAAACGCCATTCCGTTCAAATCATAACTAACAGGAGGATTAGAGTAACGGGGCGTCCAATTAAGACCTCCGTTTGTTGTCTTTAAAATATTACCACCCGCTCCACATACAATACCTGTTGTTTCATTAAACATATATATATCATACATAGTATATGGCAACCAGCTAATAGCCCAGTTAAGACCTGAATTAGTTGTCTTCATTAATAAGCCGGCATAACCCGTTACAAAACCGGTGTTTTCATTTATAAAACAAATACCATTGATTTGCATTGTAGTGGGACTATTAAGTTGAGTCCAGGTATTTCCTCCATCGGTTGATTTTGCCATATATCCAAGATATCCGCCAGTTATTAACGTGTTTTGATTCAGAAACTGTACCGGGTTATAAAATGTTCCTATAGTCAGATTTACACTCCACCAGAAATACCCCCCGTCATCAGTTTTCAAAATTCTCCCCTGTTCTCCAACTGCAATACCAATATTTGAATTACCATAAAAACTAACCCCGTGTAATGTGTTGATGTAACCAGTGTACTGTAGTTCCCATTGAGAAAAAACATTAACACAGGAAAGTAATAAAATTAGTAATACTAAAAAAATGTTTTTCATTTTGATTTTATTTTCTTTTCCCCTAAAGTTGCCGGTTACAAATTGCACCCCGCTATTCACTCTCGGAATAGAATAAATACCCGGAGAGTGATTTAATTTAATAATAATAATATAATATCTTGCTAAGTAAAGTTATAGTATATCCTCAAAAAGTAAAATCCAATTCTATAATAATATTGAGCGTAAAATTTTTAAATCCTAAAAGAAGATTTAAGGTAAAACAATTGTCATTACTTTCCCTTCTTTGCATCATCAGAAATGGTTTTAGCTTTAAGAAGGCTTTTATAAATATCCTCAGGAATTAAATCCCCATCAACATTTTTAAGATACATTATATGAAGATGTGTAGGTGAACGGGAGGGATAAGCATTTTTTCCGGTTCGTCCCATTGTCCCCAGCACCTGTCCTGGCTCGACAAAATCCCCAACTTTCACAAATACTTTATCAAGATGGGCATAATAAAATAAACCGTCAGAGTAATTATCATAAACATATACAACATTTCCACCTCTGATATCCATCATCTGTGGTGTCCAGTTTGTTCTGGTCTCAACAACAATACCTCCACTCATTGATAAAATTTCAACTGGTTTCCCTGTTTTATCATCTATGTTGTCCTGATTTTTGTCAGAGATGAAAATATCGTGTGCGGGGTGTATTCCAGAATTCGGAATAAAGAAATCAAAATCACCAACTATATAACCGCTTCCATTATTTCCCCCTATAGCTGAAGCAGTGTATCCTTTGACAGGAAATACCCAGCAGTTGAAACCATATACCGCAGGATAGTTTTTGCGAATAAATTCGTTTAATTCATCAAAAAAATTTCTAAGAGAATCAATTGCCTCATTTTTCTTATAAGATGTATCGCGAATTCGGTCAACTATTTCATTCCATCTTTTAGCAGGATTGTATGAATGCTCATCATCAATCGTATTATGGCTATTGTTCAAAAATAATGAATCATTCGAGTTTTTATTCTGAGCATTGAGTGAATTACTTCTTAAAACCAGAAGGAGAAAAAATATAACAAAAAAAATAATTGATATGTTCAGGTTAGTATTTTTCAATTTAACGTTTTAATTTTTATCAGATATTCGTATGGGTTTGAAGGAGTAAGATTACCACCATTAACTTTCAAATATGTAAGATGGAGATGGGTTGGAGATTTTTTTTTATAAGCATTTAAACCTGTTCTTCCAACTTCTGCAATTTTATCACCGGGTTTTACAATATCTCCAAGTTCTACTGTAAGTTTCCTGTTATGGGCATAGTAGAAAAGAGCATCTGTTTTGGTATCATAAATCCAGACATAAATTCCTCCTCTCAGATTACTATTTGTTTCCCAGTTTTTTTCAAGAGCTACCACCACACCACCACTAACTGACAACACATCAACTGCTTCACCAGTAGCATCATCAAGACAATCCTGATTTTTATCCCGTATAAAGATATCGTGAGCAGGATGCCCACCGTGTTTATTCCCATCAAAGTAACTATAACCTTTAGAAACATAACCACTTCCATTCGTACCTCCAATTGCAGAAACCCCATAGCCGCGTAGTGGGAATATCCATTGCTCCGTGTCATATTCAATTCCACCATCTAAAAAAAACTGAGTACGTATTTTGGTCAGTAAATCACCAATTATTTTTTCAGCTTGGGCTCTATCAATTTCTCCATCCCGAACTTGAGTATTTAATTCATTAAACTGTTCACATAAACTTTTAAGTGTCCCCTGCTGGCTAAAAATAGTAGCAGGCAGAAGAATGAACAGTAAGATTATCATACATAAAAGCTTATTCATTTCCTATTTTTAATTTACTTAAATTGTTGCAAACCCTTAATTTCACCCCATAAGCCACGTTTGTTTTCTCTGGCTTCACGCTCAAGTTGCCTTAATTCCAACGTTTTACTAACCGGAAATTCTTCATATACATTTGCATAACCATCAGCAACTATCTTCCCGTTAACAAACGTTCCATCTTCCAGATAAACCCACCTGAGTAATCTTCCGTATTTATCTTTGTCATCACCATAAGGTTCTTTTTTCAATATAACTCTTTTTCCTTCCAAAAAGTTTTTTACATATTCACTTGCTAATTCTCCTAATCTTTTTATTGTTTTCCTGTCCTGTTTAGTTATCTCCACATCACGTTCAAGTTTTTTCGAATCATATTTCTCGGGAGTGTCAATTCCCAGCATTCTAACTCTTTGTCCATTGGAAAGTTCAAATGTATCACCATCTATAACACGCACAACGATAAAAGTTTCCGTATGGGTGTTTTCAGGTGCCGGGAACTTATCCTCTTTCATAAAAATGAATATCAGGAAGCCCAGAATGATTAAAACCGTTGAGAGTACCGAAATAAATTTTACAATTGGCTTTATCATTTAATTTTAATCACTTCTTTTATTAATTGCCTTAATGGGGGTTTGTTTTTTGATATAACTATCCCCCCTGATAAAATAAGGAATGCCTTCTGAATCCTGATATTCTCTGAGGAGTACAACTCACAAATAACCTCACCTTTTTTCACCCTATCACCGACCTTCTTTTTTAAAATGATGCCAGCTCTATAATCGATGCTGTCATCTACTTTTTTTCTGCCACAACCGAGTTCTACAGCGGCTAAACCAAATTTATAAGCATCCATTTTATTAATGTATCCATCTTTCTGAGCATATACACACCTTTTCTTAGATGCTCTTTTGAAATTAGACCAGTTAAGAACATATTTAACATTCCCTTTTTGATACTTAACTATTTGAAGAAATTTTTTAAAAGCTTCGCCTGACTTTATCTTTTCAATAGCAATTTCTTCACCTTCTGAAATTGTTCGCGCTTTTTCTCCGAGATATATCATTGCTCCCGCGAGTTTCAACGATATCTGTAACAAATCATCAATTTCTACCCCGTTCAGAACTTCTATTGATTCCTCTACCTCAAGCCAGTTTCCAATTTTATTTCCAAGGGGTTCTTCCATATCTGTGAGTACTGCAATTGCTTTTTTATTAAACCTTCTGGAGATTCCAAGCAAGTACTTTGTAAGTTCAATGCAATCAGAATAATTTTGAAGATTTGCTCCAGAACCTATTTTTATATCAAATACAAAACCATCTGCACCTTCTGCTAATTTTTTGCTCATAATGCTTGCTGTTACAAGTGAAACATTATCAACAGTTGCCGTAACATCCCTGATAGCATAAATCTTTTTATCAGCTGGAGCAAGATTATCTGTTTGTCCAATAAGCGCTACTCCAATCTTGTTCAGAAGTGATTTGTACTTTCTTATTGACAGGTTAACATCAAAATCAGGAATAGATTCAAGCTTATCAAGTGTGCCTCCAGTATGTCCTAATCCTCTCCCCGAAATCATTGGAACAACAATTCCACAACTTGCAACAATAGGAGCAATTATAAGCGATACTTTATCACCCACTCCACCCGTAGAATGTTTATCTATTTTGGGTTTTTGTATATAACCTAAATCAATCACCTCTCCACTTTTCAACATCGATTCTGTAAGGTAAAAAGTTTCTTCCTCATCAAGCTTGTTTAAATAAATTGCCATTATAAGAGCAGAAATCTGATAATCAGCTATCGTACCAGAGACTACACCTTTGATAACAAAGTCTATTTCACTTTTGGTAAGTTTTTGGTTATCACGTTTCTTTTTAATTATCTCAATTATATTCATAAGAATAAAAGTAACAAAAAGCATCCAGTTGATAAAGTTATTTTCTCCTCCGAAATTGATAAATAAAATTCTTGTGAAAGCAATCTAAAAAAATTAAATTATCCCAAAATCAACAAAGAGTTGAAAAACGCGCCTGCATTCAAGTTTGTTATTTTTTTTATTTGTGGTATTTTAATCGGACATTTAATAAAGGTTAATCCTTTGGTTACCCTTCTGATTTTATTTTTTTATATTATTACTTACTTATTTACAAAATCAGAAAGTGAAAAAAATGTTTTTTTGCTTTTCCTTATAATTCTTGCTGGTATCTTGAAATCACAAATAGATTTTCACTACCTCCCTGCTTCACACATTACCAACGTCAGAGACACAAAAGAAAATGAACTTATTAAATTATCTGGTATAATTTCTGAAATTCATTTCAAAGATACTGAAAAGATAAGATTTGTTTTGGAAACTGAAAAAATTTATACTAAGAATGATACTTTTCCAGTTTCAGGTGATATACTTGTTTACCTAAAAGAAAAACCAATTGAGCCTTTAGAAGTCGGCTATGAACTTTTACTATCGGGAAGGCTTCTTACCCCAGGTAAAGAAGCTAACCCCGGAGAATTTAACTATAAGCAGTATCTTACAATACATAATATTTATAAACTGCTGATTGTTGATGATATTTATCTGATAACCGTTATCAATAGAGATGTAAATTTAAATTTTATCAGTAAAGCAATTTTAAATGCAAGAAAATATTCAAATAAGAACATTAACATTTATACAGGAGGAGATGAAGGGGAATTACTGAAAGGTCTTGTCACAGGTGATAGAGATGGTATTTCAGAAGAAGTAAAAGACACCTTTGTAAAAGCAGGTGTAATGCATATAGTAGCAGTATCAGGACTTAACGTTGCTTATGTAATTATTGCGGTAAATATATTACTTTCTTTATTTAAAATCCCTAAAAAAATTCGCTATTTGATAACTATTGTTTTCCTAATCCTCTATGTTATTTTTACCGGGTATCCTCCTTCAATAATCAGAGCGGCTATTATGGGAATTGTTATTCTACTCTCCTTTCTCGTTCAGAGAAAACCTAATATCTATAATTCACTGGGACTATCTGCTATTATTATACTTGTAATCGACTCAAAACAACTTTTCGATTCCGGTTTTGTCCTTTCTTATATTGCTACATTTTCAGTTGTTTACTTTTATGAAATAATCAATAAACGATTAATACAAAAAATTAAATTTAATACAAATAAAATTCTTACTTTCTTCAGACCTATTTTACTAATGCTTACAGTAACAGTTGCGGCACAAATTGGGACTGTGCTGGTATCTGCTCATTATTTTGAGAAAATATCTTTTGTTTCATTTTTCACAAATCTTGTCATAGTTCCTCTTTCAAATCTTTCACTCGCGCTGGGATTTGTACAAATCTTATTGAGCACTGTTTCTGATTTTCTTGCATCATCAGTTGCTGCTTCAAATAAACTTCTACTTAGTTTCATTTTGCTCTTTACCAGATTTGCCGCTCAATTACCTTATGCTTTTATAACTGTTTATCGAATAGATTTAATTACAATTATAATTTATTATTTTTCTATACTCATTTTAATTTTTGCTAATAAAGATAATTTTCTGCCACGACTTATAATAGTTCTTTTAATAATCCTGTTCAAGATGATAATATCAATCAAGTCACCGGAGCTTAAAATTATCTTTATCTCAACAAGGACAGGTGAATCAACTCTTGTTACTACTCCCGGGGGTAAAAGTATATTAATTAATTTGGGTATGATTTCTGACGACATAATTCCCGCTGAAAAATTTATTACGCCAGTATTACAACGGGAAGGAATAAATAAACTTGATGCCCTTATTATAACAGATAACAAAATTGAAACCAGTAGTATCAGACAAATTTTTTCAAACTTTGAAATAAAAAATTGTTTTACTCCCGCAACCTGCAAATATTATGACCCGGAAATAGATACTATCCTTAACAAAAATACTGTTACTATCAAATATCTTGAACAGGGAGATATCGTAACTATAGACGAAATTACAAAATTGTATATTCTATCTCCTCAGCAAAAAGATAGTTTTGAGATAAAAAGTAAGTTTATGGATTTTCTTCTAAAGTGTAATAACTTATCAGTATTTTTTGCAGGTGGTAACGATTCAATTATATATAGAAAGATTGCATTAACATATGGAGGTATTTTGAAATCAAGTGTTCTAAAATTAGGTCAGGCAGGTTCATCAAAAAGGTTTGATAAACTTTTCTTTGATATAGTTGACCCCAACTTTACCATTGTGTTTCCACCTAACGTTAGATATTTTAGGTTACCATCAAAATCAGTTTTGAAATATATTGAAACTAAACAAAAAAATATAATTCAGATAAAACGTGAAGGCGCGGTAATATTTAAAGGAAAAGAAACTGAATTGAGCCAGATTCAATGGAGACAGTAAACCAATTTATAGTTTTTATTTGTTCAAAAAAATTTCTATTTTCAAAAGTAGAAATAAAAAAACAAAACTACAGGAAATATGAAAAACAATCTAATAGCCTGGGAAGTAAAAGAGGAAGATTTTCCAAAACATGGAACTGTTAGAGAAAAATTAAAACATTTTATTAAATATGCAATACTTGCTCCTTCCGGACACAACACACAGCCCTGGATTTTTTCCATCAAAGAAGAGGAAATAGCAATTGATCTATATGCAGATAGATCCCGGGCACTTCCAGTAATAGACCCTGACGACCGGGAGTTGATAATTAGTTGTGGTGCAGCTCTTGCTAATCTTATAATAGCAATGCAATATTATGAGTATATTCCTCAGATTGAATATTTTCCGGATGAAGCAGATAATGATTGGCTCGCAAAAATTAAACCTATTCCCGGATATGAACCAGATGAAAATGACAGGAAACTTTTTCACGCAATTAAGATTCGGAGAACCAACAGACTACCTTATGCAGAAGATAAAATTGATCAATTTTTCATCGAAAAGTTTAAAGCATTGATTAGCGAGGAAAACATCACTTTACATATTATAGAAGAAAACAACCGGGAAAATATGATTAGAATCATTGAGAATGCTGATAGAATACAGGCTGCCAATAAAAGTTTTTGTAGGGAACTTGCACAGTGGATTCATCCAAACAGGACCAATAGTAAAGATGGAATACCGGGCTACGCTTTTGGAATGGGGGATTTAATATCGTATGGTAGTCCTTTCTTCATTGGTAATCTCAATTGGGGAGAAATTCAGGCTGCAAGAGATAGGAATCTTGTTAAAGGCTCACCTCTCATTGTTATACTTGAGAGTAAAAGGGATACTCCCCTTGACTGGGTAAAGACCGGTATTGCACTTGAAAAGTTGCTTCTAAAAGCTGCTTCAAAAAATATTGCTGCATCGTATCTGAATCAACCTCTGGAAATCCCTGAACTACGCCAGCAGGTTCGGGAATTATTTCAAATGAAAGGCTTCCCTCAACTTATATTGCGACTTGGCTACGGCAAAGAAATCAAACCTACACCACGCCGTGAAGTGGAAGAAGTTATTACTACTTGATTGAAAAAACAACAGGAGAGATAACATATATTCGCAGACATTATACTAAAACCTGTTTTATACATATATACAAATAACAGTAGTTGCAATGAATAATGAATGGCAAAAAATTGATCTTACCGATTATGAAAATCATATGTCTGTTTCTTTAGTGTTTCAATTACAAACATTAAATAAAATAACTCAAAAGCAAATAAATGACTATCATCCTTCAAGTTTGGTATTTATAGGGGTAGCTGGTGGAAATGGACTTGAATATTGTAAAAACATTAAAAAAGTATATGCAATAGATATTAACAAAAATTATCTTGATATTTGTTCCAAAAGATTTCCGTATGAAAATATTAAATACATACTAATGGATGTTAACAAAGATGAGTTTAATTTAATCAATATTGATCTCGTAATCTCAAACCTGGTATTTGAATACCTCAATGAAGAAGTTGTAATCCCTAAAATATTAAGAATTTTAAAAAAAGGGGGTGTTCTCTCAATTGTGTTCCAAATTAGTACTCAAAATTCATTTATAAGCACAAGTAAATATTCTTCTAAGTTTACGTGCCTGGAAAAAATTCATCATAACGTTAACGAAAATTATCTCCAGACTTTATTAAATCTAAATGGATTTACAAAAATATTCGATGAGTCCTATTTATTACCAAACGGTGTAATTTTAAAAAGATTTGATTCTATGTTGGTTTGAATACTTTCCTATTTAGTAATAAATAAATAGAATACGGAAAGACTATCCATTATATTATTACTTACAATTATTACTGTTGGCTGGAGTTCAACAACAAAAAAGACAACTTATATGAATGACAATCAGAATACAACAACTAACACCAAAGCTTTACCTAATGACACAACTCCTAAAGTAACCGGGATTGGTGGAATATTCTTTTTCTCAGATGACCCTGAAAAAATAAAAGAATGGTATAACCAAAACTTAGGACTTGAAATTAACGATTACGGTTCGGTATTTGAATTCAGAAATTCAAACAGACCGGAAGAGATAAACTATTTAATATGGAGTCCATTTAAGAAATCAAGTAATTATTTTAGTCCTTCAAAAAGAGAATTTATGATAAACTACAGAGTTCAAAATATTGAAGGACTTGTTAAAAAACTTAAAGAGAAAGGAGTAACAATTCTTGATAGTATTGAAACATACGAATATGGAAAATTTGTTCACATCCTTGATCCTGAAGGGAGCAAAATAGAGCTCTGGGAACCAGTTGACAGTATCCTGAACAAAACGGATAGCAAAACAACAAAGTAACAGTTTCCTTTAAAAATTATAGAAATGCATCTCAACAGCAGTGCCAGAATAAAAAACTATTTTTACAAGTAAATTACAGAAAGTGGAAGTGATAACATTAACCTATATTCAAACTCGGCACCGGTTAAGAAGCATCTCACTTCTCAGTTTCGCATTGGGATAATCGTCAGGATATTGACTACAAAGTTTAAAAAATACTCAACAAAACAAAATATATGGACCAAATAAAACAAAAAACAATAAAAGAAAATTTCCATAGGCTGATATATTTTATCCTTACAACGATATTCTTTTTGGTTATCAGCCAGCAAGCTTTTTCACAAGATATAGAAATAGGGGCTAGAGCTGTACCTCAAATTATAATATTTAATCCTGAGTCAACAAACTATCAGAAAATTTTTGATGGGGAAAAAGACTCCGTAGTGTTTTACTCCGGTGTTGTAACAATTGCACCTAATAAAGCTGGCCATTTACATAGTACTGAAATATATGAAGAGATGATTGTAGTTCTTGAGGGAGAAGGACAGGTAAAAATAACAAATAATAGGAACCTTGACCTTAAGTTCGGTAATGTTGCCTATATTCCACCAAACACGGAACATCAGGTTTTCAATACAGGGATAGTAAATTTAAAATATATTTATATTGCAACAAAATCGAAATAAATTTGTTCATCGGCTAATCACGGACTTATTACTGTCCCCTGTCCTTCTACGTCAAAAACATTAAAACTACTTTACACAATTGGAGACACACAGTGCCAGGTGAAATTATTGTCCGCTTTGTCTCTAAAAATATTTCTCCTTTTCGGATGCAGTCGACCTTTATCGTATGAAACCAAAACTTGAATCAATACAGAATTCATTTTTTCAGATTTTTTATAAAGCAACAAAAGAATTTTAAAGCTCAAATAATTTGTTTAATTTATTTAGTAGGCTGAAAAAGTATGAATTAAATGAAACTCATTTTTCGCTCCAGACTTTCAATTTTTCTTGTAATAGTTCAGTTTACTTGTATAATATTACTGGCCGTTAGAGGAATTATTATCAGCATAAATTTTTTTACACTTATTATTCAAATATTATTTATCCTTTTAGGAGTATGGGCTTTGATTTCAATGAAGTTCAGATTTAATGTTTCTCCCGATTTACTTGAAGGTTCAGAATTTATAAACATCGGTCCTTATAAATATATCAGGCACCCTATGTATCTCGCTACACTTGGAGTTACACTGTGTTGGATACTACCTGATTTTAATCTCATATTATTCATTATCTGGCTAATACTTCTTATCGATTTGCTCATAAAGATTCATTATGAAGAAAATATTCTCAAGCAGAAGTTTATTTTTTATCAACAGTATACAAAACAAACAAAAAAATTACTTCCTTTTATTTATTGAACTTTTTTGTAGTTAATTACGTTTAATATTTAATTAGTTTAATATATAAAAAAGTATCTATGCCATCGGCAGCTCACTTACATCTTTTAATTAACCATCTACCGGTGTTCGGCACTGCATTCCTCTTATTAATGCTGTTGTATGCGATTGGGAAAAGAAATCAGTCTGCACTGAAACTAAACTTTGCTCTGGTTGTTCTGCTTGGTTTATTAACAATTCCGGTATTTATTTCCGGTGAAAATGCAGAGGGGGGCGTTAAAGGAATAGAAGGAGTTAATGAAGAGGCTATTGAACCTCATGAAGAATTTGCTAAGTCAAGTCTTATTGTAATGGAGATTACAGCAGGTTTAGCCTTAATTGGGGTACTAATTGGAATAATCAGAAAATCTATACCCTTTTGGTTTGCAGTTTTTGTTTTGCTTTTACTCCTTGCAACCCAGGGAATGATGATTTACACTTCACATCTTGGTGGGAAGATATCACATTTCGAAATTATGAAAAACTAATTTGTTTTTAATTCCATTAAAAAATTTTGCATATCTTCAGGAAGTTGTGATTCAAAAATCATTTCTTTTCCATACGAGGGATGCACAAATCCAAGCACCCTGGCGTGTAATGCCTGACGTGGTAATAGAAGAAATAGGTTATTGATTTTATTTCTTAATGAAGTAGTCATAGTAATCCCATGTGGTTTTCTGCCCCCATAAGTTTCATCTCCAAAGATAGGATGTCCTATAGAAGATAAATGTACCCGTATCTGGTGGGTCCTGCCTGTTTTTAGATTAAACTTTATAAGGGAAAGAAATTCGTATTCTTTCAGAACTTCATATTCTGTGATAGCAAGTTTACCTTCCTCAGATTCATTTCTAACAACAGCAATCTTTTTTCTGTCCTTTTTATCTCTTGCAAGTTTTGCCTCTATTGTTCCTCTTTTTTGTCGTAACCTGCCCCAGACTATACCCTGATATTCGCGCTTGATTTTATGGTGAAAAAATAACTCTGACAGTTTTCTATGTGTAACTTCATCCTTTGCCACTACAAGCAAACCCGATGTGTCTTTATCAAGTCTGTGTACAATCCCTGCTCGTTCAAAACCATTCAAATCAGAAAGTTTATCGTTTTTTTGTTGTGAATAGTAAAGCAAAGCGTTAACAAGTGTCCCACTATAATTCTTATACGCTGGATGTGTAACCATTCCAGCAGGTTTATTTACTATCAACAAATATTGATCTTCATACACAATATCCAATGGAATATTTTCAGGCAGAATTTCCTGTTTTTCGGGAACAGGTAGTTCTATTTCAATTTCGTCAGAGGGTTTTACAATATAATTTGATTTTACAAGATTCCCATTTACTATAACATTTCCAAGATTTATGCTTTTCTGAACCTTAGTACGTGAAGCATTCTCAATCAGACTCGTAAGGTACTTATCTATCCGAACCCTGCCTTTAATTTCAGGAACAATAATTCTAAAATTCTTCTTCATTTAAGCAATATTAAGAAATCGTTAACTATCCCGGGTAAGTGAAACATTTTGGGAATTTTTACGAATATAAGGTAGATGAAAGAATTTAGCAAAACAAAAACTAAAACAGAAAGGGAAATATATATGAAAACTATCAAATTTATTTTAGTATTAGTGGCTTTGATATTCGCTCTGGGAAGTATTTCTGCTTTTGCAATTAATAATCCAGATAATAAAGCAAATAATGCAACCCTAAACTTACAGCTTGGTAAAGAACTTAAATCATTGCTATCACAGACAGCATATCTTTCACTAACAGGTAAAAATCTTAAAGGTACTGCCGAAGTTAAATTAATTGTTTTCAATAATGGCAAGATAGATTTGTTATCAGTTGAAAGTAACAACAAATATCTTAAAGAACATATAATAAGTAGAGTTAAGGAAACAAACTACTGGACAAGTAAAAGCTTTGCTGGCACCGTTATGACCTATAAGATTAAATCAAAATAGTTTTTCCCTCGACCCTCCACAAACAAATCACTGACAGAAATGTCAGTGATTTGTTTTTTCATAACTTACTTATAAACTTATAAATTACCGTTCAACTTTAAAAAATAACTTGAATTTACCATAATTTACCGATATTTTACTTTCAAGATAAAATTAAAATTATGAAGGATAATTTTTCTGCCCGTATATTAAAAACCATATCCCATTTAGCTGTAATCTTCACAATTGTTTATATTGGAATTTGGCTTGTAGGTTGTACTTCTTCCGAAGTAAAGAAGCCTGATACAACACGACAACAGGATTCCATAGGTTTGTACTCTGTCATTGACAAAGCATTTAATGAATACAAACAGTCACTTGCCTTTAACGAGACTGCAGATGAGACACGTGCAAAAGAAAAATTTGACGGGGTACTTAAAACTCTTAAAAAAGTGGATAATCGAATACTCGATGACCCCAAAAATACCAGCTGGAAAAAAGATTATACTGAGCTTTTGACAAGTGTCGTTCAGGACTACATTTATCTGTATGGTGATAGAATTGATAAAAATAATCAGGCACTTAAATTTGCTAAAAAGTATAATATCCCTTACGAAATTATCAATGAAAAATCGGTCGTTGCTGATAGAGAACCACTGCCTGATGGAAATGAACTTAATTTTTCACGTAATAAAGCTGTTGATGAATACATTGACTTCTTTGTCAAAACTGATCGGGGTCGTGCCTTCATTGATAAAACTCTTTATCGCTCCGGTAAATATTTTCCAATTATGAGACGTATTTTGAGATATTACAAAGTACCCGAAGAGCTTGTATATCTTGCAGTACAGGAATCAGGATTAAACCCAACCATAGTTTCAAGGGCAGGCGCTGTTGGTATGTGGCAGTTTATGGCTACAACCGGTGCAAGTTACGGACTTACTGCAGATCAATATAGAGATGACAGAAGGGATATTGAGAAATCAACCGATGCTGCTGCCAGACATCTGAGAGACTTATATGAAAATTTTAAAGACTGGTATCTTGCGTTTGCAGCTTACAATGCTGGTCCCGCAAGGGTGGAGAATGCAATAAACAAAGCAGGCTCAAGAAATTTCTGGGATATAAGACAATATTTGCCCGGTGAAACAAAAAACTATGTCCCTTCTATCATTGCTCTGTCGTTTATCTTTAAAGACCCTGAAACATATGGATTTAAAGATGTTGAGTATGCTTCTCCAATTTCTTTTGACCGTATAAATATCAATATAGAAATTCCACTCCAAAAGGTTGCAGATTTTACCGATTCTGATATTGAAACAATAAGAGAATTGAATTCAGAATTAACAGGTGAAGTTGTTCCCAAATATGATATTCCATATCATCTTAGAATCCCTTCAGGGACCTATCAAAAATTTATTAATAATCTTAAGAAATCCCCTGACTATGAAAACATTGCAAAAGTTGAGTTTATTGGTAACGAAGAACAGGGATTTGTTGAACAGGTTTCTAAAACAGTTTATAAAATTAAAGATTATGATCCGGGAGATGCCAGGTCAATAGCAAGCACCACTAATAAGACCAAACTTACCTATCAATTTCCTGCTCAAGCATCGCTTAATACAGTAGCAGACTCATTTTTTGTAAGAACTACTGATTTAAGAATATGGAATAATATACCTTTCGGGACTTCACCAAAAGAAAATCAGGTTCTTTACGTATATCTTTCAGATAAACAATATCGTAAATTGAAAGGACTCCCTGAAGAACAACCAACCACAAAAGATACTACCAACAAAACCCAAACTGAAGTAACAGAAAAAAAAGACGTTGTCTATAATGACCAAACCAATACTAAAGATGTAAGACAAAACACAAATAACGAGAAAACACAAACAAAGAAAAAAGAAACCGTAGAGAAAAAACAAACTGAAACAGAAAAATCTTCTAACGAACAAATCTACATTGTTAAAAGTGGGGACTTTCTGAGTAAAATTGCCGAACAATACGGAGTAACAGTAGCAGATATAAAGAAATGGAACGGATTGAAAGATGATAAAATTATAACCGGACAGAAATTAAAAATATATTCAACCAAAAAAATTCAGACAACCGAATCCGAAAAAACTAAAACAAAAGTTCATATAGTAAAAGAAAATGAGAACTTAACCCTTATTGCTCAACTATATGATGTAACTGTAGCTAACCTTATCGAATGGAATGAGCTTGAAAACGATGTTATCGTTCCAGGACAGAAATTGTATGTGTCAAAGCCTACAACTTCTAAAAAGGAAAAAACAGTAACTAATAAATCTAAAACGCACGTTGTTAAAGAAGGTGAGAATCTTACTCTCATTGCGGATAAATATAATGTTTCTGTAGCAGACTTGAGAGAATGGAATGATTTAAAAAATGATGTAATTGTCCCCGGTCAGGAATTGATAGTAACCAAGCCTTCTAAAACAAAGGAAAAGGAACAAAACACTAAATCATCAAAAACACACACAGTAAAAGAAGGCGAAAACCTGACTATGATTGCCGATAAATACAATGTAACAATCAAACAACTTAAGCAATGGAATGATTTAACCACTGATGTAATTCAACCGGGAATGAAACTTTATGTATCCAGCCCAAAAACAATTGTCAAAGAAAAGAACACTTCACCAAAAACTTATAAAGTGAAAAAGGGAGATACACTCGAGTCAATAGCAGATGATTATAATATTTCTTTGAGTGACCTCAAAAAGTGGAATAATCTTAAATCAAACAAAATTTATGTAGGTCAGGTACTAAAACTTTATCCTCCTGAAAAAGTCAAAAGCAAAGTAAAGATACGAAAAAAGAAATCCGGTTAATGATAAGTGATTGAATCAAATTTTCTAAAATGTTATATTTGTATGAGACATTTGTAATGCTGGCATAGCTCAGCTGGTAGAGCAGCTGATTTGTAATCAGCCGGTCGGGGGTTCAAGTCCCTCTGCCAGCTCAATTGGTAGTATTAAAACTTCCCTTATCCTCCTGCTATAATTCTCTATCGGCATTCCACAAAATCCAGATTAGGGATTTTATTTTCATATTGGGGGGATTTTTTTCCATCTTAATTATCATTTATTATATCTAACTTTATATTTATTTAAGCTAAAATATGAAACAACTCTTATTGTTAGGCGATGAAGCAATTGCCCAGGCCGCAATTGACGCAGGAATATCAGGAATTTATGCCTACCCCGGAACGCCATCAACAGAGATTACAGAATATGTAATCAATTCAAAAGAGAGTAAAGAGAAAAAGATTAAAGCAACCTGGTGTACAAATGAAAAAACGGCTATGGAAGCCGCTCTCGGGATGTCGTACGCAGGAAAACGTTCTATGGTCTGTATGAAGCATGTAGGATTAAATGTTGCTGCTGACGGTTTTATTAACTCTGCTATCACTGGAGCTAATGGTGGTCTTGTTGTAGTTGCTGCCGATGACCCTTCAATGCATTCATCTCAGAATGAACAGGATTCAAGATTCTATGGAAAATTTGCACTTGTACCTATACTTGAGCCTTCTAACCAACAGGAAGCTTATGATATGGTATTTTATGCTTTTGATATTTCAGAAAAATTTGGAATACCTGTTTTACTTAGAATAACTACCCGCCTTGCACATTCAAGAGCTGCAGTTCAAAGAAATGGTCTCAGAACTCAAAACGAACTCAAACTGCCTCTGAAATTAACTCAATTTGTTTTACTCCCTTCGATTGCAAGAGTCCAGTATAAAGGCTTACTCCAAAATCAGCCCAAGTTTGCCTCTGAATCTGAAACATCAGGGTTTAATAAATATTATGAAGGCACCGATAAATCCAGAGGTATTATTGCCTGCGGGCTCTCTTATAATTACTTAATGGAAAATTACCCCGACGGAATAGTACCAAACCCAGTGCTTAAAATAACACAATATCCCCTTCCAATTAATTTGCTAACTAAAATATACAATGATTGTAACGAGTTACTGGTATTAGAAGAAGGTGCCCCTTTAGTTGAAGAGCTTCTCAGAGGTGCATTAAATAATGGAAAACCCATCAAAGGGAGACTGGATGGCACTCTGCCACGGGATGGAGAATTAAATCCAAATATTGTAGCACAAGCTTTGAATTTGCCTGATACATACGGGAAACCCATTCCCTCTTTTGTTACACCAAGACCTCCTTCACTTTGTGCGGGATGTCCACATATCGACTCATATCTTGACTTAAATACTGTCCTTGCTTCTCTTACAAAAGGACGTGTTTTTAGTGATATAGGTTGCTATACACTTGGAGCATTACCTCCCTATGAATCGATAAATTCCTGTGTTGATATGGGCGCTTCAATCACAATGGCAAAAGGTGCAGCTGATGCAGGACTTGTTCCTGCAGTAGCTGTAATTGGAGACTCAACCTTTACACATTCCGGTATAACTGGGTTATTAGATGCAGTCAATGATAACTCTCCAATTACTGTTTTTATCCTTGATAACGCTACAACTGCTATGACAGGAGGACAACCATCTGCAGCGCCTAACAGAATAGAACATATTTGCAAAGGTATCGGGGTAAAAGAAGAACATATTAGAATTATAAACCCCATAAGAAAAAATCATCAAGAAAATATAAGAATAATAAAAGAAGAACTTGATTACCAGGGAGTCTCCGTTATTATTCCACGAAGAGAATGTATACAAACACTTTCAAAAAGAAAAAGAGATTCGAAAAAATGAAAAAAGATATAATACTATCAGGCGTTGGGGGACAGGGAATCTTAACTATAGCTGCTCTCATTGGTTTGGCTGCAATAGATATGGGTTTAAAGCTGAAACAGTCGGAAGTACATGGTATGAGCCAGAGAGGTGGGGACGTTCAATCGCATCTACGAATTTCTGATAAGGAAATTTATTCTGACCTCATACCTTATGGCAAGGCAGATATGATAATTTCTGTTGAACCACTAGAAGCTTTAAGATATTTACCATATTTATCCGCTGATGGCTGGATTATTTCCAATTCGAAACCTTTTATAAATATTGCGAAATATCCTGATATTAACCTGATTATAGAAGAAATTAAAAGACAACCCCGCTATATCTTATTTGATGCGGAAGCTGTAGCACGTGATTGTGGTTCTGTAAAATTATCAAATGTTGTTATTCTGGGAGCTGCTTCTGCCTACTTATCTATTCCAGATAAAAACTTTGAAAAAGCTATATATACCCTTTTTCAGAAAAAGGGTTCAGAGGTCATCGAAAACAATATCAAGGCTTTCTACGCTGGTAAAAAACAGAGCTATCAACCAATAGAAGTTTAATTGATTTCTTTGTAGTTTCACATAAACAATGCTCTCTTAGAAAATTTATACTATTGACGGAACTATATTATTTTCTCTTACTCCTAAAGAATTTCTTATCTACTCATACTCACTCTATGGCTTTATTCTACATTTTTTTAACTTGACTTTATTTTTTATTAATACAATTTTTAACTATGCTGCAGAAATGAGGGTAACATACTTAAGAAGGGGTAATGTTGTCAAAATTATTTTTTCTTAAAAAGATTTTTTCAAAAAAAAAAGTCTTATTATCATGAAAACAAAATTTGTAATTTCTTTTTTAGGTCTAATTCTCGTTTTATGTTGTGTTAATCTCGTTTTTTCCCAACAATATAGATATACTGATAGTTGGGGACCAGCGGGATTCTCACTCACAAAACAAAGCAATTTTGGAGTAGAAATTAATTACTCCATCACCAATATGTTCCTTGAAGACGTAAACGTCGATGGAACTGTTATGAAAGCTGCAAAAGTACCGGGGATTTTCCTGCCAAACGACGCTGGTAAACCGGATCTTGCAGGAACAGGACATTACATTGCAATTCCTCAAGGCGCTTCTGTAACTTACAGAATTGTGTCTTACAGAACTGAGGTTATCAAAAACGTTGAAATCGCTCCAGCTCCAGTTCTTCCATTGGACAACGATCCTACTCCGCTAAGGTATTCTAAAGATATGGAGGTTTATGGAAAAAATGCTTACTATCCTTCTTCTCCTGTAATGATTTCCAATCCAACACAAATCAGAGGTGTTGATGCTGTAATACTTGGAATAACTCCGTTCCAATACAATCCAGTAACTAAAGAATTAATTGTTTATCGTGATTTGAAAGTAGAAGTTAGTTTTATCGGAGGAAACGGGCATTTTGGTAACGATGCATATCGAAGCAGATGGTGGGAACCAATTTTAAGCGATATACTTTTGAATTACAGTTCTTTACCCAAAATTGATTTCGACCACAGGTATAAGGACATAATGCTGGAAACAGGCTATGAATATGTTATTGTAATTCCAAATGGTCCAGATTTTGCTGCCTGGGCTGATACTCTCAAGAATTTTAGAACTGCACAGGGTATTAAGACAGGTGTATTCAAACTTTCTGATATTGGAGGAAATACCGTTTCGGCAATAAAGAGCTGGGTTACTAATATATGGAACACGTGGACAATAAAACCCGCTGCAATCTGTCTGATGGCTGATTATGGAACAGATGCTAATTCTACTATCATTTCTATTTTACAGCCACATCCTGCTTCTTACCCCTCTTTTGCATCTGATAATTACTATGCAGATGTCAATGGAGATGAAATGCCAGAAATAGTTTTCTCACGAATCATAGCAAATAATAATACCCAGTTGCAAACTTTAATCACAAAGAATCTTAATTATGAAAGAAACCCACCTACAAGTTCATATTACTATTCTCATCCTATAACTGCGTTAGGCTGGCAAACAGAAAGATGGTTCCAGATATGTTCCGAAGTACTTGGTGGCTTCTTTAAATATCAAATGGGAAAAACCCCAACTCGTATTAATAAAATATATTCTGGCACACCAGGTACAATCTGGTCAACTGCTACTAACACACAAACCGTTGTAAATTTCTTTGGAACGGTTGGATTGGGTTATATACCTATGACTCCAGATTCCCTTGGTGGGTGGGATGGTGGCAACGCAACTATGATAAATAATGCTATTAATGCTGGTGCATTCTTATTACAACATAGGGATCACGGTATGTATACCGGCTGGGGTGAACCTGCATACACAACCTCTAATATCAGTGGATTGACCAATACTGATCTGACATTTATTTACTCGATTAACTGTCAAACAGGAGCGTACCACAATCCTTCTGGTTGTCCGGCGGAAGGTAGCTTTGTAGAAGTATTTTACCGTTATAAATATAATAACCAGAATTCAGGTGCACTTGGAATGGTTTGTCCTACTGAAGTTTCTTATTCTTTTGTAAATGATACTTATTGTTGGGGGATGTACGATCATATGTGGCCAAACTTTATGCCTCAGTTCGGAACAACCCCTGCTTCAAGAGGTGCCAAGCCCGCTTTCGGAATGGCAGCCGGGAAATACTTCCTGCAACAATCCAGCTGGCCATATAACACAGGAGATAAACTTGTTACTTACAGATTATTTCATGCTCACTGTGATGCATTTCTAAACCTCTTTTTCAATGTCCCTCAAAACCTGACAGTTAGCCATGCTTCTGCAATAGTTGCAGGTGCAACATCATTCTATGTAACAGCAAATGACAGTTCTCTTATTGCTCTTTCAATCAACAATGAATTACTCGGTACAGCAATAGGAACCGGTTCCCCCGTAAGCGTCACAATTCCAGGAACACAGGTCCCGGGTCAGGTAATGAAAGTTGTTGTAACAAAACAAAATTATCGCAGATACGAAGGATATGTTAATGTAATTCCTGCAACAGGACCATACGTAGTGTTTGACTCAGTATCCATTAACGATGCACCTCCTCTTGGGAACGGCAATGGATTAATGGACTACAATGAGACAAACAAACTAAATCTGCGCGCAAAGAATGTTGGTTCACAGGTTGCTAACAATGTGCAATGCAAACTAAGAACAACTGATTCTTATATTACCATAACAGATAGTACTGAAACCTATGGCAACATAAATCCAAATTCCACTGTAACAATCAATAATGCTTTTGCCTATAATGTTAGTCCTTTGATTCCAGACGGCAGGCAGGTCTCTTTTACCTTTATCGCTCAAAGTGGTTCATATACCTGGATAAGCAATTTCACCATTACTGCCCACGCACCAGTAATGTCAATGGGAACTAATATCATTACTGATTCAAGTGGTAATAACAATGGAAGGCTTGATCCTGGTGAAAATGTAAAGTTCAAGATTGCAATCAGGAATGCCGGCACTTCAATGGCAACTGCTGTTTCAGCAAAACTTTCCTGTACTTCCCCTTATATCACTATCACAGGAGATAGTATTGTCTACGGTAACATTCCTGCACTTGATTCGTTGAGAAAATATTTCAACGTCACCGCTGCCTCATCTACCCCACTTGGAACTACTATTACCTTCAGGTTGAAAATGTATGCTGCTAATGGCTTGCTGAGCAAAATCGATTCATTTGTTGTAGTAGTAGGTCAGAACTGGGCAATTATTGGCAATGGTACATTATCATCCAACTATCCATACACAACTTACTGGATGGATGGAAGAACTGATATTCTGTTATTAGGTAGTGAAATCTCCGCTGCTGGTGGGTTCCCTGCATACATCACAAAAGTCGGGTTCAATGTTATCACAGCAGACCCAGCACCAATGAATGGCTTCAAAGTCAAGATTCAAAATACCACTTTAACTTCTCTTAGTGGATTTGTGTCAACAGGTTGGACAATTTGCTATGATGGAGTATATACTCTACCAGGCACAGGTTGGCAAAACATTAACCTTACGACCCCATTTTACTGGAATGGTACAAGTAACCTTTTAATTGAGATTTGTTACAATAATTCTTCCTACACACAATACTCACCTGTTTATGCAACCGCCAATGCTGGAAAAACCTGGGTACAATACAGTGACCTTTCAACCGGAGATGGATGTACACAGTTAACCAGTGGCTCTGCACAATCAAATAGACCGAACGTCCAACTGACATTCCAGATACTACAGAATGTCAACAACGAATTAACTGGAGTTCCTAAAACTTATTCATTATCACAGAACTTCCCAAATCCGTTTAATCCTGTAACAAAAATTAATTTTGCTATTCCAAAAGACGGATTTGTTTCCATCAAGGTTTATGATATTCTTGGACGTGAAGTTATTACCCTTGTTAACGAAGAAAAACTTGCTGGATATTACTCGGTTGATTTCAATGCTTCTAATCTTGCCAGCGGAGTCTATTTCTATCGTATGGAATGCGGCACCTTCAGTGATGTAAAAAGAATGTTACTTGTAAAATAAGGACTTTTTTTAATCCATATTTTTCACGCCGAACCCGTCTTAAAGACGGGTTCGGTCTTTTTTATACCCTTATTTTTACATAACATATATATTATATAATAATTATTTTTGAATAGTCATTCGTTAATTAAAGTCTCTGTATGAACCACGTTCTCGAACGCATTCATCAAAAAGCTATAACGTTAAAAAAAACTATCGTATTGCCAGAAAGCTCTGAACCACGAACGTTAAGAGCTGTCGAAAAAGTCTTAAACCAAAATCTTGCCCGTATAATACTCATTGGGGACTCTGTTGAAATTCATCAAAAGGCTAAACATCTTGGTGTCAACATAGATGGAGCGAATATTATAGACCCGGATAATTTTCCGCTTCTTGAAACGTATTCTGAAATTCTTTTTGAAGCCAGAAAAGATAAAGACATCAAATCTATAGATAAAGCAAAAAACATATTAAAAAAAGATTCAATCTATTTTGCCACCTTGATGGTATTTAATGGTGAAGCCGATGGTATGGTAACAGGAGCTATTCATACAACAGCTGACACCTTACGTCCTGCATTACAAATTATTAAAACTGCTGAGGGAATTTCAACAGTTAGCAGCTGTTTTTTAATAATCACCAATCAAACTTCATTAGGAGAAAATGGAGTTTTTATATTTGCTGATTGTGCTATTAATCCCGAACCTGCTGCAGAAGAGCTTGCTTCCATTGCTGTTTCTACTGCATCAACTGCAAAATCTTTATTAGACATAGAACCAAGGATTGCAATGTTATCTTTTTCCACAAAAGGGAGTGCAAAACATCCTCTTGTTGATAAAGTTATAAAAGCAACTGAAATTTTGAAAACAAAACATCCTGATATACTTGTTGATGGAGAGCTACAACTCGATGCTGCAATTATAAAAGAAGTAGCAGAACTCAAAGCTCCTGATAGCCCTGTTGCCGGGAAAGCAAACATTCTCATATTCCCGGACTTACAGGCAGGCAATATAGGATACAAACTCGTTCAGAGGCTTGGAAATGCTGAAGCAATTGGTCCTATTTCACAGGGACTGAAAAAACCTATAAATGATCTTTCTCGTGGTTGCAGTGTAGATGATATTATAAACCTTATCGCTATTACGGCGGTTCAATCAATTCAAAAATTATGATAATACTTGTTCTTAACTCAGGTAGTTCATCTTTGAAATTTAAACTATACGAAATTTCAGAAAATAAACTCCTTGCTGCAGGGCTTGTAGAACGAATTGGATTTGAAGATTCGGTTCTACGTTACAAAACCTCCAGCCAAACATTTCAAAGAAAAATTTGTATTCCAAATCATACAGTTGCTTTAAATTCAATTTTCGATTTACTTATAGATTCATCAATGGGGGTTCTGTCTTCTCTTTCAGAAATTGATGCAGTTGGACATAGGGTTGTCCACGGAGGAGAAAAATATAAAGACTCAGTTATTATAGACGATGATGTAATTAAAACAGTTGAACAATGTGCAATTTTTGCGCCAATTCATAACAGGGCAAACCTGAAAGGAATCTATGCATGTCGTGAACTGCTCGGAGATGTTCCAATGGTTGCAGTATTCGATACCGCATTTCATCAAACAATGCCCGACTATGCATATATGTATGCATTGCCGTACGAACTTTATCAGAAATACCGCATACGAAAATATGGGTTTCACGGCACCTCACATAAGTATGTTTCACAGATTGCAATTAAGTTACTAAATAAAAAAGACTCAAAAATTATATCCTGCCATCTTGGGAATGGGGCAAGCGTATGTGCTATAAGAGACGGAAAAAGTATTGACACCAGTATGGGACATACACCCACCAGTGGCTTGATTATGGGAACACGATGTGGAGATATAGACCCAGCTTTAATTCCTTTTCTTGAAAATGTAGAAGGTTTGAGTCCTTCACAAATAGACGAAATTTTAAACAAGAAATCCGGGCTTTATGGAGTATCTGGATTAAGTAATGATTTCCGTGACCTGGAACAGGCTCTTGATAGAGGTAATCCTCGCGCAAAGCTTGCTCTTGAAATGTTTGATTACAGATTAAAAAAATACATTGGAGCATACACCTTTGCAATGGGCGGGCTTGACGCTTTAATATTTACAGCTGGTATTGGTGAAAATGACCCCGCAACCAGAAGTGAAGCCTGTAAAGGATTGGAATTTATCGGTTTATTTCTCGATGAGGAAAAGAATAAAAATACCATAGGTAAATTAGCAGAAATTTCAAAACCGGAATCTAAAGTTAAAGTTTTTGTTATTCCAACTGACGAAGAATTAATGATAGCACAGGATACATTTAAGATTCTGTCGGATTTTGTTCCGGTTTAGGGATGCGCTTCCTGCCAACGGTGAGAATGTGAATGGTAACACCAATACCCACAGCAATCAAAAGTATTCTAATAACTATACTCTTAACAAAAACTACGATTGACAAACTTAACATTACCCATAAAAAGATTATTGATGTTATTCTTGAAATCAAAGGAATAGGTTTACCTTCTCTATAAGCTTTTATATAACTTCCAGAAATCTTACTGTTCAATAGCCATCCATAAAGCCGTTCACTACTCCTGCTAAAAAAATATGCTGCTATCAACAAGAAAACTGTAGTGGGGAGAATCGGTGTAAATATGCCTAATATTCCAATTCCAGTAAAGAAAAATCCAGCGATTAAAAAAATTCCCTTTTTTAGACCAGAAATTCTTTTATGCTCAAAGTTATTGCATTTCATTAGTATTTTCTTGATATTCAGCCTTAATATAAAATTTTTTTATAATTATTTACAGGGATAATAGGCAATGGAAAACTCAAAACAAGAAATTTACTATCCTCGTAAGGAAATCATCAGAAAGGCTCGCGTAAAAGACTGGGAAGCTCTGAATGAATATGCTACAAAAAACTATGAAGAGTTCTGGGAAAAAGAAGCAAAGCAGCTTAAATGGTTCAAAAAATGGGATAAAGTTATTGACGATAGTAATAAGCCTTTCTTCAAATGGTTTACAAACGCCCGTGTAAATATTGTCTACAACTGCCTTGATGTTCATTTAAAAACCTACCGAAAAAACAAGGTTGCCCTCTTCTGGGAAGGTGAAAAAGGTGACTACAAAGTGTTTTCTTATTACGCTTTACATAGAGAAGTATCAAAATTTGCTAATGCTCTAACCAGTCTCGGAATCAAAAAAGGCGATAGAGTTACAATATATATGGGCAGGATTCCGGAACTTGTGATTTCAATGTTAGCCTGTGCACGAATAGGAGCTATTCATTCTGTTGTTTATGGAGGCTTTTCTGTTGAAGCCTTACATGAAAGACTGGAAGACAGCCATTCAAAAGTTCTTGTAGTTGCAGATGGCGCCTACCAGCGTGGTAAGATAGTACCCTTGAAAGCTATCGCTGATGAAGCACTACAACGAGCAGCCTCTGTTGAAAACGTCCTGGTAATCAAACGAACAGGTGAGCCAGTTAATATGGAATATGGTAGAGATATCTGGTATAACGATCTGGTAAACCTGCCGATAATAAATAGCCATTGTTCCGTTACTGAAATGGATTCTGAAGACCCACTCTTTTTACTTTATACATCAGGAACAACCGGCAAACCGAAAGCTGTTCTTCATACACACGGAGGATATATGGTTGGTGTATATTCAACTTTCAAATATGCTTTTGATATTAACGATGAAGATAGGTATTGGTGTGCAGCAGACCCAGGCTGGATAACAGGACATAGTTACATTGTTTATGCGCCTTTGTTAAATGGAGCAACATCGTTTCTGTATGAAGGAGCTCCCAACTTCCCATTTCCAAACCGCTGGTGGCAAATGATTGAAAAATATGGAATTACCATTCTTTACACTGCACCGACCGCTATTCGGGGATTAATGAGATATGGCGATGCCTGGCCTAATAGACACGACCTCTCATCTTTACGATTACTCGGTTCGGTTGGAGAACCCATCAATCCTGAAGCCTGGAGATGGTATTACAAAGTAATTGGAAAAGAAAGATGTCCTATAATTGACACCTGGTGGCAAACTGAAACAGGAGCGTTTATGATTACACCCACTCCTGCAGTACCACTTAAACCCGGCTCCGCAACCAGACCCTTTTTTGGAATAGAAATGGATATCCTCAATGAAGATGGAACACCGGTAAAAGACAATGAGGAAGGCTATCTGGTAATTAAGACCCCCTGGCCATCTATGCTAAGAACTATATATAATGACCCCGAAAAATACATAGAAAAATACTGGGCAAAATATCCCGGATATTATCTTACAGGTGACTCAGCAAAAAGAGATAACGACGGCTATTACTGGATTATTGGACGAACTGATGATGTAATTAAAGTTTCAGGTTATAGACTGGGTACGGCTGAAATAGAATCTGCTCTTGTCAGTCACCCATCAGTTGCAGAAGCTGCCGCAATTGGAGTACCTCATGAAATTAAGGGAAACTCAATTTACACTTTTGTTATTCTCAAAAAAGGCTACGAAGCAACTGAAGCACTGAAAGAAGAGTTAATTAATCACGTAGGTCATGAAGTTGGGCCAATAGCCAAACCTGAACACCTTGAATTTGTTGAGACACTGCCAAAAACTCGTAGCGGGAAAATAATGCGTCGCGTTTTGAAAGCCAGAGTACTTGGACAGGACCCCGGTAATTTATCTACACTTGAAGAATAAAGCCTGAGCTAACTCCCCTGCTGCATTTCCCTTTTTTCTGCTATTTTAGAGGAAAGCCTCATTGTAGCAGGGATTCTCTATTATCTATCTTATCATTCTGTCACCAAACAAGCCACAGAATTTATCCTGTCTATTGCCGTATAAAAATTTTACTTTTATCAAAATTTCTCTTGATAACTATTGTATTCTTTTGTATGTTATGTTAAGACTTTATGAAAGAAAAAGAACCAATGGTGGTTAAAAAAGTTGTTGCACACCCTCAAATAAACGCACACATTCCTTATAAATATCTTATCTCCAGTCAGACTCCTTCTATTAAAATCGCAGGTCGGCTATACTTTAAAAAAAATATAATTGATAATTGGGTAATCAGAGAATCTCCTACGCAAACAAAAGGTATATGCAAAACCTTTTACCGGAAGAAAAGTAAAAAAGAATAATTTATGAATAAAAAAGAGCATTTTCAGAATTCCAGTAATAATGCCCAAGAAAATAGAAATTTACCTTTAGACCTGACATTTATAGTCAATGAAACAAATAGAACTCTCAAAGATAGATTTGAAGAGTTAATAAAGGATTGTAAATTCTTTGATTGTCTGGCTGCTTATTTTTACATAAGCGGATTTCATAAAATATATAAACCTCTACAAAAAACTGAAAGGATAAGAATCCTGATAGGGATTGGAACAACTAAAGCAACTTACAGTTTGATAAAAGATGCAAAAGATAATCCTCAATCCCAGGGACTATTTTCACACGCAAGAACAAAACAGGAAATTGAAAACATTGTGGGAAATGAAATGGCTGATTCAGAAGATAGCCTTTCAATTGAAGAGGGTACGCAAAAGTTTATTGAATGGATAAAACAAAATAAACTTCAAATAAGGGCTTATCCAAGCGAGAATCTCCATGCAAAACTTTATATAATGACCTTTACAGAAGGTGATAGGGATATAGGCAGGGTAATTACTGGCTCAAGCAATTTTACAGAGGCTGGTTTAATTGATAATCTTGAATTCAATGTTGAACTTAAAAACAGGGCGGATTATGAATTTGCAAAACAGAAATTTGAAGAACTCTGGCAAGATGCAGTTGATGTAAGCGATAAGTATATTCAGACAATTGAAGAAAAAACGTGGCTTAACCAAAATATCACTCCTTATCAACTCTACCTGAAGTTTCTGTACGAGTATTTTAAAGATGAATTACGACAAACCGATGAGCTTTTTGTAAAATATTTACCCGAAAATTTCAGAAAGTTTGAGTATCAAGAACAGGCGGTTTTAAATTCAAAGAGAATTCTGGAAGAGTATGGTGGAGTTTTTATTTCTGATGTGGTAGGACTTGGGAAAACATATATGACTGCCATGCTCTGCGGACAACTTGATGGAAGAACATTGGTAATTGCTCCGCCTGCGCTTTTAAAAAAATCAAATCCAGGCTCATGGCTTAATGTCTTCTCCGACTTCAGAGTGCCTGCAGATTTTGAATCAATTGGCAAACTTGAAGATATAATTGAAAGAGGCACAGAAAAGTATTCTAACATAATCATTGATGAAGCTCATCGCTTCCGCACGGAAACAACATTGTCATATGAAGATGTGGCTGAAATATGTCGTGGAAAGAGAGTAATTCTTGTTTCTGCAACTCCGTATAATAACTCACCCCAGGATATTCTTGCTCAAATTAAACTTTTTCAGAATGTTCGAAGAAGCACCATTCCCGGAATTCCAAACCTTGAAGATTTCTTTAAGAAAATAGAAACAAAGATAAATAACATTGATCGTCAGAAACATTACAACGAGTACATTAAGCTTACAAGACAATGTACGAAAGAAATTAGAGATAAGGTTTTGAAACACATTATGGTGCGAAGAACAAGAACCGAAATAGTCAAATACTTTGAAAATGATCTGAAGAAAAACTCCATAAAATTCCCTGAAGTAGAAGACCCGAAGCCCTTTTATTATCAACTCAATGATGAAGAAGATAAAATCTTTATGCAAACCATTGAGTTAATCACCGGAGAATTCAAATACGTTCGATATACCCCATTATTGTATCTTAAAGAAAGTATTTCAGCGTTTGAAGCTCAATCCCAGAAAAATATGGTAGGATTTATGAAAATCCTCCTGGTGAAACGCCTCGAAAGTAGTTTCTATGCCTTTCAGAAAACTCTTGATAGATTCATCAATTCTTATAAAATGTTTATTGAAGAATATGAAAATGGCAATGTGTATGTAAGCAAAAAATATATCAATAAAATATTTGAACTTTTAGAAGATGATGACGATGAAGCAATACAAAAACTTATCGATGAAGGAAAAGCAGAAAGATACTCAGCATGGGATTTTATAGAAGAATTTGAATCATTGCTAAAAAACGACTATAAGATTCTAAAAGATATAAAATCTCTGTGGGAGAACATAAAGAGAGATCCAAAACTGGAAACCCTCATTGAACAATTGAAAAACAATTTTATTCTAAAAGAGAAAAAAATAATCATCTTTACAGAGTCAAAAGAGACTGCAGAATATCTGGGAACGAATATAAATAAAGTGTTCAACAAAGAAGTAGCGTTAGTATTTCACGGTAGCACTTCCGAGATTGAAAGGGATAAGGTAATAGAAAATTTTGATGCAAGAGCAAGAAATAAAAAAGACGATTACAGAATTCTTGTTTCAACCGAGGTACTGTCCGAAGGTGTAAATCTGCATCAATCAAACATAGTAATAAATTACGACATTCCCTGGAACCCAACAAGATTAATGCAGAGAGTGGGCAGAATTAACCGTATAGATACACCTTTTAATAAAATCTATGTATTTAACTTTTTCCCCACAAAGCAGGCAGATTCAGAAATTGAACTTACCAGAATTGCCCGTTCTAAGATAGAGGCATTTTTGACTTTACTTGGCGGCGATTCTGCAATACTTACAGAAGGTGAACCAGTATCTTCTCATGAACTCTTTGATAGACTTCTCTCAAAAAAGACTTTTACAGAAGATGAAGGACAGGAAAGTGAACTCAAGTATTTAAGAGTTATTGAGGATATTCGTGATAATAATCCAGATTTATTTGAACAGATAAAAAAACTGCCTAAGAAAGCACGTTCAGCAAAGGCATATTCAGAAGCTCTCGGCAACATCACGCAATCCAATTCCCTTATTACGTATTTTCGAAAAGGAAAATTGATGAAGTTCTTTTTGTCAGATAAAACAACAACTGTTGAACTTGATTTTTTAACTGCAGCAAAAATTTTGGAGTGTGCACCTGAAGAAAAGAAAGAAAAATTGCATTTGGGAAATTACTATGAACTACTCATCAGGAATAAAGATGCATTTTTGAATTCTACACTTGATGAAATTATAGAAATCAGGCAAAAAGGTGGAAAAAGCAGTGAAGATGAGCTCCTCAAGATTTTGAAAGCAACGCAGAAAAACAGCAAACAACTCACCGAAGATCAGGAAGAATACCTAAAAAAAGTGATAAGCCAGATTGAAGCAGGTTCTTTGCCAAAACAAACAATAAAGAAAACATTAAAGGCATTAAATACCTTAAAGCAGGATATTCAAAATCCATTAAAAGTCATTGGGATACTACAAAGAGAGATTTCTACTTCTTTTCTTAAAAGCCATTATGCAGAGACTTCTGCTATAACAGAAGGAAAAAGGGAAGTTATTTTATCACTTTATTTATCAGAGTGAAAAAATGAAAAATAAAAAAAATTATGGAATTTTGAAAGAAACAGAAAGAATTGAACTGAAAAAATCTGTTGGTGAATGGAAGGAAATAGTTGAGACTGTTTGTGCATTCGCAAACACTGAAGGCGGTAGAATTTATATAGGTATTCCACCTTCGGGTAAAACATCAGGAATAAATATTGGTAGCAATACTATTGAAGACCTTACAAACAAAATTATAAATAATACGGACCCTAAAATTTATCCGAAAATCTCAATTGAAAAAATTGATAATAAAGATGTAATTGTAATTAATGTAGAGAAATCACCTGACCAGATAGTGCTTGCCTTTGGAAGACCATATAAAAGGGTTGGAAAGTCAACTGTAAAAATGTCAAAGGATGAGTATGAAAAAAGAATTTTAGAGAAACACAAAGAAGAAATACGATTTGATTTACAGATATGTGAGGATGCTAAATTTTCTGATGTTGATAATCAAAAACTGAAAGAATTTTTAAAGTCAGCAAAAACCGAACGGGGTCTGGATATACCCGTTAATTCTTCTCCTAAAGAAGCACTTATGCGACTTAATCTTTTAAGAAATAATAAGTTAACCAATTCTGCAATACTTCTTTTTGGTAAAGAGCCACAAAGGTTTTTTATTCAGGCAGAAGTAAGATGCGTCCGGTTTAAAGGTACAAATGTAACAGAAACAATGATTGATATGAAGAATGTGGGCGGAAACTTGATTGACCAGGTAAAAGAGGTAGAAAAATTTATCTTTAATAATATCTCTTTAACTTCCTGGATAGAAAACGGAAAAATAGAAAGACAGGAAAAATGGGAGTATCCACCAAAGGCAATAAGAGAGGCGCTTGTCAATGCTATTTGCCACCGGGATTATCGTTCAATTTCAAAGGTTCAGGTAAGAATATTTGATGACAGAATAGAGTTCTGGAATCCCGGTAAACTCCCTGAGGGCTGGACTGTTGAAAAATTAAAACAAAAGCATGAATCAAGACCTTTCAATCCTTTAATAGCAAAGGCATTCTTCTGGATAAAGTACATAGAGGAAGTTGGAACAGGAACAAACAAGATAATTGAGTGGTGTAAAGAATGGGAACTGCCGGAACCTGACTTTGAATTTACTGGAACAAGTATGGTTTTAACTCTGAGAAAATCTAAACTGACAGAAGAAGTTATGAAAGAATTAAATGAAAGGCAGAGAATAATTATTGAATATATAAGAAAGTCCGGCAGGATAGATAGAAGTAAAGCAATGGAAATATTAAAAACATCAAAAGACACTGCTTTTAGAGAATTGGTAAATCTAATTCAGAAGGGATTAATTAAAAGAAAAGGTAAAGGTAAAAATGTATATTATGTCTTGTCATAAGATTATTCGTCTCAATTTTGCGACGCATTTGCGACGCATTTGCGAC
>JBNAVJ010000017.1:0-13467 GCA_049700455.1 Ignavibacteria bacterium
TAATATTCACCAATATTGTTACCAGTCAAATCCCCAAGCGGGAAAGCATATCCAAATGTGAAATCATTAGTAAAAAATGGTAAACCAAAATATTTCTCTTTTTGTCCTTGTGCATATAGCATAGATGTTAAAAAAGTGAAAATTGATAAAAACAATATTAATTTTTTCATAATAATGAATTTTGGTTTTAGAAAACCCGTATTACTAAAGCGGTCGGGAGAAGAAGTTATTCAAAAATAGTTAGGATTTCTATATTATGCAAGAGCAATCTCCCAGAAAGTATTTCATAATTCTCTGGTAAAATTGATTCTGTTTTAGGCTTCGTATAAATGAAGTTAAAAAATTATCCTACATTTCCATAAAGAGAATAACTCTCTAACAAGACCTGGTTATCAGCTGGGAACCAGGATTGATTTGTTGTCAGTTTACATCATCATTTGCTGAACTCCTCAAGGGTCTTATCACACACTGCTTTCTTTAACCCACTCATTGCATAAGTGGCTACTTTATTCTTTACCTCCCCATTGCATAGGTAATTACCTTATTCTCAGGTGCAATTTAAACGGCAGAATCGCCCGAGAAAATTCCATTGCTTATTTAGATAGTGTTTTTTTATTTCATTCGTTCCAGAAGTCGCTTACGTGTATATGGAATTAAGCCTCCTGCTTCTATAATGGCTTTCCGTGCAGGTGGTAAGGGAACGATTTCAAATTCCTTCCCCATAGTTTTATTTACTACTTTATCAGACAAAATTTCAATTTCATCTCCCACTTCTGCTTCTATAGTTGGGCAGGTAATAAGCTCAAGTCCAAGATTAACCGCATTTTGCATAAAAATTCGTGCGACGCTTTTAGCAATGACAATTAAGTTATGTCCAAGAATTGTAGAGGCAGCCTGTTCACGTGAACTACCACATCCAAAATTCTCTCCTGCTATTATTACTCCACCTTTGTATTCCCCACTATTAAGTTTGGCATTTAGTTCAGTATAGTCTGCAAAGCAATATTGAGGGGTTTCAGAGGGCAGGACCGTAGCCATATACCTGCCCGGATAAATTGTATCTGTAGAGACATCGTTGTTAAACTTAAATATTACTTTTGGCATAAGTTTAATCTCCTAAATTTGGTTCAGTAATTATTCCCGTAATAGCACTTGCAGCAGCAACAGCTGGGGAACATAAATACACTTCAGCTTTTGGATTTCCCATTCGTCCCTTAAAGTTTCTATTGGTAGTAGAAAGAGCAACCTCTCCATCACCAAGAGCCCCTTGATGTACTCCAAGACAACAGCCACAACCAGGGTTCATTATAATCGCACCAGCTTCAGTAAAAATCTGAAGATATCCTTTTGCAAGAGCCTCTTTATAGATTCTCCAGGAGGCCGGGAAAATTAACATCCGTGTTCCTGCGGCAACTTTTCTACCTTTCAAAATTTTTGCCGCAATCTCAAGATCATCAATACGACCATTTGTACAGCTACCAATCACAATCTGGTCAAGGTGTACTTTTTCAACTTCCTCTATAGGTTTAACATTATCAACTGTGTGAGGCTTTGCAATTTGTGGAGTTAATTCGTTTGCATCAATTTCAATAACCTGGCTATATTTTGCATCTTCATCAGGCAATAGGAAATTTAATTCTTCTCTAACCCCTGCTTCACGCAGATATCGAGCCGTCTCCTCATCAGGAGGTACAATACCACTGGTAGCGCCGGCTTCAACACTCATATTGCAAAGCACAAGTCTCCCACTCATAGGCATATTTTTTATAGTTTCCCCGTGAAATTCAATCACTTTAAAGTTTGCTCCCTGTGCAGTAATTTTTCCTATTAGATATAGTATCAAATCTTTTGGGAAAACATTTTTCTTAAATTTTCCTTTAACCACTACTTTTATTGTTTCCGGCACTTCTACATTTAGAATAGAGCCAAGCGTCCACACACTTGCCATTTCAGTTGCTCCTATTCCAAAAGCAAAGGCTCCAAAAGCCCCGTGCGTAGTGGTATGGGAGTCCGTTCCAACAACGACGTATCCCGGTTTTACATATCCATATTCAGCAAGAATTTGATGGCAAATTCCCCCCTCATCGGAACGTATGTCGTGAAATTTTGAGATTTTGTTTGCTCGCACAAAATCCCTGATTTTCTTTTGATTGGTGGCAGTTTTTGAGCTTTCTGCAGGAACGCGGTGGTCAAAAATAATAGCAATTTTATCCGGATTCCAAACTTTAGGTTCTATTCCGGTCCCCTTAAACACTTCATTAAATTGATTAATCACAAGAGCAGCGTTTTCATGAGACATTGCTACATCTACTGCAGGCTCTACAACATCTCCCGCTTTGACCGATTGCAAACCACCAGCTCGGGCGAGTATTTTTTCTACAATTGTCATTCCCATTTTATGCTCCATTTTAAATTATTTTTTCTTCCTTAAATCTTAAATAATCATCACGGTTATAACCGAGTTCATAAAGTATTTCTTCAGTATGTTCTGAGAGTGCAGGAGGAGGAGTGTCAACGTCTCCGTTAAATTTGTCAAATTTAGCAGTAAGATTAAATACTTTTATTTTACCTACATTAGGGGTATCAATCTCAGCAAGTGCTTTACGATGAACCACCTGCGGTTGAGTTAAGGCTTCTTCAAGGCTTAAAATTTCTCCTGAAGGAATTCCTTTTTCATTTAAAACTTCAACCCAATAGGCAGTTTCTTTTTCTTTTAGCTTTGCTTCAATTAGTGGAGTAAGTTCTTTTCTATTCTTTTTTCTTGTATCGCGTTCCTTAAATCGTGGGTCATCTTTTAGTTCAGGAATACCGAGCACATCACAGAGGTCCTCCCACTGTTCCTGTTTGTTAGCAGCAATGTTGATGTAGCCATCTTTTGTTATAAATGTTCCTGAGGGTGCTGCTGTAAAATTATCATTTCCCATTAAAACAGGCTTTTGTCCACCAATTAGTAGGTTTGCAGCAACCCAACCCATTAATGGCATAATCGAGTCAAGCATTGCAATATCAATAAACTGTCCTTCTCCGGTCCTTTGTCTATGATACAAAGCCACCATAATAGCAAATGCAGCATTTAATCCTCCAACAGTATCACAGACCGGAAATCCGCATCTTAAAGGATTTAACCGTTCATCTCCGTTAATAGCCATAACTCCGCTTAGCCCTTGAATTATCTGGTCATAAGCCGGTTTAAATGCATCAGGTCCGGTTTGTCCAAAGCCAGAAATTGCGCAATAAATTAATCCCGGATTTATTTCACTTAACACTTTATACGATAATCCCAATCTATCCATCACACCAGGCCTGAAATTTTCCACAAGTACATCAGAAGTTTTAACAAGCCTTTTAAAAATTTCTTTTGCTACATCCCCTTTGAGATTCAAAGTAAAGGATTTCTTGTTTGAATTTTGAGCAAGAAAACTTGTTCCCATCAGTTTTTCGTTTAGCTGAGGAACGTTTCCTAATTTTCTTGCAAGGTCACCTCCAACAGGGTTTTCTATTTTTATTACTTCTGCTCCCAGCAAAGCCAGATGCAGGGTTGCAAATGGGCCTGCAAGAACATTAGTCATATCAATAACTCGAATTCCTTTTAAAGGTTTCATAAACTTTTAAAATTTTTATTTAATAATTCAGTAAACCCATTCTATAAACTTTACCGGGCATCTCTCTTTTGAAATAATTTTCTGATTTTTTGGAAACACTTATTATTTTCTCAAGATTTATATCTGTGCGGATTCCGTTCCTCTGAAACATATTTATCAGGTCTTCAGTACACACATTACCGCTTGCTTTAGCAGTAAAAGGACACCCTCCCAGCCCGGCAAATGCAGACTCAAAGACTCGAACTCCATTCCTATATGCTACAAGGCAATTACTTATCCCCAAACCGTAAGTATCGTGAAAATGTACAGCAAGGGTAACATCCTTTGAAAGAGAGTTAACCTTAGTTAATATTTCATCAACCTGGTCAGGATATGCGTGTCCTGAAGTATCAGCAAGGCTGATGTTTGTAATTCCTTCTTCAAGGTACTTTGAAATAATGGAGATTACCCTTTCCTGTGGAATTCTACCTTCATAGCCGCATCCAAAGGCTGATTGAACTGATACCTGTACACGTTTACCAGCTGAGATAGCATTTTTTGCCATTGCAATAATTCTTTTCAGGGCTTCATCAGTGGTCATTCCAGTATTTTTCTTACTATGAGTTTCACTTGCTGAAACCCCCATACAAATCATATCCACTCCACAGTTTATAGCTCTTTCCAGCCCACGTTCATTCAGAACCAAGCCTGAAAGGACTGTCTTTTGAGGCTTGTTTTCAGAAAGGCTAAAATATTTAAATAACTCATCAGTATCAGCCATATTAGGAACTTTTTCAGGGTGAACAAATGAACCAAGCTGAACAATATCAAGTCCTGAAGAAATTAATTCTTTTATCCACTCAATTTTTGTTTCTGTGGGAACTTTTTGCTGTTCAACCTGTAGTCCATCTCTCATTCCAACTTCGTGAAATAAAAGTTCTTTTTCCATAATTATAAATAAAATTAGATTTTATCTGCTATTGCCTGCGCTACTTCAAGTGTAGTATTTGAGCCTCCCATATCATAGGTACGAACTTTTCCTTCTTTAATAACTGCGGCAACAGCATTTTCCACTTGCTGAGCCTTTTCAGTTTCTCCAAGCCATTCGAGCATCATCTTTGCTGATAAAATTGTAGCTATGGGATTTACTTTATATTGCCCTGCATATTTTGGTGCCGAACCGTGTGTCGGTTCAAAAACCGCAAGTTTATCTCCAATATTTCCGGAGCAACCAAAACCAAGCCCACCAACCATTTGAGCACAAAGGTCGGAAATAATATCTCCAAAAAGATTAGGAGCTACCAGAACATCATAGTTATTTGGGTTTTTTAAAAGCCACATTGTAATAGCATCAACATTTGCATCATCCATCTCAATCTCCGGGTAGTCTTTTCTTACTTCTTTTGCTGTTTCAAGAAAAAGACCGTCTGTTGCTCTTACCACGTTAGCCTTATGAATAACAGTAACTTTTTTTCTTTTGAATTTGCGCGCAAAATCAAATGCTGCGCGGATAATTCTTTCTGAACCTTTTCTGGTATTAATCTTACAGGAGATTGCATACTGATTAGAAGGAATGTTTTTAAACGCTGCAAATGGGGGTGATAGCTTTTCAAGCAAACTGGAAAGTTCCTCCGGGACAGGATTAAATTCAACTCCGGAATAAAGGTCTTCAGTATTTTCCCTGAAAACGACAAGATCAATATTGGGCTTGTAATTTAAAGGGTTCCCCTCATAAGCCTTGCAGGGACGAAGACAAATGTACAGGTCAAATAGTTGTCTCATCCTTACAATTGGTGAACGATATACAAGCCCTTTGTTTTGCAATTCTAAAGTAAGCTCAGCGGCAGCAGCTTTAACAGGCTTGGAAGTAATAGCACCAAAAAGAGCAGCATCAACAGATTTCAACAAATCAATGGTTCTTTGCGGAAGAGCATCTCCTTCTGTTCTCCAAAATTCCCATCCAATATCTCCGTGAATGTACTCTGCATTTAGTTTTAATTTGTCAAGGACAATCCTTGCAGCTTCCAGAACTTCAATGCCAATTCCATCTCCTGGGAGCCACGCAATGCGATAAGTTTTCATAGGCTGAATGTTTGTTTTTATTAAATTAAACAATTTATCCTTTTCTTTCCATTCATAAATTTATCACCACTCCTGATGATACTCGTTCTATACACAAATCATAACCCAGCTGGAAAAGAACTGATTCCACTGGAATTTAGATTGATAGACTTTACGGGAGAATTTGAGTTACCAGGTTAGACTTTTATATTTATAGGAACTTTAGGAACTTTTTTTATATGTACTCTGTTTGCTTAAAGTAGTTTGTTTAAAACGTCCATATAAAGAGTTGGGATAAAGTAGTTGAAAACTTTTTTCTGTTTAGTATCTAATTTTTTAAAGGTTAATTTTAAAACTAAAAGTGGAGAAAGAAAAATGAAGAAACTACATTATTTAACATTACTCTTTTTTAGTGCTATTGTAACCTTAAATGCACAATGGACACAGGTACCCAATACACCGGTGTATGTTGTTGGAACCCAATTCACATCGGTTGGCAGTACTATCGTTCAGCTAACAAACAACAACGGTACCCTGCAGTCCAGTACGGATAATGGTGTTAACTGGAGCACTATTCCAAAACCTGATTCACTTATCATCTATAAAATTACTTCATACACTGGAACTCTATATGCACTTGGATATGTACCAGGACCAGGAACAAAGTACCTTCTTAAAACTACAAATAATGGCTCTAACTGGTCGGTAATTCCCATTCCACCTTATAGTAACAACGGTCCTCAAGATGTAGTTGTTAATAGTAATGGAATCTACTTAACTTATGAGACCGGGACTATAGCTACCAGAGGTTTGTGGTTCTCGTCAAATAACGGCGTAAACTGGAGTCACCTGACTGGAAATTTTGAGGGAGAAGTTTTAACAGTATCTGGCAACAATATCTTCTGTGGTACTTACTATAATGGTATATGGAGGTCTACAGATGGGGGTGTAAACTGGACCCAGGTTTATCCCAGTAATACCGCAAATGCTATACGTATATTACCTTCAGGCACAGTGTTGTCGACGTTTAACTATAGTAATATTGTTTTTCGCTCAACTGATCTCGGATCAAGCTGGCAACAAATCAATCTTGGTTTCCAGCCGATTGGAATTTTCTTGAGCGGTTCTACTGCTTATGTTGCATCCGAAAATGGCATTTTTAAATCAACAGATGATGGAACAACCTGGAGTCAATTTGCTCTTCAAGGTATAAAGACTTATGACGGCTATATATCGGGGAGCATCTTTCTTGCAAATACCTCCTGGGGGACTTACCGCTCCTCAAATAGTGGCGTTAACTGGACGAGACTTTATCAACCATTAACTCCATATATAACCTCTCTTGCGGTTATCTCTAATACAATGTATGCAGGAACATATTCAGGTCTGTTTGTAAGTTCAAATTCCGGGACCAATTGGACTCACCTGGGTCCTGATTCCTGGAGAATAAAGGCAATTGAAACTGCCGGTCCAAATATTATAGTATCTGTTGACTCTCTCCTACCTTCCGGTTCTTATACCTCAAACGGTTTGTACATATCTTCTAATAATGGTGTCACCTGGACAAAAACACTATCCCTACCTACCGATTTTCTGGAAGAAATACGCAATTTTGGTTCCTTTGTACTTACCGGCGGAAGCTTCACAGGCAGTTTTCGTTCGACAAATAATGGTCTGAACTGGAGCCCCATTCCTATTTCTGGAGTACGTTCGTTTGCAACAACTGGTTCTGTTCTCTTTGCAGGAGGAACAGGAGGAACTTACCGTTCTACCAATAATGGGAACAACTGGATTACGGTTATGGGGATACAGTCTTTGGCTGTAGGTGGTAATAGTTCGTACGTTTTCACGGCAATTAATACGCCAGCGCTTTATAGGTCTTCAAACAATGGGATAACCTGGTTTCCAACTGGTTTCTATATACCTATATCGGAAATATACGTTGATAACAGCAATGTTGTGGTCGGCAGTGCTACTCCAGGTATTGGAATTTATTTTTCTTCCGATAACGGTGTTAACTGGTTTGACCGCAATGATGGTTTTCCTCCTACTTACCCAGGGATTTACAGGATACTGGTTTCAGGCACCTATATGTATGCCGTTACAGATAATGGTATCTGGAAACGTCCTTACAGTGAAATCATCAGTGGGGCAAAGAGTATCAGCAATGTAGTTCCAAAAGAATATCAACTTTATCAAAATTATCCAAATCCGTTCAATCCTAAAACAAAGATAAAGTTTGATATAGTAAAGACTGGCAATGTTAAACTTGAAGTATATGACATTAGAGGTGCTTTAGTAAAAACTCTCATAAATTCTACACTTCAGAGTGGCACGTATGAAACTGAGTTAGATGCTACCGCTTTGGCAGGTGGAATATATTTTTATAGATTGATAGCAAATGGATTTGAAAAAACAAACAAGATGATGCTCATAAAATAATAGACACTTTTTAACAGCAATTAAATTGCTGCCTAAAAGGCAGGAAATGCTTTAGCATTTCCTGCCTTTTTTAATATTTTTAGAAGTTGATATTTTTATTTTATGTATTACAAAATTCTACTAAATTACTTTTATGAGACCAGACCAGAAAGCAGGAATTTATATTCATATTCCATTTTGTCGGAGAAAATGCAACTACTGTGATTTTTATCTAATCACAAATCAAAAATTGATAGAAAAATTTTTGTGGAATCTAAGTAAGGAGATTTATCTTATATCGGAAGTTATTGAAGATATTCATTTTGAAACGTTATTTATTGGAGGAGGCACTCCTTCATTGCTAGAAGCTTCTCAGCTGGAACAAATTATAAATTTGATAAACAAATATTACCATTTCAACGGGATAGAAATCACAATTGAAACAAACCCTGAGGATCTATATGAGAACCCATCTCTTATCAAAGACCTGCGTTCTATCGGTATCAATCGGTTGAGTATAGGCATACAATCATTTAGTAATAAAGAACTGAAGTTTCTCAGTCGTATGCATACAGCTTCGCAAGGAATTGCTGTGATTGAACAAGCCTTTAGATACTTTGATAATGTAAGCATCGATTTAATATATTCTCTGCCAGAACAAAATAAAGAAGATGTAATATATTCTCTTCAACAGGCTGTGTTACAGAGAGTCCCTCATATATCAGCCTATACATTAATTTTCGAGGAAAACACACGACTGTATCTCGAATCGCTAATGGGGCGAATTATCCGAAATGCAGATGAACACGAGTCTGAATTATACCTTACACTGTCTGAATTTCTTACTGATAACAATTATGAGCATTATGAAGTATCTAATTATTCAAAAGAAGGGTACAAATCGAAACACAACTTAAAATATTGGTTAGGAGGAGATTATATCGGTCTTGGACCTTCGTCCCATTCTCTAATTCGTGGTCATAGATGGAACAATTATAAAAACATTGTAAAATACAATCTTGCACTTGCAGAAAATAAACTGCCACGCGAAAACATTCATAAACTAAGTAAAAAGGAAAGAAAGTTAGAGTATATTATGTTACATTTAAGAAGCACCGGAATAGAACTGAAAGAATATAAAGAAATGTTTAAACTTGATTTTTTAGTAGAATATAAAAAGGCTGTAGAATTTATTCTCAATAATAATCTGGGGAACTGTGACTCTGCCAAATTTTATCTCAATACAAGAGGATATGCTTTACTGGATGAGATTCTTGTAGAATATTTTTAGGATGGCTCTTTCGCACTGAAGCACTGAAATCTCTCTTCATTTTTTGAGTTGTAGATAATTGTTGTTATAAGTATCACTACCCCCGCAACTACCCCACCTGCAATCAAATCTATTACATAATGATACCGAAGATAGACAGTTGAAAATATCATTAATATAGAGTATGGTAAATAAAAGAAGAATGATTTTGTTCTATATCTAAAACTTAGATACGTTATGATAAGTATTATGATGGTATGACCAGAGGGAAATGCATCTCTTTGTGCAATAGCTGCCGGATCAGGTGCGTTATTATATATTGATTCACCAAAGTTAATAATATCCCTAAGTAAGTTGGTTATGAAAATACCCGGCAGTTCAGAATTCAAGTTTTGAAAATTGTGAAGTGTAAATCGTGGTCCAATAGCAGGGACAAGTAAGTACCCAATAAACGAGAGAAAAAATCCAAGCATCACCGCAAACATATAAAGACGGTATTCATTGTATCTTGCTTTGAGATATAGCTCGAGCCCAAAGATTACAGGCATTATGTAAAACAAAATGTAAACTATCTGCAGCAATTCGGTCAACATCGGGGTAGCAATTAACCAAAGTACTTCTGTAGGATTGCAACCGAAAATTTTTCTATCAATCTGTATCAAAACATTGTCGTGTAGTAGAGGTTCGAGAATAACCATAATAAAGTAGATTTCTTTGAAGGTAAAAAGCACCATAATGAGGGGATACCAGTAGCGCAGAACCCTTACTAAAGTATTCTCTGAAAAACTATCTTTATAAATATTAACGACAAAAATGATAGTAACAATAATAGAAAGGTTAATTCCCAGGAAAAGATACCAGTATTCAAAGAGATGAAAATTAGATAGAACAATTATACTCATAGTTAGCAGAAACAGAATTGATAACCAATCAGCCGGAGAAAGGGTATTGAATCTGAAGCTTCTAAAAAGCATTTTCAATATGATTTATGAGGTGCAATGTTTCTTTGCTTACAATAGCTACGCTATCAAATCTAATATCATAGGCACGGAACTCTTTGTACTGTGAGAGGAAATCCCGTGCAGCACGTTTGATATTTGCTTGCTTTCTTTTATTTATAGCATTTTCTGGAGGACCAAATGAATTATCAGAGCGGGTTTTCACTTCAACAAAAATAATGATTCTTTTCCTCTTATCCTGAAAAATGAGGTCAATTTCACGCCCTTCAAATCGGAAATTACTACATACAAATTTCAATCCTTTCTTAATGAGGAACTCTCGAGCTATTGATTCACCTTCTCTCCCTAAATTAGTATTGGTCGTTGATCTTCTGAACATATTTATTACAGAAAGTTCTACGATGAATATCACAAATGCCAAATCTTTTTATATTATCAATATGCTGCTTTGTTGGATAACCTTTATGTTTGTTAAATCCATAAAGAGGATATTTAAAATGATACTCTTCCATTATCCTGTCTCTTGTAACTTTCGCAACTATAGATGCAGCCGAAATCTGGTATATTAGTCTGTCACCAGCAACAATAGTTTTATATGGAAATTTTAACCTTTCCATCTTCGGTAGTTTAAAATAGTTGCCATCAACTAAAAGTTCTACCCCAGTTAAATTAAGTTTCTGTAAATTCTTTTGAAAACCAAGCATAGTTGCAGCTGTAATATTCATCTTATCAATGATATCATTTTGAATTATTGCTACATCCCACCACAATGCGTGCCGAACTATCTCTTCAAAAAGATATTCACGCTTGCTTGCAGCGAGCTGCTTTGAATCCTTAATTCCCTCAATTAAAAATTGATTGTCAAGTACGACAGCTGCTGTTACAACCGGACCCGCAAGTGGTCCTCGCCCCGCCTCATCAAGACCGCAGATTAACATAAAATAATTTTGGGAATTTATTTGGAATCACTTCCCTTTTCAAGTCAATTGAAATTACTATTCTTTTTATCATAAGTTATAAATCAAGAGTAACCGTTACTGCGGCTTATCAGATACTCCACAATTTATTATAAAATGGACCTCTATAATACACAATATCATCCAGAAAGTTAGAAGAAAATTAAAAATTAATGTTAAACTAAACCTTCCAGTAAAATATTAGTTAGATATATACAGGATAATCTACAAGAAGCAGTATAGTATTTTTCTGATATTTTTAATATCTTAAAATTAATATAAAATTTAAAATAACTTTTATTATTTGGATATGGCAAATAATAAATCTCCTCATATTCTCTCAACCGCTTCAAATTTGCTTGGGTTTTGTTTACTGGTACTTACCTCAGTAACAATAGCAAAAATAAATCAGGCAACACTTATTGATGAATTTACTGGAATAGCCTCATTATTCCTTATTATTGCAAGTATACTTTCCTTTCTATCAATGAGAACTTCAGATGAACAGAAGAGCGAAAATTTTGAAAAGTATGCTGATATAATTTTTTTAAGCGCCCTGCTGATAATCTTCGCCATTATATTTCTGGTATCATTTTTTATTGTGTTTTAGCCATTATTGCTATTACTCTGTCTGTATATTACTTAAGTTAATAGTATTACCAGCAACTCTAAAATTACCTCCAAAAATTGCTCGTTATCAATGCTTATGTTGACAAATTTACAAAAGATACATAATTTTGTATATTATGTTAAAACAAAAAAGCGAGGTTAAAAATGAAACCACTATTTTGCCTGCTTATTTTACTTCTATTTTTCACCTGGCAATCAGATTCTTTTTCTCAGATGCCTTCGCTTCAATTTGCACGCCGTTACAACGGGCCTGGAGCTAATTTGAGTGATGTTGCACACGCGACCGCAATAGATGCCAGTGGCAACATCTATGTTACAGGCTGGTCATACAGAAACTATGACGTGAAATCAATGGATATTGTGACCATTAAATACAATTCAGCAGGTGTTCAGCAATGGCTTGTGAGATACAATGGAGCTTTAGATACAACTGAATTTCCCTGTGCTATTGACGTTGACCCATCTGGCAATGTGTATGTCTTAGGTAAGAGCTACACTCCCAGTGGTGCCCAGATAATTGTTATTAAATATAACTCCGCGGGAGTACAGCAATGGGTTTATGCAATTCCCAAATATGCTGATGCAAGATATTCTGTAAGGTGGCTGAAGGTTGATAACCAGGGTAACGTTTATGGAACCTCAAACTGTGTCCAGGTTTCATCACATGACTACGTTACTTTTAAGATTAACTCAGGAGGAAGTTTACTATGGCTTGCTACCTACGACGGGGCAAACAATGCTGATGTCCCTGAGGCATTGGCATTGGATGCGAGTGGAAATGTATATGTAACAGGTTCGAGCATTAATGCAAATGGGAATACTGACTACCTCACAATTAAATACACTTCGAGCGGAGCTGTTGGCTGGGTAGCAAGATACAATCCGTTTAACCAGACTGATATAGCAAAAGACATTGCTATTGATGGATATGGATATGTTTATGTAACAGGAAGAAGTGCTACTTCTCTCTCTAACGCTGCTGACTATGCAACCATAAAATATAATGGAGTTACAGGAGATTCAGTATGGGTTAGGCGATACAATCTTAATTACGATGAAGCATACGGCCTTGCAATAGACGGAAGTAATAACATTTATGTTACTGGTTTTAGTAATAGTCACATCACAACTATTAAATATAATTCTGTCGGCACCCAACAGTGGTTAGTTTCGTATTCTGGAACCGGTCCCTGGGATTATGGGACACACATCAAAACAGATGCATTTGGCAACGTTTTTGTAGGAGGTTACACATATGCAGGTTCTTCGCCTCGTAATGAAAATTATCTACTTATCAAGTACAACTCCTCAGGTGTTCAGCAATGGGCTGCTGTATATGATGGTCCTTCCAACGATCGTGACGAACTCATATCTATGGCTCTGGACCAGAATAGTAATGCAGTTGTGACCGGTTTCAGTTATTCAGGGAAACTCAGTGGAACCACAGATTATGCAACGATTAAATATAATTCTTCTGGTTCTCTGCAGTGGGTTCAAAGATACAATGCTCCTGTAAGCAGTTTTGATGTTTTGTATGATTTCTGTAAAGATTACGCCGGCAATCTGGTTTTAACAGGTCAAAGCGATGG
>JBNAVJ010000017.1:13567-32238 GCA_049700455.1 Ignavibacteria bacterium
TGGTTCAGGGAACCAGTTTTCCAGGATTGTTACATATAAATTAAATCCTTTAACAGGTGATACTATATGGACAAGGGTATATCAATATACTTCACTCAGGGACGAACCAATCAAGCTTATTGTTGATAGTAGCAACTATGTGTACGTTCTTGCCAGATCAACCAGAGGTGCTAATAACGAAGACTATCTGGTTATAAAGTATAATAGCAATGGTGATACTCTCTGGACGGCAACATACAATGGTCCGGCAAGCCAATGGGATGAAGCATCAGATATTGCCGTAGATATATCAGGGAATATTTATGTAACAGGTTTTAGCCGTTCGGCAGCAAATTACGGGTCAGAAGATGTTGCAACAGTAAAATACAACTCAAATGGGATTTTACAATGGGCAAATAGATATAATGGGAGTGGCAATGGCTATGATGCTGGCAAATCTGTTTATGTTGAAGGAAACTATGTTTATGTTGCAGGTGTAACTTATCAGACAGGAACAAACTATGATTATCTGGTTATTAAATATAACGCATTAACTGGTGATACAATATGGACAAAAACATACAGTACCACCGGTAATAGAACAGATTTTAGTACTTCGTTAATTGTATCTGGTAACGGGCAGGTTATTGTTGCCGGTGTTCTGGGCTCATCGTACAAATATAATCTTGGAATAATTGGTTTGAGTAATACAGGCGGGCAGTTGTGGAATACACAATATACTGCAGCCTCTGACAGTATGTACCTGCTGCCTACCAAAATGCTCCTTGCAGACCAAACGAGTTTCTATGTAGGAACCTCAACTAATGAAGATGGACATTATGATTATCTCCTGCTTAAGTACAATCTGACAACAGATATAAAGTCATCAACAAATCAGCTGCCGACAGAATTTTGCCTTTATCAAAACTTCCCAAATCCATTTAATCCAGTAACAGTAATAAGTTTTGATTTACCTAAACCGACTTATGTAACATTAAAGATATATGATTTGTTGGGTCGAGAAGTACGAACCCTGTTGAGCGAAGAAAAATCAGCAGGTTCATATAGACTACACTTTGATACGGAAAACTTACCTGCAGGTATTTATATTTACAAACTTATCACCCCTGAGTATATATCATCACGAAAACTGGTCTTTCTGAAGTAGGATGCATATTGTTATTTGAAATCTGCTACAGCTGGAGAAGTTACTCCAGCTGTAGCAGACATATAAATAGTTTTATACTTATTCAACTATTGTTTAGAGAGTAATTATGGGTTTTTAACGCTGTTGGTGTTCATTACAATCGAGACGGAGCTCAGAATTGTGAAGTTTCTTTTCAAGTAGCCTACAATAGTTCTGATTGCCATTAAAGTTTTTTTCATAATAGGTGCAGGTCAGACACATTCTCTGGATTGTAATAATGCCAGCTTTATTGAGTTCACCAATTGTATTGAGAAGCGAAATAAGAATTGTTTCCTTGCTTTCCTTTGTCTGAGCTTTAAATGGCTTTTCAATAGCTTTAGTTAACAGTGCCGCATCCTGCGCTATTCGTTTCCCCCGCGTTGTCAGTGTTAGTGTGTAACTTCTCGTATCAACTTTATTCTTCTTTTTAGTGATGAGAGATTTTTGTTCAAGGGTAGCAATAGCATCACTTACAGTTGCCTTAGTTAAACTAAACTCTTTAGCAAGATAACTTACAGTATGGTATCTATTTGTATGCGTTTGAAGAAAAATTAAAATCTGCACCTGTATAGGGGTCAACTTAAATTTCTTTCCTACATCCCATAGAAGGACTCTAAACGCTTCTGATATCCGTTCAAGAGCAGCAACTATTCTTGCACTTACATTTTTATTCTGGTATTCAAGGTCAAAAGCCGACTTCATTGGTTTGTTTTATGATAAAATAAGAAGGAATAGTTTGCAGGTCAAGGTATTTGTGGCAGCAGGGACTATTCCTTCTTGGCAACGTGTTAGAATTCATTCTTGTTTACATAAGGATAACACCAGAGTATAACGGTGAGAGTAATAGCCTTAAACCAGGCATTATACATACCATCAAGGTCTTTTGGTAAAGAATTCTTTTTTTCCAGAAATTGCCGTATCGTAACGGTAATAGGATAAATAAAAGCAACCATATATCGGAAATTCACAATTGGCACACTGCTAACCCCATCAGTCTGGTTCTTCTTTGTAGAGTGGTGTCTTTTGGCAATTTCAAATTGATAATCAAGCCAGTTCTGGTCATACGGGCGGGTAGTTAAATCTAATATCCACTGACCGAACCTTGCTCTAACTGCAGATAAATAATTTGAGTCAGGCTGACCATCTCTTGTAAAGTAATAAAGGAGATGGTCATTACTGCCAACATATCCATACCATAAGTCAAGAATATCATCAATCTGGTCTTTCAAAAGTTCTCCTGTCATTCTGAGATACTTATCATCGTCCTCAGTCCATAACAGGGTCTTTTTCAGGAGAGATAACTCTTCAAGTGATACGGGGGATTTTTCAAGTGTTGGGTCTCCGTAAGTGTACCCTTTAATGTTTTTTGTTTCCATAAGTTTTTAAAATTTAATTTAAAAAATACATTTAAATATAGTTAGGATTCCTAACAAAATCAAGACCTTTCTGAACGATGTTAAATCTTTTGTTATTAACCGAAGATGTTCTGGGGGTGAGGTAATAACCTTGATAAAATTTTATAATTTATTTAAATTATGTGTTTATGAAATTCCAATATGTTTGAGGATTTAACAGCTAAGTTTGAGACCGTTTTAAAGAAGATACGAGGTCAGGGAAAGATTACGGAACGGAACGTCGAAGAATCTCTCCGTGAAGTTCGTCGTATACTCTTCGATGCTGATGTAAATTACAGGGTTGTCAACGATTTTATTACGAAGGTAAAAGAAAAGTCACTTGGACAGGAAGTATTAAGGAGCATCACTCCCGGTCAGCTAATGGTTAAGATTATCAACGATGAGTTGATTAAATTGATGGGGGCTGAGAAAAGTGACCTTGAATTTAGCAAAGATATTCCCTCAAAGATATTGGTAGTTGGTTTACAGGGATCCGGTAAAACCACCTTTGCAGCTAAACTTGCACGATTCATAAAGAAAAAAGGACGAAACCCACTCCTTGTTGCCTGCGATGTTTACAGACCTGCTGCAATAGAACAATTAAAACTTCTTGGTAGTCAGATAGAAGTGCCAGTTTTTTCCGTAGAATCTGAAAAGGACGTCAGAAAGATAGCAACTGATGCTATCGATTATGCAAGGAAAAATATCCGGGATACTGTTATAGTAGATACAGCTGGCCGTCTTGCAATTGACCAACAAATGATGAATGAAGTTGCTGCTTTAAAGAATTTACTTAATCCATCTGAAATTTTGTTTGTGGTTGATTCAATGACAGGGCAGGATGCGGTTAATACAGCCAGAGCTTTTTTTGAAAAGCTTGAATATACGGGGATTGTATTGACAAAACTTGATGGTGACACAAAAGGTGGAGCTGCTCTTAGTATCAGGGCTGTGGTTGAAAGGCCAATTAAATTTATAAGCACGGGCGAAAAACTTGATGCTATTGATCAGTTTCATCCAGACCGTATGGCATCAAGAATTTTAGGAATGGGAGATGTAGTTTCGCTGGTTGAAAAAGCACAAGAAGAGTTTGATGCAGAAGAAGCGATAAAGCTTCAGGAAAAACTCAGGAAGAATAAATTTGATTTCAATGACCTTCTGGCACAATTACGTCAGGTAAAGAAGATGGGATCTATAAGCAATTTGGCTTCAATGATTCCCGGTATGGGAACGGCGGTGAGAAATCTATCTTCAATAGACGAAGACAAAGCTCTCAAGAAAACAGAAGCAATTATTCTTTCAATGACAAAAGAAGAACGAGAAAACCCACAGATTTTAAATGGAATGAGAAGAAGACGGATAGCCAATGGAAGCGGTACAAGCATTCAGGAAGTGAATCGACTTATCAAGCAATATGAAGATATGCGAAAAATTTTCAGCAAGATGGGAAAAGGTAAAAATATAAAAAATATATTACGAGGTATGGGTTTCCCCAATCCCGGAAGATGAAATTTTAATAAACTATAAAGGAGAATAGATAATTGGTAAAAATCAGATTAAAACGTACTGGTAGAAAGAAAAGACCTTTCTACAGAGTTGTTGCTGCTGATGCAAAGGCTCCGAGAGATGGAAGAGTGATAGAAGAAATAGGTATATATGATCCGATCCAGAATCCTTATGAATTCAGAGTAAAAGAAAATCGGCTTATTTATTGGTTGAAAAATGGCGCACAACCAACTGAAACAGTAAGGGCTCTTTTAAAAAATGAAGGTTACATATACAAATTAGCCCTTATGAAACGAAACCTCTCTCCTGAAGCAATTAATGCCGAAATGGAAGAATTCTTCAAGAGACGAGAGGAACGATTGAAAAAATTAACAGAGAAGAGAAAGAAGAAGTCTCTTCGAGCCCGCCGCGCCAATAAAAAAGAAAAAGAAAAGGCTTCTTGATTTTAGTATTTGATTTTGCTTTGAGTATCTTTACATTACTAATATTAAAAACAGCCTAAGGAGCTAAAAAATGAAAGAATTTATTGAATTTATTGCAAAACATCTTGTTGATAAGCCCGAGGCGGTGAATGTAGAAGAAGTTACAAATGAAGAAAATCGAGTTAGATTCCGACTTACTGTTGACGATGCCGAAATTGGCAAAGTTATTGGTAAAAGCGGAAAAACAGCAAAAGCAATGCGAACACTCCTGACTGCTATTGCTGCAAAGAAAGGCTTAAGAGCCACACTCGAAATTCCTGATAAGAACAGAAAGCCATCTGAAGAACAGTAAAAAAAATTGCTACAAAAACAAGATTTTGTAACAATTGGCAAAATCCTGAAAACTTTTGGCAACAAAGGGGAAGTACTTGTTAAGCCATTAACAGATTTCCCTGAAAGGTTTGAGACTCTTAATTCTGTGTTTCTTTATAATGAAAACACAGAAAGTTTTTTGATTAACAGGAAAAGTGAAAGTTATGCTTTTGAACTTAATGGGGTAAGAACACATAAGGGGAATCTGGTAATCAAGTTTGCAGGATATGAATCAATTAGTCAAGCACAGTCATTAGCAGGTTTATTTATTGAAATTGCAGAAAAAAACAGGGTTCTTTTAAAAGATGGGGAGTTTTATTATTACGAAGTGATGAATTTTGCTATTTATTCTGAGGGGAAAAAACTTGGAAAACTGATTGCGGTAGAAAATTATGGTGGTAATGATTTATTTGTTATTGAGACTGAAACTAAAAAAGAACTACTCTACCCTGCAATGAGAGACTTGATTTTAGAGATAGATTATACTGGGAAAAAAATCATTGTAGAAAGAATAGAAGGTCTTACTCATAACACTGATGAGATTTGATATTATATCAGCAAACCCAACAATACTTGAGAGTTCTTTAACAAATGGCTTAATTGGCAGAGCCTGCGAGAAAGGTTATGTTGAAATTTATGTTCATAACTTACGGGACTATGCTGAAGGTTCATATAAACAAATTGATGATGAACCTTATGGTGGAGGTGCTGGAATGATATTGAAACCGGAACCTTTTTTTAAATGTATTTCTGAATTACAATCACAGAGAGAATATGATGAGGTAATATATTTCAGTCCGCAGGGAGATCTTTATGACCAGAAGATTGCTAATTTTTATTCACTGAAAAACTCATTTATACTTTTGTGTGGTCATTATAAAGGGATAGATGAAAGAGTTATAGAACGATTTGTTACACGTGAGATTTCAATTGGTAACTACGTAATTTCGTGTGGAGACATTGCAGCGCTGGTTTTCATCGATTCCGTTTCAAGATTAATACCGGGTGTATTACATGATTCCGAATCTGCGATTACAGATAGTTTTCAGGTTGACACAATTTTTGATAGTCCTCATTACACAAGACCAGCAGAATATGAAGGAATGAAAGTGCCGGAAGTTTTGTTGAGTGGTAATCACAAGCAGATAGAGGAATGGCGACGCCAGAAAGCATTAGAAAAATTTCAAAAGAGAAAAACGAATAATATATAAAGTAAAAATCTGATAGGAGAAAACAAACTATGGACAAAATAAAACTTGTTACAGCAGCTCAGATGCGCACTGACCTGCCAACATTTCACGTTGGAGATACAATATCTGTTTATGTAAAAGTGATTGAGGGCGATAAAGAAAGGATTCAACAATTTAGAGGTATTGTAATGGGGTTTAACGGCAAAGGGATAAGCAGGACTTTCAGGGTGCGCAAAATTTCCAATGGAGTTGGGGTTGAAAGAATTTTTCCACTTCATTCTCCTAAAATTGCAAAAATAGAAATTGTAAAAGAAGGAAGCGTGCGGCGCGCAAAACTATATTACCTTAGAAAACTTACTGGTAAATCAGCAACAAAGATTAAGGAAAAGAAGAAAAAAGCTCTTGTGAATATGATAGAGGAGAAGACAGAGAAATCAGTATCAGAAGAGCCACATACACCACCAGTTGAGTCTCAAGCATCCGCCTCTTCAGAACCTAAAGCCGAATAAATAATCAAAAGACCGTCTTCTATGACGGTTTTTTATTATGGCGGGAAATAAGATTTTTATATCTATAGCAGGTAATATTGGTTCTGGGAAATCTTCCCTGACTTCTATTATGGCAGAACGTTTTCAGTGGATACCATATTTTGAGTCAGTTCGAGACAATCCTTACTTACCTGACTTTTATGCCAATATGAAGAGATGGTCTTTTAATCTGCAGATTTATTTTCTTGCTCATCGCTTCAGAACACATAAAGAAATCACCGAACGTCAAACAAGTGTAATTCAGGACAGAAGTATTTATGAGGACGTTGAGATCTTTGCGCGAAATCTTTATGAGTTGGGGAATATGGATAAACGGGACTATCAGACCTATTGCAGTTTGTTCAAAGAGATGACCGCCTACCTAACTCCTCCTGATATCTTGATATATCTTCGTGCCAGTATCCCCACTTTGATTGCACAAATTAGAAAACGTGGACGTGAGTATGAAATGAATATCGATAAAGATTATTTGAGCAGATTAAATGACAGTTATGAACAATGGATTGAAAAATATGACCTGGGTAAGAAAATTATTATTGATACAGATAACCTTGATTTCGTTCATAGCGAGAAAGATTTTGATACGGTAATTACTATTATAGAAAAACAGCTCTCACTTGATTTAAAACTCTTTACTTAATTTCACTCGGTTTTGGAATTCCGTATTTATTCATCAATTTATACAGGTGACTTCTCTGTATTTTTAAAGCATCTGCAGTTTGGGCAATATTATATTTATAATCATTCAACATCTTCTGAATAAAGAGCTTTTCTGATTCATTTTGAAATTCATTGAGTGACATATTTTTGTTTAGAAGATCTGAAAATACTCTTGAGAATCTTGTATCAGGTAGCTCAATATCTTTCTCATCAATAATGCCTTTGTCAACAGTAAACATCAACCTTTCAATTGTATTTCTAAACTCACGTACATTACCAGGCCAGCGCAAAGACTTAAGTTTTTTAACTGCAGCATCAGTAAAGACTTTTGGCTTAATATTGTAGGCTTTACTGATTTGATGAATGTAATATACAAGAAAATTATCAATGTCTTCAGTCCTTTCCCGCAGAGGGGGTATATGAATGTTCAGTACATTTATTCTATGATAGAGGTCTTCCCTGAAACGTTTCTCCTCAATTTCTATAGGTAACAGCCGATTGGTGGTAAAAAGAAATCTTATATCAAGTTCTCTCATTGTGTCAATAGAAGAGCTATCCCCTATTATCTCAAGTAATCTTGATTGAAGTTGTAAGGATAGATTTGCCACCTCATCAAAAAGCACAATTCCTCCCTGTGCTTTGTGTAATTCTCCTTTCTTTACAAACTCCCCTTTTTCAAATTTTCCCAGCAGTGTATCAGCTTTTATATCATCATCTAACTCAGCACAGTTTAATACTAAAAATGGTTTATTGTTTCTGTTGGAAAGGAGGTGGATTTGTCTTGCTATTAACATTTTTCCCGTCCCGCTTTCACCAGTTATTAAGAGGTTAAGGTTCAAATTAGCATATTTTTCTATCAGGTTTCGGATGTCCGAGATAGCTTTACTACTTCCAATAATAACGTTCGCCTGTAGTAATTCTTCTCTCAACCTCTGCAGTTCTTCTCTTGAACGTTTGTATTCTATGGCATTGCGTATTATCAGGACAAGATTTTCAGGATCTTTGAAGGGTTTTGTGATAAAGTTATATGCACCTTTTTTAGTAGCTTCTACTGCCGTTTCAATTGAACCGTGACCGGAAATCATTACTACAACAAGGTTCTTATTAATCTGCAGGAGCTTCTCCAGGGTTTCTATACCATCTATTCCCGGCATTTTGACATCAAGCAAGACAAGATCATAATTCTGATTCTTAACCTTCTTTAAAGCAGTATAACCATCATAGCAAAAATCTACAGTAAAACCATAATCAGCCAGTATCCAGTTAATTGTATCAGCAACCGTTTGTTCGTCATCTACAATTAAAATTTTTTCCATTTTAGGACTGTTTTAATTTTACAATAGTTACACCTGTATCTCCTTCATTCCAGTTACCAAAACGGAATGAATCAACTGCCGGTATATGCTGAATTATTTTTCTTGTTTCCTCTCTTAATTTACCTGTCCCTTTGCCATGTATAATTCTAACCTCATAGAAAGCGTGGCGGATAGCATTACTTATGAATTCTTCTATTTTATCCTTAATCTCTTCAGGAAAAGAGCCCCTTAAATCAAGTTCTGGTAAAAAACTGTCTGTTTTGAGTTCAGTTTTTCTTGAAGTTTCAAGAAGTGTAAAAGCAACTTCAGGATTTTTTATTTTCTCAAGATTAGCTCTATGTGTTTTTATTTGCACATTGTTTATTATCAAAGTTATAGAGTCTCCATCAATAGAAACAACCTGCCCTGTTGCATTTGAATCTTTAAGCTTTACCAATTCCCCTTCAGAAAATGTCTCTGCAATATTTTCTTCCTGAGGAAAAGAGCTAATCAATTCAGATTTTTCTTTTTCAAATTTAGATTTTACAATCTTTGGTTGCAGTTTCTCCTGTTCACGAATTTCTCGAATAGTCCGTTCAATCAGAGCATTAGCCCTTAAGAGAATCTTATCAGCCTCAAGTTTTGTTTCTTTAAGGATTTTATTTTTGTTGTTCTTAAGTTCTGTAATTTTTTCTTCATAGATTTTAATAAGTCCCTGAAGTCTGGAATTATCCCTGTCAAACTGTCGCTTAAGTTCAGTGTACTTCTGTTTATTTTGTGCAAGTTCTCTTAAAAGCGATTCTATATCGACTTCTCCCGCTTTTAAGTATTTCTGTGCTTCAGCCAGAATCCCATCTGCAATGCCATATCGTCTTGCAATCTCAAAGGTAAAACTCTGTCCTGGTACCCCCATTGAAAAATTATATGTGGGAGAAAGCGAATTAACATCAAACTCAAGTGACGCATTGATTATGCCCTCGGTTAAATACGCAAAATGTTTAAGACTTCCAATATGTGTTGTTACTATGGAGTTTGCTCCTATAGAAGTAAGATAGTTAAGTATTGCCGATGAAAGTGCAGCCCCAAAAGCAGGGTCTGTACCACTACAAATTTCATCAATCAAAACCAGGGAATTATCATCAGCATTATCTATTATTCTCTTTAATGTTTTCAGATGAGAGCTAAAAGAACTTAAATCAAACTCAACAGATTGTTCATCGCCAATAGAAACAAAAATTCTTTTGAAAAGTTTAAATTTTGAAACTGGATTAACCGGTATTAGAAAACCTGTCTGTAACATTATCTGAAGCAACCCTACAGTTTTAAGTGCAACTGTTTTACCTCCAGCATTGGGACCAGTTATAACAATTGTTTTCGTTTCCTTCCCAAAATAAATACTGAGTGGAACAACCTGCTCCCTTTTTTTCATCAATAATACCGGGTGGTAGCCCTTCACTATTTCACATTTTTCTTCTGATAATTCCGGAATCAATCCTCCTGACTCAATAGCATAACGCGCTTTTGCCTGAAGAAAATCAAGTTCGGAAAGTAGTTCAGTATTGTGCGTAAATTCTTCAAGATGGGTTGCCAGTTCAGCAGCTATTTCCTGTAATAGACTTTCAATTATTCTCTGTTCCTCAATTTTGAGTTCAGCAATTTCATTATTAAGCTCTATAGTTTCCTCTGGTTCAATAAAGGCAGTAGCTCCTGAGCCTGAAAGTGAATGTATTATTCCTTTCAGTTTGCGTTTGTTTTCAACTCGTACAGGAATTACAAGCCTTCCATCTCTTAAAGTGTAAATATCATCTTGTGTAAGCTCCAGTTCTGAAACAGTTTTTAAAATTCGTTTAATAATTTTTCTAAGATGAATTGATTTGTTATTGATTTCCTCCCTGATTTTTCTTAATTCAGCAGAAGCAGAATCTCTCACGTTACCATTTTCATCAACCGTTATATCAATGTTATATTCAAGTACCCTATTTTCGTAAAGAGAATAAAAGATTTGTTCTATTTGAGTAAAAGAGCGATTTTTATTATACTCTCTAAACTTATGTTTCGTTAGTCTTGAGATTTTCAGAAAATCTAAAACCCATCTTAGCCTATCACCACCAATGTAATTTCCTGATATTTTTAGCTCCTGTATAATAGGACGAATGTCTTTTAAGTTATCAAAGTCAAAAACAAACCCACTTAAAAGGAGATTTTTAGTTTGTTCAACCTTTTGTAACTCGTGTTCTACCTCAGACCTCTCTGTGTAGAATTGGAGGTCAAGGAGTTTATCTCGTGTTTGCTCAAGATAAGAAAGCCTTGAGATGTGATTAAGAATCAGATTAAATTCTAACTTCTTGATAAGTTCCTCAGAAAGGTGTTGGTTCATCTTTTCAAAAGAGAATCAACTTGAAAATAAGGATTTAAATCTAAAAACGACTTCTTATTTATAGGCACAACAGTTGAAACATAATCATACACCTTCGGAGCCACAGGTAATAGATAAGATTGTAAAACAGAATTTTTTAATACAGAGTGCGGGAAAAGTGATATGCTTGTCAGAATTATCAGTAATAAACTTGATACCACTACCCCTTTCATAAACCCAAGCCCCAGACCTAAACTTTTGTCAAGTACTCGCGTGAGTTTATTCATTTTTGAAAGCCTATTGGCAATAAATATAGCAACAAAGTAAGTAACTCCAATAATAAGTAGAAATGAAACTATATCTACAGCTCTTGGATTATTGATAAGTTTTGATAACACAAGTCGGAATCCTGTATGAAAACGCGTAGCAAGATATATACCAACAATAATTGAAACAAGAGAAAGCAAACTTTTTAAAAAGCCGTTTCTATAACCCGCAACTGTAGGAATAAGTATTAATAATAATAATATGATATCCAGGTAATTCAAAAACCAGGTATCAATTAGTGAGTTTAGACTTTACCAATTCCTGTACAATTTTACCATCTATTTTCCCTTTTAATTCTTTCATTACTGCTCCCATAGCCCTGCCAAAATCTTTTTGTGTAGTGGCGTTCAGTTGCTGTAATATTTTATCTATAATCTGTGATGCTTCTTCCGTAGACATTTGTTCTGGTAGATATTTCTGGATAATTGCAAGCTCCATTTTTTCTTTCTCTGCCAGATCAGTTCTACCCGCTTTTTCAAAGGCTTCTATTGATTCTTTTCTCATTTTAGCAAGTCTGCTTAAAATTTGTATCTCTTCCTCTTCATTGATTTCTCTTCCCAGTCCTGACTTATCCATTTTAAGTATTTCGGCTCTGATGCTTCGCAAAGTTTCAGTTAACAAAGCATCTTTTGTCTTCATCGCATTTTTTAAGTCTTCATTAATCCTATCTTTCAGTGTCACGGTTTAATCTCCTTCGTAATATCTTTGTAAAAAAGAAAGATATTTTGATTTTGGATAATCGCGCTTAAGTTCATCAACAAGATCTTTCTGTTTATCTTTCTTACCAGCAAAATAGTAACAGCGTAACGCATCATATAAATATTCATCGTTCAAGGTATTATCTTTGCTCACTTTTGAGGCTTTAATAAAAAGACTCGCAGCCTTTTCATAATCTTTTTTAGCTTCATAAACTCCAGCCTCACCGGCAAGCGCCGCAGCCTTGAGGATATTATCAGAACCTGAATATGACTCATAGTATTTTAAAGCGTTATCAAAATCCCTCAAGAAGAAATAACTGTTTGCAAGCATTATCTTTGCTTCCTGACCACTCGGTGTCGAACCGTAGTTATCTACAATATAAAATAATCCCCTTGAAGTTCCCAGTGAATCACCATTAATGGCTATAGAATATAATCCGGAATTATAGTATTGCTTAACTTTGGCAAGTTCCGCAGTAGCTTTTTCACTTTTATCTGCCTGATACCGAAAATAAAAAATTGTCGCCGCTATAATCAGAACGATAACACCAAGTATCCTGTAAACGACTTTCCTGTTATTTTCGTAATATTCAGTTGCTTTATAATAGTAGTGAAGCAACTTATCTTCTGATGTTTTATGTACCGTTTTCGATATTTTTGCCATATAAAATAATTGTTTAGTAAAGCTTAAAATTACTAAAATCAAGCCACTAAATAAAGTTCTAATTTTACCCACAAATAATATTCAGCCCATTCAGGGTTGCATTGTCAAATAAATTCCGTATACAGATTATCCTTTACCTCACCCATTACATATGGGTAGCTACTTTATTAATATTCACTCGCTTCAGGGTTGAAATTTGTACAATGGACATTTTGCATATTTCAAATCATAATTAATAACTTATTCTGAAACGGAAGACTCTTAATGAAATAACTTCTAATTTTTTACATAAAATTATCAAATATACAAGTTATATTATAAAGAGATTAATGAGATTAATTTTCAAAATAAAGCGTTGCACTTTTTTCATTAAGAAGTTGTTTATAAAAGAAAAAATGAAAAGAGTATTAATTCTTTTATTTTTATTATTCATCAGCACGGTTAAAGCTCAAAATCCAAGTATACAATTAGTTGATGCTTTTCCTAATCTTACTTTTTCATTTCCAACACATTTAACATATAGCCCCGATGGAAGTAATAGATTATTTCTGGTTCAACAAAATGGAATAATAAAAACTTTCCTGAATGATTCAAACATTACATCAAGTTCCATAAAGATTTTTCTTGATATATCAAACAAGATTTCATCAGCAGGTGGGGAAGAAGGACTTCTTGGCTTAACATTTCATCCAGCTTTTGCTACCAACGGTTATTTTTATATCAACTATACTGCTCCAAACCCATTACGCACAGTAATATCACGATTTAAGATTTCAAATTCTGATCCCAATAAAGCTGATTCTTTAAGCGAATATAAAATTCTTGAAATCCCTCAACCTTACACAAATCACAATGGAGGGACATTGATGTTCGGAATGGATGGGTATCTTTACATTGGAATGGGAGATGGGGGCAGTGGCGGAGATCCACAAAATAACGCACAAAATCTGCAGGTATTACTTGGAAAGATGCTGCGAATAGATATAAATGATACTACTGTTAATAGACGTTATGTTATACCTCCAACAAATCCTTTTTATAATAATCCATCCGCAGGGAAGGAAGAAATATTTGCCTGGGGACTTCGCAATCCCTGGAAATTCACACAAGATTTAAATACCGGCTTGATTTATGCTGGTGATGTAGGGCAGAACCTCTGGGAAGAAATTGATATCATACAGAATGGAAAAAACTATGGCTGGCGTGTACTTGAAGGTTTCCAGTGTTATAATCCTCCCACAAATTGTGATACAAGCGGAAAAACCTTCCCAATCAAAGTTTATGGACATAACAATGGCGATTGTTCTATTACAGGCGGATATGTTTATAGAGGAAATAGAAGACCTGAATTAAATGGCGCTTACATTTACGGCGATTATTGTACAGGCAGGATCTGGATGTTAAGATACAACGGTCAGTCTATTACAAGTGATTCACTACTAATTGATGCTCCATTTAGTATCTCAACATTTGGAATTGATCAATTTAATGAATTGTACATTCTGTCATACGCTTCATCTGCAAAAATCTATAGATTTAATAGAAGCACAACCATAGGAATATCACCTGTAGGAACAAATATCCCAGATGGTTTTAGACTTGACCAGAATTTCCCAAATCCATTTAACCCGGAAACAATTATAACTTATCATTTGCCTGAGCTATCTTTTGTTTCATTAAAAATCTATGATATCAACGGTAAAGAGATATTTACAGTTGTAAACACAACACAACTTCCCGGCACATACTCTTTTAGATGGCAGGCAAAGGACGAATATGGAAGAAGCCTTCCCAGTGGTCTGTACCTGTGCAAATTCCAAACAAATAAAACATTGCAAGTACGAAAGATGGTGCTGATAAAATAGCTTACAAATGACTTATCTAAATCCTTCAGAGGGAACCAATAACAGGGGTTTCCCTCTGCTTTTTTTCAATGTTTACTTTACCAGAATCATTTTTTTAACATCGGAGAAATTTTCGAAACTCATTCTATAAAAATATACTCCTGAAGCCAATTCAGAAACATTAAACTGAACAGTATATGTTCCAGCCCTCATACTTTCATTAACAAGAATTTTAACTTCCCTACCTAACAAATCATAGATTACAATTTTCACATATCCATCTTTATGAATAGCGTATTTTATGCTTGTAGTAGCATTAAATGGATTGGGATAGTTTTGATATAAAATTGGAGTTAAAGGGATATTATTTCCTTCATATTTTATTCCAACATATACAGGAGCAAGGTAAAAATTAATTGAATCTATCTGACTATTGCTATTAACATTTACAATGGCACTATCGGGTTTATATCCTATTCTATCAACTATAACTTTAATACCTCCGACTGGAAGTGATAACAAATGATAAATACCTAAACTGTCTCCGGAGGTACACCTAACAAAGAGGTCATTGAATTTTGCATAGATGTTGACGCCAGATAATCCTCCATCAGCATATTTAAACACTCTTCCATTAATTGAATTCTGTGCTACCGTATTATATACCCTTTCCACACTGATATTAATGTTTGTCTGATTTGAAGTTGGATAAAGCCTTGTTGCCTGCTGCCAATACATTGTACTGGGATAGTAAGTAATAATAAAATCCTGTGTCTGTGAAGAATTAGGATAAGCACCAATAAAGACAGAGTCCTGTGGAACATTTGCAAGGTCATATGTTCCATCAGAATTAATTCCAACTGAATCAAGAGTTAATATGTTACCTGAATACCTGTCAAACTTCAGAGCCTTGACGTAGCCCTGTGATACCGGTTGACTGTTATCTCTATACTTTACTAAACCAGAGATATGAAATAGCATATTCATACCTCCATCAAAGAAGTTTTGTACTACATCAGCATAATTTTTTAATACTGTAACAGAATTAAGATTATTAACTCCTCCCTTTATAAGTTGCGCATAGTAGAGTACTCTCTTGCCCCCCGGCGGAATGTGGAGATTCAGACCACCGGTGTTCATAATAAATCTTACATCATGAGGCGGATTAATTCCAACTGAATCCCCATATAGACTGCCACCACAATTTTTAATACAACCTTTTGCTTCAGTCCATCCTGAGTTTGTTTCAGGATCACCGCTGTAAACAAGTCCGGTTGTTTGTCTTGGCCAGACACCAGGAATTACCCAGGGAGTGCTATCCTTTTTTACTCCCTGGGCAAAGAAGTAAGCTCCTTCCGGTTCCCCATTCGGATCAGATTCGCAAGTAGGTACACATCCATAGCAACCGCTGTAAACAGAGGAAGTTAGAGGGAGGTATGAATTATTTAATACAGGTCCGCGCAAGAGTTTTATCCCGAAAGCAGGTGGCGCAGTACCATACATCAGGTCATAATTTGTGGCATTGTAAGCGTAAGTAAGCCTCCGTAAGGAATCTACTCCTAAATAATCATCCACAGCATTTCCAATATCAGGGTCACAAAATATAGTAAAGAAAACGTTATTCCATTGATACTGTCCTTTATTGAGAATCTCATATTTTATAAACTGCACATCTTCAAGTGGCGAAAAACTATAACTCCATGCTGTAAGATGAACTTCAGCCATTAAAGGAGCAGTGCCACCTCCAAAACCTTCTCCTCCAGTATGAGAGTGTGGGAAACCATCCGTCATACAGATAAACACTGTTTGCTCAGCATTCTTTACGCCCGGAGTATCTATTAGAGGTTCATATATTCCATTGTGATTTACATCAACATAAGGTGCTCCATAGGGTACCATATAGCCCCAGTTATACCAATCATAATATCCAGGACCATCACTTCTTCTCACACGATAAGTTTTAAAGCGGAAATCCGACCGTGCTACCGGTACACCAACAGAATCTGTAATATATCCAGCAACAAGTTCTCCATGGTATGAACAAGCAAACATTCGCAATTGATTATTAACACGAGCAAAAGTTGAAAGTCCTGTTGTAAATACAGCTGTTTTTCCACTATTGGCTGGCCAGGTGAATCCCGCCGCATTGCCATTTGTAGTATTCTGGTCAAAGATTCCTGTTGTCTGGAAGAAAGCCTGAATGTTATTCCCTTCAAGTAGTGTTCTGATAGAAGAGTTAAAAGTTGTATCCACAGCTCTCCTCAAAATCGTACCACCTGCACCGACTACCACCCCAAGTGAATCTATGATACTTGAAGATAAATAATTTACTTGTGGATAGCCACTTTGAAGATATACCCAGCTTGCACCTCTGTCTTTTGATATCAACATTATGGAATTACCTGTAATAAAACCCGAAGTGCAATGGTTGTAAACATAATTTTGTGTACTTAAAATCAATGTCCAGAGGTTTCCACCATTAGTTGTCCTCCAGACCTGTTGAGAAGTAACCGCTATCCCTATCAGACTATCCACAAAATACATTGATTTTACCCCAGCAGGAGAATTAGTCAGAGAAAAAAATGTATCTCCCATATCAGTTGACTTCAAAATACTTCCTGCTCCTCCAATCCATACATTGCGCCCAATCATAGCTACACAAAATAAATCCTGAGTTGTACCACTTTGTTTTTCAACGAACGATGACCAATTTGTCCCTCCTTGAAAAGTAGAAACATAGACTTTACCAGAATTTCCAACAACTACTGCTTTGATTACAGTAGGATTTAATGTAAGTCCTGATGCTACTCCGTTTAAGTCAACAGTAATATTATTAGTTATACTAATCCAGTTGAATCCACTATTTGAACTATAAATGATAGCGTGGTTGGTACCAACAGCAAAAAATCTTGTATAATTGTTTGGAATTGCATTACTGATACATCGAAAATCCACTCCGGAAATAGGTGAAGGAACGCTTTGCCAGTTGACCCCTGCATTAGTCGATACAAGAATTGTTCCATTGGTTCCAACTGCAATACGTGAATCTGCTGACACAGAAGTAAGATTGTTAGTTGTGTTACTATTGGCGGGATAAAAGACAAAATATGGCTGCCCCGCTACGGTTTGACTTAAAAGCAGCAGCACTGCAAAAATCAAAATTGAGTTTTTCATATATCTTAAAATTTATTTTTTTAAATTCGTTTTGCGTTAATCCAGATGTTCATAAACATATTTGCCATAGCTTCCGCAAAGTCTTTATTCTTTATAATCAAATCTGCTTCATTATGCTTAGGTATAGACTTATCGTTGATATTCATAAAGACTGTTTCACGATCAAATATTGTAATGTTTGGGACTTTCTGATGTGTAATTCTGACCTGTTCTCCGTATTTCTTATACTTCTGGAGAACAAACAATATCTCCTTTTCAGTTAATTTCTCCCATTTACCTTTTTGTTTTACCCTGAATTTAGGAGAAATTTCATAAACACTCTTTATCTCTCCACCATTTTTTAGAAATTGTTTTGCAGTTTCATCAATTTCATCAGTTAATACCATCTCTACTCGAATCATAAAAAGAATTTCAGAACGACAATTTTTCAATAACTCCACAAATTTAGCCTCACGATGCTTGTTATAACCCCGTATTAATTGAACTCGAACTAACTCTTCAACTGAATGATTCTTTTGATAATAAGTATCCTTCAAAGTTGTAAGAGTCTCACGCAACACCCTCAGTTTATTGTCCTTTTCGTGACGAATTTGATTTTCAAGTTTGTCAATTATAACCTGTGGATCTATTAACTGATACTTAAAGATAGAATTGGTTTCAATTTCGTTACAATATCCACGATCTACAAAAGACCTCAACACTGAATAAACATCAGTCCTTCTAATTCCAGCCAATTTAGCAATCTGAGAGGCAGGCATCATTTTACCAGAAAAAAGTGCGGTGAATACCTTTGCTTCATATTCTGTAAATCCAATAACCCTAAGTTGTTCTAAAATCTCCTTCATAATTTTGTTGTTGGTATAATCTACAACAAAATTATATTGTTTAAATCTAAATGTCAAGTCTTTTTTAAAAACTGAATGTTACCTCACTTTTGTGTTATTTTTTTATTCCTAAAAAACTCTTCATTCTCTAAGAAAATAACTAACTATTGAAAATGTATATTTCCAGAGAGAAATTGCCGACTCTGCCTATAAGTATCAACAGGCACTTGAC
>JBNAVJ010000018.1:0-17478 GCA_049700455.1 Ignavibacteria bacterium
CTACAGGTGGAAGGCACAACTGTTCAAACCAGACGTATGATTTTGTTGAAGTAATAGTATTGCTATGTGAATTGTTTTACCACCGAGCATCTAAAAAATTTCTTAAGTAGTCTACTAGTCTACTGCAAGTTTATTTTAGGTTTTTCTTCTGTCCTTATAAAGGAGATATTAATCAACTTATGTATAGTTATGACAATATTTTAAATTGAAATTTTGTTATAAAAATGTTAATTTTAATATAAAGTAAAAATTAAAATTAAAAAGGGGTAATAAAAATTGATTAAAGTAGTGGTACAGGATAATGAATCGCTTGATAAAGCGTTAAAAAGATTTAAGAAAAAATATGAAAAAGCGGGCATTCTAAAAGAATTTAGGAGAAGGCAGTTTTACATAAAGCCTTCAGTGGAAAAGAAAATGTGGAAAGATAGAGCTATTAGAAAACATAAGAAGATTTTTGACGAAGAGAATAATTAAAGTATATAAATTTTCTTACTAAACCCACAAATTCTTTTGCGATAGTGTGGGTTTTGTTTTTATTAGACTTAAAGGTTTTTATGGAGAAAGAAAAACTCACTATTTATATTAAGCCCTCGGAAATAATGAGGAGAGTAAAACAACTGGCAAGTCAGATTAACGAGGATTACAAACACAAGATACCTATTTTTATTGGTGTTTTGAATGGGTCTTTTATTTTTATGTCTGACCTTATCAGAGAAATAAAGGTTAACTGTGAAATAGATTTTTTGAAACTTTCCAGTTATGGAGATAGTAAGATATCAAAAGGGGAGGTGAGAACTCTTAAGGAATTAAATTGTGATGTCAGGGGGAGAGATGTTATCATTGTTGAAGATATTATTGATACAGGTTTATCTATGAAGTATATTATTCGGTTAATAAAGTTACATAAACCAAATTCAATAAAAATAGCTGCGCTTCTGCATAAATATGAAATGACTAAATACAAAATAAAAATTGATTACCTTGGTTTTAAAATTCCCAATAAGTTTGTCGTGGGTTATGGACTTGACTTTGCTCAGAAATACAGGAATTTAAAAGGAATTTATGTGTTATAGTTTAATAGATTTAAACAATTTTTTAAGGGAAGAAAATGAATCAAATGAAAAATAGAGATCCCCAGAAATCACCAGAAGATTTTAACTGGGGACGTGTCTTTAAAATAATAATAGGTTGGAGTATTATTCTTGTCGGATTCTTTTTTCTGATGCTTTACTCAAAGAATACAGAAGGGAAATATACTGAGATACCATACGAGCAATATGAGAAGTTACTAATTGAAAAAAAGATTGAGAGTGCAGTGATACGAAAGGCTGATAATAACTATGAATTTCTTGGTAAACTTAAATCACCTGAACTGATTAAGCTTTCAAACAATCGGCAGGTTACGACCGACAGGATAAATGTCTTTTTGCCATTTACCAATATTGATAACTCAGTTATTTCACTCTGGAAAGATAACATTGGAACGTTTACTGTTGAGAAAGATGATGGAGGATGGTGGGCTCCTTTATGGAATGCATTACCCTGGGTTTTGATAATTGTATTCTGGTTGATTTTAATGAGACGAATGCAAAATGGGGTTGGCGGGACAAAGGGGATTTTTAATTTTGGTAAGTCTCGTGCCAAACTGATGAGTGAATCGTCTGTAAAAGTAACATTTGAAGATGTTGCAGGTGCTGATGAAGCAAAAGTCGAGTTATCAGAAATAATTGAATTTCTGAAAAATCCTGCGAAGTTTCAAAGATTGGGCGGCAGGATTCCACGCGGAGTCCTGTTATTGGGACCTCCTGGAACAGGAAAAACTTTACTTGCCAGGGCAGTTGCAGGTGAAGCTGGAGTGCCATTTTTCTCAATTAGTGGTGCGGATTTTGTTGAAATGTTTGTTGGGGTAGGAGCTTCGCGTGTAAGAGATCTTTTTGAACAGGGAAAAAAGAATGCTCCCTGTATAATTTTTATTGATGAAATTGATGCCGTTGGAAGACACAGAGGAGCCGGGCTTGGTGGCGGTCATGATGAAAGAGAACAAACTCTGAACCAACTGCTGATTGAAATGGATGGCTTTGAACAGAATTCGGGAGTAATTGTCATTGCCGCAACTAATAGACCTGATATTCTCGACCCTGCACTTCTTAGACCAGGGAGGTTTGATAGACAGGTTGTTGTTGATAGACCTGATGTGAGAGGACGAGAGGGAATTTTAAAGGTTCATACCAGAAAAATTCCACTTGCACCCGATGTAAGAATTGATGTTATTGCTAAAGGTACTCCTGGCTTTTCAGGTGCTGATCTTGCCAATCTTGTTAATGAAGCTGCATTGCTTGCCGCACGTAGAAACTCAGATGTTGTTACAATGAGAGATCTTGAAGATGCTAAAGATAAGGTTTTGATGGGAACTGAGCGAAAGAGCTTAATTATTTCTGAGAAAGAAAAGCGCACAACAGCATATCACGAAATAGGACACGTTCTTGTTGCTAAATTTTTGCCCGAAGCTGACCCTGTTCATAAAGTTACAATTATTCCACGTGGACGTGCACTCGGCGTTACAACTTATTTGCCAATGGATGAAAAGCATACTTATTCAAAAGAGTATCTTGAAGCAATGATAACTTATGCTATGGGCGGAAGAGCTGCAGAAAAACTTGTGTTTAATGAGTATACAACTGGTGCAAGTAACGATATTGAACGTGCTACTCAAATTGCGCGAAAAATGGTTTGTGAATATGGAATGAGTGAAAAACTCGGTCCGATTATGTATGGCAATAAGCAGGAAGAAGTTTTTCTGGGAAAAGAAATTCATGAACATAAGAACTACAGCGAGAGCACTCAGATTCTCATTGATCAGGAAATCAAAAAGATTGTTGAAGGGGGGATGAATAGAGCAACAAAAATTCTTACTGATAATATTGAAATGTTACACAAGCTTGCAGAAGTCCTCCTTGAACGTGAAATCCTTGATGGAGAACAGATAGATATTATTATGAAAGGTGGAGAGTTGCCACCTGTAGATAAAAACCCTAACGGCAGTTTAAATACTCAGGAATCCTCCGTCAAACAGACGGCTTCACCTTCTTTGAATTAAATTATATTTTACAGTCGTTGGAAACTGAACAGGAAAAGATTGGATTTCTGAACGAACTTTTCCGAAAGGGTATTCATTTAACCTCATCTGTAATACCAATCTTTTACTGGCTTACAAACCGGGAATACACTCTAATGGCTGTGAGTGTGATTGTTTTTCTAATGATAGGTATGGATATTCTGAGAAAAATCTCAAGTAAGTTTGATGAGTTCTATAAAAAGATATTAAAAATAGTTTTAAGGAAGCGGGAATTTACCCCAACAGCACATCTTTTTACAGGGGGTACCTTTCTTGTTATAGGTGACCTGTTCTCTGTTATTCTATTTCACAAGTATATTGCCATTATGGCAATGTTTATTGTTAGGTTTGGAGATTCTTTAGCTGCTTTAATAGGAAAATATTTTGGGAAAATCAAAGTTGGTTCTAAAACTCTGGAAGGTACTTTTACTTTTTTTCTGGTTTCAACTATTATTGTTTTCTTTTTTCCAAAGGTAACTCTTTCACAATTTGAACTGTCAATAGCTTTTTCTTCGGCTATTATAGTATCTATATTCGAAATTCTCCCCTTGAAAATAGATGATAATCTTTTGATACCGCTTGTGTTTGGAGGTATTTATACTTTACTTTTAAAAATAATAATGTAATATGCAAGTTGGAATAGTAGGTCTCCCTAATGTAGGCAAATCTACTTTGTTTAATGCATTGACGGAATCACAAAATGCAGAGGCTTCAAATTATCCCTTTTGTACTATTGAGCCTAATATTGGTACTGTTATTGTTCCTGACACAAAGCTTTATAATCTGTTAAATATTTACAAATCTCAAAAAGTTGTCCCAAGTACAATTGAGTTTGTGGACATAGCGGGACTTGTGAAGGGTGCCTCAAAAGGAGAAGGGCTCGGAAATAAATTTTTGTCTCACATAAGAGAAGTTGATGCTATTGCTCATATCGTTCGTTGTTTTGAAAATGAAAACGTTGTCCACATTTACAATCGGGTTGATCCTGCCTCTGATATTGAAACAGTTGAAGGTGAGTTGATTATTAAGGATCTGGAAACTGTCGAAAAAAGGATAGAAAAAACTCAGAAGCTTTTAAAAGCGGGGGATAAGAACGCTGGCAAAGAATTAGAATTGCTCAACAAACTCCGAAACCATTTAAATCAATTCAGACTTGCACGTTTCTTTACAAAGAATCTTCACCAGGAAGAAAAAGAAGTAATTAGATATTTACATTTGCTTTCTGATGTGCCGGTAATATATATTGCTAACGTTGATGAAGAATCAGCATTAACAGGTAATAGATATTCTGACATAGTGCGTGAAATAGCTGAAAAGGAAGGAGCAAGTTTTTTAATTTTATCAGTGGAAATTGAGGCTGAAATTGCTAACCTTGAATCGGCAGACGAAAAAAGAGAGTTCCTGCTTGCGATGGGCTTAAAACAGAGTGGACTCGACAGGCTTGTATATGAAAGTTATCGCCTTTTAGACTTAATTACTTTTTACACAGCTAATGAACGAGAACTGCATTCATGGACTATTAAACATGGAACCCGTGCTCAGCAAGCAGCAGGAAAGATTCATACAGATTTCGAAAGAGGATTTATACGAGCTGAGATAATAAAATATGATGATATAATGAAATATGGTTCAGAACACCTTGTCAAAGAAAATGGCTTATTAAGAATTGAAGGGAAAGATTATGTAGTGGAAGATGGTGATATTATCTATTTTAGATTTAATGTTTAATCAGGGGACTCCTATATAACGGAGAAGATTAACTGCAATTACTGACATTAAGTAGGCAAGTGTAGTTAACACAATTACCTGAATAAGAGGAAGATACCAGGTGTTAGTTTCTTTTCTTATTACCGCAATTGTTGAAATGCACTGAAGAGCAAACACAAAGAATACAATCAGTCCAACTATTGTTGCTGGGGTAAACAGAGGGGCACCGCTTGACTCAATCTTAGCTTCCCGCATCGCATTTAAAATTGAGAGCTGCATATTTTCATCACTCTGTGATATTTTCAGCATTAATGCCAGATTGCTTACAAAAACTTCTCTCTGTGCAATTGTAGATATTAGAGAAACCCCCACCCGCCAGTCCATTCCCATTGGTCTCATTGCTGGTTCGATAAACCTTCCTAATTGTGCAGCGTAAGAATTTGTAATTTGCTCAGCTTTCATTTGTTCAGGGCTTTTTACAGTATCTGTTTTGTAGATGGGGAAGTTTGTTAAAAACCACATTAATAAAGAGAAAACCAGAATTATGGGTCCCGCTTTTTTTAAATACTGAAATGAATTTTTAAGTGCGTGCACGATTACGAATTTGAGTTTCGGCATACGATACGGAGGTAACTCCATTATAAAGGAGGAGTTATCATTAACTTTGATAATTTTATCATTAAATTTGTTTACAATGGCAGCTACAATTATTGAACTGACGATGCTGAATAGATAAATGGCTGCTAATGAAATCCCGCTATAAAAAGGTCTGTCTATGAAGAGAAAAGACAGAAGCAATGAATATACAGGAAGTTTGGCACTACAACTCATTAATGGAATTATAAACATTGTGAGAAATCTTTCTCTCTTATTAGGGATAGTTCTTGTTGCCATTATTGCGGGAATAGCACAGGCGAATCCTGAAAGCATTGGAACAAATGACCTCCCATTCAATCCGATTTTTGATAGTGGCTTATCTACAAGTACGGCACCTCTGGCAAGATAACCAGTATCTTCCAGAAAACCGAGCAGGACAAAGAGGATAAATATCTGTGGCAGAAAAACCATTACAGCGCCTGTTCCTGTAACAACCCCATTTGCCAGTAAATCGGCTAACATTGTTTCTCCGAGTGATAATCTGATAGTTTCAGACAAACTGGTAAAAAGATAGTCTATAAAGTCCATTATTGGCGCAGCCAGCCAGAAAATGGATGTGAAAAACAAGCTCATTACAACAATAAATATTAATAAGCCAAAGATGGGATGCAAAAAATATCTATCCATCTTAATTGTTCGTCCATCAGGCTTATTAATTCTGCCATTAGAAAGAACTTTGAGTTGCAGATTGGCAGAGTCAAGGTTAATAGAATTTTTCTTTCTTATAACTTGAGATTCTATCTCTTCAATATGATTGAAAATCTCAATTATTTCAGATGGAGAATAATTTCGACGTACAAGTTTTTTTACAGTCTGTACTCTGGTACTATTAATAATATTTTTAACCAGATTGACAAGGTTATTTATCCCATCACCACTTCTCCCATTGACTCTTACAACGGGAAGGTCAAGCAATTCTTCAAGTTTCTTCAAATCTATTTCAAAACCTTTTTGATAAAGTATGTCCATCATTGTTAGTGCTACCACTATATGAAAACCGCTATCTTTCAGTTGTTCTATAAGCAAAAGATGTCTGGAAAGTTGCGAGGCATCAATTGTAACTATAACAAGGTCAGGAGTCCCAAATTTTGGATGTGAAAATAAGCAATTGACTGTTACTTTTTCATCAGGGGATGCCGGAACAAGCGTAATAATGCCGGGACTATCTATTAGTAAGGCGTCAAACCTGTATGTCTTAAGAAAAGAGGAAACTGAAAATTCAACTGTTGCACCGGGATAGTTTACTGTTTTATATTTTTGTCCACTTAAATGATTAAATATTGAAGTCTTACCTGAATTTGGAGGTCCGATGATGCTGATAACCTTTGTAATCCTTTCTATATTAAGGTCACTCTTTCTCATCTGCTACTTTTGATACATTAATACATAGGGCATCTTTTTTTCTGATTGCTATGATTGTTCCTCGAAGAGTTACTTCAATTGGGTCTTTGAAAATTGGCTTTGAAATAACTTCAATTTCCTGACCAGGAGTAAATCCATATTCAAGAAGTCGAAATGCACTTGGGTGTGACTCATCAATACTCTTAATAACAGCTTTTTGACCAAGCTCTAAGTCAGCAATGTTCATAATCCTTATTTAGACTAAATCTAAATAAAAAGAATTTTATTTTCAATGTCTTATCGCCTGCGGCGGGTCAATTGAGAATGGGATTTTATCTGACACTTATCACAATTTGAAGTGTCCTTACAAATAGCAAAAGCCTGTAAGGTATGGTCAACAAGCTTAACACCAAGTTGTTCACAGGTCCTGGCAAGATTTTTTTCTATATTGGTATTTTCAAATTCAAATATCAGGTTACAGGTAAGACAAATTATGTGATAATGGTTTTTACGCCCATATATAGTTTCATATCGTGTTCGGTCTCCCTTGAAGTTATGTCTGGTTAAAATGTTGCATTCGCTCATCAGTTCAAGAGTGTTATATACTGTTGCACGTGATACGCTAATCATATTCTCTTTCATCTTCAGATATAGTTCATCTGCATCAAAATGATTTTTCATAGATAAAGCTGCATCAAGTATAAGAAACCTTTCATTGGTGATACGGTGTCCATTCTCTTTTAGATACTGAATGAAATAATTTTTTATCTCTTCTGCTATCAAAATTCTACAGGTTAATTAACACTTTATTCAAAATTTCAAACCCTTCGTCAATTTCTTCTCTTTTAATAGCGAGATTTGGTCTAAAGCGTATTGATTTTTCCCCGCAACCCAGAATCATAAGGTTATTTTCGAGCGCATCATTGAGGATTTTTTTTCTTAATTCAGGAGTTGCTACATCAAATGCGGCAAAAAGTCCTCTTCCACGAGGATTACTAATTAAATGTGAATATTTGTCTGCTATCTCTGTAATTTGTTGAAGTAGATAATCGCCCATCACCCGTGCATTTTCGACAAGGTTATCTTCATCTATTATTTCAAGGATTCTCTGAAATCTTACCATATCAACCAGATTCCCACCCCAGGTAGAATTTATTCTTGTTGGTGTATGGAAAACATTACTTTCAACCTCGTCAATTCTACTGGTGGAAAGTATTCCACATACCTGAGTCTTTTTCCCAAAAGCAATAATATCCGGTTGCACAAAATGCTGATGCGCCCACCATTTACCCGTCATCCCAACTCCCGTTTGAACTTCATCCATAATAAATAGCATCTCATTTTCATCACATAATTCACGTAATTGGACAAAAAATTCTTTACGGAAATGGTTATCACCACCCTCCCCCTGGATTGGTTCTATTATCAAACCTGCGATGTCATCTTTATTTTCAATTATGGCCTGTTTTATTTGTTCAATAGCAATTTTTTCACTTTCAATTACCTTTTGAAGATTCTCTTCATTAAGTGGAAAAGTAATTTTTGGATTTAGAATTCGAGGCCAATTGAATTTTGGGAAAAACTTAATTTTATTAATATCAGTGTTGGTCATAGAAAGAGCATAACCACTGCGGCCATGAAACGCCTCTCGGAAATGTATAATCTTGTTTCCTTTCTCCTCTCTGTAGCCTTTTTTGAAATTTTTCTGAACCTTCCAGTCAAATGCAGCTTTGAGAGCATTTTCTACTGCAAGCGTTCCTCCTTCTATGAAAAATACATACTTGAAATAATCAGGTACTGCAATACTGAAAAAGGTTTCAACAAATTCAGCAAATTCTTCGGGATACACATCTGATAGTGATGGCTTTATTAGTGCAATTTCTCCTATCTTTTTCACGAAGCTTTCTGTGTGCATCTTTGGATGATTAAATCCAATAGGGTTGGAAGCAATGAAAGTAAAAAAGTCAAGCAGTCTTCTTTGTCTTTTGGAATCGTAAAGATAAACCCCCTGAGAATTTTGCAGGTCAAGAGTTATATCAAAACCATCAACAAGCATATGTTGACTTAAAACTTGTTGAACTCTTGTTGGTTCTATTAAAAATGTGTCAATCATAATTTTTCCCTCCATACAATTAAATTATTTCACCTATAATATAGCTTTTTTCGTACAGATGTCTTTCTAAAAATTGCTTATATGATCCAGCAATTTTTCTGGAAACTATTGCAACTAATCCAATTCCCAGATTAAAAGTACGTCTCATATCTTCAATTGGAACATTTCCCTGATTCTGAATCAAATTAAAAAGAGCAGGAACTTTCCAGCTATTCCAGTTAACTTTTACCTGTAAGTGTGACGGTACAACCCGTTTTGTATTTCCAACTATACCTCCACCTGTTATATGAGCAAATGCCTTGATAGGAAAGTGTTTCAAAGACTGCTGGATAAGTGTCAGATAAGATTTGTGAACCCTTAAAAGTTCTTTCCCTAATGGTTTATTCAATCCTGGATAAACTTTCTTATAGTCCTGTTGAGAGAAAATCTTACGAACAAGTGAGTAGCCATTTGTGTGTAAACCATTAGATTTTATTCCTATTAATATATCTCCACGAGAGACTCTTCTTGAACTAAGAATATTTTTTTGTTCTACAACTCCTACAATACAGCCTGCAAGGTCAAAGTCAGAGTTTCTATATAAGCCCGGCATTTCAGCAGTCTCTCCTCCTATAAGAGAAAGTTTATTTTTTTTACAACCTCGTACTATACCTTTCAGTATCTCGTATGAAAATTCAACATTAAGTTTACCGACAGCGTAATAATCCATAAAAAAAAGGGGAGTTGCTCCACAAACGGCAATATCATTTACGCAATGATTTACTAAATCTTCTCCTACCGTATCATATTTTTTTATTACTGAAGCAATTAACAATTTTGTTCCCACTCCGTCTATACTTGAAACAAGCACCGGATTTTTATATTTTTTTATGTCAATTTTGAAGAACGCTCCAAAGTTACCAATTCCGCTTAATACATTTTCAGAAAACGTAAGTCGAGCAAGTGGTTTTATCTTTTCAATAAATCTATCCGCTTTAGAAATGTTAACTCCTGCAGCTTTGTAAGTGATTTTCATAGTTAAATTTACTTAACTTATTGTTTTTATTCAATTCTATTATTTAATCTGATGAATTCTAAAACTTGGGTTATTGCTCTGAAAATAGCCTCTTCTCAGGTTTAAAAAACAGTAAAAAATAAAGAAACTGCAAGTTTCCATTAAGGAAAACTATCGATTTAACTTTAGGATATTATTACAGAGCTGGAAAGTTAAATATCTGATTATAGGAATGAAGCAACTGTGATATCAGGTATAGAAACAATATTATATAAATTTTATAACTAATAATATTATCATATAGTTAAAAGAACTATATAAATCAAATTATAGATGGGTCAACTTCTAAACTTTTCAACAATGCAAACAAATTCTGCTGCGATTTTTGATTCTCCAAAGTATTCTTTAATTTGGGTGGTTACCGTTTCAATACTTCCACGAAAAAACTGTTCTTTTTGGGTTGTAATATCAAGAGCAAAAAACACCCGTCTTCTGGGAAAGTGTTCTGAAATATCAGAAAGTACATTTGGCAATCTATATGGAGTGTCGAGAATAACAAAAGTTTCACTAATAGTTTTTAGCTTGTAGAGTTGTTGTCTTCTTTTATCTTTTTTGGGTGATAAGAAACCAATAAATCTGAAGCGACTGATATCAAAGCCACAGATGGAAAGTGCTGCAAAAACAGAATTTGCTCCATGAACAAAATCTACTTTGACCCCATATTCATTAGCCTGTCTTATAAGCGGAATTCCCGGATCAGCAAAGGCTGGTGTTCCACAATCTGAAATGAGGCTTATAGAGCATCCATTTATTAAATCGTGGAGAACTTCCTGTGTAGCCTGATTTTGATTGTGTTCGTTCAGTTCTTTGAGTTCTTTCTGAATCTGAAAAAAACCCAGCAGTTGTTTTGCCGTTTTTATTTCCTCGCACACTATATAGTCACAATTTCTGAGTGAGTCAATAGCTCTCAAGGTTATATCAGCATAATTTCCTATTGGGGTGGTAACAATATTTAATTTACCTATAGTTTTCATTGTATGCCTGTGCTTCCATATCCGCCTGCTCCTCTCTTGGTGGTAGAGAGGTTTTCAGTATATACTAATTCTATTTTTTCATATTTTGCAACTACCAGTTGTGCAATCCTATCTCCAAAATTTACTGTGAAGGGCTTGCTTCCAAAATTTATCAACAATACTTTTATTTCACCTCTGTAATCAGAATCAATTGTCCCCGGTGAGTTCAGAACTGTTACGCCATAATTTAGAGCAAGTCCACTTCTGGGTCTTACCTGTGCTTCATATCCAGCCGGTAGTTCTATTACAATGTTGGTTGGTATCAACCTGTATTGATTTGGTGGAATTTCAATAGCTTCTATTGAGGCAGAACACAAATCCAGTCCTGAGGAATGTGGAGTAGCATAGGCAGGAAGTTGAATCTCTTTATTGGGGTCAAACTTTCGATACAGAATTTTCATCTTTTTCAAAAAATAATTTTATAGTATTAAAATAAAGATGGTTAATGAGCTCCTGATAATCAATACCTTTTATCTCACTAATTTTTTCAAGTGTATACCTGAGATATGATGGTTCATTGTCTTTTCCTTTAAAAGGGACTGGAGTCATAAAAGGGGAGTCAGTTTCTGCCAGTAGTCTATCAGGTGGGACTGTTTGAATAGTATTTATCTTTTTAAAATTGTTGTAGGTAATATTCCCGCAAAATGAAAGATAAAAATTTTCAAGTGAGAGAACCTTCTGAGCAGAAGTTGAGTCTTCACTGAAACAATGAAATTGTCCCCTGAGCCCGACAGAGTTTTTCTGAACAATCTCAAATGCTTCATTAAATGAGTTTCTTGTGTGTATGATAACAGGGAGGTTTCGCTCTCGGGCCATATTGATTTGGGATTCAAAGAATTCTATCTGTTGTTGGAGGTTATCTTTATCCCAGTAGAGGTCAATTCCAATCTCTCCAATTGCAACAATTTTTCTGTGGGATATGAAACCTTCAAGGTCTTTAAGTTCACTCAAATTATGTTTTTTTACTTCTGTCGGGTGAAAACCAACAGCGCAATATATATCTTCATATTTTTCACTTAAATTACAGGTAACCTCCGCTGTTTTGAGGTCAACAGCAGGTACGATGATTCTTGTAACTTGATTTATTTCTGCCCGCTGAATAATCTCGTCTATATTGTTTAAAAGTTGAGGATAATAGAGATGAGCATGTGTGTCAATAATCATTTATAATCAATTTAATTAATTTTGAGAGGTTGTTAGATGCGTGTTTGCCAGCCTCTACAACTTCTGAATGGTTTATTTTGATGGCATTATTTGTCTTTAATAAGTTTGTGATACAGGATATTGCAATTACATTTATTCCTATGGAACGCGAATATAAAATCTCTGGAATGGTTGACATACCAACAGCATCAATATTATACTTTCTATACATTGCAATCTCTGAACGGGTTTCATACATAGGGCCAATACTTGCACAGTAAGTTCCTGAGTGGAGCTTGATATTGTTTTCTACTGCTAAGTGTTTTATTCTTTTTATTAGATTAGAGTTATACGGAATTACATTCTTCACTATGGGAAAGTTGCGCATCAGCAGGTTTATATGAGATGTAATCAGCATCAATTCTGATACCCTGAAATTCGGATTTAATCCCCCTGCAGCATTTGTAATAATCAAAACTTCTACTCCCAGCTTTGCAGCAAAATTTACATTGAAAAGAACATCTTCATTTCCAAGCCCTTCATAGTAATGGTTTCTGCCTTGAAACACCGTAACTCTTTTTCCATTAAGATAACCGGTATATATTCGTTTCTGATGAATACCACTATTGTGTGATAGTAATAACTGTCTTTCTTCAAGTTTGTTTGCAAATAGATGTAAACCCGAACCTAATATAATTCCTATTTTTGTCATTAAAACTACTATCAGCGATTTGTGAAAGAAAATTAATACTATTTCATCTTTAAAACAATAAGAATAAGTGGTATAGTGTCCTGAAATAATACCTGCGTTTGAATTTATTCTGGGGTGTGCCTGGCTATAAAATACATAATCTGGGTAAATACGAAAGGGGGTGGAAAAGTGGAAAGCATTCCTATTCTATCAAGACACTCCTTTTGCCTGTATTTTTCTCTTTCTTTATGTAAATCAACTTGTTATATTTATAGAGAAATTAATAAATACTTTTAAATACTTTATATGAAGAGAATCTTATTAGTTATTTTATTTTTAGGGCTTACAACTGCTTCATTTGCCCAGAATTTCATATTTTATAGAATTAGCCCTGCCATTGTTGTGGGAGATACTTCTTCATTTGTAGCTACTTCTACAAAGGGTATTTTTAAAAATACATCTGCTGTTACTCAGAGCTTCAAATTTATAAGAGTGGTGAATAATTTACCTCCCGGCTGGACTTCCAGTCTTTGTGTGGGCATTAACTGTTATTCATCGACTGCTGATACAGTACCTCCTCCCGGCGCTCCTCAAATTCTGCTTGCACCAAACCAACAGGATACTCTGACTATTGATGTTTACGGACAAACTATTGGACTTGGTACAATTGTAATTAAGTGTTTTACTCTTAGCAATCCATCTCAATACATAGTTGACACGTTTAAAGTACAGTTAGGGAGTCCAAGTTCTATTCATAGAATATCCAGTGAAGTGACTGGATACGAACTTTCACAGAATTATCCAAATCCTTTCAATCCTGTAACTAACATAAAGTTTTCACTTGCGAAAAGCACAAATGTATCACTTGATGTCTTTGATTTGACAGGGCGAAAGGTTGCCTCACTATTAAATAATGTAAGATTAATGGATGGTTCCTATTCAATTGATTTTAATGCTCAAAACTTTGGGCTTGGTTCGGGAGTATATTATTATAGATTAAATACAGGAGAGTTTACTCAGACAAGAAAAATGGTTTTGCTCAAATAGATTATGTCTATAGTCAAGAAAAAAGACCTTACACTTTTAGAGCGAACATATATACCTCAAATTGTCAAAGGTATGATGTTAACTCTAAAGCAGATATTCAGACCCAAATTTACCAGACAGTATCCTGAGGAAAAGTGGGTCCCTCCGGCGAGTTTCCGTGGAAGACCTGTTCTTGTTCTTAATGATGATAATACGGAACGATGTGTTGCTTGCGGATTGTGTTCGCGAGTCTGTCCGGCGCTTGCTATAGAAGTTCAGGCTGCTGAAACAGAGAAAGAAAAAGAACGTTATCCTGAAAAATTTGAAATAAATATGGTCCGATGTATCTTCTGTGGATTTTGTGAAGAGGTCTGTCCCGAAGAAGCAATTGTTATGAGTGATGAATTTGAGCTTGTTTTTACTTCTCAGGAGGAAGCAATCTTTGGTAAAGATAAACTTCTGATACCTCGAGCGAAGTTAGAAAAAAGATTGAAATTTTTGAGGCAGTACAAATGAACAGTGATAGTTCTCTCCGGCGATTTCTTATTGTATTATTTGTTTTTTGTATTATCACTACTGTTGACGCTCAGGAAAAACGCCTTTTTGACCTTAATGCAAAAATAGAAAAGTCCCAGATTTCAATCCAATGGAAAGCAATTGATATATCTAAGTTCTGGGGCTTTCGCCTTGAGCTTAGAAAAGAAATGGAAGACCTTGCTTTTTCTGATGAAATATTGGTTACTAATTATACAAAGTTTTCAAAAAAAGATTCTCTCGAAATTTTTACTTACCATACTAATTATAAACTTAAGACTAACGGGGTTTATTATATAAAACTCTCTTTGCTTGATACAAAAAAAGATATTATTCAAACTCAGGACTTAAAGATAGGTGTTTCATCTGTTAAAAACTTTAAGTTGTTTCAGAACTCGCCCAATCCTTTTAACCCCCTTACCACTATAACATACGAGCTTTTAGAATCTGCTTATGTCAGGTTAAAAGTTTACTCCCTTGAAGGAAAAGAAATTGATGTTCTTGTCGATGGATATCAGAATGCCGGTATCTATCACCTAACTTTTGATGCCTCAAATTATGAACTTTCAAGTGGAATCTATTTTTACAAGATTTCTACAGGCGAGGCTACAGAAATAAAGAAAATGATTTACGCTAAGTAATTAATACTACTGATAAAAGATGGATTAATTGAATGATAGAAGTTGAACAGATATTATTTGAACTTATAGTAGTTTTCCTCTTCATATTCCTGAATGCACTTTTTGTTGCTGTGGAGTTTTCAATCTTTCGTGTACGTAACACAGAGATAGAAGCTCTTATTCAAAAAGGAGATCTGAAGGCTAAAAGCCTCAAAGATATAAAAAATAACATAGATAAGTATATTTCAGCTGCACAATTAGGCATAACTCTTGTAAATTTACTGCTTGGTTGGATTGGGGAAGGAGTGTTTTCAAAACTTTTTTTCCCGATAATTAGTTTTTTGAAACTCGAATATCATATCTCAAACTCTCTGACTGTTATAATTGGTGTATTGATACTTTCTTATCTTACCGTAACAATTGGAGAAATTGCCCCCAAATCAGTTGCCATTCGGTATCCTCTGAAAATTAGTATGCGTCTGGCGGGGTTTATGAAAGCTTTTTTCCGCATATTCAGACCTTTTATCTGGTTATTGAACACCTCTGCTAATCGTATTCTGAAAATGATAAATATTGAACCTGTAACTCGCGATGAAATTCATCATTCAGAAGAAGAAATAAGGCAAATTATTTCTGAGGGACGTAAAGCCGGTGTTATTGATTCAACAGAACATCAGTTAATTGAAAAGATATTTGAGTTTAATGATAAGGTGGCGCGTGATATTATGGTACCAAGAAATAAAATGGTGGCTATAGATATTGATGATGACAGAAATAAAATTATACAAACTGTTATTGACGAAGGTTATTCACGAATCCCGGTTTACAAAGAAACAATTGATAATATTATTGGTATAATTTATTCAAAGGACTTAATCAGCGCTGCTGAACACCGTGAACTGATTGTTCTGAAAGATATTTTAAGGCCTGCGCATTTTATTCCAGAAACAAAACATATTGGGGAGTTATTGAAAGAATTTCAAAAACGGCATGTACACCTTGGAATTGTGGTAAATGAATTGGGTGGAGTGGAAGGACTTGTTACTCTGGAAGATATAATAGAGGAAATTGTTGGTGAGATAGAAGATGAATATGATATAGAATCACGTTCAATTACAAGAGAAAAAAAGGGTATATATCTCGTTAATCCTGAAGTAAGGATTGACGAATTTAATAAAATGTTCAATACAGATTTACCCATTAATCCTGATGAGTATATTACACTTGGGGGATTCCTTCAGTTTGTAACAGGGCATATCCCGGAGATATTTGAACGGGTTGATTATAAAGGTTTGATTTTTACTATAACAAAAAAATCTGGCAACAAACTCTTACAGATTCGAGTTCAACGTTTAACTTAATATTATGATTACAGCAATAGAGAAAAAAATAAAAAATTTCTTCATAGAGTTTGGAAATTATGCTTTATTGGTATTTGGCGTGATAAGGAGTCTTCCGCGTGTATTCAAAGATAGAAAACTCGTAATAGACCAGATGGTGCATATCGGTGTTAACTCGTTAATACTGATTGCAATTATAGGACTTTTTACGGGTGCGGTATCTGCCTGGCAGGTATCATATCAAATACGTGGCTTAATTCCAAATAGCATTCTTGGCTCATCAACTCCAAAAGCGATTATCATTGAGTTAGGTCCGGTTCTTGCCGCAATTGTTCTGGCTGGAAGGGTAGGAGCTTCAATATCAGCTGAATTGGGAACAATGAAGGTAACAGAACAAATTGATGCGCTTGAAACTATGGCAATCAATCCTGTTAGGTATCTTGCAATGCCAAGAATAGTTGCAACTACTATAATGCTCCCTGCGCTTGTTGTTTATGCAAGTGCTATTGCGATTCTGGGCTCCTATATTGTTTCCATACTCTTTCTGGGAGTCTCATCAGAAACTTTTCTGAATGGGTTTAGAAAATCCTTTGAACTTAAAGATTTTTTTGCCGCTACAACAAAATCTATTTTCTTTGGAATCTCGATTTCTTCTATAGGATGTTATGTGGGATTTCAAACAGAAGGCGGGGCTCAGGGAGTCGGACTTTCTACTATTAAATCTTTTGTCATTAACTCTGCAATGATTCTTATACTTGATTACATCCTCTGGAACTTTATGTTTGGAGAGTAGAAAATTACTCCGGTTTTTCATTTATTAATTAATACCCATATTTATCCACAGACACTACCTAATTGAAGTTTATCGAAGTAATATGTTGTTAGTAGTATTTCAGAACAATACTATTTTCCCCGGTTATGCGGTTTGTGAAACATTTACCTCATAAATGTTTGTGCTATTTTACTGAGGAATCCATAACCACGTCAAGGATGAAATATGTACTCCATTACAGGTAAAGATAAATAAAAAAAGGATAATACAGGCAGGGATATCCTGTGTTACCCTTTTCTCCAGAGAATACTCGTGTTAGTTCTTATTTTATAAGTAGCATTTTATTTGTCTT
>JBNAVJ010000019.1:0-15901 GCA_049700455.1 Ignavibacteria bacterium
TGTTTGCTAAAATTATTATATCCGTTGTAATATCAGAATTATAGTTATGAAGGGAGAGTGTGGGCTTTTGTTTTCTTTTATCTTTTATTGTGGGTAGCAACATTGATTGATAGCATTCCATAGCACATCAGGGTAGAAATGAATGTTTTAGAGTATCTGTTTGGGAACTTCTTGAGATAATCTATTGATACATGATAGAAAAATTTCAACATCTTGTTTGATTTTCAAATTTATCTTTATAGATGGAATTATGTTTCATTAAGTATTTTCAGTTTTTCCGTTTAAAATGATAAATAAATTTTATAATTTATCAATTTGAGGGCAATTGGCGCAGTTGGTTAGCGCGCTTCCTTCACACGGAAGAGGTCACTGGTTCGAATCCAGTATTGCCCACTTTTTTTATGCTTAACCTATTATTAGAAAATATTGCAATATATTCACCTCTTGATAAACTTAAAGGAAAGAGACTAAGTATTCTTATAGTTAAGGGGAAGATAGAAAAAATCTTTGAACCCGGGACTATTTTCTGGGATAATGTTGAAGTTATTGATTGTAGTGATATAATAGGTATTCCCGGCGTGTTTGATATGCATGTTCATTTTCGTCAGCCCGGGCAAACTTATAAAGAAGATATGTTCTCCGGTTCTCTTGCGGCTGCAAATGGAGGGGTTACTGGTGTTCTTTGTATGCCCAATACAAATCCTCCTATTGATAATTCCACATTACTTTGTGACCTTAATAAACTTTCCGAAGAGCTACCTATTGAAACACATTTTTCTGCTTGCGTTACAGTGGGTAGAAAAGGTGTGGAGCTGGTGAATTTTAATGAACTAATTTCATCGGGTACGATAGCCTTTACTGATGATGGAAGTCCCGTCTTTAATTCCAGATTATTCAAGACTGCTCTTGGAGAGCTATCAAAATATGATTTACCATTCTTACAACATTGTGAGGATATTTATCTTTTTAACTCTGGAGTGATGAATGAAGGAGAAGTATCAAGAAGGCTTGGGTATAAGGGTATTCCTGAAGATAGCGAATCAGTATGTATAGCCAGGGATCTTGAGATTCTTAAATCTGTACCTTCTGCAAAGTATCATATACAGCATATTTCAAGTTATCGTTCAATTGAATTAGTAACTCGTGCAAAAAATGATAATCTACCAGTGACCACCGAAGTTTGTCCACATCATTTTATCCTGATTGATGAAAATGTTGAGACCTATGGCACTAATGCAAAGATGAATCCGCCACTTAGAACAAAACAAAGTGTGGAATCAATCCTGCAGGCTATAAAAAATGATGTGATTGATATTATTGCTACTGACCACGCTCCACATAGTGAGATTGAAAAAGCATTACCTTTTGCTGAGGCTCCATTCGGAATAATTGGTCTGGAAACCTTTATTGGTTTGTGTTATACTTATCTGGTTGAGAAAGGAATAATAAGTTTAGAAAAATTGATAGAAAAAATTTCTATTAATCCGCGCAGATTACTTAATCTAACTGACATAAGAATAAGAGAAGGGGAGTTTGCAAATTTGACACTGATAAAAACTAACCAGACCTGGAGGGTTGAGAAAAATAAATTTAAATCTAAATCCCGTAATACTCCTTTTGACGGCTTTGAACTTAAGTGTAAACCTATAGGAGTAATTTCAAGAAATCAAATTTTTTATAGTGAATTATAATCAACTGAACATACTTATTACTGACGAGGTTTTTCTCGTTAAAAATGTTTATTGTGTGGGGAAAAACTATGCTGAGCACATAGAGGAAATTAAAGATAATTACACCAGACTTGAAGATGAACTACCAGTTATTTTTTTAAAGCCTAATTCAGCGATTGTGTGTAGTGACTCAAAAATCACCATTCCTCAATATAACGGACGAAAACTTGCTACAACTCTCTCTTATGAGTGTGAAGTTGTTGTAGCGATAGGGAAAGATGGGTTTGCTATTCCTGAAGAGACCGCCAGGGAATATATTACCGGAATCGGTATAGGTCTTGATATGACTTTAAGAGATTTACAAACTATAGCCAAGCAACGTGGACTACCCTGGGCAGTTTCTAAGGGGTTTATAGGTTCTGCTCCAGTTTCAGACATATTGCCTATAGAATATATAAAGGACCCTCTACAGTTAAAATTTACCTTAGCAGTTAATGATATTGTAGTGCAAGATTCAAACACTAACTTAATGATTAATAATATATATAAGTTAGTATCATTTATATCAAGTGTATTCTCTCTAAAAGAAGGGGATTTAATTTTTACTGGTTCGCCAGGTGGTAGTGGGGTAGTTCAGGGAGGTGATGTTCTAAAAGCCAATTTAAATGAAGTGGTGAATCTTATAATTTACGTTGAATAATGGGTAAAGTAATATCTATATGTCTGGCAAAAGGTGGAGTGGGCAAGACAACTTCTGCAGTAAATCTTGCAGCCTCACTTGCTGTTTACGAGCAAAAGACTCTACTTATAGATGTAGATCCTTTTGGTTCAGCGAATATAGCTCTGGGTTTTACTTCGGATAGAATTAAGGCAGGAATTCTTGAGATTTTTGGTTTTACCAAATCTATTCAATATACAATTCATAAGACAGAAATTGATTATCTGGACTTTGTACCATCAAACATTGTTTCTCTCAACGCAGATGAAAAGTTTGTCCGTTCAGCTGAGAATAAAACCGTTTTGAAGAATGCTCTTAAAGACATAAAAAATGAGTATGATTATATTATAATTGATTGTCCTCCAATCTTGCGTGGGGTTACTACAAACGCCCTTACAGCTTCTGACTCTGTTTTAATTCCGGTTAAGTGTGGTTATCTTACTCTTGATGCTCTTGATAAACTTTTCAATTATGTCCAGTGGATACGAGAAATTTCTAATCCTGAACTCAAGATTGAAGGAATATTTTTCACAATGTATGAAAAAAACTCTAAAGTAACGGAAATTTCAGAACGTGAGCTTAAAATCAAATATAAAGATTACCTGATGAATACATATATTCCTGCTTCTAATTTACTAAATGAAGCTACATTTTATGGTAAACCGCTCTGTTTATACCAGATCAGTTCTGCTGGAGCTATTGCATATCTTGATCTTGCTTATGAAATTATGACAAAAAATAAAAGTTCTTAGTAATTATGAAAGAATTCCCTAACAAATATAACCCTTTAGAAGTTGAGTCCAGATGGCGATCCTTCTGGGAAAAAGAAAAAATCTATCAATCAAGTGTTAATCCTGATAAACCAAAATATTCAGTTGTTATACCGCCGCCGAATGTTACAGGTATTTTGCATATCGGACATATCTTAAACAATACAATTCAGGACATTTATTGTAGATGGAAACGGATGTTAGGATTTGAGGTGTGTTGGGTTCCTGGTATGGATCATGCAGGAATTGCAACTCAGATTATGGTTGAGAGATACCTTGCTGAACAGGGGATTAGTAAATATACTTTAGGAAGAGAAAAGTTTATTGAAGAGGTCTGGAAATGGAAAGAAAAACATGGGGGTATAATTTTAAACCAGCTGAAAAAACTTGGTGTCTCTGTTGACTGGAGTAAAGAGAGATTTACGCTTGATGAAGGACTTTCAAAAGCCGTGAGGGAAGTCTTTGTTGATTTATATAAGAAAGGATATGTTTATAGAGGTAAAAGGATTATTAATTGGGACCCTGTTTCTCAAACTGCTTTAAGTGATGATGAAATTGAGTTTCGTGAAGTCCATGATAAACTATATTTTGTAAAATACCCATTTGTAGATGGGGAAGGGGATATTTTGATAGCTACCACAAGGCCGGAAACAATGTTTGGAGATGTTGCGGTTGCTGTACACCCGACTGATAACAGATATAAAAACTTTATTGGCAAAGAAGTAATCCTGCCTGTAAATGGTAAGCATATACCTGTTATTGCTGATGAATATGTAGATCCTGAATTTGGAACAGGAGCATTGAAAATAACACCTGCACATGACCTTAACGATTTTGAGATTGGACTTAGACATAATCTGCCACAGATTAATATTCTTGATAAGGATGCCCGTTTGAACGAACTTGCATTTGAATTTAAAGGACTTGATGTATTTACAGCTCGTAAAGAAGTTGTGAAAAAACTAAAATCAGAAGGCTACCTTGTTAAAGAAGAAGAATATGTCCATAATGTATCTTTTGGACAGAAGTCGGGGGCAGTTATTGAACCCATATTATCAGATCAATGGTTTGTCAGAATGGATAAGCTTGCCAGTCCTGCTCTTAAAGTAGTGAATGAAGGAAAAATTAGGTTTCATCCTGACAGATATGTCAAGGTTTATAATCATTGGATGGAGAACATTCGTGATTGGTGTATCTCACGTCAGTTATGGTGGGGACATCAAATTCCAATATGGTATCATAAGGAAACTGGTGAAGTATATTGTGATGTCAATCCTCCAGAAGATATTGAAAACTGGATTCAGGATCCTGATGTGCTTGACACCTGGTTTTCATCCTGGCTATGGCCCTTTAGTGTTTTTGGGTGGGAGAACTCTGAGCGTGACCGTGAAAATAAAGAACTAAATTATTATTATCCTACAGATTTTCTCTCTACTGCTGCTGATATAATATTTCTCTGGGTTGCCAGAATGATTATGGCTGGCCTTGAATATATGAAAGACATTCCATTCAAAGATGTTTATTTTCATTCAATTGTTCGAGATGGTAAAGGCAGAAAAATGTCTAAAACTCTTGGGAATTCTCCTGATCCACTTGATATAATGAATAAATATGGAACTGATGCGCTTCGCTTTACCATAATATATCTTGCACCACTGGGTAATGATATTCTTTTCGATGAAGATAAAACAGAAATCGGGCGCAATTTTATTACCAAGCTCTGGAACGCCGGTCGGTTTTTGTATCTAACTAAAGAAAGATTATTTAATTCTGAAGAGTATGGTACAGCACAACCTGAATATGATTTTATTGATGCCTGGATTGACTCAAGATTTGCTCATACTCTACAGATGGTAAAGAGAAATCTTGATGAATACAAACTCAACGAATATGCAAAATCCCTTTATTCCTTTGTATGGAATGATTTCTGTGACTGGTATATCGAGCTTCTGAAAATTAAAATAGAGACTAACAAATTAGCAGCTCGTTCTATCATTAATGCATCAATTGAAATATATAAAAACGTTTTGAAGTTACTTCATCCTGTCATTCCTTTTGTAACGGAGGAACTCTGGCATATATTCAGTTTCTCAGACGAAATGAAAACAATTTCGTTTGAGAAGTTTCCCGAACTTTTCAATGATAAGATTAGTCTTGATGCAGAGGAAAAATTTGAAAAGTTTATAGAAATAATTATTGCTATTCGCAATTTGAGAGCGGAAAATAAGATTCCTTATTCAAGAAAATGCAGAGTAACCATCAAAGCCTCAGCTGAAGATATGATTTTATGTGATAGTCGTTATTACAACTTGATAGTAAAACTTTGTAATCTCGAAGCCCTCAGTGTTTATGATGAATCATATCAGATGAAAGATATAGCTGTTTCAAACGTGCTTCCAAATTACGAAATATTTCTTTTATTGGATAACCAGTCAAGAGAAGAGGAATTTAATAGGGAGAAATTTATAAAAGAAAAAATAAAACTTGAAAAATATCTCCATAATCTTGAACAGAAATTGAAAAACGAAAACTTCCTTTCAAAGGCGTCTCCTGCCGTTATTGAACAGGAAAGAGAAAAGTATAAAGAAGCTCTTGCAAAACTTGAGAAGCTTGGTAAATTGCTCTAAACTAAAAAGCCTCTCAATTGAGAGGCTTTTTAGTTTTTACTATCTCTTATGCTTCAGGAAGTCTGAAATAATATCAGTTAAATCAGGTTTCCCGATCTCCTGGAGTTTGTATGTAACCCTTACGGTTTTATGTTTGATTTTTATCAGGCGACGTAAGTCAATAGGTGTTCCAATAATAACTGTCTCGCAGGGGACACGGTTTATTGTGGTTTCAAGGTCTTTAATCTGTTGTGCCCCATATCCCATTGCTGGTAAAAGTGTTCCAACCTCAGGATACTTTTCATAAGTTTCTCTGATACTTTTTACAGCATAAGGTCTGGGATCTATTATTTCTTTTGCACCAAATTTCTTTGCTGCAATCACACCAGCACCATATTTCATTTCTCCATGTGTAAGTGTAGGACCATCTTCTACAACAAGTACCTTCCTGTCTTTTATGAGGGGTATGTCAGAATCATTTTCCAGAGAAATAGGAGAAGCGGCTTCAACTACTATTGCTTTCGAATTTATTTTTTGAATACTATCACGAACCCTCTGAATATTTTCCGGTGCAGCTGAATCAATTTTATTGATTACAATTACATCTGCTATGTTAAGGTTTGTTAAACCTGGATAGTATGTTAACTCGTGGCCAGGTCTATGTGGATCGGTAACTGTTATTACTAAATCTGCTTTGTAAAAGGGCATATCATTGTTACCACCGTCCCAGAGAATAACGTCAGCTTCTTTTTCTGCTTCGCGGATTATAGCTTCATAGTCAACACCTGCATATATAACATTTCCACGTGTGATATGCGGTTCATATTCTTCCATTTCTTCAATGGTACATTTATGCCTCTTCAAATCATTAAGCGTAGCAAATCTCTGAACTTTTTGGGCTACAAGATTTCCGTATGGCATTGGATGTCTTATAGCAACAACATTTTTATTCATTGATTTTAAAATTTCAATCACCTTGCGAGAGGTCTGGCTTTTGCCTGCACCAGTTCTAATTGCTACCACAGCTATTACCGGCTTTGAAGATTTAATAGCTGTCTGAGTGTAGCCAAGCATTTTAAATGCAGCCCCATTTGCTGTTACTAAAGATGCCTTTTCCATTACATAATTGAAATTGACATCAGAATAGGAAAAGACAACTTCGTCAATGTTGTGTTTCTTGATAAGGTTTACCAGTTCAGACTCAGGATAAATCGGAATCCCTTCAGGATAAAGCTTTCCACTTAGCTTAGCAGGATATTTACGATCATCAATGTAAGGTATTTGTGTTGCGGTAAATGCAACAACATCATAACGTGAATTGTCACGGTAGAGAACATTGAAATTATGAAAATCCCTACCAGCAGCCCCCATTATTAGTACTTTAATTCTGTCCATAAAAGAGTATATTTACTTAATAGAGTTCAGATACTGTAAAACATTAATATACTTAAATTTAAATTGAGATTAAACCCATAAATTATGCTTAAACGTCTATCAATCTTTAAACATAAATGTAATGTACAGGTAAGAACTTTTGATGTAGATTCTCAGGGGATTGTACATAATGCTGTTTACCTGCAATATTTTGAAATTGGTAGAGTGGAATACCGCAAAAGCTTTGGTTATAGACTCTTGAGAAATGGTTTTTTTGAAGATGGTATGAAGATTGTTGTGGTAAAAAATGTAATTGATTACCTCTCGTTTGCTTTTCTTGATGATATGCTTGATATATATTCAAGGATTAAATGGATTAAAAATTCCAGCTTCTGTTTTGAACAGGTTATGGTTAATTCTGAAACTAATCAACTTATTGCATCGGCACTTGGAGTTCTGGTGAATCTAAATCCCCATACAAATGTGCCTCAAAAATTAAGTGAGAAGTTTATTAAAGAAGTGAAAAATTTTGAAAAAAGAATTTTGATAAAACGATAGGAAGAGGATTTTTTATTTAGCAAGAATCATTTTCTTGACTTCAATTTTATCATTCATTTTTATTCTGTAAAAGTAAATTCCACTTGGGTAACTTGAACCATCAAATTCAACAGTATGAGTCCCGGGCCCCTGTGTCTCATCAACAAGAACTTTTATTTCCCTTCCTAACCTGTCGTAAACAGTGAGTTTAACGTGACCTGTTTCTTTTAGTAAGTAACTAATTGTAGTGGTCGGATTGAATGGATTGGGATAATTCTTTGCTTCGAAATATGATTCTTTTTCTTTTTCCTCTGTGCCAAGAGTAAGATTATCTTTACTAACAATTTCACTAACAAGAGCGATACCCGATTCAAACTTTGCTGGTTTAAAATTGGGTCCTGCTTCAAATTCAATCTGGAAAGCAAGAACTTCTTCTTCTGTTACGGAGAAATCATCATTAAACTTTGATACTATTTTAAAGTTGTTTTCAGAAAGTTGGACTTTGATTTCTTTCCAGCCGGAAAAGTTCAGTGGAATTGGAGTTGATTTCAACATTATATCTTTATCCTCATTATATTTACCATTGTTATCAATATCATATAACAGTTCTATCCTTGCTGAAACATCATTATTTACTCCTAATAACATTACATTAATATAATTACCAGCAGTGAAAAGGAACTCTTTATATTTTGTAATTTTCCCCAGTGAAGAATTTGCCTTGCCAGTATTAGCAAAATGAATTTCAGCAAACCCATTGGTTTTATTATCCTCTTCATGGGAATATTTCATTGTAATACCTTCCCATTGCCAGCCAGGCATTGCTTTTCTGGAAAAATCGTCAAGGATGTTTACTGTTTGAGCATTGGTTGTTAATGTAGCAAATATGAAAAGTATAAAAAAAGATGTAATAATCTTCATCGTTAATTACCCCCGTTTAATTTTACAAAAAAGTCTGTAAGTAATTACTTAATCACAGTCATCCTCTTAACAGAGGAGAAACCATTTATCTGTAGCTTATATAAGTATACACCTGTTGTCAATTCCGAAGCATCAAATTCCACTTCATAGGTTCCCGGTGACTGGTACTCACTTACCAGGACTTTGATGACCTGACCGACTAAATTGTACACTTGAAGGTAAACATAACCTTCTTTTTTTATTGTGTAGCCAATTGTAGTAACAGGATTAAAAGGGTTAGGGTAATTCTGGTATAACTTATAATCATCTGGATTACCAATTTCAACGTAATTATTGCCAGAATTACTTGAGTAGAGGTGTTTATTATTACCGGATGCAAAGATGAAACCAGTAAAAAGAAACACCAAAACTATCACACTATTTAAGACGGTCTTAATCATCTTGATGTAAAACTAAAAATAAATTTTTAATAAATCAATACAAAAATTTAAATTTTTTAGTTCCTGATAAGAATGGAATTTCCCTATCTTTCTGCAACCAGATTAAAGATGGGAACCGAACAGAATTTAGATTGTATAATAAATAAAGAATTAATATTTTTTTAACACTAAAAAAGTATATACATAAATGTCTAATAAGTACCTAAACTACATAACTGCATTTTTTATTAGCCTTCCTTTGTTTATTGGAGTGTTTTATAGTTGTGGGATAAACGTTTTTTCTGAAGATGATGATGTAGAGTTAGGAAAGGAAATTGATAAGGAGATTAAATCTAATCCCGGAGAGTATCCAATGCTTACCGGACATGATGAAATAAAAAACTATGTTTCAGGTATTGGTAAATATATAATTAATACCTCTCCTAAAATTGAACACCGGAAAGTTTTCCCTTATGTATTTCAGGTAATTAATGATACCATAGTTAATGCTTTTTGTACTCCGGGTGGATATATTTATGTTTATACGGGCTTATTGAAGTTCATTGATAACGAGGCAACTCTGGCTGGGGTGCTTGCTCACGAGATTGCCCATGCTGAATGCAGACATATGACGCAAAGGTTAACTACAATTTATGGGCTAAATATATTGATGAGTATTGTTCTTGGCGATAATCCTAACACAGCCGCTGAAATTGCTGCCAATCTTTTTGCAGGACTTGGCTTACTTGCAAATAGTCGTGCTGATGAAGAGGAAGCCGATAATTATTCAATAAGGTATCTTATGGGGTCAAAATACTATCCCGGAGCTATTACCTTTTTCTTTGATAAGATTGTAGCCGAGCAGAGGAAAAAAGGTGAAGAACCGGGAGGACTTGAAAGATTGCTTTCCACTCATCCTCTCCCTCAAGATAGAATCGATAATGTTAAAGAGCAACTGAAGCAGTTGAAAATTAAACCAGACCCGACTAAAGGAATTTATACTGAAGAATATCAGAAAATTAAATCAATTTTACCCTGATGAAACTATTAAGTTTATTAGTGTTTTTAATTACTCTCTTTTTATCCACCTTTGCCTTTGCTCAGGTAAATCAAATTCAAGATTCATTAATAGGTTTTCAGTTAGATTTTTCTAATGGTTGGACACTTAAATCCACCGAACACACTGATGCTTATGATCTTGTCTCTTACAAAGTGATAAATCATAATGATACAAACGTTAGCTGTCTTGTGCTTGCATTCAAGGGTACTTTCGATGATGCAAAATTCGACCAGTTTATCTATAAGCTCGAGTACGATGCAAATTTACTTATTCCTGAAAAGATATCTAATTATGAATATTTTAGTGGCTCTAATTTTGATTTCAAATGGGCTTCGTATATGTCAAAAGAAACAGGCGATGGGGATATAATCTATTACCTGCGAACGAAAAATAATGATAGAACCAATCTTGCTTTGATGATTAGATTTGCTTTGAAAAAGTATGATGCAAAGTATCTTGAACCAACTTTACAAATTGTTAAGTCTTTTGTTCAGAAATAAGGTCGCAAAAAGGGGTTATATTTTTTCTCGTCTCCGATAGTAGTCTCATTCATATGCCCCGAATAAAGGATGTAATTATCTGAGCAAACCTTAAAGAGTTTGTTAATTATCGAGTTGAGCAGAACTTCAAAATCGCCTCCGGGTAAGTCAGTTCTTCCAACTGAACGATAAAAAATCAAATCTCCGCAAAAAACAACCTTTTCGTTATTATCAATAATGCAAATGCTACCAGGAGAGTGTCCGGGAGTATGAAGAATGAAAATATTATTGCTTCCAAGTTTGAAAGTTATTTCTTCATCAAGATTAAAATCATACAGGGGAACATCTGGAATTGTTAACCCAAACATAGCAGCCTGAGTTTTAGTATTTTCTATTAAAAATTTATCATTGGAGTTTAGTCCGATAGGAATTCCAAATGTTTCTTTACAAAATTGATTGCCCAGTGTATGGTCAAAATGTCCGTGCGTGTTAAACACATACTTAAGTTTGATTTGATTTTTCTGAATGTAAGTTATTAACTCTTCTTTTTCAGATTTGTAATAAACTGCGGGATCAATCAAAATACCTTCTTTTGTGTTTTCATCAAAGTAAATATATAAATTCACTTCCAGTGGATTAACAACAAATTGTTTTATCCTCATATATATTAATTGACTTTACAGGTTATTATAAATAACTTTGTAAGTTAAATTATTTGAAAGCAATATCAGATAAAATTAAAATAATAACATCAAATCGAAAAGCTAATTTTCAGTACAATATCCTCCAGACTTATGAGGCAGGACTTGTGCTGAAAGGGACGGAAGTAAAATCACTGCGTGAAGGCAGGGCTAATATTCAGGATGCTTATGCAAAATTTATTAATGGTGAATTGTGGCTGATTAATTCTCATATTTCTGAATATAGATTTGGAAACATCAATAATCATGAACCAGATCGTAATAGAAAATTGTTGTTAAAGAAATCTGAGCTGAAGCGATTAAAAAGCAAACTTGAAGAAAAGGGATTGACTTTAATTCCCACGAAGTTATATTTTAAAAACTCCTATGTTAAAATTGAACTTGCTCTTGCTCAGGGTAAGAAACTTTTTGATAAAAGAGAAACAATTAAAAAGCGAGAGGCGGAAAGAAATTTAAAAAAGCACAATGTACGGCACAGTTAATCAACAGATGGACCTTATCAGGAAAGGTACTGTCGAAATTATTCCTGAAGATGAACTGGTAAAGAAAATAGAACATTCAATCAAAACCCAAAAACCATTAAGAATAAAATTAGGATGTGACCCGTCAAAGCCTGATTTGCATTTAGGCCATGCTGTGGTTTTAAATAAGCTGCGGGAGTTCCAGGAATTTGGACATACTGCAGTATTGATAATTGGTGACTTTACCGGAATGATTGGTGATCCAAGCGGTAAGAAAAAAACCCGTCCTCAGCTAACCTTTGAACAAACACGTGAATATGGACAATCATATTTTGAACAGGCAAGTAAGATACTTAATCCTGATAAAACGGAAATCAGATATAATTCGGAATGGTTATCAAAATTGGATTTACATAAGTTGATTAATATTATGAGCAGATTTACTCTACAAAGAATTATTGAGCGTGATGATTTTACAAACAGATTAAAAGAAGAACAGGAAATTGCATTGCACGAGATTTTATATCCTATAATGCAGGGATATGATTCCTATGCTATAAATTCGGATGTAGAGCTTGGCGGCACAGATCAAAAATTTAATAATCTCATCGGAAGAGATTTGCAGAGACGCTTCGGTCTGGAACCGCAGGTTGTGGTATTGATGCCTTTGCTTGAAGGCACTGACGGGAGCGAAAAGATGAGCAAATCTCTGAATAACTATATTGGTATTACAGAGCCCCCAAATGAAATTTTTGGTAAGGCAATGAGTATCCCTGATGTGCTAATATATAAGTATTTTCTACTCTGCACAAGACTACCGGTTGCCGAACTTCAAGAAATTAAGAAAGGACTTGAAAATCCTCAAAATAATCCTCGTGATTTTAAACGGAAACTGGCGTACGAATTGGTAAAATTATATTATGGAGAAAATGAGGCAAAAGACGCTATGGCGGAATTTGATAGGATATTTGTAAAAAAAGATGTCCCTTCTGAAATTGAGGAGTATCATCTAACAGCTGATAGTATTAAACTTGTTAACTTAATGACCGAAACCCAACTTGCTGGTTCTAATGCACAGGCAAGACGCCTGATTGAACAGGGGGGCGTTTCTATCAATGGGAAGAAGATTACTGATATTAATTTCGTTGTGAAAAAAGGTAAAGAGCAAATTTTGAAAGTTGGGAAACGTAAATTTCTTAAAATTCTTAGTTAATTTTTTAAAAGATTATTTTTTTAAAATTTAAATTTTAAGGGAGACGAAAATTGTTTATTCCAACAAAAATCTTTTTTACCAAGGGGGTAGGGAGACACAAAGACTACCTTCAGTCATTTGAATTGGCTTTGCGTCATGCAGGAATCGAAAAACTCAATCTGGTAATGGTTTCAAGCATTTACCCTCCAGGTTGTAAACGAATCTCTCGAGAACAGGGAATTCAATTGGTTGAACCAGGCCAGATTACATTTTGTGTGATGGCTCGAAATTTTACCAACGAGCCGAATAGGTTGATTGCTTCTTCTATTGGAGTAGCTCTACCCTCCGACGGTAGTCACTATGGTTATATTTCCGAACACCACCCCTTTGGAGAAACTGAGAAAATTGCTGGGGATTATGCCGAAGACCTTGCCGCTACTATGCTGGCAACTACACTGGGAGTTGAATTTGATCCTGAAACTGCATGGAATGAAAGAGAACAGGTATATAAACAAAGCGGAAAGATTTTCAAAACATTCAACATAACTCAGTCGGCAGAAGGAGATAAAAATGGCTTATGGACAACTGCAATTGCTTGTGCTGTGTTTTTACCATAAAAAATTTAAAACGAATTGAGTTCTAAATTAAATAGATTTAAAATTAGTTTTTACTGGAAATGAAAAATGTAATTAATATATTCACAGCTTTCCTGATAAGCACCTCCCTTTTTGCTCAAATTTCTATTACTTCGGTTTATAACCCTCAGGTGGGTGATATCGCAAAAAATCTAAATTGTGATACTACAAATATCAACCCTGGTAATTCAGGACCTAATGTTAACTGGAATTTTTCCAATCTTGTTATTACGCAGGATTCATCGAACATTTATTTCACTTCTCCCTCTCTTACTCCCTATGGTAGTAGTTTCCCACAGGCGAATATTGCAGCGAATTCCAACGGTACCTATGTTTATTACCAGACCTCTTCAACACAAATCCTTGATTATGGTCTTGCTAATAGCTCAATAGTGGCTCCACTCTCAAACCCTGCTACCTGGATACAGTATCCCTTTACTTATCAATCAACAATAAATGATAATTTCTATGGGCAATTTAATCTTTCGCTTGGAACAAACTATCGTTCTGGCACCATCTTTGTTACTGCAGATGCCTATGGAAACCTTACTATGCCTTATGGCATTATTAATAATACCCTGCGTGTAAAGGTGGTAGAGAATATAAAAGATTCTACTGTAATTCTCGGCTTTGCTGTGATTACCACAACAAAATTAACAACCTATTTTTGGTATAAACAAAACTATAAATTCCCTCTTATAACTATACTATATACAGAAATTACCACTCAGGGAAATACGACTTATTCTAAAACAGTTTATACGGCTCCATCTCAATACGTTGGAATTAAACAGATTTCTGCTTCTCTGCCTTCTAATTTTTATCTTGGGCAAAATTATCCTAACCCATTTAATCCAACTACAAAAATCTCCTTTGGTTTGATGCAACCTGGATATGTTACCCTGAAAATTTATGATATTAAAGGTTTGCTGGTCTCTACTTTAGATTATAATTACTGTTTGCCCGGCGAATATGAACTCAATCTTAATGCTAACGAATTTAACCTTGCTTCTGGAACATATTTCTATATATTAGAAATAAGAAATAATGTCCGACAACTTTATAGAGCTGTTCGAAAAATGCAACTGATTAAGTAATCTTTTTTCCGGCCTCTCTTTTAAAAATGGAGGCTATAACGGTGTCTGTTTTTCCCTTAAAAGAGAAAATTGAAAATTATAAATTGCAGTGTGATAAATTCCAAATTATACACAATTAGTCCACAAGCAAAAATTGGTAACAATGTTACTATTAAAGAATATACTGTAATTGAAGATGATGTTGAAATTGGAGATAATTGCTATATCGGTCCCTGCGTATTTATTGGGAAGGGTACTCGACTCGGCAACGGTGTGAAAATTCTTCATAGTTCATCAATAGCTATCTGGCCTAACTCTCTCAATTACCACAACGAATATACAACGGTGGAAATAGGAGATGGAACCTTTATTAAAGGACAATCAACTGTCTGTAAAGGTACTTCATATAGCTACAAAACTGTTATAGGAAAAAATTGTTATATTATGAACCACTGTCACATTGCGCATGATAATGTGATAGGGGATAATGTGATTATTTCTAACGGTGTCAATTTAGGTGGACATGTTGAAATTGATAATGATTCAAACCTGGGGGGAATGGTTGGTGTACATCAGTTCTGTAAAATTGGAAAGTATGTTATGATTGAATCTAATACAAAAGTTATCAATGATATCCCTCCTTTTGTGCTTGCAGCACGTGTGCCGCTCAGGTACTGTGGTGTTAATGTAGTAGGGTTGAAACGAAAAAATTTTTCTGATACAGAAATAAATCACATCAAAGATTTTTATAGACTCTTTTATCAGGCAGGACTCAATTATTCACAGGCGCTTGAAAAAATAAAATCCGAACTTGAAATAACACCCTTTCTCAAAGACATTATAGACTTCATTGAAACTCGTAGTACCCGGGGTATTATACGTAAATAAAACTGCCTCTCCAGAACTCTCCTTTTCTATTTAATATCATATGTATAGTATTTTCCCCCTTCCTACAAAAAAACTATCTTTTAGTGTTTTTACTATAACTTTTTCCCTTTAATAGCTGGTTGTGTTAAATATATTCAAGTATGGTAATTAACACTTTCATTAAGACATTAAATACTCCAAAATCATACGGCAATGAAATAAAATTGTATTTAACCAATCTAAAGTGATTGGCGTTATTATTTGAGAATAGTTACAATAACATTATGATTTTAATACACCTGTTAGAATTTTATCAAATAAATTTATAGAATCTGTTATAATAAGCACAATAAAATTATAACTTGATTATTGTTATTTTTATGTTTATATTTGTTATAATAAATTATAAATTAAC
>JBNAVJ010000020.1:0-10778 GCA_049700455.1 Ignavibacteria bacterium
AAGTTTGATGGGACTGTTACAGGAGCAGAGCCTATAGGTAATAAATTACCGTCGTCGTTTGCATTGAGACAGAACTATCCCAATCCATTTAATCCGATTACGAACATAGAGTTTGATATACCAAAATCTTCGTCAGTGAGACTTACGGTATATGATATAAGAGGGCGGGAGGTATCAGTGTTATTGAATGAGAAATTAAATGCTGGCAGTTACCGTGTAATGTTTGATGGTAGCAATTTAAGCAGTGGAATATATTTCTATCAACTTACAGCAGGTGAATACACAAAGACAAATAAAATGCTACTTATAAAATAAAAATAATGCTCTTTATACTCATCCTTACCTGTATGGTGGGTATAACTTCAATGCCATTAAGATAGCTAAGGATAATTTATTCCTGTATGGGGATAATTTCAATAAGAGGTAATTAAAGTAGACAGTGAAAACCTGGGAGAGAATTGATATTAGTAATTTAGATTTCACCACGTGTGTAAGATATTATCATATAAGTGTTTGTACCATTGAATTAATTGGTTTTTAATGTTTGATTTTTGATAGAAAAAAGGGGAGTATAATAAATCTCTTGATTTATAGAAAACTTTTAAGTAAATTCCCCCAGTATAATTTTATTGTTCTATCAAGGAGTCTTTTCGTTAACTTAATCAAAAAAATTATGAAGCTTACTATTTCTACAATTGTTGTAGCCATTTTTCTCTTTCTTTTTGGCTGGCTAATTTATGACGTGATTCTCGCCAATTCTTTGCCCAATATGGCAAAGTTTATGAGACCTCGGGGTGATTTCAAATGGTGGGCACTTATTGTAGGGATGATAATTGAAGCATTTCTATTGTCTTTTATTTATATGAAGACTTTCAAAGGTGTTTCACCATTTAAAGAGGGATTTATTTTTGGATTTGTTATTGGTTTGTTAAAGAGCCTGCCATATATGTTTTATATGTGGGCTTCTTATCAGGTCCCTTACAAAGAAGTTGTCCCTGATGCTATTTTCATGGGGCTTACAATTCTAATTGCGGGCATCATTATTGGGTTGATTTTTGGGAAAAAGCCCATTGCTGAAACAACGTAAGAGTAAACTGTTATATTCTGGTATTATAGTTGTTGCTATCAGTGGAGAAATCTTCTATTTATTTCTTCCATAATTCTGATAGCGGCAGATGTGATTTTTGTACCAGGTCCAAAAATTGCAGCAGCTCCATTGTTGTATAAAAATTCATAATCCTGAGGAGGTATTACTCCCCCTATAACGACGATTATGTCTTCTCTACCAAGTCGTTTCAATTCTGAAATTAGTTTTGGTAGTAATGTTTTATGTCCTGCTGCCAGTGAGCTTATCCCAATAACATGGACATCGTTTTCAATTGCCTGTCTTGCGGTTTCCTCAGGAGTCTGAAACAATGGTCCTATATCAACATCAAAGCCCATATCTGCGTAAGCAGTAGCAACAACTTTTGCACCTCTGTCGTGGCCGTCCTGTCCCATTTTTGCAATTAATATTCTTGGTCTTCTACCTGCTTTTGCAGCAAAATCATCTGTCATTTTTCTGATGGTATCCATATCTTTATTGTTTCCATATTCAGTTTTATAAACGCCAGATACAGCTTTTGTGGTGGCTTGAAATCTGCCCCACACTTTTTCAAGCGCATAAGAGATTTCTCCTAATGTTGCTCTTGCACGTGCAGCTTTGATTGCCAGTTCTAATAAATTTTTGTCCCTATGTTTCGCACACTCTGTTAAATTGTCAAGTGCAGTCTGTACTTCGGATTCATTGCGTTTAGATTTTATTTCCTGAAGCCTGCGGATTTGTGCTTCCCTGACAGCAGTATTATCTATCTCAAGAATATCAATAGGTTCTTCTCTATCAAGACAGTATTTATTTACCCCAATTATTGCTTCTTTCCCGGAGTCAATTCGCGCCTGACGCCGGGCTGCAGCTTCTTCAATACGGAGTTTAGGAATTCCTGCTTCAATTGCTCTGGTCATACCACCATAAGATTCTATCTCAATAATATGCTCCCATCCTTTTTTCAACAAAGCGTCTGTTAAAAATTCTACGTAATATGAACCGCCCCAGGGATCTATAACTTTACAGATATTAGTTTCATATTGAAGATAAAGCTGAGTATTTCTTGCGATTCTTGCTGAGAAATCAGTAGGAAGTGCTATTGCTTCATCCAGAGAGTTAGTATGAAGTGATTGAGTATGTCCCAAGGCTGCTGCCATTGCTTCAACACAGGTTCTTACAACATTGTTGAAAGGGTCCTGTTCTGTCAGGCTCCAGCCCGAAGTTTGAGAGTGTGTCCTGAGAGCCATTGATTTTGGATTTTTAGGATTAAACATCTTAATAATCTTTGCCCACATAACTCTTGCAGCCCGCAATTTTGCTATTTCCATAAAATAGTTCATCCCTTCTGCCCAGAAAAATGATAGTCTGGGTGCAAATGCATCAATATCTATACCAGCATTTATACCTGTTCTAACATATTCAAGGCCATCAGCAAGTGTATAAGCCATTTCAAGGTCTGCTGTTGCGCCTGCTTCCTGCATATGATAACCTGAAATGCTTATACTATTAAACTTTGGCATATATTGAGAAGTAAACTTAAATATGTCTGCAATAATTCTCATTGATGGTTCAGGAGGATATATGTAGGTGTTGCGAACCATATATTCTTTCAAAATATCATTCTGTATGGTACCGGAGAGTTGTTCTGGTTTGACTCCCTGTTCCTCAGCAGCAACTATGTAAAAAGCAAGAATTGGAAGTACAGCTCCATTCATTGTCATTGATACTGACATCTTATCTAGAGGGATTCCATCAAATAAGATTTTCATATCTTCTACTGTATCTATAGCAACTCCCGCTTTTCCCACATCTCCTATGACACGTGGATGATCAGAATCATACCCCCTGTGAGTGGCAAGATCAAAGGCAATGGAAAGTCCCATCTGCCCAGCAGCAAGATTTCGTCTGTAAAAAGCATTGCTCTCTTCTGCAGTTGAAAATCCTGCATATTGTCTTATTGTCCAGGGTCTTTGAATATACATAGTAGCATAAGGACCTCGTAAATACGGAGGAATTCCAGCCATAAAATTTAAATGTTCTACATTCTTTATATCTTCCCAATCATAGAGAGGAAAAACGTCAATTTGTTCCATCGTTTTCCATATAAACTCCTCCAGATTTTTACCTGTCTCTGTTTCAAATTTATTTCGCCATTCTTCTTTACTGATTGCGAGTGTTCTGGTATTGAGTTCAATTTTTGAAAAATCTGGTCTCATCTGGCATTTATTAATTCAAGAATAGAATTTAGTTTTGAATAGACATCATCACCAAGATAAATAAAATTATCCACTCCCGATTTCCTGTAAGTGTCAACATCTTCCTTTGGATAGCCTGCAAGAATAACTATGGCTCCTGAATAAACTTTTTTTATTGCGTCGGTCAAAGATGGAACTATTTCTTTGTAAGTCTTATCGTCAGAACAGATAACAAAAACTTTTCCTTCAAAACTTTTTGAGTCTTCTATAACCTTAGAAATGGTACTGAAGCCTGAAGGATATATCACATTAAATCCCCCAACTTCAAAAAACTCTTTTGCAAAATCTGCTCTTGCTTTGTACTCTGAAAGTCTACCGTAGGGGATAAGATATACTGCTGGCAGTTTACCTGTAGTCTCTTTAATCTTTAATGACTTCTGTCTTAAATTGAAAAATAAATTTGCTGGACTTACAACTTGTAAAACTGAAAATTCTATTTTCTTTTCTTTTCCATCTCTCAATACGGAAGAAATCTCTGATATTGCTGCTCCAGCCAATAAAGCATTAACCATAGTTCTAATAAGTTCGGGAACTCCCTTCTGGTTAGCAAGTTTTATTTTCTCAAACTCTTGTGGTTTTATTTCTGATTGTTTCCGGTGCTGAGCTAATTCCTCAATTCTCTGAGTTGCAAATTCATTATAATTTAATGTTTTGAACTCTGGAGTTTGTTCTTTCAGGTTTGCATATAGGTTTGTCCCAATCAGTACATCTTTGCGCTTTTTATAGTTTTCCAGCCTGAGGTTGTTTGTTTCAGCCACTTCTTTTTGTATTAATGAACTTAAAAGTAATTTATACATACCTCCATTTGACACGATATCCTGAAACTTTTTCCATACTAACCGGGCTATTTCTTCAGTCAGTGCCTCAACGTAATAAGAACCTCCTGCTGGATCTACTACCTGTCCAAGATGAGCTTCCTCTTTAAGAATAATTTGTGTGTTGCGTGCTATCCTTCGTCCAAATTCATCAGTAAGACCAAATTTTAAATCAAAAGGATGAGTAGTAATGCTATTAGCACCTCCTACAATAGCAGAAAAAGTTTCTGTTGTTGTTCTGAGCATATTAACATAAGGATCAGTGAATGTCAGGTTATATTCAGATGTGACAGAATGAATAAACATCTTTGAATCTTCTTCACTTCCTCCGTAATGTTGTATGATATTATTCCACAGAATTCTTGCTGCTCTCAGTTTTGCAATTTCAGTAAAAAAGAAAGGTCCTGTTCCAAAAGTAAATTTGATTCTTGGTGCAATTGTTCCGATATCCAGTCCTCTATCTAATAGCATATTGATATATTCAACAGCAGTAGCAAGGGAAAAAGCAAGCTCCTGAATAGCAGTGGCTCCAGCATTGTGATAGGGGGTGGAATTTATATTGATTGTAAATAAATTTGGTAAATTGTTTTTGCAATATTCTGTAACCATCTTCATACAATCAAATATGATATTCAACTCCGCCGGAAGGTAACCGTAATGAACAGCGAATCCATATGGGTCAATTTCTATTCCACCACGAACTTTTACCGGGTCAAAATTTCCTTTTTTAATATATGCAGCCAGAAGAGCAAGCGCAAATAGCCCCCCATAACCAGAATCAATATAAAGAGGATATTTGATTATATTGATGCCAGATAATAAATTACAGAAGTCATTTAAGTTAAAAATTGAAGTACCATCTACTCCAACACCACTATCAGCAGAAGGAATACTTGCTGTTTTAAAAGCCAAATCTGGTTTGATTGTAATAACATTCTGTCCTTTTTCTATATCCTGTTTTAATGCTTCATTTGCTTTGCGGGGAGAAGGGTAGGGTAAAAACTGATTTATCTCCCACTCTTTACACAGGTAGCCGCAGCTTGAAATTCCCCTTACAAAATTAGGAAATCCCGGTTTGGTCAGAAGAAATTCCAGATTCTCAATATCTTCACGAGTGTATATTGGTTTCAAAGTTATGCCTTCATAAGTCGTAGTAAAGAGTTTCTTCTTAAAATCTGCTCCCTTTAATTCTTTTTCAGCAACAGATTTCCATTCCTCATAAGAGATGGAACTAAAGTCAGAACTTACTGAAAAATTTTCCGGTAACTTAGTCATAAGATATTTTATGTTAATACAAATATCATAATAATTTTGCAGAATTAAAATTCAAAAAAGGCTTCCCTTCTGCGGAGATGTTGGCTAGAAAATTACATAGAAAGATTTTTTTTAAATATTAAAAATTTTACACTTATAAAAAAATTATGTTGAAAAAATAAAAAAATAATAGTATATTATAATAAATAAACGGAGGAATAAAATGGTTGCAGTATTGGTGTTTTTAGCAATAATGTTTATGGTCATTGTAGATATTATGATAATAAAAGCCAGCAAGACTTCAGCTGTGGCATACTCACCTTTAACAAGTCCACCAGTTTTTGGGAAAAAGAATCTTTTGGTACCAGGGGAGTTGCTTTATTCAAAGTCTCATATATGGTTGAAGAAGACCGATGGTGGTTACCTTTCCGGTCTGGACGATTTTTTATTACATACATTGGGAAATGTACGAATTGTTAGAATTGTTAAGCCTGGTACTATTCTTAGAAAAGGTGACGTTATTATGGATGTTGAATTTGACTCGAAGAGACTCACCCTGCGTTCTCCTGTTACAGGAAAAGTGGTAAACTCAAATACATCTCTTCTTGATAAACCTTTAAAAGATTCTTATAACAATTGGGTTTTTGAGCTTGAATCAGTAGATTTAGCAGCTACAGATTTTATTTCGGGGGAGAAAATTTCAGCCTGGCTAAAAGAGGAATTTAGAAGACTTAAGGATTTTTTGGGCTTTGAAACTATGAATCCCGAACTGGGTGGAGTAATGATGTATGATGGTGGTTATGTTGTTGAAGGTGTTTTGAGTTTGCTTGATGAAAAAGGAATTAGAAATTTTGAAGATAGATTTCTCAGACCATAAACAAAATTTTTAGGTGGCTCTAAGGATTTTTAATAAGCTGAGTATAAAGTTGTTTTTTGTTATCTCAGCTGTTCTGGTTGTAATTTTTTCAGTTTATACCTACATCGTTGTAGTCAGCCTTCAGGAGAATATCACTTCTCTTTACCGACAGACAGCCTATAATATGAGTGATATTATTAAGCGCTCCACACGGTATAGTATGTTCTACAATAAGCGTGATGATATTAGAGAAATAATAAGAACAATAGGTAATGAGCCCGGTGTTAAAAGCGTGAGAGTGTATAATAAAATTGGAACCATTGTTTATTCCGCAGATGAAAGCGAATTGAACAAGAAAGTTGATATTAATGCTGAAGCCTGTAATGTATGTCATAGGTCCAACGAAAGTTTTTCAGAAGCAATTTTGAAAGATAGCATCCGTATCTTTAAACTCAAAAATGAAAGACTCTTAGGGCTGATTAATCCTATCAAAAACGAAAGGGATTGTTATACTTCAGATTGTCATGCTCATAGCGAAAGCAGTAAATATCTTGGGGTTCTTGATGTTGTTATATCTATGCAAAGTGCTGATGCGGTAATTGATTCTGCTAAAAAAACTATAATATTTGATTCTATATTGGTTACAATTGCCATTAGTGCAATAACAGGTTTATTTTTCTATGTGGTGGTAAATAAACCTCTTAAGAAATTACAGAAAGGTATAGATGAACTTGGACATGGAAATCTTGATTATAGGATTGAGGTAAATTCACGTAATGAGCTTGGGATTATTGCTTCTGAATTTAATGAAATGGCGCGTAAATTGTTTGTTGCATATAATGAAATAAAACAGTGGTCTGAAACACTGAACGAAAAAGTAGAGGAAAAAACAGAAGAACTAAAACGAATTTACTCTCAAATTGTTCAGATTGAAAAACTTGCTTCTCTTGGAAAACTTTCAGCGACCGTAGCTCACGAACTGAATAACCCGCTTGAAGGTATTCTTACCTATAGCAGGCTTTTATCCCGAAAAGTTAAAAATACTATGCCTGCTGAAAAACAGATAATAGAAATACTTGATCTGATTGGGGATGAGTCTGCAAGATGTGGAAAAATAGTTAAAGATCTTCTCTTATTTTCACACAGGGAGGAAGATAGGTTTATTAACTGCAACATTATAGATTTGATTGATAAAGCTGCGCTTCTGATAAAACATCACTTTGAAATTAATAAAATTACACTTGTCAGACAATACGAAGTGGATAATCTGGAGATAATGTGTAATCCTCAGAAGATTGAGCAGGCATTGATATCACTGATGATTAATGCAATAGAATCAATGGATGGCAAGCAGGGAAAAATAACTGTAAAGGTAAATAGAGATAACAGCAGCTGTATTATTCGTGTTATTGATGAAGGCTGTGGCATAGCCGAGAAAGATATTAATAATATATTTGAACCTTTTTACACTACGAAAACAAATTCCAGGGCAACCGGACTCGGTCTTGCTGTTGTATATGGAATAGTCCAATCTCATAAGGGTAAGATAGAGGTAGAAAACACTTCCCCTACAGGGACAACTTTTAAAATAACTTTACCTTTAAATCAAAAATTAGAGGGAAATGAAAAACAGAATATTAGTAGTTGATGATGAAAAAATAGTCAGAGAGTCGCTTACTCATTGGTTTCAAGAAAGTGGTTATGAAACTGATGCAGCCGAAAGTGCTGAAATGGCATTAACAATGTTAAAAGAAAAGAAATACGATTTAGTACTCCTGGATATGAAAATGCCTGGAATGAGTGGTCTTGACTTGCTTCCTAAAATCAAGGAAAAAGACCCAACAATTTATGTGATTTTAATAACTGCCTATGCTTCAGTTCCAACGGCAATTCAAGCGTTGAAAGAAGGGGCTTTTGATTATATTACCAAGCCTGTAGACCCTGATGAACTTGACCACCTTGTAAGAAAAGCTATTGAGGAGCGCAGTCTGAAAAAGGAAAATGAAATGTTAAAAAATAATATTAAAGAACTAATACTTCCTAATGAACTTGTTGGTGAAAGTTTACAGATTAAGAGGGTTCTCGAGATGGTTAATAGTATTGCCAACACAAACACGAACGTAATGATTCGTGGGGAAAGTGGAGTAGGTAAAGAATTAATAGCAAAGGCTATTCACCTTAATAGCAGACGCAGTTTTTTCCCATTTGTAACAATTAGTTGTAGTTCATATGATGATATGGAGTTGGCTACGGAGATTTTTGGTCATGAAAAAGGAAATCTTGAAGGTGTTCATTTCAAAAAGAAAGGCAAACTTGAGCTTGCAAATGGGGGAACAGTATATTTTGATGAGATTGGTTGTCTTTCAAAAGCGATGCAGGAAGATGTTATGAAAGCCATTGAAAGTAAACGATTTTTCAGGGTAGGTGGAACAGAGATTGTTAATAGTGATTTTCGCGTGATAACTGCTACACAATCTCCACTTGAAGATTTGGTCAGGGAGGGAAAATTTAGAGAGGACTTATATTATCGCATTAATACATTTACAATTTTTGTACCGCCTTTGAGGGAACGACGGGAGGACATTATGGTGCTGGCTGATTATTTCCTTAAGAAATATTCTGCAATTGTAGGAAAGCGATTTGTGGGTTTTTCGAGCGATGTAATTAATTTTATGATGACCTATGAATGGAAAGCTAATATACGCGAGCTGGAAAACTGTATTGAACGGGCAGTTGTTGTTGGTAAAAAAGATTTAATTACTATGAAAGATTTACCATTTGGTACTGATGAATATCTGTTAGCTATGAACGACCGAACACTCAAAACTATGGAGAAAAAATACATTGAAAAGATTTTGAGTGAAAATCGCTGGAATATATCCAGAAGTGCTGAAATACTTGGCATTGATAGAGTTACGCTTTATAACAAGATACGGAAATATAAGCTCGGAAAGAAACATCAATGAAATTAAATCTGATAACCGTCAATTTTTCTAACAATGCCCTTCTGCATAAACTTGCTAAGTCGTTGGTAAAAACTCTGAATCTTACTATAGATACTCATAGTCTGAAACTCGAGGTGGCTGATACCTATTCACCAGAACGAAACCAGTACTATTCGACTGAAGTTCTTGTGAAGTGTAAAAAAAATCTCCAGGCACTGGAAGGCTATAAAATTTTGCTTATAGATCTGGATATTTATGTGCCTGCTCTGACATATATTTTTGGAGAGGCAGAATTAGGGGGAGAAGCTGCAATTATATCTATTACCCGATTGAAACCTGAATTTTATATGAATCAGCCTGACCCGGCGCTCTTTTTCCAGCGAATCCAGAAAGAAGTGCTTCACGAATTAGGGCATAATCTGGGTTTATACCATTGCATTGATTGGGATTGTGTTATGCACTCTTCAAATAATATTGATGAAGTTGACCTGAAGGGCTCTGATTACTGTCGCAAATGCCGTCAGATTATCAATCGTGATATAGTAAAAGTCTTTTAAATTACATCAATGGTAGCAGAAACATCCTTTGCCTGTAAACAAATTCCCCGGTGACGCTATATATACCCCATAGCAAGATTACCAAATTTTATTTTATCTATTTGTTATTAATCACTTGCTATTGGTAAAAATATTATGTAACTTATCTTAATATTAGAGTAAGCACTCCTTAGAAATCTGCTGAATGCACACTTCAATAGGAAAGCCTCTCTGATTCTTTATTAATTTAAAATCAGCAATGGCTGATTAGGTCCCTAAAATAGGACAGGAGAAAAAAATGAAAATCTATGTTGGTAACATCGCAAGGGAATCACGTGAAAATGATGTGAAGAATTTATTTGAAACTTATGGAACGGTTGATAGTGTTGTGTTAATCAGAGACAATTACACCAACCTTTTAAAAGGCTTTGGTTTTGTAGAGATGTCAGATGATGAAGCAGCAAAAAAGGCAATTAGTGAACTGGATGGACAACTCTTTAACGACAGGCCCTTAAACGTTAGTGTTGCAAGGCCTAAAAATGATAATGGTGGCAACAACAGACGCAGTGGTTACAATCGTGACCGTCGCTACGGTTCACATTAGTAGTAAACTTTGAAACGTCGCATAAATTTCGTTTGCTAAAATAAACGTCGTTTCTTTTCAATGGCATTCGTGTAAACAACGGATGCCATTTTTTTATTCTCCAGAGTAGCCGAAGCATCCTTGCTCCGGTGTGTTTGTCCATCAGGGATGATGGACTTACTCTGGATTATCTTATCAACGCCTCGATGCGTTTGACCAAGTGCCCGTTCGGTACGAGAATAATGAAGTTGGTAACTAATAAAATTTTTATAATATAAATTTTCTCATTAATTATTCTTTTGTTTTCTAATTAATTCAATCATCGTTTGGATTGATTCTAACAATTCTTCATCACTAAAATTTTGGTTCTTCATAGTTTGATTTTCAGGATGATGAATTTTATTTCTTATAAATGTCGGCAATGTTACATCTTCCTCTTGTTGAAGAATG
>JBNAVJ010000021.1:0-5046 GCA_049700455.1 Ignavibacteria bacterium
ACATCCTGGAGCGCCTTATAAAATTTTTGTTCTTTGGTCATAGTATAAGTCTGATAGCTTATTTTAACATAAATCTTTTTATCTTTAAAGCCATAAAAACTCCCAACTAAATAAATATCTCCCTTTAGTTTCAATGATTATTTTATATAGGATTTCTTATCCTGCAAAAGAAGTTTATAGTATTTATCTACAGAATTCGCTACAGATAGAAAGCTCTATAGAGACACTAAAAATAAAGAGGTTAAGACAAAACACTCTCTTAAGGAACATATCTTTAATTTAAAATCTTCGACTTTATTTCTGACAGCTGTTGCAACAACACTAAAAAAATAAAGTTAAACTACCCGCTTTTATAACTAATATTAAAGTAGCAAAGGAGAGCATAACCACCAATGATTCTGTTCCTACAGGAGTCATCCACGAAACCATTCGTATTTTCTCTTGTGTAACTAAACAAAAAAATCTTACCTTTTTTCTGATGGGGGATTTTTTAGAAATTTATGATAATTAAAATTTCTATGAGTATCCTTTATGTTATCTCATCAGGTGATATAATGTTTCTACTTTCTATTTATAAATCGCACAAAAAACTCCCCCTCCATATAATTATTATCTACCGGTCCAACCCATTCAAATAGCAAATCAATGGAGTTCCTATTTGCATCATAGCCACTGACTTTTAAATAATGAACATCTTCAAGATATACTTCCTTTCCGGAAGCATTACGGCCAGCTATTGAGGAAACAAAAGTAATAACCGTTTTACCGCTCAAATATTTTTAAAAATTTGGTGTTAGGATAAGTGCTTCTGCAGAAATTTTGCCTAATGGCATCAGAAAATATTTTTTTACAATATTTTTATTGCTCTTTAAATAGTAATCAGTAAAATCCTCTAAAAAAGTTTTCATTTCATAACCGATAAGGTAATCGGAAGTTATAGCTAAATACGGAACTGGTGAAGAAAGAATTCCCTGTTCAACTTGAATTATAAACTCTTTATCTTTTGCATTTAGATTTTCAGCATCAATTATTTTAATATAATCAAATTCAGGAGTGGGTTTTTTCTCTCAGGGAAATTTTTGATATAGAGAAAAAAGAGTGTTTTTCCCGCGTGTTTTCCATAAAGTCAAAAATAAATCAGTAACAAGATTCATAATTTCACGATTCCTGCTATCTAAATCAAAACCAAACATTCCTCCCTCCAGAGAAATAGCTATTTCATTCAGGAAATACTCAGCAGGATAAAGTTTTAAAACCTCATTTCTATTTATACCTGATACAAAAACAGAGAAACTGGTTTTATAATCCTTTGAATAAATATTTAACTGTGTTGCACTTTCATCAGCTGAAATTTTTGCTTGATATTCCTGATTTAAATCAATCATTTGTTTCCTACCCTTTCCAACCTGAAACATTAAAAGTTCACCATTTAATTCTATCTCTCCAAAATTTCTCTTCTTATCAAAAGCCATCAATTTAAGATAAAAAGGATATGTTACAATAGATAAAATCAGTGCCAGAACAAAACTTATAATAAAACTTTAAAAAAATAGAAGATTGCTCTCAGTTAAAAAGCCTACCACCATTGGAATACCAAACAAAACAGTTAAAAACTACAGGGTTGGAAAAATTACAACATACCAACCGCTTTTGTATTTTGTTGTTACTTTCATAAAATCTATCTTCAGAATAATATATTTATTTAAGATATAACCTACAACTTTGATTTTTTAAATTATCACTTATTATGAAAAATGAAAATATTAAATATTGGGGCTATTTTAAAAAATAACAGCCGACCTACAATCCAAAAAGAGTTGAATATGAATAGTAATTGTATAACTAAAATTTTCTCATCTAATAATTTATACAGCTATGAGGTTGCTATTTCTTAAAATGCCTGTGTTCAACAGAGATTTACTCCAGAAGCAGGACCGACACAGGAGGTAATAATTTCCACCGGCAGAAATGTTTGTCTTACATTTTAGTATTACACTGACATATCGTTTGTAATCTCTTATATGTTTAATTAAGTATTGATAATGAAAATATATATTTGTAACTTTATTAAGTGATTATAAAAATAATGAAGGGGGTAAAGGGTTGTGGTAAAGCTCTTAATGAATTTATGTTTTTATCAAACAATTTTATTCTTTAAACTTTAAATCAACTCAGTTATGAAAAGAGTAAATATTTTTACCACTTTGATTTTTTTCATTCTGTTACTATCTACATCCAAACCTCAAAGTACTTACTGGATACCAACCAATGGGCCCTACGGAGGAAATATAAGAACTTTTGTTAAAGATTCTCTTAACAGACTTTTTATTGGAACAGGAGGAGGTGGTATTTATTACACTACAGACGCAGGAAATAATTGGGTAAACGCAAGTAACGGATTGACTGCCGGTACAATGGAAACAAGAATAAACTGTTTAACAATTGATTCTACTAATTTTCTCTATGTCGGCACAGCACGTGGGCTATTTCGCTCAACTAATGGAGGAGTATCCTGGGAGAAAATCACCTATTTTACCACAAATGAAATTTATTCAATGGTAGTAACTGCCGACAACAGGCTTTTTGTTTCCACATTAAATACAATCTGGGTTTCAACTGATAATGGGCTGAACTGGAACACCTCAGCAGGAGGCCTTCCAAACTCAACTTATTCTAATCTATGTGTTGCTCCAAACTCCTTTATTTATGCATCAACATACCCCACAGGCGTTGTTCGTTCAACTGATGGTGGTGCTAACTGGACTGCTGTTAATAGCGGTTTACCCGGAAATTCTATCGGAGCACTCATTGCAACAGCAAACAATTACCTTTTCGCAGGGGTATCAGGTCAGGGAATTTACTTTTCAACAAACAATGGTGACAGCTGGTCTGCCGCAAATTCAGGTCTAACAAATATGTATGTAAATGGGTTTGGAGCTCTTAATAACATTTTGTTTGCAGGTACTAACAATGGCATTTTCAGAAGCACTAATTACGGTGCAAACTGGGTCGCTGTCAATAATGGCTTTTCAGCACCGTACACAGGTTGCCGCCGTTTTGAATTTTTGTCTCCAAATATAGTATTTGCTGGTACCGCTGCGCTTGGAGTTCTGAAATCTACCAATATGGGGGATCAGTGGTATGTTTCTTCAAAAGGTATTAATGCTTCTATTACAAAATCAATAGGGGTTGACTTCCTGAATAATATCTGGGTTGCAATAACTGGCGGGATATTCAAATCTACAGATTATGGAACAACATTCTTTAAATCTGATTCCGGCATTACAAATACTCATTTGAATGTAATCAGGATACATCCAGATGGTTACCTGTATGCTGGCACTTTTCCTATGAGTGGAACTCCGCTTAGCGGTGTCTTTCGCTCCACCAATAACGGGATAAGCTGGACAGTGGCAATGAATGGTTTTACTTATCAATATAACAATGTTCTTGACTTTGCTTTTGACACAAGCGGGTATATCTATGCAGCTACAAATGACAATGTTTATAAGTCTACTAACTTTGGTAACAATTGGTTCAGAGCAAATACAGGTATTACAACCAGCCAGATTTATTCGATAGCAGTTAGCAGAAAAAATAATTATGTATATGCAGGAACTTTTGGTGCAGGAATATTTCGTTCAAAAGACAATGGAGCAAACTGGTCACCAATAAACAATGGCTTAACAGCCACACAAATTATGTCTCTGGAAATTGACTCAAACGGATACATATTTGCGGGTACAAATGGTCAGGGCGTATTCAGGTCAAAAAACGATGGTGATAACTGGGAACAGGTACTCGGTGCCGGCTTAACCCTTCAGGCATGGAAAGTAGCAATAAATAAGAGAGGATACATTTTTACTGGAATTGTAGGAGGGTTGATAGTAAATCTTGGCATATGGCTTTCAACAAATGAAGGTGACAACTGGGTGCAAATCAGTAGCGGAATTATGGACCCCTTCATAGATGCTATTTCCTTTGATTCTTTAGATAATGGTTATATTGGAAGTCTTGGCAGCGGAACGTATAAGAGTTCCGGCACAACTCCTGTGAAAACTAAAACTTTTGAAATACCTAAAACATTTTCACTTGAACAGAATTTCCCAAACCCATTTAACCCAACTACAACAATAAGATACTCACTTGCAAAAGATGGATTTGTAAGTTTAAAGATTTATAACACGCTCGGACAGGTCATTGAAATACTTGTTAATAACTTTCAAGTTGCAGGATATTATCAATATATATTCAATGGTTCACGTTTCCCATCAGGTGTATATTTTTGTAGACTTGAAACAGGTAATTACACAGAAACTCGTCGTATGGTTCTGGCAAAATAATCTTGCTAATGAAAAATGATAGTTAGATAGAAAGTACCATAAAAGACACAGAAAAAAACAAAGTATAAATATTCATAACTGATTTTGCTATATCCGGTAGCACCTCTGGAATTGAAAGGTCATCTGAACACAGTTGACTCATAATAAAATGTAATCGTAATAGTAGCAAATTCTGCTTTGCTTGCTTTGTAGCAACTTTATATCTTCCTTTTATTTGTTGTAAATATTTTTTTCAGCTTCTTACTCATAATTAACCATAATTTTTCTCTATTATTACAGTTACATTAATTATGGTTCAACGACCTATTTTTTACTTAACTGATGATTATCTTTTTTATGAGACAATGCATTCAGAATTAAAAATTATTTCAATTTCTCTTTCGTCCCTGAGTATATTTTATTTTTAGATTCTTTCATTTCATCAAAATCATTTTAATTTGTTGTCTGTAATTTCCAACTCTTATTTGGGCTATGTAAACTCCACTTGAAATACCTTGAGCATTAAAAACAACTGAATGACCTCCAGCGACCATTTCTTCATCCACCAGCGTCGCCAGTTCTCTGCCAAGCACATCAAAGACTTTGAGTGTCACGTGCAAATGTTGAGGAATCGAAAAGCGAATTGTTGTACTTGGGTTGAATGGATTAGGATAATTCTGATACAAATAAATATTAGAAGGTATTTCTGCTCTTGGGTCAACAA
>JBNAVJ010000022.1:0-12839 GCA_049700455.1 Ignavibacteria bacterium
GTAACAATTTAATAACAGCAGCATATAAGGCTATAAAAAAGACAGAACAGTTTGCCAGCCTAAAAGATAAACTTTAAAACAAAAAAACATACAACTATGGATACATTGAGTTCAGATAAATTGATAATATCAGAAAATAAGGTATTACTTGCCAAACCACCCGACGGGTATGAGTATAAACTTGTACCTAAGGAAAAGACTGAGCAAGAAAAACTACAAGAGCAATTAGCTCAACTTGAAGATGAACTTTCAAAGATGGAAGAACCTGATGATAAAGAATTAATTGAGTGGGGTAAAGCATCTCATCCTTATTATAATTTATATTACAAAATTGAAATGTTAAGAGGGCTGTTAAATGAGAATTTATAGGTGGAAAAAACCAACAGTTATTATAAGTAAAGGTAATGATGGTTCATTATCGCCTGGCACTTATTATGTCTGGGGTTATTGGGGATTTGGGCCAACGGGTGGAGGCGGTGGTTATTGGTATTCATTTTGTACTTCACCACGTCCTGATGTTCAAACAGTCGTACTATCTTCTGGAGAGACCTCTATAACAGTATCATTGTTAATAACCGGAGATATAACTTCAATTTCTGATTATGGCTCTGGTAAAGTGAAAATAACATCACCATTACATTGCTTGACTAAAGGTGATACAATTACTATAACCGGAACAACAAATTATGATGGAACTTATACAATAGCTGATTGGATTGATTACAATAATTTTACTATTATTCATGGCTATAATGGCAACCAAACCGGCACTTGGAGTTGTTCGACGAGAAATAACAGTGCTACTCATTTAATAGTTTATATTCACACAACATATCCCTTTGATGCTAAAGGGCAATATGTAATACCAGCTGGACAAAATAGAGTATTTTTAACAACTAATAATAGTGTAAAAATCACTTCGTATCCTTCATATACATATAATGCATACTGTAATTATGCAGCAGATTGTAATAAATTAACACTCGACGCTAAATATTTAATTGAATACGGTTATCCGTATATCACAGGGACGGAAACAGATATATCAGATACTCAATTTAATAGTGAATTTGAGGCAGCAGGTGTATCAAATATTTGTGAAATAGGGACTGCTGCATTAAATTTAAATAACTTCTGGTATATTGGTATAGGAATGATATTTCCGAATCTTGTAAAAACTGTAACTTATGGAGTGATTAAGTTATCAGCTTGTATTAAAATACCTAATGTAAAATTCAAAAACTGTTCGATAGAAAAAATCGGTTATACAACAAATACAACACATAATTATTCAATACAATTACCGTGGGCATTTCAGATTGAAAACTGCAATATGGAATTAATGAGAAATACTGCAGGAGGATATAATGATATTGTGTGTATGGGAAGAAATAGGTTAGTAAATGCAAAATTTTATTCAAATATTGAAGCAATAAGTAATGTGACAAATTCAAATTGGGGGCAAGTAGAAAATATTGGAATTTCAAGAACAATAGAAAATTTAAGCATAGTGTCAGGGGTTATAACGCTATATGGGACGGGAAACAGTGTGCCAGCATTTAAAAATCTTACTTTTTATGACCCTTCACAACCTTATGATATTTATATAGATACGAATGGTTCTTCAATTTCTGGTATTTATGTTAATGTTAATACAAATCGAATAAATAATAGAGTAATATGTAAAAATGTTTATAGTTTCAGGTCATTATATAACTTTTATTTTTACAGGCAAAAAGACATTTATGTTTATGATAAATCTGGCAGTCCTATAAATGAGGCGTTAATAACAATAACACAGGGTAGTAATAATTATACTTGTATGACTGATATAAATGGGAAGGCGACAACGCCACTTATGTTAGAGCAAAAGAATGAAGGTATTTCAGGAAGTTATGATTATAATAATACTATTTATTACGATTGGAATTTAAAGATTGAAAAGTCTGGATACGAGATATATTTGGGTAAATGTAATATAGCAAAAGATATTGAAGAATTTGTTGTACTTGAAAATGAAGTATTAAAAATATCATCTTTAACTTTCACCCACCCTACTACGCATGCTAATGGAACGATTAGTTTTGTAGCGGCTGGAGGGGTTGCGCCTTATCAGTATAGCATTGATGGAGGAACAAGCTGGCATAGTTCCGGAGATTTTACTGGATTACTTGCTGGTAGTTATGATATAATGGTAAAAGATAATGAGGGAACAATAGTTGAGGGTGGAACTATAATATTGAAATCAAGTGATTTTATCAATGTAGATGATATGACAATAGAGATAGGCAATGAACAAGTATTGGTGGAGGTAGAACAGGAAGATGAAGTAATTGTAGTAATAGAATAAAACATAAAAACATTAAGCGATGAAATCAATTGAAATAACAAAAGGTAATCCGGCGACAATACCTATAAAAATAATGTATTCAGATGGTACGCCATTTGATTTGACTGGAAAGACCATATTCTTTACTGTAAAAAAATTAGGGGATAACTCAGAAAATGACGACAACGCAGTAATTAAAAAGACAATCACCACACACATAGACCCTGTAAATGGAAAGAGTTCTATATCATTATCAAAGACAGATACAAATATTGATACCATACAGTATAAGTGGGATATTAAAATATATAATGGTGTCATTAATATAAACAGTAAAGAAGGAAGGATAAAAGTAAATAATAAGGTAACTTATAGAACATCTTAAATATTAATGCCATGAACATTAACAAAATTCAATTCGGAGATGGGCTGGCTGTACGAGGTACAAGCTGGCTTAGTAAGGCTATACGCTTTTTTATGAAGCAGTATAAGCCAAATGTAAAAGATTACAGTCACAATGCCGTTATCATTGATATGTGGGGGGAAAAGTGGGTAGCAGAGGCATTGGCATGGGGTGTCCGGTTACGTCCATTTGCATACACTGAGTATGCTAAATCAACTAATTGGGTTATTCTTCGTGACAAAAGAGGATTCAGTAATGAGCAAATAAAAAGAATGAGCTGGAAATGTGCCAGTCTTGCCGGGATAAGGTATCAATACGAAAACCTTCCGACATGGATAATCAAGATATGGCTTAAACTGAACCTTTTCAAAAAGAGAAATGAGAAGTCAATATATTGTTCTGAGTTACTTGCAATTGCAATAAATGAAGCATATCCGAGTACATTTAAATCCCCAAACGCAACATCACCAGCTGACCATATTGCCAGTGGAGTGTACGATATTATTGAACTTTAAATAAAGACGATTATGAAAATCAAACTTAACCTTAAAGACCGGTTTGTAATTGGTGAGTTATTACCTAAGACAGGTAATAAACTGACCATGATTATTGTTTATGACGTAATAAAGAAGCTGGATATAACCCAGCAGGATATTATTGAATTTGACATAAAGGTAGATGGGAATGGTTATAAGTGGAACCCACAAAAGGACACCGAAAAGGAATTTGAACTGACAGAAGCGGAATTGAAAGTAATACTGGATGGTATTGCTGAGCTTGACAAGAATAATGGTATAAATTTGGATATGATAACGACAATCAAAAAGTTACTGAGCTATGAAGTACATTGACTTGTTAAATTTGCGAAAAGGGCTGGAGATATGTAAGCCTATTCAAGACCGGAATTTTCAGGCTATCCTGTCCAGAATACTGTCAGAAATTGACAGTGAATTAAGGAATGCTTTTCCTGAAGCTATAACAATGGATAAATTACAAGATGTTGAAAAACTGAACGTTGAGGTTGACAGGGTTTTTACTAAGATAAAAAATATACCTGAAGGTGTCAATTTCTGGCAGTACAACATATTGAAAGAATATATGAACAAAAACCGTAAAAAACTTTTATGATATGAGCTACAATGATGCGTACAACAACTTGGTTCAGGGATTAGAAGGATATTTCGATTACCTTAACCAAATCAATCAGCCGGTTATTGTTAATGATGATTCGGCGACACAAGTTGACAGTGACGAAGAGCCAACCTACTTGGCAATCTTCATGTATGTTATTTCCGATTTGTTCAATAAGGCTCAAATGTACTCTTCATACAAAGGGAAACATGTGCCTTCAAATCAGGATGGTACTGGGAATCAACTTGACAAAATAGCACTGACACAAGATGACAGTGAAATATTCACTGATTTTCTTAAAGCAGGTGCTAAGTACGTATTTAACAATGCTTTATCTAAATATGCCAAGAATGTTACTTCGGCATTTTTGTTTGATGAAGGATTGACAATAGTTGACTATAACAACTTAACACAATACAAAACGGGTGACTATATATATTATGGTGCCAACAAAGATATATACCAAGCTATTCAAGACTGTATTGGTATTGCGCCTGATGCAGTAAATGGAACGGAATATTGGATACCTGTTCAATGGTATTATGACACAAAAGGAAAGGTTGTTTACATGATAGAATGGGATACCGACCTCAATCCGAATATGGTTTCAGAAATAGAGGCAAATGTTCAAATGGCACTTATTTGGTATGTGCTAAAAGAATGGTACAAACTAATCGGATTGTTCGATGAAGCTAAGATAAAGGAATATGAATTTCAGTCTATCATTAATGAAATATTGACAAGTTTTACTAACTTCACTACACCATTGGTCAGACCAAATCGTTGGTTATGATAAAAAGGATACCCATATATGTGACCGACGGTAAACGGTCGAGTGTAGTCAACCTTTTTTTTCCAGCCAGTAAACTTACAGGCTATTGGGTAAATACATCAGCCAATGAAATCGCAGTTTACATTGGAGAAAAAATGTTCGTGAGCCCGTTGACTCAAGAGAATCTGAACATACTTAAAAGCATTCTAAACAAGGAATATAGTGTTCAGGACATTGATTTTGAACAGCAAATCAATTGATTAGATTCTAAATCTTTTTAAAAGCTAAACAAATCGGCACATTGAGAAACAATGCCATCTTAGCATTTTTTTGCAAAAAGTGTGTGGACTTTGAACAAAAAGTGTTATATTTGTGTGCGAATTAATATGTAACAAAGTGTCAAAAAATTTATAGCAAATATGCGAAAAATTCAGAATAACAGGGCATGGCAGAAGCTAATTGCCGATGTTCATGCCGAGTTACCGACCGGTGCCATAACAGAGTTATCGAAAAGGACAGGTATTAGGCACCAGACCATATCAAGATTCTTCAGCGGAAAACTGCTAAAAACCGACGAGCAGATGATAATGCTGCTCAAAGAAGCCAGAAAACTGATAAAAGAATCGGCAATGGTGTACAAAGAAATATTAAAGGAGATTGAAAATGAAACTCATTGATATTATACATACTTTATTGGTTGAGCAACCCGAAACAAGGGACAATGATAAATTGCTCACCTTAAAAGTATGGGCATTTACTAACCCAAGATTGAGGGAATCAGATTACCCATTTAAAGATTGGGCGATAGATTACCTCAAAGGGTATTACCCTGATGCCGAGAGCATCCGACGTAACCGACAAAAACTTCAGGAAATTTATCCTTTGCTACGAGGAAAAACATACCTGCTTCGCCAACAAAAGGCGGGTAGATTAAATAATAACAACAATAAAATTTAAAATTATGGCAATTATTAAAAAAGGACAACAGTTACCCATTCGTTCTATCGTAATGCTTCTTTATGGAGAACCGGGAGTGGGGAAAACCTCTCTTGCTAACACAGCTGATGAGGTTCTTTTAATTGATTTTGATAAAGGTGCCGACAGAGCATCCTATTTAAATGATGTTCTTACCGTCAATAAATGGGAAGACGTACTGACAGAGCTAAAGAACGGTACGTTGTTCAATTACAAGACTATTGTAATTGACACAGCTAAAGCCTGTCTTGATGATTTCTTGATGACGTACGTCATTAAACAGGATTACAAAAACGCCAGAAATAAATTGGCTGCCTACGGTGCCATTGGTGACGAATTTAAGGTTTTGGCTAATCAGCTAAGAGAAAGAAATATAGACCTTATTTTCATCGCTCATGTTAAAGAAGAAAAGGAAGGGGATACGCTCATAAAGATGCCAGATATTACCGGTGGTTCATACGCATTTGTTATGCGCATTTCCGACCAAGTCGGATACATGAAAACCCAGAACAACCAGAGAATTATCACATGGGAACCAAGCGACAATTCAAAGGGCAAAAACGTAGCAAAATTACCTGTAACCAATGTGCCTTTAGACACGAGCGAAAATTTTGCCGGATTTATGGCTAAAATTATTGCTCAAGTCAAAACGTCAATAGCAAAGCAAAACGAAAAGTCAAACGAAAACATGGAAAAAATTGAAGCATTCAAGGGGTTGATAAAAGAAGCCAAGAATGCTGACATGTTGAACAATATAATACTCATGCTTCAAAAGGCTGAACCCGTTGTCCGTGAAGCGGTAAAAGAAAATTTCAAGAAGCAAGTGGCAAAGTTAGGTGTCATGTACAATCCTGACACCAAAAAATACTATATGCCAACACCAATGATTGAATCATCAAATGAACCTGCACTGGATGCGGAAAAGGAGCCGGAACCAGAGGCAAATTTAGAAGAGGAACAGGAACAGGAACTTGAACTTGAGCCAAAATCAAAGCCTAAATTAAGGGCAAAGGCTGAAGCAAAACAAGAAGATATTTCAACAGAAAAATTATTCTGATATGTATTACGTATCAGTTTCAGTGCTGGAAAAATTCCGCCGATACCTTGATGAGGTATCGGAATTTGATACCAAAGAAGCAGTATTGGAGGCTATCACAGGGAAGTTTGCCCCCAATGACAAGGTAATTGTTGGACAAGCCTATCATAAAATGATTGAGGCATTGAGCAAATACAATAATTACTATCCTGACATTATTCTATTTGATGAGAAACAAATAGAGCCGGCACGGAAATTTGTGTCTTCCCTGAAAGTCGTAGGTAACGAAATATCAGTCTATAAACAGTACGGGAATTACAAAGTGGGAGGAAGGATTGATATTCTTGAAGCAGATACTATTCGTGACGTAAAAGTAACCTTCAAATTTCCAAGTTACGACGAATATTTTGATAGTTATCAATGGAGATTTTACCTTGACATTTTAGAGATGGAAAGGTTCCTGTATGATATTTTTGTTGTTCACGATTTTGCAGGATTAAATTCGGATATGTTTCCAGTACCAATTCCGGATGCAAAAATAGAATATGACGACCCACCGATTGAGTGTTTGGCATATAATAACATGCAATCGGATATTAAACTGCTTGTCAAAGAATTTGACAAGTTTATCAAAGTAAACCAATATGAAAACCTTTTAAAAACAGTACAGTTATGATGAATGAAAATGCCATTAGTCAGTTCACTTATTTGCCTCAGAGCAAAAAGGAACGTCAGTTATTCTGCGACATGGTAGAAAATGAAATCTTATCTGGGAATAGAAATCCCCTTGAGGTTGAAATCATGTTAAAGAACCTTGAGGAAACCATAAAGGAGATAAGAAAGAGACCAAGAATAAAAGAGGCCGTTCTGCATGAAGCAGAAAAATATGTAGAAAAGACTTTTGAGCTTATGGGGTGCCGTATCACAAAGACAGGTAAAACGGATTATGATTATTCTGTGTGCGGTGACCCTATTTGGGACGACCTAAAACAACAATTCGATTTAATCAAAGAAAAAATGAAGAACAGAGAGGATTTTCTCAAAACTTTACAGTACAATTCTGCTGTTGACCCAAATACCGGAGTGGTATTGAATCCCCCTGCAAAAACCTACACAGAGTACTTAAAAATTGAATTAAAATGATTAAACATATTATTGGGCATATAAAATCGCTGCTAATGGCATTTTATATGCCCTTTTTAAAATTTAAAGGTATGGATATGGAGAAGATTAGCCCTTATGCTTTCCCTGGTATTATTATAAAAATTGACAGACCAGAGAAATTGTTTAACCTGATATACGAATTAGTAATAAAAGAATATAATATAGACCCTAAATTGATATTCCAAAAAACAAGGCAACGGTCTGTGCTTGAATATAAACAGGTCGTTGATTATTTTCTGGTCAGCATTGTGAGAAAAAATATGCCTAACATGCAAGGATGGTTGACAAGAATACAAAGCATATACGGTCGTGACAGATGCACAATGCTTAATTCATATAAGGTAGTAAATAACTTAATGGATGCGTATGGTGATAAATGGGTACATACTCATAAGATTAAAAACATTTGGCAGAAATTAAACACGATGTTTTATGAAGAAGGTAGTTTAATTGGTTACGCATCAACTGGGGTAAATTAACCGGAGTACAGTGGAGGGAATTGCTTATTAAAAAGCCACAATACGCAAAGTATTGTGATTGGAATAAATTCGATACTTTTGACTGGCATATACTACTGAATAATCATCCCAGACTTATAAAACATTGTGATGCTGAAATGTTGGAAGAATTTAATTGGGAATATCTTTTACACATTCACCATGAATTAGAAGCATACAAACCAAAAAAATTCAAATTATGAAAACTTTGATTTTGCTAATATTTTGTTTTATTCCATTAACCGCTTATTGCCCGGAATCCGGTCGCAATTGGGTGGAAATGCACCACCATAAAATTAACGAAAGCCGGCAAATACAATTGCGTCGGCTCTTCCGGGCATTTTGTGCCGTGGAAAGTTCCGGAAATTGGCTTGCGTACAATGAAATGGAGAATGCCGGCGGAATACTTCAAATCCGTCCGGTAATGATTGATGAGGTAAACCGATTGCAGGATTCGGTAAGGTTTGAGTTGCGTGACCGTTGGAATATTGAACGGTCATACAAAATCTTCGCCATTAAAATGATGGCGCACAATCCGGAATTGGATATAATAAAGGCTTGTCAATTATGGAATGGGATAAAGACAAAAAAAAGCTATATAAATGCAATAACTTCATATGTGATTGGGAGAAATTAGATAGATTTGATTGGATTGTATTATTGCTTGAAAAACCACAATTTGTTGAATATTATAAATTCAATTGACTGTATTAAGGATAATATTTAAAACTTAAAACTATGACACCAGAAGAAGTAGATAGATTAGCTGAACAAATTGCTCAGGAGTTTAAGCAAACTAACAGTAGAGCAATAACTTATGATGAGTATAGTCTCATTGTGCACAAACTCAAAAAAATGGGATATGCGGTTTTAGAAAGTGTATTACAGAAAAGAAATTCATCTTTATATTGTGAATGTTCTATACCACGTCAAGTGTATATGATTAATAGTCACTTTTTATGTTCAATATGTAATAAGCCAATTAAACATGAATAATAGCAAACTTAATTAATATGAAAACATTCAACACAATCAAGGAATTTATTTCAGAATTGGAAAGACGGTACGGAGAACGTGAAGAAAAGAATTTTGTACGGAAGTTTAAAACAATGCAAGAACTTGTGGAAAAATGCCCAACACAACAAAGATTTTTTTATCTATGGCAGGGATATATTCAGTTTGCAGAACATTGTAATTGGGATGAGTTTGATGGTGACGATTGGGCTAAGTTATTAGCTATTCAGCCTCAATATGAAAAATACTGCAACTGGAAAAAATTAAAAAGCAATAACTGGTGCTATTTATTAACACATCAGCCTCAATTTAGTAAGCATTGTTATTGGCAGAGACTTGATGGATATGATTGGGTTTCATTACTGGAGGTTCATCCCAAATTTGCAAAATATTGCAAATGGAGTAAGTTAAATAAATTAAATTGGGAAATATTACTAAGGTTTCGTCCTAAATTTATCAGGTATTGTAGCAAAAAAATGATAAGAAACTTAGACTGGAATTATCTTACTGCTTACCAACCGGAACTAAAGAAATTTTATAAAGAAACAATTAAATCTAAAAGCCATGAAAATAAAAAGTAAAGAAGATAGGAAGGTTTATTTCAAAGCCAGAAAAGTAATATTGAGCTGTCAGAACATTAAACAGCTTACCACAGCTATGAGATATATAAGTTTAGCATTGAAGCAAGAAAAGATTTGCAATTCAGATGCTATAAGATTGATTGAAGAATGGAAACGCAAAAACAGAGAAATATATTTGTTCGGTTAATTTATTACAAAAATGGACAAATTGGTAAAGATATATATTTTGGTATAGCTGAAGCTATGGCAAGTCAATGGGGTAATTATGTTTTACAAAATATCGTTTTATGATTATTCAAAAGAAAGATAATCTGTTTTATATACAATTTTCATATAGACCTTATTTAGTCGAAGGAATAAAGAAAATACCGGGTAAAAGATGGCACCCAGATAAAAAATATTGGACTGTTCCGGTAGCATCCGAAAAAGAACTGATGGAATATGCCAAAAAGCATAATTTCAAAATTATTGATGAGGAAACAGTTCAGGAAGTTATCCCGGAAATAAAGCCGTTACCGGAATTAAAAACATTTATACCATTGAAGAAAGAACTATACGAATACCAAAAGAAAGGGGTTGCGTATGGTTTAATGAAAAAGAAAGTATTGATAGCCGATGCGCCGGGATTGGGGAAAACAGCTCAGGCAATTGCGATGGTAACTGCAATGAATGCTTTCCCATGTCTTGTAATATGCCCAAATAGTTTGAAAGAAAACTGGGTAAGAGAATGGGCAATGTGGACAAACCATAAGGCAATAGTTTTTTCTGATTCGATTAAAAAAACATGGAGATATTTCTATGAAAGTGGAATGGTTGATGTCTTTATTGTAAACTATGAGAGTCTTAAAAAGTTTTTTGTTAAAGAGATAGAAAAACAAGAGAAAAAGAAATTGAGGTTAAACCATATAAAATTCAATAATAATGCTGATTATTTTAAGAGTGTTATTGTTGATGAGGCACACAAAATAAAAGACTATAAAACGCAACAGGCTAAATTTGTTTATGGAATTGCTAAGGATAAAGAATACATAATATTGCTCACCGGAACGCCGGTAGTAAATAAACCGAATGACCTAATAACGCCATTAATGACTTTAGGATACCTGAAATATTTTGGTGGTTATAGTAACTTTGTAAAGACATATTGTAATGAACCGAATAAAAACACTCTAAAAAAGTTGAATTATTTGCTAAATAGTTACTGTTATTACCGTAGGGAAAAATCGGAGGTTTTAACTGAGCTTCCGCCCAAACAAAGGCAGATAATCAAATGCGATATAACAACCGCAAATGAATATAGGGCAGCGCTTTATGATTTAGGTGAGTATTTGAGGAAATATAAGAATGCCACCGAAGAAAAGGTTGAAAAATCCCTGAGGGGCGAGATAATGGTTCGTATTGGAATTTTGAAAGATATATCAGCAAGAGGGAAATTGAATGATGTGTACGAATATATTGAATCAATACTGGAAAGTGGAGAAAAGTTAGTGGTATTTGTTCATCTTAGAGAAATTGCAGCTAAATTGAAGGAAAAATTTCCGGGTTGTGTTACCATACTCGGAGATGACAGTTTGGAAACGAGACAGAGGAATATAGACCAATTTCAAACAAACCCTGATGTAAAACTTATGGTTGCATCAATTAAAGCTGGGGGAGTTGGTATAACCTTGACGGCAAGTAGCAGAGTGGCATTTGTTGAATTAGCATGGCATCCGGCAGACATGGAACAATGCGAGGATAGGTGTCACAGGATTGGGCAAAAGGACAGTGTACAGTGTATTTACTTTTTGGGTAATAATACTATTGATGAGTGGATATATGATTTGATTGAATCGAAGAGAGATATGGCAAACACAATAATGGGAAGCAGGGAAGAAGTTGAGACCAGCATTATGGATGGGGTTTTGAACAAGTTTATGCAGGAAGAACTTTTAAAATTTCAATGATATGAGAAAGGCTGAAGTTAACATGCAAAAGGTTATATGTCGCTATTTGCGCCAGTATCATCCGAAGGTACTTTATTATAGCGATTTGAGCGGACTGTACGTTAGCTCAATTGGAGTTCGCAAAATGATGAAGCAATTGCGTTCTGGTTCCGGATGGCCAGATTTAATGATATTTGAGCCAAGAAGCAAGTATCATGGTTTGATGATAGAATTGAAGGCTGAAGGTAAGGGAGCGTTTAAGAAGGATGGGAGTTTAAAAAGTGACCTGCATTTGCAGGAGCAAAATCAGATGCATGAAAAATTGAGAGAGAAGGGGTATTTTGTAACTTTTTCTGAGGGGATAGAACAAACTATTGACATTATCGAAAAGTATCTTAAAATGCAATGATATGGAATCAGGATATATAAAATTGCACCGGAAGATAGTAAACTGGCAATGGTATAATGATATAAACACGTTTAAGGTGTTTATTCATTTACTGTTAAATGCCAGTTATGAAAATGTAAAATGGGGGAATAAGACGATAAAAAAAGGGCAATTGATTGTGAGTCTCAATCAATTAGCATCTGAATTAAAATTGTCAAAAAAGGCTATCAGAACGAGTTTAAACAAACTGCAATCAACTAATGAAATTTTAGTCGAAAAAACGAACAAATTCAGTTTTGTAACTATCTGTAAATATGATACTTATCAATACGCACAAAACGGTAAGGGCACACAAAAAAACGCTGTAACTGATTCAGAATCATATATGTTACAAGATCCGGTGGTGAAAAAAGGGCACAGTAAGGGCACACAAAAGGGCACACAAAAGGGCACACAAAAGGGCACACAAAAAAGTACCTTGAAGGGCACACAAAAGGGCACACAAAAGGGCACACAAAAAATCGTCGGAAATAATTTAATATCAACTGTTTCGGAAGACGGAGAGGGGGAAAAGGGCACACAAAAGGGCACACAAAAGGGCACACAAAAAAGTACCTTGAAGGG
>JBNAVJ010000022.1:12939-18668 GCA_049700455.1 Ignavibacteria bacterium
CACACAAAAGGGCACACAAAAGGGCACACACTTGGGCACACATATATATAAAGAAAATAAAGAAATAAAAGAAAATAAAGAAATAGATAATACTAACGTATGTAATCTAAATACTAACTTAAGTACTTATACTAACGTCTCTGGAACCCGCAAAAATTTTTTGCAATCATCTGACGATGATTGCTGCCAAAAAGAAAATGACAATAAAATTTCTGATAATCAACAAAATACAAATACAGGAAGCAGCATTCCGCCGGCCGCCGAACCCGAAAAAAATATCAATTATTCTGATAATGAAGTAATTACACCCGAAATTGTGCCAGCGGAAGAGGTTAATCAAAAAATTGCAGCCAGCGACAAAGATTTTGTGGATGAAATTCTGGATATATTTCGCAGTGTGTACTTGGAAAGTTATGGGGAAGAGTATGAGATTATCAATAGAGGCAAAGAACGTTCGGCTATTGGCAAATTGATAGCTATGTACAAGAAAAAACACCCGGAAGGAACAAGAGAGCATTGTCTGACAGCTATGCGTGATTTTTTCCAGATTGTAGTAAATGTTCAGGATTCGTGGTTAAGAACCAATATGAGTCCAAACATCATAGTAAGTAAGTATAACGAAATCAAAAAGTTAGTGAAGTATGGAAAATCAGGGAAAGGAGCAACTACACCCGAAATTGTTGCAGCAGTCAATAGAGCCTTTGAAGCAAATACATGACAATTCTTTGTCGGTTTATGGTGGGAATGTTGTTACAAAGCAAGTGCTGATTATGGAACTGTTAAGGCTAAAGAAAGCGTTTCCGGCAATAACGAATGATTTCGTTGATATATTAGCCGAAATGGTTATCAGGGAGCGGTTTACTGAGCAGAGGTTACATGATGCTATTGACCATTTGATAAAGACTTACGAGTATCAGCATCCGACTGTTGCTTCGGTACTTAAATATGACAAGAGGGTACAGTTTCATTCTTATGCCGATATGTGCGATATGGTTGACAAGTATGGCAGTGGGGTATGGGAGATATATCAAAAAGTTAGATTACAGGGACAAAGTAAGCCGGTATGGGTGAAAAAATCAGACATTGAAACATATAACCTGAAACATTTGCTTTACGAAGAAAAATGATTTATACTTTAGGAATATTTTATAAATTTGTTAAATTTGAGGAAGGAAAAAATCTATAAGAAAAACGTGTTAATTATTTGATATACAGTTTGTTTAACTTTTAAAATTATTAAGTTATGAGAAAGTTTATGTATTTAATTGGCTTATTTAGCCTGATGTTTGTTTCACAGGTTAATGCGCAACTGGTTGATACTTACGTGAATATGCGTAAGGATGTTGTAATGAATGAGTTCAACGAGCAGGGGGTTGTTGTTAAGGAGGAGTATTGGTATGAAACATACTTGCTTACCATAGCGAGTAAGGAGTATGAGAATCTTACAGCCAACTTTTATTTGGCTTTTGATAGGGAGACAATGAACTGTTACTTGGAAATAAAGACGATAAAGTCAAAAGTCGAAGGAGTAACAGCGTGGGACTTACTCGGTTTTATCCTTAAGGACTATGGTTATGTTGCCAGAAGGGTTAAAGGGGGTGTAACGTTCTATGCAATGTTAAACACCAGTCATTATTTCAGTGTTTACTTTGTGGATGATAGCCATGAGTATGGAAATAGCTTCACTATATTCACCGTCAACAGCACAAAAGACCCGATTGAGGTTATTGATTTGGCTTATAAATATTACAAAACCGAATAAACCGAATAACGAGATTGGATATGAAAGTAAGATTTAAAAAACTGTCAGAGAATGCCATTACGCCGATGAAGGCATATAAGGGTGATGCTTGTTTTGATTTATATGCTTCATGGGTAGACGTTAATGTGGCGAAGGAATACATTAAGTACGGCACCGGTATAGCGATAGAGATACCGGAAGGGCATGTAGGATTGGTTTTCCCTCGATCATCTATTATCAATACCCCGTTTATCTTAAAAAATTCCGTAGGTGTGATTGATTCTGGTTACAGGGGGGAAATAACAGTCGTGTTTACGAATGTTAAGACAATTGACCCCCTTAGGGAATATATGAAAGGGGAAAGGATTGCGCAGATATTGATTCTGCCTATCCCGGAAGTCGAATTAGAGGAGGTTGACGAATTGTCGCCTTCGGAAAGAGGTACTAACGGTTATGGGAGTTCGGGGTTAAAATAAAAATCTTTTGGGGGTATTTTGAAAGAAAATGCACCCAGATAATATAACATATTACGCACGTGGTAAAATTCAAAAAAAAGGCATTTAAATGCAAAATTCAAAAGATATGGAAAAAAGAAGAATTACATTGAGTGCTTATTACGGTGAATTAAAGCACAAAAACCCTGCAAAAGAGTTTATTACGGAAGTATGTCAAAAGTGTGACGTAACTAAACAATCAGTTTACAAGTGGATGAAGGGAGAAATAATCCCTGATAAGCTGAAAAGAGAGGCTATTCTAAAGATAGTCCGAAAAGATTATCCGCAAATAACTGAGAATGAACTATTTAACATTTAATCAAATTTTTTTCACAAAAAACTTGCTTTTTTAAAAAAGTGTTTTAATATTTGTAGCGTTGTTTTAAAAAAATTATAAGGCTATGAAACAATTGAAAATAACTCGGACAATCACGTCCCGTAACGATTCTATCAATCGTTACTTTAACGAATTGGAAAGGATTCCTGTTGAAAATCAGGAGTCTATTTATGAACTTGTAAGAGCCGGAGATAAGGAGGCGATAAACACACTTATTGCCAACAATCTTCGGTTTGTTGTTTCTGTCGCAAAGCAGTATCAAAATCAGGGGTTGTCGTTAGACGACCTTATCCAAGAAGGCAATGTTGGGTTGGTGGTAGCAGCCCAAAAATTTGACCCTTCTCTGGGGTTTAAGTTTATATCTTATGCTGTATGGTGGATAAGACAGTCTATACTTAGTGCCATTGATACACACAAGAGGCAGATACGTATTCCCATAAACATTCTTCGTTATTCCGGGAAGGTTGAAAGGGAAATTCAAAGGATGTTATCGGAAAACGAAATCCCGACTGTTGAGGAGGTAGCAAAAAACACTGGGCTAAGTGAAAGTTTAGTCCGGTTTATAATGTACCACAAAACAAGTTATGTAAATTTAGAGGCTGAGATTCAAGATGATACGGATAGCAAGGTGATAGACATTATCGAAAACAAAAATTCACCAAGTCCGGATGACGAATATCATAGAATAAACCGCAATGAAATGATTGTTAAGGCACTCAGCACTTTGTCAGATAAGGATGCCTTAATCATCAAAAAGCGGTTTGGTATTTTAGGCGAAGAGCAAAGAAGCATTACAAGCATTGCCCGTGAGTTAAAGGTAAGCGATGCTACTGTAACGACAAGATATAAGAAGGCGATTGGAAAACTGCGCAAATACGATGCGTTAAAGGAGTTTTTGAAATGAAGCCTATGTTTTTGAATTTCAATTTTGGCGCTCACCCTCAGAACCTTATAAGGAAAAATTTTTCCATCCTTTGAATCTAATAAGATAAAAAGTATTAGATTTGCAACACAGCTTTCGTTATTTCTGATTTGGCAGGGCTGAATTATCGGGATGATATTCAGCCCTGTGTTTTTTTGAGCAAGCATAAAAAAAGCCGGAACAGTGTCCGGCTTCCTTCCAAGATTCGTTCTTATTTTTTCTTCGACAATAAGAACGGTATGAATAGCATTATTGAAGGGATGATAGCCAAATATCCTTTCATGTTAATAGATAACAAAAAGGCGCATGGTAGCATGATAAGGGCAGGAATAGCCCAAACCGCATTTTTTTTCACCATTATGATAGCCATTATCATCCAAGCAAATAGAATCGCAATCATAGTGTTATTTTTTATTGTTTATCATACTGGGATAGGTATGTTAGAATAACCCGTATCAGTAAATATCATACTATCAATTAGTTGCATTTGCATTAATTTACATGCAGCAGCAACATCTTTTGTCATTTGTATATCAGCATCGCTCGCAATAAGACTACCACCTGGGTGGTTGTGTATTATTGCAATAGATGTACTATTGCACAGTATTCCGTGCTTTATTATGAGCCGTACGTCATAAATACTACTCCCAATACCTCCCATACTTATTTTAATTTTCTTTATAACATCCAGACTATTTGATAAATAAACCACCCACATTTCCTCGTGGTCTAAACCCATTAAGTGTGGTTTCATTAAGTTATATAACTTAATGGGTTCATTTATCTGATTAACTTCAGTAAGTAGTGTTTTGGAAAATTCTTTATAAAACTCTATATACGAATAGATTTTTAAGGCACTATCATTCTTTATGTTATAATTAGCCTGTAATTCCTCCACTGTCATTTTAAGCAGAGAATTTGCTGAGGCTTCTATTTTAGAATAGTCCTCTTCATCTATTATGTTTTTTAAAATTTCTTTCGTCGTTTTCATAAAAAAAACATATTATATCATGTTAATTATCTCATTTTTTTCCTCCGGCTCTAATTCGTAGTCACCGTCATTGACAGTGACATTAGTTCCGACTATTTTTATTTTGTAAATAAAAATCTCGGTATCAGGGATGTACCCCAGAGACGGATTCATATCCCTATAATCAGCCATTAAATTGGCCATCGCCTCTTCATAAGAAGAAGCTAATTGCCCGTTTTTTAACGCATAGAGCAGGTCGTAACCCGCCCGATGATATGCGTAATATTGTTTTTGTTCCATAACTTTATTTTTTATTTTTACACCCTTGCCACCACAGCAAGGTCTTATATCGTTTCAGGCCGTGGTCGCATGGTTATTACTTTACAGCAGCTTCAAGCAGCTTCACTACGTTTGTGTGTCCTTCCCTTGCTGCATAACGAATTGCAGCGTCATTTTCAGCATGAACGTTTGCCCCTGCATCTATAAGTATCTTCACTACATCAGCGTGTCCGTTTGTTGCTGCCAATCGTAGTGCGTAGTCATTGTCTGCGTGTACATTTGCGCCAGCATCAATAAGCAGTTTTACAACGTCGGTGTGGCCTTTAATTGCTGCCCACATAAGTGCATAGTCATTTTTAGCATACACGTTAGCCCCTGCCTCTATAAGCAGTTTAACAATTTCGGTGTGGCCTTTAATTGCTGCATAACGAATTGCAGCGTCATTTTCAGCATGCACGTCTGCACCAGCGTCTATTAGCAGCTTCACAAGGCCAGTGTGTCCATTATCAGCTGCCCATTGAAGTGCAAGATCTTTTTCAGCATGCAAGTTTTCACCTGCATCTATCAACAGCTTAACAACTTTGAAGAACTTTTTCATAGCTTTCAGTTTTAACATGCTTGCACCACCGGGCATGTATTTCTCGTTGTAGGCTCGTGGTCGCCTGGATATTACTTAACAGATTCAAGCAGCTTAACGATGTCAGAGTGGCCGTTCTTTGCTGCCCAGCGTAGTGCTTCATCATAATATACATGAACGTTTGCTCCAGCCTCAAGTAGCAGCTTCACTACTTCGGTGTGTCCGTTTTCCGCCGCCCATCTAAGTGCAGCATCATCCCACGCATGCACGGTTGCACCTGCATCAATAAGCATCTTAACAACATCAGCGTGTCCCCTTTTTGCAGCCCAACGTAATGCATTGTCATTATCAGCGTGAACGTTTGCTCCAGCCTCAAGTAGCAGCTTCACTACTTCGGTGTGTCCGTTTT
>JBNAVJ010000022.1:18768-21528 GCA_049700455.1 Ignavibacteria bacterium
ATCTTAACAACATCAGCGTGTCCCCTTTTTGCAGCCCAACGTAATGCATTGTCATCATCAGCGTGAACGTTTGCTCCTGCGTTTATCAGCAGCTTAATTACATTTACGTCTGATGTTTTACCTATATATTTTAAGTTTACGGCACGTGCTTTGTATTTCTTTGGTTCCCCTGGGTTTTCATATATTTCGCCTATTGGTTCCACCTCATATATTTCAGTCCCGAAGTCCAGAAATGCAAATATATCTTCACTTGCGAAATATATCCCTCCAGGTTCGCAACTGCCTGAAGGATTGAAAGGCAAAATATCCTCATTATACCCATCTTTGTACACTAAACCGTGATGGCCTGCTGGGTTTACGATTTTAAAAAATTTTTTCATAGCTTTATCTATTTTATTTTTAACTTTATTTTTTTTACCACCTGTTTATTGAAAATAAAACTTATTGTAATACAATGAATTACTGTTTTTTTTTATTTCACAGTAAATAAATTCTAAAACTTTACCCCCAATTTTTGAAAATAAATTATTTTTCCAATTCCATTATTTAGGCTTTTCTAAAACAATTTTTCAGGGACGTCTTTAATACGTTTATCTGCAATTTTGTAATAATCATCTAAAATTTCCGAACCGATGTAGTTCCTGTTTAGCCGTTTACAAGCTACTGCGGTTGCACCAGAACCAAGAAAAGGGTCAAAAACTAAATCTCCTTCATCAGAAACTAAAGCTAAAAGTCTTTCCAATAAACGGATAGGTTTTTGTGTAGGGTGCTCCATTTTAAAGTGCTCCCTGCTAACTGTTATTATCGATTTCTCTACGAAACCAAAACGTATCTTTTCTAACGTATTAACGACTGTTGATGCGTCTTGTGTTACATTTCTTATTGTTATGCCATGTTTCTTTTTATGTATTCTATTAAATTCTTTAATAAAATCGTTTTGAATATATTTAATTAATTCTTCTTTTTCTTTATTCTTAATAGCCCTTATAATGCTTTTAAAATTATTCATTATTATATTGGCATCAGTTGTTTCTTCATATGGAATACGCACCTTTTTAATTTTTTTATTTCCTCCGCTATATATAACGATTAATTCATGAACCCTACCTATTGGTAACATCGGGGATGTTGAATGATTTTTGTTCCAAATTATTTCTTCTTTGAACTCAAACCCTAATTCATCTAAATATGAAGCCCAGCGATATAACTGCGTGCCACGCCCAAACATAACTATAAATGCATCTTTTTTTAGAATTCTTGCCCACTCATCACTTATTTTTTTAAAATCAATTTTGGGATCTAATTTATGATTTAGATAACCGTACGGTGGGTCTGTTAATATTACGTCAATAAAATTATCAGGCATTTGTTTCATCAGCTCCAAGCAATCAGCAATATAAATCTCATTTATTTTTACACCTTCTTTTTTTGCGTCTTCAATCGTTTTCATATAATTATTGTTTTAAATTAAAGTAATTAAATAATCATAATTTATTTCAAAATAATAATGACCACCAGGTTTCCGCTATTTTTTTTAATTTTTTTCAGTCTGTTTATTATCACTTTACAGCTTCAAGCAGCTTAGCAACGTTTGTACGACATCTCCTTGCCGCAAATTTTAGTGCATTTTTATTCCCAGCATGCACGTTTGACCATGAAGCTACAAGTAGTTTCGCTACTTTAGTGTGTCCATTTTCAGCAGTCCATATAAGCGCCTCGTCATCATTTGCATGCACGTTCGCACCAGAATCTATCAGTAGCTTTACCACTTCGTAGTGCCCGTACCTTGCAGCCAAACGTAGTGCCAAGTCATTCTTTGCATGCACGTTTGCCCCGCTCTCAATAAGCAGTTTCACCACTTCGTAGTGTCCATTCTCAGCAGCCCAATATAGTGCAGTGTCATTGTCAGCGTGCACGTCCGCCCCCGCATCTATCAGCAGCTTAACAACTTCAACTCGGCCGTAAAAAGCCGACCATCTAAGTGCCTCATCGTCGTCCGCATGCACGTCAGCCCCAGCGTCAAGTAGCATCTTAACAACGTCAGCGTGGCCTCTTTCGGCTGCCCAGCGTAGTGCCAAGTCATCCTGTGCATGCACGTCTGCACCAGCGTCTATTAGCAGCTTCACAATGTCGGTGTATCCATTATCAGCCGCCCATCTTAGTGCAGCGTCATCATCTGCATGCACGTTCGCCCCGTTATCTATTAGCGTTTTAATAATATTTATATCAGATGTTTTACCTATATATTTAAGATTTACAGCATGCGCCTTGTATTTTGGGGGATTACCTGGATTTTCACAAACTTCTCCGATAGGCTCCACCTCATATACTTCAGTGCCGTAGCCGAGAAAGGCAAGGATATCCCTACTTGCAAAATAAATTCCGCCTGGTGTGCAGTCTCCTGAAGGATTGAAAGGCAAAATATCCTCATTATACCCATCTTTGTACACTAAACCGTGATGGCCTGCTGGGTTTACGATTTTATAAAACTTTTTCATAGCTTTTAATTTTTATTCCTGCTTGCACCACATGGCAGGTGTTTGTCGTTGTTGAAACTTCCCATAGCCTGTAACCTATCGTTTGTTTCATAGTAGTATTCCCAATAACCCTCCTGTTTGCCGTTTTTAAAATTTCCCTTTGATTGCAAATTGCCATTATTGTAATAGTATTCCCAGGAACCTTCCTTTACGCCATTTTTATAGTTCCCTTTGGAGTACAGATTGCCATTATCATAGCAGTAGTATTCCCAGGAACCTTCCT